>NZ_JAPSLK010000007.1:0-43217 GCF_031180885.1 Saccharothrix sp.
CGCAACCGCACCGGATCCTTCGCGGTCCTGGTGACCCGCTGCAGCTTCCGGCCCTCCTCCATCGACAAGGGCCTCACGAACACGCTCGGTCGACGAGCCACAACCACCTCCCGCACTCGACATGCGGAACCAGATTGGCCGATCAGCTCACAGGACCGGTTATCGGGTCAACCTTCCGAGACGCGCCACTAGGTCGCGTACACGTGAGGTCGTCTCCCGCGCGTGCCCGCGCGGGAGCTTCTTTGATGAGAACCTTGGGGAGCATGTGTGCGGGGGTAGGCAGAAAGCGGATTCGTCCGTAGGCCATCAGGGTGGTCTTTGACAACACATCCGCGTGTAGCTGCCATTCAGCTGCCGATACGGCTCCAAGCGGACCGCTGCGGCGCGCCCTGCCGTCTACACGTCGATGTTCAGCCGGTCAGCCAGTTGTAGCAGCGGCGTCTGCTTCCGCCGTGCCCGCTCGGCCAACTCCTGCACTATCTGGCGGCTCAGGGTGTGGTAGCGCATCCACTCCGGTGCGATCTGCTCCGCCGCAAGCAGTTGCTCGGTGGCTGCGTCGTCTTGGTCGAGTTCGCTGTGCGCGATCGCCACATCGAGCAGATGCCGGGCCTTCCAGGTTGGTGACACCCAGCCGTTCGTCGGCACCGACTTGACCAGTTCGAGGGCATAGTCGAAGCGCTCGCTCTCGACGGCCGCGTTAACCGCTGCGATGCCTGCGTTTGTCGGCCCGAACGGCGTGGCGTAGATGTTGTAGTCCTTGCCGACCCTCGCTGCTGCTGCGCGAGCCAAGCTCATGTGCTCCTCGGAGCGGTCGACCTGCTTGTTCCGTACCGCCGCGCTGGCAGCCCGGAGCATGAGGATGCCCCACACCGCCAGGCTCTCCGCCGAGCCGCGCACGAAGTCCGGCTCCATCCGTTCAGCCTTGCGGAGCGCCGCTGTCTCGGCGTCGTCCAAGCGCCCCTGCTTGAAGAACACCCATGACAAGGCGGAGACGTTCATTGCCTGAAGCAGTTCGTTGCCGGACTTCTCGGCCGCTTCCTGGGCGCGGATGAGCCCGATGTAGCCGATGTCCGGCTTCCCCAGCGCCGTCAGCATGGTCGAGGCGATCTGGATGACTTCGGACAACAGACCGAACGCGGCCACCTGGTCGTCGCCGCTCAGCTCACGCACCGCGGCACGGGCCTCGGCCATGAGCCCCGGTAGCATGACGCCGAGCTGGGCGAACGACCCGTGCTGGCGGATGGACTCGGCGTGGGCCAAGGCCATGCGCAGCCCGTCCACGGTCACTGGTTCGTCGTTGAACACCTCTTCGTCGGCGAGGCCCGGGAAGTACGACAGCGACGTCAGCTCGTCGCGGATGGCCAGGATGCCGACGGCTTCTTCGTCCACCTTCGGTGCGATGGTGCTCGTCTGGCCTAGCAGCTGCGGCACGTCCTTGTCCACGGCGCGGGCGATGCGCGTCAGCGAACTCATGCTGGCGGTGTGGCGGACGCCTTGCTCCAGCTTGCGGATGAGATCGACGCTGACCTCGGCCTTCTCGGCGAGCTGCTCCTGGGTGAGCCGGCGGCGCCTACGGGCACGCTTGATGCGGTCGCCGAGGGTCAGATCGTCGCTCATGGCTGGGCACCTCCCTGCCAGGGTCAAGCCGGATCACCGCCCAGAATACGCAGGTGGGACATGTTGGCGAATGAGTGACGAAGCGGTAGGACAGGCTGTCCTAGAAGCCGAACCGTTCGGGTGATTCATCCCGGACCCGCTGTCCCGTTGTCGAACCGCCCCGCCACGCTGATCACGCCTTTGTACCCGCATGAGGGAGTGCCGTCCATCGTGGCCAAGACCCGCTCCACCGGCCTCTTACCCATCTTGCTCGTTGGCGCCGTCGTCATCCTCTTCGGCCCGCAGCTCCTCGACCAAGTGCAGGACGCCGTCACCGATCTGGGCAGCGCACCGGCCGAGAGCTACGAGGTAGCGCCCGCCATCAAGCCCCGTACCGACAAGTGCACCGCGGAGCAGCTCCTGAAGGAGCGGCAGTGTGACGACCTCAAGGTTGTCCAGCTCAGCGCCGAGAAGATGCCCTACATCACGCGCAACATCCAGCTCGCGTGGGCGGAGGGCAAACCGGCCATCTTGCACAAGGACGCACCCGGCAGCGACCAGACCAAGCGCAACACCGTCTGCGGCACGGGCGTCTTCACCAAGACCTTCGCCGATGGCAGCTGTGACGAGTACGCCTTCGCCTCGACTGTCGAGGGCGGTCAGTGGGCGAACGTCCGTACCGAGGAAGTCCCCCTGCGGGAGCAGAACTGCCAGGGTGGCACCCTGCGCCAGGAGTACCGTCGTGCCAACATCCAGCAGGGCGATGCCTTCATCGTCGTCATCACCAACCCCGACAAGATCGCTACCAGCGCCTATGCCGGGAGCGACACAGCCGAGGACCAGTCATGCACCAGCTGATTGCCCCGTACGACTGGATCGAGCACCAGGACGTCGTGCTCACCTTCGCCGTCGTCCAGCGCTCCACCGTGGAGGAGGTGGTGCGCGCCTACGGCGGTGAGCCAGCCGAGAGCCAGCTCATGACCACCGTCGAGGCCGAGGACTCAGCCCTCGACGACCCCGGCTACTTCTACATGCAGGTGTTCGAGCACCAGGGGCACGTCATCGCTCTGGAGAACAACAGCTGGAGCGGCACCATCCCCCAGGTCGCCTGTCACGCCTCCGCGGGTGGTGCCAGCTTCTTCAGCGTGCACTGGAACGTGAACGGCTTGTTCCGCATCACCGCGGCCGAGGACGGCACGATCACCGCCTCGTTCGACCCGATGCGCATCGACGCTGATGATCCCGGTGACCTTGTACCGACCTGGGCGGCGAGCATGCCCTTCGAGGTCGGCAAGCTTCGGGCGACGTCGCTGGCTGTGGCCGAGCATGAGACCGGGGTTGCGTTTGACCAGGCGTGGCTAGCGAGCAGGCTGCCGACCTACCGGATCCTAGGGCGATGATGGCCGCGCAATCCAAAGCCTGTTGCGTTCACTGCGTGGATTTGAGCGTCGTTGAGCAAGGTTTGAGCAATAGGCGCCTGTAGATTGCGCGATTGGGGCATTGAGTACACGCAGCGCATCCCGATGCTATCTACATGGGCTATCGTGAGCTTCGACTCAAGCTCCCCTCGGACTTGCCGAACGACCGCTATGCCGCTCTCACCCATGCCGTGTTTGCACTCTTCGGCGTTGCTGGTGTTGCTCACGCTTCGTCAATATTGGTTGACGCCGACGTGACGGATAGCGAGTTGAACGAGGCATTCGACCGCCATAGTGCGCAGTACCCGTGGGGCCGTGAGGTGCTCGAAGGACTACCGCTCCAATACCTGTACCTGGACATCTTGGTCACTGAAGTTCTGTATGCTTGCTACAAGCTCATAGTGCGCTCATAGTGGTCGTCGCTGTCGATCCGTGCGACGCTCCATGAGACCAGCTCTCGAGGATGTGGCACGACTGACAAGCTGAAGCCAGGTTGCGGCATGCCAGTTTCGTACATCTGAAGGTGTAGCTTGCGGAAGCCACCTGCGGGGGTTGAGGCGCTGCCGACTACAAGAGCTTGTGTCTCATCGCGTGGTTCCTCATCTTTTGTTTGATAGATGCTCATCTCAGGTACTCCTGTTTATGGTTGAGCTAGCCGAACGCACCGACCACGCGGTGGTGGAGATCGGGTCCGGCGGCCGGCCCGGTTGAGGCGCGTGTGGGCGCTGGGTTGGCGGGTACCCCTCGGGTTCGACGGGCGATGGCGGGAGGTTTGCCACTGCCCGACGCGGGCGGCGGACGTCCGGACAGCTGACCAGCCGACCGCCAGATCCGACCGGAGGGAACACCCGTGCCCACCACGCTGCACGGCCTGGCCGAGCGGGGCCAGAGCCCGTGGCTCGACCACCTCTCCCGCAGCCTCGTGCAGACCGGTGACCTGGGGGAACTGGTCCGCGACGGCGTCGTGGGGGTGACGTCGAACCCGACCATCTTCCAGGGCGCGATCGCCGAGGGTGACGCCTACGACGACCAGTTGCGCGACGTGCTCGACGCGGAACCCGACCCCAAGGAGGCGTTCCTGGTCCTGGCCCGCGACGACATCCGGGCGGCGTGCGACCTGCTGTCCGACGTGTTCGCCCGCGGCGGGCCGCACCGTGACGGGTGGGTCTCGCTGGAGGTCGACCCGCGCTTCCCCGACGACACCAGGGCCACTGTCGAGGAGGCCCGCCGGCTGCACGGGCTGGTCGACCGGATGAACCTGCTGGTGAAGATCCCCGGCACCGAAGCCGGTCCCCCTGCGATCGAGGAGGTCGTCGCGAGCGGCATCCCGGTCAACGTGACGCTGTTGTTCTCCCTGAGGCGTCACCGGGTCGCCGCCGAGGCGTACGTGCGCGGCCTGCGCAGGCTGCACGACCAGGGCGGCGACCTGCACACGGTGACGTCGGTGGCGTCGTTCTTCGTCTCCCGGGTCGACACCGAGGCCGATCGGCGCCTGGACGAGATCGGCGGCCACGACGACCTCAAGGGCACGCTCGCGATCGCCAACGCCAAGCTCGCCTACCTGACCTATCAGGAGCTGTTCACCGGCCCGGACTGGGAGGAACTGGCGGCGGCGGGCGCGTCCCCGCAGCGGTGCCTGTGGGCGTCAACGTCCACCAAGAACCCGGCCTACCGCGACGTGCGCTACGTCGAGGAACTGATCGGACCCGGCACCGTCACCACGATGCCCCTCAAGACGGTGCGGGCGTTCCTCGACCACGGGCAGGTCGCCGACACGCTGCGCCGCGACGTCGACGACGCCCGCCGCACGATGGACCGGTTCGCCGAGGCCGGCGTGGACTACGACGACGTCACCGCCGTGCTGGAACGCGAGGGCGTGGCCAAGTTCGCCGACTCCTACCGGCAGCTGTTCGACGGCATCGCCGAGAAACGCGCACACCTCGTCAGGAGCTGACCCCGCCCATGCCGGACGACGACTTCCGCCGCGAACTGGCCCAGCAACTGCGGGTGGACTCGGTGCGGGCGAGCGCCGCGGCCGGGTCCGGGCACCCAACCTCGTCGATGTCGGCGGCCGACCTGATGGCCGTGCTGCTCGACGGTCACCTCAGGCTGGACTTCCGGCACCCCGACGACCCCGCAACGACCACCTGGTCTTCTCCAAGGGGCACGCCTCACCGCTGTACTACGCGATGCTCAAGGCCGCCGGCGCGATCACCGACGAGGAACTGCTCGGCTTCCGGACGTTCGGCAGCAGGCTGGAGGGCCACCCCACCCCGCGCATCCCGCCGACGGACGTGGCCACCGGGTCGCTCGGCCAAGGGCTGCCCGTGGGCGTCGGCCTGGCGCTGGCGGGCAAGCGGCTGGACCGGCTGCCCTACCGCGTGTGGGTGCTGTGCGGTGACTCCGAACTGGCCGAGGGCTCGATCTGGGAGGCGTTCCAGCACGCCGGGTGGGCCGGGCTGGACAACCTCACGCTCATCGTCGACGTCAACCGGCTGGGCCAGACCCGCGAGACCATGCTCGGCTGGGACGTGGAGACCCACGCCGCCCGCGCCCGCGCGTTCGGCTGGCACGCCGTCACCCTGGACGGCCACCGCCTCGACGCCATCGAGGACGCCCTGACCACCGCGACGGGCACCACCGGAGCGCCCACCGCGCTGTTCGCCCGCACGCTGAAGGGACGCGGGGTCGCCGACGTCGAGGACCAGCCCGACAAGCACGGCAAACCACTGCGGCACCCCGAGCAGGCCATCGCCGAACTCGGCGGCGAACGCAGTTTGACCGTGTCCGTGCGCACCCCCGACCGCGAGTCGGAACCACACCGCTTCCCCACCACCGGCGTCATCCTGCCCACGTGGGAGGTCGGCGCACAGGTCGCCACCCGGTTGGCCTACGGACAGGCGCTCGCCGCGCTCGGGGGCATGCGCGGCAACGTCGTGGCGCTGGACGGTGAGGTCTCCAACTCCACCTACAGCGAACTGTTCGCCAAGGCGCACCCGGAGCGCTACTTCGAGATGTTCATCGCCGAGCAGCAGATGATCGCCGCCGCCGTGGGTATGCAGGCGCGCGGCTGGACACCCTACGCGTCCACCTTCGGCGCTTTCCTGTCCCGCGCCTACGACTTCGTCCGCATGGCCGCCGTGTCCCGCGCGAACCTGCGGCTGTGCGGCAGCCACGCCGGGGTGTCCATCGGCGAGGACGGCCCGTCGCAGATGGCCCTGGAGGACATCGCGATGTTCCGCGCCGTGCACGGCAGCACCGTCCTGCACCCCTCCGACGCCAACCAGACCGCCCGCCTCGTCGCCGCGATGGCCACCCAGCCCGGGATCTCCTACCTGCGCACCCTGCGCGGCAAGACCACCGTCCGCACCCCTGCCTACGAGGACGTGCACATCGGCGGCAGCCGCCTCGTCCACGCGAGCGAACACGACGACATCACCATCGTGGCCTGCGGCAGCACCGTCGACGAAGCGGTCAAGGCCGCCGACCTGCTCCGCGGCGAACGCATCAACGCACGGGTGCTCGACTGCTACTCGATCAAGCCGATCGACCACCCGGCACTCCACACCGCCGCGCTGATGACCCGGGGCATCGTCACCGTGGAGGACCACTGGCCCGAAGGCGGCCTCGGCGACGCCGTCCTCGCCGCGCTCGCCACCCACCCCCGACGACCACCGGTCCACAAGCTCGCCGTCACCGACATGCCCGTCTCCGGCACACCCGCCGAACTGGTGCACGCCGCCGGAATCGACGGCGACGCCATCGCCCGAGCCGCCCACTACCTCCTCGACACGGCCGACACCGCCACCGCGAGGACGTGACGCGCGGTTCGAGCGTGCCCGCGTTCGTGCCCGCAGGTGACCTCACCTCGGGGTGGTCCGAGGTGCTACTGGGCGACGGCTTTCCCGGCGCGCGGGAGCGTCGTGGGGCAGCACGCCGGTCTCCAGGTACGACTTCGCCCGCTGGAGGTCGGTGCGCAGTTTGTGCTTGGGGTCGGCGCGGAACATCGCGGCCACGGCATGTCCGACAGCACCGGCGACGGGGTTGTAGCTCAGCCGGACCTGCAGGCGGGTGCGGTCATCGCCGACGGGGTCGACCCGCAGCGTGCCCTCATGAGCCAGGAGCTGGCCGTCACAGCTGCGCCAAACGATCTCCGTGCCGTCGCTCCGGGTCTCCTCGGCGTCGAACCCGACCGGCACGCCGGCCGGTCCCCTGATCGTCCAGTGGGACCGTCGGCCCTCGGATCGGGAGATCCGCCGCACGTCCGGCATGACCTGCTGGAACAGGCTGTAGTCGCTGACCTTCGCCAACACTTCCTCGGGACGTGCGGACACGGTGATGGCGTCCTCCACGTCGATCGCGCGGCGGCCGGCTCCGATCCCCGTGAGTCGCCGCAGCGACAGGTTCACCGCGGCGCGCACCGCCAGTACCGCGCTCGTCACACGCAGTGGCCACGCCACCGGCCGGGGCGTCCGACCGGCTAGTATCCACCCCGCCGCGGCGGCCGTTGCGACCAGGAACCTGGCCGTCTGCGACCAGTTCTCCTGCAACAGCTCGGGAACGGGCTCTCGCGGGTGACCGTCGCCCTGGAGCGCCGACACCCCGGTGGACTGCCGGTGGACGGTCCAGCGGGCGTCCACCCGGTCGACGCCGGGCACGCGCCGCAGCGCGCGAAGGGTGCGTGCCGCCTCGCGTTCCAACACCACTCCGGTCAGCGTGACCGCACGGTCCTCGACGTGGACGTCCACCGCGTGCGGATGGGTCACGTGGCGTCCCAGCTCCGACCGGACCCGGTCATGCAGCACCTGGGGATCGTCGACGCGGCGACCCTTGAGCCGGTAGCGGGCCTCGGCGACGACCCCGCGACCGCGGTTGCCCGCATCGCACGCTAGGCCCGCAGCTCCGGCACGAACCTTGCGGCCGGCACGCAGGGCCTTGTCCCGCACCAGCGCACGCCGGAACCGCCCCCGGTATGGGTCGCACAGCGCCCCCGCCGCCGCGCCTGCGACCGCTGCCGCGGCCAACGCGGCAGCGGTCCGCCTGCCCGGCCACCCGCGCCGCGTCCCGATCGGCAGACCGCGTGTGCGCAGGAGTTCACGATCGATCGGGGTGTACATGGAGATCATCACCTCTCGCTCGACTCGCTCGCGGGTACCCCTGAGGGATGGGGGCAACCGTTCGCCGGGCGGCCCGATGGGACGGTCTGCTGCGCACAGCGGTGGACACGACATCGACCACTCGATCGACAAGGCAGCATCGCCTCTACTCGTGCGGCGGCGTCGGCTCGGGAAGCGGGTCGGGTGGCACCGGATCGGGCTCGGCGGGCGTCGGCCGGTCGGGACGAGGAGGATCGGGCACGGCGGGACCGGGCGGTGCCGGAGCAACCGCCGCCGGCATGAACGACGGGCCGGCGCGACGCCCCCTCCGCCCTGGTCGCAGGTTGATCGTCTTCATGGGGATTCACCCTCCATGTCGAGGTCTTCCGGGGTTACCCGGCAGGGCCGACCCGCGCACGTTTTCAGCGCCGTGTTCCCGCTGCCGGATCGGATACGGGACGTCACGGCACAGGCCGTGCGGGCAACCAAGCGTGAACGCCCAAGACGAGGAGGGATCGGCGACGGCACGTTGCGAGGTGTGCGACAACGACACGAGTCGACCTTCGAAAGCGCGACGACCTCTCCATCCAACTCGTCGGCAACGACCTGGTGGTGACCGGAGAGCTGAAGGAAACCGAGCGCGAAGGCATGTTCCGCAGGCGGACGCGCCGAACCGGGTCGTTCCAGTACCGGACGAACCTGCCGTCGGACATCCGGGCGGACGACATCGACGCGCGCCTGGACGACGGCGTGCTCACGCTGCGCATTCCGAAGGCGGAGGCGGCCCAACCGAAGAAGATCGAGATCAAGGGTTGACCGTGACAGAGGCATGACCGCCGCGCTGAGCCAGTCCCACGCCGACGGCCCGAGCCCCGGCAGACCGCAGCGACCGCTTGCCGCTGACCGCGCAGGTCATCGCCCGGAACGGTGAACCGCACCCAGGCGCCCAGGTCTCGCCGCGAGCCGTTCGAGGCGTCACCGCTGCTGGCCATCACCGGCCGGCACCAGCGTCACCTCCGGCATCGCGGCCGCCGCCGCACTGCCGTGTCCACCCACTTCTGCGCGTACAACCGCCCGAGGACCACCTCGTCCAGGTCTGCCAGCCCGGTCACCGGCCCGGAGGCCATGAGCGCGGGCAGTGCGGCAGTCGCGGCGGGATCATCGACGCGCAGGTGAAGACCAGCGCGACCAGCAGGAGCACGGTGATGGTCACGTCGGTCAGGAAGTCGAGCGGTTGGGTGAACATGGTTCAGTCCCCGATCGGGGCGGCCTCACGACCAGGTCGGGCAGATTCCGCGCACCCAGTGCGGCACGAGCTTCACGCCGATGAACCCTGGCTTCGACCACCTCGCATCCCCGCCGCGCCCTCCACTATTGGCACCGCCACGCAGCCTTGGTTCTGGAAGCCAAAACCGCGCTATCACCCGCAGGTATTGCTCCCGTGCAGCCACGAGGCATCAGCGGGAGAGGCCGGGTAGCGGGTCGCGCACGTCCCATTCGAGCAACGTGCGTCCGGACTCGCGGTAGATCGCTTGCTTGGTGCGCTTGCGGGCTTCGTAGCGTTTGCGGCCGCGTACACCCCAGACCTCGAGGTAGGTGTCGGGGTCGCTGTCGACCAGGACGAAGTCAGGGAACACGGACCCGCCGTTGTAGTGCAGCGGCTTGACGAACGCGCGACCGGCGGCCACCAGTGCGGTGGCCATCTCCGCCTCGTGGCTGGAGTCGGCGGGCAGGTACGAGTCGGTGGTCAGCATCGCGGCCAGGTCGGCGATCACCGCGTAGCCATGACGGCTGCGTTCGATCAGGCACAGCACCACCTGGCGTCTGCCGTCTCGATCGGCCAGTTCGCTGAACACGCTCGGAAAGGACCGGCGTACGCGGTGCATCAGCGGTGTGGAGGCGTACAAGCGCGCCCGTTGATGGGCCAGCCGCATCCGCACGCCGTGCTCGGTCGGCTCGACGGCCCGGACCTCGCCGAGGACCAGGCCTCGACGGCGGGCGCGGCCGGGGCCGGTCAACTGGGCGAGGTACCGCTGCCAGGCGGAACTGACGCGGTCGGCGTGGTGACGCTGAAACGCCGGCACGATCCACAACGTGTCTTTCAACGGCATACCGTTGACCCAGCAGTCGCCGACCTGCTCGTCCAGTAACACTTGGCAGGTACGCCAGGTTCGTTGCCGGTCTTGGGGGTGCCACACGTTGAGCCGTGCGGACTCCCACAGAAAGTGCAGCAACGCCAACAGCCCGACCGAACGGCGGCCGGTCACCGGAGAGGCTGTCCCTGCCTGGTGTTTAGATCTCTCACCACGGGGCGCGGAGGCTCCGCAGACGGTGAGCGGGGTCGAGAGGTGGATCGACGTGCCCTCGTCGGTGGTGCTGAAGGCCCCGGCGTAGTCGCTGAGACCCGACACGGAGGACGGGCTGCGGTACCAGCGGCAGTCGGGCGCGTGCCCGTGGCCACCCAATGGCCAGTTGGCCAGGTGGTATCTCCCCGACCGGCAGCGGATCACCAGACGCACCACGTTGTCCGTCCGGCACAGGCACACGGCGTGCCCGACCTCACTGCGGGCTCGCACGAACAGGGACGTGTACCGGCCGGGATGCCGTCTTACGTCCGCGATGGCGACCTCCCGGTCGGCCAGCCGCACCTGTCCCACCTTCGATGCCGGGATCGGGCTGGCGTCTCCCTTGGGAGTGGGATACACGAAACAGCCTCCTCCCCCTCAGTAGCCCATGCCCGAGTGGAACCCTTCGTCGTCGCCGAACATCTCGTCGTCGAAGGGAAAGTGGTCGAGGGTTGACGCCGGCGGCACCAGATCGCGCCACTCTTGGCTCACCGCGTCCAGTACCTGGGGCCGTAGATCGGCGATGATTGTTTCGTCCTCGGCCCGGCTGAGTTCGAGCAGATCCGGCAGACCGTCGGGAATCTCCGCGTAGGGACGTAGGGCTTCGATCACATCGGCGGGCGTGGTGATCTGGCCGATGTCGTTGCCGATGTCCAGCGTCAGGCGGTCTTCGCCGTACTCGTCGACGCCGTCGAAGACTTGCGCGAAGTACGTCTGTAGAGCGCTGTCCCATCCTATGTAGACTTCCCTGTCAGGGTGGGATGGCTCGCTCAAAGGCTGTAATCGAATGCGAGTGTCACCCACTATGGTCATCCCTTCGTTTCACAGCGCACGCCGTCATTCGAGGTCGAACGATGGGCCGGTTGTCGGGCCTGGTGGTTGGGCGTGGTGGTCTGCCAGTTCGAACCGGTTTGCGCGGGGCGGCGGTCCTTCGTCGCGATGGCTGCCGTCGAAGCAGTCGGGGTGGACCCAGTCGCGGACGAGTCGATCGCTGAACCCTGGTCTCCATTGGTGGAGCCAGAATTGGGCGTCGCGTTCGTTCGCGCGGGGTCCGATGTTGGCGGCGCGCCACGTGTGGGCGAGTGCCGCGATCTCCATCGACAGCGCCGGGTGCAGGCGCCAGCACGGCGGGATGGGTCGGGACCGTCCTCCGTCGATACCGACGAAGGTCACGTTGTACCAGGCTACGAAGTTGTCGATGGTGGCCTGGGGGTCTTCGTCGCTGGCGGGGTCGTCCTCGGCGGCGGCTGGTGGGGTGAACCAGACCCAGGCGGCCGGTTCCGCTGTGTCATCGTCGACGGGCATGCCGGCCTGTTGGTTGACCTTGGCTTCCACTCGCCGCAGGGTGCGGGCGAGCGCGCCCACGATCTCGGTGAGTGCTGCGATCTGCGTGTGGTGGCCGTCGCCGCCGGTCGGGCTGACTGTGGGTTGTTCGGTCACGGCGGGCTTCCTCCTGCAGGCGGTTGGACGGCCGGGGCGAGGGCGAATCCGTCGGGGCCGATCGGGATCTGTCCGTCGCGGATGGTCTGGACGTGCTCGCGGATGAGTCGCCAGTCCTTGCGCCGCCGCACGTCGACGGTGCGGGCGAGGATCGGGTCGAGGTGGCGGTGGATCACCAGGACCCGACCGCGGCGCAGCCGTCGGACGTCGCCGGGTCGGTAGGTGGGCACGGTTTCCACGCTCACGGAGGTCCGGCCAGCGCCGAAAAAGCCGTCGTTGTGGTGTTGGTAGCGGCGGCGGTCGTGGTGTGCGGTCAGCAGTGAGATCCACTCCAGGGTGGCTCGGTCCTTGATGCCGCCCCAGACGCTGAGCGTGGTGGTGTTGTCCAGCAGTTGGCGGGTGCGTCTGGGGGTGAACGCGTCCTCCAATGCGGCCACCGACTGGGCGCCCCAGTGGATGAGGACGCCGCGCCCGGCGGAGTCGGAGACGATGTCGGGGATTTGCGGCACGGGGGTGGCGTTGGTCAGTTCGTCGAGGATCGCGGTGGCCGGTGGGTCGAGTCGCCGATGCGGGGTGTGCAGGGCCATCTCCTGTGCTGTGGTCAGCCAGTGTTCGACGAGGGCGGTGAGGATGGGTGCGGCCTGGGCGGCTTGGTGTTGGCCTGCGATCAGGTAGAGCGAGCCGTGTTGGGCGATGAAGGCGCGTGCGTCGAAGTCGGTGCCCGGCGCGGGCGAGCACAGCCTGCGGATCTGCGGGTCCATGAACGGTTCGATGACTCGGCGCACGCTCATCCACACCGCGTCGGAGGTCTCGGCGACCATGCCGATCTCCGCGCGGAGGTTGCGGGCGTGTTCGGGGAAACCGACCTGGTGGAGGAGTTTGACCGGTTCCTGGTCGACCGGTTTGCTCATCGCCCACCGGACAAGGTCGTCGACACCGCGGTGGTGGATGGCGGCGGCGAGGAAGTAGGCCTGGAGCACGACTTTCGCCCTGTCCCGGAAGACCTTGTCGTTGCCTCCGACGTCGGCCAGTTCGACCGAGGCGGCTTCCACCATGGTGTGCGCTCGCCGGAACGCCACGGACGTGTCCTCGCACCCTTGCACCGGCCACCACTGCACCTGCGCGGGCCAGGCCACCACCCCGGTGGCGTCCGCGACCTTCACCGGCCCGGCCTGGTGGCGTCCGGCGCGCAGCAGGGCGCTGAATTCGAGGAGATCCGGCTTTGTCGTCGAGCACAGCAGTGCGCCGGGTGCGGCGATCGCCTTGTGGACGAGGTCTCGGCGGCTTTTGCCGGATTGGGTGGGGGCGAGTGTGCCGGTGGGGTTCTCCAGCGGTGTGCACATCGGCTGCCGGTGCGGTCCCAGGTGCAGCGGAGCCGCGACGTCCTCCAGTGGTGCCCGAATGGCCTGTGCCCGTGTCAGGCCGGGCCGTGTCCACTGCGCGGTGCGCCGTGCCGCGGTCAGGGACAGCTCTTCGCGGATGTCCTCGCGGCTGGCGTGTCCTGGCTGAGACGGGCCGAATCGCAGCCACACCGGAAGGACGATCACGAGCGCCAGGGCGGTGGTCAGCAGGATGAGTAGGACGGTGACGGTCCAGTACCAGCCAGCCTGGCCGGTCAGGGCGCTCTGCCAGGGTTCCCCGAGACCTGTGCCTGGCTTCGCGGGGTCGGTGAGGATCTCGAGTACACCGGTCAGCCATGTGTCGAGGTCGGGAAGCGCCCAAGGCCCGCCGAGGATGGCTGTGGTCGCCGCGACCGCGAGCATCAGGGCGGCGGCGAAGGCCATGAGCGTGCCGAGCACGGCGACGAGCAGCCCCATCATGGCGAGGTCGCGGTCGAGGGTCGGTGAGCGGTCGCCTCTCATAGCTGTGGGTCACCTCCGACCGGGGCGTGGGCCGAGCTTCCAGATGTCACCCGGCGGATGGCCACGACCTTGGGCGTCCAGGAGTCCAAGGTCGTGAGGATGACGCCGTGGTCTTCGTCGAAGGCGTCGACCATGTAGCCGTGGCCTACGTACATCCCGACGTGGCCCGGGTTGGTCGGTGTGCCGTCGGCACCAGGAATGAACACGAGGTCTCCGGCCTGGACCTGGGACAGCGAGCCGACCGCGACACCGTCGTGAACCTGGCTGTAGGTCGTGCGTGAGATCGCGACCCCGGCATGTGCCCACGCGGCCTGCATCAGGCCGGAGCAGTCGTAGCCGTCCGGTCCTTCCGCGCCCCACACGTACGGCTTGCCCAGCTGCGCGAGCGCGTAGCTGACGGCGGCGCTGATCTTCGGATCGGCAGGCAGCGTAAAGTTCTCGGGCAACTTCGTCGGGTCCAGGTCCAGGTCGCTGCGACCCTTGTCGGGGCAACCGGCGGCGGCGTGCACCTGCTGGGCGACGACGTCCTGCGGCGGCACGGGGTTGTCCGGGCCTTGCCAGTACCGCTCGGTCAGTGCAGCGGCGGAGGGCTCGCGCGGTCCGTACCGTTCGGGGAAGGCGGACCGTTGCACGGCCTGCTCGGCGACGCCGGGAGGCATGCTCTGCCAGCCGGGCAGCGCGATCAGGCGGTTGTAGAACGCGGTGGCCGCGTAGACGGGGTTGACGACCTGCTCAGGGGTGCCCCATCCCTGGCTGGGGCGTTGCTGGAACAGACCGAGGCTGTCACGGTCGCCGTACACGACGTTGCGCAGGTTCGACTCGACCAACGCGGTCGCCAGTGCCAGCACGGCGGCACGCTTGGGCAGTCGGCGCTGCACAGCGACCGTCACAATGGTCTGGGCGTTGGCCAGCTGCTCGGCGCTGTACGTCTCGTCGCCGATCTGTTGGGCGACGCCGCCCGGTCCGTAGCCAGCGTGTTGGAACGACGTGCAGTCGATGGCACCAGCGTGGGCGGCGGTCACCGTGGTGCCGATCAGCATTGCCGGAACCCCCACCAGGAGGTAGGCGGCAGCGCCGATGCCGGCCAAGAGAGGAGGAGTGAAGGGGGCCATGGTCAGAGGCCCAGTCCGGCGTGGGATCCCAGGTCATCATCGGACGGCAGCCCCAACAGTTCGTCATAATCGGACGGAGGTGGGTCGCTGTGAGCGGGCGATGGGTTGAAGTGTTCGTCGTGGTTTCCGGCGAGAACACTGGCCACCGCGTCGATGTCGTCGGGGTTGACGTACGCCCGCAGAGCCTCGAGGACGATCGCGGCGTCCGTGGTCTCGTCGAGCGAGGCCCGCAGGTCGACCAGCAGCCTGTCCGGTCCCTCGACCGTGGCGTAGAAGACGCCGATGTCGTCACGCCAGCCCGCGACGGCACCTAATCCGGCAAGCTGATCACCGACTGTTGTAGAGAACTCGATGTCCACTGCACTTTCACCTCCTGCTCGTCAGGACGATCGTTGGGCGGCGCGTCCACGGCCTCGGTGTGCGGGATCGGCGCGCAGCTGCGCGTTGGTGTCGAAGATCTGCCGCTCGGTGCGGGACAGGACGGTCTGGACCTTGTAGCCGGGGTTGTTCTCGATCTTCCACAGCGCCCGACCGGTGCGTTCCATGGCCCATCCGGTGGTAGCGTCCTGTTCTCGCTCGGACAGGGCGAAGTCCGCGGCCAGTTCGTCGGCCACCCGGGTGGACTGTCCGAAGAGGATTCTGGTGCTGCACAACGCCAGGAGGTCCTTGGCGATGGCCACTTCCTGTGAGCCGGCTGCGCCGACCGAGAGCGGGTCGCTGGGTTTGTGCATGACCAGAATCTGGATCTTGCGCTCGGCTCGGGAAAGTCGGAGGTCGGAGTCGACTGCCTGGACGGCGCGTAGCCCGAGCCGCATCTGCCGCCACACCTCATCGCGGACGACGATGCGGATCTCGCCGTCGTCCTGGAGGTCGGTCACCATCGAGGACCAGGAGCCCAGGCAGGTCAGGGCGACGGCGACGGCCTGATCGCCGCGTGAGCGCAGCAACGACAGGTCCATCGACTGCACTGGCGCGTCCCAGTCGAGCGTGAAGTTGGTCTCCTGGTCGAACAGTCCGGCGAGCGGGCCGATGACGAGGTTGCCGAGGGCGTCGGTGATCGGGCGCAGGGTGTCGAGGAACTGGCGGCGGTCGGCGAACCTGGTGGCTTCCCACAGCCCGCGGTCCGGCTGGGCGAGTTCGCGCTGCACGTCGGGGATGGTGACCGGCCGCAGGTCGGTGTAGCCGTCGTCGGCGCCGACCAGTCGGCGTAGCATCGCGGACAGCACGGCTTCGTCGGTGACCGTAGGCTGGTAGCCCTGGGCTTCGGCGAGGGCGACGAGCAGCTTCGTCCACCTGCCCAGGACGCCGGTGAGTTCCTCGCGCTGGCGCGTCACCGACCATCCGTCCCAGCGGCCTCGCAGGGGTCCGAGGTCCAGTGCGTTGAGTCGGGCCGGGCTGCCGCGGCCCAGCGCGATCGGGGTGATGCCCAGTGCCCGCAGCAGGGGGCTGTACTCGCCCTTGACGTCACCACTGATCAACGTCTTCATGCCGAACAACATCATCCGCAGCAGGAAGGCGACGACGGTGGAACTCTTGCCCCGTCCCGGCTCGCCGAACACGACGAGGTTCGGGTTGGTGGCCAGGCCTCGCAGCACCCACTCGATGGGGTGGACGTAGAACGCGCCGCCGGAGAGCGTGTCGTAGCCCATGCGTGCTCCGACGGCGGGAACGCCGTTGGCCGCCAGCAGCGGGAACAGCCCGCCGATCTCGCTCGTGGCGGCCTGATAGACCGCCATCGGCGCTTCGACCGGCGACCATCCTTCGCCTGGTCGGGCACGGCCGCGCCGCGGCGCGATCGCCCGGTTGACGCGGTCGCCTTTGTCGCGGCGCCGTTGCTCCGGCGGCTTTGCGGCCAGGGGCGTGCCGAAGTCGCCAAGTAGCTGCGCGGCGCTGCGCTCGTGGGTATTCCGCTTGCTCACAGCAGCCCTCCTCGTTGCCTGGGCAGCCCGATCCCCACCGGGAGCACCGCGACGACGAACGTCGAGTCCTGTGCGAGGTCCAGCCGCAGCAGCCGGAACCGGCCGGAGGCGTCGTTCTCCAGGCGCGCCGCGTGGTCTTCGACGTTCCAGGTGCTGGGCACGGTGACCGAGGCGGCGACGGTGAACCGCACGACCGAGTGGCCGGCGGCGACGGCGCGTTCCTGGGCCAGCGCGCCGCCGGCTTCACGCTCGTCCATCGCCGTGGTGTTGAACCCCTTGCTGTGTTTCCAGTCGGTCATCACGTTGGCGCGGTAGCGGTTGCCGCGGACGGCACGCTGCGCGCGGCGGGCGTCCATCACCTCGTAGTGGATGGCCAGGGTGCGCCGCTCCCCCGCGGTCCGCACCGCCAGCAGGGGCCCGAGTGAGCCGAAGACGGTGCCCGCCTCGGGCATCAGCGCGGTGTAGGAGACGGTGGTGAACCCGTCGTGGGTGTAGGACCTCGCCGCCGGCGGAGGTGCCGCGGTGGGTCCGGCGGCCGCCATCTCCAGCCCGCGGCCTCCGGTGCCGCGTTCGTGGGCGGTCGCGAGCACCGCGCGCGCAGCCGGGTTGAATCCGGTGCGCAGTGCTTCGGCCATCCCCGGGCCGTCCAGCCATTCGACTGAGCGTGCACCGAGCGCCTTGAGTGGGTCCTCGAGTCCGTCGAGCACCCGGTAGAGCGCCATCGCCCGACCGGCGACACCGCCGCCCGCCGCCACGGCGGGCTTGCGGAGTTTGGCCTCGGGGCCGGAGACGGTGACGAACACTTCGTGCCGGACCGAGACGTTGCCGATCGTGAGGTCAAGCTCGTCGGTGGCCTGACGGGCCAGCGGCGGAGCGTCGCGCACCTCGTGATCGCTGCGCCACACCTCGTACTCGGTGCCGTCGTCGGGGACCGTGCGCACGAGCAGGCTCATCCGGTCCACGACCTCACGGTGCCCCAGCGACAGCAAGAGGATGCCCAGCCGGTGGGCCAGGCGTTCGCACTGCTCGTCGGACAGCATTCCCACGCCGGAGTGGGTGAGTCTCGCGGTCGCTCCCCAGCGCCCGTCGCCGGTGTCGTGGATCAGGCACACCCGGCCGGCGTCCTTGAACTGCGGCCCGTCCGGGAAGCTCACGCGTTGGAGCACGCCGGGGAGGTCGGGCTCGCTGGGGTCGACCGGGGCGCCGGCGGCGGCCTTGGACTGCCAACGCGACCATCCGGTGAGAACCCCGAATTGGTGGAGCGTCAGGTGCAGCAACCACCGCAGCGCCGGTCGACCACGGACCGGCACCACGACCAGCGCGCCGATCGTGCCGCAGACGAGCAGCAGTACCGCTGCATCGGCGAAGCGCCCGCTGGAGACCGCCCACAGCACCGGCACCGCCAGCGCGATGCAGACCAGCGCCTGAACCGGGGTCAGCCCCATGATCCAGCCCGCGTGTTCGCGCCTGCTGAGGCCACGGTAGATCCGAGGGGCCGTCATGCGATCACCGCCGCATCCCCCGCTTCGGGCGTGGCTCCGCCCTCGTCGCTGTCGTTGCTGTCGTCGCTGTAGGAGCCGGTCGGTCCGGTGTGGACACTGGACGACACGACGCGTCCACGGTTGGCGGGTGATCCTGGCGGCGGATCGTCGTGACCAAAGTCGTCGTCGCCGCTGCTGCTGCCGGGGTCCCAGCGGCGGGAATCCTGGTCGCCGTCGTCAGCGGGATGACCTCCGTCATGGCCCACGCCGGACTCGTCCATGGAGTCCTCGGCGTAATCGGCGATCGCGTCGTCGAACCGAGCGGTGTTGGCGTCCTCGATCGCCCCGCCGCCCCCACGTCCACCGACCGCGCTGGCGGCCATGACGGCCGGATTGTTCGGGCCGTAGGAGGTCACGCCGCGCCCGGCCAGGGTGTCGCGGAACGCCGCGCCGGGATCGCTGTTGGGGTCGACGAAAGCGAACAGCCTGAACAGGACGAACGGGCAGAACAACGAGATGAGCAGCACGCCCACACCGGCCAGCAGTCCGGACAGCCCCTCGGCGCCGCCGGAGATCGCCACACCGAGCACGAGGGCGAGTGCGAGCACCGGTTTCATGGCGACGCAGGCCAGCAGCCAGCGGCAGGTCGACCAGAACCAGTGTGCCGTGATGTTGGCGAGCAACCCGGCTGCGGTCACGGGCACCGTGGCCGCCAGGAGGTGGATCGCGGCCTCACGGAACAGCATTTCGAGGGTGTAGCCGATCGCCGCCGGGATCACTCCGATGAGGGCGCAGATGCCCAGCACGACGGCCTTCACGCCATCGACGGCACCGTCGCCGAAGCTGGTGTGCTCGAGTGCGTCGGCGAAGTTCTTGGACTGGAGCCCGTACTCGAGGATGCCGCTGGTGAGCCCGTCGACCGCGGCGAGGAAAGCGGCGACCACGCCGACCGTCACCGCCAAGGCGATGCCGTACTGCACTGGGCCGCCCACCAGGCGCATGAAGCCACGTCCGCCTCGGACGTTGGTCAGCACCAACTGCCAGAAGAACAGGCCGATTGCCATCGTTCCGCCGATCCACAGCATCAACGGCCACAGAACGGCGATCGGACCAGATCGCGTGTCGACGGTGAAGACGGAGAACCGGTCGGCCAGTCCGAAGCCACCACGCAGGACGAGAAGGCTCGCATCCCAGATGGCCCGCATGGCGACGTCGAACCCAGAGGCGATCATGGCCAACAGCTCGGCGCCCATCGCGTCGCCGAGGTCGCTGAACGGCGGCATCTACACCAGCTCCCGGTAGCCGGCTTTCACCGCGTCCGGGCTGCCCGGCCACGCACTCGGTGCCGGGGCGGCCAAGGTGCCGGAGGCGATGCGCCACTGTGACCCGGTCCAGCGCATCGCCTGGCAGTCGCCGATGCCTCGGCTGGTGACCTGGCCGTTGATGCTGACGGAGAACTGGCCGAGCACGCACGCCACGACGTAGCGTCCGCCTGATGCGGTGCCTTTGACCTGGCCGTGGGTGATCTCGTAGGTCGCGGTGAGTCCGGGAACCGAGCCGCTGGTGGGCAACTGCGCCCTCGAGCGCAGGCTGGTCAGCAGTGACCAGAGTCCGGTGGCCTTGGGGTCGGGCGCGCCTGGCTCCGCGCTCTCCCGGTAGCCGCGGGCGTAGACCTCGGGGTCGGCCGTCGACATCGTGGTCTCGTCCAGCGCCTTGAGCTGGCCAAGCGCACCTGCAGGCGTGTCGGGGAAGCCTCCGGGCACCCACTGGCCGATCGTGGTGGTCGGCTTCGGCACCTCGATCGGCGGTCCTGCTGTCCAGGCGGTCAAGGCCTGGGGCTCCGCCGCCTGCGCGGGCAACGCCAGCATCCGCTTGGCTGCGAGGGCGTGCTCCTCGTCAGTGCTCCCTCCGGTCGCCGATGTTGGCGCGGAGGGCTTCGCGTTGGTGTCCGGTGGTGCGGCCGACGTCGCTGTCGGAGCGGTGACGTTGTGGGAGACCACCACGGCTACCACGGAGCCGACGAGCGCGAGCGCGACGACCACCACTGTCAGTGTCAGTCCGGCCCGTTTGCGGGCCTCGTTCTCTGTCGAGGCCCCGGCCATCATCGGCCCCCGGAGAAGTGGTTGATGAGCTGCGGGCCGATCGTGTAGAGCAGGCCGCCTGCAACGGCGCACAGCATCATGATCACGCCGATGCGGCCGGCACGGTGGTGGTCGACCCAGCGTCCACCTGCCCACACCAGCAGGCCCACGAAGAAACCCACCACCAGGGCGGCTCCGGCGCCCCACTTGGCGTTGCCGAGCACTTCCAGGATCTTCTCGTTGCCAGGAGGCGCGACCGGCGCCGGATTCGGGATCTGGGCGAGGAACAACACGGCGTCGAGGTGCTCGATCACGAGTGCCCCCTCGTACTCGCGCGCGGGCCCTTACGGGCGGTGCCCGGTAACACGCCCCAGCGGCGCAGCATCGGCGTGACCGCCTCCCGCAATCTGGCCGGCGTGACAGCGGCGGTGATTCCGGACGCGGCGAGGTCGCGGTCGTGGGGGACGAACACCGCGTCGCTGAGCAGGGTGTTCACGCGTCGCCCTGCCGCACCGGCGACACCACGGGGCCACCGCTTCGCCCCCATCACCACGAGTTGTACGGGCGCGGACACCGCGGCGGAGGAGACCCAGCGGTCAAGCCGGGCGAGGACCTGCTCGGCGTGCAGCAGGGACGGGCGGCTGGGGCGCACCACCAGCACCGGGCGAGGCTGCGGTGTGCCCCGTCGCAGCCACGTCCCGGCACCGGCGAGCGGGTGCGCCGTCACCCGCCAGGGATCGTGGCCGAGGTCGACCACGGTGGCATCCAGGGGAAGCGGCGGCCGCCAGAACTTCGGCGGCGGCACCATCCCCGGTGCGACGACCGACAGGCTGGTCTCCAGTCGCGCCAACAACGCCTGCGCCCGCCAGGAAAAGCGGATGTGCACCTGCGGGTGCGGACTGACCAGCCATGGGCCGTCCGACCGGGCTGCCGTGGCCAACCCTGACCGCGGCGGATCGGCTGGATCGACCAACAGGACACGCAGGTTCCCGAGCTGGAGCACGTCGGCCAGCAGCGCCGCCAGCACCGAGGCACCTGCACCGGGTGAACCAGCCACAACAGGGATGACCGTGCCGAACCCGCTCCAGTCCACCGGTGTGGTGGCGGTAGGCGGCAGTCCTTGGCGCTGGATGGCCGCCGCGGCGGCTCCTACTTCGGCCGCCACGACCTGCGCCGCTCCGCCATCGACGGCACCGCCACTCGGGGTGTGCTGTGCATGTGCCGGTTCCTCAGTGACGGCGGCGAGCATCCCGGCCTCCACTGCGGCGTCCGCATCGGCGACCGGGAGGTGCGGCCAGGCTTGCCGAGCAGCCCGCGCGAGTTGGGCTTCGAGAGACCCCGCGCCTTCGGCTCCGGCCGACTCACCGGTCGGTGTCCGGGCCGGGTCGAAGGACGGTGCGACCGCAGTACCCCCGGACCCGTCGTGTCCGGAGAAGTCCTTCTCCCTTACGGCCATGTCCTTCTCCTCCCTGTCTTGCGCCGATGTCGCTGATCGAGGCGTGCAGGTGCGCAGATACGCGCGTAGGTGGTGCGGAATGGGCGATGGACATCCAGTGCCCCGCCGGGTGCCGCCCTACCGGCCCCACAAGGGGACGTCCATATCAGTTGACATTTCCTAGGTTGAGGATATGCCTCGTTGCGAGGATGTCAACTCATGTGGACGCCAGCTGGGCGATCACCTAGGGTTTGACCGAGGACGGTCGCCGGAGCGTCCGGGAACTTCCCGAACCGAAGAGGAGGCAGGCTGCCGTGGCGGAGGCACCCACGCTGGCAGAGGTCATCGACAAGCTCTTCAAGACGATCAAGCGGCCCAACGGTCGCGAGCATTCGATGGAAGAGGTCGCCAAGCGGTGTGCCGCCTGGCTGCGTGAGCGCGGCCAGGCCAAGTCGTTCTCGAAGGAGTACGTCCGCCAGCTTCGTTACGGCATCGCGACCAACCCGACCAAGTCGCACCTCGAGGCGCTTGCCGCGTTTTTCGAGGTCGATCCGGCGATCTTCTTCGACTCACAGAGGTCGCGACAGATCCAAGCCGACCTCGAACTGCTGGCGGCACTACGCGACGCCGACGTCCACGCGGTCGCGTTGCGCGCCCTCAGCCTCACGCCCGCTCACCGGGCGCAGGTACTCGACCTCATGCGCACCCTTCAAGCCCACCAAGCCGGCGACACCAGCGACGAGTCCCGTGCACGGGACTCCGAGTCGCCGTAGCCGTGGACCGGCCAGTCAGACTGCAAATCCCGCCACAAGTTGGACGGCATCCGCGGGTCACTCCGGTTGCGAGCCCTCGGTGCAGTCGCCACGAAGCCTGGCCCACACGGGGCCGGTAGAGAACCGAGAGTCGTCGAGGCGACGTAACGCACCAACCTTCACAAGATCAGTCGCGTAGCGATGTGCCGTTGCCTTGGGAAGCTCGGCCGCCTTGGAGATCTCGGTCAGTGTCATGGCACTGTCCACTATGAACAGCTGAAGTATCCTGAAGGTCCGCGCGACGACGCTGGAGTTCACGCTGATGTCGCCCTCGTCGCCACTGTCGGCCGGCGGACCGCTGTGGCGGCGCCCATCCCCGGAAGACACCTCGACCGACCAGAGGTTCGACAGTTCGCCACCCCGACTCATTGACCTCTACGCCCCCTTTTTTCTGTGCCAAAGCCTGCCCGAATTGCGACCGAAGACGAGATCAAACGCTCGCGATCGGCCTTCACCGGGCCTCCCTCATAGGCGGCCCGCCCACTGATGTTTTTGAACGTAATCGATCGACAGCAACGCCCAACACCGTGCAAGACCGCAGTTTTGCGGGACACATACGACAGAATGCACCGTTCAACTACGGAGTTCAGCGGCGGTTGAAGGCGATCGAAGTACGTGGGCCCCGCAGTCCTGCCGACTGACCCTACGTAGGCACCCCAATGTGCCTACGTGCACCACGCCAGCGAACATGACGCGGACAAGCCATACGAGACGCCGCGTGCGCAGATCGGGTGATCTTCACCCGTACTCCAAGAGACTGGCGTGTCAGGCGCCATCGCCTCATATACTCACCGCAATCATGCGGTTACCACGTCTCCATTGGGTCATGACATGGGGACGGGCGTGATCAGGTTCAGGGGGCTGAGGGGGTTGCGGTGGTCGACGATCCCGCATTATGGAACGAAAGCACAGCCGACCAGGCTGGGCCCGACGACCGCAGTGCACAGGCACCCGTGATCGGTGTGCCGCCAGCCGAGATCAACGCCTTCATCGGCCGTCATGCGGAGACCGCGCTGGTCCGCAAGTTGCTGCACGAGCGTCGCCTCGTCACGGTCAAGGGCTCGGCAGGAATCGGCAAGACGCGGTTCGTCGAGCACCTGGCCGGTGTCGTCGAGGAGGACTTCGGCGATGGGGTTGTCTTGGTGCCGTTGGCAGACGTGCGCGCGGCAGGGTTGGACAGCGAAATGGCCCGCGCGCTGGACCTCGTCGACAACGGCGCCGGACCAGCCGCAACGCAGCTGATGCGGTACCTGCAAGGCAAGCAAGTGCTGCTGGTACTGGACAACTGCGAACACCTGGTCGAGCACCCCGACGATGCGGATGAACCCGGCCCACTACCCCAGCTGGTTCGCCGGCTCCTGAGAGTGGCGAAGAACCTCCGCGTGGTGGCCACCAGCCGCCTTGCGCTGGGCATCTCCGGCGAACAAGTCGTCGACTTGGGGCCTTTGCCCTACCTGGTTGACGGGAGCAACTGCGGTGAGCCAGAAGCGATGCAACTTCTGCGCGACCGACTCGAAGCCAAAGGCAAACCGCTTCAGCCAGAACATTTGCGTTATGCGCAGGAGGTCTGTCAGCTGCTCGAAGGCGTGCCACACGCGATCGAGATGGTGGCGGCGCTGCGCCGACACAAGACGTGGGCAGAACTGGTGCGCGGCCTCCGGGCAACCCTGACGCTGCTGGCGCAGGGGCGACTTCCCGAAGTCGACCAGTGGCACCACCGTAGCCTGCACGCCAGCATGCAGTTGACCTACAAGCTGCTGGACGAGCCGACCCGCCACCTGTGGAGCGTGCTGAGCGTGTTCACCGGTGTCTTCGACCTCGACGCGGTTCGGCACGTGAGTGCGCTGGTGTGCGGTGACGACTGCGATGTGGAGCCGGCGTTGGAAACGCTGGTGGACCACTCCGT
Organism: Saccharothrix sp.; assembly: GCF_031180885.1. Lineage (GTDB taxonomy): Bacteria > Actinomycetota > Actinomycetes > Mycobacteriales > Pseudonocardiaceae > Actinosynnema. The sequence continues at coordinate 24,504 of NZ_JAPSLK010000007.1, forward strand.
TCTCATCCACTCCGAGCTGGACGACCGAAGCCAGTGGAAGATGCTGCCCACAGATCGGGCCTTCGGCCTCTACGCGGACAGTGAGGTGGCAACACGGGCGCGCGTGGCGCACGCCGATTACTACGCCCAGTGGATCGAGGAGTCTGCCAAACGCTACTACGGCCCTCATGAGGTCGAACTGCTGCGAGCAGTCATCGCCGCCATGCCGAACATCCGCACCGCCGTGGAGACCCTGACTGCCACCGGCCGAGCGGAACGAGCGCTGCGGCTGCTGATCGATCTGTCCGACTGCCGCGCGAACACGTTCACCGGCGGATTGCGCGAGCTTCGCAGACTGATGATGACCTGCCTTCAGGCCCTCGGTGACCAGGTCCTGCCGGTCATGGTCGAGTGCATGGCGAGCGGCGCGTTCGCAGCGCTGCTCCAAGGCGATGGACCGGACGCGGCCAGAGCGGTCCTCGACCGGTGCCGCGAAATGCTGCATCAACTGCCCACGGGCGAAAGTGCGACCACTCGGGCTGCACAGGAGTTGGAGTGGGCCGAGGCCACCGAGCTGTGGCTGGCGGAACCTGACCCGACCGTCGCGATTCGTTCCATCGAAGTTTTGCGGCGGTTGGCCGCTGCGGAGCCTGACCGTGGACGCCGGCACATGCGCAATCTGTTCGCAGGCCTCGCCGCCGGCTTCTATCGGCACGATGACGCGCTAGGCTTGGCGCAAGCGCACCTGGAAGACACTCGGTCTGCCGGCGCGCCTTGGGCGGTGTCGTGGGCGGAGTGGTTGATGGCACTGGTGATCTACTCCGGAGGCCACGACGATCTCGACAAGGCGCTGGCGTTGTTGAAGGCTTCGTTGCGGAGTCAGCACGGCATGGGAGATCGCTGGGGACCACCTTGGACCTTGTGGCTAATGGGTTTGGTCGCAGGCGCCCGTGGTGAGCACACCCTCGCGGCTCAACTCCTCGGCGGCGCATGGGCGCAGCAGCAAGCCATCTCCACCGACATCACCAATCTCTTGCCGTTCCAGCGACTCCAGCAGCCGATGATCGACAGTTGCGTTGCACGCCTCGGGGCGACCACCTGGAACCAGGAGGCCGACGAAGGCTCGCTCCTGCCTTTGGACGACTTGGTCGAGATCGCGTTGAGCGTCCCCGAGCAGGACGGTGTCGTTCGGAAACAGGAGACACCTGCGGGACTGACGCCCCGCGAGTTCGAGGCGCTGCTGCGTCTTGCAGCTGACTACCCCAAGACCAACCAGGAGATGGCCAACCGGATGCACTGCGGCAAGCGCACCTTCGAGACGTACCTCCAGGAAATTCGACGCAAGACGGGAATCACCGACCGCTACGAGTTGGCCAAGTACGGCCAAAAATGGTTGGCCGGCAACCCACTCGACGGCTTTACCAAGGGGACTACAGCACCGGCGGCTCCAAGAAGCCACGGTTGATCGCGAGCGCGGTCGGATCGTCGCGGCGAGGAGCAGTGCAAGGCCTTCCACATTGGTACGTAGGCCTACGGAGATCCGACCGATCCTCTACGGAGACGGGCCACGGGAGCCGCCGTTTATCGACGCAGCGTGCCAGGTTCATCACGGGCTGTTGACGCGACTCGCGGCAACCCGGTAAGTCGAGATGAGGCATCGCGACGGCGGGCCTGACAGATGGGGGACGTCATGCGAACGGATGAGACAACTGGCATCGCCGAGCCCTCCGGCTTAGCGCAAGCCGGTGAGCTGGGCCCAAACGGTTCCACCGACTTCACCGCGTTCGACCACACCGATCCTGCCATCGCGGATCGGGTGGACGACATGTTCCGCACCATGCGGGAGCAGTGCCCCGTGCCCCACACCCGAGCCCGCGGAGGTTTTGCTGTCGCATCTACCGCGTCAGCGCTGAAAACTGCAGTCCTCAAGGGAAGCGCACGTGTTACCGGCCTGGGTGCCGCCGAGGACGTCGTACCGGGAACTGCGGTGGCTCCGTTGTTCGAAACCGACAGCCCGGAACACGCCGGCTGGCGCATACTCCTGCAAGCATCGTTCAGCAGCTCCGCGGCGACGGCGGCTGAACCTCGCGCCCGCGAAACAGCTCGTGATCTTCTCGACCGACTCGCCCCTGCGGGGACTTGCGACGTGACGGTCGACCTGGCGAGTTGGTACCCATCAGCGGTGATCGCCGACGTCATGGGGATCGATGAAGATCGGCAGGCTCGGTTCCGGCACTTGGCCCGGGTGCTCGTGGTACCGGCTAACGACACGTTGGAGGACCTGTTCAGCTGGCTGCAAGAGGAGATCTCCTCGCGGCGAGGGAGCAGTCGCCAGGACATGTTCACCCGACTGATCAACGACACCGCCATCCGCGGCCGCGCACTGACGGACGAGGAGTTGTTGCGTTTCGCTGTGCTCATGGTGTCGGCCGCTGTGATGACCACGGCCGACGCGATCACCAACGTCATGCGAGTGCTTGCCACCAACCGCTCGCTGCGTGCGCGCGTCGCGGCTGACCTGTCTCTGGTGCCCGCGCTCGTCGCCGAGTCGATCCGATTCGACACCCCGGTCGCCGCCACCGGACGAACCCTCACCCACGACACCGTGCTGGACGGCACCGCGGTTTCAGCAGGAACCCGCGTGCTGTGCGCGTGGGCATCCGGTGCCCGCGATGGCGTGGCTGATGCCGACTCGTTTGTAATCGAGCGCGACCGCGGAGACTCAACCATCGCCTGGGGATGGGGGGCTCACCGTTGCCTGGGCCAGCGGCTCGGCGAGATGCAACTCCGGGTGCTCCTGGAGGAGTGGCTGACCCGCATCCCGGACTTCGAATTGGCACCGGGCACCCGCCCAACCCGTACTTTCGGCACTCTGCGCGGCACTCGCGACCTGATCGTCACCTGGCCCAACTGAGCGCTCGGCCCACCGAGCCACACCGGGGGCACACTGTTGCGAACAGGCCCGGATAATCTCTGAGGCAAAGTTCATGACATCCAGTGCCCAGGAGACGGCCGCCGTGCAATCCGCCCCTGCCGTGCCCGATTGGCTTGACCGCAACACCCCGATCACGTTGTACGGCGCGATGCTGGGTGTCGGTAGTGTCATCGCCGGAGAGATCGATGCGGCGACTCCACGAAGTGGCGAGACTCGGCGCGCTGAGATCGAGCATTTCCTTCACCGCACGCCCGACGCGAACCGCGCTGAGGGTTTGGTGCGTCAGTGGCTGGCAGAGGTGCCGAAGAAGCAGGGGAAATCGCTGAAGGCCCTGGTGGCCGAGTTCGACGCCCTAAGCGGGTTGCCAGAAGTTGTGTCGGTAACCCGTCGAAGTTGATGTCCCCGCGAACGTGAAGGGCCTCGTCGGGTTGGATTCGGTTACCACACCTGAACCCACCCGACGAGGCCACCGCAAGTATGCGCCCGGCGCATGTCTACGCCGACCTGACCCCCTGCCAACACCACGAGCTGGTCACCGCCCTGCACCGGCGGTGGCGCGTCGCCGCCCGCATCGTGATCGTGCTGCTGTCCGCGTCCGGGATGAGCGCCCCCGAGATCGCCGAACTGCTGCACTACGACCCTGTCACCGTGCGTCGGTGGATCGCCCGCCACGCCCGCGACGGCATCGACGGACTGCCCGACCGCCCGCGCAGCGGACGACCCCGGCTGGGCAGCCCGCGACTCGGGCAACGTATCCGCACCTTGTTGCAGACCCCGAAAGCCTGGACCACCGCACGGGTGTGGCGCGCTGCCGGACGACCCGCGATGAGCCTGCGCACCTTCTACCGACGACTGCGGGAACAGGCCCGCTGGTGTCGTCCCCGCCTGATCGCCAAGGGCGACCCCGACCACGACACCGTCTGCGCCGACATCCGCGCCCGTATCGCCGCGCTCCCGGCCGGATCGGTCGTCCCGGCCGAGGACGAGACCCATCTCGACCTGCTCGCCAGGGTCCGGGCCTGCTGGATGCCCACCGGCCTACGCCACCGCATCCTCACGCCCGGCACCAACATCCGCCGCACCGTGCACGGCGCGGTCAACCTCGCCACCGGCGCCTGGCACCACCACGTCTCGGTGAAGAACGTCTCGGTGGTGTTCTGCTACTTCCTCCGGCAGCTGCTCGACGCCTACCCCGACGCGCCGGTGGTGGCCGTGTTGTGTGACAACGGCACCACCCACCACAGCGGCATCACCCGGCGGTGGCTCGCACGGCATCCCCGCCTGATGGTGATCGAGGGCGCGAAGTACAGCCCGCAGGACAACCCGGTCGAGCGGGTCTGGGCCGGGCTCAAAGCGTGGCTCGCCAACACCGCACCCGCCACTATGGCCGACCGCGTCCGACAGACCCACGCCTACTTCCACAACCGCACCGACGAGCAGACCCTCACCACCGCCGCACCCTGGACCTCACCCTGGCTACCCGAAGGTTTCGGGCAAGACTTTTGGCCAGGTGCTTAGGGTCGGCGCTGGGGTTGCGATCGCTTCCCAGGGACGTCGCGGAGGAGCAGGCCGCCGAACTGAGGCGCGCCTACTTCTACGCCCGGCGGGTCGTCACCGACTGATCAGCCGCTGGTTCGCGGCTCGACATCGGCTCCACCATCACCGGTTGTCGGAGGCAGTGGAAGCTTTAGCACGGCGGCGCAGGGCGGCGACATCGGGGTTGCTGCGAAGTGCGGTGCCAATCTGGGTCAGCCAGCGTGCCTCTGCGATCAGGTTTGGTGGGCCCGATAGGTGTTGGGGCGTGAGAGCCTCGAGGACTTCGGGGTGGCGGCGGCGACCGGCGCGGTGGGCGTCCAGCGCCGCGCCCAGTTCGGCCGCTTCCACCAGGATGTCCGCTGCTGTCGGGTCGAGGCCGCGTTCCCGAGCGGTCGCACGAGCCCAGTCTCGGATCTCCGGTGGGACGTGGGGACGCAGGGTGTACTGGGCATCGCGGATCTCGATCACGCGGCGGTAGAGCCGGTACTCCCCGGTCGGGGTGGGAGTAACGCAAGCCTGGTCGGTGTCGTCCAGTTGCACATGCGGCACGGCGGCAGTCATGTGCTGCCACAGCGGGATCAAGCCCTCGTCATACTCTGACGCGGCGTTTCGGATGTGCTCGTCGTGGGCTGTGGTGACCTTGGCCAGGAGCAGCGACGCGAACCGTTCGGCCTCTCGCTCCTGTGCGGAGGCGTACACGGTGCGGCCGAGGATGCGCCGGATCAGCGATGGTGAGAGTGTCGGCAGCAGCGTCCGCAGCGCGTCAACGTCGGGTGCTTGCGCAGGCTCGCGGCGGTCGGGATACGTGATGTTGTGGTCGAGGAGCAGGTGGCCGATCTCGTGCAACACCGTGTGCTGGGAGTGCAGCGGTGAAGTGGTGTCGGGGTAGTGGATGTAGTCGGTCTCGGTGGTGCTGATCAGCATTCCGCTCGGGTGGTTCGCGCCTGGTTGCCATGGGATGAGCGTGATTCGCCTGCCTCGCTTCTGCGCCAGGCCGGCGACGAATCGGTGGATGTCGAACGGGTCTGGGATCGCCAGCGTGTCGATCAGTGCTTCGCACCGTGCTGTCTTGTCCGTCGAAGTGATGCTCACAGCGGGTTTTCCTTTGTGGGTTGATGGTTCTGGCCGGATCAGCGCGACAGGATGAGCGTTCCGGCTGGGACGTCGATCAGGGCGGGTGCCAGAGAGTCCGGGACGGTGACGCAGCCTTGGGAGTCCAGGGGTCCGAGCGGCGAGTCGGGTGGCAGTCCCGGAGCGATGAGCGCGCCGTGCCAGGTGGTGCAGATCTGTGAGTGGGTGATGACCAGCGGCAGCCACAGGGCGGTGAGCCAGGCGCTGTCGTGAGCGCTGACGGCGATGAAGGTTCGGGATCGGTGTGGTGTGGTCGTGGTGCTAGCGGCCGAGGTGCTGGTCGCGGTGTGTGCGATGGGTGCCACGACGGCGGCGGTGCCCTCGTCGTGGTGGAGATCGATGCGTCGGGTGGCATGGGAGAGTTCGACGGCGGGGTCGAGGTAGATCCATCCGCTTGCCGCGACGCCCTCGGGTGAGGGTCGTGTGGGTAACAGGACGCGAGCCCAGCCGGTTTGGCGAGCGACGACGGGCACTCGTGTTGGGGTGAAGACCTGCCGTGGGGGTAGGCGGGCGAAGGCAGTGCCGCCGGGTTCGTCGTATACCGGGACGGTGCTGTTGGGGTGTAGGACCTGGGTGCCGGGGTTCGCGGTGGGGTCGGGGTCGGGTGGGGCGGCGGCGAGGGTCTGCCCGATGAGTGCGAGCGGCAGTGTGTGGAACTCGTCGTCGGTGGGTCGTGCCGGGGCGATGGCGGCCGGGTCGGCTGACGCGGTCACGGTGGCCGGTGGGCTCGTGGCGGACACGGTGATGGTGGTGGTCGCGGTGATCGACGCCTTGTCTGTTGCGCGGGTGCCTTCGATGTCGCGGATGAGGAGTACGGCGGAGACCAGCACGGCGGCCAGCGCCGTCACCCGCGTGGCTTGCGAGCGGGTGACGGTGTGGCGTCGCGGCTGTGCCGGGGTGAGCGCCCGTAGCGGCAGCGTGGTCTCCGCAGGCGTCTCGGTGGGGATCACGGTGACGTGGCCTGAGAGGGACCGGATCACAGGTTGCTGGTCGTTCACGGCGTGGTCGAGGCGATCTTGTCGGCGACGGTTTTGGCGATGGTGCAGCTGTCGATGTGGGCGAAGCGGCCGTTGGTCAGGGAGACGCCGCCGACGCCGTTGGCCAGCTGGACGATGGCGGTGCACATCGGGTTGCCTTTGCTGTCCGTGCCGGGCTTGAGCAAGCCGGGTTTGCCGGCGAAGGTGGCGGCGCTGGCGCCGGGGAGTCCGTTGGGGTCGGCGGAGTTCTGGCCGGGTTTGGCCCAGGCGACGAGGACGACGAAGTCCTTGCCGGTCGTGGTGGTGGGTTTGCCGTTGGCGTCGTACTCGATGGTGACGGTGTCGCCGTTGTCGTAGCGGCAGGCCGTGGTGAAGGCGTCGTCGTCGCGGGGTGGACGCAGAACGGGCTTGGCGTCCGGTTTGGTGGGTCGCACTTCGGCGGGGAAGGCTTGCCAGCCGACGGTGCAGGGGTCGAAGGGCGCGCCGACGCTGGTGGCGTCGACCCGCTTGTCCAGGTCTCCGAGGGTGATGGCCGCGGCGTTGCCGGTGCGGTTGGGGGCCTGGCTTGTGCCGCTGGACGATGCGGAGGTCGAGGTCGACTGGGGCGAGCTGCCGGTCGCGGTCGGGCTTTGTGCGGTGGGTGTACCGGTCACGGTGGTGGTGCAGGCGGCGAGCGTTGCTGTGGTGGCGGCTGCGAGCAGCAGGCGTCGGCTGATGGTGGTGGGCAAGGCTTTTCTCCGGTGTCGTCGTGGTCAGCGTGGGAAGAGGGCGCCGAGCAGGGCTTGGGCCAGTGGTTCGCGGAAGCCGATCCGGGTGCGGTCGGTGGGGGTGTCCTTGGGTTTGCCGCGCGGCGGGTGCAGTTCCAGGGTCACCAGCAGGACTCCTGGACGGTTGGCGTCACCGTGGGGTGCGAGGATGAGTTGGTCGCGTTCTTGGCCCTTGCCGTCTTCGTCGACGGCGATGTTGGACACGATCGCGGGCACGCCGGCGAGGCGGAGGTCCTTGACGTACTTGGCGATGCTGGGGTTGGAGCGGAATTTGGTGCTGTACTCGGTCAACGGTGACGCTCCGAACAGGCCCAGCTTGAGGGCGATCTGGTTGTCGGCGGACCACAGTTCGCACCAGGTTCCGTCGGTGACGTAGCGGTAGTGCCCTGCTCCGAGCCACTGCTCCCACTGCTGGTCGGGCAGCGCGCTGCACAGCATGTGGGTGGAGGAGGCTTCGTCGGTCGCCCACGCCTGGAACAGGGCGTCGCCCTTGGCGGGTGGGGTGGGTTTCCACTCGGTGCAGGACTGTGGGTCGGTGCTGCGGTCGCAGACCGCGGGCTTCGGCTGGGTGGACTCGGGACTCTCGGGTTGGGCGGTGCCGCCGACGCTGGTGGTGCAGCTGCTCAGGGCGGCGATCGCGGCCAGGGTGAGCGCGGCGAGTACAGCGCGGGCGCGGGTCACGGCTTGCCCACCTTGGCGAGGATCTTCTCGACCAGGGCGCGCCCGCCGTCGCAGTCCGGGGTGTCGATCCGCACGACTTGGACGTTGGGTACCGGGTCGTCGTCGAGGTTGTCGTCGATTACCGTGGTGGCGGCGTCCCAGATCGCGTAGTTGCGGCAGGTGCCGGCGAGCACGCCGGACACGACGGTGAAGCCGCCGACCTGGCTGGTCTTGTACTTGTCCGGCTGGGACTTGACGAGGTCGTCCGGGCTTTCGTCGACGCCGAACACCACCGTGGTCTCGGCGGCGGCGGTCTTGGTGCCCTTGGCCGCCGGGCCGGGCTGGATGGTGCACTTGTAGGGCTCGCGGGGCATGATCTTCGCGCCCTGCCCCATGTCCTCGGTGACAGCGGCGACGGCGTCGCAGGGATCGCGCAGCGCCAGCGGCAAGTCCGGAGCGGTGCGGCCCGAGCCCCGTTGTGGCGGGTTCTTCCAGGTCTCGGCCATGCGGGTGACGTAGTCGCGGGCGAAGTCGCACGGCGGGCGCACGACCTTCGTGCGGTCGTCGGGCTTGACGTCGAGCACGATCGCGTAGGTCTGGTCCAGGGGGCGGATGATCGAGCAACTGGGCAGGGGCTGCCCTTCCTCCTGAACCAGGATCTCCATGCCAGCGAACTGCTCGGGAGCGGCTTCCCTGCGGCGGCCGGCGTCGAACTCCTCGGCGACGGTCAGGTAGATCGTCCAGGTGGAACTGAACTCGGACTTCGCCAGCTTCAGCGTGCAGTGGTTGAAGCCGTCCTTCTCGGGCATGATCCGGTCGCCTTTGCTGCCCTCCCCCGACGCGGCCGATGCGGCGGCCGGGTCGTGAAGGCCGCACGCGTCGATCTTGCGGTAGCGGGCGAAGGCCTCCGCGGCAGGCCGCATCGTCTCCGGGATGGCCTGGACGACCGTGCCGGCCGCTGAGGTCTGTGCGGGGTCGGACGGTGGCGGCTCAGGTGTTCCGCCGGTGCAGGCCACGGTGGCGGTCGCGGTGGCGCAGAGCAGTAGGGCGGCCCTGGACGGGCGTGTCCTCATCGGTGTGTCCCCCTCGGATACGGGTGGTGTGAGCCAACGCCGGATGCGTCAGCGGGCGAGTCGCAGGAACGTGGCGTGGTTCAGCGCCGTCACGGCGCCGGTGGGGCCGCCGGGTGCGTCGGCTGGCGGGACCCCGTGGTGGGCACCGCGGCGTGTCGGCGACCGGTCGGGTGCGGTCTTCGTGGAGCGCCTCGGGCCGTCGTGGTCCGAGGACGGCGTGCCGCGCACGGCGGTCCAGCAGTGCACGACTCCGCCAGCAACCGGGTATTGCAAAACCAACCCGTGGTGCAGTGCCACCAGGTCGTCGTCGGATCCGTCGTCGACATAGGCGCCGTAGACGATCCGGACACCGTGGCATCGCGCGAAGTCGAGAAAGGATTCGATGCTCATCGCCGTGGGGCCAGCCGGACCGACCACGGTGGACATTGGTGGATGGGGCAGCAGCCCAGGCCACAGTGACAGCTGAGGTTCGTCGGTGCCCTCGACGAGCGCGCGCAGCGCCGCCATGCGGTGGGCGCGCGGCATCGTGGGCTCGGCGGGTTGCTCTGCGTCGGGTTCCGCGCGCCGCGCACGCCGCTGGTGAGTCGACTTGTCCGACTGCGTGGAATCCCCTGCAAGGGACGGAGAGTCGGAGTTGCCCATCAGGGCACCGAGGCGTTCGATCATCGGGCCGAGAGCGAGGGACAGCAGCAGGGACCCGATGCCGACGACTCCGGTGGACACCGCATCCTGGAGGCCCAGCAGCAGCCAGCCTGTCGACAGGAACGCGAGGTCGGTGACGACGCGGATCGCGCGCGGCCTGAGCCACGGGCGGCGGCGGTGCAACTCGGCCATCAACCCGTCGCGAGGCAACGCTCCGAGAGCGGCACTGAGGTAGAGGGCGACACCGGCGGCGAACGCGATTGTGCCCAGGACGAGCAGGGCCGCCCGCCACCACCATGAGGCCGGCGCGGTGGTCCATGCCAGGGCCAGGTCGCACACGACCGCCGGCACTACTGCTGCGATCACCGTTCCGACGCCGGGGCGGATGCCCCAGGCCGCGTGCGCCACCAACAGCGTCGCTTGGGTCGCGATGATCGCCCCGCCCAAGGTCCAGCCGGTGTGGTGGCTGACTGCGGTGTGCAGCACGTTCAACGGCAACATGCCGGCTCGGGCACGCACCACGGCGGCGATCGCGACACCGATCAGGATCGTCCCGGTGACCAGGCGGGCGAGTCGCGCGACGAATCCCCAGCCGCTCTCCCCCACCTCACGCGCACTGACTGCACGGCCGCTACGACGAAACATGGAAACCCCCTCCACGGGACACCAGCAAAGGTGTCACGACCGAGGGGGACGCGGCCGGACACGAGCAAGGTAGCGCACAATCGCCATTCCGCAAAGGATTCCACTCACCGAAACCGCCACGGTTCCAAACACCGAAACCGAGACCACTCCGCACGTGTTCCACAAATCGGAACGGTTTCACTCAGAGAAACAGTGACAACTGCGTATTCGCAGGTCAAAGGCAGTTGAGCCAGATATTTGAAGCAATTGCGTGACAAAGGGAACGGTGGTGTGCAATCGTCTTTGCACACCACCTCGGCACGTGTTCCGAGAGGTGAAACCAGGGCCACACACAGAACATCAGCCCTGACGGGCACGTCGACCACCTCGCCATTCCAGGGGGACGGACGCGAGGTGGTCAGCGGCCGAAGCACCAAATCTGCGAATCGGTTGTAGGGGGTGCCATGTCATCGGACCTGCGCGCACGCTGGCGCCACGGCGACGGTCGTCTGTGGTTGCAGCTGGGCCACCGCGTCGACGAAGTGCCACAGGCGATCACCGACCGTCTCTTACGGGACTTCGTGACCCTGACGCTGGACCCCGGCGCCGACCTGCTGCGCCTGGAAGCCGCGATGCGCCGGTCGGTCGCGCTCGGCATCGACCGCGTCGACGACGCCGAACGACGCATGGCCACCGCGCGACGCGGCGGCCGCCACGACGATCTCGCCCTGGCCACCGACGACCACCTCACGGCGGTCACCGTGGTCCAGAACGACCAGGTCGACCTACAGCGGCTAAGAGAGTGGATCACAGCCCTCGACGTCGCTCGCGGCCCACTGCACGACGCCGCCGCGGGGTGGAAACGGTCTCCCGAGGTGCCCGCCCAGGTGCTGGTCGTGAACGAGGACGAGTTCCTGGCCGTCGACCCCCGGCGCGCGACCACGACCCGAGTCGGTGTGCCCGCCATCGACGGCGTCGAAGCCTTCGGGTCGCAGTGGCGCCGCGACGGTGACGACGACGACCTCGCCGCCGGCCCCGAGATCGACCGGTGCGGACGCTGGGCGCTGGGCCACATCGCCCGCACCGGCGAGATCTACGCGGTACTGCGCGCCGGCCCGGAGACGGCCCGGATCTGGCTTCTGGGAACAGGCTTCGAGCGGCACCGCGCCTACTCGATCCTCGAAGCGCTCATGCCGCGGATGCGCGAACCGAACTCGGTGATCCTCGCCGCCGAGGTCGTGCACACCGTCAACCTCCGCCACACCCGGCCGCCGCTGGCACTGCTGCGCCGTCCTTCACCGCTGGACGAGGACGGCGCGAGACTGGCCCGCAACCACCGATCGCCGTCCGGTGAACGGGCATGAACCGCACCACCAGCCGCCTGCTGGCACTCCTGCTCACCGCAGCCTCGCTCACCTTGACACCGGGGTGCGCGCCCGCCGCCCACGACATCCGCAGGCCTGAGCACCCACCGCCGGGTACGACCAAACCCGCCGCCGCGACCTCGGTGGTTATGCCGCCGCCGCAGGCCCGCGGCGACCCGGTCACCGTGTCCGGCTCGATCGACTGGACCGGACACCGGCCGGGCTGCGTGTCCTTGACCCTCGAGAGCGGCCAACGCTTCCAACTGACCGGCACCACGGTCGACCAGGGCGAGCAGGAAGCCCGCTCCGGTCACCGCCCGACCCAGCAACGAGCACGGGTCACCGGCCACATACCGCCGGTCGGCGCGACCTCCTGCGGACCATGGCGCGCCTTCTGGGCCGACACCGTCGACCCGGCAGCCACCTGACCCGCCACCGCGGCCCCTCCGGCAAGGCCGCCCACAACGTCCGGTCGCACCCGCGACCGGCGGCCGTGGCGCCCCCCCCACCCCCACCGCCCCCGCGCCCCCTCCGGCACGGCCGCCCACACCGTCCGGTCGCCCCCGCCGCGGGCGGCCGTGCCGCCGCCCGAACCTCCTCCCCCCTGGGGCAGGGCGGCGGCACGGCACCCACCACGATGAGACAGGGGAACCAGGTGAACCGTTCGATCATCGCGCGCGTGCTCGGCACACTCGCGATCGCACTCGGCTTGGTGCTGGCACTGGGCACCGCCAACGCCAACGCTCAAGTGGCGCTGGCCGAACCCGGCACCTCGACCGACGCCCAGGGCCAGTCCCAGCCACGCACCTCGGAGCCGGCGACACCGGACGCCCTGATCGAGGGCGGCCCCTACGGCCCTCACGGCGGTCCGCGCCCCACCACGGACCCGACCGTCGCCGTCGACCTCAACGGACTGTCCACTTCGTACTACCGCAACTGCGGGTTCTGGGTACGGTGGGACTCCTACTACACCCACTGCGGATCGGCCTACACCATCAAGATCCGCGTCAACTTCTGGTACGGCGCGAACTACCGCGACATCTGGGTCGGGCGAGGCACGACGAACCTGAGCACCCACCCCTACCTGCAAGGCGCAGGCATGATCACCAACGCCTGGTGCATCGAGAACTGCTGATCACCCCCACCCCGTAGCCGCATCCCGAAGCGACTACGCACGCGCACCGCCGCCGTCGGGGGCGACCGGCGCGCACCCCCCTCCCCACCAAGCCTCCCCCGTTCACGACAGGAGGTGATACCCGATCGACCACGGCCAGGACGACGATTCCGCACCACGACGCCGCCCGCAGGCGGTGGCCGTCGGCTCCGCGCTCGCCGCCCTGGCCGTGGTCGTCCTACTGCTCGACACGGCCAACGGTCGGGGCCAGGTGCCCCCTGGTCCCGACACCGCCGCCACAACGATCACGCCGAAGGCTGCCGCCCTTCGACGCGATCCCACCGCAACCGGTGACCGTCGAGGAACTGGCCCAACTCGCCACCACGACCACATCCGAGAACATCCCCGCCGCACCCGACCAACCCGCCACCGGGCAAGTCGTCCCCCCACCCGCCCCATGCCTCTGTTCGCCGATCCCGGCCGCAACCCCGTCGCCACAGCCCATCCCCCTCAACCCGTCGGGATCGAACCGGCACGGGCGGAAGTCGACACCTGGCTGCCCATCCTGCAAAACCAATCCAACTGGCAATGTCTCGCTGCCGTCAGGTCATAACAACTCCGTGGCCTGGCTACACCTAGGCCCCGAATCACAGTGGCGACAACCCCGTACGCCATCACCGTGGACCGCGCTCAGTTCGAACTGGCGCTCCAGCGCGACGGACAACCAGTTGGGCAGTGGACAGTCGGCACCGACAAACCTGGTGCCGTCCCCGGCCGGTTGGACGTTCCTCCTCGCCGCCGTGCGCGATCACCAGGCGAATTACAGCCCCGTCCTCCTACCGCTCGACATGCATTCCAGCGGCTACCAAACCTACGGCGAAGACCCTGGCACCGTCGGCATCGAGGTGACAGGCTTCGGCGTCGGTGCCCTGGCCGCCGTGGTGATCGCCATGACCGGTGCCGGCGGCGCCTACGCCGACGACAGCGGTGTCACTCTCACCACCACGGTCCGCCCGACCAAGCCCACCGCCACGACTCGGACCACCACGACAAAGCCCCCGCTGCCCACCGCAGAACCCACAACGCCACCTCCGACGAAGACCGAGGTGATCGTCGTACCGAAGACCGAGGTCGTCGTGGTGCCGTTGGCGGCACCCGTACCGACCATGGTTGCCGCGCACCAACCAGTCCCCGGCTGACCATACTGCCCTGCGAGCCCGGACCGGCCTCGAAGGCATGGACCGGGGCACCCCGGCCCCTGGGAGCCGGCTGTGCCGCACATCGACACCGACACACACGCCAGCACCGCGACCACCGCCACGCAAACCGACCACTGCAACACCGCGCACATCGACACCACGACCAGCGGCGCCTACCGCCCGCCCGAAATGCCGACCGCATCAACCGGTTCAAACGCACGATCAACACCGCCGCGTCATCCACCGAGGCCTTGACCTTGTGGACCGGCCTCAGGCTGCATCGCATCGAACGGCCGCCGGACACCACCCGAGCCCTCGCCGCGTAGGAGCCAAGCGCCTCGACCTGCCCGGTGGGTCCCTGTCGCACCGCGGACGCCACGCACCAACTGGTCGAGAAGACTCCACCGGCTCGACGCACCTCCACCACCGACCTCGTCCAAGGTCAGCGGGAGGACGATGTCGTCCAGGGCCATGGTGGTGATCCACGTGGTACCCCTGCACGAACCAGCCGCTGATCGAACAGGAGATGAAGTGACCCTGAACTGGCAAGTCGGCAACGCCGCCGAAGACGGCAGCTCGACCCGCGGTTTCCAGGCAGCAACTGGCGGACTGCTTCGTACGGCAGGACCAACTCGCCCGTGCGGTGCCCCTGCTGCGGGAATCCGGCAACGAGGCGTACGCCGCGCAGCTGGCCGCCGTGACCGGCACGCCGTACGAGGTGCACGGCGCGCAGACCACACGGTTGCCCTTCCTCGCCATGGATCCCTTCCCCTGGTCGAGGCATCGGTGAGCGGGCGGAACCCGAGGAAGTTCCTTCTCGACACCGGGGGAACGCTGAGTCTGTCGATGGCCACCGCCGAGGAGGCCGGTCTTCGCGCGGTGGCCACCGGCAGGGGGCGGGCCGGCGGCCAGACGTTCACCATGTACTTCGGCGTCCTGGACTCGTTCCGGATGGGCGACATCGAACTGCGCAACCTCCCGGTCCACTGGCACGACGCCGTGATGCCCAGCGCCCTCGGCGACCCCCAACCGTCGGGCGTCATCGGAACCACGATCTTCTACCACTTCCTGACCACGATGGACTACGCGAACCGGGCGTTGATCCTGCGCCGGAAGACCAGCGCGAAGCTGCGGCAGTTCCGGGTGGAGGCCGAGCGCGCCGGCGCCGAGACCCTGCCGCTGTGGCTGGCCGCCGACCACTTCCCGTGCACACTCGGCAGTCTCAACGACTACGGGCCGAGGGTGGTGTCGCTCGACACGGGCGGAGCCGGTGGCATCGGCGTGGTCACGACCGGGGAAGTGGCCGGGCGTGCGGGCATCAGGGTGGACTACGACCGGCCGACGTCGTTCAACAGGATCCCCGTCCACCCCTGCGTCCCCGACCGGGCGAGCCTGGGCGGCGCGGTCGCCCGGGACATCTACAGCATCGCGGGCCCACTGCTGATGGACGACCGCTTCCGGTTCGACACCATCGCCAACTTCACGCACAGCTTCTTCAAGCCCTACGCCATCACCTTCGACTTCGCGGACATGAACTTCCACATCACCTCCAGCCCTCGGTAGCCGGACCGCGGGCCACCGACGTCCACCCTCCCGCCAAGCCCGCGCCGGCGCGCGGCCCCCTTCGCGGGAGGTGGACGTGGCGGGGTCGGATCGGGTCGGGTCGTCCTCGATCGGGAGCCGGTGACGCAGAATCGGCCGTTTCACCCCGACCCGCACCGCCGGGCGAGGAGACCACGCTCACGACCGCGCCGGGCCGCACCCCACCCGCCGAAGGGTCCACGGACTGCTCACCGAGTTCCCCCAGACCCGGGATCGGGTTGCCACCGGGCGACTCCGTCGGGTGCCGCAGCAGTCGCAGGACGCGGCGTTCGACGGCCTCGCTCATCACGTGCGCCCAGCGGGACGCTTCGGCGTGGACGTGCTCCCGCTCCAGCCCGATCACGTCGACCAGCAGGCACTCCGCGAGGCGGTGCTTGCGCAGCACGCGCGTGGCGATCCGGCGGCCCGCCCCCGTCAACTCCAGCCGCCGGTCGCCGGCGACGCGCACCAGACCGTCGCGCTCCATCCGGGCGACGGTCTGGCTGACGGTGGGGCCGCTCTGGTCCAGGCGCTCGGCGATGCGGGCGCGCAGGGGGACCACGCCCTCCTCCTCGAACTCCAGGATGGTGCGGAGATACCTCTCCGTGGTGTTGATGAGCCTTGCCATGCCGGTCAGGCGGGGGTTTCGGCGGTGGCGACCAGGACCGCGCGACCGAGGACGTGGCCTGCCATCGTGAAGCCGAGCAAGGCCGGGGTGGCGTCGACCGGGACGCCGACGGACTCGACGTCGAGGGCGTGCACCACGACGAAGTAGCGGTGCGGGCCGTGCCCGGCCGGCGGGGCCGCACCGATGAAGCGCGCCACGCGGGCGTCGTTGGGCAGTTGGAAGGCGCCCTCGGGCAGACCCGAGCCGCCCTCGTCGCCGGCGCCCTCGGGCAACTCGGTGACGGTGGCGGGGATGTCGGCGACCGCCCAGTGCCAGAACCCGGACCCGGTGGGGGCGTCGGGGTCGTAGACGGTGACGGCGTAGCTCTTGGTGCCCGCCGGGGCGCCGCTCCAGGACAGGTGCGGGGAGACGTCCTTCCCGCCGGGGACACCGGAGGCGAACTGCTCGGGCGACCAGGCCGCACCATCGGCGACGGTGGTGCTGGTGACGGTGAAGGAGGCCGCCTCGGGGAGACGGGCGAAGGGGTTGTTGACGCTCATCGTGCGAGTCCTTTCGGCAGTGTCACCATCGACTATGTCGTAGATAATCGATTATCGCAACGATCGTCTATGCTGAGCGACATGGTTCACACCTCGTCGGGGAAGCAGATGCTCTCCGAGCAGGTCCACGCACGCCTGCGGGACGCGATCATGCACGGCCACTACGCCCCCGGCGACGCGCTCAAACCGCAGGACCTCGCCGGGGAACAGGGCGTGAGCCTGGCCGTGGTGCGCGAGGCGCTCGTGCGGCTCGTCGGCGAGGGCCTCGCCGACCGGCTGCCCAACCGCGGCTTCGCCGTGCCCGCCTTCTCCGACCGCCGCTGGCAGCAGATCGCCGAGGCCCGCCGAACCATCGAACCGGTCCTCCTGCGCATGTCCATCGAGCGCGGCGACCTCGACTGGGAGGCCCGCGTACGAGCCGCCCACCACCGCCTCGCCCGCACCCCGACCCACGGGCCGGAGGACGGCGAGTACTACAGCGACGCATGGTCCGAAGCCCACCGCGTCTTCCACCGCACCCTGCTGGAGGGCTGCGGCAACCCCGTCCTGCTGGAGACCTTCGACCGGCTGTGGACCGCCAGCGAGCTGGCCCGCCGCTTTTCGGCACACCACAACCCCGGCCGGGACCACATCCGCGAGCACCGCCGACTGGAGGAGGCGACACTCGCCCGCGACGCCGACGCCGCGGCCGAAGCACTGACCGAACACCTCACCCTGACCGCGGCCGGGCTGACCGGATGCGCCCACCAGGCACCCCGGGAGGAAGGCTGACACAGGTGTTCGACCCGGAAAGCACTCAAGACGAGGGTGGCGGCGGGACACCGTCGCGGTCTCCCGCCGCCCGAAGGTGATCACCGGTCAGGGGCGGGTTCGATTGATCAGGCCCGCGTCACCGGTGCCTGGAGTTCCGTCACCCAGTCGTCGCGGTTCTCGGGACACTCCAGGTTGACCTCACGGGGGGTATCCGATCGACCGGTAGCCGTTGGCGTCGATCCAGGGGGCCAGGGGTCTGGGCGGTGGGGAGCACGGTGGGGCATGTGCCCCTCGCTTTCGATCGCCCGGAGCCTCGCCCCGACCTGGACCAGCCGGGCTGCCGCGGCAGCCATCGCGGTCTCCAGTTCGGCCCGCCGCAGCCGCAGCGTGCCGCGCGGTTCCTCGGTGCCGACCTTCTCGTCCACGATGTCCCGGACTTCCAAGCCGGCGGCCGGGGAACAGGAACGCGGGGGCCTCACCGCACTCGACATGACGAAGCCGGTCGCGCGCACGGCGGGAGACCGCACACGACGACCGGCTCTCCGACCCAGCGCTCAATTGAGTCGGATGGACTCAACTTTGGGAACACACGCGCGCTCAACTTCGTCTTATGGGGTGAGGGCGCGTCCCACACGCACCCAGACCCACGAAGCTGATCGTTTGGAGGTGGAGCCATGACGCTGCCAGCCGTGCGATCCGCAGGTCCCCTGGGCCGATGGGATCCGTTCCAGGAGTTCGAGGACCTCTACCGCCGGCTGGGCCGCTGGATGGACTCGATGGCCGGCCGCCTGGCCGACAGCGCCGGCGCATGGTCGCCGTCGGCCGACGTGACCGAAAGCGCGGACGCGTACCTGGTGGAGGTCGAGCTGCCCGGCGTCAAGCGCGACGACGTCACCATCGACCTGCTCGGCAGCGAACTGGCCATCAGCGGTGAGCTCAAGGAGAAGGAGCGGCAGGGCCTGTTCCGGCACCGCACCCGCCGCACCGGCCAGTTCTCCTACCGGGTGACGCTGCCGCACGACGTCGACGCCGACGAGGTCCAGGCCAACCTCGCCGACGGGGTGCTGACCGTGCGCGTGCCCAAGAGCGAGGCAGCCAAGCCACGACGCATCGCCATCGCCGGCAAGTGACACCTGCCGGCGACAGGAGCCCCGTCCGGCCGGCGACCCCTGGGCCCAGGGGTCGCCGGCCGGACGGGGCTCCTGTCGCCGG
>NZ_JAPSLK010000007.1:43227-235647 GCF_031180885.1 Saccharothrix sp.
ATGCGGTGCGGCGCGTGCCCTTCTTCTCGTTCTCGAAGATCGATTGCGACAGGCGATCGATGCGCCCCTGGGCCCAGGGGTCGCCGGCCGGACGCCGGCACGCGTCGCGCGCGCTCCCCGGCCACCGTCGATCACAACCGACCGATGGAGGAACCCCCCATGACGACAACCACCCCGTTCCTGCCTGCTCGGCCGGAGGACCTGCCGACACCGCCCACGGGATGGCCGATCGGCTCCTACGCCACCTACGCCGAAGCCCAACGCGCCGTGGACCACCTGGCCGACCACGACTTCCCCGTGCACGACGTCACCATCGTCGGCGTCGAGCCGATGGTCGTCGAACGGGTCACCGCACGGCTGACCTGGCGCCGCGTCCTGGCCGGCGGTGCGGCGTCCGGTGCCTGGTTCGGCTTGTTCGTCGGCCTGCTGCTCGGCGTGTTCAGCACCGGACCGCTGTCCGCGCCGCTCCTGACCGGCTTGCTCACCGGCATCGTCTTCGGCACGACGTTCGCCGCCGCCGGCTACGCGTCGCTGAGGGGCCAACGCGACTTCGCCTCCACCACCCAACTCGTCGCCGGCCGCTACGACGTGCTGTGCGAACCCCGCCACGCCGAGAAGGGCCGCGACCTGCTGGCCCGACTCGCCCTCACCGCGCCGTCAGCCGCCTGAGAACCGGAACCGGAGCCACAGCGCCGAACCGAAAGGAGGTTTGCGCAGGGGCTTTCGGGGTGCGGCGCAGCTTCGTGCAGACGGCCTGGGCGACCGAGGCCAGCGTGACGTGGCGGTGCCAACCGACCCGGGAACGGCCTTCGAAGTGGTCCAGGCCCGGGCCGTCCTTGAGTTCGCGGTAGTCCTGCTCGATGCGCCACCGCATCTTGGCCAGTTTCACCAGGTCCCGCAGGCGGATGCCGTCGGGCAGGGTGGACAGCCAGTAGTCGGTGGGTTCGGCCGCGCGTCGCGGTGCTCGGCGTCGTAGGAACGCAGTGCCGCTGTCAGGGCACGCACTTGGTGGACGTCGGTTGCGCCCACCCGCTCAGGAACCGGTGTGGTGGCAGGGCCTACGGCGAGCAGGTCCACCTCGGCTTGCGTAAGCGCCGCCCTCGGGTCGCCATCGAAGCTCGGTGGTGGGTGTGCAGGAGCCGGCAGGTGGCGCGGTGTCAGCCGCGCGCCCTGCCGCGTGTCGCGATCGGCAGGCGCAACGCCGCGACCAGCACCGCCGCTACCACCAAGGGCAGCGGGCTGCCGAAGGTCGCGAGCAAGTTGCCGACCGGCGTGGCCTGGTACCACAGTCCCGAGCCGTCGGGCAGGCGCTGGGCCGCCCAGTACACGGGCAGGCCGCACCACAACGCCACGACGAGTGCGGCCACCGCCGCGCGGGTCGAGTCCGCCGCCACCAGCCACACCAGCGCGGGCACCACCCACACCAGGTGCGGTGGCCAGGTGACGGGCGAGACCAGCGCCGCGGTGCATCCCACCAGCACCGCGCCTGCCAACTCGTCACCCCGCTGCCGGGCGGCCGCCGCGACCACCAGGCCTACCCCGGCGACCGCCGCGCACACCGGCAACGCGGGCCACGCCGACCCCGGGTCCCCCGTCAGCCGGGCGAACAGGCCGAACAACGAGTGGTTCACGCCGACCTCGTCGACCAGGACCCGTCCGGAATCGAGGAACAGCCCGTCCAGCCAGTAGCGCGCCGAGTCGCCGGGCAGGACGGCGAAGCCGAGGCCGATCGTGGCGACCACCGTGCCGACGGCCCACGCCGCGGCCACCCGGCGCCCGGTGAACCACAGATACCCGACGAACAGCAGCGGGGTGAGCTTGACCGCCGCGGCGAGCCCGATCGCGACGCCGCTCCACCGGGCCGGCACCGCCGGGTGCAGGCCGACCAGGACCAGCAGCACGAGCAACACGTTGACCTGCCCGAGCACCGTGTTCGACAGCACCGGGTCCAGCGCGTGCGCGGCCACCGCCACGACCGCCGAGACGGCCCAGGGCAGCCTCGGGCGCAGGCCCGCCATCGACAGCGAGACCCGCACGACCCCGGCCAGGGCGACGAGGTCGAGCACCAGCCACGCCGCCTGCGCCACCGCCGCACCGAGCAGCGCCGGCACGGTGAACAGCAGCGCGGCGAACGGCGGATAGGTGAACGGCAGGCCGGACGCGATGTCGGCCGCGTCGACCTCCACGGCGTAGAGCGGTCGGCCGTCGAGGACCGCCGCGCCGCCCGCCCGGTACACCGCGAAGTCCGCCATCCACACGAACGACAGCCCCGGCGCCGTGGTGCGCAACGCCCATCCACCGACGACGCCGACCACGACCACCGCGACCGCGCAGCACCCGAACCACCGCCGACGCACCACCGCCTCGGCTCCGTGCACACCAACCACCCCTCCGCCGAACGGCGGTACCAGCAGGGCGGAGGTTACGACAGCTCGTCCGCGCGACGCGGTGTCCTCACACCATCGTGTATCACCTCGATTTGCGTGCCGCGACGATCACGTACCCGATCTGGTCCTTCCTCGGCAGGAAGAAGCCGCGGTGCATCCTGGTGAACCCGTCCAGCGCCGCCTCCCCGAACCGCGCGGAGAAGCGGTCGCGCACGCGCATCGCCTCCCTGAGGAACTTCCCCTTCATCCCGAACACCCGCGGCCCGCACTGGGTGTACTCCTCCACCGCGAACCCGGCGGCGCGGGTGTGGTCGAGCCACTCCGACGTCGTGGGCAGTTCCTTCAGCTTCAGGCTGTCCATGAACTGCCGCACCCGATCGGTCTCGTCGGCGCGTTCGAGGCTGAAGTCCGAGAAGGACAAGCGACCGCCCGGCTTGAGCACCCGGTGGAACTCGCGCAACGCCGCGTCCACGTCCGGGGCGTTCTGCAGCGACTCCAGGGCGAGCACGGCATCGAAGGTGTCGTCCGGGAACGGCAGGGCCATGTAGTCGCCGTACCGGACCTCGACGAGATCACCCGCGCCGGCCGCCCGGATCCGCTCCCCCGCCGCGTCGATCTCGGCCCGGCTGACCGTCACCCCGGTGACGCGCACGCCGTGGGCGCGGGCCACGTGTATCGCCGTCTCACCGGGACCGCACCCGGCGTCGAGCAGGTGCTGTCCCGTCCGCAAGCCCAGCGTGTCGGTCACCTTGGTGGTGATCCGCAACAGGGCGTCGACCAGGGACGCCCCGTCCTCGTCGTCGTACCAGTACCACATGTGCAGCCGACCGTCGCGCAACGCGTCGCCGATGGCCGCGCCCTCGTCGTAGTGCCGGCCGATCTCGGCCGCGTGGTCGTCCACCACGCTCTCACAGGTAGACGGTGTTGGGGCCGAGGCCCGACAACACCCGCCCGTACAGCTCGAAGTTGGTGTTCGGGTGCAGGATCGCGTGCAGGTGCATGGCGTGCATGTCCCGCTCGACCCGCTGGATGGGTGCGTCGTGGTAGATCGACGAGCCACCGCTCGCGGTCTTCAGCAACTCGACCGCCTGCTTGGCGCGCAGCGCCCCCGCGCCGAGGCCGAGCCGGACGCGGGCGCGCTCCTCGACGGTCCACTGCTCGCCGGCGACGGACTTCCGGTCGACGATCTCGGCGTTCCGGTCCAGGTGGAACGCGGCCTCGTCGGCCAGGGTGCGGGCCTCGCCGAGTTGGAGGTGGGTGATCGGCGCCTCGCGCTGCTCCTCGTAGTCGGTGTAGGTGATCTTGCGTCCGGGCAGGCGTTCGAGGAACAAGCTGAGGGCCGCCTCGGCGAGCCCGATCGCGGGCGCGCCGACGGTCGCGCACGCGACCGGCATGAACGGGACGCGATGGGCCGGCGACGCCGCACCCACCTGCTTCGGGTGCACACCCGCGAGCACGGGCCCGAGTGGCAGCACCCGGTGGTCGGGGACGAACAGGTCGCGCGCGACGGTGGTCACGCTGCCGCTGGCGCGCAGACCCGTCGTGTGCCAGTCGTCGATCACCTCCACGTCCGGCATGGGTACCGCGAGCATGACCGGCTCGTGCGTGCCGTCCGGCCGTGCCACCACCGCGGCGTTGGTGTTCCAGTGGCTCTGCAACGCGCCCGAGTTGAAGCGCCACTGCCCGTTGACGACGACGCCTCCGTCGACCGGCACGGCCATCGCCGTGGGGCTGATGATGCCGCCGATCCGGACATCCGGCGTGGAGAAGACCTCCTCCTGGGTCTCGTCGGGGAAGAAACCCATCATCCAGGTCCCCATCGCCCACACGGTCGCCACCCACGCGGCGGAGCCGTCGCCCTTGCCGAGCTCGGCGAGCACTGAATGGGTGGTTCGCGCGTCGGCGGCGTAGCCGCCGAACCGTTCGGGCAGGCGGAGCTTCAACACACCGGCGTCCGCCATGGCGTCGACGACCTCGTCGTGCAACCGGCGGTGTTCCTCTCCCCAGACGGCGTGCTCGCGCAACACGGGGATGATGTGCGCGGTGCGCTCGGCCAGCGCGGAAGGCGTGGGCATCTCGACGGTACTCATGCGTATCTCCCGCATCAAAGGGGCGATGACAAGGGGGCGGGTGCCCTTCCGTGTGGTCGGCTCGCGCCCCGTTCCGACGCTGCCGGCCTCGCTCGGAATACCGCTACTTCCTGATTGCTTTGGTCTTGACGAAGGGTCCCGATCGTCCACATCGGACGCTCAGTCCACGACCGCCGGAAGGTTGAAGGACTCGAACAGGTTCACGTCCAGGAAGGCGTACACGTGACTGATACCCGCGTCCGTGAGCGTGAGCACCTGGAGGAATGCGGCGTGGTAGCGGCCGTCGGGCTCCAGGGTGTAGGTGGCGAACGCGGGCTGGCCGTTGGCGTCGGCGCGCACCAACCGCGCCTGGCCGGGGCGCACGGAGCAGCGGTGCGTCAGGTGGTGTGCGATGTGCTCGCGCCCGAGGTACCACTCCAGCAGCGGCGGCATCTCCCACGCCGCGTCCTGGGTCAGCAGGTCCACAATGGCCGGCACGTTCTTCTGCTCCCAGGCCGCGACGTACTCGTCGAGCAGCCTGCGGTGGGCCGCCGTGGTCGGCTCCATGACGTCCCCGCTGCGCGGGCTCAACCGATCCAGGTGGGCGCGGGCTCGTTGCAGCATGCTGTTGACCGCGGCGGTCGTGGTACCCAACGCCGCGGCCGTGTCCGCGGCGGGCCACATCAGCACCTCGCGCAGGACGAGCACGGCCCGCTGGCGCGGCGTGAGGTGCTGCAACGTGGCGACGAAGGCCAGCCGAACCGTCTCACGCGCCGCCACCAGGACAGCGGGGTCGGCGCTGTCGGACTGCGGCGAGTCGTCCGGGAGCGGTTCCAGCCACGGCACTTCCGGCCGTTCCACGACGTCCTCGCTCGGGTCGGAGTTCGGCCCGAGACCCATCGGCAGGGGCCGCCTGCTGCGGCCCTCCAGGGCGTTGAGGCAGGCGGAGGTGGCGATCCGGTACATCCAGGTGCGCACCGACGAGCGGTTCTCGAACCGGTCGAAGGCTCGCCACGCGCGCAGGTAGGTCTCCTGGACCAGGTCCTCGGCCTCGTGCGCCGAGCCGACCATCCGGTAGCAGAAGGCCAGTAGCTCCCGCCGCAGACCCTCCGCACCCCGCAGGAAGTCGGTCTCGCGCCGCTGGTCCACTGCCTCCGTCACGTCCCGCCCTTTCGCCATAGCCACTCGACTCGCCCGTTCGAGTGAATCGCGGCACTCGCGACCGTTGACCCGATGATTCCACCCTCCGTGACCGGTCTGCACGGGTAGAGCCGTATGAGGCGGAAGGATAGCCGATGGAAGACCGGATCGGGACCGGAGCCGAGCCACTGGCGGGCCGCCGCGAGTGGATCGGGCTCGCGGTACTCGCACTCCCGACTTTGTTGCTGTCGCTGGACATCAGCGTGTTGTACCTCGCATTGCCGCACCTGAGCGCGCAACTGGGCGCCGACAGCGCGGAACAGCTGTGGATCATGGACATCTACACGTTCCTGCTCGCCGGCTTCCTCATCACAATGGGCACGCTCGGCGACCGCATCGGCCGCCGGAAGCTCCTGCTCATCGGCGCCGCGGTGTTCGGCCTGGCGTCGGTGGTGGCAGCGTTCTCGACCAGCACGGAGATGCTGATCGTCGCCCGTGCCCTGATGGGCGTTTCCGGCGCGACGCTGATGCCGTCGACGCTCGCCCTGATCACGAACATGTTCGCCAACCCGAAACAGCGCGGCGCGGCGATCGGCGTGTGGGCCAGCTGCATGATGGTGGGCGCGGCGCTGGGCCCGGTGATCGGTGGCGTGATGCTCGAACTGTGGTGGTGGGGCTCGGTGTTCCTGATGGGCGTGCCCGTGATGCTGCTGCTGCTCGCGACCGGCCCCGCCCTGCTGCCCGAGTACAAGGACGCCGCCGCCGGCCGGGTCGACCTGCTCAGCGTGCTGCTGTCGCTGGCCGCGATCCTGCCCGTCATCTACGGGTTGAAGGACGCGGCGAAGGACGGCATCGGCGTCACGGCGATCGTCACCGTGCTGGTCGGTCTGGCGTTCGCCGCGGTCTTCGCCGTGCGCCAGTTGCGTTTGGACAGTCCACTCCTGGACCTGCGGCTGTTCCGCGTCCGCGCGTTCAGCGCCGCGCTGTCCATCATCATCCTGGGCGGCATCCCGCTCGCGGGGATCTTCCTGCTCGCCAGCATCCACCTGCAGACGGTCAAGGACCTGCCGCCCACGCAGGCCGGCCTGTGGCTGGCCCCGGTCGGCCTGGTGATCGCCGTGGGCGCGAGCGTGGCGCCCGCCATCGCGCAGAAGGTGCGGCCCGCCTACGTCATCGCGGTCGGCTTCGTCGGCTCGGTCATCGGCTTCCTGCTGCTGACGCAGGCCGACAGCACCACGGCGACGGTGGTGATCCTCATCGCCATGCTCCTGGTCTACCTCGGCGTCGGGCCGTCGATGGCGCTGGGCGTCGACATGGTCGTGGGCTCCGCACCGCCCGAGAAGGCCGGCTCGGCGTCGGCGACCTCGGAGACCAGCACCGAGTTGGGCGTGGCGCTGGGCATCGCCCTGGTGGGCAGCCTCGGCACGGCCGTGTACCGCGAGGCGGTCGAGGTGCCGTCCGGCGTCACCGGGGACCAGGCGCAGCAGGCGAAGGACAGCATCAGCGGGGCGTCCGCCGTCGCGGACGACCTGCCCCCGGACGTCGGTGCCCAACTGCTGGGCAGCGCGCGCGACGCGTTCGACACGGCGCTCAACGCGGGAGCGGTGTTCGGCGCGGTCATGTTCGCCTTGTGCGCGCTGATCGCGATCACGCTGCTGCGGCACGTCCCCCCGAGTGGCGCGAGCCAGACGGAGGAAGCCCCGGAGGGCGATCGGGCGACCGAGCCCGGCCTCACCCCGCTCGAATCGCGAGAATAACCCACGATATTCCCCGCCAGTTAGCCAACGGCCCGCAGGAACCATTCGGTCCTGCGGGCCACTCTTTTGCCCGCTTTCCGCGACATCGGGAAGCCGGCTAATCGACCAGCGCATCCTGGAAGATGCGTCGAGGCCACCTCACCTGGCATCGTCGAATTGCACGCCACCACAGTCGACCTGCCGGCTCCGCGCGCATCTTCTCCCGCACGCGGGCGATGCCCGGCGCGGTCCGCGGCCTTTCCAGACGATTCCAGGAGTGCGCCACGATGCGAAAACATGTCGGAGATCGCGCCGTCGTGCTCGGTGGCGGCATGGGCGGCCTGCTCGCCACCAGAGTGCTCACCGAGTTCTTCGCCGAGGTCGTGCTGGTCGACCGGGACCGGCTGGTCGGGGTGACGAGCGCTCGGCGCGGTGTGCCCCAGGGCAGGCACGCCCACGGCCTGGTCGCCCGCGGCCACCAGATCCTGGAGTCGCTGTTCCCCGGCCTCACCGACCAGTTGATCGGCGCGGGCATCGAGCCCGGTGACCTCAACGGCGACATCCGGTGGTACTTCAACGGCGTGCGCCTGCGCCCGGTGCGCACGGGCCTGCTCTCCATCCCCGCCACCCGCCCGGTGCTGGAGCACCACGTCCGGCTGCGGGTGCTCGACTTGCCCAACGTCCGGCTCCTGGAGGAGCACGACATCGCGGGTCTGGCCACGACGCCGGACCACCGCCGGGTCACCGGCGTCGTGCTGCGCGCCGAGGGCGGGCGGGAGGTCGAACTGGACGCCGACCTCGTCCTCGACACCAGCGGACGCGGCTCGCGCACCCCGGTGTGGCTGGAACAGCTCGGCTACCGGCCGCCCGAGCAGGACCGGGTGAAGATCGACCTCGCCTACACCACCCAGCACTTCCGGATCCCGCACGACCCGCTCGGCCGGGACGTGGCGATCATCCCGGCGGCCACGCCCGCCAACCCCCGCGGCGCGTTCTTCTACCGGTTGCCCGGCGGCGACGGCCGCATCGAGCTGTCCCTGACCGGAATGCTCGGCGACCACCCGCCGGTCGACCAGGACGGATTCCTCGAATACACCCGTTCGCTGCCCGTCAACACCATATACGACGCCGTCCGGCGCGGTGAGCCGATCGACGACCCGGTACAGTTCAAATTTCCCGCGAGCGTGCGTCGCAAATACGAGAAGCTGGATCGGTTCCCCCAGCGGCTCCTCGTCGCGGCTGACGCCGTGTGCAGTTTCAACCCGCTTTACGCGCAAGGCATGACAGTCGCGGCACTGGGCGCGCTGACCCTGCGCCGCCACCTTTCCCGCGGCACCGTGCCGGAACCGCTGGAATTCTTCCGCGACATCGCGCGCGACGTCGACATGCCGTGGCAGTTCTCCGCCACCGCCGACCTCGGCTACGCCGGCGTCGAGGGCACCCGGACGCTGCGGACCCGGGTGGTGAACGCCTACCTGCCGCGCCTGCAGGCAGCCGCCGCGCACGACGCCGCGCTGAGCACCGCCTTCATCCGCACCGCGGGTTTGGTGGACCCGCCGGCGCGCCTGCTGCGGCCCGGCACCGTCGCCCGCGTCCTCTGGCACTCGCGCCGCGGGTCGGCCACCGCCCCCGCCCCCGCGCAGACCGGCGTGCACCACTGACCCCACGGCCCACTTGGAGGACATCATGCGCCCGTTCCGCATTGACATCCCGCAGGCCGACCTGGACGACCTGCACCGGCGGCTGGCGGCCACCCGGTGGCCCGACGAGTTGCGCGGCCAGGGGTGGAGCCGCGGCGTACCGGTGGGGCACCTCCGGGACCTCGTCGAGCACTGGCGCACCCGGTTCCGGTGGCGCGAGGTCGAGGCGCGGCTGAACCTCCTGCCCCAGTTCACCACCGAGATCGACGGGACGCTCATCCACTTCCTGCACGTCCGCTCCCTCGAGCCCGACGCGGTACCGCTGGTGCTCACGCACGGTTGGCCCAGCTCCTTCCTGGAGTTCCTGGACGTGATCGGGCCGCTGACCGACCCGGCGGCGCACGGCGGCGACCCCGCCGACGCCTTCCACCTCGTGATCCCGTCCCTGCCCGGCTACGCGTTCTCCGACCCGCCGGCCGAACCCGGGTGGGACACGGTGCGGGTCGCCCGGGCGTGGGCGGAGCTGATGCGGCGGCTGGGCTACGACCGCTACGTGGCGCAGGGCGGCGACTGGGGTTCGGCGATCTCGCTGCACCTGGGCCTGGTCGACCCGGACCACGTCGCGGCGGTGCACACCAGCATGCTCGTCACCTTCCCGCCCGAGGACCCCGAACTGCTGGCCTCGCTCGACGAGGCCGACCGGCGGCGGCTGGCGTTCGCGGCGGCGTTCGAACAGGACGGCGCCGGCTGGCGGCTGCTCCAGTCGACCCGCCCGCAGACCCCGGCCTACGCGCTGACCGACTCCCCCGCCGGGCAGCTCGCCTGGATGGCGGAGAAGTTCGTCGAGTGGAGCGACCCGGCGGCGGGCCTGCCCGACGGGATCGACCGGGACCTGCTGCTGGCCACCGCCTCGATCTACTGGCTGACCGCCAGCGCCTGGTCCAGCGCGCAGATCTACTACGAGTCCAACCGCACCCGCGAAGCGTTCCTGCGCACATGGGGCGGTCCGTGGCCGCTGCGCATGCCCGTCGGCGTCGCGGCGTTCCCCGCGGACGTCGTGCGGCCGATCCGCGCGTTCGCCGAACGGATCCTCCCCACGCTGGAGCACTGGAGCGAGTTCGAGCGCGGCGGCCACTTCCCCGCGCTGGAGCAGCCCGTGTCGTTCGTCGACGACCTGCGGCGCTTCGTCCGCCGCCACCGCGCGCCGCGCCCGCTCGACCGCGCCGCGCCGGGCGGCACCGTCGCCGCGCGGGTGGCCGAGATCTGGCGGGAGGTGCTGGGTGTCACGGAAGAACAGGACGGCCAGACCTTCTTCGACCTGGACGGCCAGTCGATCTCGGCGGTGCGGATCACCGCGCTGATCAAAGACCGGCTCGGGATCGAGGTCGACATAGCCGACCTGTTCGAGGACCCGGACCTCGCCGGCTTCGTGCGGCTGGTCACCGCTCGGTCCACCAGGCCTGCCGCGTGAGAGCGGTGGCGGTGGTCGACGACGACGAAGCGCCCGCCGGCAGCGCCCAAGCCGGACTGTGGTTCCTCGACCGCCTGCACGACCACTCGCCCGCGGGCGCGGTGGCCCGGGTGTACGAAGTGGACGGTGCGCTCGACCCGGCCGCGCTGCGTGCCGCCTGGGCGGTCGTCGTGGACCGGCACCGCGTCCTGCGCACCACGCTGGTCGAGCGGGACGGGTCGCCGGTGCGGAAGGTCGAGCGGTCCGCGCCGGAATCCTTCACCTGGGTCGACCTGTCGTCGCTGCCCGGTGACCTGGCGCGCGAGCGGGCGGATGCGCTGTGCCACGCGTGGACGGCGGAGCCCGTGGACCTGTCCGCGCTGCCGGTGGCGTGGCTGCGCGCGGTCCGGGTGGCCAAGGACGAGCACCGGCTCGTCCTCATTACGCACGGGGCGGTGGCGGACCGCACGTCGGTGGCGGTGCTGCTCGACGAGGTGAGCCTCGTGTACCGCACCGGGCCGACCGCACTGCCAAACGACCCACCGCAGTACGAGACCCACACCCGAGCCGAACGCGACCTCGACCACGGTGCCGCGCTGCGCTGGTGGCGCCACACGATGCCGCACACCGTCCCGCCACCGGACCTCGTGGTCGACGCGGCACCACCGGTCCCCCGCGCCCGCGACGGCGTCGTCCGCTTCGCCTGGGGTGCGCGGGTCGCCGCGCAGGCCGCGCGGATCGCGGCCGAGGCCGGGGGTGCCCTGGTCGACGTCCTGGCGGCGGCGGTGCAGTGCCTGATCGCCCGCCACGCCGCGGCGGAGCACGTCGTCGTCGGAGTGCCCGGCACACGGCCGGCGGGGTTCGAGCGGGCGGTGGGGCCGTTCGGCGACCTCCTGCCCCTCCCCGCCGACCTGGGCGGACGCCCGACCTTCCGCACGCTGGTCGACCGCACCGCGACGCTGCGCCGGGAGGCCGAGCGCCACCGGGTGCCCTACGACGTGCTCGTGCGCGAACTCGCGCCGCCGCGCGACCCGGCACGCCCGCCGTGGCACGACGCGCTCGTCGCCGTCGAAGACCCCGCCGCACGGCTGGACCTGCGGACCGCCACCGCCCGGCCGGTGTCGGTCCACGACGGCTCCCGTTGGGCGTTGCTGGCGGTCGTCGTCGACGACCCCGACTACCTGCACGGCGCGCTGCACCACGAGGCGGGCACCCTGCACCCCTCGTCGGCCCGCCGGCTGCTTGACCAGCTCCACACCCTGCTGACCGCCGCGCTGGAGGACCCGGACACCGCGGTGGACCGGCTACCCCTGCACCGGCCCGACCGGCAGCGCTACGGGCACCTGGACACGCCGTCGACACCCCTGGTCCACGAGTCGGTGCTGCGCCACGCGTCGAGCGCGCCCTCCGCCGTCGCGGTGCGATGGGAGGGCGCCGCGGTGACCTACGACGAGTTGGCCGGGCGCGCGGCGCGCATGGCGCACGTCTTGGCGACACCGACCGGCGGGCCGGTCGCAGTGCGGCTGCCACCGGGACCCGCCCTGGTCGCCTCACTCCTCGGTGCGTGGGCCGCCGGACGGCACGTGGTCTGCCTGGAGACCGAGGACCGCGGCGAACGATCCCGTGCCGTGCTCGCCGAACTGCGCCCGGAGGACCTGGTGTGCGCGGACGAGGACGCGCTGACCCGCTGGTACGCCGACGCGGTCGGCGGCCGGCTCATCGCCCCTTCGGCGGACGACCCGGCGCCGGGCCACCCCGGCCACACGGTCGACCACACCGACCTCGCCTACATCGCCCACACCTCCGGATCAACCGGCACGCCCAAGGCGATCCCGCACCACCACGCCACCTTGGCCCAGTTCACACGCTGGTTCGCCGACGAGTTCCGCATCGGCCCCGGCGACCGGATCGCGCACTGGTCCAACCCCGCCTACGACGCCAGCCTGGGTGAGATCTTCGCCGCGCTCGTCGCCGGCGCGACCGTGCACCCGGCGCCCCTGGCGGCCCGCATGAACCCGGACCGCCTCGTCGACTGGCTGGCCGCCGAACGCATCTCGCATTTCCAGACGGTGCCCAGCTTCGCCCGCGAAGTGCTGCGCGCCCTCAGCGGGCGGCGGCTGCCCGCGCTGACGCATCTGCTGCTCGCGGGCGAGCCGCTGCCGGGTGACCTCGTCGCCCGCGTCCACGCGGCCCTGCCGGGCACGAGGCTGGTCAACCTCTACGGGCCCACGGAGACCATCCTCGCGACCTGGCAGCCGGTCGCCGACCCGGTGGCGGGGACGGCGCCGATCGGCCGGCCCATCCCCGGGCGGCAGGTGCTGGTGGTCGACGGCAGGGACGAGCCGTGCGCACCGGGGGTGACGGGCGAGGTCGTGGTCCGTGGACCACATGTCACCGCAGGCTACGTCGGCGCCGGATCGACCGACGCGTTCCGCCCCATCGACGGGGTCCCCGCGGTTGCGGGCAGCACCTACCGGACCGGCGACCTCGCGCGTGAGCGGTGGGACGGCGCGCTGGAGTTCCGAGGTCGTCGCGACCAGCAGGTCAAGGTCGCGGGCAAGCGGCTGGAACTCGCCGAGGTCGAGGCTGCGCTGGCCGCCGACGCCTCGGTCGCGGAGTGCGCCGTCGTGCCCGTCACCGACGCGCAAGGCCTCGTCACGCGGCTGGCCGCGTTCGTGGTGCCGCGCGCCGGGCCGGACGGCCTCCCGCTCGGCTCGGCCGCCGTCTGGCGCGACCGGATCCGGCGGTGGTTCGGGTCCTCGACCCTCGCCGTCTCGGTCAAGCCGCTGCAACGGTTGCCGCGCAACACCGGGGGCAAGGTCGACCGACGTGCCCTGGCCGATCCCGGCCGCGTGACACGCGGCGTGCACCGGGAACCCGCGACCGCCGGGGAACGGGCCGTCGCGGACGCGTGGTCGTCCGTGCTGGGACTGGACCGGATCGGCCGCGACGACGACTTCTTCCGACTGGGCGGCCATTCGCTGCTGCTGCCCCGCGTGACCCAACGGATCCGCGAACGGTGTGGCGTGCGGCTGCACCCGCGCGACCTCCTGGCGCATCCGGTGCTGGCCGACCTGGCCGCCCTGGTCGAGCGGCTCGCGCCGCTCGGGAGCAACGACACCGACGACAACGACGGGGTGAGGAACCTTGACCACTCTTGAGCAGGCAACACCGGTCAACTTCGACGGCGGCACCGTGCGCACCTCCGACGTGCGAGCGGTGGCCGAACGCCGGGCGCGCTGCGAGGTCGGCACCGAGGTGTTGGCCAAGACAGCCAAGTCGCGGAAGCTGTTCGAGGACATCGTCGGCGAGGGCGTGCCGGTGTACGGCGTGACGACCGGCTACGGCGAGATGATCTACATGCAGGTGGGCATCGCGAACGAGGTCGAACTGCAGACGAACCTGGTCCGCAGCCACAGCGCGGGCGTGGGCCCGCTGTTCTCCGACGAGGAGGCCAGGGCGATCGTCGCGGCCCGGCTCAACGCGCTCGCGAAGGGCTACTCGGCCGTGCGGCCGGAGATCCTGGAACGCCTGGCCCTCTACCTGAACCTGGGCCTGACGCCCGCGATCCCGGAGATCGGGTCGCTGGGCGCCAGCGGCGACCTGGCCCCGCTCTCGCACATCGCCGTCACGCTCATCGGCGAGGGCTACCTGCTGCGCGACGGCGTCCGCGTGCCGACCGGCGACGTGTTGCGCCACCACGGGATCGAGCCGTTGACGCTGCGGTTCAAGGAAGGCCTCGCGCTGATCAACGGCACCTCCGCGATGACCGGCCTGGGCTGCCTGGTGGTCGAGCGCGCGCTCGACCAGGTCCGGCAGGCGGAGATCATCACCGGTCTCGTCCTGGAGGCGCTGCGCGGCTCGACCAGCCCGTTCATGCCGGAAGGGCACGACGTGGCCCGGCCGCACCAGGGCCAGATCGACACCGCCGCGAACATGCGCGCGCTGCTGAACGACAGCCTGCTGGCGATGCGGCACGAGGACCTGCGGGCGATGGCCGAGAAGCAGGCGGGCAAGCTGACCGGCGACCAGGTCGCGCGCACGGACGTCTACTTGCAGAAGGCGTACACCCTGCGGGCGATCCCCCAGGTCGTCGGCGCCGTGCGCGACGCGCTGCGCCACGCGCACGAGAAGTTGTCGGTGGAGCTCAACTCCGCCAACGACAACCCGCTGTTCTTCGAAGGCCACGAGGTGTTCCACGGCGCCAACTTCCACGGGCAGCCGATCGCCTTCGCGATGGACTACACCACGATCGCGCTCACCCAGCTCGGCGTGTTCTCCGAGCGCCGGACCAACCGGCTGCTCAACCGGCACCTCAGCGACGGCCTGCCGGAGTTCCTGGTGGCCGGCGACCCCGGTCTCAACAGCGGCTTCGCCGGCGCCCAGTACCCGGGCACCGCGCTGGTCGCGGAGAACCGGACGATCGGGCCCGCCAGCACGCAGAGCGTGCCGTCCAACGGGGACAACCAGGACGTCGTCAGCATGGGCCTCATCGCCGCCCGCAACGCGCGCCGCGTGCTGACCAACAACAACCACATCCTGGCCGTGGAGCTGCTCGCCGCCGCCCAGGCGGTGGACCTCTCCGGCCGGCAGGCGGGCCTGGGCCCGGCCGGGCGCGCCGCGTACGACCTCGTCCGGTCGCTGGTGCCCACGCTCGACCGCGACCGCTACATGAGCGACGAGCTCGAACTGGTCTCGGACGCGCTGGCCTCCGGACGGCTGCTCGAGGCCGTGCGGGCGGCGGGCGTCGAGCTGCGGTGAGGACGCCACCGATGACGACCGCCGGAGCACCACCCAGCACAGGGGAACTGGTCCTCCACCCCCTGTCGCTGCAACAGGAGTTCCTGTGCCTGTTCGACCGGGGCGACGAGGCCGGACCGTTCGGGCCGCGCTACCACGTCGTGGACGGGTGGCGGCTGACCGGGCACGTGGACGTGCCCGCGTTGCGCGCGGCGCTGGCCGACGTGGTGGAGCGGCACGAGTCGCTGCGCACCGAGGTGGTCCGCGGCGACGGCGCCCGCGGCCAGGTGGTCCACCCGCCGAGCGAGCCGGTGCTGACCACGCACGACCTGCCGGGAGTCCCGGCGGAGCAGCGCGCCCACCGGGCCGAGGAGTTCATGAACGACATCGAGGCCGGTGTGTTCGAGCTGGGCCGCAGGCCGTTGCTGCGCGCGGCTCTCGGGCGCTTCGACGACCAGGACGCCGTGCTGGTGCTGAACTCCCACCACGCGGCGGTGGACGCCTGGTCGATGCAGGTGATCATGCGGGACGTGGCCGTGTTCTACGCGAGACGAACCGGCCACGCCGTCGCGGACCTGCCGCCGGTGGAGCAGTACCGCGAGCACGCCGTGCGCCAGCGGACGAGCGCCGACACCCCGGAGGTCCGCGCGCGGCGCGCGTACTGGGGCCGCAAGCTGGCCGGCGCGGAACTGCTCACGGTGGCCGTCGACCGGAAGCCCGATCCGCACGAGCGACCGGTCACCTCGTGGCGGCGCTTCGCCTACGACGCCGCCACCCGCGCCGCCGTGGAGCGCACGGCGCGCACCCACCGGGCGACGCCGTTCATGGTGCTGACCGCGGCGTTCGCCGTGCACTGCCTGCGCACGACCGGGGTGGCCGACGTGGTCGTGCCGACCTTCACGCCCGGCCGCGAGGACGCGCGGACCCATGATTCGGTCGGGTCCTACTTCAACTTCGTCCCGCTGCGGGTGGACCTGCGCGACTGCGCGTCGTTCTCGGACGCGCTCGCGCGGGCCCGCACCACCTGCCTGGAGAGCTACGCCAACGAACTCCCGCTGAGCCTGGTCCTGGGCGAGGCCCCGGGTCTGATGGCGTCCACGGCGCGCGAGGGCCAGGTGCCGTTCGTGTTCCAGGTGGTGCAGTCGCCGTTCACGATGGAACGCGAGCGCGTCGGCGGCCTGGAGTACACGTCCATCTGGGACCGCAGGATGTCCCAGGAGATCGGATCGGAGGCCCCCGACGGGATGATCTGGTCGTTCCACTTCGGACCGTCCGACGACATCGCGGGCCTGCTCGGGTACAGCAGGCACCTGTTCACCGAGGCCACCGTGACCCGCGCCATCACCGGGTTCGGTGCCGCGCTGGAGGAGCTGTCGACCAGGCCGGACACCCCGGTTCGCTGACACCCCAACGACAACCCGCACGCCCACACCGCTCACCGTCGGAGGCACACCATGCGTCGACTCCGCGCGCTCGCGGTCGCGTCACTGGCGATCGCGACCACGCTCACCGGGTCCACCCAGGTCACCGCGGACACCCGGGACAAGATCACCATCAACGTCTGGCTCAACGACTACCCGATCCCCGGTTACCTGGCCGCCCGGGTCAAGGCCGCCGAGGACTTCAACCGGCTCTACCCGCGCTACCACGTCAACGTCGTGCCCTACGACTACACCAAGCTGCCCGCAGACCTTTCGAAGGCGGCGAAGGAGGGCAAGCACCCGACGATCGCGAACTACTACTCCAACGCCGTCCAGGTGGCGCTGGACACCGGGGACCGGCGCGGGAAGCCGCTGTTCAAGTCCGTCGAGAAGGCCATCGGCAAGCGCGACCACGTACTGGGGCAGCAGAACGTCCTGCCCGACCTCGTTCCCGCCTACCGGTCCTACTACACCCGTCGCGGCGACCTCACGTCCATGCCCACGACCGCCATGACGAGCCTGCTGTTCGCCAACACGACGGTCCTGGCGGCGGCCGGCATCACCGAGGTGCCGCGCACCTGGGCCGCGCTGGAGGCCGCCTGCGACGCCATCGCGAAGCTGCCCGACGGGCCGCCGCACTGCGCGACCTGGGCCAACCACAACTGGTTCCCGCAGCAGGCGGTGCTGCAACAGGACGCGCCGCTGGCCAACCACGGCAACGGCAGGTTCGGCCGGGCCACCCGGGTCGACCTCGACTCGGCCGCCCTGCGCTCGTACGTGAGCTGGCTCGACGGCCTGCACGACAAGGGCCACTTCCTCTACACCACCAACGCCGACCAGACCTGGGAAGGCGTCTTCCAGGCCTTCGGCTCGCAGCAGGTCGCGTTCGCGCTCAGTTCGGCCAACACCGCCGGGCTGTTCGCCTCGATGGGGCAGCAGGGCGGGTTCCAGACCGCCGCCGGCCGGATGCCGTACAACGACGCCGTACCCCTGTCGGGCAACCTGGTCACCGGCGACTCGCTGTGGCTGGCCGACGGCCTCGACAAGGCCACCGAGGACGGCGCGCTGGCGTTCATGCTGTTCCTCAACAACCCCGACAACGCCGTGGCGTGGCACAAGAGCAACCACTACCTGCCCATGACGCGCACCGCGGTGCGGCGGCTGGAAGCGGAGGGGTGGTTCACGGCCAACCCGGCCGACCGCATCGCGATCGACCAGGTGAACGCGAACACCGGGACACCCGCCGCGCTCGGGCCCGTCCTCGGTGACTTCCACGGTGTGCAGACCGCCCTGACCTCCGCCGTGCACGACGTGCTCGTCGGCGGCGCCGACCCGGCGACCAGGTTGCGGCAGGCCGACCACGAGGCCCAACGGCACCTGTCGACCTACAACGCCTGGTGCGCCTCGGGGGGCCAGCGCCACGCGAACTGCTTCCGCATCTACCCGCTGGGCTGACGGTCGCGGGCGCGGCCGACCGCCGGACCGGGCTCGGCCGCGCCCGTCGCCACACCGAAGTGGAGGGCACATGTTGAACCGACGAGCGCTGCTCGGCGCGGGCGGCGTGACCGGCGCCGGCGCACTGCTGACGATGATCGCCCGCATGGACGGCGCGAGCGCCCGTCCCGCGCACCACCACGGCACCGCGCCGGCGTCCGGTCCTCCGCTGCGCACGGAACCGTTCGCGGTGCGGATGCCCGTGCCCGAGGTGCTGCGCCCCAAGCGCTCGAACCACGGCGGTGACCTGTACGAGCTCGACATCCGCCCGGCGGAGGTGGAGATCGTGCCCGGCCTGCGCACGCCCGTGCTGACCTACGGCGGCACGTTCGTCGGCCCCACGATCCGCGCGCGGCGGGGACGACACGCGCTCGTGCGCTTCCGCAACACGATGGGCGCGGACGCCAACGTGCACCTGCACGGCGGTCACGTGCCGCCGCACAGCGACGGCTACCCCACCGACGTCATCCCGCACGGCGGGCAGCGGGTGTACCACTACCCGAACTCGCAGCAAGGCGCGACGCTGTGGTACCACGACCACACCCACCACCGCGAGGCCGAGCACGTCTACCGGGGTCTGCACGGGTTCTACCTGCTGGAGGACGAGGACGAGCGCGCGCTGCGCCTGCCCGGCGGCCCCTACGACGTGCCGGTGATGCTGTCCGACGCGCACCTGGACGCGTCCGGGGCGCTGGTGTGGAACCCGTTCGGCGGCTGGTTCGAGCGCACCACGCTGCTGGCCAACGGGCGGCCCCAGCCGTACTTCCCGGTCGAGGCGCGCCGCTACCGGTTCCGGCTGCTCAACGCCGCCACCCACCGGCACTTCCGGCTCGACCTCGACGGGGAGCAGATGGTGCAGATCGCGTCCGACGGCGGGCTGCTGCCGCGGCCGGTCGCGCTCACCGAGCTGGTCCTCTCCCCCGGCGAACGCGCCGAGGTGATCGTCGACTTCGGCCGCCACCGCCCCGGCACGCGACTGGTGCTGTCCGACGTCTCCGGGCCGGTGCTGCGGTTCGACGTCGAGCGGCACGCGCGCGACGACAGCCGCGTCCCCGACGAGCTGCGGCCCGCGCCCGCCCCGCTGCGCTCGTCGGTGGAACGGCACCTGGTCCTGAGCACCGACCTGGCCGAGGTCCGGTCGCTGATCAACGGCCGGGTCTTCGACGCCGACCGGGTCGACTTCCGGATCCGGCACGGCGCCACGGAGACGTGGCGGATCTCCAACGCCGACACCGATCCGGTCGCGGGCCACGTCGACCACAACTTCCACATCCACCTCGTCCAGTTCCGCGTGCTCGACCGCGACGGTCGGCCACCGCGGCCCGGTGAGGAGGGCTGGAAGGACACCGTCGTCGTGCCGCCCGGCGAGTCGGTGCGCGTCCAGGCGACGTTCCGCGGCTACCGCGGCCGGTACGTCCACCACTGCCACATCCTCGAACACTCGCAGTTCGGGATGATGGGCCAGTTCGAGGTCGTGTGAGGACTGCGATGACCACCGGACACCTCCCCGAGCCCCGGCCGCTGACCGGCGCCGAGTACATCGAGAGCCTGCGGGACGACCGCGCCGTGCACCTCTACGGCGACCGGGTCGCCGACGTGACGCGGCACCCGGCGTTCCGCAACGCGGTGCGCATGACCGCGCGCCTCTACGACGCGTTGCACGAACCCGAGCGCAAGGGCACGCTGACCGCTCCGACCGACACCGGCAGCGGCGGCTACACGCACAAGTTCTTCACCACGTCCCGCAGCGTCGACGACCTGGTCGCCGACCAGCGGGCCATCGCCGAGTGGTCGCGCATGACCTACGGCTGGATGGGGCGCAGCCCCGACTACAAGGCGTCGTTCCTCGGGACGCTCGGCGCCAACGCCGAGTTCTACGAACCGTTCGCCGACAACGCCCGCCGCTGGTACCGGGAGTCGCAGGAGAAGGTCCTGTACTGGAACCACGCGATCGTGCACCCGCCGGTGGACCGCAACCGCCGGCCCGACAGCGTTTCCGACGTCTTCGTCCACGTGGAGAAGGAAACCGACGCCGGTCTGGTCGTCAGCGGCGCGAAGGTCGTCGCGACCGGCTCGGCGTTGTCGCACTACAACTTCATCGCCCACTACGGGCTGCCGGTGAAGCGGCGCGAGTTCGCCCTGGTCGCGACCGTGCCGATGGGTGCGGCGGGCGTGAAGTTGTTGTGCCGCCCGTCCTACGCCGCCACGGCCGCGGTCACGGGCAGCCCGTTCGACTACCCGCTGTCGTCCAGGATGGACGAGAACGACACGATCCTGGTGCTGGACAAGGTCCTGATCCCCTGGGAGAACGTCTTCGTCTACGGCGACCTGGGCAAGGTCCAGATGTTCGCCGCGCGGTCGGGGTTCACCGAGCGGTTCACCTTCCACGGTTGCGTGCGCCTGGGCGTCAAGCTGGAGTTCATCGCGGGGTTGCTCGCGAAGGCCCTGGAGATCACCGGCACCTCCGACTTCCGCGGCGTGCAGACCAGGCTCGGCGAGGTGCTCGCCTGGCGGGGCCTGTTCCAGGCACTGGCTGACGCCGCCGCACGCAACCCCGTGCCGTGGCACGACGGAGCGCTGCTGCCCAATCCGCAGTACATGGGCGCGTACCGCTGGTTCATGCAGGTGGGTTACCCCCGGGTGCGGGAGGTCGTCCTCCAGGACGTCGCCAGCGGTCTGATCTACGTCAACTCGGGCATCGACGACTTCGCCGACCCGGAGACCCGGCGTTACCTGGACAAGTACCTGCGCGGCTCGAACGGGGTCGACGCCGAACAGCGGGTGAAGGTCATGAAACTGCTGTGGGACGCCGTGGGTTCCGAATTTGGCGCGCGCCACGAGCTGTACGAGCGCAATTACGCGGGAAACCACGAGAACACCCGACTCGAAATGATGTACGGCGAACTCGCGACGGGCCGGCTCGACGAGTACAAGGCGTTCGTCGACGAATGCCTGGCCGAGTACGACCTGGACGGGTGGACACGCGGCGACCTGTCGTCGTTCGACGACTTCCGGCACACGGTCCGGTCGATGTTCCGAAATTGAGCGGCACGCGCGCCAACGGCCGCTGAAAGGGGTGGACGATGTCCCGACCGACAACGCACGAGCCGACCACGCATCCTCCCCGCCGACCACGCGCGCCGTGGCGAAGGCCGTGGGTCGTGCCACTGGCGCTGGTGCTGCTGGGTTTCCTGGTCTATTCGCTGCCGCCGTACTCGACCCTGGACCCCGCCACCGCGCGAACCGTGCTCAACGAGGGTTTCGCCGCGCACTACCCGTTGCTGGTCCTCCACATCGCCACCGGCACGATCGCGATGCTCACCGTCGTGCTTCAAGTGTGGCCGTGGCTGCGCGCCCGACATCCGCGCGTGCACCGCGTCAGCGGACGGCTGTACGTCTTCGCAGGCGTGCTGCCCAGCGCGGTGATCGCCCTGGTGATACTGCCCTACACCGCGGTGCTGCCCGGCGCCGTGGGAGCGGCGGTGACCGCCGTGCTGTGGCTGGTCACCACCGCCGCGGGGTTCGTGCGCGCCAGACAACGCCGCTTCGCCGAGCACCGCCGGTGGATGATCTACAGCTTCGCGCTGACCGCCAGCATCGTGTGGGGCCGCGTCATCGGGATCGGGCTGGGCGGCGTGCTCGGGGGCATGGGCCTCGACCTGGTGGTGGTCGCCGAGATGGCGGGCTGGATGGGCACTGTGATCAACCTCGTGCTGGCGCAGTGGTGGTTGGCCCGCACGTCGCGGGCCGACTAGGTCGGCAAGTCCCAGTGGGTGCGGTATCGGTCGGGCGGCGCGTCACCACGACGTCGCCCGGCCGAGCCATGCGATCGCACCGAGCAGGTGGCCACCCGCCAACCTCGACGCCGACCGGGCACGGAGTACGGCCACCGCGTCCGGCGACCACACCCCGCGCCCGGCCCGGCTCGATCTGGAACAGCGCGGTGACCGCACCATCGAGGGCGTCGCCGCGCGGCACCTGCTCGCCGTGACCAACGCCACCCGGGACAAGCAGGCCACCGGCCGATCCGTCACCCGATCACCGATCGCCTACCTGCACTGATCAGGATCTCACCGACGTGGTTCGGCGGGGCTGTTCTGATAGGCGGCGAGCAGCCACCGTCCGTCCCGCTTGACCACCACCCACGAGGCATGCACCGCTCGTTCCGGGGAGGGCTTCGTCTCGCCGGGGGCGAGCACACCACCCGACGTGATCACCACTCCCCAGTCCGGGGCGAAGAAGCGCACGTGGATCGGTTCGCCGGTCACCCTGGTGCCGCGGTAGGCGCCGGCGAACGCGTCCTGCATGAAGGAGGAAATCTCACCCCTACCCTTCTTGAACACACCGGGGAGAATCATCGTACCATTATCGGTGAACACCTCGGAAAAGGCGACGTGGTCATGCTTTTCCCACGCCGCCACAACTCGATTCATAACTGCTGCGACGGCACTCTGATCGCCCGCCGACAAGGCGACACCAACATCGACTGCCACTATCCCGACCTTTCTGGAGGAAGCGTCCATCGGAGTGCCCGGAATCATGGGCATAATTCCACGATGACAGCACGAATGGGGGTCGCACACCTTCGAAGATGCGATTTTCGAAAATTTCGATCGCCGCCGTCCGGAGGGCGACGTCACCCGCTCCGCCGCACCCACGGCGGCACCGGGCTTCACACTGCCGGTACCACCACGCCCGACCATCTGCCGCAGGTGCTTGAACCAATGCCTCGGTGAAGTGCCTCTTGCCGCCCTGGCGGGCGGGTCGAGGTAGCGGCCGATGATGGCGCGGATCAGGCGGTGGACGCAGGCGGCGCAGACGCGCCCGGTGGGCGAAGTCCTGGGCAGCGTCACGCCGGCGCGGACGCATTCGGCACACCGCGACCCTCAAAAGTCGCCGCCGGCTCCCCGGCCGACGACTCGGATGCGTCAGCCCTCGGGGAACTCGATGGCCGAGGGCGGAGTGGAGGTGGCCGAGGACTTCCAGTGCGTAGGCGGCGAAGTAGGTGCTGCCGTAGCCGCGGTGACACCAGGCAATGTCGTGATCGACCCACAGTCACACGGAACGTCACGCGTCTCGATACTGTGATGACCTGAACGCGTTCGAGGGGGCGGGGTGATCGGGGGGTGGCGGATCGGCTCTTTGTGGATCTTGACGCCGTTGAGTCGGATCGGCCGTTGAGTGGAGCCGAGCTCGAGGATTTGCGCTGGTACCTCGAGGACTACCTGCGGGCGCCGTACGGGGTGTACGAAACCATGGGTGCTCGGATCGCCGATCTGCTCCCCGCATGGGGCGAGAACATGTTCACCGCCCTGTTCGGGTCCGGTGCGGGGCGGGAGGCGTATCTGGGGTTTCGGACGCGGGCCGTGGGCGAGTTGGAGATCGTGTTGTGCTCGGGGGCGCCGCGGCGGTTGGGGATGCCGTGGGAGTTGCTCCGCGACCCGCACCTGCCCAGGCCGTTGGCGTTGGACGGGGTGCGGTTCACGCGGACGCTTCCGGGGCAGCACCGGGGCGACCCGTTCGTCGTCCAGGGGCAGAGCCTGCGGGTGCTGATGGTGATCGCCCGCCCGCGCGGGGCCTCGGACGTGGGCTACCAGATGATCGCCCGCCCGTTGCTGCGCCGGCTGGCGGTGGTGCGCGGCCCGGTGGAGTTGGAGGTGCTGCGCCCGCCGACGCTGGAAGCGTTGCGTTCGGCGTTGCACGCCGCCCAGCGGGCCGGCAGGCCCTTCCAGGTCGTGCACTTCGACGGGCACGGCGCGCTGACCGGCGAAACCGGGGTGCTGCACTTCGAAAAGCGCAGCGAACCCGCTCAGCGGGTCGCCGAGGTGCTCAACGAGGCGAACGTGCCGGTCGTCGTGCTCAACGCGTGCCAGTCCGGGGCGCTCGGCAAGCACCTGGAAGCGGCCGTGGCCACCCAACTCCTCGCCGGCGGCGCGATGGCCGTGGTCGCCATGGCCTACAACGTGTACGCGGTGGCCGCGGCCGAATTCATGACGGCCTTCTACGAGCGGCTGTTCACCGGCGGCACGATCGGCGACGCCGTGCGCGCGGGCCGGGCGCGCCTGGCGCAGCGGCCGGGGCGCCCCAGCCCGAAGGGCGAGCTGCCGCTGGAGGACTGGACCGTCCCGGTGCTCTACGCGCGCTGTGACGTCCGGTTCCCGCACCTGCGCGCGCGGCCCGAGGTCGAGGCGGGACCGTCGTTGCCGGACGCCCTGGACCGCCTCCGCACCCGGCACCCCGACCGGCAGGAC
Organism: Saccharothrix sp.; assembly: GCF_031180885.1. GTDB lineage: Bacteria > Actinomycetota > Actinomycetes > Mycobacteriales > Pseudonocardiaceae > Actinosynnema. The sequence goes on from NZ_JAPSLK010000007.1 coordinate 67,556, forward strand.
GACCCGCTGGACCCCGCCGAGCAGTTCGTCGGCCGGGACAGCCTGTTCCACGCGCTGGAGACGGCCGCGGGCACGAGTCGGGTGATCCTGCTGCACGGCCCGGCCGGCACCGGGAAGACCGAGCTGGCCAAGGCTTTCGGCCGCTGGTGGCGCGACACCGGCGGCGTCGACCGGCCGGAGTGGGTGCTGTGGCACTCCTTCGAGCCCGGCGCCGGGTCCTTCGGCCTGGCGGGCCTGATCTCCGCGATCGGGTTGCGCGCCGCGGGCCCCGACTTCGCCGTCCACGACCCGGACCGGCGCCGCGAGTTGGTCCACGACCTGTTGCGCACCAACCGTTTCCTGCTGATCCTGGACAACTTCGAGTCGGTCCGCTCCATGGCCGACCCCGCCGCTCCCCCGGTTGACGCCACCGAGCTGAAGACCTTCCTGGAGCAGGTCGCCGACGGTCGCAGCACCGTGCTGATCACCAGCCGGACCGCGGAGGACTGGTTGGGAGACCTGCGCCGGATCAAGGTCGGCGGGCTGACCCGGGACGAGGCCGTCGAGTACGCCGACCAACTGCTCGCGCCCCTGCCCGCCGCCACGCTCCGGCGCGCCGACCCCGCGTTCGGCGATCTGCTGGAGTGGCTGCACGGCCACCCGCTGAGCATGCGCCTGACCCTGCCGCACCTGGAGGTCGCCGACGCCGCGACCCTGCTGTCCGGCCTGCGCGGGACCGTCCCCCTGCCCGAAGTGCCGGGCACCGAGGGGCGGTTGCCGGCCGGCATCGCGTACTCGATCAACCACCTCGACGCCGTCGACCGCCGCCTGCTGGTCGCGGTCGGGCTGTTCGACAGCCTGGTCGTCTCGGACATGCTCGCCGCGTTCTCCAAGATCCGCACGACCCCGCAGCGGTTCCGCGGCGTCGACGGCGGCGGGTGGACCGCGACACTGGACCGGGCCGCCCACGTCGGGCTGCTGACCACGCTCGGTGTCGGCGCGTACGGCGTCCACCCGGCGTTGCCCGCCTACCTCGCCGAACAGTGGCGCGCCGAGGACCCCGACGGCTACCCGGAACAACGCGCCGCCGCGGAACGCGCGCTGCTCGACGCCTACACCGCCTTGTGCGCGTTGATGGGCAAGGAGGTCCGGTCTCGCACGGCCGCCGAGAGCTACCAGGTCATCCGGCTGCACAGCAGGATGCTGCGCCACCTGCTCGGCTACGCCGTCGACCACCGCCTGTGGTCGCACGCGGGAACGATCTTCTCCGCCCTCAAGCAGTTCTGGGACCGCCGCGGTCTGACCGCGGAGACCCGCGCCTGGACCGAGCGCATGATGCTCGCGCTGAGGCCACCGGACGAGCCGCCACCACCGCTCGACGAGTTCTCCGGGAAGGTGTGGCTGCTCCTGGTCGATGCCCGAGCCGACGACCTGACCCGCACCGGCCAACTCGACGCCGCCGAAGCCCTGTGCGCCGAAGCGCTCGACCTGCTCACCACCGGCGACCGGGACGCCGTGAAAGGCGACGGCCTCACCGGCATCTACTACCGCCTCGGCCAGTTGGCGCAGCAGCGCGGGCATCGGGAGTCGGCGGAACGGTGGCACCGCGAAGCCCTAGCCATCCACGAAGCGACCGGCGACCGGCTCGGCATGGCCATGGCGCTGACCGAACTCGGCGGTATCGCAAGGCAATGGGCGCGCTGGGACGAAGCGGAGCACCACCTCACCAGGTCCCTCGCCTTGCGGGAGGAGTTGGGCGACCGGCGCGGCATGGCCCTCACCCTCGACAAACTCGGCGATGTGGCCCAGGCCCTGGGACACTGGGACGACGCCGAGGACCGCTATCGCAAGGCTCTCGACGCCATGGCCGAACTGGGCGACCTCGACGGCCGCGGCCGCGCGTACCACCACCTCGGCATGGTCGCGATCCGGCGCATGCGGTTCGACGTGGCCGCGCAGTGGTTCCACCAAGCCCTTGAGATCGCCGAGCAGCTGAACGACCGACGCGCACGGGCAGCCGCGTACCACCAGCTCGGCATGGTGGCCCAGGTGCGCGGCCAGTTCGACGCCGCCGAGCAGTGGTACCACCAATCCTTCGAACTCAAGCAGCAACTCGGCGACCGGCCCGGCACGGCCACGTACTACCAGGCACTCGCAACCCTGGCGATGCAACGCAAGCAGCTCGACAACGTCGTGTCGCACATGCGACAAGCGGTCACCATCTGGGAGGAGCAAGGCGATCAGCGCAACATAGCCAGCTCGAACCTCCTCCTGGGACAGGCGATGCAGGAGCACGGGCGCTGGGACGAGGCTGAGCGGTACATCCGCCAGGCCATCGCGGTCCAAGAGAAGCTGAACGACCACGTGCCCATGGCCGCCGCCTACGGAATGCTGGGCCGGATCGCCGGCGACCGGGGCGACCTGGACGGCGCGCTGGAGTGGAGCATCCGCAGCATCGCGCTGTTCAACCAGTTGCCGCACCAGAGGATCACCCCGGCACACCACCAATTGGCGCACCTGGACCGACGGCTCGGCAGGCCCGCGCTGGCCCGACGCTGGACGGAGATCGTCGGCAGCCCACTACCGGGGCGAGTACAGGACTTTCTGGAGTCATTGGTCCAAGGAGGACAGTTGAGTCAGCAGGAACCGTTGAACGGCAGCACGATCGGCCGCAGCGCACGAGCCGCAGCCCGGCGACTCGCCACCAACCACGGCCCCGAAGTGGAGGCCCAGGTCGAAGCCGCCCTCTACGCCCGAAGCACCAAGCAGTACTTCGACCCGATCGCGCTCGGTTCCCTGATCGTCAGCGTCGCCACGCTGGCGTGGACCGTCTACACCGACCTGCGCAAGAAGACACCGCAACCGCCACGGGACACCATCGCCGAACTGGTCCGGGCCGAGCTGAACTCCGACGACCTGCCGCCGGCCGACCTGGACAAGATCATCGACCTGGTCGTGGAAGAGATGACCAAAGACACCGACGACTGACGGTCCCACACGCCGACCTCCGGACGCGAACCCGGTCTCCGACCGGGTCCGTTTCACTTCTCTGCCAGTTCACCAGCGGTGTCCGACCGGCGGCCGGCCGGGAGGTCCTTGGTCACGGCGCGGAGCAGGTCGGCGGCGGCCCGCTGCGCCCGCCCCTCCGGCACCACCTCCAGCAACGCGACGAGTTCGAGCAGCCGGTACCGGTCGAACGCCGAGAAGAACGCCGCAAGGTTCGGGTTCCACTGGCTGTTCAACCGCAACAGCACCTCGTCGCCCTCGACGTCGACCAGTACGGGCCGGCCGTCGTGCTCGTCCACCGTCCAGTACGGCAGCGAGCCGACCACACGACGCAACCGGTCGACCATGTCCTCGTACTCGCGCCGTTCCCGCCAGTCCATGATCGTTCCCCTTCCGTCAGCGTCGGACGCGCCGTGGCCGAGCGTCCGCGGCGGCCGGGGAGAGCCGCCGATTCCACTCGAACACAAGTTCGATTCCACGTCAAGTCGACCAGGGGCGTCGCCACCGCAGTCCTTCGCCGGCAGCGGCGTGGGCACGAAGGACGACAGCCAGAGGCGATGGCGGAGACGCTCGGCGAGTCCGCGGAACAGTTCCTGATCGGCGATGGCGGTCGGATCCGGCTTCCCGGCGTGCGTCCGCGACGCAATCGGCCACGACGTCCAACGGCCCGTCCAAATAGACCGCCCGACCATCCGCGTGCGCATATCTCGTCGGCGACGTTGAGGTTGTAGACGGCCTTGGCGTAGTTCCCGGTCGCCGCGTAGGCCACGGCGGACACCGCGCCCGCCACCGCCCCGATCGGGCCCGGGATGTAGGAGACGACCTCGGCGACCTTGGCCACCACGTTGGCGATCTTCTTCAGCCAACCCCACCGGCCGTCGAGGTCGGCGCAGTTGACCGGGTCGCCCGCGCGGTAGTCGTAGGCCGAGGCGTTGCCGCCCTCCTCGGGGTCGGGCTGCCAGAACCGGCCCGTGCCCGGGTGGTACAGCCGGACGCCCATGAGGACGACCCCGCCGAGGGCTTCGGCCGAGCGCTGCTTGCCGCCCAGCGGTGTAGCGGGTCAGGCGGCCGAGGCGGTCGAACTCGCGGGTCAGCTTCGTGCCGTCGGCGAACTTCGTGGTCGTCGCGTCGCCGGACACCGGGTCGTAGTCGGTGCCGACCTCCCCGATCGCCTCGCCGAGGTCGCCGGTGATGCGGGTGCCGGTCAGCCGATCGGCCGCGTCGTAGGTGTTGACCGTGGTGCGGGTCTTGCCCGCGACGGTCTCCGTGATGCGGTCCGGCTCGCCGAACCGGGTGTAGGACTCGACGCGGCGCACCGGGACCTCGCCGACCATGCGGGCGGCGTCGTGGCCGGTGATCGCCCCGGCCGCGCGCACGACGCACGCCTGGCCGGCCCATTCGGGGCGGTTGCCGCACGCGGGGTCGTCGGGGTTGGCGCCCGCCGTGTAGAAGACCGAGCGCACCGTGCCGGCGTCCGAGCCGGTGGAGTCGATCTCGCGGGACTCGCGGGCCCGGCCCTGGTCGTCGTACTTGGTCGCGGCCTCCAGCGGTGCCGCGGTCTCGGCGGCGGTGATCACCTTGGTGGGCTTGCGCAGCACCCAGCCGGACACGCCGCCGTTGACCGGGCCGTACTCGTCGCGGTCCACGCGGACGTCCTGGTCGCCGTCCACGCCCACGACGCGCGCGCCGGTGCGGGTGGTCGTCGGCAGGCGGTAGGCGACGCCGTCGGGCTTGCCCTCGTCGTAGGTCGTCGTCGTCACCGCGCGGGCGTTGACCAGGCGGCTCGCGTCGTTCGCCAGCGCGATGCGGTGCAGCGGCCCGAGCGTTTCGAGGACGTCCAGGCCGTCGGCGCTGTACGTGCTGCGGCTGTCCAGCCACGTCGCCCGCAGGTGTTGGGGTCGCCGCTGCCGGCGGTGCCGAAGTCGAACTTCCACGGCAGGTCGCCGGGCTGGCCGATCTCGGTGACGTGGCCGGCGTCGTCGCTTTAGGAGGTCTTCAGCGGCTGGGCCAGGCGCGGGTCCCAGACCTCGCGCAGTCGGCCCTTGTCGTCGTAGGCGTACCGGACAGCGTCCACTTTGGACACCGTGCGGGTGGCCGGGCCACCCGACCGGGACGGGTCCACGCCGACCGCCGACCGCCGACCACCAGTCCTGCCGTTGGGCCGTCAGAGCGCGGGCGGTGCTCGTGTCCGTTGCCGCGTCCTGCTGAGGGCTCAATAGGGCTGCCTGCCGGGGTCAGGGGTCACTGGACGGCAGCGGCTTGGTGCAGTCCTCGCTGAAGGCGGCGAGAACGACGTCATCGGTTGCGTGGACAGGATCGATGTACGCGGGCTGCCCCGGCCGCAGGGCGCAGAACGTCACGTTTCCGGTGAAGCGATGAGGGTCCATGAGGATCGGTGCCACAGAGACGTATGCGGCCAAGCGCGTGCTCGGCATTTCACGGTTGGCTTGGTGGAGGGCAGCCCACGCGAAGGCCGCACCTCGCCGCAGCAAGGCCGCCGCGCGTGCCTCGCCCTCGTACGTCAGGTCGAGATCCGGGATGCCGCGCCCGTTGACGGCGATCTCGTAGTCCAGTGTCTCGCTGAACGTGGACCGCTCGCCGAAGTAGCTCTCGTACCAGGCTCTGAGGAGGACCGCGTCGTCGACGACCATCCAGCCGCGTTCGGCGACCGGGCCGAGGACAGGGGGCAAGTCCGCGCGAGTCAGGGTGTCGAACATGGTCCGGCCCGCGATCCGCGCGGCCTCGGTGCTCATCCATGCCATAGTCGGTCAACCGCCTCCAAGCGCGGGTCGGTGGAGGAGCCTCTCATGGACCAACCTCCTGCCGCACCGGCGATTCGAACTTGCTCACCTGACCAGCACCACAGGCCGGTGTCGGTGAAACCCGGGTGCTTCGACCGGCGCGGGTCGGGTAGCGTGCGGGGCATGTCGAGTCCCGAGTCGGACGAGGTGGGGGCTTTCGGTCACGCCGTCAGCCCCCTGAACCGCTGAACCCCTAGCCCCGCACCGCTTTCCGCGGTGGAACGGGTGTGCGCTCAGGGCTGGCCGCGGTGACGAGAAGACCTTCTCCTCATCTCCTCACCTCGGAGCACTCGATGCCTCTCCCCCTGTACCTGCTCGCCCTGGCGGTCTTCGCCATGTGCACCTCGGAGTTCATGCTCGCCGGCCTCCTGCCGGACATCGCCTCCGACCTCGACGTCACAGTCGGGACAGCAGGCGTCCTCACCTCGGCCTTCGCCATCGGCATGGTCGTCGGCGCCCCGCTGGTGGCGGCGCTCGCCCGCAACTGGCCCCGGCGCTCCAGCCTTCTCGGGTTCATCGTCGCTTTCGCGGCGGCTCACGCCGTGGGTGCCATCACCACGAGCTTCCCCGTCCTGTTCGCCACCCGGGTCGTCGCCGCGCTCGCGAACGCCGGTTTCCTCGCCGTTGCCCTGACCGCTGCGGCCACGCTGGTCCCGCCCGACCGGAAGGGACGGGCGCTGGCCGTGCTGCTGTCGGGCACGACCGCGGCCACGGTCGCGGGTGTCCCCGGCGGGTCGGTCCTCGGCGCGGTGTTCGGCTGGCGGGCGACGTTCTGGGCGGTGGCCGCTCTCTGCCTGCCGGCGGCACTCGGCATCCTGAAAGGGATTCCGGCGGGACGTGAGGACAACCCCGCGACCGGCCGTCCGGCGCTGCGAGCGGAACTCGGTCAGCTCACCCGGCCGCGGTTGGTCCTGGTGATGCTGCTCGGCGCGCTGGTGAACGCGGCCACCTTCGCGAGCCTCACCTTCCTCGCCCCCGTCGTGACCGGCGCCGGACTGGGCGAGTTGTGGATCCCCGTCGCCCTGGTGCTCTTCGGCGTCGGCTCCTTCCTGGGCGTCACCGTCGCCGGCCTGCTGTCCGACCGGCGTCCCGGTGCGGTCGTCGCGGTCGGCGGTCCGTTGCTGCTCATCGGCTGGCCGACCCTCGCGATGCTGTCCAAAGAGCCGGTCGCACTGCTCATCCTCGTGTTCGTGCAGGGCGCGCTGTCGTTCGCGCTGGGCAGCACGCTGATCACGCGGGTCCTCTACGAGGCCGCGCAAGCCCCCACCATGTCCGGCTCGTACGCGACCGCCGCGCTCAACGCGGGCGCCACCGCCGGCCCCGTCATCGCCGCCGCCACCCTCGGCACCGAAGCCGGAAACCTCGGCCCGCTCTGGGCAAGCGGACTCCTCGTCGCGGTGGCGCTGCTCATCGCGTTCCCCTTCCTCAACGTCATCACGGCCGACCGGAGCACCGAGCCGGTCGGCTCCCGCTGACGGCGCTGTCACCCCGCGCTGGGCGATCGCCCCGGGGGGCACGGAAGCCACCGGTGGCGGGTGGGCCGCACAGGACGGCCCACCCGCACCGACTCAGCGGAACCTGGCGCGCACCGAGTGGCGGGCGACTTCCCGGTCACCGTCCACCAAGCGCGTGACGATGGTCTTGGCACCCGACCCGTAGGTCGCGGTGTCGAAGGTGAACCGCCAGGTCGACACGCCCTCGGCCGGGCGCCAGGCGTCCGGGACCGGTGTCCGGTTGCGGTCGACGATTTGCCATTGCACCTGGGCCCGGGGTGTCACGGTGAACTCGCTCGACGCCGCCTGCGAGGTCGTGCGGTCCTGTGTGGCGCGCGCGTACAGCGTGTGCCTGCCCGGTGTCAGGGTGCCCAGCGGCGCGGTCCACGTGCCCGTCCTGCCGTCCAGGGTGGCCTCGATCGGCGAGCCGAAGTCCGGGTCGTCCACGGACACCTCGACGCGTCGCAGGGTCGGGTGGTCGCCCGCGCCGGTCGGGTCGTCGCCGAGGTCGGGGAAGGCGTAGCCGCCGCCCGCGACGACCTTGTCGCCCTCGGCCACCGACGAGCCGGCCGCCGGTTCGGTGATCGTCACGCCGAACTCCAAGCCCGTGGGCGGCAGCGCGGCGGGTCGGATGCGCACCTTCGACGCGTGCGCGCCCTCGAAGCCGAACGCCCACGAACGCGCGCCGAGCAACTGGACCTGGAAGGTCAGGTGCTCCCCGGTGAACGCGGGACGGGTGGTCTCGAAGGAGAACACGTACCTGGTCCAACACCCCTCGCCGAGCGTGGCGCACACCGCGCCGCCGGGACCGCCTGCCGTCACGGGCCGGATGGGGCCGACGCCGGTGCCGATCTCCCGGTCGGTGGCCATCAGGACGCCGGTGGGACGGACCGCGGACGGCGTCTCGCCCGCCAGGTACAGCTCGACCTCCACCTTCGAGCCCCGGGGCAGCGGCGCGGACAGCGTCTCGGCGGACGGGAAGATGCCCAGGGGCCGGTAGGCGGCGACCACGCTGGTCACCCTGGAGTCGAAGCACGGTTCCAGGTCGCCGGTGCGGTCGGTGGTGTCGAGGTAGTGCTCGTTGTCGGTCGTGCCGCACGCGGCGCTCGGGTCGGCCGCGGTGTCCCGCCGGTGCAGGTACAGCGTCAGCGGGTTGTCCGAGCCCAGGACCTGCGCGGGCGCTTCGGGCGCGACCTTGCGCAGCGCGGCCAGCGATCCCTCCACAGTGGACACTTCGGCCGTGGTCAGCGCCGTGGTGGCCGCGCTGTCCCGCGTGCCGTCGCCGTCGCGGTCGTAGCCGCCGTACACGCCGTCGCGGACGGCGCGGTCGAGCGCGAAGAACTCGTCCTCGAACGACCGGTCCGGCATGGTGCGGCGGCCCAGCAGCACGTCCACCGCCCGCCGAGCGCTCTCCGGGGTCGCCGCGCCGTAGCCCTCGAACAGCACGTTCGACTCGCCCGCGTAGGGGGCGGTGAGCGGGTACGGGTACGTCGACGGCGTGTTGTCGGTGTTGAGCGGGTAGGCGGTCTTGAGCACCGCTTCCCGCAACTCGGCGCGGGTGAGCTTGCCGTCGGCGAGCTGGTCGCTGTGCTCGACCGGCACGCCCTGCGCGACGACCTGTCCCGCCTTCTGCCCGGCCTGGCCGTCGCCCACCGCGCGGCGGACCTCGGTCAGCACGGTGCCGAAGACGCCCGCGGTGTACGGCGTCGCGGCGGACGTGCCGCCGAACGCGCACTGGCCGACCGTGCCGGTGCGGCAGGCCGACGGCAGGTTCCCGTCGCCCCACGACGACAGGTGCACGGGGATGCCGTCACCGACCACAGCGCGCTGGTTGTCGCGGCGCAGCGCGCCGACGGTGATGTTCCAGTCCGGGCCGGTCTGGTCGGAGCCGTACGTGCTGATCGGCACGTCGAACGCGTTGCCCACGCCGTTGCCCGCGGCGAACAGCGTGGTCTGGCCGCGCTCGGCCGCCGTCCTGGTGTCCGCGTTGGGCCCGACGACCGGTCCCAGCGGCAGGCCGCCGACGTAGCCGAAGCTGTTGGAGCTGATGTCCACCCACGGCATCGCCGCGGCGGGGGTCTCGTCCAGCGCCTCCACCACGACCAGCAGGCAGGTCGGGCAGTAGCCGTAGCGGTTGCCCACCGACACCGACGCCGAACCGCTGCCGTGCCCGTTGTCGTCGAGGATCGGGTGCGGGTCGTCGCCGGAGGTCACGCCGGTCGAGCCGCCCGCGTCCACGGCGCCGACGATCTTGGTGCCGGGGATCCAGTGCAGCTTGCCGGCCTCGATGGTGGTGTTGCCGTCCCACAGCGGCTTGTCCTCGGCGGGCAGGTAGCCCTTGCCGTGCGTGATGGGCAGCGCCTTGGCGTCGGCCGGGTAGCCGGGGATGTACTCGGCCGGGTGGCGGGTGAAGTTCGCGGTCAGCGCCAGGACGTCCGGGTCGGGGTAGGTCTGGGCGGAGAACTCCAGGTGGTACGGGTTGATGCCGGTGTCGTTGATCGCGACGACGGTGACCGGCGTGGTGTTCTGCGGCAGCCGGGCCGGGTCGGCGACCAGCACGGACGTCGTCTGCCGGCGTTCGAGGCCCGCGCCGTCGGCGGCCTTCGCCGTGACCAGGTGCCGGCCTTCGGGCAGCGTGACCACGGCCTCGGCGCCCGGCGCGTCGAGGACGCCGTCGGAGTCGGTGTCCCAGCCGGTGCTCACCGGGCCGGTGCCGCCGCTGACGGTGGCGCGCAGCAGCTGCCGCTGCCCGAGCTGGAAGGTGTAGGGGCCGCCCGCCGACACCGAGGGCCGGGGGTCGGGCCGCTGGGTGCCGGTGACCACGACGGTCACCGTGTCGGCGACGGTGGAGAACTTGTCGACGGCCACGGTCCACCGGCCCGCGTCGATCCCGCCCGCCACCGCGGCGCTCTCGGTGGTGCCCGGGGCCGCGCCGCCGCTGCTCGCGCGCTGCGTGCCGTCGGGGTCCAGGACGCGCAGGTCGTAGTCGTTCACGCCCGCGGTCCACGACACGTCGACCTTCAGGCCGGTCACGTCGACGGGCACGTCGACGTCGAAGCGCAGCGAGTCGCTGCCCAGCGCGCCCGGCGTGGTGTCCTGCTGGGTGGTCTTGAGCAGCTCCAGGGTCCGCGCGGTGCGGACGGCGACCTTGACGGTGTCCGTGGCGGTGGCGCCGGTCGAGTCCGTGACCTGGAGCGACACCTCGTGGTCGCCGTCGGGCAGGCCCGTGGTGTCGAGCTGCGCGGTCGGCGCGTCGGCTCCCTCCAGCGTGCCCGCCGACGTGCGCCACGCGAACGTGTACGGCGCCGCGCCGCCGAAGCCGGAGCCGAGCAGGGTCGCCTTCTCGCCGGGACCGGCCAGGGGGCTGTCACCCGCGTCGGCGACGAGCCGGTCGGGTTGCGGTGCCGTCCCGCCTGGTGAGGCCGTGCCGGTCACCTCAACGCGGCCGGACAGCGGTCCGCCGACCGCTCCGTCCTTGACCTGTTGACCGCCCACCGTGCTGATCTCGACACCGCCGGCGGTCGCCGTGGCCGGGACCCCGGACGCCACCAGGGCGGCCAGCACGAATGGCGCCACCACTACCGGTCTGGATCTCAAGGCCGCCTCCTGTTCGTCGTGTGCGCACCGGTAACGACCAACACCGAGTAATGGATACGCCCTGTCGAGTAACACCCGTTAGCGTGAATGGCGGCGTGGAGGTGGGGCGTAACGGCACGGCGAACCGATCGTTGAGCCGTCCACACCCCTGCCCAGGAGGAGCCACCGTGAACCACCGCTCCGCGTTCACCAGGCTGACGTTGACAGCGGCAGCCGCGACCGCCCTCGCCGTCACCGTCAGCCCGGCGCAAGGCGACACCACCACCGAGGCGTTCCCGGTCCAGCTGGTCACCGTGGACACCCCGACCCGATCCCACAAGGACCTGCTCACCGGGCTGGGCCTGGACCTGACCGAGCACGCGGGCCACGACTACGTCGAGGTCGTCCTGCACACCGCCGCCGACGCCGACGTGCTGCGCCGAGCCGGACTGACCTGGACCGTCCGCATCCCCGACATGGTCGCCCGCGAAGCGCAGATCAACGCCGCGAACAAGGCCTACGCCGACGCCACGGAGCGCTCGCCGCTGCCCAGCGGCCGCGACACCTACCGCACGCTCGCCGACTACGACAACGACCTGCGCCAGATCGAAGCGATGAAACCCGACATCGCCAGGGTGTTCGCCCTGCCGCACAAGTCCCTCGACGGCAACACCGTCCACGGCGTCGAACTGGGCCGCGACGTCCGGTCCGCCGAGGACGGCCGCCCGGTGTTCGCCATCATGGGTCTGCACCACGCCCGTGAGTGGCCCTCGGGCGAACACACCATCGAGTTCGCCTACGACCTGGTGCAGAACTACGGCAGCGACCCGCGCATCACCGGTCTGCTGGACAAGGCGCGCGTGCTGGTGGTGCCGGTGGTCAACGTCGACGGGTTCGACCGCTCCCGCACCGACGGCGCGCTGATCGACCTGCGCGAGGTCGACGACGGCGGCACGGCGTCGATCCTGGGCACGCCGGGCAACGCCTACAAGCGCAAGAACTGCCGCCTCGTCGACGGCCAGGACACCCCGGACGGCACGTGCGCGGTCGCGGGCGCCACCAGCCCCGGCGGCTTCGGCGTCGGCGTCGACCCGAACCGCAACTACGGCGGCTTCTGGGGCGGTCCCGGGGCGTCGGCCACCTTCGCCGACCCGACCTACCGCGGCGCGGGCCCGTTCAGCGAGCCGGAGACGCAGAACATCCGCGAGCTGGTCAGCACGCGGCAGGTGACCACGCTGATCACCAACCACACCTTCTCCAACCTGGTGCTGCGCCCCAACGGCGTCCACCCGACGACCATCGGCCCCGACGGGCTGCCGGTCGGCGACGCCCCGGACGAGGAGGCGCTCAAGGCGCTCGGCGAGCGGATGACCGCGCAGAACGGCTACCGCAACCAGCACGGCTGGGAGCTGTACGACACCACGGGCACCACCGAGGACTGGTCCTACAACGCCACCGGCGGCTTCGGCTACACCTTCGAGATCGGCCCGGACGAGTTCCACCCGCCGTTCCCGAAGGTCGTCGACGAGTACCTGGGCGCCGGGCAGCACGCGGGCAAGGGCAACCGCGAGGCGTACCTGGTCGCCCTGGAGAACGCGGTGGACACCGCGACGCACTCGGTGATCGCCGGCAAGGCCCCCGCGGGCGCGACGCTGCGGCTGCGCAAGGACTTCGCCACGCCCACGTGGTCGGGCGCGATCCGGGACGAGCTGAACACCAGCATGGTCGTCGGCCCGGCCGGCCGCTACACCTGGCACGTCAACCCCTCGACGCGGCCGGTGGTGCGGTCCAAGCAGTACCAGGTGGTCAACTCCGAGCCGCTCAAGCAAGAGGTGCTCACCGGCAGCACGCTCCCGCTCATGGAGACCACGCGGGAATTCACCGTCGACCGCCCGGCCGACCTGTTCGAAGCCGAGCTGGACTGGGCGACCCCGGACGACCTGGACCTGTACGCGTACCTGAAGAACGCGGACGGGTCGCTCACCGAGGTCGGCAAGTCCACGGCGTTCCTCGGCGTGAAGGACCGGGTCCTGCTGCAGAACCCGGCGCAGGGCACCTACGTGCTCAAGGTCGTCAACGCCTCCTCGGTCGCGCCGAACTGGACGCTGACCGCGTCGCTGTTCGACGCCGACACCGCGACCACCGGCGGCCTGGTCGAGAACTGGACGTTGACCTGCGAGAAGAACGGCAAGGTGCTGGAAACCGCGTCGGTCGTGGTCGAGCGCGGCCAGCAGGTCAAGGCCGACCTGAAGGCGTGCGCGGCGAAGTGGGCCACCGCCTGAGCCCAACGCGCCCAGGCGCTCCGGTCAGGGTGCGAGGGCGCCGGCGGAGATCAGCTCGCGGCGGCTGTGGACGCCGGTCTTGGCGAACACGGCCTTGAGGTGGTCCTGGACGGTGTACGGGGAGAGGCACAGCATCCGCGCGATCTCCCGGGTGGAGTAGCCGCGGGTCACGAGGCCGGCCACCTCGTGCTCGCGGTCGGACAGGCCGCTCGCCCTGAGCAGGAGTTCCCTGCGCGAACCGGGTGACGCCGAGTCCAGGACCACCGAGATGCGCAGCTCGGGTGAGCCGTGCAGCGGGGAGCCGTGCAGGGCCACCCAGCCGTGGGAGCGGGACGGTACGCGGGCACTCGCGGTCCGGGTGTCCGCCGGCTTCTCCCCGTGGGCCGCGCGGCGCGCCCGCGCGGCCACCGCCAACACCGACCAGGGCAGCCGACCGGTGGACGCGTCGACACCGCCGGGCAGTCCGGACATCCAGCGCTCGGCTTCCGCGGTCGCCGACACCACGTCGAGGTGTTCGTCCAGCAGCACCACCCCCGGTGCCTCATCGCGGGGCGAACAGGAGGCCGGGGCGGTGCGGAGCGCTCGCCTGGTGCCCCGCGCGAGCAGGGGTGCGATCCGGGCGAGGAAGTCGACCTCCTCCCCGTCGAACGGCCGGTTGGCCGTCGCCCGGTGCAGGGTGACGGCGCCCCAGCAGGTCGAGTTCTCCCGCAGCAAGGCGGTCAGCTCGTGCTCGGCGTCCTCGGCGGCGAGCAGGCTCCGGTAGGTCGACCAGCGACGCGGATCGCCCGGTGCGGCCTGCTCGGTGGTGCTCACGGTCGGGAGGTGGTGGATCGTGGCCGGGTCGTACCGGTCCTCGAGGTAGTCGGTGATGACCGGAACCTCGTGGTCGGCGACGGGCAGTTGCGCGTTGTAGTGCCCGGTGAGCAGCAGCGACACCGTGTCCAGCGTGTACCAGCACGGGAAGAAGTCGAACGGCACGACACGCCGGACCCACGTCGTGGCCGCCTGCCAGAACGACGTGAGTGCCAGGCCGGAGCCCGCCAGGCGGTCCAGCCCGTCGACCGCGCGGTCCGCCACGTCTGCCCGCACAGGGGGAGGGTAGGTCCGTCCCGCCCGGTCGGCCAGTTTCCGGCAAGGATCCCAGAGTCGTGGGATCGACCTCCGGCGTCCGGGGCTCCTAGCGTGACGCACGACTGCTGAAGGAGGCGTCATGCCCGAGGTGGACGAAATAGCCGACGGTGTCTACCGCATCGCCACGTTCGTCGAGGACGACGACCTGAGCCTGAACCAGTTCCTGATCCTCGACGACGAGCCGCTGCTGTTCCACACCGGCCCGAGGGCGATGTTCCGGGAAACCCTCGACGGCATCGCGCGCGTGCTCGACCCGGAGCGGCTGCGGTGGGTCTCGTGGTCCCATTTCGAGGCCGACGAGACCGGGGCGCTCAACGAGTTCCTGGAGTTCGCGCCCCACGCGCTGCCGGTGCACACCGAATTCGGGGCCGCGCTCAACGCCGACGACTTCGCCGTCAAGCCGACCCGCACCGTGCCGGACGGTGGAGCGGTGGACCTCGGCCGGCACCGGCTGCGCCTGCTCGCCACGCCGCACGTGCCGCACTGCTGGGACGCCGTCATGGCGTTCGAGACGACCACCGCGACGCTGTTCACCAGCGACCTGCTCGCCCAGCTCGGACACCGACCACCGGTCACCGACAGTGACGTGGTGGAACCCGCTCTGTCGCTGATGCGGGCGTTCCCGGACGTCATCCCGATCGGCGGCCACACCTTCGCCGCCCTCGACCGGCTCGTCGCGCTCGAACCCGCGACCCTGGCGATCCACCACGGCGGAGCCTGCAACGGCCACGCGACCCGGGCGCTCGTCGACTTCGGCACCGGCCTGCGGGACATGGCAGGAACACCACGATGACCACCACGGTCACGTCCCGCTCGGCGGCGGCGAGCGGCCCTCGGAACGATCGGGCGGCCGGTCGGCGGGGCTCGGGCCGGCGGTCGCGCCCGAACCCGCCGACGAAATCGGGGCTATCCCGAGGTGGTCTCGGCCGTGACGGCCTGGTCGGGGACGCCCGGTTCGGGTTCGGCCGGGGCTTCGGGCACGGTTCCCGTCACCTCGTAGAAGTACCCGTCCTGCGCCGACTGGTCCATGGCCTGGCGCACGGCGGCGACCACGGCGGCCTGGTCGATCGGGTTCACGGCGTTGCCGAGCGTGTTGGCCAGGAGAACGCCGGCGATGCTGGTGTTGCCCATCTGCGCCTGGATGTTCTGGCCCGGGCCCGCGCTCCACGGTCCCTGGTTGTCGATGCGGACGACGCCGTACTGGGAGATCGTCGTCCGTTGGCGCCACAGGTCGGCGTACTGGGCCAGCTCCAGCGCGGAGTCCATGTCGCGGATCTGCCTTTTGTTGGGCGCGGTCCGGTTCCTCATCTTCTCGCCCCGGGCGATGGTGATCGGCATGACGATCACCCGAACTGGGCCGACGAGGGTGTGACGATCACACCGAGCACGACTTCGACGCCGTCGGGCACCGTGGAGGTCACGCTCATCTGCCCCTCGTCGTTGAACGTGAAGTCGTGCTGCCAGCCGCCCGAGGACTCGGCTTCGAAGAACGGGAAGAACCCGACCTCCGCGGACGACTTGATCGACTCCTGCTGGCTGGAGTCGAACGTGGCCGCCGACTCGATGGTCACCGTCACGCCGCTGACCACCACGAGCGCCGTGGTCACGTACTGGAGGTTGCCGCTGGGCCCGAAGGTGCCCTGCCAGGTGGGCGGGTTCTGGTTCCAGACGTAGTAGTTGTCGTTCTGGTAGGCCAGGCTGATGGCCTCGCTGTCGTACCACGGCTGGTACTTCGACAGCAGCGGGTTGGTGCTGGGCTGCGCCAGGGGCCCGGTGACGAAGGTGACGAAGTGGTTGAACTTCGCCTGGATCTCGACGCCCGCCTGCGCCACCGTCGTGGTGAGCTTGTCCCAGTCGCCCGCCGAGTGGCCGAGGAAGAAGTCGACGGCGCCGCCGACCTCGCCGCTCGCCCACGTGTGGTTGACGTCGCTGGACTCCGTGGCGCTGTCCATGGTGACCTGCTTGCTCAACGGCGTGTTGTTGAGCTGGTTGTTCAGGTCCTCGATCGTGTTGCTGTACGCCTTGACGCCGCCGGTGCCGCCGCCCGCGTTCAGCCACATCTGCACCGCGACGGGCACGACGCCCTGCGACACCTGCTGGTACTCGGTGTACGCGGCCTGGCCCTGCCCGGGCGGCATGTTCAGCTGCTCCCACTGGTGGAACAGCTCGAGGATGCCGCCGGGGTTGGGGATGACCGGTGGCGGTGTCGAGTGCAGGTACTCCACCCACTGGGGGTAGTAGTCGCCCATGGTTCTCTGGAACTGGCCCGAGTCCTGGGGGATCAGGTTGTTGATCACCCCGCCGTAGGTCGCGGCGAAGCTGTTGTACTGCGTGGGGTTCCAGTAGTGGGTGAGGGAGACGGGCGGCACGGCGTCGAACGTCTGCCACAGCGCTTGGGACGTCGTGCCGAGCTGCATGAACCCTTGCGCCAGCTGGAAGGTCTGCGGGTCCAGGCCGCAGCCGGCGGTCACGGCGTTGTACCACTGCGCGGTGAGGGTGTTCATCGCCTGTGCCGCCGCCGAGTTCGAGGTCGTGGTGGTGGGGGCTGCCATCGTCGGCTCCGTTTCCGTGAAATGGGGGATCAGCCGATTCGACGGAAGCACGTTCCCTTGGATCGAGTCCGCGAAACCCACCCATCGAGTGAGCCGGAATGACCCGGACGTATTGCCCGGTGACCCCGCGTTTCCGCAGGAATGCGGAATGCCCGTGGCAACGACCCCGGCCTGGTTACTTCCAGCGGTGCCACTGGGCGAGGGCGTCGGACTGGTAGAGCACCACGTTGGAGTCGTTCTGCACGACCAGGCGGTCGGACGTGGTGTTCCACGTGTTGGTGTGCCACTTGGCGACGCCTGCGGGTGTGTAGAGGACGAAGTTGCCGTCGGGTTGGAGGACCGCGTAAGTGGCGCCGGAGCCGTGGGTGTGGGTGTGCCACAGCGCCTCGCCGGTCGCGGTGTAGAGCACCAGGTTGCCGTCCGACTGCATGACCAGCCGGAACCTGCCGTCCCGCGACGTCCGGTACTGGCCGGCGGTCAGGCGCTCGCCGCGCACCACGCGGTCGCTGCCGGGTGCGGGCGCGCCGTTCGCGTCGTGGACCGAGATGTACTGGCCCGCGTCCTGGATCAGGTAGTACTCCGTGCCGTCCGGCGTGAAGGCCACGTGCGACGGGTGGACGCCGACCGGTTCGGTGGAGGCGATCGTGTTGGTGGCCACGTCGATCGCCAGCAGGGTGTGCCCGTAGTGGCTGGTGACGAGGACCTGGCGACCGTTCGGCGCGGCGGCGAGACCCCTGGGCGACCCGGCCACGTCGATGGTGGCTCCGACGTAGTTGCCCGCCGTGGCGATCATGTACACCTTGTTGTCCATGTAGCTGGTGACGTACACACGTCGGCCGTCCGGCATGATGGCGAGTCGGCTGGGGGTGGTGGGCAGCTGCACCGTGGCGATCACGCTGTCGGTCGCGGTGCTGAGCACCACGATGCTGCGGGTGCGGTAGTCCGTGAGGTAGACGCGTGAGCCGTCGGGCGTGACCGCCACGTCCGTCAAGGTGACGTAGCCGATGTCGAGCGCGCGGGGGACGTTGGTCGCGGTGTCGATCACCGACAGGTGGTTGGCGCCGGTGACGTAGGCCTTCTTCCCGTCCGGGGTGACGGCGACGGCGTTCGGGCTGACCAGCGGCTGCACCGAGATCCTGGTGACCGCCCTGGTCGCGGTGTCGATCGCCAGCACCGTGCCCTTGTCGGTGTTGAGGTCTCCCCCGTCGGTGAGGTACGCGGTGCGACTGTCCGGGGTGAACGCGATGTTGCCGGCCCGCGCGCCGACGTTGATGACGCCGCTGATCGTCCTGCTCGCGGTGTCGATGACCGTGACCGTCCGGTCCTCCGCGCTGGTGGCGTACGCGAAGAACCCGTTCGGGCTGACCTCGACCGCGACCGGGTACCTGCCGACGCTGAGGTACGCCGGCCGGTCGGCGGCCACCGCCACGGCCGGCGTCGACGCGACCAGAGCCGCGACCGCGAGCAGGCCGACTGCCACCGATCTCGACCGGATTCTTCGTGTGTGACCGTTCATGGCGCACTACCCCCTTGACCCGTTCGTCGCACGCAACCGCGGTCGTCGACAACGCGCGCCGCTGCGCCCTCGTTGCGCGGATTTTGCCAGAGGAGCGTGCTCGTCCGGGGCGGATTGCGCTACTGGGCAACGACAGGGCCGGGGTGCGATGGCCCGGCCGCCGCAGCAGCTCCCTCCATTGTGGACTGTCGATGCCGGGCGAGGCGGATCAGGGAAGTCGCGGGCCGCACTGGTCGCGGACGAGGTCCCAGACCTCCTCCGCCGTGGAGAGGGTGAGGGCGTGGCGGGCCACCTCGGCGCAGGTCGTGTGGTCGAGGCGGCGGATGGTGGCGCGGACCTGGTCGAGGTGGGCCGGCGCGGTGGACAGGACGTCGCAGTCGAGGCCGGTCAGCAAGGGCACGACCAGCGGGTGCGCGGCGGCGTCGCCGCAGATCGAAACGCGTTGGCGGTGGCGGTGGGCGGCGGCGATGGTGTCGGCGATGGCGCGCAGCACGGCCGGGTGCGCGGCGAGTTGCGGTGTCAACGCGGGGTCGCGGCGGTCCAGGCCGAGGACCTGGCCGGTGAGGTCGTTGCTGCCGATGGACAGGAAGTCGGCGCGGGCGGCGATGTCCTCGACCGCGGCGACGGCCTCGGGCAGTTCGATCATCGCCCCCAGCGGGGGCGCCGGGGTGCCGAGTTCACGGGCGACGCGGGTGAGCATGTCGCGGCAGGCGTCCAGTTCGCCGGCTGTCGCCACCATCGGGATCATGATGCGGACGTGGCTCTCCCCCGCGCTCGCCAGGATCGCCCGGAACTGGCGGGCGAACGCGTCGGGCTCGGCCAGCATGAGCGGCAGGCCCCGCCCCAACCGGCCGGTCCGGCCCCCGGACAGGAAGGGCGGCAGCTTGTCGTCGGCGTAGTCGAGCGTGCGCACGGTGACCGGGTGCCCGGCCAGCACGCGCAGCACGGGCCGCAGGACGCTGCTGTGCTGCGCCTCGCTCGGCCACTCGCGGGCGTCGAGGAAGGGCAGTTCGGTGCGCAGCAGGCCCACCCCGTCCGCGTTGGCCTTGACCGCGGCGCGGGCCTCGACGGTGGTGGCGATGTTGGCGCGCAACGTGATCGTGTGGCCGTCACGGGTCTGCGCGGGCAGATGTCGTTCCGCGGCAAGGGCTTCCCGGTGCCGCTGGGCGGCGCGCATCGCCCCGAGCGCGGCGGCCTGCTCGGCCGAACCGGGGTTGACGACGATCTTGCCCTGGACGCCGTCGACCGCGACGGGTGCGCCGTCGGCGTGCTCCAGCACCGCGGGGTGGACGCCGACGAGCAGCGGGATGCCCAGTGAGCGCGCCACGATCGCGGCGTGGGAGCTGAAGCCGCCGGTGACCGAGACCGCCGCGGCGACCGCGGTGGCCGGTTCGAGCAGGTCGGCCGCGCCGATCTCGTGGGCCACCAGGACCACCGGGCCGTCGGGGTCGTGCCCGCGGTCGTGGTCGTGCAGCCGGGCGATCACGCGCTTGCCGACCTGGCGGACGTCGGCCGCGCGTTCGGCGAGGGTGGGGTCGGACAGGGCCGCGAGCGCCGAGGCGTGGTGGTCCACGGCCTGCTGCACGGCCGTCGCGAGCGGCAGGCCGCTCTTGGCGTGCTGGACGGCCAGCGCGCGCAGCTCGGTGTCCATCGCCAGGTAGCTGATGACCTCCAGGATGTCGGCGTCCTCGGCGCGGTCTTCGGCGCGCAGTCGCTCCGATGTGGACAGCAGGTCGGCGGCAACGGCTTGGAAGGCCTCGGTGATCCGGGTGACGGGGTTGCCGATCACGTTCCAGGGCAGTGCGGTGGGCAGGGGTCGGTCGGTGCGGCGGAGCACGCCGACGGCGGTGCCGGGGCTGGCCGCGCGTCCGGTGAAGCGCCGGCGGCTCATCCGGCTGCCACCACGGCGGCCAGCGCGGTGAAGATCAACGCGGTGGAGGTCGCGCCCGGGTCCTGGTGACCGATGCTGCGCGGTCCCAGGTAGGACGCGCGACCCTTGCGGGCTTGCAGCGGGGTGGTGGAGTGCGCCCCGTCCTGCGCCGCCTTGGCGGCGGCCTCGGTCGCGGCGGCCAGGTCGGCGCCGTGGAAGAGGGTTTCCTCCAGCGCGGTCACCGCCGGCGCGAGGGCGTCGAGCATGGTCTTGTCACCGGGGGTGGCCGCGCCGAGCTGGGTCACCGCGGCCGTGGCCGCGTGCAGGGCGGCGACGAGCTGGTCCGGGGAGGCCGTCGGTCCGGTCAGCGCCTTGCCCGCGGCGCGGAACGCCGCGCCGTACAGCGGACCGGACGCTCCGCCCACAGTGGACATCAGCGTGCTGCCGGTCTTGACCAGCACATCGCCGACGGTCTTCGGCTGGAAGTCGTCGAGCGTGGCGACGACGGCGGTGAAGCCGCGGGACATGTTGGCGCCGTGGTCGGCGTCCCCGATCGCGGCGTCGAGCTGGGTGAGCTGGTCGCGGTGCTCCTCGACCGCCGCGGCGACCGCCCGGATCCACGCGTTGACCATGGTGACGTCCACCGGATCCTCCTCGTTGCGAACGGCGATGCCGCCATCGTGCCCGGTGCGCGAATGGTGCGTCATCAGTTCCCCCACCGCAGCCCCGGCGTCGTCACCGGCGCAGCCCACAGGTCGAGCATCTCGTCGTCGGCGCGGCAGACGGTGATCGAGACCCCGGCCATGTCGAGGCTGGTCACGTAGTTGCCGACCAGGCTCGCGCCGATGCGCACCCCGCGCGCGGCGAGCACGGCGGCGACCTCGGCCGCCGCCACGTAGAGTTCGATGAGCGGGGTGCCGCCGAGGCCGTTGACCAGCACGATGACCTTGTCGCCGGCGTCCAGCGGCTGGTCGGTGAGGATCGCGTCCATGGCGAGGCCGACGAGTTCCCGGGCCGGCGCGAGCTTGCCGCGGCTGCGGCCGGGTTCGCCGTGGATGCCCACGCCGATCTCGATCTCGTCCGCGGGCAGGTCGAAGCCGGGCCGCCCGGCCGCCGGCGTGGTGCAGGCGGTGAGCGCGACGGCGAACGACCGCGACGCCGCGTTGACCTTCTCCGCCATCTCGGCGACCTTGTCCAGGTCCGCGCCCCGGTCGGCGAGCGCGCCGGCGATCTTCTCCACGAACACGGTGGCGCCGGTGCCGCGCCTGCCCGCCGTCCACGTGGAGTCCTGCACGGCGACGTCGTCGTCGACCAGCACGGTGCGCACCGCGATGCCCTCGTCGGCGGCCAGTTCGGCGGCGAGCCGGAAGTTCATCACGTCGCCGGTGTAGTTCTTGACCACGAACAGCACGCCCGCGCCGCCGTCGACGGCCTTGGCCGCGGCCAGGACCTGGTCGGGCACCGGGGAGGTGAAGACCTCGCCGGGGCAGGCGGCGTCGAGCATGCCCGGCCCGACGAACCCGCCGTGCAGCGGCTCGTGGCCGGAACCGCCGCCGGAGACCAGCGCGACCTTCCCCGTTCTCGGCGCGTCGGCCCGGACGATGATCCGCCGGTCGTGGTCGACCCTCAGTTCGGGGTGCACCGCGGCGATGCCGGCCAGCGCGTCGGTCAGCACCGACTCGGGCGAGTTGATGAGCTTCTTCACGACAGGACTCCTTCGGCCCGGACCGGCGCCGGCTGCCCGGCGACGCGCCGGGTGGTGGCGATGAGGTGGTAGACGGCGGCGGCGACGAGCCCGCCGGCGATCTCGGCGGCCAGGTACACCGGCAACTGTCCCCAGTGGACGGTCCCGCCGAACAGCTGCCCGGTCAGCATCGGCCCGAACGTGCGGGCCGGGTTGATCGACGCGCCGGTGGCCGGGGCGATCGGGATGATGATCGCGAAGACCGCCAGTCCGATGGCCACGCCCGCGAAGCCCTGCGGCGCGCGCCGGTCGATCGCGCCGAGCACCACCAGCACGAGCAGGAACGTGCCGATCGCCTCGGCGGTGAACGCCTGGCCCGCGCCGACGTCGGCGCTGTAGGAGGCGATGCCGAGCCCGACGTCGACGGCCTTGCGACCGAGCACGGCGACGATGGCGAGCGCCCCCAGCGTCGCGCCGGCGAGTTGCGCGGCGAGGTAGCCGGGCACGTGCCGCCACGGCATCCGCCCGCTCGCGGCCAGCGCGAGCGTGACGGCCGGGTTGATCTGGCAGCCGGAGACGTGCCCGATCGTGTGGACCATCGCGACCACGGCGGTCGCGAAGGCCAGGGAGATCATGCCCAACTGGGCCATGGTGAACGGTGCGTCGCCACCCACGATCAGGGTGGCGGGGACCGATCCGACGCCGATGAACACCAGCGCCGCGGTGCCGAGCGCCTCGGCGGTCAATGCCTGGGGGGATGGGTTGTCGGCCATGCGGGACCGCCCGCGACAGTGCGGGCGTCACCTCCTCGGCGGGAACCAGTGTCCAGAATACTGAACGGCGGTCGTTATTGCTGAACGCGAGGAAAGATAGGCGTGGCCCAGGTCACTGTCAAGGGGTCCGCCCGCCGTCAGGCCGGCGCGCGACCCACCGCGGCACGGCCCGCGCCCAGTTCACGGGACAGCTGGCGGGCCACTTCCCGCACCTGGACGGCCAGGTCCCGGCTCCGCCCGTCGGCCAGCAGCCGCTCGACCGGTCCGACCACGCCGATGGCGCCGGCCAGGCCGGACCGGTCGAACACCGGCGCGGCGATCCCCGCGTCGCCGAGCGTGGACTCCTGGTCCTCGACCGCGTAGCCGGTGGTTCGGACCTGCGCCAACTGGGCGTCGAGGGCGTCCGGGTCGGTCAGGCTCTGGCCGGTCAGGGGCGGCAGCGGCGCGGCGAGCAGTTCCGCCTGCCGCTGCTCCGGCAGGAACGCCGCGATCGCCTTGCCCAGCGCACACGTGTGCCACGGGATGCTCGCGCCGACCTCGAGGATCTGCACCGCGCCCTCCGGGCGGAAGGCGTGGTGCACGACCAGGACGTGGTCACCGGTCAGCACGGCGACCCAGACCGCCTCGCCCACGCGCGCGGCCAGGAGATCGGCCCAGGTCAGCGACCTCATCCGCAGCTCGTGCGTCTCCAGGAACGCGTTGCCGAGCGCGAGCACGCCCGGCCCCAGCACGTACCTGCCGGTCTGCCGGTCCTGCGCGACCAGCCCTTCCGCCTCCAGCGTGCGCAACAGCGCGTGCACCGTGGGCTTGGCGACCCCGACCCGCTCGGCCAGTTCCGCCAGTCCCAGCCGCGGCCCTCCCGCGCTCAGCAGCCGCAGGATCTGGACCGCCCGCTGCACCGACTGGACCACCACAGACCTCGATTCAGTATTGCTGACCGTTGTTCAGCATGACAGTATCCCGTTCATGAAGCCTGTCGGGATCGTACTCGTGTCGCACAGCGCGGAGCTGGCCTCCGGACTGCGCGCCCTGCTCGACCAGCTCGGTGTCCAGCCGGGTTCGGTGATCGCCGCCGGGGGCACCGCCGACGGCCGGATCGGCACCAGCTACGACGCGATCGCCGCGGCCGTGAAGGACGCCGACCACGGCCGCGGTGTCGTCGTCCTGCCCGACCTCGGCAGCTCGGTCATCACCGCCCGCGCGGTGCTGGAGGACCACGCCCAGGACGACGTGGTGCTCGTGGAC
Organism: Saccharothrix sp.; assembly: GCF_031180885.1. GTDB lineage: Bacteria > Actinomycetota > Actinomycetes > Mycobacteriales > Pseudonocardiaceae > Actinosynnema. The sequence goes on from NZ_JAPSLK010000007.1 coordinate 91,464, forward strand.
GCCCCGTTCGTCGAGGGCGCCGTCGCCGCCGCCGTCACGGCCGCGAGCGGCGCCGACCTCGCCACCGTCACCACCTCGGCCCGGGAGGCCCGCCATGCCACCAAGTTCTGACACCTCTCGGCACACCGCCGAGACCGAAGTCGTGCTTCCCGCGCACCTGCACGCGCGCCCCGCGGGCCGGCTGGCCAGGGCAGCGGCCCGACTGGGGTGCGGGCTCGAAATCTCCCACGAGGGCAGGACGGTCGACGCGACCGGCATCCTCGCCGTGATGGGCCTGGGCGCGACCGCCGGCACCACCGTCACCGTCCGCGCCCACGGCGACGGCGCGCGCGACGCCGTGGCCGAGATCAGCCGACTGCTGAGCACGATCGACTGACCGGCCGGCGCACGCTCATGGCGGGCCGGCTCCGGTCACGCGCCGGAACGCGGGTCAGGGCGCACGAGGCGCACCCCGGTTCGGCCGTTTCGACCTGTCCCCTGCCCGAAGGTGCGCCCATGTGGGCAAACCAGTGACTTCGCTGCCCCTGGTGGATAGCGTGCGGTAAGAGCCCGGGCGCGGTCGATGCGCACAAGCAGCGGGAGGGCGGGGTGCCCGAGCAGCAGCGACCGGACGTCCTCGAGGCGGCGGAGAACGAGTCTCCGGCGCGAAGGCCCCTCGAACCCGCGCGGCAGCCGGAAACCTTGCCACAGACCGGAAACCCGGAGCAGCCGCGGGCCGTGATCACGCCCGGCGTGACCCGGCGGTTGCAGCGGTCGGCCGGCAACCGGGCGGTCGCCACCCTGCTCCGCCAGACAGACCAGGACGCCGGACCCCGCCCCGACGGGCGTGAGCAGGACGCGCCGACGGGCGATCGGACGGCCGGTCGAGCGGGAGGAACCGGGCCGGGCGGAACGAGGAGCCTGGCCGTTGCCGCGCCTCCGGAGTCCGGGCCGCGCGGCGACGGGCCGGTCGGCACAAGAACAGCGGGAGCGGAAACCGGTTCCAACGGTCCTGCACCCGGGCCGGCCGTCGTCCCCGCGGCCGAGCAGACCGGCGGGGAACTGGCGAGCGCTCCTGGCACCGTGCGCGGTGATGCCGGACCGCAGTCGGATGCCCCTGGAGCCGCCGGAGGTGAAAGCGACGCCACGGGTGTCCTGGCCGGCGCCCTGGCCACGCTCCACCGGAAGCGGGCCGGTGTGGTCGAGGGTGCGGCGCGGCGGCGGGCTCGGATCGAGCAGGTCGCGCGTGCCTACCGGGAGTCGGTCGGCCGCAGTTTCACCACGCAGGCCCAGAACGTCGGACGCGAGTACGACGCCACCATCGAGCAGATCAACCGGGAACTCGCCGACCGCATCCAGCAGGTCCGCTCGGCGGAGACCGAACACCTCGCCCAGGCGGCGGCCGACGCGGGCACCGAGCGGGACGAGTTGAGCGGGCTCACCCGCGCGCGCACCGCGAGTCTGGACGACTCCGCCCGCACCAACGCCGGCCAGGTCCGCGACACCGCCGCGAGCGAGGCGACCCGGGCGGTGGCCGGGGGCGAGGAACGGGCCCGCCGGGCGGCCGAGATGGTCGACGAGCGGGCCGGGCCGGCCGCCGGCAACGAGGGCACCGCGCAGTTCATCCGCGAGGTCCGCGGTCGCCGGCTCCCCCAGGTCCAGCAACGCCTGCGCACCTCGGCCCAGGAGGTCGCCACCGGCGTGCGGCAGCAGGGCGCCGACGTGGCCGGGCACATCACCGGCGAGGCCGTGGACGGGCGCCGGGAGTTGACCGGCTTCTTCGTCCGGGCCACGAACGCGGTCGGCGACAGCCACACCGAGACGACCCGGGCGATCCGGGAAGCGGCGACCGCCGCCGTGACGAGCCTGCAGGACGCGGTGCGGGCGGTCACCACCCGGCTCGCCCGGGACCGGGACGCCAAGGTCCGGGAGCTGCGGTCCGGCGAGGCCGCGATGGCGTCCGCGATCGACCAGCAGGTCACCGACACGCTCGGCCGGTTCGACCAGGCCACGCGAAGAGACCTGGCCGAACTCGACTGGGCGATCGAACGGGTGCACGAGGGCGGCGGGGACCCGGACAGCACGAACCAGGCGGTCTCCGACATCGCCGCGGAGATCGACCGAGCGGACGGCGAGCACCAGTCGACCGCGGAGCAGTTCGCGACGTCCGTCGACCAGGCGGCGACCGAGGCCGACACCCAGGTCGCGACCCGCGCGGCCCAGGTCACGAGCGGGCTCGCGACCGTCCGCCAGGAGCTGGGCGGCCGGTTGACGCAGTCCGTCGACACGGCCCGCCGGGAGATGGACCGGGTCCTCGGCGAGGGCACCGCCCAGATGCGCGCGCCGCGCCGGGAGGCGGACACGGCCTCGGCCACGGCGGTGCGGGACACCGCCGCGGGCTGGGCGCGCCGGGTCGAGGACGAGCGCGGCCGGATGGCGGGGCAGGTCGACGACGGCCTGGCCCGGCAGGACACCCAGCTGACCAAGTTCGGCGCCGACCTCGACGGGGCACTGCGGGAGGCCAGGACCAGCAGCAGCGAGGGCGGTTTCCTCAGCTCCGTCGGCTCGTTCTTCAGCAACCTCGGCGACTTCCTGCTCGGCGTCCTCGAAGGCGTCGGGCTGGCCGTGCTCGACCTGCTGAAGGGCCTGTGGACGCTGGTCACCACCGTGGTCGGCTGGGTGATCATCGCCGTCGTCGTGATCGTCGCGGTGGTCGTCGTCGTGCTCTTCGGCTGGGAGGCGCTGCTCGTCGGCCTGCTCGTGATCGGGCTGGTGGTCGGCCTGTCGATGGGGGCCTACTACGTCTACCTCGCCATCACCCAGCCGAACCTGACGTGGCGGGAGCGGGGCCGCCTGGTCGGGCGGGCGCTGTTCGAGTTCGCGCTCGCCGCGCTGAGCGCGGCCGAGCTGCGCGGGCTGACGTCGATCACGAAGCTCGGGCTGGTCGCGCAGCTGGCCCGACGGCTGGGCGGGCTGGGTGAGGCGGTCCGGGCGATCCGGGTCCTCGGCAGCGTCGAACGGGCCCTGCTGATCCTGGACCGGGTCGGCGACGCGGGCTTGGCGATGCGGCTCATCAACTCGGTCCGCCGGTTCGAGGACATCGTCCGGCTCCTGGACGAGCTGGGCACCGCCGCCCGGGTGCTGGAGCTGATCGGGAACTTCGGCAGTGCCAGGGCGTTGCTGGCGGCTCTCGACGCCCTGGGCTCCGGCGCCCGGCTGGAAGCGTGTGCCACCGCGTTCGGCGGCGCGGCCCGGCTCGCGGAGGTGATGCGGGCGGTCGGCGGCGCGGATCGCTTCGCCCGGTACCTCGGTCAGCTCGGGGACGACGTGGGCCGGCTCGCCGCGCTGGTCAACGACGTGGGCGGCGCCCCCGCCTTCACCCGCTACGTCCGCGCCCTGGGCGACGACGCCGCCCGCCTGGCCGGTCTGGTCAACGACGTCGGCGGCGCCCCCGCGTTCCTGCGCGACGTCCGCGCCCTCGGTGACGACGCCGCCCGCCTGCGCCGGCTCGTCGACGGCTGCCGCAGCGCCGAAGACTTCCGCGCCCTGCGGCGGGCGGTCGGGGACGACGTGGTCCGCCTGGAGACCATGCTGCGCAACGCCGGTGACGACCCCGCTCTGCTGATGGACCTGCTCACCCAGCCCGGCGCGGCGACCGTCGACGACATCGCACGCCTGCTGGAACTCGCCGCCCGGGACACCGCGGCGCTGGCCCGGCTGCGCGGGCACGTGCCGGACCTGGCACGGCTGGTGCGCTACATGGAGCAGGCCGGCGCGGGCAACGCGGGGGCGTTGGCGGACCTGATGGACCTGGCCGTGGCACGTGGTTTTCCGGTCGAACGGATCGAACGGATGCTCGCCCTGGCGAACGGGGTGCCGGCCGAGTTCCGCCGGCTGGCCCAGGCGCTCAACCGCTTCCCGTTCCCCATGCCCGGGGCGGCCCCGAACGCGCCCGTGCCCACGTCCATCGCCACCGGCCGGTTCTCCATCGGCGCCGCCCGGATCGTCATGCACCGGATGTCGCACTACCTCGAACGCCACGTCGACCTGTTCTTCCGCTTCACCGCGGGGAACATGAACGTCGACAACACGCTGTGGCCGCCGGGCACCAGCGCGGGCGACGTCGCCACGTTCCTGGACGAGGCGCTCGGGCTGCTGCAGGCGCAGGGACGGCTGACCGCGTCGAACCTGGGGCAGTTCTTGGAAGTCACCCTCGGGAACGGGGTCACCGCGCGGGTCATGGTCGACTCGGTCGGCGGCAACCTGTCCGTCGTGTCGTTCCACCCGGTCCGCGGGCCGGGCGTCGTAAACTTCGTGCTGGACGAGATGCGTGCGTTCCGGGCGCTGATCACGGGGGTGCAGTGATGCGGGTGGCGCTGGAACTGGGGTTCGAGCCGGACCCGGACGCCGACGACCTGACCTACGTCCCGCTGGACGACCTGGCCGCGGGGCAGCCCGATCAGCCCACGGGACGCGACCTCGGGTTCGAAGCCGGTGCCGTGGTCATCGACCCGGGCACCGGGCAGCAGGCCCGGATCCAGGACGCGTTGCGCTACGCCGTGTCCGGGCTGTGCCTGCGATCGGTCCCGATCCTCGTGGCCGGCGGCTCCCACACCTACCGCTGCTTCGACTCGCTGGCCGAGGTGCGGCTCGTCGTCGACGGCGACACGGTTCTGGTGTCCGGGCAGGGCGTTCACCCCGTCGTGTGCCCCCGGGCCGGGCTGCTCGACGGCTTCGTGGCCGCGGGGACGAGGTTCCTGGAGCTGATGCCCCGGATCATGCCCGGGTACGAGCCCTACCTCGACACCGTCCAACGGGAACTCGACGAGGCCCGCGACGCCCTCGCACGCCGGTGACCCCGTTCGCCGACGCCGCCGGCGCCGCCCTGCTCCGGGCGGTGGCCGACCTGGCGACCGCCCACGACATCCCACCCGACGCGCCGGCCCTCGAACGCGTCCAAGCCCTCGCCCGCTCACTTCAACTCGCCTGCGCCTACTACGAATCCGGCTCCGAGTCCGCCGAGCCGGTTGCGCCGGCCACGCCCCCTGAGGCCCCGTCTCCCCCAGCCGGACTGGGCCTTGACGAGTACCGGCGCATCGCGGCGGCCGGCGGCGACGCGGTCCTGGTCGCCCGCATCCTCCACGGCGCGGACGTCGACCTGATCGACCGGCTGAAGGTGCTCCGGACGGTGTTCGACCTGCCGCTGGACGAGGCCCGGACCATCGACGACCTCGCCCGTGAGCCCGCTCCACGCTCCCCGAGGGCCTGACGCTCGCGCGCGGACCGCGCGACCGTGTCCACAGTGGACCCGGGTCCGCCCACCACGGTGAACGGTGGTGGGCGGACCCGCGGGTGATCAGGCCGGGGTGCAGGTGGGGGTGGGTGTGCCGGCGGTCCCCGAGGCGACGAAGCCGAAGGCCGTGCCGGCTCCCGCGCCCAGCGAGCCGTTGTAGGCGGCGTTGCGGGCGGTGACGGTGGACCCGCTGGTGGTCAGCGTCGCGCTCCACGAGGAGTTGATCTGCTCACCGTTGGTGAACGTCCAGTTCACCGTCCAGCCGTTGATCGGCGCGGCGCCCGCGGTGACGCGCACCTCGGCCTGGAAGCCGCCGTTCCACTGGGAGACGACCCGGAACGCGGCCGAGCAGCCCGCCGACGGGTTGGTCGTCGTGGTCGTGGTGGTCGTCGTGGTGGTCGTGGTGGTCGTGGTCCTTGTGGTGCTGGGCAGCGTGGTGGTGGTCGTGGTGGTGGTCGTGGTGCCGCCGTCGGTGAAGGTCACGTCGCTGCACGCGTAGTAGCTCTGGTCGAGGTGGCTGGCCTGCCACACGGTGAACAGGACGTGGTGGCCGCTGCGGCCGGGCGCGTTGATCTCGACGGGCGTCCGGTTGCCGGTGGGGATCCTGCCGGTCTGGCCGACCAGTTCCAGGTCGCTCCACTTCAGGGCCTGCGTCTTGGGGTCGAAGCCCTGCTTGGTGGCGTAGACGCGGATGTAGTCGGCGCCGTGCGAGGAGGTGTCGTTGAGGTTGAGCGTGAACCGGCTGGGCTTGTTCGGTGCGATCCACGCGCCGACCTTGTCCATCGCGGCGTAGCGGCCGTTGAAGGTCAGGCCGCCGCTGCACAGCTGCCCGTCGGGAACGGCCGCCTGGTGGTTGCCGGCGACGCCTTCGCGCAGCAGGCCGTTCCAGTTGTACATAGCCGAGGGGTCGGCCTGCCACGCCTGGTAGCACATGGGGTCTTCGCTGGCCATCTGCGGCGACGGGCCGTTGGGCCAGCGGTGGTAGCAGCCGTAGTGGCGCGACGGCGGGTCGCTGACGGCGCCGTGGGCCGCGGCGTTGCCCGCGCCGAAGGTCACCACCAGCAGGGTCGTCAGCAGCGACAGGCAGGCGCCGAAGACCGCCGACACCCGCCAGACCCGGGCGCGGGGTGACGCGGGCGGGCGCGTGGCTTCCGGTCGGTGGGCGGGGTTCTCCGTGAAGCGGGGCATGTGTACCGCCAAATCCTCGTTGATCGACGACAGGGGTCCGGTCGGGCGCATCACCAGATTTCTGGGAGCGCTCCCAGGCCGCTGTCAGTGTCCGTTCACGACACCCCTTCGGCATCCGCCATTCGAGTTACCGTTGCGCGAACCGACCGAGTGCCCGCTGCGGCGGGAGGCGAACCGGACGCTCCGGTTGCCGCCCTTCGGCGTCTTGCGCCATCTCCCAGGCGTGCCGGCAGTCCTCAGCGTGGGTCACGTGTTGTCGGACAGGCCCCGGATGACCAGTTCGACCGCCGCGGCGACGTCTTCACGGTGCCGGCGCAGGGTTTCCGAGGTGATGCCCGCCGCCGTGACGTGGGCCAGGTGGTCGGTCGCCACCTTCAGCACCGCGCTCATCGCCGCCGCCTGCACGCGGATCTCGACGGAGTCGGGTGCGGCGCCTGAGCGTTCGGCGAGCACTTCGGCGAAGGTGTCCTCCGAGCGTTCGCGGAGCATGAGGTAGGCGGCGCGCAGGGCCGGCTCGTCACGGGTCATCCGGACCACGGCGAGCACCGCCTCCAGGTCCGCGTCCGACGCCGAGTCCAGGACGGGCGTGTACGCCGCCCGCAGGTGCTCGGTCAGTTCCAGTTCGGCGGGCCAAGCGCGCAGGACCGCGCGGAAGGCGTCGATCGCGTTGGCCAGCAAGGGTTCCACGCAGCTCTCCTTGCTGCGGAAGTAGCGCCACAGCGTGCGTTCGGAGACGCCGGCGGCGCGGGCGATCTGCTCGCCCGAGGTGGCGGCCACGCCGTGCTCGGCGAACAGGCGGACCGCGTGGCGGGAGATGTCGAGGCGCTGCCGCTGCCGCTGCCGGTCGCTCACCGGCGGCCGGCCCCGGCGGGGCCGCACCGCCTGCTCCCGGTCGATCGCGACGTCGTCCACCGGGCGATTCAAACACGTCCACCCGGGCCGGCCAACTTTACCGGCAGCCACTGCCAATAAAGCTGCTACGGTCGGGAGTGCTTGAGGATCACGGGAGGAGAGCCATGAGCATTGCCGCGGAGCGCCCGCAATTACCGTTCGCCAGGCCGAACGTCCTCGACCTCGCGCCGCTGTACGACACGTTGCGCCGGGAGGCGCCCGTCGCGCGGGTCACCACGCCGACCGGGGACCCCGCCTGGCTGGTCACCCGCTACGAAGAGGTCCGCGACCTGCTCGGCGACAAGCGGCTCGGCCGGTCCCACCCCGAGCCGGAACGGGCCGCGCGCCTGTCGACCGCCGCGATCCTGGACGGGCCCACCGGCAACTACGAGACCGAGGAAGCCGACCACGCCCGCATGCGTCGGCTGCTGACCCCCGCGTTCTCCGCCAAGCGGATGAACCTGCTGTCCGGATACATGCACGAACTGGTCGACGGCTACATCGACCAGCTGGTGGCCGAGCACGCCGCCTCCCCCGACGGGGTGGTCGACCTGCACGCCGGGTTGGCGTTCCCGCTGCCGGTCGCGGTCATCTGCCGACTGCTCGGCGCGCCGGAGAGCGACCGCGAGTACTTCCACTCGCTGTCCGAGCGCATGTCCAACCTCGCCATCGGCGAGGACGCCCACCGGGCGTTCGGGGAGTTCAGCCAGTACATGATCGGGCTCGTCGAGGCCAAGCGCGCGCGACCGGGCGAGGACGTGATCTCCGACCTGGTGGCCGCCCAGAGCGCCGACGCGTCGTTCGACTACCTGGAGATGGTCAAGCTCTGCGTCGGGCTGCTGTTCGCCGGCCACGAGACCACGGTCAACCGCATCGGCCTGGGCACGCTGTTCCTGCTCACCCACCGCGACCAGTGGGAGGCGCTGACCGCCGACCCCGACGGCCGGGTCAACGCCACCGTCGAGGAGATCATGCGGTTGGGCGCGCCCGGCGACCTCGGGCTGCTGCGGTACGCGCACGTCGACGTCGACGTCGCCGGTGTCACCATCAAGCGCGGCGACGCCGTGGTCCTGTCGATCAACGCCGCCAACCGCGACGCGTCGGTCTACAGCGACGCCGAGGTGTTCAACCCCGACCGCCCGGAACGCACCCACCTGGGCTTCGGGCACGGCGGGCACTTCTGCATCGGCGCGAGCCTGGCCCGCACCGAGTTGCGCGTCGTGTTCGCCGCCCTCGCCCGCCGCGTGCCCGGTCTGCGGCTGGTCAAGCGGGTCGAGGACCTGGAGGTCCGCACCACCATCACCGGTGGCGTGACCGAACTTCCCGTGACGTGGTGAGGGTTCCCGGACCCCGGCGGCGGGTCGACCGGCCGTCGGGGCCTTGTTCGTCTCGGACGTGGAGGAGGACGTCGTGAGGGTGATCGTCGACCAGGACAGGTGCGTCGGCTCCGGGCAGTGCGCGCTGACCGCGGACGACGTCTTCGACCAGCGGGACGAGGACGGCATCGTGGTGCTGCTGGACGCCGCGCCGCCCGCCGAGCGGCTGGCGGACGTGCGGCAGGCCGCGGTGATGTGCCCGGCGCTGGCGATCACCGTCGAGGAGTAGCCCGCCGGTCCCGCGCCAGCCGCGGCGGCGTTCGTCGCCGCGGCCGGCGGGCGTGAATCAGCAGAACTCGACGCCGGTCGGTCCGGGGCAGGCCGCCAACGCCCAGGCGTCGGACGTGAACCGACTGGTCTGCCCGCCGCCCGAGACCTGGACGACGGCGGTGACGAAGCGGTCCGACCGCGTGGTGTTCACCGTGACGCTGCACGTGGACGCCGTCGTGGTGCAACTCGACGGCAACGGCGCACCGCTCATCGACCACGAGTAGGTGTAGCCGGGCGACGGCGCCTGCACTCGGAACTCGATGGTGGAGGTGTACGACGGCCGCGGCGAGCTACAGGAGTTGCTGTAGACCGGCGGATAGGTCCAGTACGGGTAGACGGTGCACTCCAAGCCACCTCCGACCATGACGCCGACCCCGGAGTCGGTGGCCGGCGCGGTTGCCGCTTGGGCGGTCGGGGGCAGGAGGACCAGGAACAGAGCGCTCACGATCGCCACGGAGGCGTGTAACAGTCTTCGCACGGATGGGATCCCCTCGGATGATGTTGTCCGACACGGATCCAGCCAGCATCACGCCTCGGGGTGGCCCGGGATAGCGACCGAACGGTGCCAGCGGGTCCGTCCCTTCCGCCCCTCGGACGGGAATCGTCGTCGCGGTGCTACCACCGGGCAGTGATCCCACTCACCCGGGTGCGCCCGGGAACCGCACCACGACCGGAGCACAGGCCGGTCGCAACCCGCCGTCCGTGGACCTTTCCCCGAAGACGATCGCCCGATCGTCCACGACAGAGAGGTCCCTCGGATGAAGACACCACCGCGCACCGGCTTTCCGGGTCTGCGCCGCCGGCCGTGCCCGCGCACGCGGTCGCCGGGCCGGCCGGCGCGGCCGTCGCGGCGTGCCCGCGCAGGCGCCGGCCGTGCCCGCCTGTGACAGCACAGCGCGGTGGTCGGCCTCGGCGGCCGGCCACGGCGCCGCGTCGCCTCCCGGCCGCCTTCGCGGGTGTCAGGTGGCGCGCAGCGGTCGAGGCTCGTCGTCCAGCGTCAACGGCGTCTCGCCGCCTTCGCCGTACGCCACGTGGTACGCGTCCTCACCGAGCGTCGAGCGCGTGCGGGCGACGGTCTGCTCGCGGTCGGCGCGTTCCTGCGCCGGGACGGGGATGCCGTGCGGCTCGCGCAGGGAGTCGGCGAAGCCGAGGAGCCGCGCCGCGGTGGACGGCTGCCCGGTGGCCAGGTGGGCGGCGGCCAGGGTGTCGGCCACGCTCGCCTGCCGCCAGCGGTCGCCGACCGCGCCGTGGATCTCCAGGCCCGCGCGCAGCCGCGCGATGGCCTCCTCCGCGCTGCCCGTCCGGAGGTCCACCAGCCCGAGCACGTCGTGGGCGTAGCCGAGCCCTTCCCGGAACCCCAGTTCCCGGAAGGTGTTCAGCGCCTGCTCCGCCAGCCTGCGGGCCCGCGCGTTGTGTCCTTTGTGGACGGCGGTCAGCGCGAGCTGGATGCGCGTGGACGCGACGCCTTCTTCGTCCCGCGCGAACCGGTAGTGGCGCAGCGCCTCGCCCAGCAGCGCCTCGGCCTCGTCCAGCTCGCCCGCCGCCCACGCGGTGAAGCCCGCCATCTGGCGGATGTCCGCGACGGCGGCCGGGTCGTCGGCCCGCGCGACCAGGGCCTGGTCGTAGTGCGCGCGGGCCTCGTCGTAGTGACCTCGTTCCCGGGCGATGGAACCGAGCAGCCGCAGCGCCCTCGCCTCGCCCGTCCGGTCGCCGAGCGCGCGGCACCCGGCCAGCGCCCTGGTCGCGTGCGCCGCCGAATCGGCGTAGGCCAGCTGGAAGTAGGCGAGGAACGCGGCGGCGACCCGGGCCGAGGTCACCAGGGGGACCGGCGTGCCGTCGCTCGTGCCGGCGAGCGCGTCGTCGAGCCAGCGCCGGCCGCGCCGGTAGTGGCCGCTGAGCCGGTGGTACCTGGCCGTGGCGACGGCCAGGCGCAGCCCCGCCACGTCGTCGCCGCGGGCGGCGAACCACTCCTTGGCCGCCCAGAGGTTCTCGGCCTCCGCCGCGAACCGGCGCATCGACTCGACCTGCCGGGGTCCGCGCAGGCCGGCGTCCGCGTCCTCGGCCGCGGCGAGGTGGAACCGGGCGTGCAGGTCGCGCACCCGGTCGGCCTCGGCGGGCCGCCCGGCCAGCTCGCCGACCGCGAAGTGCCGGATCACCTCCAGCAGCCGGTACCGGACGCCCGCCGGGCGGTGGTCGACCACGACCAGCGACTTCGCCGCGAGGCCGGCGAGGGCGTCCAGGGTGCTCGGCCCGTCCTCCTCCCACACCGCTTGCGCGGCGTCGAGGTCGAACCCGCCGTGGAACACGCCCAAGCGGCGCAACCTGGTCCTGGCGGCGTCGTCGAGCAGGTCGTAGCTGAAGGAGATGGTCGCGTCCATCGCCTGGTGGTGGGACCGCCCGCCGGGTTGGGCGGTGTGCAGCAGCGCGGGGTCGTGGACCCGGTCGGCGATCTGGGCGATGGAGAGCACGTTCGTGCGCGCGGCGGCCAGTTCGAGCGCCAGCGGCAGGCCGTCCAGCCGTCGGCAGAGGCGGGCCAGCGCGGCGGCGTCGTCGTCGGTGAGGGCGCGCACGGCGGGCGGCGCCGCGCGGGCGAGGAACAGCCGGACGGCGGCGTACCCGCGCACCTCGTCCAGACCGGCCGCCTCGATGGGCGGCGTCGCCAGGCCCGCCACCGGCCGGATCGCCTCGCCGAGCAGGCCGAAGGCCTCCCTGCTGGTCGCCAGCACCCGCAACCGGGGGCAGGAGCGCAGCAGGCGGTCGACCACCGGCGCGCAGGAGTCGAGCACGTGCTCGCAGTTGTCGAGCACCAGCGTGACGGGTCGTGCCCTCAGGTGGCGGACCGCCGTGTCGACCGGGTCGACGCCCGGGTCCTCGCGGACGCCGAGCCCGTCGCACAGCACCTGCGGCAGCCGGTGCGGGTCGGACAGCGGCGCGAGGTCGACGAAGACCGCCTCCGGCCGGTTCGCGCAGACCGCGAGGGCGAGCCTGGTCTTGCCGACCCCGCCCATGCCCACCAGGGTGACCAGGCGGTGGTCTTCGAGCAGCGCGGCCAGCTCGGCGACCTCCTCGGCCCGGCCGACCAGGGGCGTCACCGGGGCGGGGAAGTCGCGTTCCGCCGGTCGCGGCGCCTCCTCGACGCCCGCGGCCAGCACGGTGGCCTCCAGCCGGCGCAGCCGGGCGCCCGGTTCCAGGCCGAGCTGGTCGACCAGGGTGGCCCGGGCCCGGCGATAGGTGTTCAGCGCGTCGCTGCGGCGCCCGCCCTCGGCGAGCGCGAGCATCAACAGCTCCCAGAACCGCTCCCGCAGCGGGTGGTCGGCGACCAGCCCTTCGAGTTCGGCGACGACGTGCGCGCCGCGGCCGAGCTCGATCTCGGCCGCCAGCAGCTCCTCCACCGCCGAGAGCCGGACCTCGCGCAACCGCGCCACCTCGGCGTGTCCCCATTCGTGGACCGGGCAGTCGGCCAGCGCGTCCCCGCGCCACAGCGCCAGCCCTTCGCGCAAGTGGGTTGCGATCTCGCCGGGCGTCCCGGCGCCGCGAGCGCGGCGGACGAGTTCCTCGAACCGCCTGCTGTCGACCGCCTCCGGCCGCACGTCGAGGGCGTAGCCGGGGGCGCGGGTGACGATCAGGTCGCCCAGGTCGGCGCGGGCGAGCGAGCGCCGCAGGTAGGCCATGTGGGCGTGCAGGTTCCGCGTGCCCGACGGCGGCGGGTCCTCGCCCCAGACCCCGTCGAGCAGCGCCTCCTGCGACACCACGCGGGGCGCCCGCAGGGCGAGCAGGCCGAACATGGTGCGGGGCCGCGGGCCGCCGAGCCCGACCGGGCCCGCCGGCCCGATCAACTCCAGGTTGCCCAGCAACCTGATGTCGGCCTCCGCGGTCATCTCGCGACCAGCAGACCACGAGGCCCGGATCGGGCACCACCGCCTTTCGGGCGGCCGGCGATCCGGGCCTCGGCGATCACTCGTGAGCGGTCACTGCTCGCAGGCGGTCACGCGCTCGCCATTCGTGCACGTGTCCGTGCCGGCGCCGCCGTCCAGGACGTCTGCGCCCGATCCGCCTTCCAGGACGTCGTCCCCCGGACCGCCGAGCAGCGTGGCGGGCAGGTCGGTGCCGTTGGTGAGCCGATCGTTGCCGCCCTCGCCGACGTGGGTGACGCGCCGGCCCCCGTCGCAGGCGACCACCGACAGGTCGGACGGATCGAGGTGCCGACAACCGACGCCGGCCATGATCGGCGCCACGTCGCGCACGAGGTGGCGCCCACCGCCGGGCAGCGGCGAGACCAGGACGGAGTTCGCCTTGTCCGGCGCGGCGGTGTGCCGGAGTTCCGCGTCGTGGACCTTGACGTGGGCCGCCGCCTCGACGACCCAGAGCACCGTGTACGGGCCCGGGTCGCCGGTGATGCTCTCGACGTCGTTGTAGACGAAGTCGCCCGGGGGCGTGCCGGACCCGGAAAGGTATTCGACCGTGTCGTAGTCGTCGTCGCCCTTGATCGTGTCGCTGCCACTGCCCTCTTGCCAGGTGAGGATCTTGTCGTAGCCGGGTCCCGCGAACACCGTGTCGTCCGACATCCCGATCTTGATCACATCGTCCCCGGGGCCGCCCAGGACGGTCGACATCGGCTCTCGCACGTAAAGCTCGTCGTTCTCGTCGCCCAGGTCGATGTGGACCGCCGTGACCCCGTCTCCGCACGTCACGGCGTTCTCGGCGAACGGGCTCGCCCAGCAACCGCTGTTGATCCCCAACTCGATCGGGTTGTTGCGATCCACGATCAGCATCTCCCCTTCCTTTTGCGCGTCCACGATGTTCACGGAGTCCTGGTAGGCGACGAAGTGGATGGTGTTCCCCACCCGGTACACCTGCCCGCCGTAGGTGTCGGCCTCCGCGCTCGCACCCGTGATCGTCCCCGCCGTGATCGCCACAACCGCCGCGACGACCACGCCCCCTCGTGTCCTGCCTCGCATACCTCTCCCCCACTCCTGCGTGCCCGGGCTTCCCGGTTCGCCGATGGTTGTAGGGCAGCAGGCTTGTGATCGGGTTGTGGTGCCGCCGACGCGCGGCAACGTGGGCGAGGTGGCGATCGGGCGAATGCCCGCCGGAGCGCCGGCCGAGGCGCCGGCGGAGCACCGCCACCGTGCTGCGGCACCCGCCCGGCGAGCTACGGCCCGCCCGTGGCGACCACGGCGGCAGCCGCCCCAGCCGCGGCACCCGCCTGCACCACCGCCGCCTGAACTCCCCGCCGCACGTCACTTCACCGGCGCGCGGCGTGGTGCGGCGCGCCGGTGACCGGCGTTCACAGCTGACGGCGGCCTCGGCCCCGCAGGCGGGCGCGGAGCACCGCATACCGGGTGCCTGCGCCCATCCGCCGCTCCCGCCGGGCTCGCACTCGGCCTTGCCGCGTGGCGTGGCGTGGCGGCCGCGGCCGGACGACGGGCCGTGGACGTGCTCGCCGCCCTCGAACAACCGCCGCCGATCGCGTTCGACCAGCGGGACGTGGATGCGTTCGCGGATGGGCGTCCTCGGCGTGTGGGCGGTGGGCAGGCCGAGGTCGGCGACCACCCAGAGCGCTTCGCGGTCGATGCCGGACCAGGCGCGTTCGGCGGGCAGGGCGGTGCGGCGGAGTTCGCTCATGGTTTCGGTGGACTCCAGTGCTCCTGCAGGGAGGCGGGGTGCGTCGCCTCGGGACCAGTGGGTGTGGGGCCCGCACCGGTCACGCGGCGCGGGCTTCGAGCGGCACGGCGGAGGACGGCGGTGTGTTGCTCGAACCCGCCGTCGACCCGATCCGGACGCCACTGGTCACTGCTGCACGTCGGCCATGATCTTCAGCCCGCCGACCGCCGGTCAACCGATTTTCGACAACGCACCGGGACCGGTAGGCGCTTCATCGCTTCATGCCGAACGAACGAGGCGCGAGGTACGAAGTCCGGTTCGACGCGGTCTCGACCCGTGTCGTTTTCCGCGCAGATTTTACCAATGAGCAATGGATACGTCGATCGAGCATTCAAGAGTATGGGGAACAACACTCCCGACGACTTCCACCAACGTCACCCGGCCGCGTGATTGCGGTATTCCGCAGAAACGTGGCCCCACCGGCCCCTGATCGGCCGTTCGGGGGTGTCGACCGGGCAGTTCGGTGACGACAATGGCACACGGCGGCGCGCGGGTGACTGGGGGGTTACGTCCGCAACCGGCTTGATCGATCTCGGGGAACACCACCGGTTACCGGCACGCCTCGGCCACGTGTCCGAGCGTCTCTTCGGCACGGGCGCCGGAGCCCGGCGAAGCGTCCTGCTTGGCGATGACCGCGATCTGGGGGAAATTGTGAACGAGAACGTTGTGCCACTCGCGCCTGCCGCGTGCTCGGCGGCGGTCAACGGCAGAGTGGCGTAGATCAGCCGTGACGTACTTCAAGATCCTGGGACCTCTAGAGGTCGTGCACGGCGACGAACTGGTCGACCTCGGCGGCACCCGGCAACGGGCCGCCCTCGGGCTCCTGCTGCTCAACCGCAACCGCGTCGTGGCGAGCAGCCAGATGGTGGACTCGTTGTGGCCCAAGGACAAGGTGCCGCTGTCCGCCCGGAAGATCGTGCAGAACTCGGTCTGGCGGCTGCGCCGGGCGCTGTCGGCCAACGGCGGCGGGTCCGCGGTGCTGCTCAGCCAGCCGCCCGGGTACATGCTGCGCGTCGGACCCGGGCAGACCGACGTGCAGGACTTCCACCACAAGGTCGAACAGGGCCGGGCCAGGTTCGCCGAGGGCGACCTGGCGGCGGCGTCGCACCTGCTGAAGCAGGCGCTGGAGCTGTGGCGCGGGCCCGCGCTGGCCGACCTGGTCGAGTCCGGCATCCACTGGCCGGAGCTGACCCCGGTGCAGAACGCCCGGCTGGACGCGCTGGAGGACTACTTCGAGGTCGAGCTCACCAGGGGGCACCACCAGCAGGTCCTGGCCGAACTCCAGCGCACGGTCGCCACCGAGCCGCTGCGCGAGCGCCTGTGCGGGCAGCTGATGCTGGCGCTGTACCGCAGCGGCCGGCAGACCGACGCCCTGAACGCCTACCACACCGTGCGCACCACCCTGGTCGAGAAGGTCGGCCTGGAGCCGAGTCCCGCGCTGCGCGCGCTGCAGCAGGCGATCCTCTCCCACGACCCGGGGCTGATCCCGGCCGGGATGCAGCAGCAGATCGAGCTGCGGATGACCGGTTCGCCCCGCGACCAGGCCGACGAACCGCCGAGGCCGGCGCAGCACACGCCGCCCTCCGCGCCGGAACCGGACCGGCCCGAGGAGACCGGGATCGTGTCGGTTCCGCCCGTGCGCACGATGCGCAGCATCTTCTCCGAGCGCCGGGACGTCAGCGTGCTCATCGTGCGCTGCCAGGGCATGGGCAACACGGCGCTGGAGGAGGCGGCGACCGCGATCCGCCACGAGGTCGAGTCGCTGGGCGGCACCGTCGCGGCCTCCATCGGGTCGATCTGGCTGGCGTTGTTCGGCGTGCCCGACACCGCCGACGACGACGCCGAACGCGCCGTGCTCGCCGCGTTGACCATCCGCGACCGCCTGGGCTTCCCGGACGCCTCCTGCGACGAGCCGCCCATCGACGTCCACGTCGCGGTGGCCACCGGCGAGGTGCTGGTGCGCTACGACTCCGACAACGGCAACGCGCCGTCGGTGAGCGGCGTGCTGATCGACGAGTGCCACGAACTGCTCTCGCGGACCCCGGTCGGCGAGATCCGGGTGTGCGAGAACACCAGGCGGGCCACGGAACGCGCGATCAGCTACGCCAAAGTCGGGTCGTCGTTCGGCTGGCAGGTCGGCGGGCTCCGGCAGGAGTACCTGGCGGTGCAGGACATGCCGGTGGTGGACCGCGAGCACGACCTGGAGGTGCTGCGCGGGCTCCTCCAGCGGACCAAGCACCTCGGCGCGCCGCACCTGGTGACCGTGCTCGGCGACCCGGGTGTCGGCAAGACCCGGTTCGTGCTGGAGTTCGAGCGCAGGGTCGCCGCGGCCGCCGAGCCGGTGCGGTTCCTGGTCGGCCGGGCGCGGCAGTTCGTCGCGGACACCGTCGTCGACGTGCTCAACGACCTGCTGTGCTCGTACTGCGGCATCGACCCGGACGGCCCCGCCGAGTCGGTGCGGGCCGGACTCGTCGGCGTGGTGGAGCGGCTCGTGCAGTCGGAGGACGAGCGGCGCAGGGTGCTGGCCTGCCTCGCGTGCCTGGTCGACCCGGACCGGGACCACCCGGAGGTGCCGGTCGCCGAGGTGCTGCGCGCGTGGCGGTTCCTGCTCGGCCAGATCGCCCGGTGCGGCCCGGTCGTCGTGGTCGTGGAGGACCTGCACGTCGCGGACGACGACCTGGTCGACTTCGTGGAGGACCTGCCGAGGTCGCTGACCGGCCTGCCCGTGCTGGTCGTCGTCACGGCCGGGCCGGACCTGGTCGCGCGCCGCCCGATGTGGGGTGCGCGGCTGCGGCACGCGCTGACGATGAACCTGGAACCCATCTCCGACACCGCGATCGACCGGCTGCTGGAGTTCCTGCGCTCCACCAGGGACAGCGGGATCAAGGGACCGGCCGAGAGCCTGCTCGTCGACCTGGGTGACGACTCGGACGCCCGGCGCCGGCACGTCCGGCGGGTGCTGGCGTCGGGTTCGGCGTTCCTGCGGCGGGAACGGCACGCGGGCGGCGTCGCCTGTGATCAGTCCGCCGCCCGCGTGGTGTACTGCGAGATCACCGAGATACCCGCACCGGCAGGCGCCGCGGGCAGATGATCTGGTGGGGGTTCTCCCACTCCACGCCGCCTGCGGCGGGGTCGACGCTGATCTTCGAGTAGCGGTCGAGCAGCATGTTCAGCGCGATCCTGCCCTCCAGCCGCGCGAGCGGCGCGCCGAGGCAGAAGTGGATGCCCTGGCCGAACACCAGGTGTCCGCCGGTGTTGCGGTGGATGTCGAAGCGGTCGGGGTCGGGGAACTTGGCGGCGTCCCGGTTGGCCGCGCCGATCCACGGCGTCACGAGCTGGTCCGCGGCCACCCGGTGCCCGCCGATCTCGGTCTCGGTGGTCGTGACCCGCACCAGGCGCGGGAACGGCGGGTACATCCGCAGCACCTCCTCCAGCGCGTTGGGCACCAGCTCGCGGTCCGCGCGGATCTCGGCCAGCGCCTCTGGGTGCCGGTCCAGGAGGATGACCGCGGTGCAGATCAACGACATCGTGGTGGCGTGCCCGGCGAACATGGTCAGGCCGGTGACCCCGATCATCTCGCCGTCGGTCAGCGGCTCGCCGTCGATGGTGGCGTTGGCCAGCCTGCTCATCACGTCGTCGCGCGGGTTCTCCCGGCGGTCGCGCACGTGCCGCAGGAAGTACTCGCCCATCTCGTGCAGCGCGGGCCCGACCTCGTTCTCCAGCAGGTCGGCCGGCACGGTGGCGGCGTCGAGCGCGCCGATCGCGTCGCCCCACACCCGGAACATCGGCTCGTCCTCGATGGGCAGGCCGAGCACGTCGGCGATCACGGTGATCGGCAGCGGGAACGCCAGCGCCTCCACCAGGTCGAACGAGTCCCGGTCGGCGACCTGGTCCAGCAGGGTGGCGGTGACCCGCTCGATGCGCTCGGACAGGTTCGCGACGGCGCGCGGGGTGAACACCTGGCTGATGACGGTGCGCAGCTTGCGGTGCCGGGGCGGGTCCGTGGTGACCAGGTTGCCCTCGTCGAAGCGGTCGAGCTCGAAGTGCGGCTCGTTGAACTTCCGCGCCGTCTCCGAGGAGAACGTCTTGGTGTCGGCGAGGATCCGGGCGATGTCGGCGTAACCGAACACCTCCACCCCGTGCGCGCCGCCGTGGCTGACCGGTTTCGTGTCGAGCATTTCGCGGAACCACGAGAACAGCGAATCGACTGGTTGCATGGTTGTGTCCGAGGGTGCGCTCATGCCCAGGAGCCTAGCCGCGAAGCGCCTTATCCGTGCCTATTTCTTGCCACCGTGAGAATGCCGAGGAGGAAACGTGGAAAGCGGTGACCGGAATTCCGGCCACCGCTATTCCCGTAGACCTCGCATAGACCGCGCCGAGACCACCCCGAGAACGGGCGGCCCCGACCCGGGCACGGTCACCGCACGCTGAGCCCGCGGTAGGCCTCGCGATTCACCTTCGGCACGAAGATGCGTTCCTCGGCGCTCGCGGCCAGGGCCGCCGGACCGGACAGCGTCGGCGAGCCCGCGACCCGCAGGCCGTCCTCGATGGCGCCGTCGATGTAGCCGTTCCACCCGTTCGCGATGTCGCTGCCCGCGAACTTGACCCGGCCGTGCGGCTGCTGGAGCTTCTCGTGCAACCTGATCAGCTGGTACGGCTGGCGGTACCCGCCGGTGCCCAGGGCGAACTCGTCCGTGGCGAAGTTGGTGACGATGTGGTCGCGCACCCTGGCGTCCGGGATGATCTTCCGGATGGCCCGCTCCACCGCGCCCCGGTCGTACGCGTCGAAGCTCGTGTCGACGGTGAACGCGACCACCGGCTGGTCGTCGTTGAACCGGCCGATGTAGCAGAACGGGTGACCGCTGCCCTCCGGCGACTCGGCCACGAACCGGTCCGTGGGGTGCTCCAGGTCGATCCACAGCTTCCGCTCTTCCGTCACGCCCATCCCGGCCGTCGTGGCCTCGCGGTGGGCGGCGGGCAGCGCCGGGCTGAACGAGATCGTCTTCCACACGTTCACCGGCACCGCCATGATCACCTCGGGCGCGGTGTAGACCTCGCCCGCGCGGGTGGTGACGGTGACCTTGCCGGGGTTCTGGACCACGGACTTGACCGGTGAGTTGAGCTTGAGGACCGGCTTGGCCTCGGCGAGCATGGCGTTCAGGATCGAGACCGTGCCCAGGGCGGGGCGGTAGGTGTTGACGCCGTGGAACGCCTCGAACGTGCCGCCGGCCAGCGCCCACCACTGCTGGATGTGGGTCAGCGCGCCGCGCTTGCTGCTCCCGCCGTACAGCGAGGTCCAGCTGGTCAGCAGGATCTCGTCCTCCGGGGCCAGGGCCATCTGGTCCAGCCGGTCCCGCAACGAGAACCGGTCGAACTTCGCGACCAGGTCCCGGTTGGCGAACGGCTTGAAGGGCTCGGGGTAGATCCTGGTCGAGTCCTCGAAGAACCTGGTGAACAGCGCGTTCTGCCGGACGTAGGCCACCGACGGGTCCAACTCCTCGAACCCGGTGAGCGTGGGCATGAACGCCCTGGTCACCCCGGCGTCGGCCATGATCGGCAGCTCGTAGCGGTTGAGCTCGCGCCACACGTGCGGCTGCAACCGGTCGACCCAGGTGCCGCCGCGCTCGATCATGTGGCCCCGCCAGGTGTCGGTCCACGTCCGGCCGCCGACCCGGTCCCGCGCCTCCAGCAGCAGGACGCGCTTGCCCTTGGCGCGCAGCTCACGCGTGGCGGTGACACCGGCGACGCCGGCGCCCACGACGATCACGTCGAACTTCCGCCGGTTCGGGTCCTGGGCTTCGTCGGCGACGGCCACGGCGGTCGTCGCCGAGGTCGCCACCGCCGCCCCGGTGAGCGCGACACCGGCCTTGAGCAGGCTGCGCCGCGACAGACCCCGTTCCTCGGGTCGACCGGATTCCCTTTCGTGGGTCACTGTGCCTCGTTCCCTTCCCTGAGAACTGGTAGCGGAAAAAGCGCGCGATCGG
This sequence comes from Saccharothrix sp., assembly GCF_031180885.1. GTDB lineage: Bacteria > Actinomycetota > Actinomycetes > Mycobacteriales > Pseudonocardiaceae > Actinosynnema. The sequence continues at coordinate 112,109 of NZ_JAPSLK010000007.1, forward strand.
TCGCCGGTGGATTAACGATTCGTGCGCGTGCGATCAGCGAGTGCGGTCGATCGGGCTGCGCGCCGATGTCGAAACGGGTTTCGCGACCGCCGGCGACCTGTGCGCGGTGGTCCGGGTGACACCGAATCACATTCGAGGATCGCGGCCCATGGGGAATTTTGTCCCGGCGGTCCCGCGTAGACCGTGCGGAGACCGTCCCGAGATCGGACGGCCCCCGCACGGTGCGGTCACCGGATGCCGAGACCGCGGTACACGGCGTGGTTACCGGATGCCGAGACCGCGGTACAACGCGCGGTTCACCTTCGGCACGAAGATGCGTTCCTCGGCGCTGGCCGCCGCGGCCGCCGGACCGGACAGCGTCGGCGAGCCCGCGACCCGCAGGCCGTCCTCGATCGCGCCGTCGATGTAGCCGTTCCACCCGTTCGCGATGTCGGCGCCCGCGAACTTGACCCGGCCGTGCGGCGCCTGGAGCTTCTCGTGCAACCTGACCAGCTGGTTGGGCCGGCGGTACGCGCCGGCGCCGAGGGAGAACGGGTCCACGTGCCAGTTGGTCGCCACGTAGTCGCGCATCGTCGCCCCGGGGATCACCCGCTGCACGGCCCGCTCCACGGCGGCGCCGTCGGTGGTGTCGAAGGTGCTGTCGACGCTGAAGGCGACCACCGGCTGGCCGTCGTTGAACCGGCCCATGAAGCACAGCGGGTAGCCCATGCCCTCCGGGGCCTCGGCCACGAACCGGTCCGTCGGGTTGGACAGGTCGATCCACAGCTTCTTCTCGTGCGGCACGCCCACGCCGGTCGTCGTCGCCTCCACGTGGGCGGCGGGCAGCGCCGGGCTGAACGAGATCGTCTTCCACACGTTCACCGGCGTGGCCACGATCACCTCGGGCGCGGTGAACGCCGCGCCCGACCGGGTGGTCACGGTCACCTTGTAGGCGTCCTGGACCACCGACTTGACCGGCGAGTTGAGCTTGAGCACCGGCTTGGACTCGGCGAGCATGGCGTTCAGGATCGACACCGTCCCCAGCTGCGGGCGGTAGGTGTTCACGCCGTGGAAGCCCTCGAACGTGCCACCGGACAACGCCCACCACTGCTGGATCAGGGTCAGCCCGCCGCGCTCGCTCGTCCCGCCGTACAGCGAGGTCCAACTGGTCAGCAGGATCTCGTCCTCGGGCGGCAGGGCCATCTGGTCCAGCCGGTCGCGCAGCGAGAACACGTCGAACTCGGCGGCCAGCTCCCGGTTGGCCAGCGGCTTGAAGGGCTCCGGGAAGACCTCGGTCGACCGGTCGAAGAACTTGGTGAAGAGCTCCTTCTGCCGGACGTAGGCCACGGACGGGTCCAGTTCCTCGAACCCGCCGATGACGGGCATGAACGCTCTCGTCGGCCCGGCGTCGGCCATGATCGGCAGCTTGTAGCGGTTGAGCTCGCGCCACACGTGCGGCTGCAACCGGTCGACCCAGGTGCCGCCGCGCTCGATCATGTGGCCGTTCCAGGTGTCGGTCCACGTGCGGCCGCCGACCCGGTTGCGCGCCTCCAGCAGCAGGACGCGCTTGCCCTTGAGGCGCAGCTCGCGCGCGGCGGTGACGCCGGCCATGCCGGCGCCCACGACGATCACGTCGTAGTGGGACCGTAAGGTCGGGTCCTGGGTGTCGTCGGCGCGGGCCACGGCGGTCGTCGCCGAGGTCGCCACCGCCGCCCCGGTGAGCGCGACACCGGCCTTGAGCAGGCTGCGCCGTGACAGCTCCCGACTCTCGGGTCGAGTGGATTCCACGTCGTTGGTCACTGAACCTCGTCGCCTTTCGGGAACTTGTTGCGGAATCAGCGGATGATTGGTCGCCACCTATGGACGCAGTGCTGCCACGCGTGCGATAGTGGGACGTAATCGAACGGACACGGCGCGTGACGCGACCACCGCCCCACCGATTGACGGGGTGGTGTGCCGACGTCCATTCGCGATGGGCGCAGGGTGATACCCGAGCGCCCATCGGCAACGCCGTCACTGTGGTGACTACAGCGGGTGGCGGTAACCCCCAGAAGTCGTACCGCATTCGAGTGATTGCGGCCAGGTTAGCGCACAGAGCGCATTCGACGTCGGGTCGAACGCGGCCGTGATCGAACCGTTACACCGGTCGGTCCATTTGCGGGAATTTTCGCCGAAAGCAGGACCGCGGTCCACGACGCGACCAACGCCGAATAGCGGTCGACCCGTTTTCCCCCATTCTGGAGGCGTGTACGGGTCGACCGCTTCAAGTGCGGGCAACGCCCCCGCGGCACGCCCTGGGGCGCGCCGCGGGGAAAGGGTCAGGCGGAGGGCTTGCGGAACACCTCCACCATCGCGGCGTAGCTGGCGGGCCCGTGGCCTTCGGCGATCGCGCGCTTGCCCAGCGCCGTGATGAGCGCCGGCCACTCGGTGTTGACGCCCAGTTCCCGGCTCTCGTCGAGCAGGTGGTCCATCGCGTCGACGTGCGTGTCGATGGTGGAGTCCTCGGCGGGCCAGTCACCCGCGTCGATCTGCGCGGCGTAGGCCTCGATGAAGCCCAGCGTCATCTCGGCGAGCGCCTTCGCCAGCGGCAGGTACTCGGTGGCCTTCACGCCCGCGGTGCCCAGCAGCGCCACACCGTGCAGGAAGCTGTTCTCGACGCCCCACATCATGGTCAGCAGCGAGACGTCGTGCAGCGCGGCGAGACCGTGGTCCTCGCCCAGGTACGTGGTCCCCGCGGGGGCCACCGCCTTGAGGGTCTCCACGTGCTCGTCGAACGCCGACTTCGGACCGCAGTGCAGCAGGATCGCCTCGTCGGTGGCGATCCCCGGCGGGATGGCCATGATCGCGCTGTCGATGTACGCGCCGACGTTGTGCTCCGCCGCCCACTTCGCCATGCCCCGCGACTGCGACGAGCTGGCGCTGGTCATGTTGACCAGGGTGCGGCCCTCGAACGAACCCACCACCGGGTCCAGCAGGTCGTGGACCGCGTCGTAGTCCGAGACGCAGATGACGACCAGCGGGCTCGCCTCGACGGCGTCCTTGACCGACGGCGCCAGGACCGCGCCCTTGGCGACGAGTTCGTCGGCCTTGCTCGCCGACCGGTTCCACACGGTGGTCGGGTGCCCGTTCCCGAGGAACGCGGCGGCCAATGCCTGACCCATCAGGCCCAGGCCGATCACGGTGACCGGCGCCTGGGCGGCATTGGGGTTGGACATCACATTCACTCCTGTTCAGCCCGCGCCGGTTCACCCGGCGCGGCGTGTTGTCGGCGTCCTGCAACGGTTTCACCGCCCTCGCGACCGGACCAGCGGCGAACGTGACCTTCTTCGAACGTTTCCTGCCGTACACTCGCGACCATGGGGCCGGGTGTCGTCGCGATCGCTGTGCTCAACGGAACCGACATGCAGGTCTGCGAGGTGTACGAGACCGCCATCGCGAACGCGGTCTTCGGTGATCCGCAACCGGATCTGGCCGATCCCTGGTACGAGGTGAAGCTCTGCACGGGATCGCGGGACGAGCCCACGCCGCACGGTTTCTCCTTGCGCAGCAAGCACGGGCTCGACGACCTGGTGGTCGCCGACACCGTCATAGTCCCGTCGGTCCCGGACGACGTGCTCCAGGGCCGCGCTCCGCTGGCGCCGGAGTTCGTGGCGGCGCTGCGCGACGCGGCCGCGGCGGGCGCGCGCATGGTGTCGTTGTGCAGCGGGGCGTTCGCCCTCGCCGAGGCGGGCCTGCTCGACGGCCGCCGGGCCACCACGCACTGGATGCACACCGCCGACCTCGCCAAGCGCTACCCGCGGGTCCAGGTCGAGGACGCGGTGCTCTACGTCGACGACGGCGACGTCCTCACCAGCGCGGGCATGACCGCGGGCCTGGACCTGTGCCTGCACCTGGTGCGCCGCGACCTGGGCGCCCACGTCGCCGGCCAGCTGGCCCGCCGGATGGTCGTGGCGGGGCACCGCCCCGGCGGGCAGGCGCAGTTCGTCGACCTGTCCGTGCCCGAGGACGACGACGACACCCTGGCCATGGCGATGGACTGGGCCTCGGGCAACCTCGACCAGCCGCTCACCGTGGACGCGATGGCCAAGCGGGCCGGCATGAGCCCCCGCACGTTCTTCCGCAAGTTCCAGGCGACCACCGGGCTCACCCCGTTGAAGTGGCTGCTCAACCAGCGCCTGTCCCGCGCGCAGAGCCTGCTGGAGACCACCGACCTGCCGATCGAGCGGATCAGCGAGGCCAGCGGGATGGGCACCGCGACCAACCTGCGCCGGCACTTCACCGCGCAGGTCGGCGTGACGCCCACCGACTACCGGCACGCGCTCGGCTTCCGCGCCCGCCGGGCGGCCGAGCGGGGCGCCGACCCGGTCACGCGGTGGTCGGCGCCCGCGCCCCGTCAGGGCTTCGGCGGCACCGGGAAAGAGCTCTCCGCCGGCCAAGGGCCGTTGCCCGCGTAGGCGTTGTCGATCACGTAGCGCCAGCCGCCGTCCTCGCCGCGCTGGAGCACGTCGACCGCCAGGCCGCTGAGCTTCTCCGGCTTGCCGTCCCGGGTGGTGTCCATCTCCCACTCGACCACCACCATGGCGGTGTCGCCGTTGACCATCTGCTGGAGCACGGTCGCCTCGACGGTCGCGTTGCGGGTCTTGATGAAGTGCTCGACGTAGTCCCGGCGCGCCTGGCCCTGGACCGGCTTGCCGGGTTCCCACATGCCCACGGCGTCGTCGACGTACAGGGCGTTGACCGCGTCCACGTCGCCCGCGTTGAACGCCACGTTGAACATTTCCTGGTGCGTGTCGATGTCGGTGGCCAGGTGGTCTTTTTTGGAGGCCATGGTCAGCCCACTCCCGTTCTCGGTTCTCGTTCGTCGGATCGTGCTCGGCGTGACGTTCGGGCAACGCCGAGATGGACGCTACCGGCGGTCGAACGCATTCCGACCGCAGTCGGGTAATCGCCGCCGCAGTCGGGTAATCGCCGCCGCGACGGCGTGGCGACCGGCGGCGATTACCCGGTTGACACCAATTGGAGATCCGGCCGGCGCTTTCCGGCCGGATCAGCGGTCACTTCCCCGGAGCGGGGAAGTAGCCCTTGCGGACGAAGAAGTCCACGTACCTGCCGAACAGCGCCCGGTCGATCGGCGGGCACGTGATCCCGCTGCCCGCCAGCGCCTTCTCCGTGTCCGACACGTCCATGGGCGGGTAGGTCGGCCGCGCGCCCGGGGAGTTGAGTTCCTCGAACGAGTCGAACAGCGGGGTGACCGCGTTGTCGCGGTCGGCGGCGATCCGCGCGCGCCAGGCGTCCCAGTCGGATTCGGGCAGGTCGTACCCGAACGCCCGCAGGTGGTCGACGAGGTCGCCGAACGACTGGGACTGCTCGTTGAACAGGTGGAACGTGCCGTTCACCGTGGACTCGCGGCCGGCCAGCGCGGTGATGGCCCCGCTGACGTAGTCGACCGCGACCAGGTGCACCCGGCCGGTCAGCCGGTCCGGGACCGCGCCCGCCTGGAGCAGGCCCTTGAGGCTGAGCCACACGAAGTCCTTGGTCTGGCACGCGCCGCTGTCGCGGTCGCCGCACACCACGTCGACCCGGTAGACCGACACCGGGATGCCGCGGGCGCGGGCGATCCCGAGCACGCCCTCCGCCACCCACTTGCTCTGCAGGTAACCGTTGCGCAGCAGGTGCGCGGGACCGGTGGTGGCGGTGACGCCCACCGGCTCGTCGTCCGCCGAGGCGGCGAACACCCCGGTGGTCGACACGTAGTGCACCGGGACCGTGCGGTGGCGGGCGGCCAGCCGCAGCACCTCGACGGTGCCGGTCACGTTCGAGCGCTTCAGGTCGGTGTACGGGCGCACCCAGCTCACCGTGGCCCCGGCGTGGAAGACGGCGTCGACCCGGCGGGCCAGGTCGTCGAACACCTCCTCGCCCAGGCCCAGCCGGTGGGCGGTGAGGTCGCCGACGTGGACGACGACCCGGGCGGGGTCGATCTCCTCCGCGACCTCGTACCACTCCAGGTTCTCCCGCAGCCTGCGCTCCGCGTCGGCCTGGTCGGCGCCGCGCACCAGGCAGTGCACGACCGCGTCGGTGCGGCGGACGATGTCGCGCAGCAGGAACGCCCCGAGGAACCCGGTGGCGCCGGTCAGCAGGACCTCGCCGGGATCGGTGGCGGCGGTGACCACGGTGTCGGCGGCGACGACGTCGTCGTCGAGCGCCACCTCGGCGGTGAAGTCCACGCCCGCGACGGCGTCGCCGCCGGTCGCCGCGCCCGCGGTGGTGCGCAGGAACTCGGCGAGCGCGGCGGGTGTCGGGTGCTCGAACACCAGCGAGGCGGGCAGTCGCGTGCCGAGGTGGGCGGCCAGGCGGTTGCGCAGTTCCACCGAGATCAGCGAGTCGAAGCCGAGGTCGGCGAAGGGCTGGTCGGCGCCGATCGCGGAGGCGTCGGCGTGGCCCAGGACCGACGCGACCTCGGCGCGGACCAGTTCGCCCACGATCTCCCGCTGCCGCTGTTCGGACTGCCCGGCCAGCCGCCGGCCCAGCGGCTCGACCTCGCCGGCTCCACCGGTGGCCCGCCTCGACCTGATCCTGGCCAGGGCGGTGAACAGCAGCGGCAGCGAAGCGGGTTGGACGACCGGCGCACGCAGGTCCAGCGGCGTCACCACCGGCGCGGGCCGGCCCGACCGCAGTGCGGCGTCGAACAGGCCGAGGCCCTCGTCGGGGGTGATCGGCACCAGCCCGGTGCGGGCGATGCGCTTGAGGTCGGCGTCGCCGAGGGTGCCGCCCATGCCGCCCACCCCCGACCACAGGCCCCACACCAGCGAGGTCGCCGCGAGCCCGGCGCCCGCCCGGTGCGCGGCCAACGCGTCGAGGAACGTGTTCGCCGCGGCGTAGGCGCCCTGGCCGGAACCGCCGATGACGCCGGCGACCGAGGAGAACAGCACGAACGCCGACAGGTCCGCGTCCTTGGTCAGCTCGTGCAGGTTCCACGCGGCGTGCACCTTGGGCCGCAACACCCTGGCGACGTGGTCGGCGTCCAGCGAGTCGATCATGCCGTCGTCCAGCACACCGGCCATGTGCACGACACCGATGAGCGGGTGCGCGGCGGGCACGGCGGCCAGCACCGAGGCCAGCGCGTCCCGGTCGGCGGCGTCGCACGAGGTGATCGTGACCCGCGCGCCGAGCGCGGCCAGTTCGTCGGCCAGCTCGCCCGCGCCCGGCGCGTCCGGGCCGCTGCGGCTGAGCAGCAGCAGGTCGGTCACGCCGTGGGCGCGGACGAGGTGCCGGGCGAACAACGCGCCCAGCGCGCCGGTGCCGCCGGTGATCAGGACCGTGCCGCCCGGTCGCCACGGCGACGCCGCGCGCCCCGGTGCGAGCCGGGCGAGCCTCGGCGCGGCCACCGAGCCCGCGCGCACGGCCAGCTGCGCCTCACCCGTGGCGATCGCCGCGGGCAGCGCGGACAGCGACGCCGGGTCGTCGTCGATGTCGATCAGCCGGAACCGGCCGGGCATCTCGGTCTGGGCGGAGCGCAGCAGGCCCCAGACGCCGGCCGCGGCCAGGTCGACCGGGGTGTCGTCGGCGTCGATCGCGCGCCGGGTCAGCAGGACCAGCGGGACGTTCGCGGAGCGCTCGTCGTCGTTCCAGGCGCGGACGAGTTCCAACGCCCGCACGACGGCGGCCTGCGCCCGGTCCGCGACCGTGCCCGCCGCGTCGTCCCGCGCGGCCGACACCATCGGCACGACCAGGCCGGTGAACGACCCGGCGGCGGACAGCGCCTCGCCGATCCCGGCGAACCGCAGCGGCCACGGCAGGCTGTTGCCGTCGGTCTCCACCACGGCCAGTCCGGCCGGGCCGGGCAGCTCCGCCGGGATGACCGGGGTCCACGCCACGCGGAACAGCGCGTCGCCGGGACGGGCCAGCGCGGCGCCGACCTCGTCCTCGCTCGCGGGCCGGGTGACCACGCCCGAGGCGTGGGCGAGCGGTGCGCCCGACGCGTCGGCCAGCAGCACCGACACCGCGCCGTCCCCGGCCGGGGTGATCCGCACCCGGGCGGCGGTGGCGCCCACCGCGTGCACGGCCACGCCACGCCACTCCACGACGACGCCGGGGTGCCCGGTGTGCAGCGCGGCGGGGTGCAGCGCGGCGTCGAGCAACGCGGGGTGCACGCCGAACCCGTCCGCGTTGGTGTCGGCGGGCAGCCGCACGTCCGCGAACAGCTCGCCGTCGCGCCGCCACGCGGCCGTCAGGCCGGAGAAGGTCGGGCCGAGCGCGAACCCGGCGTCGGCGCGGTGCTTGAGCAGCAGGTCGACGTCCAGCGGCTCGGCGCCGGACGGCGGCCACTCGGCCAGGTCGGCCGCGGTGGTCAAGCGGGGGCTGAGCACCCCGGCGGCAACCTCTGTCCACACTGGACGGTCGCCGTCCGCGCCGGTGTGCACGCTGATGCGCCGCCGGCCCGCGTCGTCCGGCGCCGCCACGGTGAGCTGCACGCGCAGCCTGCCCCGTTCCGGCAGCACCACCTGCTCCCCCACCACCAGCTCGTCGACGTGGGGGCAGCCGACCTCGTCGCCCGCCCGCACGGCCATCTCCAGCAGCACCGAGGACGGGACGACCCGGCGGCCGAACAGGCGGTGCTCGCCCAGCCACGGCGCGGTGGACGCCGACAGCACGCCGGAGAACAGCACCTCGTCCCGACCGGCGACCTCGACCGGGGCGTGGAGCAGCGGGTGGTCCGACGCCGGCCCGGCCGGCTGGTCGCCCTGCATCGCGGCGGGCTCCAGCCAGAAGCGCTTGCGCTGGAAGGCGTAGCCGGGCAGCGGACCCGCCACCGCGCCGGAGGGCGCCAGGTAGGCGGCCCAGTCGACCGCGACCCCCGCCGACCACAGCCTGCCCACCGCGTCGACGAACTCCACGGGCTCGTCGTCCCCGGTCCGGGTGCCCGCGACCGCCGTGACCGCGGCCCGGCCGTCGAGGCCGTCGCCGACCAGCGCGGTCAGCACGGCGCCCGGACCGACCTCCAGCGTCGCCGTGACGCCCTGGTCGGGCAGGCGGCGGACCGCGTCGAGGAAGCGCACCGGCCGGCGGACCTGGTCGATCCAGTACTCGGGGGTGCACAGCGCGGCCGGGTCGGCGACCTCGCCGGTGACCGTGGAGACGATCGGGATGGTCGGCGGGGTGAACGTGGCCGCGCGCACGACCTCGCCGAACTCGGCCAGCATCGGCTCCACCCGGGGCGAGTGGAAGGCGTGGCTGACGGTGAGCCGCTTGGTCGAGCGGCCCCAGGACGCCACGGTGGCGGCGATGGCGGTGACCACGTCCTCGTCGCCGGAGACCACCACGGCCGACGGCCCGTTGACCGCGGCGATGTCGACGCGGTTCTCGTGGCCCGCCAGCAGCGGCAGGACCTCGTCCGGGGTGGCGCGCAGCGCGACCATCGCCCCGCCTGCGGGCAGCCGCTGCATCAAGGTGCCCCGCGCCGCGACCACGGCGGCGGCGTCGGCCAGCGACAGCACACCGGCCACGTGCGCGGCGGCGAGTTCGCCGACGGAGTGGCCGACCAGCACGTCCGGCCGCACACCCCACGACAGCGCCAACCGCGCGGCCGCCACCTCGAACGCGAACAGCGCCGGCTGGGCGTAGCCGGTCTCGGCGAGCCGGTCGCCCTCGGCGATCACCTGCCGCAACGGCCGGTCCAGGTGCGGGTCGACGGCCGCGCACACCGCGTCGAACGCCTCGGCGAACACCGGGAACGCCGCGCGCAGCCCCAATCCCATGCCGGCGCGCTGCGCCCCCTGGCCGGTGAACAGGAACCCGAGCCCACCCCGGCCGGCCGCCACCACCCGGCCGTCGCCGGAGTCCGCGGCGAGCGCGCTCAGCCCGGCGAGCAGGCCTTCGCGGTCGGCGCCCACCACGACCGCGCGGTGGTCCAGCTCGGCCCGGGTCGTGGCCAGCGACTGCGCGATCCGCTCGGCCGACAGCCCCGGGTTGCGCTCGACGAACGTCAGCAGCCGCCGCGCCTGCGCCCGGGTGGCGCCCGGTGTCTTCGCCGACAGCGGCCACGGCACCACCGGCAGCGGCGTCTCCGGCGGGGTCGCCACGCCACCGTCCGGCGCCTGCTCCAGGATCACGTGCGCGTTGGTGCCGCTGACGCCGAACGACGACACCCCCGCCCGGCGCGGCCGGCCCGTCTCCGGCCACGGCCGCTGCTCGGTGAGCAGCTCGACGCCGCCGCGGTCCCAGTCGACCAGCGGGGTGGGCCGGTCCACGTGCAACGTCCGGGGCAGCACCCCGTGGCGGATCGCCTGCACCATCTTGATGACGCCGCCGACGCCCGACGCCGCCACCGCGTGGCCGATGTTGGACTTCAGCGAGCCCAGCCACAGCGGCCGGCTCGCGTCATGCGCGGCGCCGTAGGTGGCCAGCAGCGCCTGCGCCTCGATCGGGTCGCCCAGCCGGGTGCCGGTGCCGTGCGCCTCCACCGCGTCGACGTCGGCCGGGTTCAGCCGCGCCTCGGCCAGCGCCCGGCGGATGACCCGCTCCTGCGACGGCCCGTTGGGCGCGGCGAGCCCGTTGGACGCGCCGTCCTGGTTGACCGCGGAGCCGCGCAGCACCGCCAGCACCCGGTGCCCGTTGCGCCGGGCGTCGGACAGCCGCTCCAGCAGGACCAGGCCGACGCCCTCGGACCAGATGGTGCCGTCGGCCGCCGCGGCGAAGGACTTGCACCGGCCGTCGGCGGCGAGGCCGCGCTGGCGGGAGAAGTCCACGAACCCGCCGGGGGTCGCGTTGATCGTCACGCCGCCCGCCAGCGCCAGCGTCGACTCGCCGGAGCGCACGGACTGCGCCGCGATGTGCAGCGCGACCAGCGACGACGAGCACGCGGTGTCGATGGTGACCGCCGGCCCCTCGAACCCGAACGAGTACGCGACCCGGCCGGACACCACGCTGGTGAGCTTGCCGGTGAGCAGGTAGCCCTCCAGCTCGGCCGGCCCGCGCAGACCCAGGTAGGTCTGCTCGCCCGCGCCGACGAACACGCCGACGTTCTCGCCCTTGAGCCGGGTCGGGTCGATGCCCGCCGCCTCGAAGGTCTCCCACGCGGCCTCCAGCACCACCCGCTGCTGCGGGTCCATCGACACCGCCTCGCGCGGCGAGATCCCGAAGAACTCCGCGTCGAACTCGGTGGCGCCGTCGAGGAACCCGCCCGCGCGGGCGTAGGTCGTGCCGGGCGTCTCCGGGTCCTCGTCGAACAGCCGGTCCAGGTCCCAGCCCCGGTCGGTGGGGAACTCCGAGATCGCGTCCCGGCCGTCGAGCACGAGCTGCCACAGGTCGTCGGCCGAGGCGACCCCGCCGGGGTAGCGGCAGGCCATGCCCACGACCGCCACGGGCTCCTGCCGCCCGGACTCCAGCTCGGTGATGCGCTGTCGGGCCTTCTGCAGGTCCGCCGTGACCCATTTCAGGTAGTCGGCGAGCGTCTTCTCATCCGCCATGGTTTCCCCCAGGCTCTCGTCGGGACGGCTCAGCTGTCGGCTCGGCCGAGTTGGTTGTCGATGAACGCCAGCAGCTCCGCGGTGGACGCCTCCTCGATGGCCGCGTCCGGCGTGCCGGCGGTGATCCCGGAGCCGTGCCAGGTCTCCATCCAGCGGGAGAGGATCGTCTGGAGGCGGACGGTGATCGTGTCCCGGCTCCGGTCGTCCTCCCCGATGCCGGACAGGACGTCCTCCAGCTTGTCCAGCTCCGCCAGCACCGGTGACGCGGTCGGCGCGGCGCTCTCCGGGGCGATCTCCCGGAGCAGGAACGCGGTCAGGGCGGCCGGGGTCGGGTAGTCGAACACCAGCGTGGCGGCCAGTTTCACGCCCACCGCCGCGCCGAGCCGGTTGCGCAGCTCGACCGCGGTCAGCGAGTCGAAGCCCAGCTCCTGGAAGGGCCGCTCGGGGTCGACGGCGTCCGCGTCGCGGAGACCGAGCACCGCCGCCACCTGGCCCGCGACCAGCCGCAGGACGGTCGCCTCGTGCTGGTCGGCGGGCAGCTCGGCGAGCCGTTGCGCCAGGGGCAGGCCGTCGTCTTCGGTGGGCCGCGTGGCGGGCGGGACCAGACCGCGCAGCAGCGGGTTGACCTCGCCGCCGGCGCGCGCGGCGTCCAGGTCGAGCGGGGTCGCGGTCAGCGCGGCGTCGGGCAGGCCGAGCGCGGCGTCGAGCACGGCCAGGCCGTGGGCCACGCCGACCTGGGCGAACCCGTCGCGGCGCAACCGGGCCAGGGCGGCGTCGGTCGCGCCGGCGCCGATGCCGCCGTCGACCTCCCACAGGCCCCAGCCCAGCGCGGTCGCGGGCAGGCCGCGGGACGCCCGGTGCCGGGCCAGTCCGTCCAGGAACGCGTTGGCCGCGGCGTAGTTGGCCTGCCCCGGACCACCGGTGACGCCCGGCAGCGCGGAGAACAGGACGAACGCCGACAGCGCCACGCCCTCGGTCAGCTCGTGCAGGTGCCACGCGCCGTCGACCTTGGCCCGCAGCACGCGCTCCAGCTGCGCGGGCTCCAGCTCGGTCACCGGGTTGCCGTCGAGCACGCCGGCCGCGTGCACCACGGCGGTCAGCGGGTGCTCGGCCGGGACGCCGGCCAGCAGCGCGGCCACCGCGTCGCGGTCCGCGACGTCGCACGCGGCGATCTCCACCGACGCGCCGTGCTCGGCCAGCTCCCGCCGCAGCGGCTCGGCGCGCTCGGCGTCCGCACCGGACCGGTTCACCAGCAGCAGGCGCCGCACGCCGTGCGCGGTCACGAGGTGGCGGGCGACCTCCGCGCCCAACGCCCCGGTGCCCCCGGTGATCAGGACCGTGCCCGAGGTGGGCCAGCCGCCCGGCCCGGCGTCCGGGACGGAGTCGCCGACCCGGCCGAGCCGGGGCGCCAAGACCTCTCCGCCGCGCACGGCGGCGGCGGGCTCGTCGGTGTCGAGCAGCGCGGCGAGCAGCGCCAGGTCGACGGTGTCGGTGTCGACCAGGACGATCCGGCCCGGGTTCTCCAGTTGCGCCGAGCGGACCAGACCCCACAGCGCGGCGGCGGCCGGGTCGCACACGTCGGTCTCGGCGGCGACCACGGCGCCCCTGGTGAGCACCACCAGCCGGGTCTCGGCCAACCGCTGGTCGGCCAGCCACGCGCGCAGTGACGCCAGCACGCCCGAGGTGGCCGTGCGGGTTCGCGCCGCGGCGTCGTCGCCGGGCTCGACGTCGGCGTTCAGCAGCAGCACCTCGGCGGCCTCGGTGACGGCGGTGACGTCGTCGAACACCGGCAGGTCGGTCCGCGTGCCGCCGATCGCGGCCCAGCGGGCCGGCGGCGTGCCCGGGGTCAGCGGCAGCGCCGTCCACTCCAGCCGGTGCAGCGACCGGGTGGGGCCGGGGCCGCCGACCACGTCGGCCGGGGTCCGGTCGCGCCAGGTGACCGAGTCCACGGTGGCGACCAGGCCGCCGTCCGCGTCGGTCAGCAGCACCGACGCGGTGTTCTCGCCGGTCGGCGTGACCAGCGCCCGCACCGCCGAGACGCCGGTGGCGTGCAGCCGCAGCCCGCGCCACCCCTCGGCCAGGTGGCCGCGGGTGACGCCCGCGAGCGCCAGGGCCTCGCGCAGCAGGGTCGGGTGCAGGCCGAACCCGGCCGCGTCCCGGGTGTGCCCGTCGCCGAGCCGCAGGTCGACCGCGGTCCCGTCGCCACGTCGTGCCGGGGTCGTGGTCTCGGCGGTCAGCACGCCGGTGGCCACCCGGACCCACTCGCCCTCGGCGACCTCGGCGTGCACGGACACCGCACGCCGACCGCTCTCGTCCGCCTCGCCGACGCGGGCCTGCACGGACGTGGCACCCGACTCCGGCACGGCCGGCTCGGCCGCCACCGCCAGCTCGGCCACGACCGGGCAGCCGACCTCGCGGCCGGCCCAGGCGGCCGCCTCGGCCAGCGCCGACGCGGGCAGCACCACGGTGTCGGACACGGTGTGCTCGGCCAGCCACGGGTGCGCGGCCTGCGACGCCAGGCCGGTGAACAACGCCTCGTCGGTGTCGGCCAACCGCACCGTCCCGCCCAGCACCGGGTGGTCACCCGGCTTCGGGCCGAACGCCACCGGCACGCCCGGCGACTCCAGCCAGTACCGCTCGCGCTGGAACGGGTACGGGGGCAGGTCGACGACCTCCGCCCCGGTGCCGGCGAAGAACGCCGCCCAGTCCACCGGCACGCCCCTGGTGTGCAGCAGGCCCAGCGCACCGACCAGGGTGCGCGGCTCGTCCTGGCCGTTGCGCATGGCCGGGATCGGCACCGCGCGCTCCACGCAGGCCGCGGCCATCGCCGACAGCACCCCGTCCGGGCCCAGCTCCAGCATCGTGGCGACGCCCTGCGCCTCCAGCTCGCGGACGCCGTCGACGAACCGGACGGGCAGGCGCACGTGGTCCACCCAGTAGTCCGGGGTGGTCCACCGGTCGCCGGACTCGACCTCGCCGGTCACCGTCGACACCACCCTGATCTTCGGCCGGTGGAAGGTCAGCCCTTCCGCGACCGCCCGGAACTCCTCCAGCATCGGCTCCATCCGAGGCGAGTGCGACGCGACGCTGACGGCCAGGCGCCTGGTCCGGCGCCCGCGTTCCTTCCAGAGCGCGGCGACGGCCTCCGCCGCGTCGGTGTCGCCGGAGACGACGACCGACCGCGGGCCGTTGATGGTGCCGATGACCACCCGGCCGGACGCCGGCAGCGTCTCCAGGACCTCCTGCTCGGTCGCCTCGATCGCGATCATCGCGCCGCCGTCGGGCAGCCCGTTCATCAGCTGGCCGCGCGCGGTGACCAGCGTGGCCGCGTCCGGCAGGGACAGCACCCCGGCGACGTGCGCGGCGATCAGCTCGCCGGTCGAGTGGCCGATGAGGAAGTCCGGGTGCACGCCCCACGCGGCGAGCTGGCGGAACAGCGCGACCCCCACCGCGAACAGCCCGGCCAGCAGGTTGTCGATCCGGTCCAGGTCCTCGCCGGTGTCGATGACCTCCCGCAGCGGTCGCGGCAGGCCCTTGTCCAGTTCGTCGGCCACCTCGTGGAAGGCGTCCCGGAACACCGGGAACGCTTCGCACAGCTGCTTGGCCATGCCCACGCGCTGCGCGCCGCCACCGGTGAACATGAACGCGGTCAGGCCCTCGGTGCGCACGCCGCGCACGGCTTCGGGGCCGTCGGCGGCCAGCTCGGACAGGCCGCGCAGCAGCTCGTCGCGGTCGGCGGCCACGACCACGCCGCGGTGCGCGAGCGCGGACCTCGTGGTGGCCAGGGACAGGGCGACGTCGAGCCGGTCCACATCGCCCTCGGCCAGCAGCTCGCCGATCCGGGCCGCGTGGGCGCGCAGGCCCGCGACCGAGCTGCCGGAGAGCAGCCACGGCACCACCGGAAGCTCAGCGGTGACGGGGGTGTCGGTCTCGGCCGGGGCCTCGGGCGCCTCCTCGATGATCACGTGCGCGTTGGTGCCGCTGATGCCGAACGACGACACCGCGGCCCGCCGGGGCTCGCTCCCCCGGTCCCACGGTTGTTCCCCGGTCAGCAGCGCCAGCCCGCCGGACGACCAGTCCACGTGCGGCGACGGCGTCTCCGCGTGCAGGGTGCGGGGCAGCGTCCGGTGCCGGATCGCCTCGACCATCTTGATGACGCCGCCGACCCCGGCCGCCGCCTGGGAGTGGCCGATGTTGGACTTCAGCGAGCCCAGCCACAGCGGCCGATCGGCGTCGTGCGCGGCGCCGTAGGTGGCCAGCAGCGCCTGCGCCTCGATCGGGTCGCCCAACGGGGTGCCGGTGCCGTGCGCCTCGACGACGTCCACGTCGGCCGGGCTCAGGCCCGCGTTCGCCAGCGCCTGCCGGATCACGCGCTCCTGCGACGGCCCGTTGGGCGCGGTGAGCCCGTTGGACGCGCCGTCCTGGTTGATCGCGGAGCCGCGCAGCACCGCCAGCACCCGGTGCCCGTTGCGCCGGGCGTCGGACAGCCGTTCCAGCAGCAGCAGGCCGACGCCCTCGCTCCACACCGTGCCGTCGGCGTCGGCGGAGAACGACTTGCAGCGGCCGGACGGCGACAGCCCGCGCTGCCTGCTGAACTCGATGAACGAGCCGGGGCCGGCCATCACGGTCACCCCGCCCGCCAGCACCAGGTCCGACTCGCCCGACCGCAGGGCCTGCCCGGCCAGGTGCAGGGCCACCAGCGAGGACGAGCACGCCGTGTCGACGGTGACCGCGGGCCCCTCCAGCCCGTAGGTGTAGGCCAGGCGCCCGGAGATCACGCTGGAGGTGTTGCCCACCAGCAGGAACCCCTCGAACTCCGGCGGCACGGACTTCAGGTGCGCGGCGTAGTCGTCGTACATCGCCCCGACGAACACGCCGGTGTTGCTGCCGCGCAGGGTGGCCGGGTCGATCGCGGCGCTCTCGAAGGTGTGCCACGCCGTCTCCAGCAGCAGCCGCTGCTGCGGGTCGGTCGCGGTGGCCTCGCGCGGGGAGATGCCGAAGAAGTCCCGGTCGAACAGGTCGGCGTCGTGCAGGAAGCCGCCCTCCCTGATGTAGGAGGTGCCGATGGCCTCCGGGTCGGGGTCGTAGAGCCCGTCGAGGTCCCAGCCCCGGTTGGTCGGGAACCCGCTGATGGCGTCGCCGCCTTCGGCGACCAGCCGCCACAGGTCCTCCGGCGAGCGGACACCGCCCGGGTAGCGGCAGGCCATGCCGATGATCGCGATCGGCTCGTCGTCGGCGACGGTGGCCTTGACCGCGGCGCCGGCGGCGGCCTCGCCACCCAGCCTGCCCAGCAGGTACGCGGCCAGCGCCCGCGGGCTCGGGTGGTCGAACACCACCGTGGACGGCAGTGTCAGCCCCGTCGTGGCGCCGAGCTGGTTGCGCAGCTCGACCGAGGTCAGCGAGTCGAAGCCCTGGTCCTTGAACGCCCGGGCGGGCTCCACGGCCGCGCCGGAGGTGTGGCCCAGCGCGAGTGCCGCCGTGTTGCGCACCAGCTCCAGCACGGCGGGCTCGCGCTCGGCCTCGGGCAGCGCGCTGATCCGCGCGGCCCAGCCGTCCGGGACCGCCCGGCGTTCGGCCCGCCGGGGCCGGACCAGGCCGTGCCACAGCCTCGGGCGCTCGCCGCCGGCCGCCAGGTCCAGCGCGGCGGGCACGAGCAGCGGGTGGCCCGAGCCGAGCGCCTCGTCGAACATCGCCAGGCCCTGCGCCGGGGTCAGCGGGGTCACGCCGGCGCGGGACCAGCGCCGCACGTCCGCCTCGGACAGGGTCGCGCCCATGCCCTCGGCTTCCGCGCCCCACAGGCCCCACGCCAGCGAGGTCGCGGCCAGTCCTTGGGCGGCGCGGTGGGCGGCCAGCGCGTCGAGGTAGGTGTTCGCCGCGGCGTAGTTGGCCTGCCCGGCCGTGCCCAGGATGCCGGAGACCGACGAGAACAGCACGAACGCGGCGAGGTCGTCGTCGGCGGTCAGGGCGTGCAGGTGCCACGCGCCGTCGACCTTGGGCCGCAGCACGGTGGCGACCTGGTCGGCGGTCAGCGCCGTGATGGTCGCGTCGGCCAGGACGCCCGCGGTGTGCACGGCCGCGGTCAACGGGTGCTCGGCGGGGACCAGCGCCAGGGCGGCGGCGAGCGCGTCCCGGTCGGCGACGTCGGCCGCGGCGACCAGGACCTGCGCGCCCGCCGCCGTCAGGTCGTCGACCAGCGCGGCGCAGCCGGGGCTGTCCGCCCCGCGCCGGCTGACCAGCAGCAGGTGCCGCACGCCGTGCGCGGCGACCAGGTGCCGGGCCACCACGGCGCCCAGGCCGCCGGTGCCGCCGGTGATCACGACGGTGCCGTCGGGGTCGATCGCCCGACCGGTCGGCTCGGGCGCGGACCGGGCCAGGCGGGCGGCGTGCAGCCGGCCCGAGCGGATGGCGACCTGCGGTTCCCCGCTCGCGGCGGCCGCGAGGACCAGGGTGTCGTCCGAGCCGTCCGTGTCGACCAGCACCAGGCGACCGGGGTGCTCGGCCTGCGCCACCCGGACCAGGCCCCACACGGGCGCGTGCGCCAGGTCGTCGACCCGGTCGCCGGGCAGGGCGGCGACCGCGCCGCTGGTGACCAGGACCAGGGTGGCGTCGGCGAACCGCTGGTCGGTCAGCCACTCCCGCACCAGCGCGAGGGCCGAAGCGGTGGCCTCGTGCGCGTCGGCGGGTGAGTCGCCGCCGCCGGTCAGCGTGGCCACCACGACGTCGGCGCGTTCGGTGTCGGCCAGGGTGGCGGCCAGGTCGGCCCGGGTCAGCGCCCCGGTGCCGGGGGTCGCGATCGGGGGCCAGGTGACGGCGAACAGCGAGCTGCCCTGGCCCGCCTTGCCGATCACGGCGCGGGGGACGCCGCGCAGGGTCAGCGACTCGACGGTGAGCACCGGCGCGCCGGTGGTGTCGGTCAGCTCCAGCCGGACCGCGTCCCGCCCGGTCGGCGACACTCGCACCCGCGCGGCCGTCGCTCCCCTGGTGTGCAGGGTGACGCCCTCCCAGGCGAACGGCAGCCGGATCTCGTCGCGGTCGCGTGCCGCGTCGGGCAGCAGCGGGTGCAGGGCCGCGTCGAACAGCGCGGGGTGCAGTCCGAACCGGTCGTCGTGGTCGGCGTCCGGCAGCGCGATCTCGGCCAGGACGTCCGAACCCGCCCGCCACACCGACCGCAGCCCCTGGAACACCGGGCCGTAGTCGTAGCCGAGCCCGGCCAGCGCCGGGTAGGCGTCGTCGACCGGCTCGGCCACCGCGCCCGCCGGCGGCCACGGGGTCACCGCCGCGGCGGGGCGTTCCCCGGCGGGGCCCAGCAGGCCCGCGGCGTGCTCGGTCCACGCGGCGGCCGGGTCGTCGGCGGCCGGCCTGGAGTGGACGGTGAACCGGCGCGCGCCGGAGTCGTCCGCGGCGGCCACCCTGACCTGCACCCGCACCGACTCCCCGGCGGGCAGCGGCAGCGGGGCCTGGAGCGTCAGCTCCGCCACCCGCTCGGCGCCCGTGTGCTCGCCGGCGGCGAACGCCAGTTCCAGGAACGCGGTGGCGGGCAGGAGCGCCACGCCTTCGATGACGTGGTCGGCCAGCCACGGGTGCGTCCTGGTCGACAGCACGCCGGTCAGCACCGCGCTCCCGTCGTCGGCCACGTCGACCACGCCGCCCAGCAGCGGGTGCCCGGCCGGTTCGACGCCGAGGCCGCGCGCGTCGGGACGGGAGCTTGCGGTCAGCCAGAAGTGCTCGCGCTGGAAGGCGTACGTCGGCAGGTCGGCGGGGACGGCGTCCGGGAAGAACGGCCTGAGGTCGACCTCGGCGCCGGCCGCGTGCGCGGCCGCCAAGCCGGCCACGAAGGTGTCGACCTCCGGCCGGTCCGCGCGGGCCAGCGGCACGGCGGTCGCGGTCGCGCCGGCCGCCTCCACGGTCCCCCGCGCCTGTGCGGTCAGGACCGCGTCCGGGCCGATCTCCACGAGCACCGTCGCGCCCAGGCCGGTCGCGGTCACCACGGCGTCGTGGAACCGGACCGCCGAGCGGATCTGGTCGACCCAGTAGTCGGCGGTGGTGATCCGCTCCGGGGCCACGACCGCGCCGGTGACGGTGGAGACGACCGGGATGACCGGCGCGTGGAAGGTCAGCCCTGCGGCGACCGCGCGGAACTCGTCGAGGATGTCGTCCATGTGCGGCGAGTGGAACGCGTGGCTGACGCGCAGCGCCCGCACCCGGTGGCCCTTGTCCTTCCACTGCTGTGCCACGCGGTGCGCGACCTCCGCGTCACCCGCGATCACCACCGCCCGCGGGCCGTTCACGGCGGCGATGTCGACCAGCCCGGCGTGCTCGGCGATCGAGGCGGCGACGGCGTCGGGCTCGGCCTCGATCGCGACCATCGCGCCGTCCGACCGCGCGGCCTGCATCAGCCTGCCGCGGGCGGCGACCAGCGTCGCGGCGTCCTCGGCGGAGAGCACCCCGGCCACGTGCGCGGCGGCCAGTTCGCCGATCGAGTGCCCGGCCACCAGGTCCGGCGTCACGCCGTGGTGCGCGGCCAGGCGGTGCAGCGCCACCTCGACGGCGAACAGCGCGGGCTGGGTGTACCGGGTCTGGTCGAGGTCCTGCCCGCTCTCGACGACCTCGCGCAGCGGTCGGTCCAGGTGCGGGTCGAGGTGCGCGGCGATCTCGTCGAACGCCTCGGCGAACACCGGGAACTCGGCGTGCAGCGCCATGCCCATGCCGACCCGCTGCGCGCCCTGCCCGGTGAACATCAGCAGGGTCTTGCCGGTCGACGCCGTCCCGCGCACCACGGTCGGGGAGGCGTCGCCGGCCGCGAGCGCGGCCAGCCCGTCGAGCCGGTCCTGCGCGGTCGAGCCGAGCACCACCGCGCGGTGGGCGAACGGGGTGCGGGTGGTCGCCAGGGCGAGGCCGATGTCGGCCGGGTGCGCGTCCGCGCGGGCGAGCACGAACTCGCGCAGCCGCGCGGCCTGGGCGCGCAGGCCGTCGCCGGTCGGCGCGGACAGCACCCACGGCGCCCGCGCCGGGTCACCGCCGCCGGACCGCTCCGGCTGCGGCTCCACCTCGATGACGGCGTGGGCGTTGGTGCCGCTGATCCCGAACGACGACACGGCCGCGCGGCGCGGCCGCCCGGTCTCCGGCCACGCGCGGTTCTCGGTGACCAGCGAGACCGCGCCCGAGGCCCAGTCCACGTGCGGCGTCGGCTCGTCCACGTGCAGGGTGGCCGGGACGACCCCGTGGCGCATCGCCTGCACCAGCTTGATCACGCCACCGACCCCGGCCGCGGCCTGGGCGTGGCCGATGTTGGACTTGAGCGACCCGAGCAGCACCGGCTCCCGGTCGCCCCGGTCGGCGCCGTAGGTGGACAGCAGCGCCGTCGCCTCGATCGGGTCGCCCAGGCTGGTGCCGGTGCCGTGCGCCTCGACCACGTCGACGTCGGCGCCGGTGAGCCCGGCGTCGGCGAGGGCCTGGCGGATCACCCGCCGCTGCGCCAGGCCGCTCGGCGCGGTCAGGCCGTTGGACGCGCCGTCGGAGTTGACCGCCGAGCCCCGCACCACGGCCAGCACCGGGTGCCCGTTGCGGCGGGCGTCGGACAGCCGCTCGACCACGAGCAGGCCCACGCCCTCGGCCCACGCGGTGCCGTCGGCGGCGGCGGCGAAGGACTTGCAGCGGGCGTCGGGGGCGAGGCCCTGCTGGCGGGAGAACTCCAGGAACATGCCCGGCGTCGACATCACCGCCACGCCGCCCGCGATCGCCAGCGACGTCTCGCCCCGGCGCAGCGACTGGACGGCCAGGTGCAGCGCCACCAGGGACGACGAGCACGCGGTGTCGACGGTGAGGGCGGGGCCGAGCAGGCCCAGCTGGTAGGCGATGCGGCCGGACATGACGCTGGCCGTGCCGCCGGTGAGCAGGTGCCCCTCGACGTTCGCCGGCGCGTCGTGCATCCGCGGTCCGTAGTCGAACGTCGTGGCGCCGATGAAGACACCGGTGCGGGAGCCGCGCAGGTCGCGGGGGACGAGACCGGCCCGTTCCAGCGCCTCCCACGTGGTCTCCAGCAGCAGCCGCTGCTGCGGGTCCATCGCCTGCGCCTCGCGCGGGGAGATCCCGAAGAAGCCGGCGTCGAAGCGGCCCGCGTCGTGCAGGAAACCGCCCTCGCGCACCGAACTGCGGCCGGACGCGCCGGGATCGGGGTCGAACAGGTCCTCGGGCCAGCCGCGGTCGGCGGGGAACCCGGAGATGGCGTCGCCGTTGCCCGCGACCAGCGCCCACAGGTCCTCCGGCGAGGCGACCCCGCCGGGGTAGCGGCACGCCATCCCGATGATGGCGATGGGCTCGTCGTCCGCCACCGCGGCGACCTCGTCGACGTCGTCGGCACCGCCGCCGAGCCGGGCGTCGAGGTGCGCGGCCAGCGCGGCCGGCGTGGGGTGGTCGTAGAGGGTGCTCGACGGCAGGTCCAGCCCGGTGGCCGCGGCGAGGGCGTCACCGAGTTCCACGGTCATCAGCGAGGTGAAGCCCAGCTCGCGGAACGGCAGGTCGACCTCGACCGCCTTGCCGGGTGCCAGGCCGAGGACGGCGGCGACGTGCGCGTTCACCAGGTCGGCGGCGCGGGCGGGTCGGCCGGTGGTGACCGGGCGCGGCGCGGGTGCGGGGGTGGCGCGCGGCGCGGGTGCGGGCTCGGCCGGGCCTTCGGTGACCCAGAAGCGCTCGCGCTGGAAGGCGTAGGTCGGCAGGTCGACGCGGCGCGCGCCGGTGCCCGCGAACACCTGGCTCCACTCCAGCTCGACGCCGGACACGACCAGCCGGGCCACCGCCGTCATCGCGGTGCGGGGCTCCGGCTTGTCCTTGCGCAGCACCGATTCCGCGCGCACCGCGGACCGGTCGACGACGCTTTCGGCGACCATGGCCGAGCACACGCCGTCCGGGCCGAACTCGACGACCGTGCGCACCCCCGCCGCCTCCACGGCACGCGCGGCGTCGGCGAAGCGGACGGTCGCGCGGACCTGCTCCACCCAGTACTCCGGGGACGCCAGGAGTTCGGGGGCGGCGACCTGTCCGGTCACCGTGGAGACCACCCTGATCCGCGGCGGGTGGAACTCCAGACCGGACACGACGGCGCGGAAGTCGTCGAGCATGGGCTCCATGCGGTGGGAGTGGAACGCGTGGCTCACCGCGAGCCGCTTGGTCTTGTGCCCGGCCTCCTTCAGCCGCGCGGCGGCGTCGAGCACGGCGTCCTCGTCACCGGAGAGCACCACCGCTTCGGGGCCGTTGACGGCGGCGATGGCCACGGTGTCGGACAAGTACTCGGCGACCTGTGCCTCCGTCGCGCCGACGGCCACCATGGCGCCGCCCTCGGGCAGCGCCTGCATCAGGCGTCCCCGTGCGGCGACGAGCGCGACGGCGTCGGGCAGGGACAGCACGCCCGCGACGTGCGCGGCGGCGACCTCGCCGATGGAGTGGCCCAGCACGAAGTCCGGTCGCAGGCCCCACGACTCGAACAGCCGGAACAACGCCACCTCGACCGCGAACAGCGCGGGCTGGGTGTACCCGGTCTGGTCGAGGTCTTCCCCGCTCTCGACCACCTCGCGCAAGGGCCGGTCCAGGAGCGGGTCGAGCAGCGCCACGACCTGGTCGAAAGACCGCGCGTAGACCGGGAACTCGGCGTGCAGCGCCATGCCCATGCCGACCCGCTGCGCGCCCTGGCCGGTGAACACGGCCGCGGTCGCGCCCGCCGACGCGACGCCGGTGACGAGCCCGGCGGCCGGGGCGCCCGCGGCCAGCGCGCGCAGGCCGGCGACCAGTTCGGCGCGGTCCGCGGCGACGACGGCGGCGCGGTGGGGGAACCGGGTGCGCGTGGTCAGCGCGGACCAGCCCACGGACGCGATGTCGGCGTCACCCGCCTCGACCGCGTCCGAGAGCCGCTCGGCCTGCGCGCGCAGCGCTTCCGGGCTCCGGCCGGTGACGACCACCGGCAGCGGTGCCGTGACGTCGGGCTGTCGGGCGCCGGTGGGCTCGGCGCGCCGCGCGGTCGGCGCGGGCTGCGCGGTCGGCGCTTCCGCGACGACGACGTGGCAGTTGGTGCCGCCCATGCCGAAGGAGCTGACGCCCGCGACGAGCCGGCGGTCCGGGTGCGGCCACGGCGAGCGGCTGGTGACCACGGAGAGGTTCAGCTCGTCGAACGGGATGGCCGGGTTCGGCGTCTCGAAGTTGAGGCTCGCGGGCAGTTCGCGGTGGGCGACCGCCAGCACGGTCTTCACCAGGCCGGTGATGCCGGCGGCGGCCTCCAGGTGGCCGATGTTGGTCTTCACCGAGCCGACGACCAGGGGGTCGCCGGACCGCTTGAGCGTGCCGATCGACGCGCCCAGCGCCGCGGCCTCGATCGGGTCGCCCACCGGGGTGCCGGTCCCGTGCAGCTCGACGTACTGCACGTCGTCCGGCGACACGCCCGCCCGGCGGTGCGCCGTCCGCACCACCTGCTCCTGCGCGAACGCGCTGGGCACCGTGAGCCCGGAGGTCGCGCCGTCGTTGTTGACCGCGCTGCCCAGCAGCACGCCGTGCACCCGGTCACCGTCGGCGAGGGCGGCCCGCAGCGGCTTGAGCACGACCACGGCGGCGCCCTCGCCGCGCGCGTAGCCGTTGGCGCGGGCGTCGAAGGTGTGGCAGCGGCCGTCGGGGGACAGCCCGCCGAACCGCTCGGCGCCCAGCACGGTCTCGGCGAGGATGTTGAGGTTCACGCCCGCGGCCAGCGCCAGCGCGGAGTCGCCCGAGCGCAGCGACTCGCACGCCAGGTGCACCGCGACCAGCGACGACGACTGGCTGGTGTCGACGGTGAGGCTGGCGCCGCGCAGGCCCAGGGCGTAGGAGACGCGGTTGGCGATGACGCCGCGGTGCACGCCCGCGTTGGTGTGCTGGGTGATCGCGGCCGAGCCCTGCCGGTAGACCAGGCCCGCGTAGTCCTCGCGCGCGGTGCCGACGAAGACCGAGGTCGGGCTGCCCTCCAGGTCGGCGGCGACGATCCCGGCGTCCTCCAGCGCGGACCAGGCCAGCTCCAGCAGCAGGCGCTGCTGCGGGTCCATCACCCGCGCCTCGCGCGGCGAGATGCCGAAGAAGGCGGCGTCGAAGTCGGCTATCGAGTCCAGGAAACCGCCTCGGCGCACCGGATCGCCCGGGTCGGCGGAGATCGGTTCCCAGCGGTGCGCGGGCATGTCGGTCAGCGCCTCGCGCCCGGACCGCAGCAGGTCCCAGAACGCGGCCACGTCCGGCGCGCCGGGCAGCAGGCAGGACATCCCGATGACCGCGATCGCGTCCTCGTGCTGGGTGCCGTGGAAATGCTGACTGCTCGACATGAGGTGTCTGCCCTTCGCTTGCCGCCGGAAACCGTGATGGGTTTTCCCAGACCGAAACCACTTCGACCCTAGGCACAACGCCCCGGCAGTTGATCCACCGGCGGTCTCCGACCGGTAAAACCGCGCGATCGACCACCCGGTTACCGGATTTCTTCCGATTTGAGCGCGGTAAAAATCCGGGAAGGATCACCGAATCGCCGCCCGCCGCGCGCCATTACCGGGGCTAGACCGGAGGTAGACGGTGATTCACCCGGCGTTGGCTACGGTCGGCCCCGCCAGCACCCGACGTGGAATGGGGAAGAAGATGAACCCAGTGGTCGACAAGCCCGAACTGGCCGAGCCGTACATGTTCGCCTGGCTGGCCGCCAACGGGCTCGGGGTCGAGTACACCAGGTCGAAGAAGGACTCCCTGTTCTACCGCGACGCCGACGGCGCCGAGGTCGAGGTGCTCGACCTCGTCGGCGGCTACGGGTCGACCATCCACGGGCACAACAACCCGGAGCTCGTCGAGTACGCGAAATCGCTCCTGGACGCCGGCACCCCGATCCACGCCCAGTTCTCCCGGCACCCCTACGCGAACGACCTCGCCTGGACGCTGAACACCATCGTGCGCCGCGAGCTGGGCACCGACGAGCACTACCAGGTGATCTTCGCCAACAGCGGCGCCGAGGCCAACGAGGTCGCCATCAAGCACGCCGAGATGGACCGCGTGCTCAAGATCGGCGAGGCGCTCGCCGAGGTGGAGGCCCACATCGAGGCCGCCATCGCAGCGGCGGCGGCCGGCGCCACGGTGGACGCGTCACCCCTGCCGGGCTCGACCCTCGACGAGGTCGTCGCCGCCCTGCGCGCGGCCAACACCGAGCGCGCCGCCACGCCGCCGGTCTACCTCGCCCCCAACGGTTCCTTCCACGGCAAGCTCGCGGGCAGCATCCAGCTCACCCACAACGTCAGCTACCGCACGCCGTTCAGCGCGATGGCCGCGCAGTGCCGGTTCCTGCCGCTGGAGCCCGACGCCGTCGCCGACGCGATCGCCGCGGAGAGCCGGACCCTGCTCGACCTCGCCGTGGACGGCGACGTCATCCGGGTGGTCGAGCGCCCGCTGCCGGTGATCAGCGCGTTCGTCCTGGAGCCCATCCAGGGCGAGGCGGGCATCCGGATCCTGGACGCCGACGCCCTCGCCCGCGTGCGCGAAGTCCTCGACGCCGCCGGCATCCGCGTCATCGTGGACGAGGTGCAGAGCGGCATGGGCCGCTCGGGCGCGTTCTTCGCCGCGTCGCACCTGGGGCTGCGCGGCGACTACATCACCCTGGCCAAGAGCCTGGGCGGCGGCATCGCCAAGGCGGCGGTCACGCTGATCCGGTCGTCGATCTACCGCACCGACTTCGAGCTGCTGCACACCTCCACCTACGCCAAGGACAGCTTCTCCACCCTCATCGCCGCGCGCGCCGTGGACATGCTGGAGGCCGACGACGGCGCGGCGTACCGGAAGGCGGCCGAGCGGGGCGACAAGCTGCTCGCCATGCTGAACTCGCTGCGCGAGGAGTTCGGCGACGTCGTCAAGGACGTGCGCGGCAAGGGTTTGATGACCGGTCTGGAGTTCCACGACCTGTCCGACTCGGAGTCCGACATCCTCGCCGAGCAGGCCCGGGGCGGCCTGATCGGGTACATGTTCTCGGGCTACCTGCTGCGCGAGCACAACATGCGGGTCTTCCCGACCGCCAGCGCCACCAGCACCCTGCGCTTCGAACCGTCCATCCACATCACCGACGAGGAGATCGCCCGCGCCGAGGTGGGTCTGCGCGCGCTCATCGGCCACATCCGGGCCGAGGACGGCAAGGCCCTGCTCGGCTGAGCCGTGCCCCTTGATGTCGGTGGGGCGAGGCCGCGGGAAAGGACCACGTGCACGGTCCTTCCCCGCGGCCGGCGCGGTCGTCGCCGCGCCGACCGGCTCAGTTGAGCTTCTCGCCGTAGACGCGCTCGACCTTGAGCGAGATGAGGACGCGCCGCTCGGCCACCATGACCGCCCGGTACTCGTCCCAGTCCGGGTGCTCGCCCGCGCCGAAGCGGTAGTAGTCGACTAACGCCTCGACCTCGGGCCCGTTGGGGTCGGTCCCCGGGCCGGTCAGGGTGACGGTGCCCTCGGCGGTCGCCCACGACCACCCGTCGGCGCTGGTGACCTCCAGCGCCGCGCGCGGGTCCCGGCGCAGGTTCGTGGTCTTGGCGTAGCCTTCGTTCGTCGACACCAAGATGACACCGGCGTCCCGGTCGTAGAAGTGATACACGGGGGACAGATGCGGGAAGCCGTTCCGCTTGAGTGTCGCGAGAACACCGATATTGCTTTTCGCGATCAGTTCGTGCGCGTTGAATGACGAAGCAGTCATGCCCGGATTATTGCGCTTCGCGGGGGCGTGACGATCTCGGGGTGGTCTCCGTCCCGTCTTGACCGGTCGAAGGATCACAGGCCTTTCTCCACCGCTTCGTTCACCCGTTCGGGAGCGAGCAGGTGTTCGAGCATGAGGTGTGCCCCGCCGGTCACGCCCGCCAGGTGCTTCGCCCTGGTGACGCGGACCTGGAGGTGTTCGGTGGCCATCGCCAGGCACCGTTCGTACACCGTGGCGCGCACGCTGGCCACGAACGCCTCCGCGCCGCTGAGCCGGCCGCCGATCACCAGGGCGTCGGGGTTGAAGAAGTTCACCACCGTCGCGAGGACCTCGCCCGTCGCCCGGCCCGCCTCGCGCAGCACGCGGGTCACCGTGGGGTCCCCGTCACCGGCCAGCGCCACCACGTCGGCGGGGTCCTCGACCGGCACACCGGCGGCGGTGAGGTCGCGGATCAAGGCCGCGCCGCTCGCCACCGCGTCCAGACAACCGTTGCGGCCACAGGAGCACTGGACGTGTTCCTTGCCCACCACGGGAAGGTGGCTGATGTCGCCGGCCGCGCCGACCGAGCCGCGATGGGGCCGGCCGGAGGCGATCACGCCGCACCCGATGCCGGTGCCCGCCTTCACGAACACCAAGTGCTCGACCGGGTCGACGGTGTGCTCGCCGATCGCCATCAGGTTGGCGTCGTTGTCCACGAGCACGGGAAGCGGGGTCATCCGCGCCATCTCGGCCCGCACGTCCGCGTTGTGCCAACCCGGCATCCGCGACGGTGACACCACCCGGCCGGTCCGCGCGTCCACCGGCCCCGGCACCCCGACCGTGATGCCCCGCAGCCGGTCCGTCGGGCCCGACTCGCGCGTGATGTCCGCATGAACCCGCCGCAGCACCGACTCCGGGCCGTCCGCGATCCGCAACGGCCGGGACCGCGTGCGCAGCAGCGTGCCGCCCATGTCGAACAACGCCACCGAGCAGTGCCGGCTGCCGAGGTCGATCGCGGCCACCACGCCGAAGTCCGGGCGCAGCGCGAGCCGCCGCGGGCGCCGACCGCCCTGCGACTGCCCGGCCCCCACCTCGTGCAGGTAGCCGTGGTCGATCAGCGACTGGACGCGCAGCCCGGCGGTCGACGCGGACACCCCGATGCTCTTGGCCACGTCCGACCGCGACGCCGCCACACCGGCCCGGATGAGCTGGAGCACGGCCCCCGGTGAATCGGGAGCGACACCTGCCATGGCACCTACTTGCTGCGACCGAACCTTGACTTGCTTCGATTTTCGCACATACCGTGCTGATCGACGCAGCAAGCGGGAGGGACCATGAACCTTCGCACGGTGCTTGTAGTCAGCGGCCTGCTCGCCACGGCGCTCGCCGGGTGCGGCGGCGGAGGCGGGTCCGCCGTACCGCCTGCGGCCACCAGCCCCGACCTCTTAACGGGCGCGCCCATCGCGGACGCAGCCGCGATCCCGCCCGGCTCGACGATGGAGCGGATCAAGAAGCGGGGCAAGCTGATCGTCGCCGAGGCCCTCGACGCGCCACTGCTGTCCCAGCAGAACCCGACCAATCCCGACGAGGTCACCGGGTTCGACGCCGACCTGGCCAAGCTGCTCGCCGTGTACATCCTCGGCAAGCCCGAGGTCGAGATCGTCCCCCCGGCCACCGAGACCCGCGAGGCCCTGCTCGCCAACGGCACGGTGGACGTCGTGTTCAACACCTACACGATCACGCCGGAACGGTCCGAGCAAGTCACCTTCGCCGGCCCCTACTTCCTGTCCGGCCTCGCCGTGGCCGTCAAGACCGGCACCACGGGGATCAAGGGCATCGACGACCTCGCCGGCAAGAAGGTCATCGTGGGCGCGAACACCCCGGCGGTCACCGAAGTGCCCAAGCGGCAACCCACCGCCGCCGTGATCTCCTTCGGCACCGACCCGCAAGCCGTCACCGCGCTGCTGCAGGGCCGGGGCGACGCGTACGTCCAGGACCTCACCCTGCTGGCGAGCAACGCCAAGGCCAACCCGCAACTGACCGTCGTCGGCAACCCGTTCACCACCGAGCCCTACGGCATCGGGCTCAAGCACGGCGACACCGACTTCAAGCAGTTCGTCAACGACTGGCTCAAGAAGATCCAGGACAACGGCCAGTGGGCCGCCGCGTGGCGCAACTCGCTGGGCACGGTCGTGGACGCCGACCCACCGACCCCACCGGCCATCGGGTCGGTGCCCGGCTCCTGATGGCGGCCCTGCTCGACAACCTCGCGCCGCTGCTGCACGGCCTGCTGACCACGCTGTGGATGGCGGCGCTGTCGGCGGCGGGCGCGCTGGTGCTGGGCGTCGTGGTGACGGCCATGCGGGTCAGCCCGGTGCCGGTGCTGCGGGGTGTGGCGTTCGGGTACGTGCAGCTGTTCCTGAACGTGCCGCTGCTGGCGTTGCTGGTGCTGTTCGTGTTCGCGTTGCCGGACGCGGGCGTGCTGATGCCGTTGCCCGCCACCGCCGTGGTCGTGCTGGTGGTCTACGAGGCCGCGTACGTCGCCGAGGCCGTGCGCAGCGGCGTGAACACCGTCGTGCTGGGGCAAGCGGAGGCGGCCCGCGCGTTGGGCCTGACCTTCCGCCAGGCGCTGGGCTCGGTGATCCTGCCGCAGGCGCTGCGGGCCGTGGTGCAACCGCTCGGCAACGTCATGATCGCGTTGGTGATGAACACGTCGTTGTTCGCGGCGGTGGGCATCGTCGAACTCACCGCGGCGGCCAACAAGACCAACCTCGTGCACGCCCAACCGATCCCGATCTTCGTGGGCGCGGGGCTGACGTACATGGGTCTGGCGCTGCTGATCGGTCTGGGCACCGGCTGGGTCGAGCGGCGGGTGGCGATCCTGCGATGACCCTCCTCCACGACACCCCGGGGCCGCGCGCCCGGCGCCGGATCTTCGTCTGGTCGGTGGTCAGCGGGCTGGTGTTCGCCGGGCTGCTGGGGCTCGCGGTCGCGCGGTTCGCCGCCCACGGGCAGCTCGACGCGGCCCGGTGGGCGCCGTTCGCGCAGTGGCCGATCTGGCAGTACCTGCTCGTCGGCCTGCTCGGCACGCTGGAGGCGGCGGCGCACGTGGCCGTGCTGAGCGCGGTGGCCGGGGTGTTCCTCGCGTTGGGCCGGCTTTCGCGCGTTCGGGTGGTGCGGTGGCTCGCCACCGGCTACATCGAGGTCGCGCGGACGGTGCCGGTGCTGCTGATGATCTACGTGACGCTGTTCGCGCTGCCCGGCGTCGGGGTGAACCTGCCGCTGCTGTGGAAACTGGTGCTGCCGTTGACGGTCGCGAACTCGGCGGCGTTCGCGGAGATCTTCCGCGCCGGCGTGCTGAGCCTGCCCAGCGGGCAACCGGAAGCCGCGCTGTCGCTGGGGTTGACCCGGGCGCAGACCATGCGGTTCGTGGTGCTGCCGCAGGCGGTCCGGCACGTGACGCCGTCGTTGGTGAGCCAGTTGGTGAGCCTGGTGAAGGACACCTCCCTCGGCTACGTCGTGGCCTTCACCGAACTGCTGCACCGCGCGCAGGTGCTGTCGGCCTACAACCACCTGCTGGTGCAGACGTTCCTCGTCGTCACGGTGATCTACTTGGTGTGCAACGGCTCCCTGTCGTTCGTGGCCCACCGGCTCCGGCGGTGAACCGGTCACTCCCAGGTCACCTGGAGCAGGTCGGAGGTGAGTTGGGTCAGGCCGTTCACCGCGCAGTCCGCGTTGGTGTGCAACACGATCGGGTAGGCGTTCGCGGTGTCGCCCACCAGCGGGCCACTGGTGAAGTAGGCGCTGATCGTCAGGCGCCCGGAGGACGGGTCGGTGTTGACGGTGATCCGGAACTTGCTCTTCTCCCCCGTGTTCCAGGTCAACACCGCGCCTTCGAGGATCGTCATGACCGGCGCGCACGGCGCCGTGCCCAACGGCCTGCTCACCGTGCCGACCCCGGTCCGCACACCCGACTTCAGGCGCGTGTACCGACCGTTGGGCGACACGCAATCCACAAGCCCACCGCCCACGTCGGCCGTCGCCGTGGTGTTGGTGGCGGTCAACGGCGGGTCGAAGTTGAACTGGAAGTTCCCGGTGCACGTCAGATCCCCGGTCGCCGCCCGCGCCACCGCACCGGGGATGAGCGCCGTCACCAGGGCGATGACGAGCACGGCAACCGCACGGGGCGAACGCTTCATGAGTGCCTCCCGGAAGCGAGCCGAACCGGACAAATCCCACCGAAATCCTCCGGTCGCCGCACGACACCTGCCAAGCCGCCATTGGAGTAGAAGACTCCGCCGACCGGCGCAGCGAAAAACGGATTCATCGGACTTGGACATTCGGCGCGGTAACGCTCGCGCCAATGTGCGCCGGAAACCTTGGAATCCATCCGGTTGTCGCGCACGGCGGTCGAGAAGTCCCCGAAGAACTTCGACCAACGCATCGGCCGCCGGGCGGCCGGGTACCCGGAGGCGGACAGTGGAGGTGTGGCGATGAGGACGTTCGAGGGTTCCGTGGACGTGGCCGCGTCGGCGGACGTCGCCTACGGGTTGTGGCTGGAATGGGTCGCCGAACCCGGTGCCGAGATCACCGGACAGCGACCGCACGAGTTCATCGCCTGGCGGGCACCGGCGGCGCCGCTGCGGATCGGTACGGCGTTCTTCCGCCCGCTCGACGGCGGCACCACGAGGCTGGACGTGCGGGTGGTCGTCGAGCCGCACGGGATCTACGAGGAGGCCCTCGCCGCGAGCGACCTGACCACCCCCGGCACCGACCTCGCGGGCTTCAAGGACTTCGCCGACCACCACCACGCGGCCACCCCGCCGGACACCCGCCACCGAACGCCACCCGCTCCGACCAGGATGCCCGGCATCGGCAGGGCCATGGGCAAACCCTGAACCGCGGCTGCCCGGGTCCCGCGCTCGCAGGACCCGGGCAGCCGGCTCAGAGGGCGAGTCGCGGCCACGAACGGGTGTGGCGGAGGAGTTGCCGGTCGTGGGTGGCGATCACGACCGCCGCCTTCGTGGACGCGAGTGCCGCGGTCAGTTCGTCGACGAGCGTTGGCGAAAGGTGGTTGGTCGGCTCGTCGAGCAGCAGCACGTGCGGGCGGTCGGCCAGGACCAGGGCCAGGTCCAGCCGTCTCCGTGCGCCCACCGACAGTTCGGCCACCGGCCGGTGGGTGTCGTGCCGGTCGATCAGGCCCAGCTCGTGCAGGCCCGGCCCGGTCACCCCCGACCGGGCGAGGCGCAGGTCGTAGAGGTCGGCCGCGGTGCGCCGGCCGGGTGGGTCGGACTCCTGGGCCAACCGCCGGATCCGCGCCGCCCGGGCCCGCGTGACGCTGCCTGCGCTCGGCTCCAGGTCGCCCGCCAGCACCGCGAGCAGGGTCGACTTGCCCGCGCCGTTGGGTCCGGTGACCACGAGGCGGTCCCCGGGGTCAAGGGCCACGTCGACCGGGCGCGCCCGCCGCCCGGCGACGGTGACGCCGTCGGCCCGGAGCAGGGTCGCGCCGCCGTGCCCGGGCAGGTCCGGCATGGCGAACCGGGTCGGGGGCGGCGGGACGTCCACGACGTGCGCCGCCAGCTCCTCCTGCCGCCGGTGCACGGCCCGGACGAGCGCGGGGGCACGGGTGGCGCGGGTGTGCTTGCCGTGTCCCTTGTCGGGACGCCAGTTGTCGCGCAGGCGGTTCCGGGCCGCGGACAGGTCGTCGGCCAGTCGTCGGCGTTGCGCGACCTGGTCGGCGTGCAGCGCCTCCCAGCGGGCGCGTTCGGCTCGCCGGCCCGCCACGTAGCCGGCGTAGCCGCCGCCGTACACGCGCGGCTTGCCGTCGCTGGACGGGTCGAGGTCGATCACCGAGGTGGCGACGTCGGCGAGCAGCGCCCGGTCGTGGCTGACCAGCACGACCACGCCGGGGTGGGCCCGGAGCCGTTCGGTGAGGTGGTCGAGGCCCGCCGCGTCGAGGTGGTTGGTCGGCTCGTCGAGCAGCAGCACCTGGTGCCCGGCGCCGAGCAGGCAGGCCAGCCGCACGCGGTGGCGCTGCCCGACCGACAGCGTGCCGAGCGGACGGGTGCGGTCGTCGACGGCGTCGAGCGCGGCCAGCGAGAGTTCCACGCGCCGGTCGGCGTCCCACGCGTCCAACGCCTCCGCGTCCGCGAGTGCGGCGGCGTAGGCGTCGTCCGCGCCGGAACGGCCTTCGGCGAGCGCCTCGGTCGCGCGGTCCAGGCGCGTCAGCGCACGGCGCACGGCGGTCAGTTCGAGGTCGATCAGGGCGCCGACGGTGTCGTCGGGGCCGAGCGGGATCTGCTGGTCGGCGACGCCGAGCGAGCCCGAGCGGTGCGCTTCGCCGCGGTCGACGGGCAGGTCGCCGGCGAGCACCCGGAGCAGGGTGGTCTTGCCGCGACCGTTCTCGCCGACGACGGCGACCCGGTCACCGGCGGCGGCGACGAGGTCGACCCCGGCGAGCACGGGCCGCCCGCCGAAGGAGACGTGGACGCCGGACAGGCGCACGTGCGCGGCCCGCGCGGGGGCGAGCCGAGGTTGGGACGACATGAGGGGAATGCCTCCGACAAGAGGTGATGCGCGGAAAGGACGAGTCCGGCACCGCGGTCCGCGGCACCGGTGGAGGCGTCGTCCCTCAGAGGAACAGCAGTTGCTGCATCACGTCCACCACGGTAGCCGAGCCCGGAGTCGGAGACACCCGGATTCCGGCGTCGGTCACACCACGACGGCACCCGGGTTCCGGTGTGGGTCACACCACGACGGCACCCGGATTCCGGCGCGGGCCGCACCAGGGCGGCATCCGGATTCCGGCGCGGGTCGCACAAGGGCGGCGGTGTGTCGGACCGCAACAGCCGGCCCCGGCGATCTTGGACAACTCCTTACTCTCTGCTGTCACTTTCCTGGCCTGTTCCTGGCTGACGTACCTCCAAAGTGGAGGGTGTCACCCGAACAGGACCAAGGAGTTTGACGATGAGCAACAGGTTGCGTGTCCGGGTCACGGCGGCGGCCGGCGCGGTCATCGCGGTGGCCGCGCTCGCGGGGTGCGGCAGCGGGACCGCCGCGGCGGGCGGCGGCACGGCGGCGACCGGCAGCAGCACGGCGGCGGGCGGCGCGCAGGCGGCCCGGCCCACCACCCAGGAGGTGCAGGCGCTGTTCGACGAGTGGAACCGGGCCCTCGCGACGCTCGACCCGGCCAAGGTCGCCGACCGCTACACGACCGACGCGGTCCTGCTGCCGACCGTGTCGAACAAGGTGCGCGCCGGCCACGCGGAGATCGCCGACTACTTCGAGCACTTCCTCAAGGGCAAGCCGCAGGGGCAGATCCTCGACTCGCGCGTCTCGGTCCTGGGCCCGGACACCGCCCTGGACGCCGGCACCTACCGGTTCACCACGGCCTCGGGCCCGGTCGACGCCCGCTACACGTTCGTCTACGAGCGGACCAACGGCAAGTGGCTGATCAAGCACCACCACTCGTCCGCGATGCCCGAGAAGAACTGACCCGGCCGTGCCCGTGGCCCCGATCCGGGGGCTACGGGCACGCCCGCAGCACCACGCGCACCAGCAGCCCGCCGGTCTCGGCCGTGTCCAGGCCCACGGACCCGCCGTCGTCCGACACCAGCTGCTTCACGATCGCCAGCCCCAGCCCGGTCCCGGACCGGCCGGTCAGCCCGGGACCGCGCCAGAACCGGTCGAACGCGCGCGACTGGTCCGCCGGCGACATCCCCGGCCCCTGGTCGACCACCTCGACCACCCCCTTGTCCCCCTCGCGGAACGTCCGCACGACGATCACGCCGTCGTCCGGCGACACCTCCACCGCGTTGGACAGCACGTTGTCCAGCACCTGCTCCAGGTGCCCCGGACCGGCCAGCACCCGCAACGACGGGTCCGCCGCCTCGTGCCGCAGCGCCACGCCCCGCTCGTCGGCGGCGGCCCGCCACGCGCCGAACCGGTCCGACACCACGTCGGCCACCTTCACCGGCTCGGCCGCCGCCACCGCCGACTCGGCCCGCGCCAGCGTCAGCAGCCCGTTGACCAGCCTGCTCATCCGCACCACCTCGGCGGTGGCGTGGTCGACGTCCTCGCGCACGTACGGGTCGTCCACGCTGTCGGCGACGTTGTCCAGCGACAGCCGCAACGCGGTCAGCGGCGTGCGCAACTGGTGCGACGCGTCGCCGATGAACGCGCGCTGCGAGCCGAGCAGGGTGCCGATCGTCTCCGTCGCCGTGTTGAGCGTGCCCGCCAGGGTGCGGGTCTCCGGCGGCCCGGTCTCCTCCGCCCGCGCGGTCAGGTCGCCGTCGCGCAACCGGCTCGCCATGCGGTTCAGCTCCCGCAGCGGACGCGTCAGCCGCCGCGCCAGCCACACGCCCAGCAGCGCCGCCACCACCAGCACCGCGACCGCCAGCCCGGCCCGGAAACCCCAGATCTGCCACAGCCGCTGCGTGATCGGCGCCGACGGGTAGGCGATCCGCACCGCGCCGACCACCCGGCCGTCCGCCGACTCGGCGGGCACCGCCAGCACCAGCCCGTCCGCGCCGAGGGCGGACACGTGGTCCCAGCGCAGGAACTCCCGCCCGGCCAGGGCTTCGGCGAACGCCGGGTCGTCCGGGTCGGCGGGCGGCGGCAGCGGCGCGACCGCGGTGCGCCCCGCCGACAGCACGTCCAGCCGGCCCGGCGTCTCCTCCTGGTACGCCTCGGCGAGCCGGGCCAGCGCCTGCCGCGACGGGGCGTCGTCGGTGGCCAGCAGCAGCGCGGCGGTGTGCGCCTCGCGGCGGGCGGCGCTCTCGGCGTCGCCGTAGACCTGGCCGGTCAGGGTGAAGGCGACCGGCACCGTGAACGCGGCGAGGGCCACGGCCACCAGCAGCACGTAGCTCGCGACGAGCTGCCGGATCACGACAGCACCAACCGGAACCCGACCCCGCGCACGGTCTCCACCGCGGCGGCGTCACCGAGCTTGCGGCGCAGCGCGCCGACGTGCACGTCCAGCGTCTTGGTGGGCCCGAACCAGTTCGCGTCCCACACCGCCTCCATGATCTGCTCGCGGGTGAACGCCGCGCCGGGCGCCTCGGCGAGGAAGGCGAGCAGGTCGTACTCCTTGGGCGTCAGGGAGATCTCGACGCCGTCCACGAACACCCGCCGCGCCCGCCGGTCCAGGGCCAGCCGGTCCGACCGGACCGGCTCCGGCTGCGCCACCGCCGGCCGGACCCGCCGCAGCACCGCCCGCATCCGCGCGATGACCTCCCGCACGCCGAACGGCTTGGTCACGTAGTCGTCCGCGCCGATCTCCAGCCCGACGACCCGGTCGACCTCGTCGGCCCGCGCGCTGATCACGATGATCGGCACGTCCGACCGCGCGCGCAGGTCGCGGCACACGTCGAGCCCGTCCATGTCGGGCAGCCCCAGGTCGACCAGCACCACGTCCGCGACCTCGACCGCCAGCGCCTCGGCCCCCGTGCGCACCCACTCGACGTCGAACCCGTACCGCCCCAGCCCGCGCATCAGCGATTCGGCGATGGGCTCGTCGTCCTCAACCAGCAGCACCCGCATGGGCCCGATGATTCCATTGAGGACTTCGATCACCAGGCGCTACCTGGTCGAACCGCGGCCGGCTGCGGCGATCGGAGGAGTTCGTGCCTTCCTCGGGACGCGGTGTTCCCCTTGCGGGACAGGGCAAGCTGGGAAGTCCGTGCGGTACCGGCGACTTCGCGCGCATCGGGGCGCGCCTGCGCCGGGGGTGGAGGAGGCTGTCGTGGAGATGGCGGAGCGCTTGGCCGGGTACGCGAGGGCGTTGCGGGGGCTCGGCGCGATCCGGACGGACGTCGTCGAGCGGGCCTTCCGGTCGGTCAGGCGGGACCTGTGCGTGACGCACTTCTACCCGGCGCCGGGTGAGCGCGTCGACGTCCTGCCGGGTGGGGCCTCCGACGCGGTGTTGGACGTTGTCTACCAGGACGTTCCACTGCCCGTCCGGCGGCCGGGGGCGGGGGTCGCGGACCTGTGCTCGGCGGCGCGGCCCAGTGTGGTGGCGCGGATGGTGGAGGCGTTGGAACTCCTGCCCGGGCACCGGGTGCTGGAGATCGGGTCGGGCAACGGGTACACGGCCGCGCTCATCGCGACCATCACCGGGACCCGCGTGTTCTCGCTGGACCCCCGACTGGACGTGGTGCACGACGTCCAGCAGGCGATGCGGCGGCTGGGGCGGACCGACGTGACGGTGGCGTGCGGCGACGTCGACGCCGGTGTCCCCAGTCAGGCGCCGTTCGACCGGGTGGTCGTCACCTTCCCCGTCGACCGGGTGTCGCCGGCGTGGCTGGACCAGCTCTCCGCGGACGGGATGCTGCTGGTCCCGATGCGCCTGGCCGACAGCCATCCGGTGCTCGCGGTTCGGGTCGATCACGACGGCGCGTTCGGCACTCCCGCGCTGTGGACCTCTCCCCGGGATTACGACTGGTCGCTCGCCGCCGAAGAATTCGACGGGCGGAAATACCCGGTGGCCGTGCCGACCCGTCGGTAACACGAACCCCGTGATGTGACCCGGATGTTAAAGATGGATGTGAACCCGTCCAGCCGGCCCCAGAGGCTGTGGCGTGACGGCGGGCGTTGTACCAGGTGGAGCGAGGTGGGTCGATCAAGGGGCGGGCGGGCGCAATGGGGGGGCTGTAAACGTGGGGTTACGGTCCACGCACGGGGTTCGGCGCGATAAAGTGCGAATTCGGGTCGATTCTTGTAACGGCCACCACACCGCCCTAGGGTGAGCCCGCAGGGTCATTGACGACGGCTGTCGATTGAGCGATTCACTATTCTCTCGGAGGTGATCGCCGTGTCGAAATCCCCCGCGAGCGGCGTTCGTCCGGACGGCACGGCGCGCGATTCCGACGCCGATTCCGGGGTCGGCGACTCGCTGCTGCGCCTCGCCAGGCACTTCCAGCGCGGCGAGACCTCCGCGGACGGGCGCACGCTGCACCAGATCGGGGGACGCGGCGCCGACGTGTTCTACCGGGACCGGTGGGCCTACGACAAGGTGGTGCGGTCCACCCACGGCGTGAACTGCACCGGTTCGTGCTCCTGGAAGGTCTACGTCAAGGACGGCGTGATCACCTGGGAGTCGCAGCAGACCGACTACCCGTCGATCGGGCCGGACAAGCCGGAGTACGAGCCCCGGGGCTGCCCGCGTGGCGCGTCGTTCTCCTGGTACACCTACTCCCCCGCTCGGGTGCGCTACCCGTACGTGCGCGGTGTCCTGCTGGAGTACTACCGGGAGGCCAAGGAACGGCTGAAGGACCCGGTGCTCGCGTGGGCCGACGTCGTCGAGGACCCGGAGAAGTCCCGCCGGTACAAGGCCGCGCGCGGCATGGGC
The DNA here is from genome assembly GCF_031180885.1 of Saccharothrix sp. GTDB lineage: Bacteria > Actinomycetota > Actinomycetes > Mycobacteriales > Pseudonocardiaceae > Actinosynnema. The sequence goes on from NZ_JAPSLK010000007.1 coordinate 150,588, forward strand.
GGCTTCGTGCGCGCCGAGTGGTGGGAGGCGGCGGAGATGGTCGCCGCCTCCCACGTGCACACGATCAAGCGCTACGGGCCGGACCGGGTCGCGGGCTTCTCCCCCATCCCGGCGATGTCGATGGTCAGCCACGCGGCCGGGGCGCGGTTCGTGTCGCTGATCGGCGGGTCGATGCTGAGCTTCTACGACTGGTACGCCGACCTCCCGGTGGCCAGCCCGCAGGTGTTCGGCGACCAGACCGACGTGCCCGAGTCCGCGGACTGGTTCGACGCCGGCTACCTGATCATGTGGGGCTCCAACGTCCCGGTCACCCGCACCCCCGACGCGCACTACATGACGGAGGCGCGTTACCGGGGCCAGAAGGTCGTCGTGGTGTCCCCGGACTACGCCGACAACACCAAGTTCGCCGACGAGTGGCTGCCCGCCCGCCCGGGCACCGACGCGGCGCTGGCGATGGCGATGGGGCACGTGATCCTGCGGGAGTTCTTCGTCGAGAAGACCACCCCGTACTTCACCGACTACGTCAAGCGCTACACCGACCTTCCCTTCCTGGTCACCCTGACCGAGACCGAGGTCGGCTTCGTGCCGGGCAAGTTCCTCACCGCCGCGGACCTCGGCGACACCGGCGAGGGCGCGGAGTCCAAGACGGTCCTGCTCGACGCGGACGGCACGCCGGTGGTGCCGCCGGGGTCGCTCGGGCACCGGTTCACCGACTCCGGGCAGGGCTCCTGGAACCTCGACCTCGGCGACGTCGACCCGCTGCTGTCGGTGGGCGGCGACGACCCGGTCACCGTCGCGCTGCCCCGGTTCGACACCGCCGAAGCGGGCGTGCTGCGCCGGGGCGTGCCGACGCGGGTCATCGCCGGCCGGCGGGTGACCACGGTGTTCGACCTGCTGCTGGCCCAGTACGGCGTGCGCCGCGGCGACCTGCCCGGCGAGTGGCCCACCGGCTACGACGACGCCTCCCAGCCCTACACGCCCGCGTGGCAGGAGGCGATCACCGGGGTGCCCGCCGGCGCGGCGGAGAAGATCGGCCGGGAGTTCGCCGACAACGCCGAGCGCTCCAAGGGCCGGTCCATGATCCTCATGGGCGCGGGCACCAACCACTGGTTCCACTCCGACCAGATCTACCGCTCGTTCCTGGCGCTCACCATGCTCACCGGCTGCCAGGGCGTCAACGGCGGCGGCTGGGCGCACTACGTGGGCCAGGAGAAGTGCCGCCCGATCACCGGGTGGTCCACGCTGGCGTTCGGCCTGGACTGGCAGCGCCCGCCCCGGCAGATGCAGGGCACGATCTTCTGGTACCTGGCCACCGACCAGTGGCGCTACGACCCGTTCACCGCCGAGGTGATGTCCTCGCCGCTGGCCACCGGGCGCTTCGCCGGGCGCACCGCGGCCGACAACATCGCGCTGGCGTCGCGGCTGGGCTGGATGCCGAGCTACCCGACGTTCAACCGCAACCCGCTGGACCTGGTCGACGAGGCGGAGCGGCTGGGCAAACCCGCCGCGGACCACGTGGTGGACGGCCTGAAGTCCGGGCACCTGCGGTTCGCCTGCGAGGACCCGGACGCCCCGGAGAACTTCCCGCGCGTGCTCACCGTGTGGCGGGCCAACCTGCTCGGCTCGTCGGCCAAGGGCAACGAGTACTTCCTCAAGCACCTGCTGGGCACCGACACCAACCTGCGCGCCCGCGACGCGGACGGGGTCCGCCCGCAGGAGGTGACGTGGCGCGAGGAGGCGCCGGTCGGCAAGCTGGACCTGTTGCTGTCGCTGGACTTCCGGATGACGTCGACCACGCTGTTCTCCGACGTCGTCCTGCCCGCGGCGACCTGGTACGAGAAGCACGACCTGTCCTCCACCGACATGCACCCGTACGTGCACGCCTTCTCGCCCGCGATCTCGCCGCCGTGGGAGACCAAGACGGACTTCGAGGCGTTCCACCGCATCGCCCGCGGGTTCTCGTGGCTGGCCGAGAAGCACTTGGGCAAGCGCAAGGACATCGTCGCGGTCGCGCTCACACACGACACCGTGGACGCCACCGCCCAGCCGGGCGGGCGGGTGCTGGACTGGAAGAACGGCGAGTGCGAGCCGATCCCCGGCAAGACCATGCCGCGCCTGGTCGTCGTGGAACGCGACTACCCGGCGATCGGCGACAAGATGGCCGCGCTCGGGCCGCTGGTGGAGAAGGTGGGCCTGACCACCAAGGGCGTCACCGTGCACCCGGACGAGGAAGTGGAATACCTCAAGGGCGCCAACGGGACCATCGCGTCCGGTGTCGCGGCCGGCCGCCCGTCGCTGGCCAAGGACACCCACGCCGCCGAGGCGATCCTGGCGCTGTCCGGCACGACCAACGGCCGCCTGGCCACCGAGGGGTTCCGCGCCCTGGAACGGCGCACCGGCACCCGGCTGGCCGACCTGGCCGCGGAGAGCGAGGGCAAGCGGATCACGTTCCCCGACACGCAGGCCCGGCCGGTGCCGGTGATCACCTCGCCGGAGTGGTCGGGCAGCGAGACCGGCGGCCGGCGGTACTCCCCGTTCACCATCAACACCGAGCGGCTCAAGCCGTGGCACACGCTCACCGGCCGCCAGCACTTCTTCCTCGACCACGACTGGATGTTCGAGCTGGGCGAGCAGCTTCCGGTGTTCCGACCACCGCTGGACATGACCGCGTTGTTCAACGAGCCCGCCGTGGGCGCGTTGGAGGGCGGGGTGACCGTGCGGTACCTGACCCCGCACTCGAAGTGGTCGATCCACTCGGCGTACCAGGACAACCTGCACATGCTCACGCTGTCGCGAGGCGGTCAGGCGATCTGGATGTCCGACCGGGACGCCGCGAAGATCGGGGTGCAGGACAACGACTGGATCGAGGCGGTCAACCGCAACGGGATCGTGGTGGCCCGCGCGATCGTCTCGCACCGGATGCCCGAGGGCACGGTGTTCATGTACCACGCGCAGGACAAGGCCGTCGGCGTGCCGCGCACCGAGGCGACCGGCAAGCGCGGCGGCATCCACAACGCGCTGACCCGGTTGATGATCAAGCCGTCGCACCTGATCGGCGGCTACGCCCAGCAGTCCTTCGCGCTCAACTACCACGGTCCCACGGGCAACCAGCGGGACGAGGTCACGACCATCCGCCGCCGTAGCCAGGAGGTGCAGTACTGATGCGCGTGATGGCCCAGCTCGCCATGGTGATGAACCTGGACAAGTGCATCGGCTGCCACACGTGCAGCGTCACCTGCAAGCAGGCGTGGACCAACCGCGGCGGCGTGGAGTACGCGTGGTTCAACAACGTCGAGACCCGACCCGGCCAGGGCTACCCGCGCCAGTACCAGGACCAGGAGAAGTGGAAGGGCGGCTGGGCGCTGACCAAGCGCGGCAAGCTGACCCTGCGCAGCGGCTCGCGGTTGCGGCGGCTGCTGAACATCTTCGCCAACCCGGACCTGCCCGCGGTCGCCGACTACTACGAGCCGTGGACCTACGACTACCAGAACCTGCTGTCCGCACCGCCCTCGGACACCACCCCCACCGCCAAGCCGAAGTCGTCGATCACCGGCGAGGACACCAAGGTCACGTGGGGCGCCAACTGGGACGACGACCTGGGCGGCGGTCCGGAGCAGATCGGCAAGGACCCGTTGCTGGGCAAGCTCTCCGAGCAGGTCAAGCTGGAGTTCGAGCAGACCTTCATGTTCTACCTGCCGCGCATCTGCGAGCACTGCCTGAACCCGTCGTGCGCGGCGTCCTGCCCCTCGGGCGCGATCTACAAACGCGCCGAGGACGGCATCGTGCTGGTGGACCAGGACAAGTGCCGCGGCTGGCGGCAGTGCGTGACGGGCTGCCCGTACAAGAAGATCTACTTCAACCACAAGACGGGCAAGGCGGAGAAGTGCACGTTCTGCTACCCGCGGGTCGAGGTGGGCATCCCCACGGTGTGCTCGGAGACGTGCGTCGGCCGGCTGCGCTACATCGGCGTGCTGCTCTACGACGCGGACAAGGTCGGCGAGGCCGCGTCGGTCCGTGACGAGAAGGACCTCTACCCCGCGCAGCTGGGCGTGTTCCTCAACCCGCACGACCCGCGCGTGGTCGCCGAGGCCGAGCGGGCGGGCATCTCCGGCGAGTGGATCGAGGCCGCGCAGAACTCGCCGGTGTACCGGCTGATCGTGGACTACCAGCTCGCGCTGCCGCTGCACCCGGAGTACCGCACGATGCCCATGGTCTGGTACGTGCCGCCGCTGTCGCCCGTGGTCGACGTGCTGAGCCAGACCGGCCACGACGGCGAGGCGGTGGGCAACCTGTTCGGCGCCATCGACGCGTTGCGCATCCCGGTGGAGTACCTGGCGGAGCTGTTCACCGCCGGTGACGTGGGACCGGTCCGGGCCTCGTTGCAGCGGCTGGCCGCGATGCGCGCGCACATGCGCAAGGTCAACCTCGGCGAGGACGTGGACGACTCGATCGCCGCGTCGGTTCGCTTGGCACCCGGCGAGATCGAGTCGATGTACCGGCTGCTGGCCATCGCGAAGTACGAGGACCGGTACGTGATCCCCGGCGGGGCGACCTCTGACGCGCACCGGCTGGAGGCCATTGCCACCGGGTGCAGCCTGGACGGCGACGGCGGTCCCGGCATGACCGCGTTCGACGTGATGGCCGAGAAGTTCCAGCTCGTCGACACCAACGGCGCGGCCCCGGCCGACAAGAGCCGGCGGATCAACCTGCTGGACTGGGACGGGGTCAGCACCGAGGGCATGTTCCCGACCGACGGCAACGGCGCCGCGGTCAAGGGCGCCGCGGTTAAGGGCGCCGCGCACGAGCCCGAGGCGATCGGGTGAAGGCCGCGCGGAACTCGGTCGCCGACTCGTCCGAGCGGGACACCCGGCTGGTGTGGCGGATCGCCGCGCTCCTGATCGACTACCCGACCGAGGCGGTGATGGCGATGCTGCCCGATCTCCGCACGGCGGCGGCGTCCCTCCCGTCTCCTGCTCTCGTGTCCTTCATCGACCATGCCCTTTCGGTTGGTGGTGGCACGCTCACGCAGCACTACGTGGAGACGTTCGACATGCGCCGGCGCAACTGCCTGCACCTGTCGTACTACGCCTACGGCGACACCAGGAAGCGCGGCATGGCGTTGCTGCGGTTCAAGCACGCGTACCGCGTGGCCGGGGTCGAGTTGGGCGAGCACGAACTGCCCGACCACCTGGCGGTCGTGCTGGAGTTCGCCGCGACCGTGGACTTTCAGGGTGGGCGGCGGCTGCTGGTGGAGCACCGCCCGGTGCTGGAGCTGATCAGGTTGTCGTTGGCCGACAGCGGGTCGCCGTACCTGGCCGTGCTGGACGCGGTGTGCGCCACGCTGCCCGCGCTGAACTCCGCCGACCGGCGCAAGGTCGCCGCACTGGCCGCGGAGGGGCCGCCCGAGGAGGACGTGGGCCTGGAGCCGTTCGCGATGGACCCCGCGCTGCACGCGGAATCGGGAGGACGACGATGAGCACGTTGCTGTGGCTGGCGCTGCCGTACATCGCGCTGACCTCGTTCCTGGTCGGGCACGTGTGGCGGTACCGGCACGACCAGTTCGGCTGGACCACCCGGTCCTCGCAGATGCACGAGAGCAGGTTGCTGCGCCTGGGCAGTCCGCTGTTCCACTTCGGACTGTTGGCCGTGATCGGCGGGCATGTCCTGGGGTTGATGGTGCCGAAGAGCTGGACGGAGTTCTTCGGGATCACCGAGGGCATGTACCACTTCGTTTCCGTGTCGGCGGGGACTTTGGCGGGCACGGCGACCGTGGCCGGCTTGGCGATCCTGCTGTACCGCCGTTTCACGGTGCCCGCGGTGCGCAAGGCGACCACGCGCGGGGACAAGGTCATGTACGCGTTGCTCGGGGCCGCGATCGTCACGGGGATGGTCAACACCGTGGGCGAGAACCTGATCGGTGGTGGGTACGACTACCGGTCGACGGTGTCGGAGTGGTTCCGGGGGTTGTTCCTGTTCTCGGCGCGGCCGGAGTTGATGGCGGACGTGCCGTTGAGCTTCCAGGTGCACAACGTGGTCGTGTTGGTGTTGTTGGGGATTTGGCCTTATACCCGGCTGGTGCACGTGTTCAGCGCGCCTGTCGGCTACTTCGTGCGGCCGTATGTCGTTTACCGCAGCCGCGACCCGCAGCGGCCCGACGCCAACCGCTACGCCCGTGCGTGGGGTGACCAGCACGAGTAGCTCAGACGCAAGCCGGTCGACACGCTGACCAGCAGCAGACGCCCGTCCTGGCGCGGGATGAACCGCATGGTCCTCGGGAAAGACTCAGGTTGCCGAGCCGGTTGAGCGGCACGTTGGTCGCCGACCCGCGCGCCCCGACCGGGGTGCCGACGACGACGCGGCGGCCGGGGCCCGCGGCCAGTCGGTGCAGCAGGGTCGCGATGCTCAGCGCCGCGGTGCCCGCGGCCTCGTCCAGGTCGAGGCGCCAACCGGTGAACTCCTTCGCGGCGGGCCACATCCCGACGATCTCGGCGACCGGGATGAGGTAGCCGGCGCGCGCCGACTTCTGCGCCGCGACGACGATGCCGACCACGGCGCCGATGGTGTCGTCCCACACCGGCGCGCCGGAGAAGCCGCGGTCCACGACGTGCCCGAAGCCGCGGACGTCGTCCATCTGCACCCAGCCCGGCCCGACCCGGCCGCCGAGCCTGCCGCGCGCCTCGGCCAGGAAACCGCGCGTGAAGCCGTGGACGACGAAGTCGTGGTCGCTCAACGCGATCGGCGACCGCGGCGGCGCGACGACCGCCCGCGGGACCGGTTCGGCGAGCCGGAGCACGGTCAGGTCACCACTCCCGTCCTCGACGACCGGCACGGACAGCTCCACCGCGGCCGTGGTGGTGGCACCGAGGTGCACCACCGTGACCCGGACGTCGCCCGCGGGCAGCACGTGGGTGCAGGTCAGCACCAGGTGGGGGCGACCAGCACGCCGGCGCCGACCGGCTCGCCCGCGTGGTCGATCCGCACCAGCCACGGCGGGCGCTCTCGGAAGCTCGCGCGCATGGGCTGATCACACCAGATCGGGTGTGGTCGGACCAGGAGAACGCCCCGTGCCGGGCTCCCGCTTCCGGCGGTCCGGTCAGTTGACCGAGCAGGTGGCGAACCGCTCCAGTCCCTCCGGTTTGGCCGCGACCCGGCCGATGGCCGTCTCGATCCGGTTCAGCGCCGCCTCGCGCTTGCTCTTGAGCGGTCCGAGGATCGCGTTCTGGACGAAGTTCGGGCCGCCCTGGCCCACCGAGTTCTTCAGCCGCTCGTTGGCCTCGGCGATCTGCTTGTCCAAGTTGGACAGTTCCCGGTCGACCTCGGCGCGCGCCGCCGCCGGGACGGCGACCGGGATCACCGGGTCCGGGCAGGCGATCCGCCCGACCGGCTGCGGCCCTTGCGGCTGCCCGGCCGCGGCACTCGTGGCGGGGGCGCTGGTGATGGGGGCCGGACCGGGGGCTTGATCGCCGGGCTGCCCGAGCGAGCAGGTCGCGAACCGGTCCAGGCCCTGCGGTGCGACGCCCTTGCGGCCGATGGCGATTGCGATGCGGTCCAGTGCCGCGACCCGCTTGCTCTTCAACGGTCCGAGGATCGCGTTCTGGACGAAGTTCGGGCCGCCCTGGCCCACCGAGTTCTTCAGCCGCTCGTTGGCCTCGGCGATCTGCTTGTCGAGGTTGGCCAGCTCGCGGTCGACCTCGGCGCGGGCGGAGTCGGGGATGGTCAGGGCCTGGACCGCGCTCACCGGACTGGGGCACAGGATCGCCTGGGCCGGCGCGGAGTCGCCTGAGCCGGCCGCAAGGGCCGCTACGGCCATCGCGGTGCTCAACGCGCCCGCGCCGACCAAACCGACGACCATGACGCGTTTCCGGCGCTGGGGGACTGAGTGCGCTCGCGACATCTGGAACCTCACGATGGGTTGTGGACGCGTCGGGAACCCCGACGCCCGACCGAAAAGCCGAAAGCCGCAAAGCCGAAAGATCTTCAGCGGCTCGCACTGCGGGATACGGCCGGTCCACACGGCCGGTTCGGCAGTTAGGGGTGCCGGGCTCAGCCCGACCGCCGCCGGCCCGGCGAGCCGAGGTCGGCGGGCAGGGTGCTGCCCGGCCCGTGGGTGACGACGTGCTCGGCCGCCAGCACCAGCGCCAACGGCTGGTAGCCGCACAGCTCCGCGATGGCCTCCGGGTCGACGTCGGTGCACCGGTCGCCGATGATCGAGCGGACCAGGCGCACGGCTTCGGCGGGGGTCAGGTCCGGCACGGTGAGGGTCACCGCGCCCAGGCGGGAGGCCAGGCCGGGCAGCCGGACCCGGCTGGTGACCAGCACCGCGCAGCCCGGCGAACCGGGCAGGAACGGGTGGACCTGCCGCGCGTGGGCCGCGTCGTCCAGCACCAGCAACACCTTCCGGTCGTGCAGGAGCGAGCGGAACGCGGCGGCCCGCTGGTCCACGCCGGTCGGGACGCCGGGCCGGGGCACCCCCAGCGCGATCAGCACGTCGGCCAGCAGGTCGGCGGGCGGCAGTTCGGCGTCCGCCCCGCCCAGGTCCACGTACAGCTGCCCGTCGGTGAAGTGCCCGCGGGCCACGCTGCGCCGCGCCCACTGCACGGCCAGTTCGGTCTTCCCGACACCCGACGGACCCTCGACGACCACCACCGGCACGGCCAGGGACCGCTCGCCGCCCAGGAGCGCGTCGTCCAGGTCGGCCAGCAGGCGCTCGCGCCCGACGAAGTCCCGCCGCGCCAAGGGCAACTGGGCGGGCCGCGCCCAGCCGGGCCGGCGCCGGGCGGAGGGCTCCAGGGCCGCCGCGATCGAGACGAACGTGGCGCCGGTGTCGAAGACCCGGTCGCAGGCCTGGGCGAAGCGCAGTGACGGCGGCCGCTTGTCGGTCTCGATCTTGCTGATGTGCCCGCGGTCGTAGTGGACCAGGGCGGCCAGTTGCGCCAGGGACAGGCCCAACCGGTGGCGGTGCGCCCTGAGCAATCGGCCGAACGTTTCCGCGCGGCCCGTGCCGCCGAATCCCGCACTCATTGCCCGTCCGATTCTGCCACGGCGGTGGAACCGCGGTGTTGCCGACGAACAGGCAACACCGCGGCCTGTACATCGGGCGCGCCGGAGCCAATAGTGACGGCATGATCGATAACCACGTCGAGCAGAGTGGCTCGACCGGTCCGAACAGCGACCGCCTGGAAGCCCGGCTGTACGACTACGCCATTCGCCGGAAAGCCATAAGATCGCTCGAAGTCGCGGCCGCGGAACTCGGCGTTCCCATATCGGAAATCCACGTCGCGGTCGCCCGGCTGGTCGAACTTCATCTGCTCCGCACCGATCCCGCCACCCGCGACCACCTCCTGCCGACCGTGCCGCAACTCGCGGCAACGGCCCTGGTCTCCCCCATCGAGCGGGCAATCTACCAGTGGCAGGAGCTGGCCGACCGGTTCCGGGAACGCATCGCGGGGATTGCGGGATCGACGCGCCGCGACGATGAGCACATCGGCGTAATAGACGGCGTGAGTGGAGTAGCGGAGATCCGCGGCGTGCTCGGTTCGGCCGGTCGGGACTGCCGCCGGGAACTGGTCGTGCTGCACCCCGGTCGGCATGGCGAAGAGTTGGTGGACGAGTTGCTGGAAACGTGTTACCGGGTGCTCGACCGGGGTGTCGCGATCCGCCTCATCTGCCCCCACCAAAGCCGCGCGAGGTTCGCTTCCCGCGCAAAAGTTTCGCAACTCCTCGACGCCGGCGCGCAGATCCGGACGCGCAGCAGGTTACCGCGCGCGGCGGTGGTCTTCGACGAATCCCTGGCCATTCTCCTCGACTTCCCGGCGGCGCCCGGCGGGCACCCGACCGCGCGGCGGGTGCGCGACCGGGACGTCGTGCGGTTCGTCGTCGACACGTTCAACCAGCACTGGGACGACGCGACGCCGTTCAGCGCCGCCGCGCCGGGTTACGCCGACGCCGTCGACGACCTGCACCGGTCCATCGCCCGGCTGATGGCCCGGGGCCTCACCGACGACGGCGTGGCGCGGCACCTGGGGATGTCCGTGCGGACGTGCCGCCGCCACATCGCGTCCCTGTTGCAGAACCTGAACGCGGTCAGCCGGTTCCAGGCGGGCGTGCGGGCGGCCGCGTTGCTCGACCAGCCCGCCCGCCCGCAACCGGGCTGAGGACTACGCCGTCGGCGCGGGTGTCCGCGCCGTCGCGGCGAGCACGTCCGGCACCGCCCAGTCCTTGGCGTGCACGACGTTGCCGACGACCAGCACGTCCAGCCGGGACTCGTCGAAGGTCCGGAACGCCTCGCTCGCCGACCGGGCCGTCGGTTGGCCCTTCACGTTCAGCGAGGTGTTGATCAACGTGCCGACCCCGGTCCGCCGCTCGAACTCGTCGAGCACCCGCCACAGGCGCGGCTGCTCGGCGGCGTGGACGACCTGCACCCGCGCGGTGCCGTCGTCGTGCACCACGGCCGCGATCTCGTCGGCGCGTTCCGGGCGCACGGGCACGGCGATGGTCATGTGCCGCATGTTGGTGCCCGCCGGGATGCGGAAGTACCGCGTGGCGCACTCGGATTTCACAATGGGCGCGAGCGGCCGGAACCCCTCCCGGAACTTCACCGCCGCGTTCACCCGGTCGCGGGTCTCGCGCCGGCGCGGGTCGGCGAGGATGCTGCGGTTGCCCAACGCGCGCGGCCCGAACTCCAGCCGCCCCTGCGCCCAGCCGATCACCAGGCCCCGGGCGAGCAGGTGCGCGGCGATTACCTCCGGGTCGTCCACCTCGACGGTGAAGTAGGAGTGCGCGGGGACGCGGTCGGAGTGCACGTCCGGTCCGAGGAAGGTGCTCACCGGGTAGTGCTCGGCGGCGCGCAGCAGGTCCGCGCCCAGCAGGGCGGCGCCGACCGCCGTCCCCTCGTCGCCCGCGGCGGGCTGCACGTACACGCCGTCCACCAGGCCCGACGCGGCGAGCTTGCCGACGGCCACGCAGTTGAGCGCCACCCCGCCCGCGAACGCCACGCGGCGCAGCCCGGTGCGGGCCACCCAGTGCCCCACCAGGTGGAACAACGCCTCCTCCAGCCGCCGCTGGCCCGCGGCGGCGAGGTCGAAGTGCACCTGCTCGATCTCCCCGCGCGCCGGCGGGCAGCCCTGCTCGGCCAGCCACCGCCTGCTCCCGGCGAACGTCTCCTTGCTCAGCGGGTCGTGGTTGCGCCGCAGCAGCGGGATGTCGAACCGGCCGTCGGCGCCGAGCACGACGGCGTCGCGCATGGTGCCGGCGAACCGCTCGGCGTCACCGGACGCGGCCATGGCCATCACCTTGTACTCGTCGCTGTTGGGCCAGTAGCCCAGGTGCATGGTCATCACCGAGTAGAACAGCCCCAGGCTGCTGCGGAAGTCCAGCGCGGCCAGCCGGGTCAGCGCGCCGCCGGCCCACCGGTACACGCTCACCGCGTGCAGTTCGCCCATGCCGTCGACCACGACGACGAGCGCCTCGTCGAACCCGCTGGGCACGGCGGCGGTCAGCGCGTGCGCCTCGTGGTGGCGCACCGGCCGCACGTCGAGGCCGGACAGCTCCGGGAAGTGCCGGTGCAGCAAGGTGGTCTGCCGCTCCGGGCGGTACACCTCGTCGTAGCGCCGCCGGCTCAGCTCGTCGCCCATCGACAGCACCTTGGCCAGGCCGTAGTCGAAGCCGTGCCGCACCTGGTCCACGTCGGTGATCGACAGGCCCGCGACGTCCAGGCACGCGCGGACGGCGTCGGCGGGGAAGGCGTGGTCGAACTTCACGCCCGAGTACCGCTCCTGCTGGACCGCGGCCACCAGCCGGCCGTCCACCACGAGCGCGGCGGCGGCGTCCAGCCCCTGGCACAGCCGGGCCTCGCCGTCGGCGAGGTCGGGGAAGTGCGCCCGCTTGAACTCCGCGGTGCCGTCGAACCCGCTGTACCCGAGGACGACATCCGGCGGCCTCCGGCCCCAGTCTCCATTGTCCCACGGGGGTACGACATTCGAGGCCGAGACCTCGGGTGCGCCATCGGCTTCGCTCACGTTGGCCTCTCCCTGCTTCGTCGGACGGCGTCGGTCGCGGCGACCACGCTCGCGCGGGAGGCGGCGACCGCCTCCGCCATCGTTTCCGGGTTGGTGTCGTGGTAGGACTGCACGAGCAGGGCGGAGGCTTCCAGCGCGCACCGGGCCGCCCACAGCACGGCGTCGTCCAACGGGGTCAGGGCGTCCAGCGCGCGACCCGCCCGGCGCAGGTCGGCGAGCAACTGCTCCAGTGGCGGCGGCACCGGCCGGGGGCGGTCCGCCGCGCCGGCGATCGCCACCGCGACGACGTCCGCGCCCTTGTGCGCGATGGACACCGTCACCGACGCCACGCCGAGCCGGTCGGCGGCCTCCCGCGCGCCACCCGACAGCCGGATCGCCGGTTCGCCCGAGTCCTGCCGGACCAGCTCGATCCGGTGCGGCGGGACGCCCTCGAACAGGCCGTGGCCGAGCACCTTGAGCACCGCTTCCTTGGCCGCGAACCGCCCGGTGAGGTACTCCGCCGCGCGCGGCCCGGCCAGGGCGTCCGCCTGCCGCAGTTCGTGCGGCGAGAAGAAGTACCGGCGGAACCACGGCCGGCACAGCAGCCGGTCCAGTTCACCGACGCGGGCGAGGTCGACGCCGATCCTCATGCCGCCACGACCTCGGGTCGGCGCGCCAGCGCGCGGCCGGCGAACAGGACGGTGCCGCAGCCGACGACGTTGGCCAGGGCGAGCAGCACGACCAGCGAGTGCGCGTGCAGCGGGTCCGGGAGGGCCGCGCCGACCGCCAGGACGGCGGCGAAGAACGTCACGTTGAGCACGAGCGCCGCCACCGCCCGACCGGCCTGCTCCAAGTAGGTGAGCAGGGCGAGGGTGACGCCCAGCGCCGCCAGGGACGGGCCGATCCAGCCCAGGTAGTCGACGGCGACCGCGCGCACCGCGCCGTCCGGGGTCAGCAGGCCCACCAGCGGCTCGCGGCACAGGAACACCGCGCCCGCGATGACCGCGTAGGTCGGCACGGTCAGCCGGAGCACCATGCGGAAGGCGTTCGGGCGCGCGGCCTCGCCGTGCAGGGTCACGGTGATCGCGACCGCGGAGCCGATCGCGATCGCGGGCACGATGAGGAACAGCTGCACGGTCTGGCCGAGCCCGAAGCCGGTCACCCCGGCCACGCCGCCGTCGCGGATCAGCCACAGGTAGCCCAGCGAGGCGCCGGACAGCACCAGGAACGAGCCGGCCACCGGCAGCGCCACCTCCCGCAGCAGCCGCAGCGCCGGGACGGGGTCCGCAGGCCACCGGAACACCAGCCCACCCCGGCGCAAAACCACCCAGCCCAGGACGGCGAGCGGCACGGAGCCGGCCGCGAGCCCGACCGGGACGCTCATCGCGCCGAGACCCCACAGCTGTTGCGCCGCAAGGATCGCGCCGACGGTCAGCACCGTGGCGGCCACGGCCATGTGCGCGGCGGCGGTGGCCCGGCCCATCCCGCGCAGCGCCGCGCCGGCGAGCACGGGCGGCATGGTCAGGCCGTTGGCCGCGAGCACCGCCACCAGGAACGCCCGCACGTCGTCCCGCATGTCCTCGGGCACCGCGAGCAACGCCTCCAGCGGACCCGCGCCCGCCAGCACGACCAGCGCGAGCCCGCCGAAGCCGCCGACGCCGAGCACCGTCATCAGCACCAGCACGCCCCCGATCCGCGCGGTGTCGCCCCGCCGGTGCAGGTTCGACGCCGACACCTGCATCGCGATGGCGACGCCCTCGCCGACCGCCATGCTGATGAACCCGAACGGCACGTACACCGAACGCAGGTACAGCGCGTCACCGCCGAGGTGGCCGAGGAAGGCCGTCACGGCCAACTGGAGCAGGGTGCCCGCGGTGGTCATCGCGGTCAGGCCGACCGCCATCCGCCGCGCCCGGCCGGTCAGCGACACCGCCTCGACACCGGTGTCCGTCACGTGCCACCGCCGGCGTCGCGCAGGCCGCCCTGGAACACCGTCAGCCGGTGCACGTCGCCCGCGCCCTCCATGAACTCGAACGCCCGCACGTCCCGGTAGGTCTTGTTTAGCCACGGGTGTTCCAGCAGCGCGGTGGGTCCGAGCAGGTCGACGGCCAGCAGCGTGGCCTCCTCGGCGAGCCTCGTCGCGGTCAGCTTCACCGCCGAGGTCCCGTGCCGGTCCGGACGGCCCGCGTCCAGCGCGACGGCCACCTCGCGGACCCGCCGCCGGGCCACGGCCACCCGACCCGCCAGGTCGCCCAGCCGCTGTTCGTCCACTGTGGACAGTGTGGTCCGCGCCGCCCGCGCGTAGTCCAGGACGGCGTCGGCGACCCCGAGGGACATGGCGGCCAACGAGGGCCGGTACGTCGCCAGGGTCTGCCGGGCGCCGAGGAAACCGCGGCGGCTGGGTCGGCGGTCGAAGCCCAGCACCATGTCCGGGTCGACCGCCAGCCCGTCGAAGACCAGTTCGCTGATCCGGACGCCGCGCAACCCGAGGATGGGCAGCAGCTCGCCGTGGAAGCCGGGTGCGGGCGTGTCCACCAGCACGGCCTCGATGCCGAGCGGGCCGGGCGCGCGGCGGCAGAACACCACGCCGGTCTGCGCCCGCGCCCCGGTCCCGATGTACTTCTTGGTGCCGTGCAGGGTGTAGCCGTGCTCGGCGGGGACCAGGCGGGTCTCCAGCTCGGCCGCCGCCGACCCCTTCCCGTGCTCGGTGAGCGCGAAGAACGTCCAGGTGGGTTCCTTGGTGAACCGCTCGAAGAACCGGCTCTGCTGCCGCTCGCTGCCCAGCGCCTGCACGGCGGCGCCGGCCAGGCTGGGTCCCGGCGCGGCGAGGAGCACGCCCGGGTCGCCGTGCGCGAGCCGGTCCATCACCACCACGCGGGACAGGCACGACCCGCCGGGGAACGCGTGCGGGCCCACCCGGTAGGTCTCGCCGGCGAACCGCGGCGGGATCAGCATCGCCTCCTGCAACCGCACGGCGGGCAGGTCGAGGTAGCGGGTGATCGCGTCCGGGTCCTCGTCCAGCACCATTCCGGGTTCGCGGAGTTCACGGGCGATCTCGACGCAATGCGCGTCCAGCGCGCGCAGGTGGTCGGGAAGTTCAGTGGTCATGGTGGGCCGCCAGGTAGAGGGTGCCGACCTGCTCGGCGGTGAGCACCGCGCCGCCGGGTCCGTCGATGAGGAAGCTCGCCCCGCCCAGCAGCCGCAGCAACGCCCGGCCGCCGCGCACCAGGCGGGTGAACACGGCGGGCTGGACGTCGTGGCCGCCGTCCAGCAGCCCCTCGGTCTCCTCGACCAGCAGCATCGCGTCCGCCAGACCCGCCTGCACCAGTTGCCTGCCCAGCAGCGGGCCGCCCGCCGACGTGCGCTCGCCGAGGTCGGCCACGGCCAGTTCGACGGTGCTCGCGAGCACCTTGGTGTGCGCGCGGAGCAGGTGGTGGCGCAGCAGGCCGTGCCGTGCGCGCGCCGGGTCCCCGGGGGTGGGGTCGACGAGCTGGACGCAGGCCACGCCGTACCGCGCGGCCACCCGGTTGCGGACCGGCCGCACGTCCCCGCCGTGCAGCCGGCGCCCGGTCGCCGCGGACACCCACGACGGTCCTTCGGCCAGTCTTCGCGGTGTGGTGTAGGCGAAACCGCCGGGTCCGACCACCACCACGCCCGGTGTGTCGGGCGCGACGGAGTCGTGGGCGGCGTCGAGCCGGGCGGCGTAGGTGGTCGTCGGGATTTCCAGGGTGGTCATCGTCGTGCCTCACCGGGGGTCGGGGCGGGATCGAGGCGCACGGCGTGCGCCCGGCCGGTGCGCGGGTCGACGTCGCAGAGCAGGATTTCGGACCTGGTGTCGCGCCACAGGTCCGGCTTCTCCGCGAGCGCGAGCCACACGCTCGTGCAGTACGTGCCGGTGGCGCAGCGGACCACGCGGGACGCCGTGCCCGCCTCCACCCACGGCCCCGCGACCACCACGGTGTCCGGGTCCGTGGCGTCGAGCAGGGCCGCCAGTTCCGCCGGCGTGCCGGTCCACAGTGGACCGGCCACCGGACCGGGCGCGGCCCGGAGCACCAGGGCCGCGGCGGTCTCCGTCAACGGCGTGTCGTGCACCAGGGGGTCGTGGTAGGGCAGGGAGGTCTGCTCCAGCACGAGCAGCAGCGCCGTGTCGCACCGCCCGGACCGGTGGAACGCGTCCGCGACCTGCAACGCCGTGTACGGCGAGCGCAGGCCCTGCTCGGACAGCGCCATGCTGTACGCGCCGCCGCCGAGCCGCGCGTTGACGTGGGCGGACACCACCCGCAGCGGGTGCAGGTCCGGCACCGCGTAGGTCAGCAGGATGACGTCCGGCGCCGCGATCTCGGGCCCGAGGGCGGCGAGCAGGGCCTCGGCCAGTTCGGTGTAGCTGACGTTCGGGCCCTCGTGCAGCCGCCGCTCCTCGTAGGGCACGTCGTACTGGGCCAGCAGGTCTCGGTAGTACTCCAGCATGTCCTCGTCGAACGGGCACGGGTTGGTGTCGGACTTGCGCACCCCGGCCGCGCCCGCCAGCGCCAGCGCCACGGCTGCCTCCCTCTCCCCCGCCGGCTAACCGCGGCTGCGCTCGCCGGCCTGGTCGAGCGCGTAGTCGGCCAGCGAGCCGATCGTCTTCAGGTGCTCCGGCTCCAGGTCCTCCGGGTCCACCTCGATGCCGACCGAGTCCTCCAGCGTCATCAGCACCTCCAGCACCGACGTGGAGTCCAGGTGCAGGTCCTCGAACAGCCGGGTGTCCTCGCGGGTGGCGGGCAGCTCGCGTTGCAGCACGTCGGCCAGCGCGGCCTTCACGGCCTCGATCGTCTCGTCGCGGTTCATCGGTTCGTCCCTTCGGTTGCCGCTCCGCACGGGGAGCAGGATCTGCTTGCCGAGCAGGTCTTCGGCGGTGTCCCGGCGGCGCACCAGGTGCGCCCGTCCGTCGCGCACCATGACCTCCGCCGGGTAGCCGTGGCTGAGGAACTGCACGGGTGACGCGGAAGGCCCGTAAGCGCCGGAGCGTTCGACGCCGAGCAGGTCGCCGACCGCCACCGGCGCCAGCGGGACCTTCTTGCCGATCACGTCGTTGGGCGTGCACAGCGGCCCGGTGACGGTGCAGGGCCCGGTGGCCGGCTCGTCGAACCGGGTCAGCGAGCGGATCGGGAAGTTGCGCTTGACGAAGCTGCCGATGCCGACCGCGGCCATGTGGTGGTTGGTGCCGCCGTCCGCGATCGCGAACGCCTCGCCCCGCGAGGTCTTGACGTCCAGCACCCGCACCACGTACCGGCCGGCGAACGCGACCAGGTAGCGGCCCAGTTCCATGATCAGCCGGGTGTCCGGGTGCTCGGCCAGGAACTCCTCGACGGCGGCGTTCACGCCCGCGGTGACCGCGTCGAGGTCGAGGTCCTTCTCGTTGTCGAAGTACGCGACGCCGAGCCCGCCGCCGATGTCCACCGTGTCCAGTGGCACGCCGCAGCTCCGGTGCAGTTCGCGGGACATGGCCAGGATGCCGCGGGTGTTGTGCGCGATGTCGGCGGCGTCGAGGATGCGGGTGCCCATGTAGGCGTGCAGCCCGGCGACCCGCACGTGCGGCAGCGTGGCCGCGAGCGCGACGACCGACGGCACGTCCTGCTCGTCGATGCCGAACTGCCGGGGTTTGCCGCCCATCGACAGCCCGGAACCCTTGGTGCTGAACGCGGGGTTGACCCGCAGCAGCACGTCGACCGGCGCGCCGCCGCGCTCGGGCACCAGGGCGTCCAGGCGGCGCAGTTCGCCGGCCGACTCCACGACGACGGTCCGGATGCCGGCGTCCACGCACGCCCGCAGTTCGTCGTCGGTCTTGCCCGGCCCGAGGAAGATGGTGTGCTCCGGGCGGGAACCGGCCAGCCGGGCGGTGGCCAGCTCGATGGCCGACGACACCTCGGTGCCCGCGCCCGCGCGCACCAGCTCGGCGCAGACGCTGACGTTGGGGTTGGCCTTGAGCGAGAAGTAGACGTCCACCGCGGGGTGCAGGCGTTGCCGCAGGGCGGTGTAGGTGTCGCTGAGGACGTCGGCGTCGTAGAGGTAGAGCGGGGTCCCGAACTCCTCGGCGATCGCCGACACGGGGAGCCCTTGCACGTGCAGTTCGGTCATCGCGCGCCTCCGGTGAAGGTGTCGAGCGCGGTCCTGGTCGCGGCGGCCAGCTCGGTCACCGCCGCGCGGTCGGGTCCGAGGGCGATGAAGTACAGGCGGCCCTCGAACGGCTCGCCCGGGTGCCGGTCCGCCATCGCGTTGACCGTGCCGAAGCACGTGACGACGACGCCGCCCCGGACGGGGTCGATCTCGGCCAGCGGTCCCAGCGCGGTCCGCACGTCGGCGAACGCCATCGGCTCGGACAGCCGCAGGGTGTGCTGTGCGGCCAGGGACGCGGGGAGCCGGTCGGCCAGGACCTCCAGCACGCCGCCCTGGTAGGTGGACATGTTGAACCGGGCGTTGATCTCCAGCACCGGGTACACCGCGCCGTCCGCGGCGACGACGGCGTCCACGCCGACCACGCCGGTGAAGCCGTCCGCGTGCAGGGCCTTGCCGACGACGTCGGCCGCGTGCCGGATCTCGTCGTGCTGCCCGGCGTCCAGTTCGGCGGGACTGATGTGTCCCATGTGGACACCGTTGCGGGTCAGGGCCTCCTTGACGAAGTCCAGCCGCACCTCGCCGTGGACGTCGACGGTGAGCTGGTAGTTCAGGTCCGCCCGCTTGGGCAGCCAGGTCTCCACCACCACGTGCAGCCGCTCGTCGTCGCGGCGCTTCGCGCGGGCGGTGGCCGCGCGGACGACCCGCCGCGCCTTGGCCGGGTCGTCCAGCACGACCAGGCCCTTGCCGGAGACGCCGTAGGCGTCCTTCACGACCAGCGCCGAGTCCGGTGAGCACCGGTCGCCCACCGTCGCCATCAGGTCGGCGAACTCCCCCACCGTCTCGCAACACCAGCCCGGGATCGCCCGCAGCCCGGTGTCCTCGACCAGGCGGCGGCTGTAGATCTTGCTGTTCACCCGGACCACCGTGGCCAGGTCCGGCGCCGCCACCGGCAGGCCGCTGCGCTCGGCGAGGGTCAGCCCGTCGTCGGCCAGCCCCATCGGCATGAGCCGTGCGCCGCGGGCGGCGAGCCCGCGCAGGGTGGCCAGGAGTTCCGGCGAGGTCGCCGCGCGGGCCGCCGTCGACTCCGCGGGCGGGCCGTCGGTCACCAGGACCGTCGGCGGCTCCAGCCCGAGCGACCGGACGTAGTCCAGGAAACCGGGGTCGAGCGGGTGTTGCGCGATCAGGTGGTCGTCGGGGCCGGCCAGCAGGGCGCCGAGTTCTTCCATCCTGGTGACGAGCGGGCCGGTCATGGAGAAGGCGGGGGCGGGCAGGCCGGGGAAGCCGGTCGCCCAGCGCTGCTCCACCTCGAAGTTGCAGAGGAAGACCAGCGGGGTGGCCGGGTCGCCGGTGACCGCCCGTTTCAGGGCGCGCAGGTATCCGGTGGGCATCGTGGAGTCATCCTTCGTGGCGGAGGACCATGGCGGCGTAGGTGGCGCCGAGCCCGAGGGCGGTGCACACGTAGTGGCCGCCCGCGGTCAACCGGCCCCGGTCGCGGAGCTGGGTGTAGTTCAGGAACGGGTCGCTGCAGTAGCAGTGGCCGTACTCGGCCACGTTGTCCAGGAACACGGTGGCGGGGTCCGTGCCGAGCAGTTCGACGACCTTCCGCCACGACGAGACGTTCACGTTGTGCGGCACGATGAGGGCGACGTCGGCCAGGGTGAGCCCGGCCCCGGCCAGCGCCGCCCGGATCGTCTCGGCCAGCCGGGCCGCGTACGCCAGCCCGAACTCGCGGAGCAGACCGGCGTCGAGCCGGATGCCGTCGGCGTAGCGGCCGTCGGTGCGGGAGGAGTAGGACAGCACCCGGTCACCGCCGCCGGACCGGGCCCCGTCGGCCAGCCCGACCAGGCAGGCCGCCGAGGCGTCGCCCATGATCGTGGTGTTCTCGATCAGCTGCGCCATCGGGGAGAAGGCCTTCTCGCCGGTGACCACGAGCGCGAGGGCGTCCGGGTCGTCGGCGGCCGCGAGCAGCTCGCCGCACACGTCCACCGCGGCCAGGCCGCTGGCGCAGTTCTGCTGGGTGAGCGCGAACGCGTTGGCCCGGTGCAGCCCGAGCCGCGCGGCCAGGGCGGCGGCGACGTCGAACCCGGCGGGCGCGACGTCCTGGATGGTGTGCGCGTAGACCACGTGCTTGATCCGGCCCGGGTCGGCGAGCTCGGCGACGAGCCGGGCCGCGGGCTCGGTGATGAGGTCCAGCACGGACAGGTCCGGGTCCAGGCGGAGGCGGTCGAGCCCGTGCACCTTCTGGAACAGCTTGACCTTGGCCCGGCCCAGCCGCAGGCGTGGCGCGACCGCCTCGACCGAGGACACCGGTTCCGGCACGAACGCGGCCATCGCCTCGATCGTGAGCCCGGCAGCCACCATGTCCACACCTCGTTTCAGGCGAGCGGAAATCCGCCCGCGGGGCAATTGCGAAAAGTTTCGGGAGCGCTCCCGGACCGGGTGTCGCAGCCACTGCGGAGAAAATCACCGCCGCTGCCGGGCTGACAACGGAGCGCCGTTGGCACAAATTCACCCAGAGATTCCGGCCGATGGCGTTGACCTGCGATGTTACCGAATTTCCGAGCACGGCTTCGTACGGTATCGATGAACGGCTCAACGCGGTTGCCCCGATTGGTTCCTGTGCCCGCCGGGGACCGGATATAGCTTTCGATCGAATTGCCCGGTCGACCCGGGCGTGCCCGAGGAGCAGGGGACCCGATGGTGACGAAATCCGTCGTTGTGCGTTTCCGTGGCACCCGCGCGGTCGAAGGGCCGATGACCCTCGGCCAGCTCAACGCGCACAAGTGGCTCAGCTGGACGGGCACCCCCGCGTACGGGATGCAGTACTGGCACCTGCGCCCGGGCGCCGGCGCGTTCGGCGTGGGCGACTTCGCCGAGTCGCTGGCGGTGCTGCTGACCCGGCACGAAGGGCTGCGCACCACTTTCCCCGGCGGCGGCCGGCAACGGGTCGTCGCCTCCGGTGAACTGGTCTTGCACGTCCTCACCCCGGAGGACGCCCCGGCCTCCTCGGCACTGGACTCCGCGTCGGTGGACTCGGCGGCGCTGGACTCGGCGGTGGACGCGGTCGTGGCCGGGTTGCCGTACGACTCGGCCGTGGACCTGCCGGTGAGCGCCGCCGTCCTGGTCCGGTCCGGTCGGGTGTGCGCGGCCGTCCTGCGGTGCTCGCACCTGGCGGCCGACCACAAGGGGATGGCGGTCCTCGGCCGGGAGCTGGAGGAGATGCTGGCCGACCCGGCGGCCCGCGTGGTCGGCGCGCCCCGGCACCAGCCGCTGGACCAGGCCGAGTCCGAGCGGCGTCCGTCGATGCGCCGGCGCGCGGAGAACGCGCTGGACTACTGGGGCGACCGGCTGCGCCGGATGCCCGCCAACCCGCTCGCCGCGGCGCCCGGCCCCGGCCCGGCGGAGTCGCGCGCGATGGAGATGGTGTCGCACGCCGGCGCGGCGGCCCTGGCGCGGATCGCGCGGCGCACGTCGTTGGACCGGTCCAACATCGTCCTGGCCGCGATCCTGTCCGTGCTGGCCGAGCGCACCGGCGACCCGGGCCACCTGTTCTGCGCGCTGTCGAACAACCGCTTCTTCGACCGCCGGCTGGCCGACCACGTCGGCACGCTGGCCGCGTCCAGCCTGGTCGAGGTCGACGGCGGCGGGGCGACGTTCGACGAGCTGGGTGCGCGGGTGCGGGCGGGGATGGTGCGGGCGTCCATGAGCGCCATGTACGACGCGCACCGGATGCACGCGATCGCCGAACGGGTCGAGCACGAACGCGGCGTGGCCTTCAACTACTTCCCGCCGATCTTCAACAACGCCGCCGCGTACATCCGCTCCGACGCCACCCCGGACCCCGTGCGGTCGACCGAGTTCACCTGGCGCCGCATGGAGGCGACGCCGGCCCCGCTCCGCTTCGACCTGTGGCGCCTGGACGCGGTGCTGGCCATGGACGCCTGGACCGGCGACACGTCGCGCATCGACCGGCCCGAGGTCGAGCAGACCCTCCTGGCCGTGGAACGCCTCCTGGTCGCCGCCGCGGAGGACGACCTGTCACCGGGCGAGATGAGCGGGATCATCGACCTGCCGCGCACCGAGCGCGGCGACGACTGGCTTCACCTGGACTCCTGCTGGGTCCACCTGCCGGAAGTGCAACGGCTCCTGGACGACACCCTGGCTCCCGCCCGGATCTTCGCCGAGGTCGACGACCGACCGCTCGTCGCCTACGTGGCCGCCACCGACGCGGTGACCACCCCCGAGCAAGCCCACGCCCGCTGCATGTCCCGCCTACCCGCCCACCCGGCCGCCATGACCCCCCGCCACTACGTCCTCTGCCACGGCACCCCGACCACCCCGCACGACCTGTCGTCCTGGCAACGCCAACCGGTCCTGTCCGAGGGCCCCGGCCGCCGACTGCCCACGCCTGCCCGGCGCGAGGAGTTCAACGGCGAGCCACCTCCACGGGCGAGAGCCGTTTGACGGCGGAGCCAGCACCGACGCCGCGCAGCACCACGCTTGCCGAGGACCACGGTCATGACGCGGTCGAGCGGTCGCAGGCCTCCAGCGCGGCTGTGACCGGTTCGGCGCGCAGCGGCTGGCGTGACCCCTGGTCCGGTGGGCCGGCGGGCGTGAAGCGCGCCCGCCGGCACCGGATTCCTACGGGGCGTTCGGGCCGACGTCGGCCGGGGTGAGCGGGCCTCGGACGGTTGCGGTGGTGGAGCGTTCGTCTGCGCCGACGTCGGCGACACCGGCGCGGGGCTGGCCGTCCATGTCGTCGGTGACGAAGGTGAAGCGGCCGGTGCCGGTGTCGATGGCCGGGCTGGCCTCGCCGATCCGGTACACCGGTCCCTCACGGACCAGCAAGGGATCGACGGTGCGGATGGCGTCGGCGGGTTTGGTGACGCCGACCGTCGCCGTGCCGGTCGGCCACGCGATGTTGCCGGCGTAGGTCATGTTCACCGGTGTCTTGCGTTCGTTGAACAGCTTGCCCCGGCCGCCGACGACCACGTTGTCGGCGATGGTCGAGTCGACCGGCGCGTGGGTGTAGTTGGCGCCGATCTCGATGTTGGACACGTTGTCCACGAACGTGTTGTGCACGACGGTCGCCCGGTAGACGCGCCAGTGCGCGTTCAACGCGCCCGAGGTGTCCACGTCGCCGCCGTCGATCTGCAACGCGGCGTCGTAGCCGCTGCCGGTCAGGCCCTCGAAGTGGTTGTTGTAGACCTTGTGGTCCTGGCCGTAGATCCGGATCCCGCCGGTGCCCGCCTTCCCCTCGCCGAAGAAGAAGTTGCCGTGGAAGGTGCCGCGGTTGCCGTGGCGGTGGGACAACGTGCCCTGCGAGCTGCGGAAGGTGTTGTAGCGGACGGTGTTGTCGTTGCTCTTCACCGAGATGATCTCGGGGTCGCCGTCGCAGTTCTCGAACAGGTTCGACTCGATGGTGGTGAACCCGCTGGACTGGGAGATCCCGCTCCAGCCGACGCGGATGGCCTCCATCTCGTTCTCCGCGCGCGGTCCGATGTTGCGGAAGTGGTTGTGGTCGATCAGGTCGTACTGGGACTGCCGGCTCGCCGACCCGTCGATGGTGATGAAGTTGCCCTGCTGGTGCTTCTCCTCGAACAGGTTGTGGTCGATCCGGTTGTGGTGGCTGTCCGCGCCCTGGATGAGCACCCACTTCAACGACGACTGCTCGGTCAGCCGGAAGTGGTTGCGGGTGAGCCGCACGTTGTTCGAACCGGTGAGCTTCAACGTGTTGCTGTTCGTCCACTTGAGACCGTCGACCACCACGTGCGACGAACTCGCGACCTCCAGCTGCCCGCCGGTGACCACCGCCTGCCCGCGGTTCGCCGCGACGACGGTGATGGGCTTGGCGGCGGTGCCGTGCTTGCCGGTCAGCTTGCCGATCGTGTAGTTGCCGTTCGCGAGCACGATGCGGTCACCCGCGCGGGCGTCGGTGAACGCGCTCTGCAGCTGGGTCGAGTTGGCGACGTTGACGGTGCGGTCGGCCCCCGGCTCGCCCGGGTCGCCGTTGTCGTGCGTCACGGTCAGCCCGTAGATCTTCACCTCGCCGTAGTTGCTGTCGCTGCACGGCGACGAGTTGGTGCAGTTGGCCTGCGTGTACGCGCCCGCCTTGAAGTAGCCGCCGGTGAAGCTCTTCGAGATCGTCGTCTGCAGCACACCGTTGTAGTAGGCCTTGATCTGGCCACCACTCACCACGAACTTGGCCTGGAACCTGGTGCCCAGCACGTAGTTGCTCGTCACGAGCTTGTGGCGGCTGGTGTCGCCGTTGGTGATGTAGAGGTTGCCGCCTTCGAGCCGGAACACCGACACGTCGTCGGACGAGTCGTGGATCTGGCCTGCCACGACGTGCGGCTTGTCCGCGGGCAGCGCGGTGATGGCCTGGTCGACCACCATCGTGTGCGTCCCCGAGGTGGACGACCAGCTCGCCTTGGCGGAGCCGTTCATCTCACGCAACTCCGAGCGCGGGTAGCTGGAACCGCTCGTGGTGACCCCGTTGACGGCGGAGCGGAACTGGACCGCGTCGCACGCCGGGGTCGTGGTGAACCACGGGTCGATCTTGTAGGTGTCCAACGCCGGCTGGTAGACGTTGGTGGGGCTTTCCTCCGCGCCGATCGGCAGCCCGATGTACCAGTTCGACAGGTCCAGCACGTCGGCCGGGTACGCGCAGGCACCGCCGCTGTCGGCCCCGTTGACGGCCGTCTCGGTGATGCTGGTCCAGTCGTTGTCGGTGTTGCCGTAGCCCAGGATGCGCAGGTAGCGCTTGGTGCTGTCGGGGAAGTCGTAGTTCTCCGGCCCGAGGGTGGTGCCGCTGCTGGTCCTCCGTGCGATCACGGTGGTCCACGCCGACCCGTCGTCGGAGAGCTGGACTTCGAACGTCGACTTCCGGACGTCCCCCTTGTGCCAGGCGATCGACACCGAACCGATGGCCTGCGCCGAACCGAGGTCGTACCGGATCCACACCCCGTCCCCCTCGGCGGACCAGCGGGTGCCGGGGTCGCCGTCGAGCGTGTTGGCCGGGACGTTGCCGTCGTGCGCGCTGGCCGAGACGCCGGCGACCGGCAACGCGGTGGCCGCCGACGCGGTGATCGGCTGGTACCCGGCCACCGCGAGCAACACCACCAGGAGGACACGACGAATCCGTGTCATCGCCAATCCCTTCCTTGGTCTGAGACGCGACATGCGGTGGAGCTTGGCCGATCAGCGAGGGGACCAGTCCCCCCGAGGTCCGATAGGAAAAGCGCACTCCTTCCTGCTACGACGGTGACCGGGGGTTCGCGTGGAGTTCGGGGTGTTGGGGCCGGTCGTGGTGCGGCACGGGGCCGAGGAGACGCGGATCGCGAAAGCCCAGCAGCGGTGCGTGCTGGCGCTGCTCCTGTTGGACGCCGGTCGCGTGGTGCCGGTCGCCCGGATCGCCGGTGCGCTGTGGGAGGGTGACGGGGCGCCCCGGACGGCGCGCAACGTGGTGCAGCGGGCCGTGTCGGACCTGCGGCGGGTGCTGGCGGTCGACCCGGAGGTCCGCCTCGTCCACCGGGCCGCCGGCTACGCCCTGGAGGTGGCCCCGGCGCGGATCGACCTCCACCGGTTCCGCGCGTTGGCCGCGGGGGCGCGTTCGGCGGGCCACGGCGAGAGACGGGCGGCGGGGCTGCGGCAGGCGTTGGAGCTGTGGCGGGGTGAGCCGCTGGCGGACGTGACCGCGCCGGAGCTGGCCGTGGTCAAGCAGGCCCTGGTCGAGGAGTGGCTGTCGGTGCTGGAGGAGAGCCTGGACTGGGAGGTGCGGACCGGGCGGCACGCGGCGCTGGTCCCCGAGCTGCGCCTGCTGGTCGCGGCGCACCCCTGGCGGGAGCGGTTGCACGGGTTGCTGATGGTGGCGCTGTACCGGGACGGCCGCCCGGCGGAGGCGTTGCGGGTCTTCCACGACGCACGGCGGGCGTGCAGCGCCGAAACGGGCACCGACCCGGGACCCGAGTTGCAACGACTGTACCAACGGGTGCTGCGCAACGACCCGGAACTGGACGCGCCGGCCGTGACGACGGCTCTCCGCACGACTGCCGCGGTGGTGCCGAGGCAGCTCCCCGCGCCCCCGAGGGGCTTCACCGGCCGCGGTCGTGAACTGGCCGCGCTGGACGGCTTGCCCGGGCTGGACGGCTTGGCCGCGCTGGACGGCTTGCCCGGGCCGGACGGCGACGCCGGTCCGGGCGCGACGATGGCGCTCGCGACCATCGGCGGCTCGGCCGGCATCGGCAAGACCTGGCTGGCCCTGCACTGGGCGCACCGGCACGCGAACCGGTTCCCCGACGGGCAGTTGTTCGTGGACCTGCGCGGGTCCGGCCCGGGCGGTGCGCCGGTGGCGCCCGCGGTGGCGGTGCGCGGCTTCCTCGACGCCCTCGGCGTCGCCCCGTGGTCGGTCCCGGCCGACGTGGACGCCCGGGTGCGGCTGTTCCGCAGCCTGGTGGCGGACCGGCGGATGCTCATCGTCGCCGACAACGCCCTCGGCGCGGACCAGGTCGTGCCGCTGTTACCGGGCAGTCCACTGTGCGCGGTCGTGGTCACCAGCCGCGACCGCCTCACCGACCTGGTCACCCGGCACGGCGCCCAGCCGCTGCGCGTCGGCGTGCTGACCGGGGAGGAGTCGCGGCAGGTGCTCGTCGGCCGGTTGGGCGAGGGGCGGGTGGCGGCGGAGCCCGGGGCGGTGGCGGAACTGCTGGCGTACTGCGGCGGGTTCCCGTTGGCCCTGGCCGTCGTGGCCGGTCGGGCGGCGGTGGACCCGGAATTCCCCTTGGCGGCGCTGGCGGCCGAACTGCGCGACTCCGCCACTCGCCGGGCCGTCCTCGGCGTCGCGACCGGACCAGACCTCGACGCCCCCTCTCGTCACTCCCAGGGCACCGGCCCGGCGATCGGCGGGAACCGCTCGTTGATCTCGCGCGCCGTGGGGCGGTAGTGCGCTTTCGCCGTCCCGATCGGCGCGGAGACGAGCCGGGGCATGGTGGTCAGCGGTGAGAGGTCGCCGTCCTCGACCGTGGTCGATCCCGTGATCGCCACCGAACGCAGGCCCGGGTGCCCGCGCAGCGGCTGGAGGCTCGCCAGCGCGCCGACGCTCTCCAACTCCAGTTCGGCCAGGGCCGGCAGGGCGGAGACGAACGAGAGGTCCGGCACCTTCGCGCCGTGCAGCGCCAGTTCCCGCAACCGCACCAGCGCGGCGAACGCACGAGAGCCCTCGATGGTCCCGCCGTTCACCCACAGCCTCTCCAACCCGGTGCAGCCCTCGATCCCGGAGACGTCGAACCGGTGCCTGCGGGAGGTGTCGATCCGCAGGAACCGCAGTTCCGGTTTCGCGCCCAACCAGCGCAGCGACGATCCCCGGAAGTCGTGGACCTCCAGTTCGCGCAGCAAAGCCAGCCCGTCCACCCCGTCCACCGGACGCGCCCACGAGACGAGGAGGTCCCGCAGCCGGGGCAGGCCCCGCAGGTCCAGCGCGCGCTGAGACCCGGTTTGCAGCCACAGCACTTCGAGCGTGTCGATCCCGGCGACGGCCGTGTCGTCCTCGAAGGAACCCAGCAGGCGCACCTCCCGCAAGCCGGGCAGCTCCCGCAGGAAGCCGACGTCCGGCACGGTGAACCCGCGGTCCAACGCGGTGTACGACACGGCCGCGCACCCCTCGTCCCGGTAGCGGCGGGCCGCCTCCTCGGTCCACGGGCGGTTGGACACGCTCAACTCCCGCAGACCGAGTCGGGACTTCCGCACTTTCATGGCACCATCCCGTCAGAAGCGCCGCGCGTACCGCCTGAAGCCGTTGATACCACGGACCCTGACCCCGGCGGCGCGGTACCTGTTCTGGATCCCCTGTTCGAGTTTCCGCATCCGCAGGTGGCTCCGGTTGCCGCCCTTGTAGTACCGGACGCTGGTCGCGCCCTTGAGCCTCCCGTACTTGCTCCTGTTGTGCTGGTGCATGCGCCGGTGGATGTTGCGGGACCGGCCGACGTAGGCCTCCTTCTTGCCGTACTTGATCACGTAGACGCCCTGCTTCCTGGGCGCGTTCCGGAACATCTTCGGCAAGTTGCAGTTGTGGACCAGGACCTCGACGCCGTCCACGAGGACGACGTAGGTGTGGACGACCGCGACGTTGAGGTTGTAGACCAGCGCGTGCGCGGTGATCCCGCGGTCGACCACCCCGGTGACCGCACCCCGGCCGTGCAGCCGGTGACCGACGCGCAGGTCTTCCGCGAGGACCCAGCCCTCGCCGTGCACCCAGACGGGGTGGCCGGCGGTGGCGGTGAGGACGTCCGGGTCCGCGGCGTCGAGGTCGATGTCGACCAGGTGCTTGTCGCCGTACCCCACGATGACGTCGAGGACGGGCTGGGCGGTGGTCTCGCCGGTGACGGGGTCCGTCGCGGCGACCAGGTCGCCGACGGCGAGTTCACCGATCGGACGAGCCGTGCCGTCGGCCAGCAGGACCGGTGTCCACGGGGCGAACGAGTTCCCGCGCCCGCAACCGGAGCGGCGCGGGGCTTTGCGCGCGAACCTCGGCGCCGCGCGGGACGCCGCCCGGGCCAGCGCGGCGGCCCCTCGGGCGATGTGCCCGCAGAACCGGACGCAGGCCACGATCAGCGGGATCCAGAGCGCTTCGCCGTCCAAATCGAGCTTGTTGACCGGGTCGCCGTAGACGTAGTCGTAGTCGTTGGCGGAGCCGCCTTCGACCGGGTCGGCGGTGAGGAAGCGCCCCAGGTCCGGGCTGTAGACCCGGGCACCCATCAGGATCGTCCCGCCGAGCGTGTCGCCGGACCGCTGTTTCGCGCCCAGCCACCCGTAGCGGTTGGTCGGCTGGTCTGCCGCGGGCAGGCCGTACTCGTCGTAGTCGAACAGCTCGGGCTCGGTCACCGCCAGGTCGGTCGTGGCCACGACCGAGCCGAACAGGCCGGCGAGCTGGAGCTTGACCTCACCGCCGCTGACCACGGCGGCCAGGTCGCCGTCCGGGCCGGAGACCATGCGGGTGGTGACGGCGCCGGGTTCGGCGATCCACGACGGTTCGTCGGAGTCGTCGCCGTAGTGGTTGGTGCTGGTGCCGGTGGTGGTCCACGCGCCCTCGCCGCCGGCGTCGGTGTGCGTGGCGCGCAGGCGGTTCGCGGGGTCGAGGGTCCAGCGCTTGCGGTTGGTGGCTTGGGTTTGGCTCGCGACCATGTCGTTGGCGTGGTACGTCAGCGACAAGCCGTCGGCGGTGGTCAGGGTGCGGCCGAAGGCGTCGTGGGTGACGCCCTGGTCGGTGAGGCGGTCGGCGGTGTCGACGGTGTGGGTGGTGGTGGTGGTGTCCGGGCCGTCGGTGTTGCAGGCGCCGTCGGGGCCGGGGTGGAAGACGTGCTTCGCCGTGCGGTTGGTGCGGTTGTCGTAGGTGTAGGTGCGGGTGGTGCAGGCGCCGCTGGGGTCGCGTTGTTCGGCGCGCAGCAGTCGGCTGATGCCGTCGTAGGCGTAGGTCTTCCAGCCGCCGGTGTGGGTGTGGGACATCCACTGCGACCGCGAGTTCTCCACCACCGACTCGGCGTAGACGACGGTGTTGTCCTGGCTGTAGGTGCGCTGCACCGGGGAGAACGACGCGTCGAGCCGGTCGCGGCGCACCAAGCCGCCGGGGTAGGTCTGCTCGACCAACTGCCCGTCGGGGCTGTAGCGGGCGGTGAAGGTGCCGATGGTGGAGTCGGTCAGGGACGTGACCAGGTCGCGTGGCTCCACGGTGCGGTCGTAGGCGTAGGTGCGGAACCCGGACGGGTCGGTGACCTTGGTCAGCCGGTCGTGCCGGTCGTGCTCGGTGCGGGTGGTGGCGCCGTCGGCGTCGGTGTAGGTCAGCGGTCGGCCGAGGGTGTCCTGTTCTTCGGTGATGACGGCGTCGGGGGTGCGGGTGCGCAGTTCGGCGCCGGTGGTCGGGTCGTACTCGGTGGTCACCGCGGGCACCGGTTGCGTGCCGTCGTCGGCGGTGGTCGTCACGGTGAGGGTGCGGCCCGCGGCGTCGTACGTGGTGGTGGTGCGGCTGGTGCGGCCCATGGCGGTCTCGGTGACGACGGCTTCGCCGCCGAAGCGGTGGTAGGACTCGACCCGGTGGACGGGCAGGTCCGTGGCCATCCGCGCGGGGTCGTGACCGGTGACGGCCCCGGCGGCGCGGCGCACGCACAGCTTCCCGGCCCACTCCGGCCGGTTGCCGCACGCCGCGTCGGCCGGGTTGGGCCCGGCGGTGTAGTGGACGTTGACCTTGGTGCGGGCATCGGCGCCGTTCGT
Source organism: Saccharothrix sp. (assembly GCF_031180885.1). Lineage (GTDB taxonomy): Bacteria > Actinomycetota > Actinomycetes > Mycobacteriales > Pseudonocardiaceae > Actinosynnema. The sequence goes on from NZ_JAPSLK010000007.1 coordinate 180,941, forward strand.
GTCGATGCCCCAGTCGGCGGTCGTGCGGCCGGCGTCGTCGTAGACGGTGTGGGTGGCCAGGTTGAGCCCGCCCGGTCCGGTGTCGTCGAGGAACGACGTGGACTTCTTCAGCCGCCACCCCGACGTGCCGCCCTTCTCCGCGCCGTAGCCGGTGCGGTCGATCGTGACGTCCGCGTCGGGGTAGCCGGCGGTGATCTGGGCGCCCTGTTGGCTGGTGGTCAGCAGGTGGTAGTTCGCGCCGTCGGGTTTGCCCTCGTCGTAGGTGTTGACGGTGTGCGCGCGGGCGACGACCTGGGTGCCGGCGGGCAGCGTCGGCCGGGTGCCGGTGGGGTCGACCAGGTCCTTCGCCAGCGCCATCGCGGTGACCGGGCCGAGGGTTTCGACCAGGTCGAGCCCGTCGGCGCTGTAGCGGTTGGTGCTCGACAGCAGCCGGGCCCGCTCGCCGGTGTCGGCGGGCAGGTTCAGCTCGCCGGCGAGGAGGGCGGCGTCGGGCAGCTCGCCCAGGGCCAGCAGGCGGTTGGTCGACTCCAGGGTGCGCACGGTGTTGCCGAACCGGTCGTGCTCGGTGGTGTCGATGTGCCCGCCGGGGGTGGCGACGTTGACCTCCTGCCCGGATGCGTTGAGGTAGTGCACCGTGGCGTACCGGTAGCCGTCGGCTCCCGGCGTGGCCGGGGGCGGGTCCTGGCTGCCGAAGACCGCGGTGGCGTCTGCGGGCAGGTCGGTCTGCGCCCACCGGGAGACCGACGCGAAGTCCATGTCGTGCGGGCCACCGGCGGCGCGGGTCAGCGGGACCCCGTAGACGACGGTGGTGGCGGTCTCGCCGTCGACCTGGTCGCGGGTGCCGGGCACGAGCGCGGGCCGGCGGACGCGCAGCAGCCTGCCCGCGTTGGGGTCGCCGGGCGCCGTGCCGTGGTCGAAGTGGAACGGCTGCCGCCCCGGCGGGGACAGCGTGGTCACCCGGCCCTCGGTGTCGTAGTCGTAGGTCGTCTTGAGCAGCGGGGTGATGCGCGGGTCCCACGTCTCGCGCAGCCGCCCGGCGCCGTCGTAGCGGTAGCGGGCGACGTCGACGGCGGTCATCGCCGTGCCGTCCCACGTCCACAGCTTGACCGCGCGGACCCGGTCGACCACGTCGCCGAGCCCGGTCGCGGTGGCGGTGGTGGTCGTCGCGTAGTCGTACTCCAGGACCTCGCACCCCCGGGCCGGGGTGGCGGCCGCGCAGTCGCCGACACCGGGCTGCACGGGGTTGACGACCCGCTTGGGCAGCGCGCGGCCGTTGCCCGTCTGGTAGGTGGTGCGGGTGGTCGAGTCGGCGTCGGCGGTCCAGTGCGCGGTCGCCGTCCAGACGTCGCCCTGCCTGGTGAACTCGGCGGTGCCGTCGTCGGCCTCGCTGAGCCGGTAGGTGCCGTCGTCGACCTTGGTCAACGTCAGGGCCTGGGCACCGGGTTCGGGGGTGAAGGTGCCGTCGGCGTGCCGGGAGAACGTCGTCCAGGTGCCGTCGAGCGAGTTGACCTTGACGAGGTTGGCCTCCGGGAACTCCAGGGTGGTGTACTCCCCCGCCCCCTCACCGCCGGCCGCGCCGCCGCGCCACTGCGGGCCGAACGGCGCGACGATCTCGGTGAACGACAGGTGGTCGAAGTAGACCTTCTTGCCGGAGCCGGGCGCGAAACCGTTGTACAGGCGCAGGAACGCCTCGGTGGCGTCCGGCGGGACGGTGAAGTCCACGCTGAGCTGCTGCCAGCCGTCGGTGTAGGTGGCGGGGCCGCTCGGCGTGGCCTGGTAGCCGGCCGAGGGTGTCTTGGTGAACGGCACCAGCCGCAGACCGCGCTGCTGCCCGTAGGGCGCGGGCAGCGTCAGGCCGCTCGCGGCGGGCACGTAGATCCAGCCGGTGAACCGGTAGGACTTGCCGGGCTGCATGCCCAGTCGCAGACCGCCGAAGTCGCCGCCCACGTCGACGAAGGTGTCGCCCTGCTTGGCGTAGGCGTTGGTCGACGACGAGACCGGGGTGATCACGAGCGAGTCGGTGCTGTGGTCGTGGCCGCGGGAGGTGGAGCGGGCGGCGGTCGTGTCGCTCGGCCCGAACCCGGTCGTGTCCGTGGTGACGTGCCGCTGGTTGGGGCTGAGCCGTTCGCCCTGCGGCAGCCATCCGTCGCGCGGCTGCCTCGACGAGGCGGTGCGGGAGACGGTGAGGCCGAGGTCGTCGGCGTCGGTCGCGTCGAGGGTGTGGTCGCCGGTGAGCAGGTTGACCGAGCCGGGTCCGATCCCGGTGTCCGCCGCGGCGTCGCCGTCGGGGTCGACGGTGACGCGCACCCAGGCGGTGTCGTAGGCGGGGTCGGTGTCGTTGGCGGTGAACAGCTTCGCGCGGACCTCGACCACGCCGCCGACCGCGCCGAGGGTGTCCACCGCGGTCCAGACGGCGTGCCCGCCGAGGTCGGCCAGCGCCACGCGGGTCGCCGCGATCGGGGCGTCCGCGGCGGTGCGCAGGTTGACCAGGGGGATGTCGGCTTCCGGGGCGCCGGGGCCGCGCCGGTACTGGAAGGTGGCCCGCGTGTAGCCGGGCCGGCTCGTGACCGCGATCTTCATCCGCTTGACCGCGGTGGTCCCGGGCTGCGGCTGCGCGAGGCCGGCCCGGCCGACGTTGAAGCGGTAGGTGTTCGGGGCGGACAGGTGCCCGGCGCGGTCCTTGGCCCGCACGGTGAGCGTGCGGGCGCCTTCCTGCGACGGCGTGAGGGTGACGGTGGCGGTCCCGGTCGCGGCCAGCGTGGTCGACGTGGTGTCGGTGTCCAGCGAGTAGACGAACCCGGCCAGGTCGCCGGTGCCCGCCGCCGGGGTGAACGTGAACGTCCCGGCCTGCCCGCTGCCGCCGTGCCAGTTCCCGTCCGCCGGGTACTGCGACGAGGACACGAACGGCACGCCCGGCGCGCCGCCGTCGGCCACGAACTCGCACCACGGGCCCCACGCGCCCTCTCCCACCGCGTTGACACCGCGGACGCGCCACGCGTAGGCGGTGCCTTCGGTGAGTTGCCCCGCCGGGACCGCCGTGGCGAGCACCGAGCCCGAGGCGCCGGGCTCGGTGGTCACCTCCCCGACCGCCGTGCCGTCCACGCGCTGCCAGGCGAACCGGGCGCGCACGTCACCGCCGCTGGAACTGGTCACCGTCGCGCGCAGCGTCGGGGTGAGCGACGCGATCGCCGGTCGTCCCGTCCCGGTCAGGCACGACGTGGCCGGCACCGTCGAGGGCGCCGAGACCGCGGGCACGGCGCCGTAGGTGACGCTCATGGTCGGGTTGTTGTCGAACTTCTTGTGGTAGGTGGCGTCGTTCTCGTGCGCCGCCGGGGTGCGGACGCCGAACGACACGGACGTCCAGCCCTCGCCGACGGCGAAGCGGACCGCGCTCGTCACGTCCACCGGGACCGGCCCCGCCGGGCAGGCCGCCGAGTGCCCCTTCGCCGAGTCCACCGTGGCGACCAGCGGCTTGAAGCCGCCGTAGGTGTTGGTCCACACCACGTTCGACGGCGTCTCCTGGTAGGCCCACGTCCACGACGAGGTCATCCAGTTCGTGCGGTACACCTCGAACGGCCGCGGGTCGCAACTGCCCGACCAGGTCTGCTGGAGGTTCCAGGTGGCCGAGACGACGTTCTGCCCGGACAACCCGTCCAGCCGCATGTTGAAGAACGACCGGCGCCGGTTGGCACCGTTGTTCGCGCTGCCGATCTCGGCGTCCTGGGCGACGTTGTAGTACGACGTGCCCGGGGTCGCCGAGTCGACGAAGCTCCACGAGTGCCGGGTGGAGGTGTAGCCGGGGTCGATGAACACCGGGAACTTCGTGGCCGGGTCGGCCAGCAACGCGTCCAGGTCCGGTGTCACGACGAGGTCCGAGCCCTTCAGCTCGGCCCGCATCTCGCGCACCGCCCCCGGTCTCGATGTGGTCTTCACACCCGGCGCGCCCGTGGCGTCCCACATGCGGGGCGCCGAGGAGGTGAACACCGGCTGGTTCGCGCCGTGCGCGGTCGCCGGGTCGGGCTGCTTCTCGTCGACCGCCTCGGTGACGCCGTCGCGGCCCGGGCGCAGCACCAATCCCTTGGTGCTCGTGGGGAACCGCAGGCCCCGCAACGCCGGGTTCGCCGCGGCCTGCCGGTCACGCACGACCAGCACCTCGGAGAACCCGTTGGCGTCGACGGTGATCCGGAGGTCCACACCGGACAGCACGTTCGGGTAGACAGCGGTGTCGCCGTCCAGCGCCGGGCGCGGCAACGTGCCCACCGGTGAGCCGACCGCGAGTTCGCGACCGTTGTCGGTCATGGTGATCAGCGGCCCGTCACCGCCGGCGGACAACCGCATGGCGAGCGGCACCGCGAGCGGGGTGACCGCGCCGTCCTCGAACGCCAGGCGGGTGTCCACCGGCACCCAGTCCTCGCCACGCCGCACCCGGACCGGCCGAGTCTGCTGCTCACGGGTGAAAGTGCCGTCCGGGTTGGCGAACACCAACGCCGACTCCGACGTCTGCGACCGCACACCGACCCGGCCGCCGCACAACCGCGCCGCCACCACCGCCGACACCGGGTCCGGGCGGTCCGGCGGACACGCCTCCACCGGGGGCGCCGGCGGGGTCTCGGCGACGGCGGGAACGGCCGCCACGACCTGCGTGAGGCTCGCGAGCAGCGCCACGATCAGGAGCGCCGACAGGCCCTTGGCGCCCGAACCCGGATCGCCCGGTGCCCGGTCGCCGGAGCGCGCCGGTCTCGGCCACAGTCTGATGAGGGGGAAAGACCGACGAGGGTGCACGGCAGCGACCTCCCGCTATGGCGACGCCTGCGCACAGGTCATCGCGAAGGACCTAGGCGTAGGTGCGGACCCAATCGACTTCGAACACCGCCGGGCGCAGGCCGCCGGCGCCGGTGAAGTTGTCGAGCTGGATGTTGAGGTGACCCGACGGCATGGCCTGGAGGTCCGCGCGACCGCCCGGACCCGCGCCGCCGGACAGGCGGAACCACTCGGTGCCGTCGACGTAGCCGACCAGCGCGGTCGGGGACCACTCGAAGGCGAAGTTGTGCCACTGCGTCATGTCCACGGGGCACGTCTCGCGGTAGACCTTGTCGTCGCTGGGGCTCTTCGGGTAGTGCAGGAACGCCGACAGGCACTGCGCGTCGGGGTTGGCGTACTCGACCCAGTCGTACTCGCCGTCGACGAGCCGCCGGCCCGACGTCGGCCAGATCAGGTGCAGCGGGTGGTACAGGCCGCCGGACGCGCCGGTGTTGCGCGAGCGGGACCGGATCTCCCACTTGCCGTACTGGCGGTCCAGCTTCTGCCGCAGCCAGCCGGTGTCGCCGTTGGCCTCACCGGTCATCGTCATGATCCCGCCGGCCACCGCGGAGTTCTTCGCGCACCGCCGGCCGTTGCCCGCGTGGCCCTCCCAGCAGCCGGCCGTGCCGCCGACCGTGCCGCTGGGCACCGACCACTTGGCCGGGTCGACCGGGCCGGTGTAGTCGAACTCGTCCGAGATCGGCAGCGGCGCACCCCAGCCGTACCGGACGGCGGCCTGCGACTGGTCACCGGGCGGCGCGGTGGTCGTGGTGGTCGTCGGACTCGTGGTGGTGGTCGTCGTCGGGTCGGTGGTCGTAGTTGTCGTGGGGTCGGTGGGCGTGTGCGCGCCGGCGCGGTAGTCGCACGCGGTGGCGCGGAAAGTCGCGCCGGTCGCGGAGTACTCGTGGTCGCTGAGCACGTTCGCGCGGACCGCGCCCGCCGGGGCGGTGAACTGCGCCGCGACCCGCGTCCACCCGGTCGTGCCGAACGACACCCAGGCGCCGTCGACGTGGCCCAGGTACCCCGAGTTGTCGCCCTCGGGCGTGGAGTACCAGTCGACCTCGACGCGCGCGCGGCCGGCCTGCGTGGCCCCGAGGTCGTAGCCGAAGGTCCACCGCTCGCCGGCCTTGACGGGCTGCTGCGGCAGGTAGAGCGACGGGTTCACCACGGAGTTGTTCTTCTGCGCGTAGGCGAACCTCGCCGACTGGTGGTCGGTGACCGCCTCACGCACCGGCGCCGCGCCGCGCAACGAGCCCCACTCGGCCAGCGACTTGTTCAGCACCGGGTTGTTGCACGTCGACACGTTCGTGCCGGCCGGGGACTGCGCGACCGACACACCGCCCACGACGAGCGCGCCCGCCACACCCACCGCGCTCCCCACGGCGAGCCAACGCCTCCAGTGCACCGCCATCGGCCCGTCCCCTCTGTCGACATCACGGGCCGCCACAGCATCGAGGGACGCGTTGAGCCGACGCTGAGCGCGCGCTGAACCGGCCTTTCGCGTTGTCCGGAGAACGTTGTTCAGCACCGCGGTCCTGACCGTGAACAACGCGGAATCCCTAGCCTGGCGAGCCGGTCGGCGCAGCGGAGCGCGCCGGAGGGAAGGGGAGGACCTCGTGTCGGGTTCTGGATCACGAAGGCGCACGGCGTGGCCTGCCGCGGTGCTCGTGCTGGGGGTTGTAGCGGCCACCGTGGCGCTGCCGGCGATGGCGGCGCCCGCGGGCGGTGCGCACGACACCGCGAGCGCGAGGCGGGTCGTCACGCTGGTCAGCGGGGATCGGGTCGTGCTGGACGGGGATCGGGTCGCGTCGATCACCCCGGGCGCCGGGCGGGAGGGCGTCGGGCACCTGGTCTTCCAGCGGAAGGGGCACCTGCACGTCCTCCCGCGTGACGCCGCACGGCCGCTCGCCGAAGGCCGGTTCGACGCTCGGCTGTTCGACGTCACGGGACTGGTCGAGGCGGGCTACGACGACGCGCGCCGGGACCGCGTGCCGCTGATCGTCACGCGCTCCGGCGACCGGGCGGCGGCACTGGGCACGCTGCGGGTCGACCGGGAGTTGCCGACCGTGCGGGGTGTGGCCACGACCGCGGTCAAGGCGTCCGGTGCCGACTGGCAGGCGTTGCTGACCGCCCCCGGCGTGGCGAAGGTCTGGCTGGACGGCGTGCGCCGGCCGGTGCTGGACCGCAGCGTCGCGCAGATCGGCGCGCCCGCCGCGTGGGCGGCCGGGTACACCGGCGTGGGCGTGAGGGTCGGCGTCGTGGACACCGGTGTCGACGGCGGGCACCCCGACCTGGTCGGCCGGGAGGTCGCCGAGCGGAACTTCACCAGCGACCCCGACGCCACGGACACCATCGGCCACGGCACGCACGTCGCGGCGACCATCGCGAGCAACGGCACCCAGTACCGCGGCGTCGCGCCGGGCGCGCAACTGCTCGACGCGAAGGTGTGCGGACAGGCCGGCTGCACGGAGTCCGCGATCCTCGAAGGCCTGCGCTGGACCGCCGAGCAGGGCGCGGACGTGGTGAACGTCAGCCTCGGCGGCACCGACGGGCCGGAGGTGGACCTGCTGGAGGAAGCGGTCAACACCCTGTCCGCGGCGCACGGCACGCTGTTCGTCGTCGCCGCCGGCAACAGCGGTAGCGCGGAGACCGTGGGTTCGCCGGGCAGCGCGGAGGCCGCGTTGACCGTGGGCGCGGTCGACCGGGACGACGAGATCGCGTTCTTCTCCAGCCGCGGCCCGCGCGTCGGCGACGGCGGGATCAAGCCCGACATCACCGCGCCGGGCGTCGACATCGTGGCCGCCAAGTCCCGGGGCGTGCCGGGCGCCGGTCCCGCCGACCACCACGCCATGTCCGGCACGTCGATGGCGACACCGCACGTCGTGGGCGCCGCCGCGCTGCTCGCCCAGCAGCACCCCGACTGGTCCGGCGATCGGCTCAAGGCCGCGCTGATGGCCGCGGCGAAACCCAACCCGGACCTGACGGTGTTCGACCAGGGCTCCGGCCGCGTCGACGCGGCGAAGGCCATGACCACGACGCTCACCACGTCGCCCCCGAGCGCCTCCCTGGGCGTGCAGGAGTGGCCGCACGACGACGACGTGCCGCTGAGCAAGGCGCTGACCTACCGCAACGCGGGTTCCGCGCCGGTGACCCTCGACCTGACCACCGAGGTGCGCAACCCCGACGGCACACCCGCCCCGGCGGGCCTGTTCACCGTCACCCCGGCCACGGTCACCGTGCCGGCGGGCGGCGAAGCGGCGGTGGTGGTGACCGGCGACGCCAAGTCCGGTGCCGCGGACGGCCCGTACTCCGGTCTGGTCGTGGCCCGCAGCGGCGCGGACGTGGTGCTGAGCACGCCCGTGGGCATCACCCGCGAGGTGGAGAGCTACAACGTCCGGATCACCCAGCTCGACCGGTCGGGCAACCCCGAGCCGGACTACGCCGCACTGCTCCTCGGCGTCAGCGACAACCGGTTCACGTTGATCACCGACGCGGACGGCGACGTCACGGTCCGGGTGCCCAAGGGCGTCTACACCGCCGTGTCCGAGCACCGCTACGACAAGCCCGGCACGACGGTGCTGCTGCGACCGGACATCACGGTCTCCGGTGACACCGAGGTGGTCTTCGACGCGCGCACGGCGGCACCGGTGAAGATCGCACCGCCCGAGAAGGCCGCCAAGCAGGGACTGGGCTACATCGTGTTCGGCCGGCGCTACCAGGACACGATGTCCCTGATGGGTCTCGCGTACACGCAAGGGTTTTCCGCGGACATGGCCCTGGGCAACAGCGGCCCGGGGCTGCCCGCGGACCAGTACGGCGTGCTGATCGGCACGGAGTTCGCCGGCGCACCGGTCGACGGGAAACCGGTGTCCTACCGGCTCGCGTGGGAGGAGCGCGGCCGGGCGCCGACCGGGTTCGTGCGCGCTCCTTCCAAGAGGGAGTTGACCGAGGTCGGCACCGCGTTCGGCCCGCGCGCACCCGGCCGGATCGGCCGGCACTCCGGCAACGCCACGACCGCCGACGGCGTCTACGGGCTCGGCGGCGCGGTCGAGGCCTCGGGCGGCGCGGTCGACCACGTCCTGGCGGCGGGCCTGAGGTGGCGCTGGCAGTTGCTCCAGGGCACGCCGGAGGCGCCGGACACGGTGCTGATCGGCCCGGCCCGCACCTACCGGCCGGGTCGGCGGTACGCGGAGTCGTTCGGCTTCCCGGTCATCGGCCCGACCCCGCCGCACTCGTCGTCGCCCTACCTGTTCCGCACGGGCGACCTCGTGGTGGCCGACCTGTGGCTGTTCGGCGACGGCGCGGGCAACCGCGGCGACTCGCTGACCGGCACGTCCCGGACCACGCTGTACCGCAACGGCGAGCAGGTGGGCGAGACGCCGCTGCCCGGCATCGGGGTGTTCCCCGTGCCGCCGGGGGCGGCGGACTACCGGCTGGAGGCGGAGAGTTCCCGGCCGAGGGAGGTCAGCGAGTTCACCACCCGGGTCCACGCGGCATGGACGTTCCGCTCCGACACCGCGCCCGGGGACACGCCGCGCGCCCTGCCGCTGACCGTCGTCCGCTTCACCCCGGACCTGGACGCCGACGGCGCGGTCGTCGCGGGCCGGTTGCTCCCGGTGCCGCTGGTGATCAGCCGGCAGGAGGGCGGGGACAACGGGCGGTTGCAGCGCCTGCGCGTCGAAGCGTCCTTCGACGACGGTCGCACGTGGTCCGAGGCTCCCGTGCTCGGCCGCACCGCGATGGTCCGCAACGCCGCGGCGGCGGGCGCGTACGCCTCGCTGCGGGTGCAGGGGCGGACAGCAAGGGCAACACGTTCGAGCACACCCTGATTCGCGCGTACAAGCTCCGGTAGCGGGTCTTCGCACGACACGGCGGCGGTCCCCGGCGCAGGGGACCGCCGCCGTGTCGCTGTCCAGTCGGAACGCTCCGCATCCTCCGATGTGCGAGGCGTTATCGTGCTCGTGTGCGCTTCGACGTGCTCGGTCCACTGGCCGTCTGGACGGATGCGGGCGTCCCGGTCGCGGTGCCCGGCGTGAAGGTGCGCGCCCTGTTGGCCGACCTCGTCGCGCACCGCGGCGGCCTCGTCCCGGCCGCGCGCCTCATCGACGACCTGTGGGGCGAGGCGCTGCCCAACAACCCGCACTCGGCGTTGCAGGTCAAGGTCTCCCAACTGCGCAGGGCGCTCGACGACGCCGAACCCGGCGCCCGCGCCCTGGTCGTGTCCCAGCCGCCGGGCTACCTGCTCGACGTGCCGGCGGAGCGCACCGACGTCGGCCGGTTCCACGCCCTGACCGGGCGGGCCGCCACCGCCGACCCGGCGACCCGGGCGGACCTGCTCGCGCGGGCGCTGGAGCTGTGGCGCGGCCCGGCGCTGGCGGACTTCGCCGACGAGCCGTTCGCCCGGCCGGTCACCGCCCGGTTGGAGGAGGACCGGCTGACGGCGCTGGAGCTGCGCGCCGAGGCACGGCTGGGGCTGGGCGAGCACACCGGACTGGTCGCCGAGCTGGAGGACCTCGTCGCCCGCTACCCGCTGCGCGAACGCCTGCGCGCGGCGCACGTGCGCGCCCTGTACGCGGCGGGCCGGCAGAGCGCGGCGCTGGACAGCTATCGGGAGCTGCGCGAACGGCTGGCCGACGAACTGGGCCTGGACCCCAGCGCCGGGCTCAAGGCCCTGCACCAGGCGGTCCTCACCCGCGATCCCGCCCTGGACGCGACCGCTCCCGCGCCGCGCGGCAACCTGCCCGCCCAGCTCAGCGACCTCGTGGGCCGGGACGACGACCTGGCCGGCGTGCGGTCGGCGCTCGGCGCGGCGCGGCTGGTCACGCTCACCGGACCCGGCGGTGTCGGCAAGACCCGCCTCGCGGTGGAGACGGCCTCCCAGCTCACCGGGTCGTTCCCGGACGGCGTGTGGCTGGTCGAGCTGGCCCCGCTGACCGCAGCCACGCCAGAACCGCTGGTGGAGGCGGTGACCACGGCGCTGGGGCTGCGCGACGACGCGGCGGTCGGCCAGCCGCTGGACCCGGTCGCCCGGCTGGCCGACGCCCTGCGGACCCGGGAAGCGCTGCTCGTGCTGGACAACTGCGAGCACGTCGTGGCGCCCGCCGCCGAACTGGTGGACCGGCTGCTGCGCGCCGCGCCCCGACTGCGGGTGCTGGCGACCAGCCAGGAACCGCTCGGCCTGGCCGGCGAGGTCCGCCGCGACGTGGCGCCGCTGGACCGCGCGGGCGCCGTCGAGCTGTTCGTGGCGCGGGCGGCGGCGGTCTCGCCCGGGTTCCGGCTCGACGACGACAACGCCGAGGACGTGGCCGTGCTGTGCCGGCGGCTCGACGGCATCCCGCTCGCGCTGGAGCTGGCCGCCAACCGGGTGCGCGCGCTGGGCGTGTCCGGCCTGGTGGAACGGCTCGACGACCGGTTCCGGCTGCTGGCCACCGGCTACCGGGGCGCGGCACCCCGGCAGCGGACGCTGCGCGCGATGATCGACTGGAGCTGGGACCTGCTCACCGACCCCGAGCGCGCGGTCCTGCGCCGGCTCGCCCGGCACGGGGAGAGCGCGACGCTGGAGGCGGCGGAGGCGGTGTGCGCGGGCGGCGACGTGGCCCCGGCCGACGTGCTCGACCTGCTGACCCGGCTGGTGGACCGGTCGCTGGTGGTGCCGGTCGAGGCGGGCGAACCCCGGTACCGGCTGCTGGAGTCGGTCGCCGCGTACTGCCTCGACCAGCCGGGTGACCCGGGCGAGGCGGAGGCGGTGCGGCTGCGGCACCGCGAGTACTACCTGGCGCTGGCCGAACGGGCCGAGCCGCACCTGCGGGCGGCCGACCAGCGGCGCTGGTTGGAGCGGCTGGACCGGGAGTCGGCGCACCTGCGCGCCGCCTTCGACGGGACGGTCCGCGACGCCGGCCGGGACGACAGCAGCCGGGACGCGGCGTTGCGGCTGGTGAACGCGCTGGCCTGGTACTGGTGCCTGCGCGGCCGGTTCGCCGAGGCGCGCCGGTCCCTCGACGCGGCCGTGGGCCTCGGCGGGGACGGTCCGCTCGTGGCGGCGGCCCTGGCGTGGCGGGCCGGGATCGCGGTCCTCCAAGGCGACAGCACCGACCGGACGGCCCGGATCGCGCGGGTGGTGGAGCTGTTCGAGCACTTCTCCGAGGGCCGGGCGCGGGCGTTCTGGTTCCTCGACCACGCGGTGTCGCGCACCGGGGACGTCGCCGCCGAAGGCGACCTGGTCAACCGTGCGCTCGCGGAGTTCGAGGCGGCGGGCGACCGCTGGGGGACGGCAGCGGCGTTGAGCACGCGCGCGACCCAGGCGCTGGCCCGGGGCGACCTGGCCGCGCTGGGCCGCGACGGCAGCCGCGGCGCGGCGCTGTTCGCCGAGGTCGGGGACCGGTGGGGGCAGTCGAGGGCGTCCGCGGCGCTGGCCGCGCTCGCCGAGATCCGCGGCGACTACGCGCTGGCGGCGCGGCTGCACCAGGAGGGTCTGCGCGCCGCCGAGCAGCTCGGGCTGTGGCCGGAGGTCGTGGACCGGCTCAACGGCCTGGGCCGGGTGGCGCTGCTGACCGGGGACTTCGCGACCGCGCGGGAGTCGCACGGCCGGGCGCTGCGCATGGCGGCCGAGCAGAACGCGAAGACCGCCGAGGTCAGCGCGGAACTGGGCCTGGCGCTGGGCGCGCGCCGCGAGGGCGACCTCGACGCCGCCGAGGCGTGCCTGCGCCGCCTGCTGGAGTGGAGCCGGGGCTCGGACTTCGCCGAGGGCGTCGGGCACGCGCTGGTGGTCGCCGAGTTGGGCTTCGTCGCCGAACTGCGCGGCGACCCGGCCGGGGCCGCGGACCACCACAAGACCGGCCTGGCGATCGCGCGGAAGTCCGGCGACCCCCGCGCGGTCGCGCTGGCGCTGGAGGGCCTGGCCGGCGCCCTGACCCTCGACGGGCGGGCCGAGGCCGGCGCGCTCCTGCTCGGCGCGGCGACCGCGGCCCGCGCCTCGGTCGGCGCCCCGCTCCCGCCCGCCGAACGCGGCGACTACGACCGGGTGTCCGCCCGGGTCGTGCAAACCCTCGACGCCGCCGCGCTCGACGCGGCCCTGACCCGCGGCGCCACCCTGACCGCCCGGGCCATCGACGAAATCCTGACCCGCTCGGGGAAGTCCGGAGCGGGGCCGGCGACCGGCCTGAGCCCGAGTACAGCGGTTCGGTGCCGCGTGGGAGCGTGAACGCGGGCAGCGGCACGTCCGAATAGGAGTCCATGTCGGCGGTGACAAGCACCTCCAGCGGCGCGGGGAGCGGGGCAGGTCGCCCTGGCCGGGAGGACGCAGCCGAGTCGTTGCCGTGAACCCGAAAGCGGACGGTAAGTCGACCGTAGGGGCCGTGTCGGATGGTGGGTGCGCACGACCGCCGACCGGCTCGTCTGGTGGGCCGCGGCGCTGCGCCAGGCGCGCTCGACGTCTCCCTACCCCGCCTGAATCCTTCCCCATCCGAGAAGAAAGTCCGAGAGGAGCAACGACAGTGAACGCCAAGGAGCCCGCTTCCGCGGAGGTGCTGGGCGCCGACGGGGGCAGGCCGGCGCCGTGGGCGCAGGCGCGCGAGCGGCTGGCCGGGGCGCAGTCCTACTGGACCGCCACGAGCCACCCGAACGGGCGACCGCACCTGCGGCCCGTGCTCGCGGTCTGGGTGGACGGTGCGCTGTACCTCTCGTCGGACCCGACCGCCCGCAAGAGCCGCAACATCGACGCCACCGGCCACTTCGCCATCTCGGCGTCCACCGACGACCTGGACCTGGTGGTCGAGGGCACGGCCGCGCGGGTCACCGACCTGGCGCGGCTGGAACAGGTCGCCGCCGCGTACAGGGAGAAGTACGGCTGGCCGGTGACCATCGTCGACGCCGCGTTCACCGCCCCCTACGCGGCGCCGACCGCGGGCGACGGGCCGTTCGCCGTCTACGAGGTCGACCCGGTCACCGTGTTCGGCTTCCCGACCAGCGACAAGTTCGCGCCCACCCGCTGGCGCTTCTGACCAGGCTGGAATGGACTCATCATGGACTCCACGACCGAGCCCGGCGCGCCGGCCGGGCGCAAGGAGTGGCTGGGGCTGGCCGTGCTGGCCCTGCCCACCATCCTGCTGGCACTCGACTTCAGCGTCCTGTTCCTCGCGCTGCCCAACCTGAGCGCCGACTTGGCGCCGGACGGCGCGCAGCAGCTGTGGATCATGGACATCTACGGCTTCATGATCGCCGGGTTCCTGGTCACCATGGGCACCCTCGGCGACCGCATCGGCCGGCGGAAGCTGCTGATGATCGGCGCCGTGGCCTTCGCCGCGGCCTCGGTGCTGGCGGCCTACTCGACCTCGGCCGAGATGCTGATCGCCACCCGGGCGCTGCTCGGCATCGCGGGCGCGACGCTCATGCCGTCCACGCTGTCGCTCATCACCACGATGTTCACCGACCCCAAGCAGCGGGCGTCGGCGATCGGCATCTGGATGGCGTGCTTCATGGGCGGCACGGCCATCGGCCCGGTCATCGGCGGCGCGCTGCTCCAGTGGTTCTGGTGGGGCTCGGTGTTCCTGATGGGCGGGCCCGTCATGATCCTGCTCCTGGTGACCGCGCCCGTCCTGCTGCCCGAGCACCGCGACCCGTCCGCCGGCAAGCTCGACCTGGCCAGCGTGGCGCTGTCGCTGGTGGCGATCCTGCCGATCATCTACGCCCCGAAGGAGATCGCCAAGGACGGCTTCGCCGTCGTGCCGCTGATCGCCGCCGTCGCCGGTGTCGTGTTCGGCGTGCTGTTCGTGCGGCGGCAGCGCAAGATCAGCAACCCGCTGATGGAGGTGTCGCTGTTCGGCAACCGCGCCTTCAGCGGCGCGCTGAGCATCATGCTCCTCGGCGTCCTCACCGTCGGCGGCAGCGCGCTGCTGTTCGCCGTGTACCGAGGCGGGCAACACGTTGTCCGGTGCCATCGCCGACGCGGCCAAGCTGCCCGGTGAGGCAGGGGCGTCGCTGGTCTCCGCGGCCCGGGAAGCGTTCACGTCCGGCTTCGGCACGGCGGCGGCGGTGTGCGCCGGAATCTCCGCGGTCGTCGCCATCCTCGCGGTGGCCTTGCTCCGCCACGTCCCAGCCGCCGGCGCCGCTCGGGCGGAGACCGCCGACAAGCCCGCCTACATCGAGGCCTGGGAAACGGTGAGGGCCGGTTCGTTGTTGTGGATCGTCACGGACACGTGGTGGCCGGGGCGGAGGTCGCCGGTGAGCAAAGCCCGGGAAAGGCGGCGGTCCAGTTCTTTGGCGATTGTTCGGCGGAGGGGGCGGGCACCCGAATCCGGGGTGTGGTTCGTCGTGGCCAGCCAGGTGATCGCTTCGTCGGTGACGTCCAGGGTGATGTTCTGGGCGGCCAGGCGGGCGCGGGTGTCGTTGAGGAGGAGTTTCGTTATCTGGCGCAGGTCCTCGGCGTCCAGGGAGCGGAAGCGGATCGTTTCGTCCAGGCGGTTGAGGAATTCCGGGCGGAAGTGGATGAGGTCGGCGGTGGTGTTGCTGGTCATGATGATGACGGTGTTGGCGAAGTCCGTCGTTCGGCCGTGGGGGTCGGCCAGGCGGCCGGTGTCCAGGACCTGGAGGAGGGTGTTCAGGACTTCGGGGTGGGCTTTGTCGATCTCGTCCAACAACACCACCGAATAAGGGGTTCGGCGGACCGCGGCGGTCAAGTGGGGAACCACGTGTTGGGTGGCGTATTCCGACATGTCGAAGCGGATCAGGCGGTCCGGGGAGCCGTAGAGGGATTCGGCCAGCGCGCGGGCCACCTCGGTCTTTCCCACACCGGTCGGTCCTAGGAAAAGGAAAGAGCCGGTGGGGCGGTGGGGGTGTTTGAGGCCGGCTCGGCCCAGGCGGACGGCGTCGGCCACGGCTTCCACGGCTTCGTCCTGGCCGATGATCCGGCGGTGGAGCTGGTCCTCCAGGGTCAGGAGGCGGTGGCGTTCGGACTCGGTCAGCTGGGTCACCGGGATGCCGGTGCTGCGGGACACGACCTCGGCGATGTCGTCGGCGTCGACCTCCGGGGCGTTGGCCAGCTCCTCGCGGGCGGCGGCCAGGGCGGCTTCGGCTTCGGCCAGGCGGGACGGGTCCGGCAGGTCTTCGTCACGGAGGTCGCGGACGCGTTCTTCGAGGGCGTCGAGGTCGGGGGGCGGGGTCTTCTGGCGCAGGCGGACGCGCGCGCCGGCGCGGTCCATGAGGTCGATGGCCTTGTCGGGGAGGAAGCGTTCGGTCACGTAGCGGGCCGACAGTTCGACGGCGGCCTGGATCGCCTCGTCGGTGATGCGGACCGCGTGGTGGCGTTCGTACCGGCTGCGCAGGGCGACCAGGATGGTGACGGCCTGGTCCGGGGTGGGTTCGGCGACCAGGACGGGCTGGAAGCGGCGTTCCAGGGCGGCGTCCTTGACGATGTGGCGTTGGTAGTCCTCGACCGTGGTCGCGCCGATGAGTTGCAGGCGGCCGGTGGTCAGGGCGGGTTTGAGGATGTTCGCCGCGTCCATCACCGCGCCCTCGGCGCTGCCGGCGCCCACGACGGTGTGGAGTTCGTCGATGAACAGCACGATCATGCGGTTGGTCGCGGCGACCTCGTCCATCACGCCCTGGAGGCGCTCCTCGAACTCGCCCCGGTACTTGGAGCCGGCGACCATCGCGGCCAGGTCGACCGAGATCAGGCGCCTGCCGGCCAGGGTGGGCGGCACGTCGCCGGTGGCCATGCGGGTCGCGATGCCCTCGACGATCGCGGTCTTGCCCACGCCGGGGTCGCCGAGCAGGACCGGGTTGTTCTTGGTCCGCCGGGACAGCACCTCGACGACCTCGTCGATCACGTCGTCCCGGCCGACCACCGGGTCCAGCGCGCCCTCCCGGGCGGAGGCGGTCAGGTCACGGCCGAACCGCTCGGCGCGGCGGGTCTGTGAGGTGGGCGCGCCCAGGCCCTGGAAGAGCTTGCCGACCAGGTCCTCCAGCGGGTTGGCGCCGAAGCGGAAGAAGTCGTCCGGCATCGCGGGCCACCTCCGATCGGGGACACCTCCCATGGTCCTCCCCCGCAACGCGGGCGCAAGGCAGGTCGGGCCGGAGTGGTAGGAAGACGTGGTGAGCAACGTCGAAGAAGGCCTCCGGGTGGCGCAGGACGAGGTCGTCGGCCTGGCCAGCGAGCTGATCAGGATCGACACCACCAACACCGGGGATCCCACGACGCTCGTCGGGGAACGCGAGGCGGCCGAGTGGGTCGCGGAGAAGCTCGAAGAGGTCGGGTACGAGACGGCCTACGTGGAGTCCGGGGCCAAGGGGCGCGGGAACGTCGTCGCGCGGCTGGCCGGGGCCGACCCGTCGCGCGGGGCGCTGCTGGTGCACGGTCACCTGGACGTGGTGCCGGCGGACGCGTCGGAGTGGTCGGTGCACCCGTTCTCGGGCGCGGTGCAGGACGGGTACGTGTGGGGGCGCGGGGCCGTCGACATGAAGGACATGGTCGCCATGTCGCTGGCGGTGGCGCGCCGGTTCAAGCGGGACGGCGTGGTGCCGCCTCGGGACATCGTGTTCGCGTTCTTGGCCGACGAAGAGGCCGGCGGGTTGTTCGGGGCGAAGTGGTTGGTGGACAACCGGCCCGAGCTGTTCGAGGGGGTCACCGAGGCGATTTCCGAGGTGGGCGGCTTCTCGATCACGTTGAAGGACGACGTGCGGGCGTACCTGGTGGAGACGGCGGAGAAGGGCATCCGGTGGCTGAAGCTGCGGGTGCGCGGGACCGCCGGGCACGGGTCGATGATCCACCACGACAACGCGGTCGCGAAGCTGGCGGCGGCGGTGACGAAGCTGGGGCAGCACCGGTTCCCGGTGGTGATCACGCCGTCGGTGCGGGAGTTCCTGGACGGGGTTTCGGAGATCACCGGGCTGGACTTCCCCGATGACGATGTCGAAGGTGCGGTCGGGAAGCTGGGCGCGCTGTCGCGGATGATCGGGGCTACTTTGCGGGACACCGCGAACCCGACGATGTTGACGGCGGGGTACAAGGCGAACGTGATCCCGTCGGTGGCGGAGGCCACTGTGGACTGCCGGATCCTGCCCGGGCGGGAGGAGGCGTTCGACCGGGAGGTGGCCGAGCTGCTGGGGCCCGACGTGGAGCGGGAGTGGATCGGGTTGCCGCCGGTGGAGACGACGTTCGACGGGGCGCTGGTGGACGCCATGACGGCGTCGATCACGGCGGAGGACCCGGGGGCGCGGGTGCTGCCGTACATGTTGTCGGGTGGGACGGATGCGAAGTCGTTCCAGCGGTTGGGGATCCGGAACTTCGGGTTCGCGCCGTTGCGGTTGCCGGCGGATCTGGACTTCTCGGGGTTGTTCCACGGGGTGGATGAGCGGGTGCCGGTGGACGCGCTGCAGTTCGGGGTGCGGGTGCTGGACCGGTTCTTGCGCAACAGCTGAGGTGGGGTGGCCGCCGCGCGGTCCGGGTGCGCCGGGTCGTGCGGCGGCCGCTCTTTGCGCGTGCCGGCGTGCGGGGCCGATTTCGGAACGGCCGGGTGGGGCGGCCGGTCTGGGACGGCCGGTTCAAGGACGGCTGACCGGGGGTGCCACGGCTCGGATTGGGCGGCAGATGGCGTGGCGGGCGGCGGCTGGAGTGGTGATCGCGGCGGCGGGCGTAGCTTTGCGGCGCTGAGTGCCCGGCGTGCGTGGATAGCAGCGTGCGCGGCCTCCGGCCCCCGCTTCCATTGTCCCACGACGTACCGACAATTCTGCCGACCTGGGGATGGATGGGTTCGACTTCTCGGCTCGGCGGGCGGTCTTGGGCTGGGCGTGGTCTCTTGGAGGGGTCGGGAGGTGCGCCGTGGGGTTGCCGTTCTTCGCCCACGCCGCCGTGCTGGCCGAGTTCCGCGGGCGGTGGCGGCGGGTGTTTCCGCTGCTCGTGACCGGTTTCCTCGGGCCGCCGGTGGAGAGTGTCGTGACCGCCGTGGTGGGTGGGGGGCGCGGAGCCGCAGGGTGGGTGGTGCTGGGGATCGGGTGTCTGGTGCCGGTGGTGTTCTTCGTCCTGCGCGGCTACGTGCGGTGGAGTGGGTGGTGGGTGGTCGTCGTCGGGGCCGTGGTGCAGGTGGTGGGGGTTGCGGCGGTGACGGATCGCGCCGTGTTGGTGGTGCCGCCCGTCGTGGCCGCCATTCTCGGCGTTGTGCTGGTGGTGCGGGCCCATCAAGTGTTGTTCGACGCCGAGGGTGGGGCGATCGCCGGGACGTCGCTGGTGATGCGCAGTCGGACGCGATCCGTGCCCGGGATGGCCGGGTGGAAGCCGGTGTTGGCGTTCGCGACCGTGGACGACCGGTGGTTGCGGTGGCGGGTCGGTACGGGGAGTGACCTGCACGGGGGCGAAGTGGCGTTGCGGGACGTGTCGGCGGTGTGGGTGGCGCATGCCGACGAGCCGCCGGGCGGGCCGGTGGTCGCGGTGCGCGCGGAGGGTCGGGTGATCCAGATGGTGGTCGGTGATCCCGAGGGGTTCGCGTGGTTGCTCGACCGCCGGCTGCGCGCGCTGGGGTCCACTCCAGAACCGTGACGTTCCGTTCCGCCGGTCGTTGGACCCGGTGAGGTCCGACGACGAAAGGACGGCGGTATGGCGACCGAGCGGTTGCGGCTGGAGGACGGCACCGAGCTGAACGTGGTGCGCAGCGGCACGCCCGACGCCGAGGTGACCGTGGTGCTCGCGCACGGCTACGCGTTGGACCACCGCAGTTGGCACCGGGTGATCGCGGAACTCCCCGAGTCGGTGGCGGTCATCGCCTACGACCACCGCGGCCACGGCGCGTCGAGCCCGGCCACCCGCGAGACCGCGACCATCGAGCAGCTCGGCGACGACCTGGGCGAGCTGATCGAACGCCTGGTGCCCACCGGCCAGGTCGTGGTCGCGGGCCACTCGATGGGCGGCATGGCGGCCATGGCGATGGCCGAGCGCCGGCCGCGGCTGTACAAGCAGCGGGTCGCGGGGCTGGTGTTCGTGTCCACGGCGGCCAGCGGCCTGTCGGAGACCTCGTTGGCGTGGCCCAAGGCGTTGGGCAAGCTGGTGCGCGAGCTGGAACGGGCGTTCGGGCCGCTGGTCCGGGCGGTGCGGGAGCGGATCGAGCCGGCCAAGACGGCGGGGTTGCGGTGGTGGCTGTTCGGTGACCAGCCGCGCGCGGAGGACGTCGACCTGACCGCGGACATGGTGTGGGGCCACTGGCCGGAGACGATCGCCCTGTTCCGACCGGCGGTGGACCGCTACGACCGCGAGGCGGCGTTGACGGTGGCGGCGGAGAAGCCGGTGATCGCGATCGTGGGCGACGAGGACCGCCTGGTGGGCGAGTACAACGCGCGGGCGTTGGCCGAGGCGGTGGGTGGCGAGTCCGTGGTGGTGGAGGACGCCGGGCACATGCTGCCGCTGGAGGCGCCGGTCGAGGTCGCGGCCCAGATCGCCAAGCTGTCCTGACGGTCGTCAGGCTGTCGTAAAGGTGGACGCGCTGCGCGGGTGTACCGAGCAGCGCGTCCCCCGTTCACACCGCCCGGTGCAGGCCGCGGACTCGGGCGGCACCCGCGTAGAGCCAGGCGAACAGCACCCACATGCCGGCGAAGATCAGGCCGACGACCAGGTAGGCGACCGTCCACAGGACCGCCGGCGTGTCGCTCTTGCGCTCGCGCTGGAGGAAGTCGATCTCCGCCATGAACGCGCGCGCCCCGTCCCGGGCCTCGATGGCGGCAGCGTTCGCCGCCGGGTCGGCCGGGGCGTAGATCGGCAGGATGGCCATCACGCCGTCCGGCGTGTGCAGGCGGACACCGGACTTCCACTGGCCGTAGACGGGCAGGGGCTGGGCGGTCCGGTAGACGCCGTCGCCGACGTCCTCCAGCGGGGTCGTCGCGAAGTCGCCGCCCTGCCACGCGAAACCGTTGAGCCACACCGGGTTCTCCACCGGGCGGTCCAGGCGGATGGTGGCGTGCGCCCAGCGGGGCGCGGCGTCGCTGTTGGGGTTGGAGACCTCGAAACCGGCCATGGCCTCGGTCAGCCTGACGTCCCCGCTCAACGGCGCCGGATCCTGGGGCACGGCGACCGAGGCCATGAGCCCCACCGCCGCGAGCGCGCCGAGCAGGCCGGGCAGGTGGCGGGGACCGGTGCTCTCGGCGCGTGCGGCGACCTCGTCGACGCGTTCCTGCTGCCACACGCCGATCAGCGCGCCGGCGACCGCGGCGGCCGTGCCGTAGACGACGTAGGTGACCAGCTGGTGTGACGGCCACGGGTTGGGCATGAGCGTCTGGGACAGCGCGGCTTCGCCGAGCATGCCGACGGTGCCCGCGCCG
Organism: Saccharothrix sp.; assembly: GCF_031180885.1. Taxonomy (GTDB): domain Bacteria; phylum Actinomycetota; class Actinomycetes; order Mycobacteriales; family Pseudonocardiaceae; genus Actinosynnema. The sequence goes on from NZ_JAPSLK010000007.1 coordinate 202,037, forward strand.
ATCCCGGCGACCAGGGCGAACCGCCAGCGGGTCAGGAACAGCGCCGCGGCCTCGACCACGACGGCCTCCGCCAGGTACGGCAGCGGCACGGCCAGGTGCAGGTCGGCCACCGCCGGGATCGCGGAGAACAGCAGCCGGCTGCCCAACAGCACACCAAGCACGATCAACGTCCCGCCCGGCCCCCACGACAGCCGGCCCATGGTCAGCGTCCACGCCCCGATCAGCCCGACCAGCACCACCTGCGCGAGCATCGGGAACTGCGGCACGCCCAGGTCGAACTCCATCAGGAACGTCGAGGCGCCCATCAGCCACGCGCCCGCCAGCACCGGCCCGAGCAGCCGCACCAGCCGGCCGTGCGCGCCGACCTGGCGTGCCTCGGCGAGCAGCAGTTGCAGCCCGAGCACGACCCCGACGCCGCCGCCGATCATGAGGATGTGGGTCGGGCCCCACTCGGTGACGTCCTGGCCGAAGAGCCGGTGCCACACGTCGTCCAGCGGGAACCCGGCCACGCCCACCAGCCCGGTCGCCGTCATCTGCACACTGCCCATGGGGACGCGCCAGTCCTTGTAGACGCGGAAGGTGCGTGTCGGCAGCGGGTCCCGGGCGAGGGCGGCGCTGATCAGGCCGCTGGCCAGGATGCCCATCAGTCCGAAGTAGATCGGGAAGTGCGACGGGTTGGCCAGCGGACCCTCGTCGCGGCCGAGTTCCATGTGGATGGGGACGTCCCAGTACACGCCGACCAGCGCGGAGAACCCCGACAGCCCGGCGAGCCCCATCGGCAGCGCGGCCCACCGCGGCAGCCCGGTCCGGTCCGCGGCCCGGTCCGCCAGCCGCCCGACCGGGTTGGGCCGCCCGGCCCGTTCCGCGACCACGAACAGCAGCACCGGTACGAACACCGCGGCCGCCATCGCCGCCGCGATCAGGACCTGCGTGAACTCCGCCCCACCCGCCGGTGGTGCCTCGTGTGCCAGGACGTGCATCGTCGCCTCCTGCGGTGCGCCGGGTCGGGAGGGACGATACCAAATATGTGTAACTTGAAGTAGCAGTTACTGAAGATCACATCTACCGGTCTCTAGGCTGACCGGGTGATCTACACCGACAGCGAAGCCCGAACCCTGCGCACGGCCGTCTTCGGCGCGATGGTCCTGGTCTCCACCGCGGAGCCGGGCGCCCTCGACCAGGAGAGCCACGCCGGCATCCGCGCCCTGTCCACGTTCTCGCCGTCTTTGCGCGAGGTCCTGTCCGCCGCGCACCCGGAGTTGCCGGAGGGCACGGTCGCCGACGTGGAGGCGGGTGTCCTGGACGCGCTGCGCCGGTCCGCGGCGATCCTGTCGACGAAGGCCCCGGCGGACGCGCGGGCGTTCCCGGAGGCGGTGCTGTCGATCTGCCGGGAGGTGGCCACGGCGGATGGCCACGTGGGCGAGGACGAACACGCGGTGATCACCCGCGTCCGGGAGGCACTGGCCGGCTGAGCCGAGTCATGGACCAAAGACGACCGGGACCCGCCCTTCTCCGGTCCCGGCCGGAGAAGGGCGTTCCGGTCAGTGCGTCGCGAACTCCCCCGCGTACGCCTGCGCCCACGTCCGGAAGTCGCGCGGCGGGCGGCCGGTCACCTGCTCGACGGTCGGGTGGAGCCGGGACTCGCCCAGCGTGCCGTCGCGGTAGAAGCTGAAGAACGCGCGCACGTACTCCGCCGGCATCGCCGCCGACATCTCCGCCCGCGCCTCCTCGTCCGACAGCCCCACAAACGTCAGGTCCCGGCCGAGGACCTCCCCCAGCACCCGAACCCGGTCGGCAGGCAGCAGCGGCTCCGGCCCACTGAGCATCAGCACCTGGCCGACGAACTCGGACGAAGTCAAAGCCGAGGCCGCCACCGCACCGATGTCACAAGGGTCGATCATGGCCACCGGCACGGAGCCGAACGCGTCGCGAACCGCGTCCCCCACCGACAACTGCGGCAGCCAGCGCAGCGACTTCGACATGAACCCGTGGGACGCAACACCGTCCACTCCAGACCCGAGGACAGCACCGCCTCCTCCGACCGGATCATGTACTCCGACACCGCGTTCCCGGTGTCCGACGCCGTCACCGCCGGACTCGACAAGAGAACCACCCGCCGCACCCCGCACGGGCAGCCTCGGCCAAGATCCCCGGCATGTCCCGATAACGGCGTTGCCCGCCATGTACATCGCCGCCGCGCACACGCCGAGCGCGCCCAGCCGGTCGCCCAGCACCTCCGGGTGGGTGGGCAGGAACGTCAGCGCGTTGTGGACGTCCCGGACCTTGCGCGCCGGGTCTTCCACGTCGCGCGGCCCGCCGGTGGACTCGCCGAACCCGGTGAAGTCGAACGGACAGCGCCGCGATCCCCCGGTCGGCGAGCCGCCGCGCGTACCGGTCGGCCATCAGCTCCTTGACGCTGGTCCACGTCCCGGCGACGTGAACGTGTCCCTGCGCAAGTACCGGGCGCACGTCGCGGACCTGATGTCCCGGCTGGGCGCGGCCACCCGGTTCCAGGCGGGCATGTTGGCCAAGGAACGCGGCTGGCTCTGACCACTTCCGATACACCGGCGTATTCGATACATTGGTGTATCGAGAGTGAGGTCCCGCCATGCCGCCCTCCCGCCGCCGGGTCGAGACGCGCCGCCGCCTGCACGAGGCCGCGCTGGCGGTGTTCGCCGCCGAGGGCTTCGGCCGGGCCAGCGTCGAGCAGGTGTGCGAGCGGGCCGGGTTCACCCGCGGCGCGTTCTACTCCAACTTCGCCTCGCTGGACGAGCTGTTCCTGGCCATGTGGGCGGACCGGTCGAACACCCTGCTGGAGGACCTGCGGCGCGCGCTGGAGGCGGCGGACACCGCGGACCTGACCACCGCGCGGGACGTCGTGGAACTGGTCGACGCGGCGGTGGGTGTCGATGACGCCTGGTACCGCGTGACCGCCGAGTTCACCGCGCACGCGTTGCGCACGCCGGGGTTGCGCGAGGTCGTCGCCCAGCGGGAGGACGCGATCGCCGGCACCCTCACCCCGGTCCTGGTGTCGTTCCTGCGGCGGGTCGGCCGCGAGGTCGCCGACCCGAGGGCGCTGGCGCTCGCGCTGGTCGCCGTGCACGACGGGACGACCGTGCAGTGCCTGGTCGAGCCGGACGACCCCGCGGCGCGCCGCCGCCGGCTGGACCTTTTCGAAGCTGTCGTGCTCGCCTACACCACCCCCGGAGGGGACGCATGAACCCGGACGTCATCGTCGTCGGTTCCGGACTGGCCGGCCTGGTCGCCACGCACGAGCTGGCCAAGGCGGGGAAACGGGTCCTGGTGCTGGACCAGGAGAACCGCAACAACCTCGGCGGACAGGCCTTCTGGTCGCTGGGCGGGTTGTTCCTGGTGGACTCGCCCGAGCAGCGCCGGCTGGGCATCAAGGACAGCTACGAACTGGCCATGCAGGACTGGATGGGCAGCGCCGCGTTCGACCGCGAACGCGAGGACCACTGGCCCCGGCGCTGGGCGCAGGCCTACGTCGAGTGGGCCGCCGGCGGCAAGCGCCAGTACCTGCACGACCTGGGCTTGCGCGTGCTGCCCATGGTCGGCTGGGCCGAACGCGGCGACGGCAAGGCCGACGGCCACGGCAACTCCGTCCCCCGCTTCCACCTCACCTGGGGCACCGGCCCCGAGGTCGTGCGTGTGTTCCTGGAACCCGTCCTGGGCGCGGAGAAGCGCGGCCTGGTGGAGTTCGGTTTCCGCCACCGCGTCGACGAGCTGATCGTCGAGGACGGCGCCGTGGTCGGTGTCCGGGGAGCCGTCCTGGAGCCCTGCGACGACCTCGAACGCGGCAAGGCCTCCTCCCGCGAGACCGTCGGCGAGTTCGAACACCGCGCGGCGGCCGTGGTGGTCGCCTCCGGCGGCGTCGGCCACAACCACGACCTGATCCGCAAGTACTGGCCCACCGAACGCCTCGGCAAGTGCCCGGAAACCCTGATCTCCGGCGTCCCCGCGCACGTGGACGGCCGCATGCTCCTGATCAGCGAAACCGCCGGCGCGAACGTCGTCAACCGCGACCGGATGTGGAACTACACCGAGGGCATCGTCAACTGGGACCCGATCTGGCCGAACCACGCCATCCGCATCCTGGCCGGCCCGTCGTCGCTGTGGTTCGACGCCGCGGGCCGCCGGCTGCCCGCGCCGAACTACCCGAGCTTCGACACCAACGGCACGCTGAAGGCGATCCTGGCCGACGGCCACGACTACTCGTGGCTGGTCCTGACCCAGACCATCATCGAGAAGGAGTTCGCGCTGTCGGGTTCTGAGCAGAACCCCGACATCACCAGCAAGGACGTCAAGCTGGCCTTGAAGAGCCGCCTGGCCAAGGGTGCTCCCGGCCCGGTGGAGGCGTTCAAGCAGCACGGGGTGGACTTCGTCGTCGCCCGGACGCTGCGCGAACTCGTCGACGGCATGAACAAGATCGCCCGAGGCCCGAAGATCGACCACGACGACCTGGAGCGCCAGATCGTCGCAAGGGATCGCGAGCTGGGCAACAAGTACGGCAAGGACCTCCAGCTGGCGGCCGTCGAACACGCCCGCCGCTACCTGGGCGACCGGATCACCCGGGTGGCCAAGCCACACCGCATCCTCGACCCGGCGCACGGTCCGTTGATCGCCGTGCGCTTGAACATCCTCACCCGCAAGACGCTGGGCGGGTTGGAGACGAACCTGGACTCCCAGGTGGTCCGCGCGGACGGCTCGGTGCTGCCGGGCTTGTACGCGGCGGGCGAGGTGGCCGGCTTCGGCGGCGGTGGCGTCCACGGCTACAACGCCCTGGAGGGCACTTTCCTGGGCGGCTGCATCTTCTCCGGCCGCGCGGCGGGCCTGGCTCTGGCGCGCGACCTGCGGTGAGACGACGGGTCGCCGGGTCTTTCGCGTCGGTTGGCGGGCGGGCCGTTCACGTGCGGGTGGACGGCCCCGCCGAGGGCCCACCGGTCGTGCTGCTCCACGGTTTCGGTGGCTCACTGCACTGGTTCGACCGCCTGGTGCCGCTGCTGGGCGGTTGCCGGGTGATCCGCGTCGACCTGCTGGGCCACGGGGCGACCGGCGGGCCGGCGGCGGACGCCGACGAACAGGCTCGGGCCGTGGCCGGCGTGCTGGCGTCGCTCGGGATGTCGGACGTGGTGGCGGTCGGGCACTCGTTCGGCGCGGACGTGGCTCTGTCGCTGGCGGAGACGTCGGGCCGGGTGGCACGAGTGGTGGTCGTGGCGCAGGCTCCGGACTACTCGGACGCGACCTTCCCGCCCGGTGATTTCCTGATGACGCTGCCGCTGGTGGGGGCTCTGTTGCACCGTTTCGCGCCGGCGTTCGCGGTACGGGCGGTCGCCGCACACGCGGTGGCACCGGGCTTCCGGGTGGGCGCGACTCTGGTCCAGCAGTCTCTGGAGGACCACAAGGCTTTGGACGCCGGGATGTTCCCGATCGTCCTGGTCCAACGCCGCCGGAGACTCGCCGCGAACCCCCTCGACACGCGAGTGCGGGAACTGGGCCTGCCCACGATGGTGGTCCTGGGCGGCCAGGACCGGTTCTACGGGGCGAGATCGGCACGGCGGTACGCGGCGGTCGGGGCGCGGGTCGAGACGATCGCCGAGGCCGGCCACTCCCCCGTCGTCGAGACACCGGGCCGAGTGGCAGCACTGATCCAAGACTTCATGACCGACACCTGACCCGGGACGCGCAGCGCCCAGCTTTTCGGCGCCCAGCTTTTCGGCGCGCAGTGCCGCCGGGCAGTGCCGCCGGGGCACACACCTCAACTTGGGCTTCTTGCTTGTGTCATCCCCGTATGGCCCGCCCGAAGGGCTACCACAGATTTCCCGGGTGCGGCCGAAATTCTTTGTGAGGAACGAGCAAAAAATTTCAGCGGCACCCGGGAAATCTGTGGTCGGCTTTGCCGTGGTCATGCGGGGATGACACAAGCAAGAAGCCCCGCAGTTGTAGTTGTGTCATCCTTGGCGGCTCGCCCGCCGGCGAGGCTCTTTAATCTTTAGAGCCGCGCTTACACTCTCAAATCCACGCTTCGCGCGTGTAGACGCAACGCGCTCCGCGCTGCTGGAGAATGAACGCGCTTCGCGCTCTTGAACAGCACTGACGCGCTCTCGAGCTCGAACGCGCTGCGCACTCTCAAGATCAAAAGCGCCTCGCCGGCGGGCAGGCCGCCAATGGGGGAACCGAAGCCCCGCCGTGGCTGGGAGCAGCCCGCCGCGCGGGGCGCGGCGAAAAGCGCGGGCGGGATGGGTGTGGTGGGTATGCGTTACCGGGCGGCGGGTGCGTGGCTGGGGTGTGCGGCGACCTGGGGTTTGTGGGTGGGTACGCCGCGTTCCCGGTCGCGTGCGCCAGCGGTCGCGACCGGGAACGGCGGTGTGCGCGGCGGTCAATCTTTGGGGGGTTCGATTTCCGCCAGCGACTTCGCGGTGAACGTGTGCAGGAACGGGACGATCAAGACGAACACGGCCGCCGCGAAGACCCCGAACGCGACCTTCATCCCGAACCACTCGGCCAGCAGGCCCGCCAACCCCGCACCCAACGGGATCGCGCCCCAGCTGAACAACCGGGCGGCGGCGTTGTAGCGGCCCATCATCTCGCTGGGCACGATGCCCTGGCTCAGCGTGCGCGAGTTGACCGTCCACAGCGTGCCGCCGAGCCCGCCGACGAACGCCGACGCCGCGACCAGCCACACGGACGGGAACAGCACGGGCACCATGACCATCGCGAACGTGCCGATGAGGTCGGCGAGCATCACCCACCGCCGCCCCACCAACCGGTTCAACGTGGTCGTCACGAACGCACCCAGAGCACCGCCGACGCCCATCGCACTGATGAGCACGCCGTACCCCTTGGCGTCCAACCCCATGACACTGGTGGCGTACAACGGCATCAGGCCGAACCACGCGCCCCAGCACGCGCACAGCACGGTCAGGACCAGCGCCATCATCCGCAGCATCCGCTGGTGCCACAGGAAATTCAGACCGGCCGCGATCTGCTTGTTGACCGACTCGCGCGGCTCGTCCGTGGCGCGAGCCACCTTGAAGGTGCCGACCAGCCCCAGCAGGATCACGATGCCGATCAGGTAGCCCGCAACCGACGTCCCGAACGCCAGGGTGGCACTGGCGGCCACCAGCAGGCCGCCGACCAGTGGTCCGGCGAACTCGTTGCACACCGTCTCCGCCCCCGCGACCCAAGAGTTGGCGCGTTCGCGGCGAGCGGGACGGACAGCATCGGGCACCAGCGCGGCGGCGGAGGTCAGAGCCACGACCTCGGCGACACCCAGGGCCAGACCACCGCCGTACAGGATCGGCAGGGACACCGCGTCGCGGACGACCGTCCACAGCACGCCGCCGACCACCGCGATCCGGACCAGGTTGGCCGCCCACAGCAGCTTGCGCCGGTCCACCCGGTCGACCAGGACGCCGACGTGCAGGGCCGCCAGCAACCAGGGCAGCCACAGGGTCAGCGCCACGCCGGAGATCTGCGCGGGCGAGCTGGTGATGGTGGTGGCGAGCAGCGGGAACGCGATCTTGGTGACGCCGTCGGTCAGGTTCGTGACGGCGGTGAAGCCCACCAGCACGGCGGTGTTGCGGCCGCTCGGGTCGGCCACCACCGCTTCGGCCACCACCGCCTCAGCCGCCGCCGTCTCGGGCGACGCGTCGACGGCCCTGGTCTGCTCGGCCATGTTTCGGCTCCAGAGGGTTAACCGGCTACCGGATTGACTGGACAGTACGCACGTAGAGGACGATGCTGTAGTAGACACGGCGCAGTAACCACCGAATGGCGTAGCCGGGCACCGATGAGGGAGGTCGCCGAATGATCGAGGCGTCTCCCGAGGCCGAGCTGGTCGCCGCGTTCGCGAACACCGTCGACCTGGAGGACGAGACCGACGTGCTGGCCTCCGCGCCCGAGGCGGCCGGGTGGCTGCTGGCGCGCGGGCTGGTGGACCGGCCGGTGGCGTTGACCCGCGAGGAGCACCGGATGCTGCTGGACCTGCGGGCCGGCGTCCGGGACGCGCTGGGCAGCGACGGGCCGTCGTCGCCGCACGTGCTGGCGGTGGCCAACGCCGTGCTGCGCGACCTGCCGGTGCTGGTGTTCCTGTCCGCCGACCCCGCCCCGAACGGCCCGCCGCCCCGGCACGGCCTGCGCCCGGACCCGGCCCTGCCCGCCGCGCGCAAGGCGATGGGCGTGCTGGCCATCGCCTGGTCCGAGGTGGCGGTGACCGGGCAGGCGCAGCGGCTCAAGCGGTGCGCGGACGAGACGTGCGGCTGGGTGTTCTGGGACGTCTCGCGCAACCACTCGCGGCGCTGGTGCACCATGCGCGTGTGCGGCAACCGGGCGAAGGCCCGTTCCTACTCGGCCCGCAAACGGGCCGCCGCGGACCCGCGAGCCTGACGCAGCGGGGTCCCGAAGCGCACATCGACCGCGAATCGCGGGCACATCGGCCGCACATCGGCACTGTGAACCATCGCTCCCGGATGGTGTGACCGGCCCCACGCCGGCGCACGGACGGACGATCTGGGGAGCATCGTGACGACCGCACCAGTGGATCTCGACGCGGCCATCGCCAAGCACGCGACCGCGGCCTACGACGACTCGACCCCGCTGCTCGACGCCGGTCTGGAATCGCTGTCGCTGCTGCGCCTCGCGGTGGAGGTGGCCGGCGACGACGACACCGAGATCGACGCCACGCGCATGGTCGACCTGCGCACCATCGGCGACCTCAAGGCGTGGCTGGCGGAGATGGCCGGCCAACCGGTGGCGGACGCCTGATGTCCACCGACACCGCGACCGACACCGGCATCGGGACGTTGCTGCCGCTGACCGAGTCCCAGAAGGGACTGCTGGTGGTGGACGGCTGGGTCACCACGGCCCAGATCTACAACCAGCTCATGCACGTCGAACTGGACCCCTCGCTGCCGGCGGACACCGTCGTCGACGCGCTGACCGTGCTGGTGGCGGTGCAGCCGGGGCTGCGGCAGGTGTTCCTGTCCCTGCCCGAGATGCACGCCCGCCTCACCCCGCCACCCACCCGCGAGACCCTGCCGCTGGAACGCGTCGACTCCCCCGCCGCCGGCTACGCCGCCGCGTGCTCCGCGCTGGCCGCCAAGCTCGGCGGCGAGCCGTTCGACCTGCACACCGGCCCCGCCTACCGGTTCGGCTACGTGCGGGCCACCGACGGTTCGGCCGCGGCGGTCATCCTCTGCGCGCACCACGTGGTGGGCGACGGCGTCTCGATGGGTCCCCTCGTACGGGACCTCGAAGCTGCTCTGGCGGGCAAGCTCACCACGGAACTGGTGGCCGCCCGCGAGACGGCGTTCGTGCGCGAGCTGAACGCCCAGAACCGCACCGCCACCGCGCAGTCCACTGTGGACGCCGCCCGCGCCTGGGCCGACCGCCTGCGGGACGTGCCGCCGCTGGTGCTCAGCCCCCGCCCGGACCGCCCGCACGAGACCGACTTCACCGGCGCCCGCGTCTCCTGGCTGCTGTCCGAGCAGGACAACGAGCTGCTCCGGCAGACCTGCAAGCGCCTGTCAGTGACGCCATTCGTGCTCTTCACCGCCGTCTACGGGGCAGTGCTGGCACGGCACGGCGGGGTGACCAGCGTGCTGGTCGGCAGCCCGTTCACCGCGCGCCGGACCGTGGGCTCCTACGACCTGTGCGGCTTCTTCGTCAACACGCTCCCGGTCCGGGTGGACGTGGACTGGTCCCGCACCGTCGACGAGCACGTGGGCGAGGTCGTGCGCGGGGCCGTGGACCACTGCCGCGCCAACGTCGGCGTCACCTTCAACCAACTCGTCGCGCTGCTGCGCCAGGACCGCACGAGCAACCGCAACCCGCTGTTCTCGGCGATGCTCGCGATGCAGGACACCTTCGAGGGCACCCCCGGCAGCACGATCCTGGACGTCCGCGAGCCCGGCAACGACACCGCGAAGTTCGACCTGTGGCTGGGCGCGACCCCGCGCGACGGCGGCTGGCTGCTGGAACTGGAGTACGACCGGCAACTCATCGCCCCCGCCGTGGCGGACGGCCTGCTGGACTCCCTGCGCACCGCCCTGCGCCGGGCGGTCACCGACGGGACGCGCACGGTCGCCGACCTGTTCACCGACTCGTCGTGGGTGGACTCCCTGCGCACCGACGGCTACCCGGGCCGAGTGCCGGCGGAGACCCTGGTGGACTGGGTCCGTGACACCGCCCGGACCTCCCCCGACGCTCCCGCCATCGAGGAACCCGGCGCGGGCCTGACCTACCGCGAGTTGCTGTCGAACGCCGAAGCACTGGCCGGTGAGCTGGTCGGGCGGGGTGTTCGGCCGCACGACGTGGTGGGGCTCGCGGCGGAGACGTTGTGCGACACGACGACGGCGATGTTCGCGATCCTGATGTGCGGCGCGACCTTCCTGCCCCTGGACCCGACCCTCCCTGCCGACCGCCTGAAGTACATGGCGGACAAGGCCGAGTGCCGGCTGGTGGTCGGGCGGGACATGGGCCTGGCCGGGGTCACGACGGTTCCCGCCATCCCGCCCGCACCCCGCGATGCCGACAGCGCGGCGGGCGGCGCGGCGACCAGCGGCGAACCGGCGGGCGGCGGCGCGGCGGGTGGCGTGCCGGGTGGGGTGGCGGAGGCGGCGCCCTACCTGATGTTCACGTCCGGCTCCAGCGGGTTGCCCAAGGGTGTCCTGATGGGGCACGGGCCGCTGCTCAACCTCACCGCCTGGCAGATCGGCTTCCTGGGCCAAGGCCGGCAAACCCGGTTCCTCCAGTACGCCCCGCTGGGCTTCGACGTGTCGTTCCAGGAGATCGTCCCCACCCTGGCCGCCGGCGGCACAGTCGTCGGCCGCGGAGGCGTCGACCGCCGCGACTTCCCCGCCCTCGTCAAGAGAATCGCCGACACCGAGGTCACGCACATCTACCTGCCGGTCGCCGCACTCCGCCCCTACGTACAAGCCGCGAAAGACGCTCGCGCAAAATTCCCCCACCTCCGATACGTCTGCGTCTCCGGCGAACAACTCATGGTCGACCCCGAAATCCGAAGCTTCTTCGTCGACCACCCCCACTGCACCCTGGTCAACCTCTACGGCCCCACCGAAACCCACGCCGTCACCACCCACCGACTCACCGCCGCCGACGAAACCTGGCCGGCCCACGTCCCGATCGGGCTACCGCTGCACGGCGTCACCGCCTACGTGGTCGACCAGACCGGCCACCTCGCTCCCCCGGGCGTCCCGGGTGACCTGCACCTGGGCGGCCTGTGCCCGGCCGAGGGCTACCTCAACGACCCGGACAAGACCGCGAAGGGCTTCCTGCCCGACCGGTTCGCAGGCGAAGGCCGCATGTACCGCACGGGTGACCTCGTGGTCCGGGACGAGCACGGCGTGCTGACGTTCCTCGGGCGCGGCGACACGCAGGTCAAGATCCGGGGCTACCGGGTCGAGCTCGGCGAGATCGACACCGTCGCCAACAGCGTGGCCGGGGTCCGGCAGGCGGTCACCGTCGCGGTCGGGACCGGAGCCGACCGGGAACTGGTGTTGTTCCTGGTAGGAGACGCGGACCACCGCGAAGTGCGGGATCGGCTGGCGACCGCGCTGCCGTCCTACATGGTGCCGACGCGCATCCACGACATCGAGAAGGTCCCGACCTCGGGCACCGGCAAGACCGACCACGCCGCGCTCGCCGAGCTGGCCGGACGACTCAACAGGACCGTCGAGTCCACCGGACCGGTCGAGTACGCCGACGACCTCGAACGGGACCTGGCGGCGCTGTGGTGCGAGGTGCTGGACGTCGAAGGGGTCGAGCCGGAGCGGTCGCTGCTGGAGTACGGGGCGCATTCGCTCAACGTGTTCACCGCGCTCGCCCGGGTCGAGGAGGACCACGGGGTCGCGGTGCCGGTGGCGGACTTCTTCCGGGTGCCGACGGTGTCCGCGCTGGCCGGGCTGGTGCGCCGGCTCCGCGAAGAGGACGGGCGGTGAGCGCGGGCACGCTGCCCGGTCGGCTGATCCCGTTCGTGCGCCGCAAGGACCGGCCGGTGTGCGTGATGGTGCCGGGCGCGGGCGGCGGGCTGGGGCCGTACCTGAGGCTGGCGTCGTTCCTGGGCGCCACGCACAACGTGTACGCGGTGCGCTCGACCGGGCTGCTGCCCGGCGAGGAGCCGGAGGAGAGCATCCCGACCATGGCCGCGACCGTGCTGGCCACCCTCGACGACGCCGGGATCACCCCGGAGCTGGTGTTCGGGTGGTCGCAGGGCGGGGTGGTGGCGTGGGAGGTGTGCGCGGACCTCGCCGCGCGCGGGTCGACGCCGGACCTGGTCGTGGTGGACAGCTCGCCGGAGCCGTGGCGGTCCACTGTGGAGCGTGACGGGGCGATCCGGGACGTGATCGTGGCGCAGTTGGGGGCGCGGCCGGCGCCGGAGACGGTGGACCGGCTGGTGCGCACGTTCGAGGCGCACGTCCGGGCGTTGTCCGGGCATCGGGTCGAACGGCCCTACGACGGGCGGGTGCTGTTGCTGCTGTGCGACGAGGAGGGCGTGCCGCCCGAGGAAGCCGAGCGGTGGCACTCCCTCGCGAAGCACCTCGACCGCGGCACCCTGCGGGCGGGCCACTTCGAGGTCTTCGACCCGGAGCACCTGCCCGAGCTGACCGCCGCGATCGGCGGGTTCCTGGGCCGTGAGGAGGGCCGATGAGCACCGTGGACGAAATCCTGGACGCCGCGACGGCAGCCCGTGCGCTGGCCCCTCCCCCGGGCGACGACCGGTACGCCGCGTACTGCGACGAGCTGGCCGAGCGGCTGGGCAAGCACTGGGGCGCGGTGCTGGACGCCAACGCCGCCGACGTGGCCCGGGGTGTCGCCAAGGGGCTGCCGGTGTCGCTGGTGGAGCGGTTGCGGCTGACCGAGGACCACCTGGGTGTGCTGGTGGAGCTGGCCGAGCGGGTGAAGTCGTGGCTGCCGGCGGTGACCGCGCCGGGCGCGCCGATCACCGGCGAACTCGGGTTCACCGCGCGGAAGGTGCCCAAGCCGCTGGGCGTGGTGCTGATGATCTACGAAGCCCGGCCGACGGTGACCGTCGAGGGCGCGTTGCTGCCGGTGGCGGTGGGCAACGTGGCCATCCTGCGCGGTGGCGGCGAGATCGCGGCCACCAACGCGGCCCTGGGCGGGGTGATCGCCGAGGCGTTGACCGCCGCCGGGTTGCCGGGCATGGCGCACGTGCTGGCCGAGACCGACCGGCGCATGGTGCGGGAACTGCTGAAGCGCTACGACGCGATCGACGCGTTGATCCCGCGCGGCAGCCCGTCGCTGATCGACCACTGCCGCACCACCTCCGCGATCCCGGTGATCGCCAGCGGCGGCGGGGTCAACCACCTGTACGTGGACCGCAGCGCGGACCTCGACCTGGTGGTGGACATCGCGTTGGACGCCAAGCTGACCGAGCCGACCGCCTGCAACAGCCTGGAGATGGTGCTGGCGCACGACGAGGTCGCGGACGAGCTGGTGCGGCGGTTCACCGCCCGGTCCGACGCGTTCGCGCTGCGGCTGGACCCCCGGCTGTCGGCGGACGACCCGCGGGTGATGCCGCTGGCCGACCACGACGACGGCCGCGAGTTCCTGGACCGGTCGTTCGGGGTGCGCCCGGTGCCGGACCTGGAGGCCGCTCTGGCGCACATCCGGCGGCACGGCTCGCGGCACACCGAGGGCGTCGCGGCGACCGATCCCGTTGTGGTGGAACGGTTCCTGCGCGGGGCCGACGCCGCCGCGCTGGTGGTCAACGGGTCGATGCGGCTGCACGACGGGCCGACCATGGGCCTGGGCCCGGAGCTGTCGATCAGCACGGGCCGGTTGCACGTGCGCGGCCCGGTGGGGTTGGCCGCGCTGCTCACGCACAGCTGGGCGATCCAGGGCGAGGGTGCGGTCCGGGGAACGGGAGGGGCTCGGTGACGACCACGCACAGCGGGCGCGACGAGGTGGCCGAGGCGGTGAAGCGGCTGGTGATCCGGGAGTCCCGGCTGTCGCTGTCGCCCGCCGACATCGCCGACGACGAACCGCTCAACGGCGCGGTGCTGCGGATCAACTCCCTGGGGTTCCTGGGGATGCTGGTGCGGCTGGAGGACGAGTTGGACGTGACGCTGCCCGACGACCTGTTCACCGGCAAGGTGTTCACGGTCGTGTCGGACCTGGTGGACGTCGTGCTGCGGGCCGTGGAGGAGCACCGGTGAAGGCGTGGCGCAGTGTCCTTCCGCACCTGGGGTACGACCTGCCGCCGGACCTCACGCCCGAGCGCGCCGAAGGCCCGGTCAGCACGGGGTTGCCGTTGGAACTGGTGCGGCAGAGCATTTCGATGCGGGAGTGGTGGGACATTCCCGAGGAAGTCGTTGCGCAGTACCGCAAGTACCGGCCCACTCCGCTGTGGCGGGCGACCGCGTTCGAGCAGGAGATCGACGCCCGGGTGCCGGTGTACGTGAAGTACGAGGGCGGCAACATCTCCGGCAGCCACAAGCTCAACACCGCGCTGGCGCAAGCGTTCTACTACAAGCGGGCCGGGATCACCGAGGTCGTCACCGGGACCGGCGCGGGCCAGTGGGGCACGGCGCTGGCCGCCGCGTGTGCCGCGTTCGGGCTGCGGTGCACGGTGTTCATGGTCGGCGGCAGCCTGCGGGACAAGCCGTACCGGGGCAGTCTCATGCGGCTGCTGGGCGCGACCGTGCACGCGAGCCCGAGCGGGCTGACGTCCCTCAAAGAGGGCGGGAACTCGCTGGCGCTGGCGATCGGTGAGGCCGTGGAGTACGCGCGGGGCGGCGAGGGTCGGGCGTTCTGCATCGGCAGCGGCGAGAACTACAGCATCCTGCACCAATCGGTGATCGGGCTGGAGGCGGCCGAGCAGCTTCAGGCGCTGGGTGCCGAGGTGGACACCGTGGTCGGCAGTGTCGGCGCGGGGTCGAACTTCGGCGGGGTCGCGCTGCCCTTCCACGCCCGGCACCGGGCCGGTGAGGCGGAGGCGGTGCGGCTGCTGGCGGTCGAGTCCAGCGCCACGCCCAAGCTGACCCGGGGCGTCTACGCCTACGACCACACCGACGCGACCGGGTCGGGGCCGATGGAGGCGATGTACTCGATCGGGAGTTCCTTTCCCATCCCCGCTTCGCACTCGGCGGGGCTGCGGTTCCACGGCGCCGCGAAGTTGTTGTCCGCCATGCGCCACCACGGGTCCATCGACGCGGTCGCGGTGGGCCAGCGGGAGGCGCTGGACGCGGGCCGCCGGTTCGCGGTGTCCGAACTCGTCGTGCCCGCACCGGAATCCGGGCACGCGCTGGCCGGCGCGGCCCGCGCGGCGCGGGAGTCCGAGCGCGGGGTGCTGGTGTGCGTGAGCGGGCACGGCCTGCTCGACCTGTCCGCCTACGACCAGTTGCTGGCCGGCCGGGTGCGCGACCTGGCCGCCGACGACGGCGCGCTGGCCGCCGCCACCGCCGGGTTGCGCCTGGTCGAAGCCGATCTCACGGGGGTGAAGTGATGGTCGTGACCGTGCCGAGCGAGACCGCGGACCGGACGTGGTCACCGGTGCTGGACGGCCTGCACGCGGCCGAGCTCGACTGCCTGCAGGCCAACCTGGCCGCCGTCGCCGACGTCCACCACGGCGAGGGCGCGCACGTCGCGCTGGGTGCCGCGCCCCGGTTCGCACCGGCGTTCCCGCCGGACGGGCCGCCGTCGCTGGACGCGCCGGTGGACACCCGGCTGGACGAGGCGTCCCGGCTGCTGGGCCTGTCCGTCAGCCTCCGGGAGGACGGGCTGGACGGTCCGGCGCTGCGCCGCCTGGCCGCCGCGCACGGGCCGCTGTACGTGGTGGGCGACGCGCACACGATGCCGTGGGTGCCGTACTTCGGCCAGAAGCACATGGAGCACAGCTTCCTGCTCGTGTCGGCCGGTGGCTCGTGCACCGTGGTCGACGCCTACCACAACGACACGCCGTGGGGGTCGGCGCGGCCGGGTGTGTGGCGGGTGCCGGACTTCGACGCGGCGGTGCCGAAGTCGTCGGCGTTCGCGCTGTCGGTGTCGGCGGTGCCGGCGCCGGACGTGGACTTCGAGCTGGTGGCGACCGCGCGGTCGCTGGACTTCATCGACCGGTACGTGACCGCCGTGCGCCAGTACAGCGACCGGCCGGCCGGGTGGGACGCGCTGGTCCTGGACGTGTGGCTGATCGCCCGGACCCGGGCGCTGCACGCGCGCTGGCTGGCCGCGTCGGGCGTGGACGACGGTGGCCGGGCGGCGGAGAGCGCTCAAGCGTGGCAAACGTTGGCGGCCCAGACGTATGTCGCGATGCGGCGGGCCCAGCGTGGCGGCGGGATGCCCGCAGCGCTGGTGGACCGCGTGCACGAGTTGCTGCTGGCCGATGAAGCACTGGCGGCGGAGTTGGCCGGGCGGGCGGTGCGGTCGACGGTCGTCCGGGAGTTGGCGGCGGTGCTGGAGCTGGACACCGCGGTGGTGGACGGGCCGTTGCGGGAGCTGCCGAAGTTCAACTCGTTCCGGCTGGTGGACGTGATCGAGCGGGTCGAGTCGGCGCTGGACGTCGAGCTGGACCCGGACGACCTGGCCACCGGCGACCTGCGGGACGTGGACGCGCTCGCCGGGCTGTTCCGGAGGGCGGTGGGCAGGCCGTGACGCTGGTGCACCACTGGTTGGACCGCGCGGTCGCCGACCACCCGGACGCGGTGGCGTTGACCTGCGGCGAGGAGTCGGTGACGTTCGCCGGGCTGGACGCGGCGGCGCGGCGGGCGGCCGGGTTGCTGGCCGGGCTCGGGGTGCGGCGCGGTGACCGGGTCGTGGTGTGCGTGCCGACCGACGCGGCGGTGCCCGCGCTGCTGTTCGCCTGCGCCCGGTCCGGTGCGGTGTTCAGCGTGGTGCACGAGCGGACGCCGGTGGCGGCGCTGGTGCACGTGCTGGAGGACTGCGAGCCGGCGGTGCTGGTCACCGACGACCCGGCCGCCCGGGTCGCGGCCGTGCAGCGCGGGATCAAGACCGTGACGTTGGCCGAGGTCAAGGCCGGTGCCGACACCGCGGTCGAGGCTGACGTGCCGGCCGTGGACCCGGTGTGCCTGATCTACACCTCGGGCAGCACCGGGCGGCCCAAGGCGGTGGTGTCGACGCACGGCCAGGTGGTGTTCGCGGCCACCGCGATCCAGTCGGTGCTGGAGTACCGGCCGGACGACGTGGTGTTCTGCGCGTTGCCGTTGTCCTTCGACTACGGGCTCTACCAGGTGTTCCTCGGCGTGCTGTCGGGGGCGTGCGTGCGGTTGGCGTCGGCGGAGGACGCCGGGCCGAGGCTGTTGCGGGAACTGGTGGCGCACCGGGTGACCGTGCTGCCTGCGGTGCCGCCGATGGCGAAGGGGTTGGCGCGGCTGCTGTCCCGGCCCGGCGCGCAGCCGCCGCCGGTGCGGCTGGTGACCAACACCGGTGCGGCGATGCCGGAGGAACCGCTGCGGGAGTTGCGGTCCCGGGTGCCGGGGCTGCGGGTGCAGCTGATGTTCGGGCTCACCGAGTGCAAGCGGGCCACGATCATGCCGCCGGACGAGGACCTGCGCCGGCCGGGCGCGTGCGGGCGGGCGTTGCCGGGCACCGAGGTGTTCACCGTGGACGACGACGGGCGGCGGCTGCCGCCGGGCGAGGTCGGCGAGATCGTGGTGCGCGGGCCGAACGTGATGGCGGGCTACTGGCGGCGGCCGGAGCTGACCGCGCAACGGTTCCGGCTGGTGGAGGGCCTGTTCCCGCAGCTGCACACCGGGGATTACGGGTGGTTGGACGCCGACGGCTTCCTGTACTTCTCCGGTCGCCGCGACGACCTGTACAAGGAGCGCGGGTTCCGGGTCAGCGCGACGGAGGTCGAGGCCGCCGCGCACCGGGTGCCGGGGGTGCGGTCGGCGGCCGTGCTGCCGCCGGGTGACGGCCGGGACGGCGCGGTGCTGTTCGTGGTCGGCGACATCGCGCCGGAGGCGGTGCTGGTCGGGTTGCGGGTCGAGCTGGAGGAGTTCAAGGTCCCCGGGCGGTGTGTCGTGGTGGCCGAGATCCCGGTGACCCGCAACGGGAAGGTCGACCGGCGGGCGCTGGCGGTGGGTCTGTGATGCGGACCCCGGCGTACGTCTACGACCTCGACGAGGTGGACCGCTCGGTCGCCTTGCTGCGCGCCGCTCTGCCGTCGCCCAGCCGGTTGTACTACTCGTTGAAGGCCAACCCGCACCCGTTGGTGGTCGCCGCGCTGCGTGCGGCCGGGTGTCACGCCGAGGTGTGCTCGACCGGCGAGCTGGACATCGCTTTGGGAGCAGGGTTTTCGCCTGGGGATGTGCTCTACACCGGGCCGGGCAAGCGGGACGCGGAGGTCGCCGAGGCGCTTGAGTCAGGCGTGCGGTGGTTCTCGGTGGACTCGCCGCACGCCATCGACCAGCTCGACCGGCTCTCCCCCGGTGACGCGCGGTTCCTGTTGCGGGTCAACGACAGCGCGCCGGTGCCCGGTCAGGGGCTGACCATGACCGGGGTGGCGTCGCAGTTCGGCGCGGACGCCGAGTGGGTGCTGGCGCGGCCGGAGCTGTTCGGCGCGCGGGAGGCGGCCACGCCCGCCGGGTTCCACCTCTACATGGGTACCAACCTGACCGACGAGGACGCCCTGGTCGCCCAGTTCACGCAGGCCGCCGCCACCGCGCGCAAGCTCGCCGACGCGTGCGGGTGGGAGGTGGAGGTGCTGGACCTGGGCGGCGGGTTCGGCGCGCCGTTCGCCCGGGCCGGGGCGTTGCCGGTGTTCGCGGGCCTGTCCGGGCGGGTGGCGGACCTGCTGGACTCGGCGTTCCCGGGTTGGCGGGACGGGCGGCCGGCGGTGGCGTTCGAGTCCGGCCGCTACCTGGTGGCCACGGCCGGACGGCTGCTCACCCGGGTGCTGGACGCCAAGGTCTCGCACGGCACACCGGTGCTGGTGCTGGAGTCCGGGATCAACCACCTGGGCGGGATGTCGGGGTTGCGCCGGCTGCCGCCCATGGTGCCCCACCTGCTCACCGAAACCTCGGCGGAGAAGTTGAGCGGGGCGATCGTCGCCGGGCCGTTGTGCACGCCGCTGGACACCTGGGGCCGGGGCGTGGACGTCGTGGACGCCCGACCCGGTGACGTGCTGGAAGTGCCGAACGTCGGCGCGTACGGCCTCTACGCGAGCCTCGTCGCGTTCCTCGGGCACCCGCTGCCCGTCGAGGTGACCGTCCGAAGTGGACAGGTCTTGGACGTCTCCACCCTGGCGCTGCGCCGGGAGCAGGCCACCGATCACGACTGGGAGTGATGGACACGTGGATTCCCGTTTCGCGGACATGCTGCGGCCGTTCCTGAAGTACGCGGGCGGCGCGGAGATCACGCTGGAGTCGTCGTTGCGCGACCTGGGCCTGGACTCCATGCAGGCCATCGAGCTGCTGTTCGCCATCGAGGACACCTACCAGGTGTCGCTGCCCGACGAACTGCTCACCGACACCACGTTCGCCACGGCCGGCAGCCTGTGGGCCGCGATCTCCGGGGCGCGGCAGTGCTGACGCTGGAGGAGGTGCTGGCGGTCGTCGCCGAGGAGGCGGGGCAGGCCGATCTCGAAGCGCGCTTCCCGGTGCGGTCGCTGGAGGCGCTGCGCTCGTCGGGGCTGCTCGGGCTGGTGGTGCCGGGCGAGTTCGGCGGCATGGGCGGCGGGTACGCCGAGATGGTGGACGTGACCCTGCGGCTGGCCCGCGAGGACATGTCGGTGGCGATGGTGTTCGCCATGCACTGCCAGCAGGCGGCGACACTCGTGCGGCACGCCGGTCCCGCGCTGCGGGAGCGGGTGTTGCCCGCGTTGGGGCGGGGTGAGCTGTACCTGGGGTCGGTGACCACCGAGCGCGGCAAGGGCGGGCACCTGCTGGTGTCGGAGTCCGCGACCACCGGGGACGACGAGGTCCTGCGGGTGGACCGGGACGCGCCGATCGTCACCGGCGGCGAGCACGCCGACGCCTACCTGATCACGGCCCTGGCGCCGGGCGCGACCTCGCCCAGCCAGGTGTCGCTGGTCTACGCGGACCGGGCGCAGTTGGAGGTGTCGGTGCTGGGCGGCTGGGACCCGCTGGGGATGCGGGCCACGCACAGCGTGCCGATGCGGCTGACCGGGGCGGTGCCGGTCACCCAGATCGTCGGCGAGCCCGGCTCGTTCCGGGACATCGTGACGGCGACGTTCGGGCCGCTGGCGCACCTGGGGTGGGCGGCGGCGTGGCTGGGCGCGGCGGCCGGGGCGCTGTCGCGGGTGGTCGGGCACATCCGGTCGCCGGAGGGGCGCAAGCAGTTCGACACCGAGTCCGACCTGCTGCTGACCCGGTTGGCGGCGGTGCGCGGGCGGCTGGAGGTGGTGAACGCGCTGCTGCGGCAGACGTTGGGGGCGGTCGCGGAGTCGGCCGACCTGTCGGCGCCGCCGGTGCGGATGCTGGTCAACACGTTGAAGGTCGAGGCCGCCACGCAGTGCTTCGCCGCCGTGGACCAGTTGGTCGAGGTCGTGGGCTTGCGGCACGGGTACCTGCGCGGGTCGGCGCTGTGGCTGGAACGGGTGTTCCGGGACCTGCGGTCGGCGTCGCTGAACTACGCCAACGACCGGTTGCGGCTGGCCAACGGGGTGTCGGTGCTGCTGGACCCGGAGGTCCGCCTTGCGTGAGGCCGTGCTCGACGCCGACGCGCGGGCGGTGTGGGCGTCGCTGGGGCGGTCCGGCGTGCTGTCCCGGGACCGCCCGGCGGAGGTGCTGCGGTCGCTGTTGCCGTCGCTGGACGCCCAGTACTCGCTGGGGATCGTGCTGTCGGTGTGCGTCCAGATCGCCACCGCGTTGCCGATCCTGCGCTCGCACGGGCCGTCCGGGGTCGTGGGGCGGGTGAGCGCGGAGGCGGCGCGGGGCGAGGTGGTGCTGGCGTTGGCGGCGACCGACGCGGGCGCGGCCGGGTCGGACCTGATGGACCTCACCACGTCGGCCCGGTTGTCCGAGGACCGGGTGGTGGTCGACGGGGGCAAGCGGTGGATCACCAATGCGGTGACGGCTGATTGTGCGTTGGTTCTGGCTCGGCACCGGCCGCAGCGGCACTTCACGAGTTTTCTGTGGGTGTTGGTGCCGTTGGACGCTCCGGGGGTGACTCGGGAGTCGGCCGGGTCGTTGTTTTCCGGTGCCGGGGTGGGTCATTTGACGTTCTCCGGGGTGTCGGTGGGGCGGGACCACGTGGTGGGTGCGCCCGGACGTGGACTGGCGATGTTCGCCCGCCACGTGGCGACCGAGCGGCTGGCGGGGGCGTTGTGGGCGTCCGCGTTGTGCCGGCGGGTGTTGGCCGACACGCGGCGGGTGTTGGCGGCGCGGCCGTTGGGGTCCGGGGTGGCGTGGGACAACGCCGTGGTGCGGGACCGGTTCGCGCGGGGGTTGGTGGAGGCCCGGCGGGTGGAGGCGTTGTGCTCCTCGTTCCGGGAGGGGGAGTTGGTGGACAGCATGGTGGTGAAGGTCGCGGTGGCGGAGAGCGTGGACCGGGTGCTGGCGGTGTGCGCGGAGTTGCTGGGGGCGGAGTCGTTCGCGGACGGCGGGGTGGCCGGGTTGCGGGCCGAGGCGGCGATGTTCGGGGTCGCCGGCGGTGCTTCGGGGGCTTTGCTGGCCGGGGTCGCCGACCACGCGGACTACTTGTTGGGCGGTGCGCGGTGACCTCGGACCTGCGTGCCGGTGCCGCCGAGACCGGTGCCGGTGCCGCCGAGGCCGGTGCGGGTGTTTCCGCGGTCGCGCCGGGGGTGTTCGCGGTCGCTCCCGGGGTGTTCGCGGCGGTGGGGCGGGCGGCGTGCGCGTCGGAGGGGTTGGCGGCGCGGGGGTTGTTGGCCCGGTTGCTGGGGTTCGTGGAGCCGTCGGCCGCGTTGGAGCCGGTGTTGTCGCGGGACAGCGGGCAGCCGTACCTGGCGGGGCGGCCCGATCTGTCGGTGAGCTTGTCGCACGACGGCGGGTGGGTCGCGGCGGCGGTCGGGCTCGGGGTGGACGTGGGGGTGGACGTGCAGCCGCCGTTGCCGGTGTCGCCCGGGATGTTGCGCCGGTGCTGCACGGCTTCGGCTCGGGAGGCGTTGGCGTGTATGTCCACTGTGGATGTCGAGTTCGCGTGGATGTGGTCGGTGCAGGAGGCGTGTGTGAAGGCCGAGGGGACCGGGATCGGTGGGTTGCCGTGGACCGTTCCGGTGGAGGTCGGGCAGGTGAGCGGGGTGTGGCGCGGGGTGCGGTGGCAGCGGCTGCCGACCTCGGTCCCGGCGAGTTGCGCCTATCGGGAGGTGCCGTGTTCACCGGGTTGAGTTGTTACACGGCGAACCTGTTGGCGTATCTGGATTCCTGTGACGACACGGCGTTGGACCGGTTCGCGGAGTCCGTTCAGCTCGCGGTGCGGGTGGACGAGCCGGCGTTCTCGCACCACCGGACGCCGTTGGACGTGCTGCCCGATGGGACCGAGCTGCGGTACGCGAGTGCTTCCTCCGCTGAGGAGGCCGTTCGGGAGTTGGACGCGGAACTGGCCGCGCACGGACGGGTGATCGTGGTGACGGACAACGCGCGGTTGCCGTGGTCGCCGTCGTACGGGACGGACGCGACCGCGCCGCACTGGTTGCTCGTGGACGGCCGTGTCGGTGAGTCGTGGCACGTGGTCGACCACTTCGGCGGGTTGTTGCCGACCGGGGAGCAGCAGCCGTTCGAGGGGGTGCTGGGCACGGACGCGTTGACGTACGCGATGGGTGGGCCGGAGCGGTTGTCGGCGATGCAGGTTCGGCGGAACGCGCTGGTGTTCGGTCACCCGGTCGAGGTGCCCGCGGGTGGGTGGCGGTGGCTGCGGCGGGTGGCCTCCGGCCCCCGTCTGCATTCTCCCACAGGGGTACGACAGCGCTCCGCCCACGCCGGAGCGGGGAACGGCGGGGCTCCCACAGGGGTACGACCGGACGCCCCCCACGCCGGAGCGGGCAACGGCGGATCTCCCACGGGCGTACGACAGGGCGGCGCGCACGCCGGTCCGGCGAACGGCGGGTCTCCCACGGAGGTAGGACAGGGCGCCGCCCACGCCGGTCCGGGGAACGGCGGGCGGTGGCTGGTGGGGGCGGCGGAGGTGGTGCCGTTCCTGGCGGAGTGGTTCGTCCGGGATCCGAGTGGGGCCGCCGAGGTGTTGGACGACCTGTGGACCGCGTCCGGGCACCACGTGCTCCGTTACCGGCGGGCCGGGGACGAGGCGGCGGCCGACGCCTGGCGCCAGCTGCCCGGGGCGTTGCGGTTCGCGGTGGATTCGGCGCGGCGGGGACGGCCCCGGGAATCGTTGGTACAGCTCACGTTTCGCAACCTCCTGCACATCGAGAGCGGTCAGGACGGGGTCCTGCCGTCACGGGGAAGGACAGCACGATGACATCCCTCTACGCGCGGTTCCGGAGCGCCGCCCAGGCCAACCCCGACCGGATGGCCCTGGAGGTCAACGGGGTGGAGATGACGTACGCCGGTCTTCAAGCCGCGGCCGAGTGGATGTCGGCGCGCATGGTCGAGGCGTTGGGTGGCGCGTCGCCGACGAAGGTCGGGTTGCTCACCTCGCGGTGCGCGGTCAGCTACGTCGCCTACCTGGCGGCGCTGCGGCTGGGCGCGACCGCGGTGCCGTTGAACCCGGCCGCGCCGGCGCTGCGCAACCTCACCATCACCGAGGACGCGGGGCTGGAGCTGACCGTCGTGGACGACACGTCGGGCGCGGACGTGGGCGAGTACCGGCAGAAGACGCCCGGCGAGGTGCTGGACCTGACCGGCGACCGGTGGCGGCCCATGCTCGACCCGAGCGGACCCGTGCCGCCGGAGGCCGAGCGCCGGCCGGACGACGTGGCGTACCTGATCTTCACCAGCGGCACGACCGGCAAGCCCAAGGGCGTACAGGTCACGCACGACTGCATGGACTCGTTCCTGGACGAGATCATCCCCCGGTTCGGCTTCGGGCCAGGAGCGCGGGTGTCGCAGACGTTCGAGATGTCCTTCGACGGGTCGGTGATCGAGATCTTCGGCGCGCTGGCGTCCGGGTCCACGCTGTGCGTGGCCCAGCACAGCGACGTGTTCACGCCGGTGAAGTTCGTCAACGAGAAGCAGCTGACCCACTGGCTGTCGGTGCCGTCGCTGATCTCGTTCGCCAAGCGCTTGCGCGCCCTGGCGCCGGGGTCGATGCCGACGTTGCGCAGCAGCCAGTTCGGCGGCGAGGGGCTGACGTTCGAGCAGGCCGAGGCGTGGTCGGCGGCGGCCCCGAACTCCAAGGTGCAGAACTGCTACGGGCCTTCGGAGGCCACGGTCATCGTCACCGGGTACGTGGTGCCGCGCGACCGCGCCGACTGGCCGGAGGTGTCCAACCGCTACATCCCGCTGGGGCACCCGTTCCCCAACGTCGAGTGGGTGCTGCTGGACGAGGACCTGCGCGCCTCCGACGACGGCGAGCTGTGCCTGCGCGGCCGGCAGCGGTTCCCCGGCTACCTGGACCCGGGCGAGAACGTGGGCCGGTTCGTGCGGTTCGAGGACGGCGAGGGGACGCTGTACGACGGGTCGGAACCCCTGACGCCCCAGCACTACTACCGGACCGGTGACCGGTGCCGCATCGAGCACGGCGAACTGGTGCTGCTGGGCCGCATCGACGAGCAGGTGAAGATCCGCGGCAACCGGGTGGAGCTGGGCGAGATCGAGTCGGCGCTGCGCAAGCACCCGGCGGTGGTGGAGGTCGTGGTGATCACGGTGACCGCCGCGGACGGCGAGGTCGACCTGCACGCGCTCTACACCGGGGCGGAGGTGCCGGCGGCGGAGTTCGCCGAGCTGCTGGGCGGTCTCCCCCGCTACATGCACCCGCGCGGCTTCCACCGCCGGGAATCCATCCCGTTGACCACGGTCGGGAAGGTGGACCGCAAGAAGCTGACCGCGCAGTTCGCGGCCGGCGGTGAGTGAGGCGAGGGCCACCGCGGCGCAGGAGGCGCTGTGGTGGGTGCACCAGCGGGCGGTGCGCAAGTCCGTCTACCACATCACGTGGCGGATGGGCTGCGCCTCCCCACCAGACCTCGCCGCGTTGCGCACCGCGTGGCAGGCAGTGGTCAACCGCCACGACGCCCTCCGCATGGCCCTCACTTCGGAGGACGGCAAGGTTCAGGCCGTCGTAACCGATGAGGTGATCGCCCCCGCCCGCTCGGTATCCGTGGACACCTCCGCCCCGCCGTCCCCACTACTGGCCCGCATCGCCGAGGAAATCCACGACGAGCCCATGCCCTTGGACTCCCCACCCCTGGCCCGCCTGGTGCATGTACGCGTAGGCGACGAACACGAACTCCTCCTCACCGCCCATCACTCCATTGTGGACGGTTGGGCCATCCGCCTGGTCCTCGACGACCTCTCCACCGCCTACGAGGCGGCGGGTGAGCAGCCCACCTTCCCGGACGCGCCTTCATTCGCCCAATACGCCGCCGACCAGCACGCGGCCGGCGAGAAGGGCAAGTGGCAGAAGTCGATCGAGTACTGGCAGAAGGCCCTGGACGGTGCCTCAGCCGTCACCGTCGCCCCCGACCGCCCCGTGCGTGCCAAACCAGGCGGATCCGGCACGACACTTCGCTACGAGATCAGCCCAGAAGCCGTCCAGGGCCTGGCCATACACGCCAAGACAGCCGGAACAACGTCCTTCGCCGTGGTCCTGGGCGCGTTGCAAGCAGTCCTGGCACGCGGCGGCGCCGGCGGTGACGTCACGGTCGCCACTCCAGCCGCCAACCGCATGACCGCGCGCGAGCAGAAACTGGTCGGCTACCTGACCAACCTGGTAGTAGCCCGCGCCCACATCACCGACGACGACACCATCGAGGACATCACCGGACGCGCCCGCGACTCCCTCTGGCAACTGCTCTCCCACCAATCCACCCCCTACCCCAAGGTCTTCGCCGACCTCCCGGAGCCCACCAAGGCGGCCTTGGGCGACATCCCCCCGGTGGTCCTGACCTACCTGGGCCCCCTCTCCTCCGGCCTACAGCTGGGCGACATCCCCCTGACCCTCCACCGCAGCCCCAACCGCGCCGCTAGAGCCGACTTCACCATCGGCTACTGGGACAGCGACGACGGCGTAGTCGTAGAGGTCGAATACAGCGAAGACCGCTACGACCGCTCCACCACCCTGCGCCTCCTCCACGACCTGGACACCGTCCTGGCCACACCCCCCGACCACCCCATCCGCTCACTCCCCTTACGCACCATGACAGTCGAGGCCAACGTCCCCGAGCCCAAGCCCACCGGCGCCGGAACCACCGCCGCTACAGCCGCAAGGGCCGCAGCCGCCGGGACCGCAGCCGCCGGGACCGCCGGCGCCGGGACCGCAGCCGCCGGGACCGCCGGGACCGGGACCGCCGGGACCGGGACCGCAGCCGCCGGGACCGCCGGCGCCGAAATTGTCGGTGGCTCGTGGGACAATGGAAGCGGGGGCCGGAGGCCGCACCCGCCCACCGACCAGCCCCTTGATCCATCCCTCGACCCCGCCGTCGACCCCGTCATCGACCCCGCCGTCGCGCGCGCCTGGGAACAGGTCCTCGGCCACCCGCCCACCGACCCCGACCAGGACTTCTTCGCCGCCGGCGGCAGCTCCCTCACCGTCCTCCACCTGGCCTCGGCCATCGAAGCCGCCACCGGCACCCGCCTCGACCTGGTCACCTGGCTGGCCGACCCCACCCCCCGCCGCATCGACCACAACCCCACCACCCCAACCCCCACCACCCTCGTAGTCCTCCGCGACGCCCCGGGCCCACACCTCCACCTCATCCACGGCGCCGGCGGCTCCCCCCAGGACTTCCGCGACCTGGTCGACGCCCTCCCCGACTGGAAGATCACCGCCTCCCAGGACCGCACCACCCACACCACCGTCCCCGACCTCGCCGCCGCCTACCAAAAAGACCTGGCCGAAACCCCCGACGTCATCGCCGGCTGGTCCTTCGGCGGCCTCGTAGCCCACGAACTGGCCCACCAAGACACCGCCCTCCTCCTCATCGACACCCCACCCCCGACCGGCCACCCGGACGAACCCACCCCACAGGACTTCGCCGCCATGGTCACCGACCACCCGGCCCCGAACTCCGACGACGACACCCTCGCCGTCCGCGCCCTCGCCGCCTGCCTAGTGGTGACCGGCGAAGAGATCCCCGCCTGGGCGTTGGTCGAACGCTGGCACGCCTACCGCCGCCACGCCCGAGCCGGCGCCGCCCACGTCTCCACCAAGAAGATCCACACCGCCGCCGCGCTCATCGCCGCCGACATCACCGACGACGACATCGACCACTGGCGCACCAGGCTCCCCGACAACGCCAAGGTCCTCCGCGTGGACACCGACCACTGGGGCGTGATCAAAGCCCCCGCCGCCCAACAAGTCGCCGACGCCGTCCGCAGCCTCGTCCACCGGGAGACCGCATGACGACCCTGTTCGCCCGCATCGCCGAGACCGCGCGCCGCCACCCCGACCGGACCGCCCTGGAGGTCGGCGACGACGTCCTGTCCTACCGCGACCTGCTCGACCTGGCCGAAAGAACCGCCGCCCTCCTCGCCCGGCACGGCACCCCGCGCGCGGTCGGCCTGCTCGCCGCGCGCAGCCTCCCCGCCTACGCCGGCTACCTGGGCGCACTCCGGCTGGGCGCGGCGGTCGTGCCGCTCAACCCGGCGTTCCCGGTGGCGCGCAACAAGGTCATGTGCGAACAGACCGGCGTGGACGTCGTCGTGGTCGACGACCGGGGCGCGGAGACCGCACAAGCCATGACCACACCGATCGTCGACCTGAACGACCTCCCCCCGCCCCACCGCGGCCCGATCCCGGACGACCCCGACGACGTGGCCTACGTCCTGTTCACCTCCGGCTCCACCGGAACCCCCAAAGGCGTCCCGATCAAGCACCGCAACCTGGCCACCTACCTCCCCTTCTGCGCCGCCCGCTACGAGATCGGCCCCGGCGCGCGCGTGTCGCAGACGTCGGACCTGACCTTCGACATCTCCGTGTTCGACCTGTTCGTGTCGTGGACCTCGGGCGCGACCGTCGTCGTGCCGCAGG
Organism: Saccharothrix sp.; assembly: GCF_031180885.1. Classification (GTDB taxonomy): domain Bacteria; phylum Actinomycetota; class Actinomycetes; order Mycobacteriales; family Pseudonocardiaceae; genus Actinosynnema. The sequence continues at coordinate 230,117 of NZ_JAPSLK010000007.1, forward strand.
CCGACGAACTCCTGGTCCCGGTGCGGTTCGTGGCCGGCCGAAGCATCACCCACTGGTTCTCCGTCCCGTCCGTGATCTCCATCGCCCGCCGGCTGCGAGCCTTGCGCCCCGACGTGATGCCCGGTCTCCGGTACAGCATCTTCGGCGGCGAGCGACTCACCCACGAGCAGGCACGGGCCTGGGCGACCGCCGCGCCGAACAGCACGATCTTCAACGTCTACGGCCCGACCGAAACCACCATCACCGTCACCGACTACCGCCTGCCCGCCGACCCCGACCAGTGGCCGCAGACGTCCAACGGCACCCTGCCCATCGGGCACGTCTACCCGCACGTGGAAACGTGCGTGCTCGGCGAAGACGACAAGCCCGCGCCGGAGGGCGAGCTGTGCGTGCGCGGCGAGCAGCGGTTCGACGGGTACCTGGACCCGGCGGCCGACGCGGGCCGGTTCGTCACCACGGACGGGCCGCGCTGGTACCGCACGGGCGACCGGGTCCGCGAGGAGAACGGCCTGCTGGTGCACGTGGGCCGGGTGGACCACCAGGTGAAGATCAGCGGGTACCGGGTGGAGCTGGGCGAGGTCGAGGGCGTGTTGCGCGGCCACGACGGGGTCCACGACGCGGTGGTGGTCGCGGTGCCCGGCGACGGCGGGGACCTGGTGCTGCACGCCTGCTACACCGGCGCGCCCGGCCTGGACCGCGAGCTGGCGGAGACCGCGGGCCGGCGGCTGCCGGTGTACATGCTGCCCTTCGCCTACCGCCACTTCGACGCGTTCCCGGTCAACGCCAACGGCAAGGTGGACCGGCTGCGGCTGGCGCAGGAGGTCGCGCCTCCACCGAAAGTGGAGACACCCTCGTCTTCCGGTGTGGTCGGACGGGACGCCGTCTCCCCTTAGGTGGAGCCGTTCCCCGACGATTGTCCGGGTGTTTCGGGGAATGGCGTTGTGCGATTGTTGACCTCCTTCGTCCCGCGACGATTCGACTGGGGAGGGTCGTTGGCGACTTCGGCGTTCGGCGGAACCCGGTTCCGGTTGTTGGGGCCGGTGGAGTTCTCCTCCGGTAACGGGTGGCGGTCGATCGGGTCGACCAAGCAGCGCACGCTGCTGGCGATCCTGCTGCTGCACGCCAACCGCGTCGTGCCGGTGGCCCAGCTGCACGCCGAGCTGTGGGGCGACCGGCCGTACGCGCGGGTGAAGAACCTGCTGGCGGGCTGCGTGTGGCGGTTGCGCGCGGCGTTGGGCGACGACGCCGGGCGGGCGCTGGTGACCCGGCCGGGCGGCTACCAGCTCACCGTGCCGCCCGACGCGCTGGACCTGCTGGAGTACCAGCGCCTGGTGGACCTGGGCCGGGTGCGGCGGGCCGCGGACGACCTGCCGGGCGCGTTGGAGGCGTTCAGCGCGGCGGTGGAATTGTGGCGCGGCGAACCGCTGGCGGACGTTTCGTTCACCCAGTCGGTCATGGCCGAGCGGGCGCGATTGGAGGAATCCCGGCTCACCGTGGAGGAAATGCGGTTGGGCCTGCGGATCGAATTGGGCGAGCCGGACGAGGTGCTGCCGGAGCTGAAGCTGATCATCTCCCAGCACCCGCTGCGGGAGCGGCTGCACGAGCACCTGATGGTGGCGCTGTACCGGTCGGGGCAGCAGGCGGACGCGCTGGGCGCGTACCGGGACCTGCGCCGGCTGCTGATCGACGAGTTGGGCGTGGAGCCGAGCAAACCGCTGCGGGACTTGCAGGCCCGCATCCTGGCCGAGGACGTGGGCCTGCGCACCGCTCCCCCGGCCCGGCCCGCGCCGGACCTGCTGCCCGCGTGCGACCCGGTGTTCCACGGGCGGGAGGCCGAGGTGGCGCGGGTGGCGGCGGCGCTGGCGGACGGCGCGGTGTGCGCGGTGCACGGCATGGCGGGGGTGGGCAAGAGCGCGGTGGCGCTGCGGGCGGCGCACGCGGTGGCGGACCGGTTCCCCGACGGCCGGGTGCACCTGGACCTGCGCGGCTCCACCGACGACCCGCTGGACCCGGCGGTGGTGTTGACGAGGCTGCTGGACGCGTTCGGGGTGAAGTTCGACGGGCCTCCGCTCGACGTCGGGCGGTTGGCGCCGCACTGGGCGGCGGTGGTGGCGGATCGGCGGGTGCTGCTGGTGCTGGACGACGTGCGCGACCCGGACCAGGTGAAACCGTTGCTGGCACCGGGTTGTGCGGCCGTGCTGACCGGGAGGGCGGCCGTGGGCGCGGCGGACGGGCACCGGCAGTTGCGGCTGGGTCGGCTGCCGGTCGCGGCGGCGGTGGGGCTGCTGCGGCGGGTGGTCGGCGAGCAGCGGGTGGACGCCGAGCCCGCGCGGGCGGCGGAGGTCGTGGCGTGGTGCGAGTGCCTGCCGCCGATGGTGCGGGTGGCCGGGGGCAAGCTCGCCGCGCGTCCGGAGTGGACGGTCGCGGACCTGGCGGACCGGCTCGCCGACCCGGGTCAGCGGCTGGAGGTGCTGACCGGGGTGGGTGACCTGCTCGGGTCGTGCGTGCGGCGGCTGCGCGCCGACGGCGACCGGACGGCGGTGACCGCGCTGACCCTGTTGGCGGCATTGGACCTGCCGGTGGTGACCGCGGCGACGATCGCGGCGCTGCTGGACACCGCCGAGGGACCGGCCCGGTGCGCGGCCGAGCGGCTGGTGGACGCCGGGCTGCTGGAACCGTTGCCGCACAACCGGTACCGGGTCGCGGCGCTGGTCCGGTTGCACGGCGCGGGCGCGGACCCGGACGTCGACCCGGTGGCGGCGGTGCAGCGGGTCGTGGACCGGTACCGGGAGCAGGTGCGGGAGCTGACGACCCGGCGGTCCGGCGGGCTGTCGTGGTACCGCGAGCACCGGGGCACGTTGAGCGCGCTCGCCCGCCGGGATCGCACGGACACCCTGCCGGCGGCGGTGGACCGGTTGCGCTGGACGTTCACCCCACCGGGTCGACGAGGTCACCCTGCCGTGCCGTCACAACCGCCGTACAGGTGAGTCGCCGGTCACAGCGCGCTACCCGGCTCGTCCTGGTCGGCGGGACCCCGAAGCCGGGAGTACCCCCGTTGGCCGCCATTCCGGGCCGCGCGGGTGCCGCTCCCACGATCCGGGAGGCATCATCGGGCCCTGCCCACCTGGGGAGACCGGTACGCGCGTTGGGGGCGAGTGGATGGCTTTTGAGGTGCCGGGCGCGGGCCGCAACGGCGCGGCGCCGCCCTGCCGGGTGCTGCTGGACGAGGACAACGAGCTGATCCGGACCGGACTGCGGATCGTGCTCGACGCCGAACCCGACATCACCGTGGTCGGCGAGACGACGCCGGGCGAGGACCCGGCCGCCGTCCGCCGCGACACCCGGCCGGACCTGGTGGTCGGCGGCCGGGTGGGCGGCGCGTTCGCCGGGCTGCCGGTGGTGGTGCTGTGCCGGGAGGCGTCGGCCGAGGAGCTGGAGCGGGCGATCCGGGACGGGGCGCGCGGCCTGCTGCTGTGGAGCGATTCGGCGCGGCACGTCGTGGAGGCGGTCCGGGCGGTGGCCGAGGGCAAGGGTTTCGTGGCCCCGTCCCTGGCCGGTCACGTGCTGGACCAACTCACCCACTGCCTGCCCGCGCCACGCGCCCAGGGCAGCACGGGCTTCGAATCGCTCACCGCGCGGGAGTTGGAGGTGCTGCGCTTGCTGGCCAGCGGCCTGACCACGGGGCAGGCGGCGAAGGCGATCCACCGCAGCCAGGCGACCGTGAAGTCGCACATCTCCCACGCCCTGGCCAAACTCGGCCTGCACGACCGTTCCCAGGCGATCGCGATGGCCTACCGAACCGGCCTGATCTCCGGCAGGGCCGCTCCCACCGGCCTGCCCTGACCACACCGGCTCCAGTCGCGCCAGCCTTGGTCACGCGGCCCCGGTCCCGCCGGCCCTGATCACACCGGCCCTGATCACACCGGCCCTGGTCACGCGGCCTTGCGGCGCTGCTCGACCAGCAGCAGGACGCCGATGAGGATCACCATGACCGCCGCCGAGCCGTGGACGGCCAGCGCGTAGCCGATCGTGCCGCCGTGGGTGGCGACCGCGATGCAGTCGCCGATGGGCATGATCGCGTTGCTGAGGATGACGTAGCCCAGCGCCTTGCGGTGTCCCATCAGCAGCAGGATCAGTGCCGTTGTGCCGTAGGCGATGTCCCGCACGCCTTTGACGACGTAGTACCCCGCGCCCTCGTCGGTCGGCCACGGCGTGATGCCGAACCCGGCGGCCGCGTCCGCGCCGAGGATCAGGAAGCTCAACCCGAAGTAGAAGCCCGCGAGGACGATCAGGCCGGCGAGGACGGTGTTGAGGCGCTTCATTCGATGCTCCAACCTCTAGCGCTGCTAGGTCTGCGAGCGACACTAGATGGTCGCCGCTTGATTGTCGAGCGGTGCTAGCCACAGATGCGGTGCTAGCCTCAGGTGGTGTCCATCCAACAGCGACGTGAACGCGAACGCGCCGAACGCCACCGACTGATCGTCGCGGCGGCCCGGGAACTCGCCGAGACCGAGGGCTGGGAGTCGGTGACCACGAGGCGGCTGGCCGAACGCGTCGAGTACAGCCAGCCCGTGCTGTACAGCCACTTCAAGGGCAAGGACGCGATCGTGTCGGCCGTGGCGATCGAGGGTTGCGGGGACTTGGCGCAGATGTTGCGCGAGGCCCGCGACGCGCAGCCGGATCCGGTGGCGGCGCTGCGCGCGGTGGCCGAGGCGTACTTGGAGTTCGCGCGGGCGCGGCCTGCGCTCTACGACGCGATGTTCGTGCAGCGGACGGACATCCCGTTCGGGACACCGGAGTCACCGCCGGAGTTGAAGGCCGCTTTCGGCGCGTTCGTGTCGGTGGTCGAGCCGTTGGCGGGTGATCGGGACTTGGAGACTTTGACCGAGGTCCTGTGGAGCGCCCTGCACGGCTTGGCCACCCTCACCGGCAGCTCTCGCTTGCGCCCTGACCACCACAACTCCCGCCTAGACCTTCTCCTGAACGGCCTTCTGCCTTGACCTTCTTCGGACGCGCTTCGCGCTGGACTTCGGACGCGCTTCGCGCTGGGGACCTTGGGACGCGCTTCGCGCTGGGGACTTTGGGGACGCGCTTCGCGCTCTCAAACCTCACGCGCTGACGCGCTCTCAAGATCAAAGCGGGCCTGGAGGCCCCCAGGGGAGGAAGGGCGTCGGTCTGCCCCCGCACGACCTGCCAGAGGCAACCACGCTTTGGCCCTTTGTGCAACCGGTAAAGCGTGGTTGCACAAAGGGCCAAAGCGTGGTTGGGCTGCGCCCAGGCCGTACGGGGGCAGACCGAGGCCCTTCCTTGGCTTGGCAGCCGAGGCCGAACCGCAAGCCGCGCTACGCGCGGGAAGATCGACGGTGCACTCGCGTGGCGCCGAAGGCGCTGGTCATGGCTGTCCAGCCACAGCGGGGCCTCGGTTCGTCCCCCGTACGGCCTGGGCGCAGCCCAACCGCGCTTCGCCCTTCTTGGCAACCAGCTTTACCGGTTGCCAAGAAGGGCGAAGGGTGGTTGCCTCCGGCAGGCCG
>NZ_JAPSLK010000008.1 GCF_031180885.1 Saccharothrix sp.
GGCCTGGGCGCAGCCCAACCACGCTTCGGTCCTTTCCGCAACCACGCTTTACCGGTTGCGGAAAGGACCGAAGCGTGGTTGCCTCCGGCAGGCCGTACGGGGGACGAACCGACGCCCTTCCACCCCCGGGGGCCTGCCGCGCGGCGAGCGCCGCTTTTGATCTTTCAAGCTTTTGATCTTGAAAGCGCGCCAGCGCGTCCTTCTTACAAGCGCGAAGCACGTTCTAGAGCGCGAAGCGCGTTCCTCCTCCACGGGCCGGGGCCGTCGATAGCTGCCGTCCCGTCCGGGCCGGCGTGGCAGGGGCAGGTCGGTCAGGGCGTTGACCTCGGCCAACGACACGTTCGCCCGGTTTGCGAGGGGATGACCCTGCCCCGGTTACACCGCCACCGACCTCAACGGCTTCCGAGGCGTCCGCACGCCACGACAGGGGGCGGCCATCGCGATCCACCTCGCGACCCTGCCCGACGACGGACCGACCGGCGGTTTCTTCGACGACGCCGGACCAGTGCCCTGGTGGCACCACGCCGAAGAGTGAGCTGGGACACACCCCGGAACCCCGGCCGAACGCGGTGCGACCACATGGTGCGTCGGGTGCTTCCCCTTTCTGCCCGGCCACGTGCACGCGTGTCCACGCCGGGTCGGTCCGCCGACTCCGACCGGCCCACCGGCCCGGTGTCACACGCGGCGGCTCAGGGTTGGAAGCGGTAGCCGCGGCCCGGGTCGGTGAGCAGGTGTCTCGGGCGGGACGGTTCGGGTTCCAGCTTTCGGCGCAGTTGGGTCAGGTAGACGCGCAGGTAGTGGCCGGCGTCCTCGTGGCCCTCGCCCCACACCCGGCGCAACAGCTCTCGGCCGGCCACCGGCTTGCCGGCGGCCCGCACCAACACCTCCAGGAGCGCCCACTCCGTGGGGGTCAGGTGGACATCGCCGTCGGGACGGTGGATGCGTTTCGCGGTCAGGTCCACGGTGAAAGACGCCGTGCGCACGGGAGGTTCGCCGGTCAACCTGGGCCCGGTTCGCCGCACGGCGGCACGCACCCGCGCCAGGAACTCGTCCACCCCGAACGGCTTGGTCACGTAGTCGTCGGCGCCCGCGTCCAGCGCCGCCACCTTGTCCGCCGAATCCACCCGCGCGGACAGCACCACGATCGGCACCGTGGACAGCTCCCGCAGCGCCCCGATGACCGCCACCCCGTCCCGGTCCGGCAAACCAAGATCCAGTACCACCACATCGGGTGCGCCGGACGAGAAGACCTCCAACCCTGACGACCCGTCCTGAGCTGTCAGGACCTCGAACCCGTGCGCCGCCAGGGTGATGCGTAAGGAACGCAGGATGACCGGGTCGTCGTCCACGACCAGCACTGTGGTCATGCGACCGCCACCTCCGCGACGGGCAGCGAGATCACGATCGTCAGGCCGCCGCCCGGGGTGTCCTCCGCCGCGATCGAACCGCCCATGGCGTCCACGAAACCCTTGGCAACACTGAGACCCAGCCCGACGCCGGGCGTGTTGTCCCGGTCCCCCAACCGCTGGAACGGCGCGAACACCGCATCGGCCGTGTTCTTCGGCAGACCCCGGCCGTGGTCGACCACCCGCAGTTCGACGCGGTCGCCGTGGGCGCTGGCCCGCACGGCGATCTCCGGTTCATCCGCGCTGATGGCCCCATCACCGTCCACGTCGACCACGCGGCGCGGGGTGAGCCTGCCGTGGCGCAGGGCGTTGTCGATGACGTTGGCGACGACGCGTTCCAGCAGGCCGGAGTCGGCGAGCACCGCCGGCAGGTCCTCGGAGACGTCGACCGACACCGCCCGCCGGTCGTCGATGCCGGCCAACGCCCGCGCCACCACCTCGTCGAACGTCACCGCCCGCATCAACGGCGCAACAGCCCCGGTCGCCAACCTCGACGAGTCCAAGAGGTTGTCCACCAACCCCGCCAGCCGGTCCGCCGAGACCTCGATGGCCTCCAACAGCTCCGCGGTGTCCTCTTCGGACAGTTCGATGTCTCGCGCCCGCAGGCTCCCGATCGAAGCCTTGATCGACGTCAACGGCGTGCGCAGGTCGTGGCCGACGGCCGACAACAGAGCCGTGCGGAGTTCGGTGGTTTCGGCTCGGCGTTGAGCGTCGGCCGTCTCGGCGGCCATCCGTTGTTGCCGCAACGCCATCAGGGCCTGGCCGGCGGCGGCTTCCAGCGCGCGCTGGTCGCCGGCGGGCAGGGTCCGGCCGCGCAGTGCCAGGTGGACGTCCGGAGTCACCGGCACGTCCACGTCCGCCTCGTCGGGCTCGTCGCACGGGCGCGGTCCGACGCACGCCACCCGCTCCCACCCCCCGTTCCGGCGCTCCAGCAGGGCCACCGACTCCAGCCCGAAGTTCTCCCGCACCTTCTCCAACAGCCGGGCCAGCGGGAACGGGCTGGTCAGCACGGTCCGGGCGTAGGAGGCGAGCAGCGCGGCCTCGGTGCGCGCCCGCGCGCCCTGCTCGCCCAGCCGCGCGGCCCGGTCCACGACCAGCGCCACCAGCACCGCCACCACCAGCATCGCCACCAGCGTGACCAGGTTCTCCGGCGTGGCCACGGCAAGGCTGTAGTACGGCGGGGTGAAGAAGAAGTTGAGCAGGCCGGCGCCGAGCAGTGCCGCGCCGACCGCCGGGCCCAGGCCGCCGACCAGCGCCACCACCACCGTGGCCAGGAAGAACCCGACCAGGTCGGTGGAGAAGGTCAGCCCGTCGCGGGACAGCACCCCCACCCCGGTGACCGCGAACGGCAGCAGCACGGCCAGCGCCCAGCCCAGCAGCACCCGGCCCCGGGTCAGCGGGCTGCGGCCGACCCGCCAGCGGGGACCGCGCCGGGCCTCGTCGTGGGTGACCATGTGCACGTCGATCGGCCCGGACTCCTGGATCACCGCCGCGCCGATGCCCTCGTCGAACACCCGCGCCAGCCGCGCCCGCCGGGACGTCCCGAGCACCAGCTGGGTCGCGTTGACCCCGCGCGCGAACTCCAGCAGCGCGGTCGGGACGTCGTCGCCCACGACGGTGTGGAAGGTCGCGCCCACGTCGTCGGTCACCTTCCGGGCCCGGGCCAGCGACTCCGGCGACACCCCGGTCAGCCCGTCACCGCGCAGGACGTGCACGACCAGCAGCTCCGCGCCCGCCCGGGCGGCGATCCGCCGCGCCCGCCGGATCAGGGTCTCGCTCTCCGGACCGCCGCTGACCGACACGACGACCCGCTCCCTGGCCTCCCACGTGTCGGTGATGCGCTGCTCGGAGCGGTAGCGCAGGAGCGCGACGTCGACCTGGTCGGCCACCCACAGCAGGGCCAGCTCGCGCAACGCGGTCAGGTTGCCGACCCGGAAGTAGTTGCCCAGCGCCGCGTCGATCTTGTGGGCCGCGTAGACGTTGCCGTGGGCGAGCCGCCGCCGCAGCGCCTCGGGGGTGATGTCGACCAGTTCGACCTGCTCCGCCCGCCGGACCACCTCGTCGGGCACGGTCTCCCGCTGGCGGACCCCGGTGATGCGCTCGACGACGTCGTTCAGCGACTCCAGGTGCTGCACGTTCACCGTGGACAGCACGTCGATGCCCGCGTCCAGCAGTTCCTCGACGTCCTGCCAGCGCTTGGCGTTGCGCGAACCGGGGACGTTGGTGTGGGCGAGTTCGTCCACCACCGCCACCTCGGGCGCGCGGGCCAGGACGGCGTCCACGTCCATCTCGGTGAACTCAGCGCCCCGGTGGTGCAGGCCCCGGCGCGGCACGACCTCCAAGCCCGCGAGCAGCTCCGCGGTCTTCTCCCGGCCGTGCGTCTCGACCAGCCCGACGACCACGTCGGTGCCCCGCTCCCGGCGTCGGTGGGCCTCGCCGAGCATGGCGAAGGTCTTGCCCACGCCGGGCGCGGCCCCGAGGTAGATCCGCAGCTCACCGCGCTTGCGTTTGCCTTCCACGCCCCTCAGTGTGCTCGCCCCCCGAAAGCGGCTCAGCGCGACCATCACCACACGCAAAGACCCCGTGAAGGCGGAAGTGTTCACCTGGTGTTCGCGCTTCCACACCGCCGGGTGGGACGCCCGCTGACGAATACTCCTGCGCGGGCGCCGTCCGGCCGCGAACGGGGGAGTTTTCGCATGTCACACGACCACGACCACCACCACGAGCCCGTCGAGGGCAGTTGGCGCGACGGCGAGGACGACCGGCCGCTGTCGGTGGCCCGCCGCCGGTTCCTCGCCGGCCTGGGCATCGCCGTCGCCGGCACCGCCGCGCCGGCCGGCACCGCCGCCGCCCACGAGCCGGACGCGCCCCGCCGCCCGGTCAACCCGTGGGGCTCGCGGGACCGCTGGTACGGCGGCGACCACCACATCCACACCAAGTACTCCCCCGACGGCCAGTACGAGGTCGCCCAGCAGGTCGCCAAGGCCCGCGAGCACGGCCTGGACTGGGTGGTGATCACCGACCACGGCGGCGTGGCGCACCAGAAGTTCTCCGTCGACCTGGTCGCGCCGGACATCGAGAAGGCCCGCGCCGAGCACCGGGGCACCCTGGTCTACCAGGGCCTGGAGTGGAACATCCCGGGCGCCGAGCACGCCACCGTGTTCCTGCCGCCGGGCCGGTCCGCTGTGGACATCCTGCGCGCGTTCGAGGCCGCCTACGACGGCGGCGTGCTCTCCGCCCCGGTGGACCGCAGCGGCAAGGGCCTGATCGCCCGCGCGACCAGCGCCGACGGCGAGCCCTACGCGCTGGCGGCGCTGCGCTACCTGGAGGCCCAGGTGCTGTCCGGCCGCACCGAGATCGCCCTGATGTTCGCCAACCACCCGGCCCGGCGCGGCGTGGACAGCCCGCACGAGATCCGCGGCTGGCGGGACGCGGCCCCCGGCGTCGCGGTGGGCATGGAGGGCGCGCCCGGCCACCAGGCGGCGGGCCTGAAGTCCGGCCGCGCCGGCGCGCGCGGCTTCTACGAGGCCTCCCCCAACCAGGACAGCTTCCCCGGCTACGCCCCGACCGCCGCCGAGAACCCGTACCGCACCTACGGCGGCTTCGACTGGATGACCGCCAAGGTCGGCGGCCTGTGGGACTCGCTGCTGGCCGAGGGCCGGCCGTGGTGGGTCACCGCCACGTCCGACAGCCACCAGAACCACCTCGACACCCACACCCCCGGCACCGGTGACCACAACTCCACCGGCACCCGCGGCGCACCCGTCGACACCGGCAAGCCGCAGGTCTACGGCGACTACTGGCCCGGTGTCTACAGCTCCACCCTGGTCGGCGCCGGCTCGCGGTCCTATGTGGACGTCATGCGGGGCTTGCGGGCGGGCAAGGTGCTGGCGGTGCACGGCCGCCTGGTCGACGGCGTGGACGTGCGGGTCCGCTCGGACCTCGACGGGCGGGGCGTCACCACCGGCGGCCGGACGTTCGTCACGCGGGGTCGCGATGTCGAGGTCACGATCGAGGTGCGCCTGGCGCGCCGGCCCAACTTCGGCGGCGAGATCCCGCGCCTGGCCAAGGTCGACCTGATCGGCGGCCCGGTCACCGGCCCGGTGGCCGACCGCGACACCCTGTCCGCGCCGCACACCGAAGTCCTCAAGACCTTCGAGGTCGCCCGGACCGCGCGTGGCGCCATCCGCTTCACGCACACCTTCCGGAACGTGGAGAACGCCTTCTACCTGCGCCTGCGCGGCTCGGACGGCAACCGGCTGACCAGCGACGGCGGCCCGGTGATGGACGTGGTGGGCGACGCGGACCCGTGGACCGACCTGTGGTTCTACGCCAACCCGATCTTCATCGACGTCGTATGAGCCGCTGGCTGCACGCGGTGCCCGAAACCGACCCCGGGCACCGCGCCGCCCACACCGACGCCCTCCTCCTGGCGGCCTTGGCCCCACTGGCGGTGGAAAGCGCTTTCACCCACGTCGACCGCACCACCGTGGTGTCCCGCCTGGCCCTGACCGCACTGGTCACCGGCGAAGCCCCGACAACCGTCCTGGGCGGCCGGGTCGTCGAGGCCGCGGGCCCGCCCCCGGACGGCCGGTGCATCCGATTCCCCGGTCAGGACAGCCTGACCGGCGTCCACACCGCCGAGGCGATCGTCACCGGCTCGGCCATCGACGAGGTCGTGGGCGTCGGCACCGCCGTGTCACCCGATGACCTCGTTGACACCCAAGGCTTCCTCCGCCCGACGCTGACCAACGGCCGGCTGGTCCTGCTGGTCGAACCGGCCGCCGGCGGCGTCCTGCGCCCCATCGAATCCCGCGACCCGCACGAGTGCTGCGGCGGCCACTAAGGCACCAGAAAGGCGACCAGAGCCGCGACCGCCACCAGGGTCGCCACACCCCGACCCATCCGGTACCCGTACCCGGTCAGCCCGCGCACCACGGAACTCCACGCCGTCACCGCCGGCCCCGCCCACCCGGCCGACCGCGCCCGCTCCGCGTACCGCAACCGCTGCTTCTCCACCAGAACGGCCGCCGCCTCCGCCTCCCGCCCGTCCGCGCGCAGCACGGCGGCCAGCTGGTCGTAGGCGTCCGGCGTGAACCGGACCGCCGCCGTCCGCAACTGGAACAACCGGCGCTGCACGGCCACCCGGTCCTCCAGGCGGGGCTCCAACCGCCGGTAGCCGAACCCGGTCAACTCGACACCGCCGCGCGCGCTCCACAGGAACCCGTTGTCCAGCAAGGTCGCGCACCGCGCGTCCCGCAGGTCGACCCGACCCCGGGGCGGGCCCTCCACGGCCAGGTCCAACTCGCAGGTCACCAGGCCGCACGCGTCCAGCCGGGCGCCCAGGTGCGCCCCGCGCAGGTCCACCCGGCAGCGCACGGCCACGCCCGCCAGGCTGACCGCGCCCTCGACCGCGAGGCTCCCCAACCGCAGTTCCCCGCCGACCCGCAGACCGCTCAACTCCAGCGCCCCGGCCAGTTCCGCCCCGGACAGGTCGACCTGGCCCCCGACCTCGGAGCCGGTCAGCCGCACCGCACCGGCACCGCGCAACTGCTCCAGGTCGACGTCCCCGGTCACCCGCGCCCGCATGCCGACCAGGTCGTGCAGCTCCGCGCAGGACGCCCGCAGATCGCCGCCGATGCGGGCGTCGACGAGGCTCACCGCCGAGCGCACCAACGCGAACGCCAGGTGCACGTGCCCGGCCACCCGCGCGCGGTCCAACCCGAAGCTGTCCGCCGAAGCCATGCCCAGCACCAGCGAGCCCCCGACGAACCCGCCCACCAACGACAACGACCGCGCGGACGCCTCGGTCAGGTCCACGTCCCCGGCCAGCCGGACCCGGTCCGCGTCCACCACGCCGACCCGGGACTGGCGCAGGCACAGCGCCCCGCCCACCTTGGCGTCGGACAGCAGCAGCGAGCCCTCGGCGGTGACACCGATGCGGACCTCGTTCTCGCCCAGCACCCCGCCGGCGACACGCGCACCGCGCAGGTCCAGCGACACGCCGTCGACCTCGCCCAGCGCCGCGCCCGCCAGGCGCACGTCGCCGCCCACGGACAGCCGCCGGGCCAGGACCGCGCCGATCCGGCTGTCCTCCACCGACACCTCGCCGCCGACCTCGGCGTCGCCCAGCTCCACCGCGCCGCGCACCACCGTGCCCGCGAGCACCACGTCACCCCGGCACCGCAGCCGCCGCGCGTCCAGCCCCGGCAGCTCGCAGCCGTGGAACTCCAGCCCGCGCACCGCCGCCTCGCGCAGCACCGGCGCCTCGTCGAACGTGCACCGCACGAACCGCAACGTGCTCGGCGGCGCGTCGGTCAGGTCGAGCACACCGGTGACCCGGGCGCCGACGACCTCCACGTCCTCGCCCACGAGCTGTGCGGCCGGGACCTCCCCGGTCGTCATCCCCACCGTCCCCCTTCGGCCCCGGCGTCACCGGGGGTGGGGCGAATGCTAACGGTGCACATGCACCTTCCGCTCCGTTCCGATGCGGAACACGCCCGACACTTCCCTTTAACCCGCGCGCTATCCGCGGCTCGGTAGCGTTTGCGCCCGTGTCCGTTCCGGTACGGCTCAAACCCGCAACTCGGCTCTACCTCGCCGGCGAGTTCGCGGTGGTGTTCTTCGGCCTGGTGATCGCCTACACCCTGCTGTGGCGCGGCACGAGCCCGATCCCGGTGCTGCTGGTGCTGGGCGCGGCGGTGGTGTGGCACCTGCTGCGCACCGGGTTCGACCGGCGCTCGTTCTGGCGCCCGGAAGCCCTGCGGGGGCAATGGCGACCGATGCTCATGTTGTGGACGCTCACCGCGGCGGGCTGCGCGGCGGCGGTCGCGGTGCTCACGCCCGACGCGCTGCTGGTGCTGCCGCGCGAGCAACCCCTGCTGTGGGCGGCGATCGTGGTGCTCTACCCGCTGCTCAGCGTGTACCCGCAGGAACTGCTGTTCCGGGCGTTCCTGTTCCACCGCTACGAACCGGTGTTCGGCCCGGCGGGGACCGCGGTGGCCGGCGCGCTGGCGTTCGGGTTCGCGCACATCGCGTTCGGCAACTGGATCGCGGTCGCGCTGTCCGCGGCGGGCGGCTGGATCTTCGCCACCCGCTACCGCGAGACCCGGTCACTGCTTGTGGTGTCAGTGGAACACTCGTTGTACGGGCTGCTGATGTTCACCGTGGGCCTGGGCCAGTACTTCTACCACGGCACCGTCACAGCGAACTGATCAGCGCGCCCACCGCACCCGCGACCAGCAACGCCGACACCACGCCACGCTTGAGCAGCAACAACCACACCACCGCGCCCGCGAGCACCGCGAACTGCCACGGCTGGTGCAGCGACAGGGCCAGCGGGAGGGTCGAGCCGCCGATCGCGCCGACCGCCGCCGAGCCCGCGCCGGTCAGGAACGCCTGCGCCTTCCTGTTGTCCCGCAGGCGTTCCAGCTTCGGTCCACCGAAGACCACGAACAGGAACGACGGCGCGAACGCCACCACGCTCGCCAACAGCCCGCCGACCAGCCCGGCGGCGGCGTAGCCGACCACGGCGACGGTCTGCACCACCGGTCCGGGCGTGATCTGGCCCAGTGCCACCGCGTTGAGGAACTGCGCGTCGGTCATCCAGCCGTAGGTGTGGACGGCGTCGCGCTGCATCAGCGGGATGATCACGAACCCGCCGCCGTAGGACAGCGCACCGACCTTGGCCGCCACCCAGGCGACGCCGAGCAGCCCGCCGCCGGTCGCGGGCAGCGCGAGCACCACCGGCCACGACCGCCGCGACGAGGGCGCGTGCACGGACACCTCGACCAGTCCGGCGATCAGCAGCACGAGCACCAGCCACGGCCCGGTCACCGCCGCCGCCACCGACCCGGCCACCAGGTAGGCGATCCACCGCAGCCGCGCGGCCCTGTCCACCACCCGCTTCCAACTACCGGGCACCAACCCCCACGCCGCGTGCAACGCCACCGCCGGCACCGCCGCGCCCGCACCGGCCGCCGCACCCGTGACCCAGGCGGGCGGGTTGTCCGCCAGGAACAACGCGGCCAACGCCAGGATCACGATCAGCCCCGGCACGATGAAGCAGAACCCGCCCACCAGCGCGCCGGCCGTGCCGCGCAGCTTCCACGCGCACAGGATCGCCAACTGGGTCGAGGCGGGGCCGGGCAGCAGGTTGGTGGCCGCGATGCCGTGCTCGAACTCGGCTTCGTCCAGCCACTTCCGCCGCGTCACGCACAGGTCGCGCAGCAGCGAGATGTGCGCGGGCGGCCCACCGAACCCGATGCACCCGATCCGCCCCCACTCGCGGGCGATGGTGCCCAAGCCGACCTCGGTCACGCGGCGCTCGCGATCGCCGCGAGCCGGTCGACGCGCTCGGTGAGCTGCACCAAGACGTCCTCCAGGTCTTGTTCGGTGTGCGGGTCGGGGACCGACCAGTGCACCGCGCCGCCAAGCTCCTCATAGGCCTTGTCGCACACCGCGACCACGAGGTCGTCTTCCTCGACGACGTCCCGCACGTGCGCGGTGGTCTCCCGGTCCAGGCGCAGGCCGTGCCGGCGGGCGACGGCGAGCGCGCGCGGGTTGATCCCCGGCCCGGGGTGGGTGCCCGCGCTGGTGGCCGGGATGGTGCTGCGGGTGCGCCACACGGCGGCGGCCAGCGGCGAGCGGGCCCCGTTGCGGGTGCAGACGAACACCACCCGGGGCGCGGTGACCGACGGCGTGACGCGCAGGAGGTCCAGCGGGGCGGGCAGGAGCCGGACGTAGGCGCGCCGCCCGTCCGCGTGCGAGCGGGCGCGGTGCACCAGGCCGACGTCGCGCAGCACCTTCAGGTGGTGGGCGAGCAGGTTGGACGTGAGGTCGAAGGCGTGCGCCAACTCGCCGGGCGACCGGTCGCCCACGGCGAGCAGGTCCACGATCCCCAGTCGCACCGGATCGGACAACGCGTGGTGCAGCGCGGCCCGCACCCGAAGGTTGGTGTCAACTTCCATTGAGGCAATCCTCGCTGAGGTGCTTCGCTGACGCAACAGCCGCCACCGCACGCTCGTAAGTCGACGAAGCTCTGCCTAAAAACCTGCACGCCGTGCAGGTTCGTCGGTACTGTGGGTTACCAACACCCTGAGCAACGACCCGATCACGCACCGGGTCGGGAACAGGACTCGCGGATGACCAGCCCCACCGTGTCCCGTGGACCCAGCCAGGACCGCCTGGCCCTGCGCCTGCCGCCCGAGTACACCGAACGCGCCCCCGGATGCCCGTTCGACCCGTCGACCCGGCTCACCGACATGGGCGCCCAAGGCCCCGTGCACCAGGTGACCATGGGCGACGGCGACACCGCGTGGCTGGTCACCGGCCACGAGGAGGCCCGCGCCGTGCTGGCCGACCCCCGCTTCAGCTCCGACCGCTTCCGCAGCGAACGCGTCCTGCGCAAACTGCCCGAGCCGCTGCGGTCGCGGATGACCGACCCGGCGGTCCGGGCGGGCAACTTCATCACCATGGACGCCCCCGAGCACACCCGCTACCGGCGGCTGCTCACCGGCCAGTTCACCGTGCGGCGGATGCGCCGACTCACCCCGCGCATCCAGGAGATCGTCACCGAGCACCTGGACGCCATGCTCGCGTCCGGCAAGCGCGCGGACCTGGTGCAGGCGTTCGCCCTTCCGGTGCCGTCCCTGGTGATCTGCGAACTGCTCGGGGTCGCCTACGAGGACCGGGCGCAGTTCCAGGAGCGCTCGGGGACCCTGCTGAGCCTCAACGCCCCGCCGGAGAAGGTCGTGCAGGCGTCGGACGAACTGCGTGCCTTCATGCGGGGGTTGGTGCAGTCGAAGCGCGCCGAGCCGACCGACGACCTGTTGTCCGGCTTGATCACCTCCGCGCCGGACCTGACCGACGACGAACTGGTGGGCATTTCCCTGCTGTTGCTCATCGCCGGCCACGAGACGACCGCGAACATGCTGGCGCTGGGCACTTTCGCCCTGCTGGAGCACCCGGAGGAGCTGGAGAAGCTTCGCAACGACCCGTCCCTGATCGACGGCGCGGTGGAGGAACTGCTGCGCTACCTCGCGATCGTCCACCTCGGTCCGGTGCGGACGACGCTGGAGGAGGCCGAGATCGCCGGGGTGCGGGTGCCGGCCGACGAGACGGTGATCATCAACGTGCCGGTGGCCAACCGCGACCCGCGCGTGTACGGGGATCGCGTCCAGTTGGACGTGGGCCGGGGGCGGGTGTCCCACCTGGCGTTCGGGCACGGCATCCACCAGTGCCTGGGGCAGCAGTTGGCGCGGGTCGAGATGGCGGTCGGGTTCACCGAACTGCTGCGCCGACTCCCCGGGCTGCGCCTGGACCTGCCGGCATCGGAGGTGCCGCTGCGGTCGGACATGCTGGTGTTCGGCGTGCACAGCCTTCCGGTCGCCTGGGACTAGCGGCGGAAACCGGCGGCCAACTGGTCGATCATGGTGTTCACCAGGTCGACCAGCGGCCGCTGGTCCCCCGTGTCCAACCACTGGGTGACGACCACGCGCACCGACGCCATCACGGTGGCCGCGAACATCATCGGGTAGAGGTCGACGGCCGGGTCCACCCCGACCCGCTCCCCCACCACGCCCGCCAACGCCCGTTCCTGCGCGTGGAACGCCGCGAGTTGGGCGGGCAGCAGCGTCGGAGTCCGCCTGAGCAGCCGCAACTGCTCCAGCTTCGCCCGGTCCACGTGCTCGGGGAGGATGTCGACCAGCGCCCGCCGCAACGCCTCCAGGACCGGTTCCTCCTCCGGGCGGTCGGCGAAGGCGCGCACGAAGGCCTCGGCGGTGGCGACGTCGCCGGCCACCACCGCTTCCTCCTTCGACGAGAAGTAGTTGAAGAACGTGCGCAGCGAGACCCCGGCCTCGTGGGCCACCTGCTCGACGGTCACACCGTCGACGCCGCGCTCCAGGCACAGGCGGAGCGCGGCGTCGGCGAGGGCGGTGCGGGTGGCCAGCTTCTTGCGTTCCCGCAGTCCAGCAGGTCGGGTCATGGCGCATAACTTAGACCGCTGGTCAACGAGGTGCGGGGTCGGTGCGCGCCGGGTCGGTCGCGCACCGGGTCGGTCGCGCGCCGGGTCGGTCGCGCGCCGGGTCGGTCGCGCGCCGGGTCGCTGCGTGCCGGGTCGGTCGCGCGCCGGGGTCAGTGCGTGCCGGCCATCTCCGCGGCGAGGCGTTCGTCGCCGCTCTGGGTCTTGAGCGGCTTCTCCTTGATGAACAGGACCGCCACCAGGGCCAGCACGGCGATGGGCGCCCGATCAGAAACAGCTCGGCGGTGGCCGTCGCGCAGATGTCCTGGATGATCACCAGGGCCTCGCGGGGCAGCTTGGACAGGTCCGGGACCTCGTTCGAGCCGCCGGCCGGGGGGCCGAACTTCTCGGCGGACAGGCGGTCACCCGGTTGGCCAGCACCGCGCCCAGCACGCTCACGCCGATCGCGCCGCCCAGGGAGCGGAAGAACGTCAGCGTGGACGTGGTCGCGCCCAGGTCCTTGGCCGGCACGTCGTTCTGGGCCACCAGGACCAGGTTCTGCATCAGCACGCCGACGCCGACGCCCAGCACGGCCATGTGCACCGACACCATGAACACGCTGGTCCGGGCGTCGACGGTGGCCAGCAGCAGCATCCCGCCGACCATCACGACCCCGCCCGCGACCAGGAACACCTTCCAGCGCCCCCACTTGGTGATCAGACCGCCGGCCACGGCCGAGGACACCAGCAGGCCCAAGATCAGCGGCAGGCTCATCAGGCCCGCCTGGGTCGGCGTCTTGCCCAGGCCGACCTGGAAGTACTGCGACAGGAACACCGTGCCGCCGAACATCGCGACCCCCACCAGCGCGCTGGCCAGGGTGGTCAGCGACACCGTCCGGTTGGCGAAGATCGACAGCGGCACGATCGGGTCCGCCGCCCGCGACTCCACCCACACCGCCAGCGCCAGCAGCACCAGGCCGCCGACGACCATCAGCGCGGACCAGCCGGACAGCCACTCGAACTGGTTGCCCGCCAGCGTCGTCCACACCAGCAGCGTCGACACCCCGGACACGATCAGCGCCGCGCCCAACCAGTCGATCTCGACCTCCTGGCGGACCACCGGCAGGCGCAGGGTGCGCTGGAGCAGGAAGATCGACGCCAGGGTGAACGGCACGCCGATGAAGAAGCACCAGCGCCAGCCCAGCCACGACGTGTCGACCATGACACCGCCGATCAGCCGCCCGGCGACCGTGCCGACCCCGAACACCGCGCCGAACAGGCCCGCGTACTCGCCCATGTCGCGCGGCGGGATCCCGAAGTAGTTGAAGAACGTCCGCGCCGAGACGTCCGCCGCGGCACTGATGTCTTCGACCGTCACGTGGTCGAGGCCTCGCTCGGCGGCGAGCGTGACGGCGGCCCGTGAGAGCGCGTCCCGGGTCAACCGCTTCTTGCGGTCGCGCAGGCAGGGTTCGCTCTTCACTCGAACAGCGCACGAAGGAAGCTGCACAGACTGCAACTTTGCAGCATGTGCACCTTTGTGATCCTCGCGACTAGGGCAGTCGCGCACTCACTGCCGGGCCGGCAGCGTGTCGATCTCGGGATCGCCGGTCGGGGCCGTGTGCTGCGTGGGTGCGCCGGCCTCCAGGAGCAGGGCGACCGTGGCCGGGTAGTCGCCGTCGTCCGTGCGGTTGTTCAGCGAGCCCCAGATCGCGCAGTCCAGTGGGGTCGGGCCGTCCTCGTCGAACGCCTTGTCCGCCAGGTCCGCGCCGCGCGCCACCAGCAGGCGGACCGTGTCCACGCGGCCGTTCATGGCGGCCTGGTCGAGCGGGGTGAAGTTGCTCCAGCCGCGGGTGTCGACGGGGAGACCGGCGTCCAACAACGCTTCCACCACCGAAACCCGGCCCAGGCCGGCGAACTGGCCGAGGATCCAGCCGTAGTCGTCGCCCTCGGGCAGGCCCAGCGCGGGCGGGCGGGCGCGGGGCAGGGTGGTGGACTCGCCGCGGGCCACGGCGAGCACGGCGCGGTCGACGTCGTCCAGGTCGGCGGTGGCGCCGTGGGAGCGCAGCAGCTCGTACGCCTCCAGGTGACCGCACCGGGCGGCCAGGGCCAGCGGGCGGCGGCCCACGTCCCAGCGGTCCCACGGGAGGTTCACGTCGGCGCCGGCGTCGAGCAGCATGGTCAGGATCCGGGTGCCCCGGCCGCGCACGACGGCGTGGTGCAGGCAGCGGCACTCGTCGACGTCGACGCCCCGGTCCAGGAACCACCGCAGCCCCACCGCGTCCTCGAAGTCCAGCTTGTGGTTGACCATGCGCTCGAACCCGGGCCGGTGGTGCTCCTCCAGCAAGGCCGTGCCGGCGCTCTCGCAGGCGTGGTAGAAGGCGTCCTCGTCGGACAGGTGCGACGTCCCCATTCGCCCGATCGTAGGCCACCCGACCGTGTGACTGTCCACTTGAAACACAGCCGTCGCACGGGAACGCTAGGGTGCCGCCAGGCAGGGCAAGATCGACCAGCGAAGGAGGACGATGCTCCGCAGCACGCGCCTGTTCGGACCGAAACGCCGGGTGACCTTCTCGCTGCCGGCGGACGTCCCCGACGGCCCGGTCAGCGTCGTGGGGTCGTTCAACGACTGGACACCGGGCATCCACGAGCTCGTCCCGCGCCGCGACGGGACGCGCACGGTGACCGTGATCCTGCCGCCGGGCACGCACCGCTTCCGCTACCTCGGCCCGGACGGCTACTGGTTCGACGACGACCACGCCCAGCGGCTCGACGGCGACAGCGCCATCACGATCTAACCCGGCTCGGCGGCGGAACGCGCGACACGGACGGTTGACCCGGCTGTTCGCCGGCTCAACGGGCGAGCGCTCGTCCGGGCATCCCGAGCAGGTCGGCCACCGACCGCAGCTCCGCCTCGAACAGCTCCCCCGCCCGGTCGCCCAGGAACCGCAACTGCCCCATGACCTCCATGCAGATCACCCCGTACAGCCGCACCCAGCAGCGCAGGAACAGGGCGATCGCGGCGTCCGGCACCGGCAGCTCCACCCGCCGCCGGAACTCCGCGATCGTCTCGGGCAGCAGCGCGGCGGAGCCCTCCGGCAACGGCTCCCCGCGCTCCCCGAGGAACCGCGCGACCAGCTCGGCGAACACCTTGCCGAACCGGTAGCGCGCGTCGGACAACCGCGGCTTGGCGGCCTCGGCGGTGGCCGGCGTGACCATCGTCAGCTGGAACTCGAACGCGTGGTCCAACGCCCACGCCCGCAGCGCCCGGCCGGCCAGCACGATGCGCCGCGCGGTCTCCTCGCCGTCCGCCTGCTCCACCACCGCGTCGAGCATGGCGGTCATCTCGTCCAGCACGTCGAGCACGATCGCGTCGGTGAGGTCTTCGAGGCTGCGGACGTGCCGGTACATCGCCGGGCTGCTCATCCCCAGGTCCCGCGCCACCGCCCGGATGGTCAGTCCCTCGACGCCGTCGACGGCGACCCGCCGCCGCGCCGCGAGCACGATGTCCCTGGTCACGCCACGGCAACGCGAATTGTTGTCGCGTCTGTGGTTCGGGACGCCGTACTTCGACACACCGCAACCAAAACACCGTTTCGATCAGTCGTCAAACGCGGCCACCTCGTCGCCGTGGTCCAGACCCCACCGCCCCATCGCGTCGATCGGGCCGAGCAGGCTCTCGCCCAGCGGGGTCAGCGAGTACTCCACGCGGTCCGTGCCGACCTCCCGGGCGACCAGCCCGTAGCCCTCCAACCGGCGCAACGACTCGGTGAGCACCTTCGGCCGGATGCCGCCGATCATCCGGCGCAGGTCGGCGGGCCGGCGCGCCCCGTCGCGCAGCGCGAACACCACCACCGGGTTCCACGTGTTGGCCATCAGGTCGAAGGCCACGCGGGCCTGGCAGTCGGCGAGGAAGCGGGTCATCATCCCCCCTTGCGCGGACACCGTTCGGTGCCCGTCGGGCTTTCTAGCGTTTCCAACAGGAAGCCTAGGCGGGAGGAACGGATGAAGATCGGCGTGCTGGGGACCGGCGGGATGGCGCGGGCCCTGGGCGGCAAGTGGGCGGCGCGCGGGCACGACGTGCTGGTCGGCGGGCGGTCGGCTGAGCGCGCGGCGGCATTGGCGTCGCGCATCATGGCGCGGGCCGGGTCGGTGCGCGAGGCCGTGGCGTTCGGGGACGCCCTGCTGGTGGCGGTGCCCGCGTCGGCGGCGGTCGAGGCGGTGGGCGACGCGCGCGGCAAGGTCGTCGTCGACTGCACGAACTCGATCGAGGACGGGTTCCTGCTGGGCCCGTCCGGGGCGGCGCGGCTGGCGGAGGCGTCAGGCGGGGACGTGGTGAAGGCGTTCAACCTGTGCCACGTCAGCGTGTGGGGCGAGCCGTCGCCGGTGTACGAGGGGCGGCCGTTGGGCGTGCCGGTGTGCGGTGATTCGCCGCGGGCGCTGGACGTCGTGCGGGAGTTGGTGCGCGACGCGGGGTGCGTGCCGGTGGACGGCGGCGGGCTGGCGCGGGCCGCGTTGCTGGAGGCCACGGCGGCGTTCGCGATCGGCGTGTGGGTCGGTGGCGGGGAGGACGTGCGGGCCATGTTCCCGGCGCTGGAGGCTGCGCTAGGGTGATGTAACAGCACTGTTGTATCTGCGGAGGGGGTTGGCGTTGTACCCGGAGATCGAGCCGTACGACCACGGCATGCTCGACGTCGGCGACGGGCACCACGTGTACTGGGAGGTGTGCGGCAACCCCGAGGGGAAGCCCGCCGTCGTGCTGCACGGCGGCCCCGGGTCCGGGTGCAGCACCAACGCCCGCCGCTACTTCGACCCGGACGCGTACCGGGTGGTCCTGTTCGACCAACGCGGGTGCGGCCGGTCCACGCCGCACGCGGGCGCGCCCGTGGTCGACCTGTCCACCAACACCACCGACCACTTGATCGCGGACATGGAGCTGTTGCGCGAGTTCCTGGGGATCGAGCGGTGGCAGTTGTTCGGCGCGTCCTGGGGTGCGGTGCTGGGCCTGGTCTACGCGGTGCGCCACCCCGAGCGGGTGTCCGAGCTGGTGCTGGCGGGCGTGGCGACCGGTCGGCAGGAAGAGGTGGACCTGCTGGTGACCGGCCTGGGGCCGATGTTCCCCGAGGCGCACGCCCGGTTCCGCACGTTCGCCGGGGACGCGGACGACCTGTGCGCGGCCTACGCGAAGCTGCTGCACGAGCCTTCCGTGCAGCAGCAGGCGGCCGACGAGTGGTGCGCGTGGGAGGACGCGATGCTGCCGTTGACGCCCAACGACCCGCGCTGGGACCCGCCGGCGTACCGGCTCGCGTTCGCCCGCCTGGTCACGCACTACTGGGCGAACGGCTCGTTCATCCCGGACGGGTACGTGCTGGCCAACGCCGACCGGTTGGCGGGCATCCCCGGCGTGATCGTGCAGGGCGAGCTGGACCTGGGCAACCTGGTCGGCACGCCGTGGCTGCTCGCGCACGCGTGGCCGGACGCGGAACTTGTCCTGATCCGCGACACCGCGCACGGTGGAAGTGCCAGCATGACCGAAGCCAGGATCGCCGCCACCGACCGGTTCCGGTGACCTCCTGGCCCTTCCGGCCGGGGGTGGGGCGATGCCCGCGACGTTCGACGACCACACGCGCCAAGCCGTCCGGCTCGCCCGGAGCCAGGCGAGACAGCTGCGGCACCAGCGGGTGGGCACCGAGCACCTGCTGGCCGGACTGGTCGAGGAGGACCTGAGCCTGGCCGCCCAGGTCCTCACCTCCGCCGGCCTGACCACCCCCGGCTGCGTCGACCACCTCGTCGAGATCGCCGGCCGGGGCGGCGCACCCTCCCCCGGCGACCCGCCCTTCACCGCACGCGCCGAGCAGGCGATGGAGCAGGCCCGCCACCACGCCGTCTCCCTCGGCCACCGCCGAGCCGGCACCGAACACCTGCTCATCGCCCTGCTGGACCAACCCGACAGCGGCGCCGTCCAACTCCTGACCCGAGCCCGGATCGAGGTCGAGGACGTCCGCGACCGCCTCCAGGCCGCCCTGCACGGCCTGGTCCTCCCACCGCACACCCGCCCCGCCGTGTACCTGAGCTACGCCCGCCCCGACGACCGGCACCTGGCGGGTCGACTGGCCGACCACTTGGCGGACCACGACATCGAGGTCGTCGAGACCGTCCACCGCGCCGACCACCTGCTGGCCCTGATCAGTCCTCTGTGGACTTTGCGCGAGCCGATGCCTGCCGAGTTCGAATCGGCCCTGCGGTACTACGTGCGCGTGGTGCCGGTGCTGGTGGACGACGCCCCGATGCCCGACGTGGAGCCGTTCAACCTGGCAACGTTCCGACAGGTGCTCGAACTGCACCACGAAACCTTCCGCCAGGACGTCGAGCACCTGGTCGAGGCCCTCTCGGAAGGTTTCTAGCGCTCTGACCACAAACGTTTCGGAGCACCGGTTCCGGGCGCGGTTCGTTCGCTACTCTGGCCCGATGGCCGGGAGCAAGCCGACCGACGCGCCGCCGCCCCCCGTGCTCGCCCGCGCGGCCCAGGCGAACCTCGGCGAGTTCGAGCGACGGGTGCGCCGCCGCCCCGGTGTCGGCGGGGCGTTGGCGTGCCTGGTGATCCTCGTCGTCGTGATGAACTTCGTGGTCAACGGACCGGAGAACGTCTGGGGCCGGGGCGTCGTGGTGGTCGGCCTGCTGGTCGTCGCCACCTGGGGCTATGTCTGGTTCCACCGCACGCGTGGTGGGCTCTACCTGTTCTCGGGCGGTTTCGTCGACGCCGCGGGCAGGCGCGTGTTCGCCCTGGCGTGGTCGGAAATCCGGTCGATCAAGGGCCAGATGACGCAGTTCGCCATCGGCTCGCTCCCGACGGGCAGCGCCTTCTCCTACGAGGTGGCGTTCAAGTCGCGGGTGACCGGCCGCGAAGGTGTGTGGACGTTCAACACCACGTACAACGACGTCCCTGCACTCGCCAGACTGATCTCCATGCGCTCCCGTGTCCGGGTGACCGGCCTCACCGACCCGTACCAACTGTGAAGCGGTGCTGCCAACTGTTCAGCCGGTGACCACGCCGCCGGACCCGTAGGCCCGGCGGCGTGTCATCCGGCACCGGGGCACCGACTACGCCTGCGCCCAACCCGGCATCGGGTAAGCGGCCATCAGCTCGGCCACTTCCGCCGCGATCCGGTCCAGCGTCCCCGCATCCCCCGCCGCCTGCACCGCCGCGTCGATCCACGCCGCGACCTGGGGCATCTGGTCCGGACCCAGGCCCCGGGTCGTGATCGCCGCCGTGCCCAGCCGGACGCCGGACGGGTCGAACGGCTTGCGCGGGTCGAAGGGCACGGTGTTGTAGTTCGCCTCGATGCCCGCGCGGTCCAGCGCCCGCGCCGCCGGCTTGCCGCCGATGGCCTTGTTGGTCAGGTCGAGCAGGATCAGGTGGTTGTCCGTGCCGCCGGACACCAGGTCGAAGCCGCGCTGGGTCAGCGCCGCGGCGAGGGCCTTGGCGTTGGCGACCACCGCGTGGGCGTAGGTGCGGAACTCCGGGGTCGCCGCCTCGCCCAGCGCCACGGCGATCGCGGCGGTGGTGTGGTTGTGCGGACCGCCCTGCAGGCCCGGGAAGACGGCCTTGTCGACGGCCTTCGCGTGCGCGGCGTCCGAGAGGATCATCGCGCCGCGCGGGCCGCGCAGGGTCTTGTGGGTGGTGGTCGTGATCACCTGGGCGTGGCCGACCGGCGACGGGTGCGCGCCGCCCGCGACCAGGCCGGCGATGTGGGCGATGTCGGCCACCAGCACCGCGCCGACCTCGTTCGCGATCTCGGCGAACGCCGGGAAGTCGATGGTGCGCGGGATGGCGGTGCCGCCGCAGAAGATCACCTTCGGGCGTTCCTTCCGCGCCAGGTCGCGGGCCTGGTCGAGGTCGACCCGGCCGGTCTCCTTGCGCACGCCGTACTGGACGCTGCGGAACCACTTGCCGGTCGCCGAAACGCCCCAGCCGTGGGTCAGGTGCCCGCCCGACGGCAGCGCCAGACCCATCACGGTGTCACCGGGCTCCAGGAACGCCATGTACACGGCCAGGTTCGCGGGCGAACCGGAGTACGGCTGGACGTTCGCGTGGTCCACGCCGAAGAGCGACTTGGCCCGTTCGACGGCCAGGGTCTCCACCGGGTCGACGACCTGCTGGCCCTCGTAGTAGCGGCGGCCTGCGTAGCCCTCGGAGTACTTGTTGGTCAGCACCGTGCCGGTGGCTTCGAGGACCGCGCGGGAGACGTAGTTCTCCGACGCGATCAGGCGGATCTTGTCGAACTGGCGGCGCGCCTCGGCCTGGACGAGGTCGGCGATCTCCGGGTCGGCCTGGGTGAGCGCGGGGATGGCGGGGTCGTGCACGGCAGCCTCCAGCGAGTGCCGGGCACCCAGGCGCGCGGTGCTCTGTCGGCTACTTCGCTCCCCGGTGGTCGATCCCACCCTCGGCACGCCAGTCGCGAACGCTGTTCATCCTAGCGCCGCCTGTTAGGGCTATTGCCCGCCGTATGGGCGTGATTACATACTGCGTCGGAAAAGTTCCAACAGAAAACGTACCACGTCAGATTTTCCCTGCTCTCCGAAAGGAGCTGACGTGCTCGATCGACGCACGTTCGTGCTCGGCGCCGCCGTGACGGCCGTGGCCGCCACGTCCGTCGGAACCGGAACCGCCAACGCCTCCACTCCCCCGTCCGGCGGCATCGGTGTCGCCACCCTCGACGGGGTTCCCGTGACTCTCGCACGCATCGACGGACGTTGGGCCCTGCTCAGCGACAACGGTTCGGTGCGCATCACCGCCGGCTTGGACAACGCCGACCTGGTCGACCTGTCCGACGACGGCACGCGGCTGGTCGCCGCCGGTTCGCTGGCCGGCGACCCGGTCGCCGCGCTGTGGACCTCGGCGGACGGCGTGACCTGGCGGGAAGCGCGTCGCCTGCACGGCACGCGCTCGGAGTTCACCGCCGTCACCGGCACCCTCGCGCTCGGGTCGGTGGTGCGGCACGAGCGCGCGCCCGAGGTCCGGGTCGCCGCCCGGCGCACGCCTTCGGGCTGGACCACCGCGCCGGTGCGCGGCCTGGCCGACGGGCTGCTCGCGTCCGCCCTGGCCACCACCGCGGGCGGGTTCGTGTGCGCGTCGGTGGACTCCGCCGGCACCCGCGTGCACACCTCGGCCGACGGGGTGGCGTGGAGCGAACTGCCGCGGGTCGACGGGGTCGCGGTGCGCGGCCTGGCGTCGGTGTCCGGTGTCGTGCGGTGGTTCGGCAACGAGATCGCCGGCTCCACACCGCTGACCGGTGTCGTCGGCGGCGCTTCGGGACCGGCGGCCGTGCCCGCCGACGCCAAGGCCCTCGGCGTGACCGGCGCCCGCGCCGCGTGGCTGTCCGCCGGCCGCCTCCTGACCACCGCGATCTGAGGGAGCCCACTGGTGATCACGTTCAGCCGGATCGACGGCACCCCGGTCTACTACTGGCGGTCCGACCGCGGCAACACGACCTTGCGCAACTGGCAGGCGACGCAGGGGTTCTACGACAGCCTGGTGCTGTGGATCCGGGACCTGCGGTCGCTGTCCTCGGCCTACGGCAGCATCACCTACCTGGTGTCGGCCGGGTTCTACGTGAACAAGCCCGGCCAGCACGGCGCCGGCACGGCCATGGACCTGGACTACGTCCGCTGGTCCGGCGGCCAGATCTCCTCCCCGCTGGACCGCCACCACGCCTCCACCACGCTGGCCACCCGCCGCCGGTATCTGGCGGTGGACGCGGTGTGCCGCAGGCGTTTCCGCTACGTCCTGGACGGCTGGTACAACGCCGACCACGCCGACCACATCCACGCCGACTTCGGCGGCCTGCCGGTGCGGTGCGTGAAGAGCTCGGAGTCGGACACGAAGTTCGTACAGGCCCTGTGCAACAACTTCATGGGTTCCGGGTTGGTGGTGGACGGCATCTGGGGCACCAACACCCAGAACGCCTTCAACACCGCCAAGTCCCGCCTGGGCATCACCGGCGACCCGCACACCACGACGTCGGTCTGGCAGTCCTTCCTCTCCGCCGCCGCCCGCAAGGGCTTCGCGAACCAGCCGTTCTAGCGCACGGGCGGGCGCGCCGGACCACCTCCCGCGCGCCCGCCGGTGCTGCCTCGTCGCCTTCCTGCCGGCACCCGGCCCGCCCGGCTGGTGGACTCGACGCCATGTCCGTGAGCACGGTCGAAGTCCGTCAGTGGAAGCGTTGGTACGCGGTGGTTTCCGTCGCCACCGGGATCTTCGCCGTCGTCACCACCGAGATCCTGCCGATCGGCCTGCTGACCTCGATCGGCGGCAGCTTCGCGGTCTCCGACGGCACCGCGGGGCTGCTGATGACCATGCCGGGCTTCCTCGCCGCCGTGGCCGCGCCGGTGGTCACCGCGGTCACCGCCCGGGTCGACCGGCGGATCATGTTGTGCGCCTTCATGGTCCTGCTCACCCTGGCCAACGTCGGCACCGCGCCGGCCCCCGACTACCGGGTGCTGCTCGCCGCGCGGGTGGTCGTGGAGGTGGTCATCGGGGGGTTCTGGTCGATCGGCGCGGGGTTGGGGGCGCGGCTGGTGCCGGGGGCCGGTGCCCGGGCCACCGCGGTGATCTTCGCCGCGGTGCCGCTGGGTTCCGTGCCTACGGAGCGGTGCCCGTGTGCTCGCAGGTGTTGTTCACCAAGGCGCTCCCCGACTCCCCCGAAGCCGCCTCCGTCCTGTTCACCGCGTCCTTCCAAGCCACCATCGGGATCGGCGCGCCGGCGGGCGGAGCTGTGCTGGACCACGCCTCGCCGTCCGCCGTGGTGCTGCTCGCCGCAGCCGTCGCGGCCCTCGCCTTGGTGGTGGTCAAGAGGTAGGTTCGCGCCGTGGGATACGACCTGCACATCACGCGAGCCGAAGCCTGGTACGACAGCGAATCCGCCCCGATCACCCGCGAAGAGTGGGAGGCCTTCGCACACGGCAGGCTGCCGGTCGGCGGCTGGGCCACGCTCCACGACGGCACCCGCCGGCCGATCTTCGCTTGCACGGCCGCCGGCGTGGAGGTCTCCCTGGACTGGCACGCCGGCGAGATCACGATCGCCGGCGCCACCCTCGAAGCGGCACAAGGCCTGCGCTGGATCGCGGACGCCCTCGACGCCCGCCTGGTCGGCGACGACGGCGAGGCCTACTGACCGGCCTCACAGCGGAACGTTGCCGTGCTTGCGAGCCGGAGCATGGCGGCGCTTGTCGCGGAGCATCGCCAACCCCCGCAGCACAGCCGACAGCGTCTGAGCCGGGTCGATCACGTCGTCCACCAAACCACGCTCAGCCGCGTAGTACGGGTGCACCAACTCGTCGGAATACCGGGCCATCAACGTGGCGCGCAGCTCGTCCGGGTCGGCGGAAGCGGCCAACTCCTTGCGGTGGACCACGTTCACCGCCGCCTCCGCACCCATCACGGCGATTTCGTTGGTGGGCCAGGCCAAAGACAGGTCACACCCGATGGACCGCGAGTCCATCACGATGTACGCCCCGCCATAAGCCTTGCGCAAGATCACCTGCACCCGCGGCGACGTCGAGCAGCAGCTCCAGCCGCTCCCGCGCGGTCCGCTTGCCCAACGAGTGCCGGCGCTCGACCGCGGCCCGGTTCCCCAGAGCGACCCGGCTGGTCAGTTCGTCGCGCCGGTCCCGCAACGACCGCATCGTGCGCGGCGGCGGAGTCGGCCGGACGGCGGGCCGGAAGTCCATCTCGGAGATGCTCATCCGACGCCTTTCGCTCCGCGGGCCACTCCACCCCGCATCGCGTCCACTGAGCGGAAAAACCCCTACCGCCCCACTTCGGGCGCTGAAGAACCCTGAAACGACCCCGCCCTACCGGGTGAACCGCCCGGTCGCCCACGCCCGGTCGCCCGGCTCTCCCACCACCTCCACCCGGCGTCCGTCCACGTGGTACTCGACCGGGTCCACCAGTCCCTCCTCGACGGCCGCCGTCCACGCCCGGTGCGGGCCGACGCCCCAGGGGTACCAGGGGATCACGTCGTCCACCACGACCACCGCGCCCGGCCGGGCCAGGCGGCGGGCGTTGACGATGTCGGCGTAGGCGATCTCGAAGGTGTGCCCGCCGTCGACGAACACCAGGTCCGGCCGCGCCCCGGAGTACGCGGGCACGGTCTCGGTGGAGTCGCCGACGACCAGTTCGTGCCGCCCAGGGTAGCGGACGTCCACGAACTCCTTGGCCAGCGCGACCGACCGCCGCTGGTCCAGCTCGAAGGACACCACCCGGGCGTCCGGCGCGCTCTCCAGGAACGCGATGCTGGAGAACCCGATGTTGAACCCGATCTCGGCGATGGTCCGGGCACCCGCGGCGCGGGCGAGCCCGGCCAGGTACTCGACCTCCGCGAGGCTCGCGAACCCCTCGGTGATCGGCCCTCCGCCGTCGCGCACGTGGCCGTAGACGTCCCACAGGAGCTGTTCGAGCGCGCTGGTCTGCTGCACGGCCGTCTCGCTTTCGTCGCCGGGGACCCGCAGCTTGGGCGACCCGCCCGAACGGGGGCAAGGGCGTCCGCGATTTTGCGCTGATCAGGCCGAACACGGCCGGCGAACCTCGCCGCGAGATGAATAGTTGACACTGACTAGTCATAACTGGATAGTTGTTTATGACTACAGGAGGACGGATGGCGAGCAAGCGCAAGGTCGGCAACCTGCTGGCCCTGGCCGTGCTGAGCTACCTGGTCAGGCAGCCCGCACACCCCTACGAGCTGAGCCGCATGCTGCGCGAGCACGGGGACGACCGCAGCATCAAGTTCACCCACGGCTCGCTCTACATGGTCGTCGGGCAGCTGGAGAAGGCCGGGTTCATCGCCCCGCGGGAGACCGTCCGCGACGGCCAGCGCCCCGAGCGCACCGTCTACGCGCTGACCGCCGAGGGGCGGGCCGAGCTGCGCGACTGGATGCGGGAGCTGGTGTCCGAGCCGCGGCACGAGTACCCGCACTTCGTGGCCGCCCTGTCGCTGATCGGGGCGCTGCCGCCGGACGAGGTCGTGCCGCTGCTGCGCGACCGGCTGGTGCGGCTGGCGGCGCAGCGGGCGGAGATCCGCGCGCTGGTCGACGGGGCCGACGTGCACCCGCTCTTCCTGGTCGAGGAGGAGTACCGGATCGCCCTGCTGGACGCCGAGGCGGCGTTCGTCCAGGGCTTCATCGACCGGATCGAGGACCCGGAGACCGGCTGGGGACCCATGTGGGCCGGTTTCCACCAGAGGCTGGAGGGGACATGAACGTGCTGGTGATCGGCGGTGGCATCGGCGGGCCGGTGGCCGCGTTGGCGCTGCGCCGGGCGGGGTTCGAGGCGACCGTCTACGAGGCGTACCCGCGCACGGCCGAGGGCGTCGGCGGCGGGTTGAGCATCGCGCCGAACGGGTTGCAGGCGTTGAGCGTGGTCGGGATGGACGAGGCGGTGCGGGCGATCGGCACGCCCATCACGTCCATGGCCATGCAGAGCTGGACGGGCAAGACGCTGGGCGCGTTCGCAAGCGAGCCGCCGCAGCTCATGGTGTGGCGCGACGAGCTGTACCGGGTGCTGCGCGAGGAGGCGTTGGCGCGCGGGGTGGAGTTCGTGCTGGGCAAGCGGTTGGTGGACGCGTCCTCGTCCGACGACGGGGTGGTGGCGCGGTTCGCGGACGGGTCGTCGGTGCGCGGCGACCTGCTGATCGGGGCCGACGGCATCCGGTCCACCGTGCGCGGCCTGATCGACCCGGCCGCGCCGCGCCCCCGGTACGCGGGCCTGCTCGGGTTCGGGGCGCGGGTGGCGGACACCGGGCTGCCGTCGACCGGTGGGCGGATGTACCTGGCGTTCGGGAAGCGGGCGTTCTTCGGGTACCAGGTGATGGACGACTCGTCCGGCGGGTGGTTCGTGAACCTGCCCAGCAAGACGCCGATGTCGGTGGCGGAGGCGCGGGCCGTGGGTGCGGCGGAGTGGTTGCGGCGGTTCCGGGAGGTGTTCGCGGAGGACCGGGTGCCGGCGGTGCCGATGCTGTCGCGGACGTCGCCGGAGGAGTTGGTGATCACGGGGCCGTTGGAGGACATCCCGTCGGTGCCGACGTGGAGCCGGGGGCGGATGGCGTTGATCGGTGACGCGGCGCACGCCACGTCCCCCAGTTCCGGGCAGGGTGCTTCGCTGGCGTTCGAGAGTGCCGTGGAGTTGGCTCGATGCTTGCGCCATTTGCCTTATGCGGAGGCGTTCGCGGCGTATGAGCGGCTGCGGCGGGACCGGGTGGAGCGGATCATCGCCATGGCGGCGCGGACCAACCAGGACAAGGCGGCCGGTCCGGTGGCGCGGGTGTTGCGCGACTTGATCATGCCGGTGGCGGTGAAGTTCGCGAAGCCGTCGAAGTTCACGTGGCAGTTCGACCACCGTATCGAGTGGGACGCACCGCTAACAACCGCATAGGAAGTGCACAGGCAACGCACAGGATTCGGGGTCACGCTGGATGGCATGACCCCGATCCACGACCGCGGCCTCACCTTCGACCTCGCCACCCTCACCCGCAGGAAGGCGCTTTCTCTGCTCGGTGGAGTCGGCCTCGCCTCGTTGGCGGCGTGCTCCGACAGCGGGTCGCCTTCCTCCGGCGCTTCGTCCGGTACTTCTTCTGCTTCGGCGGGTTCGTGTTCGGACCCGATCCCGCAGGAGACGGCCGGGCCGTACCCCGGTGACGGTTCCAACGGCCCGAACGTGCTGACGCAGAGCGGGATCGTGCGCAGCGATATCAGGACCAGCTTCGGCACGGGCTCGCGCACGGCGGAGGGCGTGCCGCTGACGATCACGTTGACCGTGCAGCGGGGTTGCGCGCCGTATGTCGGGGCGGCGGTGTACCTGTGGCACTGCGACATCGACGGGCGGTACTCGATGTACTCGGAGGGTGTGACCTCGGAGAACTACCTGCGCGGGGTGCAGGAGGCGGACGGCGCGGGCGTGGTGACGTTCACCAGCATCTTCCCGGCCGCGTACTCGGGGCGGTGGCCGCACATCCACTTCGAGGTGTACCCGAGCCTGGCGGAGGCGACCCGGGCCGGCACGAAGATCACCACTTCCCAGCTCGCGCTGCCGGAGGACGTGTGCAAGACGGTGTACG
The DNA here is from genome assembly GCF_031180885.1 of Saccharothrix sp. GTDB lineage: Bacteria > Actinomycetota > Actinomycetes > Mycobacteriales > Pseudonocardiaceae > Actinosynnema. The sequence continues at coordinate 27,476 of NZ_JAPSLK010000008.1, forward strand.
GGACGGCGGGGTACGTGCAGAGCGTGCGCAACATGTCCCGGACGTCGCTGAGCAACGACATGGTGTTCCGGGATGGTCACGACGAGCAGTTGGCCACGGTCACCGGTTCCGTCACTTCCGGTTACACCGCGTCCCTGACCGTGCCCGTATGAGGCCGCGGAAAGCACCTACCCGCCGCCGGTAGGTGCCCTACCATCCGCGCGTACTGCCTGGGTTATCGGCCGGTCGCCTCCTGTGTGCCGCCGTTTTCCTGCTCACCGCCTGTACGACTGTCGCGCCCACGCCGGTGTCGCCCAGTCGCTCACGGAAGTTGGTCCTCCCCCGTCTTCCAGCGGCTTAGGGGTGCATTCGGGCGCCTTTGAGGACTTTGTCGACCACGTTCCGACCGGCGTGGACGGCGAGGCCGACCAGGTCCAGGGCGTCCCGTGACACGGCTCGGACGGCGGCCCGGTTGTCCCGGTCGTTGCCGGTGGCGAAGAGGTCGGAGGTGAAGATCGCGATCGGCAGTTCGCGTGCGACGGCCCGGGTGTGAGCGGCGGTGAGGACTTCTTTGCTGCTGGCGAAGACGAGCACGGGTTGGCGGAACATGGCGAGGTAGGGGGTGGCGTCGGCGTCTTCGTAGGGTTCGCCGAGGAGGTCGGGGTGGGCTGCGGCGAGGGCGCCGGCGAGGAAGGCGCAGACGTTCAGGCCTTGCCAGGGCTGGAGGTCGTCGCGCAGGAGGACAGCGATCTTGGTGTCGAACCTTTCCACGCCGTCAGCGTCCCTGCGTTGAGGTCGGCGCGTCTTGTACGTTCCTTGCATGTCGACCGGTCCGGAGGTGACGGCGTGGCGGCCACCCGTGGCGGGTTTGGCCGAGGTCTTCCACGCCCGTTTCCTGGATCACGCGTACCCCATGCACACCCATGACGCATGGACGTTGCTGCTGATCGACGACGGCGCCGTCCGCTTCGCCCTGGACCGCCACGAACACGGCGCAGTTCAATCTCTGGTCACCCTGCTCCCCCCACACATCCCGCACGACGGCCGCTCAGCCACCCCGTCCGGCTTCCGCAAACGCGTCCTCTACCTGGACACCACCGTCCTGGACCCTTCCCTGGCGGGCCGAGCCGCCGACCACCCAGCCCTCCCCGACCCCCTGCTACGCCACCGAATCCACCAACTCCACAACACCCTGAGCCACCCGGAGGAGTCCCTTGAAGCCCAATCCCGCCTAGCTCTCATCACCACCCGCCTAACCCACCACCTGACCAACCTCCCGGCTCCACCCACCACCTCCCGCGACCCCCGCCTAGCCACCCGCCTACGCGACCTCCTCGACAGCAACATCCAGCAGGGCCTCTCCCTGACCACCGCCGCCCGGGAACTGAACGCCAACCCCACCCACCTGATCAGATCCTTCAGCCGCGAATACGGAATCCCACCCCACCAGTACCTGACCGGCCGCCGAGTGGACCTGGCCAGACGCCTACTCCTGGCCGGCATGCCCCCAGCAGAAGCCGCCACCACAGCAGGCTTCCACGACCAACCCCACCTGACCCGCCACTTCAAACGCCTAGTAGGCGTCCCTCCAGGCCACTACGCCCCCCGCCAAAAGCCCCACTAACCCCCTCCCCCTTGCGCACACCCCTCCGACTGGCACTCCATCCACACTTCGGCGATTCGGACTCCCGCGCCCGGGCGCCGTGGGGATGTGATGGCGCCCCCGCCCGGCGGGATGCGATGGCAACACCCCCAGCGGGGTGGCCCGAAGTGGCGGCACGACGGCTCCGGTGGGCGGCGGCAAGCAGCGGTGGACGGGCGGCGGCGGGTGGCGGCACCGGGCGGTCGCGGCGAGCGGCGGCTGGCGAGCGGCGGCAGCGGTGGGCGGCGGCAGCGGTGGACGGCGGTGGCAGCAGGCTGCGGTGGCAGCGGGCGGGCAGCGCCGGGGAGCGGCTGGGGCGATCGCGGCGACCAGCGGGCAGCGCCGGCGGGCAGCGCCGGCGGGCAGCCGCGGCGGCGAGTGGGCGGCGGGCGGCGGGGGCGAGAGGCAGGGGCGAGCGGCGGTGGGGAGGTTGGGGTGGGTGGTCCTGAGGGGGTGGGGGCCGTTGTCCGCGCTCCTTGTTTTACGGGACGCGTGAGGGGGCGGTTGGTCGCGGATTCTGTAAGTGCACGATCGGGTGATGTTGTTGAAGGCCGCTCGGAGCCACGAATCCGCAGCTCCGAGCGGCCCCGGTCATCGGGTCAGCGGACTCGGTGGGTTCGGGTGGTGGGTTGGTCCTGGGTCTTGATGCGGTGGCCCGGGAGGATCAGGTCCGGGTTGGTGAGGTGGTCGGGGTTCAGGGCCACCAAGGCCTGCCAACCGCCCGCGATGCCCTTCTCCGCGGCGATCGACGCCAGGGTGTCGCCCGACTTGATCGTGTAGTCACCCTTCGGGTTGTCCGACGACGGAGGGCGGATCGGCACCGCGGGCGCCACCGGGGCCTGTCGAACGGGGCGGGTGCCTGCTCGTGGGGGCGTGGTGCGGACCGGGGCGGCTCGGCGGCCGGCGCAGTTCGGCCACGCGCCCGGGCCCTGGGTGCGCAGGACGTTCTCCGCGACGCGGATCTGCTCTTCGCGACTGGCGTTGTGCGGCATACCGGTGCCGCCGTTGGACGTCCACGTGCCGGGGGTGAACTGCAGGCCACCGTAGTAGCCGTTCCCGGTGTTGATCGACCAGTTGCCCCCGGACTCGCAGCGCGCCACGGCGTCCCAGTCCAGACCGGGTTCCGCCGCCGCCACGCCGCTGCCCAAGCCGAGCAGGCAGGCGGTCAGCAGTGCTGCCCGGCCGAGGTGGTGGGTCGTACCGCTGCCGAAGGTGCCTCCGTGATCAGACATGAACCTCGCCGCACCGTCGCGCCGCGCCGGGTCCACAAAGGACGTCCGACCCTCCGTCCCACGGCTTGACCTTCCGTGAGGAGACTCGTCTCCGGGTGGCGCGGTGGACGGAGCGTGGCGCCCGGCCGCCCGGTCGTACCCGTACCCGGTCTGGGACCGGGTCACGAGCGGACCTTAGGAACAGGAGGCCGGAACGGCGCGGCGAGAACGACACCACCAGCCTCGTCACGCGTCAAGTCCACTCGAAACGGTGATCTCCAGCGGTAACGCGTTAATCCGGTCGGGAAATGCGTGACGGCCACCAGACACGCCCGCCGATGTCCACCGCCAACGCCGGCACGAGCAGCGACCGCACGATGATGGTGTCCAGCAACACCCCGAACGCCACGATGAACGCGATCTGCGCCAGGAACAGGATCGGCAGCACCGCCAACGCCGCGAACGTCGCCGCCAGCACCACACCCGCAGAGGTGATCACCCCACCGGTGATGGTCAACCCGCGCAGCACACCCTCCCGCGCCGACCCAGCACACGCGTCTCCTCGCGCACCCGGGTCATCAGGAAGATGTTGTAGTCGATCCCCAGCGCCACCAGGAACACGAACCCGAACAACGGCACCACCGGGTCCGCGCCCGGGAAGTCGAACACCCCGTTGAACACCAACGCCGAAACCCCCATCGTCGCGCCGAAGGACAGCGCAACGGTGGCGATCAGCAACAACGGCGCCACCAACGACCGCAGCAGCAGCGCCAACACCAAGAAGATCACCAACAGCACGATCGGGATGATCACCAGCCGATCCCGCTCGGAGGTGTCCCGCGTGTCGAGCTGGGTCGCGGTCGGCCCACCCACCTTGGCCTCGGCCGCCGGCACCTCCCGAACCGCCGAACGCAACCGCTGCACCGTCTCCAGCGCCGCCTCGCAGTCCGCGGGGTCCTTCAACACCACGTCCAACCGCACCGACCCGTCGACCGAACCCCGCCGCTCCACAGTGGACACGCCGTCCGCCTTCGCCGCCGCAAAGACCTCCTCGGCCGCACCCGCCCGCGCCAACACGATCGCGGGCGACCCGCTTACACTCGGGAAGTGCCGAGACAGCACCTCCTGCCCCACCGTGGATTCCACGTCGGCGAGAAACACGTCCGACTGCGCCACGGCCCCGGCCACGAGCAGCAGCAACCCGTCGATGCCGCCGAAGTCCTCCTTCAGGTCCGCGATCTGCGCGGCCGGCCCGGTGACCAGGACGGTGAGCCCGGCGGGCGGGTTGTCCAACGCGGCCCGCAGGTCCGCCACGGCGTCGGCCGGCTCGGCGGCGTCGATCGCGACCACCACCTGCGCGGCCTGGTCGTCCTGGCGCGACGGGATGACCGGCGAAGCCTTGCCCGGGTAGGCGATGCCGCCCAGGTAGGCGCGGTCGGCCTCGGTGATGCCCGAGGTGCGTTCCGCGACCACGATCGCGGGCAGGTTGCCCTGGTCCCCGAACGCCTTGACCCGCTCGGCGTGAGCCCTTCCGCCACCACCTCCGTCCCGGACCGCCTGGAGTCCTCCGGCCAGGTCGAGCGCACCCGCAGCACCGCCGACCGCCGCAAGGTCGAACTCCGCGTCAACGACAGGCCCTCGACCTGGGCCGCCGCTTCTTCGCCCCGCTCGACGGCGCCTACACCACGGCGTGGGAGTCGTTCAGCGACGACGAACGCACGACCATCGCCCGCTTCCTGACCGCGAGCATCGACGCGACGGTCGCCGCGCGCGGCGAAATCGCCGGCTCCCCCACCGACCGCTGAGCTACAGTCCAGCCGCACGGACGGCGTGTAGCTCAGCCAGTCAGAGCACCGGGCTTCGGACCCGGAGGGCGCGGGGGCGGAACCCGCCACGCCGGCGATGAACGAGTACGCCTTGGGGCGCGCCTTGCGGACGCCTTCGCCACCGCCACCACCCACTCCGACACCGCGACCCGCGAACGCGCCAAGGCACGGGTGCGGCAGTGGGTGGAAGTGCTGCGCGGCATGAGCGACGGCACCCTGCGCATCGGCTCGCGCACCCCGGTCGCCGACCTGCCCGCGTGGGTCACCCCGGAGGTCGTCCGCGGCGGGTTCGCGACCGGTCGCGCATCCGCCGGCGGACCGCTGCTGCCGCACGAAACCGACCGGCTCACCGACTTCGCGCGCGCCCTCACGCCCGAGGGGCAGGCCGAGTTGTGCACCCTGCTCGACAGCGGCGAGTACCGCGCGGACCTGCCGGAAGAGGCCGCGCTGCTGGTGCCGGCGTGGTTGGTGCGCCAGGAGGACTTCGACGCCGCCGAGGCGCTGCTGGGCGAGATCGGGCCGTTCGCCGACCGGCTGCGGTTCTTGCCCACGCCGGACCCGACGAAGCCGAACGGACTGCTGTGGCGGCAGACGGTCGGCGACGCGAGCGCGACGCTGGCCCGGCGTGCGCCCAACCCGCGGGTCGCGGCCATGAACGAGGCGTTGACCGTGTGGAACCCTTTCGCGGACGAGTTGCTGGAGCTGTGGCTGGACTCGTACGAGGACATCCGGATCGGCGCGCGGATCGACGCGGCGTGGCGGGCGCGGGCGGAGGCGCTGGTCGCCCGGTACGCCGAGCTGTCCGCCACCCACACGCTGACCACCAAGCACCGCAACCCCCGGCACAACCTGGCGGTCCTGTTCCGCTGCACGGCCATGTTCGTACGGCGGGAGGCGATCGGGCTGCGCGACCGGCGACTGCTGGAGCACACCATCGAGGCGATGGTGGCCAAGCGCGGACGACCGGGGTCGCCCCGGCACACCGCCCTGCGCGCCGCGCAGTCCGCCCAGGCCGCACGGCCGACGTTCCACGACGCCTGGCGGCAGATGCTGTTCTTCCTGTCCCTGAGCGGCGGGGCGGACGCCTTCGTGGCCGCTCGCTGGGACGACGCGCCGCCGGCGTTGTACATCGCGCTGAAAGGGCTGGAGCGCGTGGTGCGCGGCGGATCGGTGGACGAGTCGCGGCGGCTGCTGGGCTGGACCGTCGGACCGCACTGGATGTGGCGGTAAGCCGGGAGCGAAAATTCAGCGCTCGGCGAAAAAGCCGGCTAGAATCGAACCGGTGAAGATCCTCTTCTCGAGCCTCGGCTCGCACGGTCACACCTATCCCTTACTACCCCTGGCGAAGGCGGCGCGCGAGCACGGCCACGACGTCGTCTACGCCACCACCGCCGACTTCGCGGACGCCATCGGGCGGCTGGGCATCCGGCACGTCGCCGCGGGCATGGACATGCGGGAGGCGTTCGGCGCGCTGTTGGCGAAGCACGGGTCGCCGCAGCAGGTCGGGCAGGAGGAACCGCAGCTCATCGCCGAGGTGTTCGGGTCCACGCTGCCCCGCCGGTTCTACGCGGACCTGGCGCCGTTCGTCGACGAGTGGCGGCCCGACCTGGTCGTCCACGAGCTGGGCAACCCCGGCGCGGGCCTGGCGGCCAAGACCGCGGGCATCCCGGCGCTGTGCCACGGCTTCGGCCGGATGTGGGAGGCCGACGCCGCGCCGTTCGTGCTCGACACGCTGACCAGGTTCACCGATGAACTCGGCGTCGCCGTCTCCGACAAGGACCCGATGCTGCTGGGCAACCCGTACATCGACATCTGCCCGCCCACGGTGCAGGACAAGGCCTTCCTGTCCACCCACGACACCATCCCGCTGCGGCCGGTGCCCTTCGCCGAACCCGGCGAGCTGCCGGACTGGGTCGTCGCGCACGAGCAGCCGCTGGTGTACCTGACCCTGGGCACCGCGTTCGGCCACGCGGAGGTGCTGCGCAACGCGATCGCCAGCCTGGCGGCGTTGGAGGGCACGCGGGTGCTCGTCGCGGCCGGGCCGACGGTCGAGGTCTCGGCGCTGGGTGACGTGCCGGACAACGTGACCGTGCTGCCGTGGGTGCCGCAGGCGGACCTGTTGCCGCACACCGACCTCGTCGTGCACCACGGCGGCAGCGGCACGACCCTGGGGTCCTTCTCGGCCGGTGTGCCGCAGTTGCTGCTCCCGCAGGGCGCGGACCAGTTCAGCAACGCCGCGGCTGTCGTCGAGCACGGCCTGGGCGCGCAACTGCTCGGCGACGACGTGACCGCCGAGGCGGTGACCGCGCACGCGCGCGAGCTGCTGACCGACTCGGCCGTCCGGGACGCCGCCCAGGCGATCGCGGCCGAGGTCGCCGCGATGCCGTCGCCGGCCGAGGTCGCGGCGTCGCTGGCTGACCACGTGCGCTGAGCGTTTTGTCCGACCACGCGGCTCTTGGGGTGTTGTTCTTTCGCCGCGTGTTGAGTGAGTGGACGCGGGCACGGGAACCTTCCGGCCCGCGTTCTTTTCACCCGACCGCTTAACCGCTAAAGCTGACCACGACCGCTGTCCCGGGCGACCCGAGGACGTTGGACCTGGCCGACGGATGGCTCCTGCGCTGACGGCGAACGGACCTGACACCGACCCCCTCCCGGGCGCACGATGTAATCAAGTAATCCCGGGAGGGGTCGCGGTGGACGAGAGCCCGTTGGACGCCTACTCGCGGATCGTGGTCGCGGTCGCGCGGGACGTGACGCCGCACGTGGCGAGCGTGCGGATGCGCCGTGGCACGGGGTCGGCCGTGGTGTTCACCGACGACGGGTTCCTGCTGACCAACGCCCACGTCGTGGGGTCGGGACGGGACGGGACGGCGGTGTTCGCCGACGGCAGCGAGGCGCGGTTCGACGTGGTCGGGGCGGACCCGTTGTCGGACCTGGCGGTGCTCAAGGCCCCGGACGCCCCACCGGCGGCGGTGTTCGGCGACGCGGACGCGTTGCGGGTGGGCCAGTTGGTGATCGCCGTGGGCAACCCGCTGGGACTGGCGGGTTCGGTGACGGCGGGCGTGGTGAGCGCGTTGGGGCGGGCGGTGCCGGTGAGCAGCGGGCGGGTCGGCCGGGTGATCGAGGACGTGATCCAGACCGACGCGGCGCTCAACCCGGGCAACTCCGGCGGCGCGCTGGCCAACTCGCGCGGGGAGGTCGTCGGCATCAACACGGCGCTGGCGGGCATCGGGTTGGGCCTGGCGATCCCGATGAACAGCACCACCCAGCGCATCCTGTCGACGTTGATGGTCGAGGGCCGGGTGCGCCGGGCGTACCTGGGCGTGGTCGGCGTGCCCGCGCCCCTGCCCGACCCGGTGGCCGAGCGGACCGGGCAGAAGGCGGGCGTGCGCCTGGTGCAGGTGGTCCCGGGCGGCCCGGCCGACCGAGCGGGCCTGCACGACGGCGACCTGGTCCTGAGCGTGGCGCGCACGGAGGTCAAGGACGCCCAGGGGATCCAGCGACAGTTGTTCGCAGAGGCGATCGGGCTGCCGCTTCCGGTCACCGTCCTGCGCAACGGCGCGATGGTGGACGTGATCGCCACGCCCACCGAACTCACCGCTTAGATCACCAGGTCGGTCAGCAGCACGAGCGCCAGGCCGGTCACCGAGATCACCGTCTCCATCAGCGACCACGTCTTGACGTTCTGCCCCACCGACAGCCCGAAGTACCCCTTGACCAGCCAGAACCCGGCGTCGTTGACGTGCGAGAAGAACAGCGACCCGGCCCCGATCGCGAGCACCAGCAACGACGTCTCCCCCGGGCTCAACGTCGTCACCAGCGGCGCGAGGATGCCGGACGCCGTCACCGTCGCGACCGTCGCCGAGCCGGTGGCCAGGCGGATGAGCACGGCCACCAGCCACGCCAGCAGCAGCACGGACAGGCCGCTGCCCGCCACCCAGTCCGCGATCAGCTTGCCGATGCCGGTGTCGATCAGGGTCTGCTTGAACCCGCCACCGGCGGCCACGATGAGCAGGATGCCCGCGATCGGCGGCAGGCCCGACTCGACCGACTTCGCGACCTCGCGCACCGACATCCGCGCGCCCCGGCCCAGCGTCACCATCGACACGATCACCGCGATCAGCAGGGCGATCACGGGCGTGCCCAGGAAGTCCAGCACCGACCGGACGACGCTGCCCTTCGCGAGCACGATGTCCGCCAGCGCCTTGCCCATCATCAGCACGACCGGCAGCAGGACCGTGGCCAGCGTGACGCCGAAGCCCGGCTTGGGCCGGTTTGGGCGCTCGTCGGCCTCGAACAGCTCGGGCGCGGGCACGTCGACCCAGCGGGCGGCGTAGCGGGCGAACAGGGGGCCGGCGATGGCGACCGTGGGCAGGGCGATCAGGACGCCCAGGCCGAGGGTGATGCCGAGGTCGGCCTTGAGCGCGTTCACCGCGACCAGTGGGCCGGGGTGCGGCGGGACCAGGCCGTGCATCACGGACAGGCCCGCCAGGGCCGGGATTCCCAGGCGCATCAACGACATCCCGGACCGGCGGGAGATCAACAGGACCACCGGCATGATCAGGACCAGGCCGATCTCGAAGAACATCGGCAGGCCGATCAACGCGCCCACCCCGGCCATCGCCCACGGCAGCGCCCGCCGCGACGACCGGCTGATGATGGCGTCCACGATCGCGTCCGCGCCGCCGGTGTCGGCGAGCAGCTTGCCGATCATGGCGCCCAGCGCGATCAGGGTGCCGACGCCGGCGGCGGTGTCGCCGAAGCCCTTGCCGAAGCTCGCCACCGCCTGCTCCAGGGGCAGGCCCGCGATCAGCGCCACGACCAGCGACGAGATCGTCAGCCCGAGGAACGGGTTGAGCTTGAACCGGGTGATCAGCGCGACCAGCAGCGCGATGCCGACCAGGGCGGCCGGCAGCAGCCGCCCGGCGCTGAGAGCTTCCACGGCGAGGGTCATGTGGGCAGTCCTTCCGCGACGGCGAGGCAGGAGGTGACCAGCGCCTCGACCGGCTGGTCGAGGTCGAGCACGACGCCGGGCTCGTCGGCGTCGAGCGGTTCGAGGGCGGCGAACTGGGAGGCGACCAGGCTCACCGGCATGAAGTGGCCGGGGCGGCCGGCGACGCGGGCGCGCACCACGTCCGGGTCGCCCGAGAGGTGCACGAACACCGCCGGCGCGGCGGCGCGCAACTGATCGCGGAAAACCCGTTTCAACGCCGAGCAGGTGACCACGCCCCCGTCCGCGTGGTCGGCCAGCCACCTCGCGATGGCGGCCAGCCAGGGGGCGCGGTCGGCGTCGTCCAGGGGCGTGCCGGCGGCCATCTTGGCGATGTTGGCGGGCGGGTGGAAGTCGTCCGCGTCGGCGAACGGCACGCCCAGGCGGCGGGCGAGCGCGGAGCCCAGGGTCGTCTTGCCCGAGCCCGACACGCCCATGACCACGATCGGCTGCGACACGCGGCCTCCCTTCGTGTTCGGTGCCGCACAGCCTGAACTATTCATCTGCTTTTTACAACGGGCTGATGCCCAATGATCTGTTCTTTATCGTTCAGGTGGGCCTGACGAGCGCAATCGTGAGAGGATTCCGCGTCGTGGGGACCTCCAAACCGGGCCTGCACCAGACCGTCCTGGACGACCTGGGGCGGCTGATCACCTCCGGGACCATCGCGCCGGGCGACGTGCTGCGCATCGACGAGCTGGCCGAGCGCAACGGCGTGTCCCGGCCGGTGATCCGCGAGGTGGTGCGCGTGCTGGAGTCGATGGGGGTGCTCACGACGCGCCGGCGGGTCGGCGTGACGGTCGCCGAGCGGGCCGCGTGGAACGTGTTCGACCCGCGGATCATCCGGTGGCGGCTGGACGGCGCGGACCGCGAGGCGCAGCTGGAGTCGCTGGGCGAGCTGCGCGGCGGGGTGGAGCCGGTGGCGGCGGCGCTGGCGGCGGCGCGCGCGACGCCCGAGCAGTGCGGCGACATGACCCGGGCCGTGATGGACATGGCCGTGCACGGCAAGGCGGGCAACCTGGAGGCCTACCTGGAGGCCGACCTGCTGTTCCACCGGACCCTGCTGGCCGCGTCGGGCAACGAGATGCTCGCCGCGCTCACCGACGTGGTGTCGGAGGTGCTGATCGGCCGCACCCACCACGGCCTGATGCCCGCGCGACCGAACCCGGCCGCGATCCGCCTGCACGCCGACGTGGCGCAGGCGGTGCAGTCCGGCGACCCGGCCGCCGCCGAGCAGGCCATGCGCGACATCATCGCCGAGGCCTCCGACGCCCTGCGCGGCGCGTAACGGCGGGGCCGCCGGGCGCGACCCTGCGGTATGCGCATCCTGTTCGCCACCACGGCGAACATCGGCCACTTCGGACCGATGACGCCGTTCGCCCGAGCCTGCGCCGCCGCCGGGCACGAGGTCCGGGTCGCCGCGCCCGCGTCGTTCGCCGAGACCGTCACCCGCGCCGGCCTGGCGCACGTGCCGCTCGCCCAGCCCGCTCCCGGCGAGCACGGGCCGATCTTCGCGCGCCTGCCCGGCCTGCCGCGCCTGGAGGCCGACCGGGTCGTCGTCAACGAGGTGTTCGCGGGCATCGACGCCCGCGCCGCCCTGCCGACCATGGTGGCCGCGGTCGAGGAGTTCCGGCCGGACCTGGTGGTGCGGGAGTTCGCCGAGTTCTCGTCGTTCGCGGTCGCGAGCAAGCTGGGCGTGCCGCACGTCGAGGTCGCGATCGGGTTGGCCGAGGCGAGCGCCGTGGCGTGCGGGATGCTCGACAAAGCCACCCTGGACAAGCTCAGCTGCACAGACGACGGCCTGCTCACCGCGCCGCTGATGACGGTCGTGCCGCGGTCGATGGAGCCCGAGCCGACCGACCGGCCCGTGCACCGGTTCAGCTACCCGGTCCCCTCCACCACTCCCCCGCCCCCGGACGTCCCCGGCTCCGGACCGCTGGTGTACGCGAGCTTCGGCACCGTCGCCGCCGTGCTGCCGCCATTCGCCGGGGCCTACCGGGACCTGGTCGACGTCCTGTCCGCCCGCCGGGTCCGGGCACTGGTCACCGTCGGCGCGGCGGGCGACACGTCGCTGTCCACTGTGGATCATGTCCGGGTGGAGTCCTTCGTGCCACAACAGGACGTGATGCCCCACGTCGCCGCCGCGATCGGCCACGGCGGCTTCGGCACCACCATGAACGCCCTGGCCGCCGGGGTGCCGCAGGTCGTGGTGCCGCTGTTCTCGCTGGACCAGTTCCTCAACGCCGACGCCGTGACCCGGTCGGGCGCGGGCGTGGCGGTGTCGACGGTGCCCGAGGTCGGCGACGCCCTGGACCGCGTCCTGTCAGACCCGTCTTACGCCACCGCGGCCCGCCGCCTGGCCGACGAGATGGCCACCCTGCCACCGGTCTCGGACAGCCCGGAGGTGTTCACGCGCGCGGCTCGCTGACCCGCCACCGTAGCGTCCCGAGTATCCGCCGGGTAGCCGGATGGCCACTTCTCGTTGTCCCGTAACGGTTTCCCCCGGCTCGGCCGATGGACAGACCAAAGCGGACCGCGAAGGGGGCCGCGATGAGACTGCGCCCCGGGCTGAAGACAGCACTCCTCACCCTCGCCCTGCTGGCGCCCGCCGTCGTCGCGGTGCCGGCGGTCCACGCCGCGGTGCTGCCGCCGAATTTCAGCGACCGGGTGGTGCTCGGCGGGCTCACCAACCCCACGGCCGTGCGCTTCGCCGACGACGGTCGGGTGTTCGTCGCGCAGAAGAACCACTGATCCCGTTCTCCGGCCGGGCGACCGACACCCGGGACGGCACCGTGCCCGCGTCCGGCTTGAGCTGGACCCTGTTGGTGGGCCACTGCTTCACGACTGCGGACCGCCACGAACACGTCGTGCAGACCTTCAACCGAGTCTCAAGTGGACAGTTCACCGCGCCGGACCACCAGTACCCGTCCTCGCTGCGGCTGCGGTTGACCGCGACCGACTCACAGGGGTTGAGCACGTCGACCACGGTCCGGTTGGAGCCGCAGACCGTGCAGTTGACGTTCAAGACCAACCCGGGCGGGTTGCGGCTGTCGGGCTTGGGTTCAACGAGTCGACGCAATCGACGCCGTTCACGGTGACGGTGATCGTGGGTTCGGCCAACTCGGTGAGCGCGCCGGAGACCCAGGTGGTGAACCGGTCGACGTACACGTTCTCCAGGTGGTCGGACGGCGGACCGAAGGAACACACCATCATCGCTCCGGCGGTGAACACCACCTACACCGCCAATTACCGCAAACGCTTACCTACCAACAAGAATGGGGCCGCTCGCACCCGGCGAGCGGCCCATCTCACTGCGTTACAGGGTCAGGCTCCAGCTGTCGATGTTGCCCGTGTCGTACCGGGCGACGTCCTGGACCCGCAGGGACCACGTCCCGTTGCGCACTTCGGAGGACAGGTTGGTCGTGTACGTGGCGTCCACGTTGTCCGCGCTGTCGCTGCCGCTCGAGTTCTTCAGGCGGTAGGCGGTGCCGTCCGGGGCCACCAGGTCGATGACGAGGTCACCGCGCCAGGTGTGCTTGATGTGCACCTCCACCTTGGAGGTGGCCGAGGCGTTGCCGGCGCAGCCCGACACGGTGATCGTGCTGGTCACGGCCGCGCCCGCGTCCGGGATGGCGACGTCGTTGCCGTTGGTCAGGGTCGCGCAGCCCGCCGCGCCCACGGTCCAGGTGAACGTGGTGCTGCCGGAGCCGCCGGCGGACGCCGTGGCGGTCGCGGTCACCGTGTAGGTGCCGGCCGTGGTGGCGGTGCCGGTGATCTGGCCGGTCGACGAGCCGATGCTCAGGCCCGCCGGGAGGCCGGTGGCGGACCACGTGTACGGGGCGGTGCCGCCGGTCGCGGTCAACTGGAGGTTGGCGGTGCCGCCGACGGCCGTGGTCTGGTTGCCGGGGTTGGCGACCGAGACGCCCGTGGTGCCGCCGTTGACGCGCAGCAGGCGGTTCGGGGTGTTCGCGCCCGGGTTGGTGACCTTGTTCGGGGTCGCCTGGGCGAGGATCGCGCTGTGCACCTCGGCCGGGGTCTTGGTCGGGTTGTCCGCCAGGTACAGCGCGACCGCGCCGGCGACGTGCGGGGACGCCATCGACGTGCCGCTCATCGTGGCCGAGCCCGAGTTGTTCGAGTGCGACGCGGACACGATGTTGGAGCCGGGCGCGAAGATGTCGGTGCAGGTGCCGTAGCTGGAGAACGAGGACCGTGCGTCGGTGTTGGTGGTCGAGCCGACGTTGATGGTCTCGGTGACGCGCTGCGGCGAGTACTTGCAGGAGTCGTCGTTGAAGTTGCCCGCGGCGACGACGTAGGACACGCCCTTGGCGATCGAGGCGCGGACGGCGTCGTCGAGGACGCGGCTGGGCTCGTTCGCGGTGCCGGTGTAGAGGCTCATGTTGGCCACGGCCGGGAACACCGCGTTCGCGGTCACCCAGTCGACGCCCGCCGCCTCGGTGGACACCGAGCCGCCGCCCTGGCAGTTGAGCACGCGCACGGCCTTGAGGTTGACCTTCTTGGCCAGGCCGTAGGACGCGCCGCCGACGGTGCCCGCGACGTGCGTGCCGTGGCCCTGGCAGTCCTTGCCGTTCTGGCCGTCGTTGAACGCGTCGAAGCCGAACGTGGCGCGCCCGCCGAAGTCGCTGTGGTTGTAGTTGATGCCGGTGTCGATGATGTAGGCGGTGACGTTGGACGCCTCGGTGCCGTAGCTGTACTTCTGGTTCAGCGGCAGGTCCGCCTGGTCGACCCGGTCCAGGCCCCACGACGGCGGGTTGAGCTGGTCGGCGAGCACCTGGACGGTGCGGTCCTGCTCCACGTAGGACACGGCCGGGTCGGCGGCCAGGCGCTTGGCCTGCTTGGCCGACAGGGTGACCGAGAAGCCCTTCACGGCGGCGCGGTAGGTGAAGCCGACCTTGCCGCCGTAGCGGCCGGTGAGTTCGGCGACCTTGCCGCTGACGTCGGACTGGGCGAGCCCGTTGTCCTTGAGCACGACGATGTAGCTGTCCGCGACCGCGTTCGGCGCGCTCTCGGCGACGATCGGGCCTTCCGGCGCGGCGGTGGCCGCGCCGGGCAGGACGAACGCGGCGGCGACGGCGGTGGTGACCGCCAGCCCCAGGCCGAGTGTTCGTCCGGGCAGGGTTCGGTCTCGCATCACTGCTCCTCGATGCAGGGCGCCCGGGGAGCGGCCAGCCCTCGATGGCCCTTCGTGTCCCGGGCGGAATGAGGTGTCCTGGTCGGACGTCCCGAGTATTTGCGGCGGCCGGCGCGCCGGACAAGATACTTTCGTACGGTTCCGCCGCACCGGCCCCGGTCGTGAGGGCGGCCGCCCGCCGGCTTCGTCCGCCACCCACCGCTGCTTACCCGACCACCAACGCCGCCATCCACAGCCACGCCACCGCAGGCCGCCGATTGTCGGTCCCCCGTGGGAGAATGGAGACGGGGGCCGGAGGCCACGCCGGCCGCAACGCCGCCCAGCGCCCGCCGCCCACCGCCCGCCGCCCGCCGCAGCACCATCCGCCACAGCACCGCCCGCCGCATCAGCCGGCACGCCCACCCGGCCTGCCCGCCCGGCCTGCGGCGAAGACCTCGTCACTCATCGCCGCAGGATCGGCCCGCACGCCAAGCCCGCAACCGCCGCACCCCGACCGGGCGTACCGGCGCACCAGGTTGGTCGCCACCCCGTACAGCCACACGCGCGCACCCGCCCGCGCCGGTCGAACGTGTGACGCTGCTCCCACAGCACCAGGAACGCCTCGGCCACCAGGTCCTCGGCCACCGAAGAACCCACCCGCCGGGACAGGTACGCGTGCAGCGGCCGAGCGCACGCGTCGTGCAGTTCGGCCAGGTCATCGGGTGTGTCCAAGCGCTCGGTCACCGGACTCCCGAACCGCACGCACCCTTCTTTGCCCGCAACCCTGCCGGGCGTCCCGCGCGCGTCGAACCGCCGCCGACTAGGCTCCGCGCATGGCGAGGTACTTCGACGTGCACCCGGTCAACCCCCAGCGCAGGTCCATCGACCAGGCCGTGGAGCTGATCCGGTCCGACGGCCTGATCGCCTACCCCACGGACTCCTGCTACGCCCTGGGCTGCCAGTTGGGCAACAAGGAGGGCCTGGACCGCATCCGCCAGATCCGCCACCTCGACGACCGGCACCACTTCACCCTGATGTGCCGCGACTTCGCCCAACTGGGACAGTTCGTGCACGTCGACAACACCGTCTTCCGCGCGATCAAGGCCGCGACCCCCGGCAGCTACACGTTCATCCTCCCGGCCACCCGCGAGGTCCCCCGCCGCCTGCTGCACCCGAAGAAGAAGACCGTCGGCGCGCGCATCCCGGACCACCCGGTCGCCCAAGCCCTCCTGGAACAACTCGGCGAGCCGATGCTGTCCTCCACCCTCCTCCTGCCCGACCAGGACGAGCCGCTGGTGCACGGCTGGGAGATCAAGGACCACCTGGACAACGCGGTCGACGCGGTCCTGGACTCCGGCGACTGCGGCACCGAACCCACGACCGTCGTGGACTTCTCCAGCGGCGAGCCGGAGATCGTGCGGCGGGGCGCGGGTGACCCGAGCCGGTTCGAGTGACAGGTGACGGGTGACGCACCGGCCCGGGTCTGCGCCGCTGCTACGGGGCCAGGCCGAGACCGAAGAAGTGCATCCCGGAGTTGGCGGGCAACGTGACCGCGTCCACCGTCTTCGCCGGGTCGGTCGTGACCGAGTGGGCGAAGATCGTGTACCGGTAGGCGGTGTCGCCGTACCCGCTCTGCCGGTTGCGCCCGACGACCGTCGCCACCGCCGTGGCACCGCCCGCCGCCGGCTGCGTCCAGTTGGGGAACGCGATGGTGCCGCGCGCGGTCGTGCCATCGGTGTAGCGGACCACCAACTCACCGCTGGGCAGCGTCCCGATGCCGGAACCCAGCACCACCACCCTGCTTCCCTTGCCGGACAAGCGGATCACCTGTCCGGTCCCGGTGGCGTTGTTCTTCACGCCCACGCCGGTGGGCCACGTGATCGACGCTCCCAACGCCGTGACGGTGGCACCGGGCGCGAGGCCGGCGGCGGTCAGCTTGTCGGCGGAGAAGCTGTTGCCGTCGCCGTCGAAGTTGCCCGGGGTGGTGTTGTTCTCGTAGGTGGTGCCGACGTTGTCGAACGCCGCCGCCAGGTTGGGCAGCGGGGTCGAGCCGCCACCGCCGGGCATGTCGGTTTCGGGCGAGTCCAGGCCGGGGCGCGGGCGTGACCAGTCGCCGCGGGTGAAGTCCGGCACCGGCACCGCCGCGCCGCCGGCGTCCAGGGACAGCACGCTCAACGGGATCGGCGCGCACCACGCGGCCGAGTCGTAGACGTCGATGTCGGGCACCAGACCGGACCGCATGAGCTGCACCGTGCGCCACTGCATGATGCCGTCCATGCCGCCGTGCCCGCCGACCCCGTTGGGGAACTTCCGCCACAGCCAGTGCTTGTACTGCTCGCGGAACGTCCCGAAGTCGCGCCACGCGTGGTTTGTGTGGTCGGGCTCGAAGTAGACGCGCGCGCCTGAGGTGGTGCCCGCGTAGTCCTCGAAGATGCCGCGCGTGCCCGCGATGCTGTTGACGCGGCTGTACGGGCGGGGCGTGCTGACGTCGTGGGCGGTGCGGATGTCGTAGCCCTTGGACGTCTTGATGTGGCACGTGACCAGGTCGCCGTTGACGTAGGTCTCGTTCCACGACGGGTGCGTGCGCGGCACGAACCGCTCTCGGTAGTCCGCCAAGCCGCGCGCCGGGGTGGCGCTCGCGCTGACCGTGGTGAACCGGTCGCCGCGGTTGATGTCCATCGCGGCGGCGACCGGGGCCAGGCCGTGCATGTGGTAGAAGCTGGCCTTGCTGCGGGTGTGCCACAGCCTGCGCCACGAGTCGGTGTAGTAGGTGTCGCTGAACAGCTGTGCCCGCAGGTCGTGCAGGTAGCCGCCGTGGCCGTTGGTGACCTCACCGAACACGCCTGAGTGGGACATCCGCAGCACGGCGAGTTCGTTGTTGCCGTAGCAGCAGTTCTCGGCGAGCATCAGGTGCTTGCGGGTGCGTTCGGACGTGTCGACCAGGCTCCACAGCTCGGACAGCTCGGTCGCGATGGGCAGTTCCACCGACGCGTGCTTGCCGGCGAGCATCGCGTCTCGGCCCTGCGCGTAGTGGAACTCCCAGGGCGTCGCGATGTAGACGAGGTCGACGTCCGTGCGCGCGAGCAACTGCTTGTAGGAGTCGACCGAACCGCCGATAACAGCGGGCCGGGGGTACCCCTGGGCGACCAGCCGGTCGGCGGTGCTCTGCGCCCGGCTGGTGCGGATGTCGCACACCGCCGTGACCACCGCGCCGGGCACCGAAGCCCAGCCGGAAGCCATCGCGCCGCCCCGGTTCCCGAGGCCGATCAGTCCGATTCGGACGGTGTTGTGCGCGGGGAAGGGGACGTCGATCATGGTGGTTTGACCGGGCGGACGGGGCGGGTCGTCCGCGGCCGTGGCTGCCGGGGCGCCACCCAGCGCGACCACACCGGTCGCCATGACGCCGCCGAACAGGGACCGCCGCGTGATGTCGGTCATGAAGGCTCCTTGTGTCGCAGGGGTTATTTGACGGCGCCGAGCGTCATCCCTTCGACGATGCGCCGTCCGAGCCAGACGTAGAGCGCGAGCATGGGCAGGACGAGGATGCAGACCCCGGCGAACAGGGCGCCGTAGTCGGCTCCGGAGTACTGTTGTGTCTGCATGAAACCCAGCAGTGCCAACGGAAGCGTTTGGAGTTCGGTGTCCTGGACGAAGACCAGGGCGATGAACGTCTCGTTCCACAGGCCGATCGCGTTGAGGATCAACGCCGTGATCAGGCCGCCGCGGGCCAGCGGCAGCGAGATCTGGAGGAACGTCCGCAACGGCCCAGCGCCGTCGATGGCCGCCGCCTCCTCGACTTCCTCGGGCAGGGAGCCGAAGAACGCGGTGAGCAGGAAGACGGTGAAGGGCAGGGAGAGCGCGACGTAGAGGATGAACAGGCCGGTCAGGGAGTTGACCAGGCCGATGTTCTCCAGCATCACGAACAGCGGGATCACGATGACCTGCACCGGGATGCCGATGCCCAGCGCGAAGAACAACGCCATCGCCCCGGAGACCCGGGTCCCCGAGCGGGCCAGGGCGTAGGCGGCGGGCGCGGAGATCGCCACCAGCACCACCGCCGACCCGGTCACCAGCAGCACCGTGTTCAGCGCGGCGGCCCCGAAACCGCTGTCGGACCAGGCTTTCGCGAAGTTGCCGAACTCGCCGAAACTCGACAGCGACCAGGGTTCGGCGAAGATCGCGGTGTGGTCGCGCAGCGCGGCCAGGCCCATCCACGCCAGCACGCCGACGTTGAAGACCGCCAGCAGCCACACCAGGCCGACGCCACCCCGGTGGAGCAGCCCGTGACCGTGCCTAGAACTGGATTTGCGCACGGCGCATCACCCTCCGCAGCAGCACGACCAGGACACCGACCACGAGCAGCATCACCACCGCCGAGGCGGAGGCGTACCCGAACTGGTACTGCGGGTTGCGCCCACCGAAGGTGCTGCCGTAGATGAACAACGCGCTGTTCCACACGTCGACCGTGGGCATGTCGTTGGTGGTGCCGCCGAACGCGTAGATGAACTCGAAGATCTTCAGCGACGAGATCGTCCAGATGACCGCGGCGGTGGCGACCACGTCCCAGGTCAGGGGCAGCGTGATGTGCCGGAACCGTTGCCACGCGGTCGCTCCGGCCAGTGCCGAGTCCTCGTAGAGGTCGGCCGGGATGCGGTCGACGCCGGCCATGATGATCGTGGTGAAGAACCCGGTGTTGACCCAGATCAAGCCGATGCAGATGACGGTGAACAGGTTGTCGCCCAACCAGTTCGGGGTGTTCCCGGTGACCCCGGTCCAGAGGGTGGTGAGCAGGCCTTCCGGGGAGCGGAACAGGAAGCCCCACAGCACCGACAGCACCACCGGGGAGACGATGTAGGGGAAGAACAGCACCGCCCGCACGAACTTCCGCCCGCGCATCTCCCGCAGCACCATGGTCAACGCGAACGACACCGCGAACGTCGCCACTCCCACCACGACAAGGATCAGCATGGTGTTGGCGAACGAGTCCAGGAACGTCGAGTCGTCCAGCAGGATCTCGTAGTTCTGCACACCGCGGGGTTCCAGCGCGCCGACGCCGTCCCACCTGTGGAAGCTGATCCACACCGACGCCAGCACCGGACCCACGAAGAACACCAGGTACAGCGCGAGGGCGGGCGCGATGAACGGCCAGAACAGCGCTCGGCGGCGACGGGCCAGCGGCGTGAGCGGTGCGGCGGACGCCTGCGCCCGCCGCACCCGACGCCCGGCGACCGCGGTCGCGGACGCAACCGCCATCAGCCGTTCTTCTTCCAGTAGTTCGCCTGCTTCTCCGCCAGTTGGGACAGGAAGCCGTCGATGTCGGTCTTGCCCTTGATGAGCTGGTCGTTGACCGGGTAGAAGGCCTCCTCGGCGTAGCCGGGGATCTCGTCGATGCCGTCGATCGGGCGCGACACCGGCAGGCTCTCCAGCGCGGTGCCCAGGCCCTTCAGGTCGTCGGGCACGGGCAGGGCCGGGTTCGGGGTGAGGTTCTTGGCCGTGGTCGAGATCTTCGACAGGTGGGTGTCCTTGAGGAAGTAGGCGATGAACTTCTCCGCCGCCGCGGCCTTCTTGGCGGGCTTGGGGATCGCGAACCCGAGGTTGGACACCGGCACGGTGGTCTTCGCGCCCGGCAACGGGGCGAAGGTGAACTGGAAGCCCTGCGCGGCCTTCGGCCCGGTCTCGGACGGCGCCCACGAGCCCATCAGCAGGAAGTCCGCCTGGCGCTGCGCCCACTTCTCCTGCACCGCGGGCCACTTGGAGCCGTCGTAGCCGTCGATGAAGTACTTCTTGTCCACCAGGTCCTTGACCTTGGCCAGGGTGGCGCGGACCTCGGGGGCGTCCCACGCCTTGCCGGTCTTGTCCTTGGCCAGCTCGTCGACTTTGCCCGCGCCCAGCGCGCCGACGGTCCAGTAGGCGTTGTAGTACGGGATGTCGGCGTCCAGCGCGATCGGCGCGCGGCCCTCGCCCTTGGCCTTGGCGAACAGCCCGGCCAGCTCGTCCCACGACTTCGGGGCCGTGCCGGGCAGCTTCGAGCCGTCGAACCACAGGCCGTTGCCGATGATCTCGTAGGGGACCAGGAAGAACTTGCCGTCCTTCTTCAGCGTGCCGGTGTACTTGTCGGCGATGACGTCGGAGACCTTCTTGCCCGACCCGGGCACCTCGGCCCCGTAGACCGCGGTCAGGTCGCGGAACTGGTCGGAGGCGACCAGGTTCGCCCGCACGCCCGCTTCCTCCTGGTCCACCAGGTCCGGCACGTCACCGCCGCGCAGCGCGGGCACGACCTTCTTCAGCACGTCCCGGCCCTGCCATTGCACGGTGACGTCGATGCCGGTCTCCTTCTCGAAGTCGGCGACCGCCTGCGCCAGGACCTGCGCCTGCGGCTCGTTCTCCTTCCACATCGACCAGTAGGTGAACGACTTGCCGTCGTCGCTTGCGGCGTTCCCGCCGCTACAGGCGGTCAGGGCGAGCGCGGCGGCCGTGAGGGCGGCGGCGCGGGGTGGAGCAGCGGTCACGGGGCACTCCCTGAGGGGCTGTGTGGTGCACTGCACACCGCAGGCGCTGGTGAGCAATTGTGCACATACTTCCCCTCGAACGCGCACCGGTCAACAGCAAGTCGTCACCGTTTGAGCACGGTTCTAGCCAGAACAGGCTGTTGGAGATGCAAAATCATGCAGTATGTTCGTGGCTTGAGTGCAGAAATGCGCACTGTCTGGAGGAGAGCCCGTGAGCACCCACGTCGCTGTCGAGATCGCCACCCAGCCGGACTGCTGGCACCGGGCGTCCACCCTGGCCAAGGAGGTCGCGCCGGTCCTGCCCCGCCCCGGTGAGCGGGTGGCCGTGGTCGGCTGCGGCACCTCGTGGTTCATGGCGCAGTCCTACGCGTGGCTGCGCGAGGCCACCGGCCAGGGCTTCACCGACGCCTTCGCCGCCTCCGAGTTCCCCGGCGCGCGGGACTACGACCGCATCGTCGCGATCACCCGGTCGGGCACCACCTCGGAGGTGCTGGACCTGCTGGAGTCGGTCACCGTGCCCACGCTGGCCCTGACCGCCGACGGCACCACGCCGGTCGTCGACGCGGCTGACGACGTTGTCGTGCTCGACTTCGCCGACGAGGTGTCGGTCGTGCAGACCCGCTTCGCGACGAGCGCTTTGGCGTTGCTGCGGACGTCCCTGGGCGAGGACCTGACGCCCGCGATCGCCGACGCGTCGGCCGCGGTGGGGTTGGCGCTGCGCCCGGAGTGGACGTCGGCCACGCAGATCACGTTCCTGGGGCGGGGCTGGACGGTGGGGTTGGCGCACGAGGCGGCGCTGAAGATGCGTGAGGCGGCGGGGGCGTGGACCGAGTCGTACCCGGCGATGGACTACCGGCACGGGCCGATCAGCGTGACGGCGCCGGGGCGGCTGGCGTGGATGTTCGGCAGTGCGCCGGAGGGGTTGGCCGGGGATGTGGAGGCGACCGGGGGGACGTTCGTGACGAGCGGGCTGGACCCGATGGCGGGCTTGGTGGTGGCGCAGCGCTTGGCGGTGCACATCGCGGAGGCCGCGGGCCTCAACCCGGACCAGCCCCGCCACCTGACCCGCTCGGTGATCCTGTCGTAGGTGGTCTGAGCTGCGGGCATCTTCGTCAGGGTCGGCGGCCGCCCCACCAAGGCCGGCCTTCGGCCCCCTCCGCACAGCGGCGAAGGCTCAAGTCGGCCAGGCGCGGCGGTGTTCCACGTGGAGTTCGCGGGCGTTGCCCAAAGTTCCGTCGTTCGAGTGCAGCCTGGCGCACGCGTGATCCGGCCCATCAGGGGATGACGGCCCCTTCAGCGCCAGCTCGCGGAACAAGTGAGCGGTCTCGCGGAACAGGGGCGGGCTGCCGACCAGGAACACCGTCTCCGCATGCACGTGTTCGTCGAACCGATCGCGGTTCTCGCGGTAGTGGCGGCGGGCATATGAGATATCGGATGCCGGCGGGCGGAGGCGGACGGTGTGCGGCAGGCCCTGGCCCAGGCGGGCGCGTAGGGACTTCCACCGCGACGGCGGGAAGCCCAGCGAGTGGTGGAGCAGGACCAGGTCCAGCGGACGGCCCTCGACAGGAGAGGGGTTGGTGCGCATGGGCAGGTGGATCAGGGAGTGGCGGGAGTGCGCGGCCAGCTGCCACAGGGTCGCCAAGACCTGAGCCGCCTCGGTGTTGACGTAGCCGCTCAGCCAACGGTCGTGGTCCAGCAGGACCGCGCGCGTCGGCGGGTGCGCCGGGCGGACCACCCGGTACTCGTCACCGCCCAAGCGGGCGCGGTGGATCAGGACGCGCAGTCGCACCGCGGGAAAGTACCCGAGGGGAACCGCCGGGGTCGGCCTGGTTTCCCGGTGGCCGACGCCGGCGTGGGCGGCTGGAGGAGTCCCGGGGCGCGCCGCGCCGCCGACGGCGCACCCCGCCCTCTTAAGCCGGCCATGTCACGCACCCCGCTGCAGTCACGCCCCAAACGCTAGGCCGTTCAGGCGAAATCGGCTACGTGACGTCCCGCTTCCGGGTGACCGGGTCACAGCGTGCCCGGATCCACCACGTGCCAGGTCAGGGCGCTGTTGTCCCCCGTCGACCACCACACGAAAGTGACCCGCGCGAGCACCGTGCCGAAGCCCGTCGCCAGGTCCGCCGTCCGGTCGGTCCGCGTGTCGTACAGCGCCAGGACACCCCGGCCGTCGTCGACGACCACCGCGAACCGGTCCAACAGCACGACGTCCCCGATCGCCGAACGCACCTCCCGCCCGCCGACCCGCCGCCGCGACGACCCGTCGGGCCGCACCAGGTCCAGCCGCGCCGTCCCGCTCTGCCGCAACACCTGCACCCGGCACCACTCGGCCGTGCAGTCCACCAGCTCGACACCCTCCCCGCGCACGGTCCGCACCTCGCCGGTCCGCAGGTCCGCCAGCCGCGACGACCCCGCCGCCTCGACCTCCGCCGCCGTCGCCCACGGCCACGCGGTCAGCGAGTACCGACCCGCACTCGCAGCCCGGGAGCACCAGTCCCGTGGCGGCGGCCGCACCTTCTTGGCAACCACGCTTCACCGGTTGCCAAGAAGGGCGAAGGGTGGTTGCCTCCGGCAGGCCGTACGGGGGACGAACGACGCCCTTCCACCCCCCCGGGGGCCTGCCGCGCGGCGAGCGCCGCTTTTGATCTTTGGATTTTGAGAGCGCGAAGCGCGTTCATCTTGATAGCGCTGCGCGCACCCAAAGGCACGCGCAGCGCGGGTAGGTCAACGGGGCAAGTACGCGCGGTGGGACTTGGAGAACTCGAAGTTGTTGTGGCGGTCCCAGTTGACCGACCACGTCATCAAGCCGCGCAGGTTGGGGTAGGTCGCCTTGGGCTTGTACGTCCCGCAGTTCGTCCCCTTCATCAGGCAGTCCAGGGCCTTGTGGGTCTCGGCGACCGACGTGAAGCCGTTGCCCGCGTTGACGCTGGCCGGTAGCCCGATCGCCACCTGCTCCTGGCGCAGGCCGGTGAAGAACTTCGTGGCGTCGCCGCGCACCGGGAAGCCGGCCAGGACCATGTCGGCCATCGACACGTGGAAGTCGTGGCCGCCCATGAAGTGGTACCGGTTGTCCAGGCCCATGATCGGGCCCGAGTTGTAGTGCTGGACGTGCAACAGGGTCAGGTCGTCGCGCATGGCGTGGATGACCGGGAGGTACGCCCCGGCGCGCGGGTCGGCGCCGCTACCGCCGCCGTAGTGCTGGTAGCCGACCTGGACGAAGAAGGTCTCGGGGGCCATGGTCAGGACGAACTTGGCTCCGTAGCGGGACTTCAGGGTCTTCAACGCGGAGATCAGGTTGACGATCACCGGGGTCGTGGGGTTGCGGAAGTCGGTGTCGCCGGCGTTGAGGGACAAGGAGTGGCCCTCGAAGTCGACGTCGAGGCCGTCCAGGCCGTACTTGTCGATGATGGCACTGGCGCTGCGCACGAACGCGTCCCGGGCGGCGGTGGTGGTGAGTTGGACCTGGCCGTTCGCGCCGCCGATGGAGATCAGGACCTTGCGGCCCTGGGCCTGCTTCTCGCGGATGGCGGCGATGAACTCCGCCTCGGACTCGACGTTCGGGCACTCCGCCACGGGGCACTGCTGGAACCTCAGGTCACCGGACGTCGCGGAGGTGGGCTCGGCGAAGGACAGGTTGATGATGTCCCAGTCCGGGGAGACGTCCTTCATGCGGATGTACCCGGACCCGTTGGCGAAGCTGGCGTGCAGGTACCCGACCAACACACGCCGCGGCAGCCCAGTCTGGGGCGGAGTGGTGGTCGTCGTGGTGGTTGTACCAGTCGTTGTCGTAGTAGTTGTGGTCGTGGTGGTCGTGGTGGTCGGGGACCCCGTGCAGGGATTGCCGTTCAGCCTGCAATTGGCCGGTGCAGCCGTGCCGGAGGCGTTGAAGCCGAAGGTCACGGTCGCACCGGGCGCGACGGTGCCGTTGTACTCGCGGTTGGTGAAGGTGTAGTGGCCGGACGCATTGGTCTGGAGGGCGTCCCAGTACGCGCCGACCGCCGTCCCCGCCGGCAGGTCGAACTCGACCTTCCAGCTCGTGATCGCCGCGCTGGTCTCGTTCTTGATCGCGAACTGGCCGGTGTAGCCGCTCTCCCACGCCGACGTCTTGGTGAAGGTCGCCGTCACCGACGCGGCGTACGCCGGGGCGAAGCTCACCGCGACGGCGCCCACGACCAGGGCGCACACCGCCGCCACCCGGGCGAACAGGACTCCGCGGGACATCTCATCAACTCCTCGAGCGGGCGGCCTGAGGTGCTGAAATTGGACTAGACCATGCGGATCACTGTCAACACCCGGCCGGCCACCGCGCGCAACCATGCGAATTCCGCCCCACCGGGACCCTTCGGCAAGTTACTTTCACAACGTGCAGGTACCGTGGAGAGCCGCCCCGCGCGCCGCGTTGTCGAGTCCGCTGACGCTGCTGGTCAGCGTGATCACCGCGCTCCTCCTGAGCTTCGTCGTGGCCGCCGCCGTGATGCACTACTCGGCCTCGGGCAGCGCCGCCCTGGACTACCAGCAGAACCGGCTGTGCACCGAGTCGCTGCACCCGTCGCTGGAGACCACCCTCCCCGCCCACCAGGTCACGCCGCTGCTCGACGACGTCCGGGCCAACGCCAACGGCCGCTCCGTGCTGCCCGCGACCTACACCCGTGAGGCGCGCACCGACTTCGGCGGCAAGCAGACCTACGCCAAGTTCGGCTACCGCCCCGGCGCCACCGACCACCTGAAAGTCCTCGAAGGCGGCTCCAAGGACGGCCTGTGGGTGCCGCAGAGCATCGCCCGCACCACCGACCTGCAACTGGGCAAGCGGGGCATGGGTGGCGCGCTGCCGCCGGTCACCGCGATCTACGCCGACGTCCGCGACCCGCTGGAGCCCTACTGGTGCTCCGAGCGCACGTTCGTCATCCCGAACATCCTCAGCCGCAACGACCTGCTGACCTCCGTGGTGTGGATGCCCAGCGCGGAGTCGTTCGCGGCGCTGCCCCCGGAGTTGACCCGGCAGGTCGACGTGACGGTCCGCTTCCCCGCCGAGGTCCCCCGGACGGTGGACGAGGCCGAGCAGCTCATGGCGACCGGCACCGCACTGGTCGAGCCCTACGGCCGGCAGGGCATCCGGGTGGTGTCGCCGCTGGTGCTGCCGATCGAGAACGCCCGGGAGACGGCGGGCAACGTCCGGTCGGCGATCCTCCCCCTCACCCTGATCAGCCTGCTCATCGGCCTGGCCGGGGTCGCGACGGTGACCGCGCAGTGGGCGCAGCGCCGGCACGCCGAACTCCGCCTCCTGTGGGTGCGCGGGTCCGGTCCGGTGGCGCTGGGTGGGCGTGCGGTGCTGGAGTTGGGGTTGCCGCTGGTCGTGGGCGGGGCGCTGGGCCTGGGCGTCGGGTGGCTGCTCCTCCCGGTCTACGCGCCCTCGACCGCCTTGCCGGACGGGACGGTGCCGCGCGCGGTCCTCGCCGTGGTCACCGTGATCGTGCTCAGCCTGCTGGTGACGTGGGCGGCAGCGGCGTTCCGGGCGCATCGGGCGTTCCAGGCGGCGACGTCGGGCAGCGGGGTGCGGCGGGTGCTGACCGCGCTGCCGTGGGAGCTGGCGACCGGCGCGCTGGCGGTGTGGGCGTGGAACCGGGTGCAGCACAGCGGTCTGGCCACGCCGCTCAAGATCGGCGGCCTGCCCCGGATCGACGCGGCGGCACTGGCGTTCCCGCTGCTGGTGGTGCTGACGACGGCGCTGGTGGCGGCCCGGGTGGCGCGGTGGGCGCTGCGGGCCTCGCACCGGGCGTCGCTGTGGTCCAAGCCGGCGGCGCAACTCGCGATCCGCCGGTTGGCCGCCGCGGCGGGGCCGGTGACCGGGGTGCTGCTGGTGGGTGTGCTGGCGATCGGCACGATCGCGGTCGGCACGAGCATCGCCGGGTCGCAGAAGACCGCGCTGGACGTGAAGTCCGGCATGTACACCGGGGCGGAGAGCTACGCGCAGGTCTCGCCGGACGTCCAGTTGCCCGAGGCGTTGAAGGGCAACTCCACGATCGTGGGCCTGAGCGTGCTCGACGACCGGTCCGCGCTGGTGGTGGACCCGGAGACGTTCACCCGCGGCGCGTACCCCAGCGACATCGACCCAGCGCTGCTGATCCAGCCGCTGCGGGTCGGCGACGCCCCGCGCCGGGAGGTCACCCTGCCCGGCCTGCCGCCGATCAACCCGACCGCGCACGTGAAGTCGTTCCCCAGGCTCGGCACGTCCGGGTGGGTGGTGCCGCGGTCGGCGATCGAGGACCCCGGTGACGTCGGTTCCTGGTACGTGTGGTCGTCGCTGCCGCTGGGCGAGCTGACCACGGCGTTGGCGGACAACGGGATCAAGTACCGCAACGTCGGTGAGAAGTCGAAGGCGATCGTCGGGCTGGCGTTCCTGACCATCCAGTGGACGTTCGGGTTCGTCACGGCCATCGGCGCGGTGCTGGCGGTGGTGGCGGCCATCGCGCTGCTGCTGGCGATCGAGGTGCGGCGGCGGCAGAACGCGGTGTCGGGGGCGTTCAGCACGCGGATGGGGCTGCGGCCCTCGGCGCTGCTGTCCAGCCACCTGCTGGAGCTGGGCGCGCTGGCCCTGGTCGCGGTGGCGGTCGGGTTGACCGCGAGCGGGGTGAGCAGCGGGTTCGCCGTGCCCAGGCTGGACCCGGCGCCGCGGATGACGCCCGCGCCGGAGGTGCCGGACGTGGGGCCGCTGCTGGTGTCCACGGTCGCCGGGAGCGTGCTGGTGGTGCTGGTGGCGGCGTGGATCGCGGTGCGCGCGGTCCGGTCGGCGAGGATCGGGGAGCTGATTCGTGGCTGAGACGGTGTTGCGGCTGCGCGAGGTGGGCGTGGCGTACCGGACGCCCGCCGGGTCGGTGACGGCCGTGTCGGAGGTGTCCCTGGCGGTGCCCGCGGCCGGCATCACCGTGCTGGCCGGGCCGTCCGGGTCGGGCAAGTCGACGCTGCTGCGGGTGCTCAGCCTGGTCGAGCGGCCCACGCGGGGCGCGGTCGAGCTGCGCGGGCGCGGCACCACGGGGCTGTCCGCGCGGGCGCGGCGGGCGTTGCGGCGCACCGAGATCGCCCTGGTGTTCCAGAACCCCTCGGACAACCTGATCGGGCACCTGACCGTCGGCGACAACCTGCGCGCCGCAGCCCAGGCCGCGGGCCGCCCGGCCGCCGTGGACGAGGTGCTGGACCGGCTCGGGCTGCCCGGCACGGCCGGGTGGAAGGTCTCCGCGCTGTCCGGCGGCCAGCAGCAGCGGCTGGCGTTCGGGTGCGCCCTGGCCCGGGGCGCGTCGGTGGTGCTGGCCGACGAGCCGACCTCGCAGCTCGACGCGGCCTCGGCGGACCTCGTCCTGGACACCCTGCGCGACCTGGCCGACGGCGGCGTGCCGGTGGTCGTGGCCTCCCACGACCCTCGGCTGATCTCGTTGGCGCACACCCGGTTCGACCTGCGGAACGGAGCGTTGGCGGCATGAGCGCGCTGCGGGCGGTCGGGGTCAAGCGGTCCTTCGCGCACGCGGGCGGGCCGGTGCACGTGCTGCGCGGGGTGGACCTGGAGGTGGCGGCCGGCGAGTTGGTCACCCTTTCGGGGCCGTCCGGGTCGGGCAAGAGCGCGTTGCTGACCGTGCTGGCCGGGTTCGACAAGGCCGACGAGGGCACCGTGGAGCTGTGCGGGCAGGTGCTGACCGACCCGCCGACCTGGTCGGTGTGCGCGCTGCTCCCCCAGGCCCTGGGCCTGGCCGGTGAGTTGACGCTGGCCGAGAACGTGGCGCTGCCGGTGCGGCTGGGGTCGGGCGGGGACGTCTCGCGGGTCGCGGAACTGCTCGACGAGCTGGGCATCGGCGAGCTGGGCGACCGCTACCCGGGCGAGGTGTCGTTCGGGCAGCAGCAGCGGGCGGCGCTGGCGCGGGCCGTCATCGCCTCGCCGCGCGTGCTGCTGGCCGACGAACCCACCGCGCACCTGGACGACGCCAGCGCACCGGTCGCCGTGCGGGTCCTGCGGCGCGCCGCCGACGCCGGGTCGGCCGTGCTGATCGCGACCCACCACGACGAGGTGCACCGCGCGGCCGACCGCACGGTGGTCCTCGCGGGTGGACGGGTGTCCGTAGGATAGGTCGCGATGGTCCGCCGACTCGCCACTGCGCTCTTGGTGCTGCCGCTGGTGGCCCTGCTGGTGCTGGTCTCCGACACGGCGCAACCGCCGCTGGTCGGGCCGGGCCCCGACGCGCCGACCGCCGCCGTCGCGATGGGCGACAGCACGATGTCCGGCGAGGGCGCGGGCACCTACGAGCCCGGCACCGACGGCGAGAACGGCAACTGGTGCCACCGGTCGCTCAAGGCGTCCATCCATAGGGTGAAACTGCCCGTGCCCGTGGACAAGGTGTTCAACCTGGCGTGCTCGGGCGCGAACGCCGAACAGGTCGGGCTGACCGACCAGGTCCGCAACACCGAGGGGTCCCAGGCGCGGCAGCTCGGCAAGATCGCCCGCGAGTACCGGGTGACCACCGTGGTGGTGGCGGTGGGCGCGAACGACGACCCCCGGTTCGCCGACGTGCTCAACACGTGCCTGCAGGCGTGGTTCCAGCGGCGCACGGACTGCTCCAAGGCGCTGACCGAGGACTGGCGCGGGCGCGTGGAGCGCATGGTGCCCAAGGTGCAGAAGGCGCTGCTGGACATCCGCCGCGTCCTGCGCGAGGCCGGCTACACGCCCCGCTCCTACGCCCTGGTCCTCCAGTCCTACGCCGCTCCGGTGACCCCGGACCTGCCGTTCGACCTGCAGAACCTGGCCGGGTGTCCACTTCGGACCGGTGACCTGCGGTGGGTCCGCGACACCGCGGTCGGCGAGCTGTCCTCGGCTTTGCGGCGGGCGGCGTCGGCGGCGGGGGCGCGGTTCCTGGACCTGTCGAAGGCCGGGTTGAAGCACGAGGCGTGCTCCGGCGGGAAGAACCCGGACACCGAGTGGTTCACCCGGCTGACCGTGGACTTCGAGGGCCTGCGCGACGAGGCCCGGGCGCGGCACGCGCTCCAGGAGTCCTTCCACCCCAACGCCCGCGGGCACGAGCAGTTCGCGCGGTGCCTGGGCGAGTTCCTGGGGACCTCGGCCCGGTCGGCGTCGTGCGTGGTCAACGGCGAGGGGACGCTGTCGCCCGTGCCGGACCAGGATTGATCGTGTTGGACGCTCGGTGCGTTTTGGGATCGGAAATGTAGTGAGCGTCCGGGGTGGCCCTCGTGGTCGCCCAGGTGGAGCAGGGTTTCGTAGCGGCCCGGGCCTAGGGTGTGGCGTCCGGTGGTGAGGGTTTCTCGGAGGTCGAGGTCGTCGGCGGGGACGCGGTACATCTCCTGGGCGACCACGTCCGCGAACTGGCGTTCGGTGATCAGGTACGCGCGGGCGGCCGTGGTGCGCGGGAGGTCGGGGTCGTAGAAAGCCTGCCGCCGCCCCAAATGGGTGACTCGGTGGCGAAGTAGACGCCGCCGGGGACCGTGAGGGGTCTTGCGGTGGTGGGTGGGGTCGGGTCGCGGCACAGGGCGAGGTAGCGGGTGAACCGGTCGAGGTGCATGTTCGAGCCGTAGCTGACGTACCAGACCAGTGCCATGGGAGGATCTTCACCCGTGGCCGGGAACCTCAGCCACGCGGACGCGGTGAAGATCCTCGGGGCCAAGGAGAGCAAGCTCGTCTCGGCACTGGACCGGGTCCTGGGTGGCGCGCTGCTCGGTGGCGTGGCGCTGGGTGTGAGCGAGTTGCTGGGGTGGTTCGACGCGAAGGTCCCGCCCCCGCCGGGCTGCACATCCCCACGCTGGCCGACGCCTACATCGACCCCTGCTTCCAGGTCACGGCCGTCCGGGACCCGCAGCCGTCCGTGGCGGCGCGGCTGCCGGCCAGTGACTTCCTGACCGTGCGCGTCGAACTCCGCAGCACGCCGACCGAGGCCGATTTGCTGGACCAGATCGAGCACGGGCTGCGGGCCGCCTTGCAGGAGAACCTGAGCTGGGCGGAGCTGAGTCGGGCGGCCGGGGACGCGCTGCCGGTAGTGCTGTTGGACGGGCTGGACGAACTGTTGCAGGCGACCGGGGTCAGCCAGTCGCGGTACCTGCTGAAGATCGCGCAGTTCCAACAGGGCGCGGTGGGCCGGACCGCGAGCTGGTGGAACTCATCGGCGAGCACTGGGACAGGGTGGGCGTCCCGAACCTCGCGGCGGTGGCTGTGGTGGACGCGTGGTTGCGGTTGCACGAGAGCGGGTTCGTGTTTCGCGAGTCGAGGAACTGCCCGGACGTGGCGGGGCTGCTCGCCGAGGTCGATGTGGAGACCGTCGCGGCGCTCCGGCCGGACCTCGGCAAGCGGATCGGTCACGCCATGCGGGGCTGGGCGCGGACGACGTGTGGCCGCACGACAGCGATCAGGCGTTCATGACCTCGCGGCCCGCCACTCGTCCTCCAGGATCGCGTAGATGAACTCCTCGCCCCATTCGCCCTTGAAGATCTCGTTGTGGCGGAAGTGGGCTTCGCGGCGCATCCCGAGGCGTTCCATGACCCGCCACGACTTGTCGTTGTGGGCGTCGCAGGAGGCGACGATGCGGTGCAGGCCGAGGTTGACGAAACCCAGTTCCAGCATGGCTTTCGACGCTTCGGTGGCGAAGCCGCGGCCGTGGTGGTCGGGGTGGAAGGTGTAGCCGATCTCGCCTTGGCGGTGGGTCTCGCTGAGGTACTTGAGGACCGACTCGCCGATGACCAGCCCGTCGTGGACGACCGCGAGGGCGAGGTGTTCGCCTTCCTTTTCCGGCCAGGTGACGGACATCTTGAGCTTGAGGTTGTCGGTGGTCTCCTCGGGGGTGCGGGCTTCGCCGTAGAGGAAGCGCACCACGTCCGGTCGGGACTGGTAGGCGTGCAGGGCGGCGTGGTCGTCGGGGGTGAAGGGGCGCAGGGTGAGGCGCTCGGTGCGGATCGGGTAGTCGGGCGTGGTCACGTGGGTCAATCTATGGGGAACCCGGTCCTGGGGCGGACCGGGTTTCCCTCGATTTCGCTGTTCGCTTAAAGGTCGGCCAGTGCGGTGATCGGGTTCTCGACGCAGTCCGCGACGAACCGGAGGAAGCCGCCCGCCGTGCCGCCGTCGCACACGCGGTGGTCGAAGGCGAGGGTGAGCTGGGCGACCTTGCGGACGGCGAGTTGGCCGTCGACGGCCCAGGGTCGGTCGATGATGCGGCCGATGCCGAGGATCGCGGCTTCCGGGTGGTTGATGATCGCGGCCGAGCCGTCGACGCCGAAGACGCCGTAGTTGTTGACCGTGAAGGTGCCGCCGGTGAGGGCGGTCGGGGGGATGCGGCCTTCGCGGGCTTGGGTGGCGAGTTCGGTGATGCGGTGGGCGAGGGTGGACGTGGTGAGGGTGTGTGCGTCCTTGACGACGGGGACGACGAGGCCGCGGTCGGTTTGAGCGGCGAAGCCGAGGTGGATCTCGTCGAGGACGGCGACTTCGTCGTGCTCGACGCGGGAGTTGAGTTCGGGGAACTTGCGGAGGCCGAGGACGGTGAAGCGGGCCAGGAGGGCGAGGAGGGAGACGCCGGGGAGGGCGGCTCGGGCGTCGAGGAGGCCGGTGGCGTCGACGTCGACCCAGACGGTGGCTTCGGGGATTTCGCGGCGGGAGGTGGCGAGCTTCTCGGCAACCGCTCCACGCAGGCCGCGCAACGGGATCCGCCGAGCCACCGTGGCGGTGCTGGTCGCTGCCGGCGCTGCTGCCGAGCCTGCTGTAGCCGAGCCTGCTGTAGCCGAGCCTGCTGTGGCCGCCGACGCCGAGCCTGCCGCTGCCGGGGTTGCCGCTGCGGCGAGTTCGCGTTCGACGTCGACTCGGCGGATCACGCCGCCCGGACCGGTGCCTCGGATGGCGTTGAGAGACAGGCCGTGCTCGCGGGCCAACTGCCGGACGATCGGCGAGATGACAGCGGGCGCCAGGCCGGTCGAAGCAGGCTCGGCCGGCGCGGTCGGCGTTGTCGGAGCGGCCGGCGTTGTTGGCGTGGCCGGCGTTGTCGGAGCGGTTGTCGCGGTTGGAGCGGCGCGAGTTGGCGTGGGGCCGGCCTCCGGCCCCCGGTCACCATTGTCTCGCGGGGGTACGACAGTTTCAGGCGTGGCGGGTGTGGAGCGGCGGCGGGGGCGGCGGCGGGTGGGTTCTGAGGTGCCGTAGCCGATCAGGACGTTTCCGCTGTACTCCGACGAGACCTCGCCTACCGACAGGAGGACCGAGCCCACCGCCAGTTTTTCGCCCTCCTCGCCGTGGCGCGCCGTGATGACACCGGCGTAG
Source organism: Saccharothrix sp. (assembly GCF_031180885.1). GTDB lineage: Bacteria > Actinomycetota > Actinomycetes > Mycobacteriales > Pseudonocardiaceae > Actinosynnema. The sequence continues at coordinate 61,047 of NZ_JAPSLK010000008.1, forward strand.
GGGCAGGGGACCTCGACCACGGCCTTGGCGGTTTCGACCTCGACTACCGGCTGGTCGATGGTGACCGCGTCACCCACCTCGACCAGCCACGTCACGATCTCGCCCTCGGTCAGGCCCTCGCCCAGGTCCGGCAGGCGGAAGTCAGGCACCGCGCACCTCCACGACCTCGTCGTCCCACTGGAGCCTCGCGATCGCGTCCAGGATGCGGTCCACGTTCGGCAGGTGGTGTTCCTCCAGCTTCGGCGGCGGGTACGGGATGTCCCAGCCGGTCACGCGCAGGACCGGAGCGTGCAGGTGGTGGAAGCAGCGTTCGGTCACGCGGGCCGCCACCTCGGCGCCGTAGCCGCCGAAGCCCGAAGCCTCGTGGACCACGACCGCACGTCCCGTGCGGCGGACCGACGCGCACACCGTCTCGTCGTCGAAGGGAGCCAGGGAGCGCAGGTCCACCACCTCGACGTCCCAGCCCTCCTCCGTCGCCGCCTCGGCCGTTTCCAGTGCCGTGGCGACCATGGGGCCGTAGGCGATGAGGGTGACGTCCTTGCCTGGGCGGCGGATCAGGGCTCGGTTCATGGGGATCGGGTCTGACGTGACCTCGCCCTTGGACCAGTAGCGGCGCTTCGGCTCCATGAAGATCACGGGATCGGGTGAAGCGATGGCGTCGCGGAGGAGGCGGTAGGCGTCGTCGGGAGTGCCGGGGGTGACGACGGTCAGGCCGGGGGTGTGGGTGTAGTAGGCCTCGGAGGAGTCGCAGTGGTGCTCTACGCCGCCGATGCCGCCGCCGTAAGGGACGCGGATGACGACGGGCAGCGACACGCGGCCCCGGGTCCGGTTGCGGAGTTTGGCCAGGTGGCTGGTGATCTGTTCGAACGCCGGGTACGCGAAGGCGTCGAACTGCATCTCCACCACGGGGCGCAGGCCGTTCATGGCCATGCCGATCGCGGTGCCGACGATGCCCGACTCGGCCAGCGGGGTGTCGAAGACCCGGGTCGAACCGAAGCGGGCCTCCAGGCCGTCGGTCACCCGGAACACGCCGCCCAGCGCGCCGACGTCCTCGCCGAACACGAGCACGGTCGGGTCCTCGGCCAGCGCGTCGGCCAGCGCCCGGTTGAGCGCACCGGCCATCGAGACGGCGGTCATGCCAGTTCCTCCGCCAGGATCGCGGCCTGCTCGCGCAGGTGTCGGGTGGGGGTCGCGTAGACGTGCTCGAACAACGACATCGGGTCGTGCTCGTGGTCGGTGTTCAGCGCGGCGCGGACGCCGGCGGCGAACTCCTCGGCCTCGGCGGCGACGGCGGCGCGGCGCTCGGGGGTCAGCAGGCCGCGCGCGGTCAGGTACGCCTCGACGCGGTCCACCGGGTCGCGGTCCAGCCACGCGGCGACCTCGTCGGAGGTGCGGTAGCGGGTGGCGTCGTCGGCGTTGGTGTGGGCCTCGATGCGGTAGGTGATGGCCTCGATCAGGGTCGGGCCACCGGCTTCGACGGCTTCCTTGACCACGGCGTACACGGCCGCGGCGTCGTTGCCGTCGACCAGCACGGACGGCACGCCGTAGCCGATGCCCTTGTGCGCCAACGACGGGGCGGCGTTCTGCTTGGACATGGGCACGCTGATCGCGTAGCCGTTGTTCTGCACCAGGAACACGACGGGAGCCTTCCAGACCCCGGCGAAGTTCAGCGCCTCGTGGGTGTCGCCCTCGCTGGTGGCGCCGTCGCCGACGAGGACGAGCGCGGCGGTGTCCTCGCCCTTGAGGCGGGCGGCGTGCGCGAAGCCGACGGCGTGGAGGGTGTTGGTGGCCAGCGGGGTGCACTGCGGGCCCACGCGGTGCTCGTACGGGTCGTAGCCCAGGTGCCAGCCGCCCTGGAGCAGGGTCAGGGTCTCGGCGGGGTCCACTCCCCTGGTCACCAGGGCGACGCAGTCGCGGTAGGTGGGGAACAGCCAGTCCTGCTCGCGCAGCGCCAGCACCGACCCGACCTCGCACGCCTCCTGCCCGCGCGACGACGGGTAGACGGCGAGGCGGCCCTGCTTGGTCAGCGCGGTGGCCTGGGTGTCGAAGCGGCGGCCGACGACCATGCGGCGGTGCAGTTCGAGCAGGACGTCGTCGTCGGGCATCGCCAGCGGCGAGTCCTCGACCGGCGAGCCGTCCTTGCGCAGCAGCGACAGCGGTTCCGCTGTGGGCAGCAGTTCCCTCGTGGGGACCATGGGCTCCTCCGACCCTCATGTGACGAGTGGGGGCATGGTCCGCGTCACACCGGCCAAAGTTCCAGCTTTGGGCCGCACATCTGGACGAACGGTCGCGCAGCCGGGTTACAGTGCGCCACATGACGCCCAGGCCTGGACATTCGGCACCGCTCGACGCCACCGACCGCCGCATCGTGGAGGCGCTGCGGGCGGACGGCCGGCTGTCGATGCGGGCGCTGGCGGAGAAGCTGCACATCTCGCGGGCGAGCGCGTACTCGCGGGTGGAGCGGCTGCACCGGGACGGGGTGATCACCGGGTACACGGCGGTGGTGGACCCGGAGCGGTACGGGTTCGGGATCTCGGCGTACGTGTACCTGAAGATCAGCCAGCACTCGTGGAAGGCGGTGCGGCAGCGGGTGCTGGAGATCCCCGAGGTGTGGCACGGGGCGCTGGTGTCCGGGGACTACGACCTGGTGTTGCTGGTCCGGGCGCCGGACGCGCACAGCCTGCGGGACCTGGTGCTGTCGCGGTTGCAGACCATGCCGGACGTGACGTCGAGCCACACGGTGCTCATCCTCGACGAGCTGCCGACCGACGGCCACCAGCCCAAGCTCTAGAAGGGCCAGGTGGCGGCGCGGCCGGCTTCCAGGAGGCTGATCGCGTGGAACGAGTGGTCGCTGAGCCCGCCGAACGTGTGGCGGTGACGGGTGCCCGAAGTGCCGCGCGAGCGTGCCGCGCGCTCGGGGAGGTCACAACTGGTTTCCCCAGCTACCAACCAAAATTTTGCGTCCAGTACGTGCCATATGAACCGCCGCGGGCCATGCCGACGCCGAGGGTCTTCAGCTTGCAGTTGAGGATGTTGGCGCGGTGGCCCGGGGACTCCATCCAGCCCTTCACGACGGCTTCGGGCGTGCGCTGGCCGGCGGCGATGTTCTCCGCGCCCGGCGCCGGGTAGCCGGTGGCCTTGATGCGGTCGGCGAAGGTGCGGCCGTCCTTGGAGGTGTGGCTGAAGTAGTTCTGGGCGGCCATGTCCGCGCTGTGGCTTCGGGCGGCCTTGTCGAGGCGTTCGTCGACGCCCAGGGCGGGGCAGCCGTTGGCGGCGCGTTCGGCGTTGGTCAGGTTGAACACCTTGGCCTCGGCCGGTTCCACCTCGGTCTTGGTGGGCGAGGCCGGGGGTGTGGGCTGCTGCGGCGGGACCTCGGTGGTGGTCGCGGGCGGCTCGGGTGGGGTGGTGGTGGTGGTGGTTTCGGTGGTCGTCGTCGTGGTGGTGGGGGTGGTGGACGACGACGAGGGTGAGGGTGACGTGGCCGGGGTGCCGGTCTGGGACGTCGTGCGGACCGTCGTGGTGGCCGTGGCGGTCACCATGCCGATCTCCTCGGGGTCGTCGCAACCCGCCAGCGCCAAGCCGGCCAGCGCCACGACAACGGGCAGTGCACGTTTCGAGCGGAACACGCGGAAAACCTCATCTGCATTCGACGGCTTTTCGGGTGCGGCGACCGCACGAGCGCCTTTTCGCAGGGTAGGCACTGCGGTCGCCGCACCGAACGCGGATTGGGGCCACCGGGCAAGGGGGAGAGCGCTGCGGCCGACCTCAATTCCGGAAATGACCTTGCCAACCATTTCCCGGAATGTCAACCAGCGATTTATTTAAGGAACATTTAAAGGTGCCATCAGGTGCGCCAAAGAAAGCGCCGGCTAGCCTTGGTGCTCCGGCAGCCGGGTCAGCCGCAACTGCACCCGGGTGCCCCCGAGCGGGCCGCGGTCCACGACCAGCGAGCCCCCGGTGGACTCGGCCGCGCGGCGGGCGATGTCGAGTCCGAGACCGGTGGAGCCGGCGCTGCTGCTTCCACGGCGCAGCGCCGTCTCCAGGTCCGCGATCCCCGGCCCCGCGTCCTCGATGACGATCACCACCTGCTCGGGCCGGTGGAACAGCGCCACCACGAACCCGGTGCCCTCCGGCGTGTGCCGGAAGATGTTGCCCAGCACCACGTCCATCGCCGCGGCCAGGTCGCTGCGGGTCAGCGGCACGAACGCGCGCCGCTCGGTGCCGCGCAGGTTCCACAGCCGGTTCTGGTCGTCGGCCAGCGCCGACCAGAACACCAGCCGGTCGTGCACGACCTGCGCCGCGTCGCACCGCCCGCCGTCGGGGTCGGCCAACTCCTTGCGGGCGGCCCGGATCAGCTCGTTGACCTCCCGCTCCAGCGCGTGCACGGCCTGGCGGACCCGGTTCGCGGACGGGTCGGTGCCCAGCGTCTCGGAGTCCAGGCGCAGCGCGGTCAACGGGGTGCGCAGCCGGTGCGACAGGTCGGCCAGGATCTCCCGCTCGTTGGCCACCAACTGGCCGATCCGGTCGGCCATCCGGTTGAACGCGCCGCCCGCCTCGGCCAGCTCCGGCGGACCGCTCGGCGTCACGCGCGCGGTCAGGTCGCCCTGCTCCATCCGCCGCGCCCCGTCCGCCAGCGCCTGCGACGCCCGCACCACCCGCGCCCCCAACCGGTCCGCGACCAGCACCGACGCCAGCACCAGCGACACCGCCACCCCGGACAGCGCGAGCCACGCCGACGTGACGCCCCGGGACAACTCGGCCGACGGCACGAACGCCTCCACCACCGCGACCCGGGCCTCCCCCAGCACCACGGGTTGCAGGTGGACCCACCCCTCGGGCACCGGCGCGCTGAACGCCAACCCCTTCTCCCGCGCCTCCCGCAACTGGTCCCCGGTCGCCTTGACCTCGCCCACCACCTGACCGCCGGGCAGGTGCACCGCGACCCGCCCGGAGATCGACGCCAGCGCCTGCTGCACCGTCGCCGGGTCCTGGGTGATCACCAGCACCGGCGTCAGCGCCCCCGCCTGCCGCTCCGCGTCGGTCACCGCCCGGTCCTCGGCCAGCTGCCGCACCACCAGGGCCAGCGGGATCAGGAACGCCAGCGCCACCATCGACGTGACGGCCAGCGACACCAGGGCGAGCGAGCGACGCACGTCACTGCGCCGCGGTCAGCTTGAACCCGACACCGCGCACGGTGTGCAGGTAGCGCGGCTGCGCGGCCCGCTCCCCCAGCTTGCGGCGCAGCCACGACAGGTGCACGTCCAGGGTCTGGTCGTCGTGCCGGCCGGGCAGGTTCCACAGGTTCGCCAGCAGCTCCGCCCGCGGCACGACCTTGCCCTCCCGAGCCGCCAGGTAGGCCAGCAGGTCGAACTCCTTGCGCGTCAGGTTCAGCTCCCGCCCACCCAGCCGCGCCTCGCGGCGGTCCAGGTCGATGGTCAACTGCCCGATCCGGATCGGCTCCGGCCGGTCCTCCTTGCGCGCCCGGCGCAGCACCGCCGACAACCGCGCCGCCAGGTGCTCGCTGGAGAACGGCTTGACCAGGTAGTCGTCCGCGCCCGCGTTGAGCAGCCGCACGATCTCGGCCTCGTCGTCACGGGCGGTCGCCACGATCACCGGCACGTCGCACACCCCGCGCATCATCCGCAACGCGTCCGCGCCGTCCATGTCCGGCAACCCCAGGTCCAGCACGACGAGGTCGAACGTGGCACCCGCGACCTCCCGCAACGCCTCCAGCGCCGTGCCCACCGGCAGCACCGCGTGCCCCAGCCCGGTCAACGCGCGCGACACCGCCGACCGCACCACCGGGTCGTCCTCGACGAGCAGCACCGAGACCATGGCGGGCACCGTAACGCCCCTGGTCGCGACCGCCGGGAATACCCCGCGGATCAGCGGCCCAGTTGACGTATTCGGCACCACGAAGTGCCTGGTCCTTCCCCGCGTGCGCGGACCGGCGTACAGGTCAGGGGCACTGCTTTTCGCACACCGCACCACCGAGAGGGCCGTGATGACCGTTCTCGCTGCCGCGCCGCCGTCCCCGATCGGCGCGCACCAGATGCTCGTGTTCCTGCTCCAACTGGCCGTGCTGCTGGGCGCGGCGTTGGCGCTGGGCAAGCTCGCGGCCCGGTTCGGCTTACCCCAGGTGGTCGGCGAGCTGACGGCCGGCGTCCTGCTCGGCCCGTCGCTGCTGGCCCACGTCCTGCCCGGCCTGTCCGGCTGGCTGTTCCCGCCGGTGGACACCCAGATCCACCTGCTCGACGCGGTGGGACAGCTGGGTGTGCTGCTGCTGGTCGGGTTCACCGGGATGCACATCGACATGCCGATGGTCCGCAGGCGCGGCCGCACGGCGCTGTGGGTGTCGCTGGGCGGGTTGCTCATCCCGCTGGCGCTGGGGGTCGCGGTCGGGTTCGCCCTGCCCGCCTCCCTGCTGTCCGGCGGCAACGAGACCCTGGTGTTCGCGTTGTTCCTCGGCGTCGCGATGTGCGTGTCCGCCATCCCGGTCATCGCCAAGACCCTGGTGGAGCTGAACCTGTTGCACCGCAACATCGGCCAGCTCACCATCAGCGCCGCCGCCGTGGACGACATCGTCGGCTGGTCGCTGCTGTCGGTGGTGTCCGCGATGGCCACCACCGGGCTGCGCTTCGGCCACGTCGCCCTGACCATCGGCAGCCTCGTCGCCGCCCTGCTGGTCGCGGTCCTCATCGGACGCCCGGCGGTCAAGACCGCGCTGACCCTGGCGAACCGGTCCAACGACGCCGGACCGACCGTCGCCGCCGTGGTGCTGCTGCTGGTCGCCTGCGCCGCCGGCACCCACGCGCTGGGCCTCGAACCGATCCTGGGCACGTTCCTGTGCGGCATCCTGCTCGGCACCTCAGGCTTGTTGGGCCGCCGCAAGCTCGCGCCGCTGCGCACCATCACCATGGCCGTGCTGGCGCCGATCTTCTTCGCCACCGCGGGCCTGCGCATGGACCTCAGCCTGCTCGGCCAGTGGCCCGTGCTGGCCTCGGCGCTGGTGGTGCTGGCCATCGCGATCGGCGGCAAGTTCCTGGGGGCCTACCTGGGCGCGCGGCTGTCCAAGCTGACCCACTGGGAGGGTTTGGCGCTGGGGGCGGGGTTGAACGCGCGGGGCGTCATCGAGGTGATCGTGGCGATGGTCGGCCTGCGGGTCGGGGTGTTGACGACCGCCGGGTACACGATCGTCGTGCTGGTCGCGGTCGTGACTTCGTTGATGGCGCCGCCGATGCTGCGGTACGCGGTGAAGCACATCGAGACCACCGACGAGGAACGCCGGCGGGAGCAGACCTTCGCCGGCTGAGGTCACCGGACGCGGTGCAGGACCTCCGTGCGCAGGTCGTGGGCCGCGGTGGTGGCCGGGTCGTCCAGGTAGCGCTCGAAGACCGGCCCGGTCGGGTGGTGGCGGTGCTCGTGCAGCCAGCGGACCAGACCGTGGTAGGCGATGGGCAGCGCGTCGAGCGGACCCTCGTGGACGACCCGGGCGAACCGGCCACCCGGCCACGGCTCGACGCGCAGCCCACCCAACGGTCCGGCGGGAGGGTGGTCGACCTCCAGCCGGACCCGGACGGTGAAGCTGTCGACGAGCTTGAGCGGGTACTCGCCCACGACCGGCGCCCCGGTGTCCGCGCCCGCCCGCCCGGCCAGGTCGAGGAGCCGATCCACCAGCGCCGCCGCGTCGTGGCCGATCGTGTCGGCGTGCGCCGGGCCGGACAGCACCAGGGTCACGCGGTCGGGGCGCTCGGTGATGTCGGGCCGCACGTCCGGCAGGCGCGGGGCGTCCCGGAGCGCGTCGAGCAGGGCCAGGGCGCGTTCGGCCTGCGCCATCCGGCGGCGCAGGCGGACGCGTTCGGCGGCCAGGACCTCGTGCAGCGGGGTACCGCCCACCAGGTGCTCTTTGATGCGGTTCAACGGGGTTCCGAGATCGCGCAGGGTCGTCACGCACAGCACGTCGCCGAGCTGGTCCCACCGGTAGTAGCGGTAGTTCGTGGCGGGGTCGACCCGGGCGGGCACCACCACGCCGAGCGCGTGGTAGTGCCGCAGGGCCTTGACCGTGACGCGCGCGGCCTCGGCGAACACGCCGATCGGCACGAGGTCAGACATAGGAGTCCGCGTGCTCGGCGTCCGGCGGGATCGGCTTGATCACGTCCACCATCGTGCCGCTCGGGTCGAGCGTGATGAAGTGCCGCTGCCCCCAGGGCTCGTCACGCAGGTCCAGCAGCATGGTCAAACCGGCGGCCACCGCGTTCTTGTGGACGGTGTCGACGTCGTCGACCTCGATGGCGATCAGGGTGCCAGCAGGCCGGTTGCGGTGGCCTTCGGGGACGCTGCCGTGGTCGCGCTGGACGACGCCGATCTGGGGGTGCGGCGGTGTTGGCGCCTGGAGCTGCACGTACCAGTCGTTCTCGAAGACCGTGGTCATGCCGAACAGCAATGCGTAGAAGTCGCGGGTGGCCGCGATGTCGTCGGAGCAGATCGTCGGGAAGATGCCGGTGATCATCATGGCGGGAGCGTGGAGTCTCCCCTCGGGGGAGGGTCAACCCGCCGGCTGCCGGCAGGATGGCGCGCGTGATCCGGGGCCTCCAGTACTTCGCGGCGTGGACGGCGTCCACGGCCGTCGCGGTCGCCCTGTCCTGGCTGGGCATCCGGTTCGTGTTGGACGCGGGCGTCCCCGAACGGCCCCGCCTGGTCGCCGGCCCCACCCAGCAGTCCAGCGCGGTGCCCACCACCACGACGACGATTACCACCACGGTCACGACCACAACCACCGTCGTCACCACCACTCCCCCGACGACCACCACCACCGTCCCGCCGCTACCGCCGGAGAACGGGACGTGGAGCGAGCAGAACGGCGAATCCGTCTACCTGCGCAGCTTCCGGCTCCAGGGCGGCGTCGCGGCGATCCGCTTCTCCGCGTCCGAGATCGAACCCATCTCCGCCACCCCGCGCCAGGGCTTCGCCGCCAGCGTCGAACAGCCCGCCGACGCGGTCGTGGTGGAGTTCGTCAGCGCCGGGCACCGGTCGCGGCTGGAAGCGACGTGGATCAACGGGCCGCAGTGGCGCATCGTCGAATCCGGCTGAGGGTCAGCCGGCCAACGCCACGCGACACCCAGCAAAGCCCGTCTTAGCACCATGTCCGCCCCCACTCTTCCGGAGCACAACCGCCCGTGAAGTGGTTCGATCACGTCATGACGCATGCCGGCGAAGCCCACCACGACGACCTGTCCGGACGGCTCAACTGGCTGCGCGCCGGCGTTCTGGGCGCCAACGACGGCATCGTGTCCACGGCCGGTCTCGTGGTCGGCGTGGCCGGTGCGACCACCGACCGCACCACCGTCCTGGCGGCGGGGGTTGCGGGTCTGGTGGCGGGTGCGCTGTCCATGGCGGGCGGCGAGTACGTCTCCGTCAGCACCCAACGCGACACCGAACGCGCCGCGTTGCGGTTGGAGGCGCACGAGCTGCGTGAGATGCCGGAGGAGGAGGAACAGGAACTCGCCGACATCTACGAGGAGAAGGGGCTGTCCCCGGAACTCGCGGCCCAGGTGGCTCGGGAGCTGACGGAGCAGGACGCGTTGCGGGCGCATGCCGAGGCGGAGTTGCAGATCGATCCGGACAACTTGACGAGCCCGTGGCAGGCGGCGTGGGCGTCGCTGGCGTCGTTCGCGGTGGGGGCGCTGATCCCGCTGGTGGCGATCGTGCTGCCGCCGTTGTCGTGGCGGGTGTGGACGTGCGCGGTGGCGGTGATCGTGGGGTTGGTGCTGACGGGGATGATCAGTGCGCGGTTGGGCGGTAGTCCGGTGTGGCGGGCGGTGCGGCGGAACGTGGTGGTCGGGTCGTTGACGATGCTGGTGACCTACTACGTCGGCCTGCTCTTCGGCGTGACCGTCGGCTGAGCGGTTTTGTCGGGGGCCGGCCCCTGCCTGGGCGTTCCGTCAGCCGCCGGCCCCGCGATGTGACGGCCGTCACGCGCCGTGCCCACCGTCCGTCGACCCACGAAAAAAGTTGTCCCTCGGAGGTGTGAAGACCGCACGAAACGGGTAACCGCCCCGGGCTTGACGCCGTTGGGAGCGTCAAGACCAAGAGCGGAGGTGCCAGCCGTGACTCATCCCTCGACCATGCTCCTCGTGCCGCGCAGCGCGAAGGCCGAACGGCGGCTCTGGGTGTTGCTCGCACTGCTCTTCATCCTGGTGGCGGGAGTGAACGGGGTGATCGCGCTGACCGAGGCGCAGGTGTGGCAGGGCGCGCTGGCGGGGGTGTCGATCCTCGCGGCCGCCGGCTGCGGGAGAGTCGCCCAGCGCGTCCCGAGCACGTTTTAGTACACACTGAAGGAATCAAGTGGAATAAATTACTGGTCCGACCGGGCGTAACCTGTTGGTAGGAATGATGTCAACTAGGGGTGGGATTCACCACGACGCCCTGTCGGACTAGAGCCATAACCGCGAATTCACACTATCGTCACAAGACCCCGGCAACCCCGGTGCACCGCCCCGCGTGACCAACCGGCCCGATCAGGCCGCGCGGACACGCGCACAAGGAAGTGCAGTTTCCCGCACAACGGAGTGCGGCCCCACGCCCCCATCTCCCCCGGCGTGGACCCCCAAGCCAGCAGTCCTGCGAGGCCGAGCCGCCGCGCGTCGACGAAGCGCGCGAAGTGCAGCCCGGCCATGTCTGTTTGCCCGAAAACAGCCAAGACAGGCGATGCCACGGGAGGGCCCGTTGTGACCCACCACCACCAGCCGAAGCAAGGTCTTTACGACCCGCAGTTCGAGCACGACGCCTGCGGTGTCGCGTTCGTCGCCGACCTCGCCGGTCGGAGAAACCACGCGATCGTCGCCCAGGCGCTGGTCGCGTTGCGCAACCTGGAGCACCGGGGCGCGCGGGGCGCGGAGCCGGAGACCGGCGACGGCGCGGGCATCCTGATCCAGGTGCCCGACGCGTTCTTCCGCGAGGTCGTCGACTTCGACCTGCCCGAACCGGGCGCCTACGCGGTCGGCACCGCCTTCCTGCCGCACGAGGACGACGACGTCCGCAAGCAGATCGAGCAGATCGCCGAGGAAGAGGGCGCGACCGTCCTGGGGTGGCGCGACCTGCCGGTGGACACCGACCACGTCGGCCCCACCGCCAAGACCACCATGCCGCGCTTCCGCCAGCTGTTCATCGGCGGCGAAGAGGGCATGGAGCTGGAGCGCCTGGCGTTCGTCGTGCGCAAGCGCGCCGAGCACGCCACCGGCGTCTACTTCCCGAGCCTGTCCGGCCGGACCGTCGTCTACAAGGGCATGCTGACCGAGCCGCAGGTCGAGAAGTTCTTCCCCGACCTGACCGACGAGCGGGTCACCAGCTCGATCGGCCTGGTGCACTCCCGGTTCTCCACCAACACGTTCCCGTCGTGGCCGCTGGCCCACCCGTACCGGTACGTGGCGCACAACGGCGAGATCAACACGCTGCGCGGCAACCGCAACTGGATGGACGCGCGCGAGTCCGTGCTCGCCACCGACCTCATCCCGGGCGACCTGGAGCGGATCTTCCCGGTCATCACCCGCGACGCCAGCGACTCGGCGACCTTCGACGAGGTCCTGGAACTGCTGCACCTGGGCGGCCGGTCGCTGCCGCACGCCGTCCTGATGATGATCCCCGAGGCGTGGGAGAACCACGCCGAGATGGACCCGCAGCGGCGCGCGTTCTACGAGTTCCACTCCACCCTCATGGAACCGTGGGACGGCCCGGCGCTGGTGGCGTTCACCGACGGCACGCTCATCGGCGCGGTCCTGGACCGCAACGGCCTGCGCCCCGCCCGCTACTGGGTCACCGAGGACGGCCTGGTCGTGCTGGGCTCCGAGGCGGGCGTGCTCGACCTCGACCCGACCACCATCGTCCGCAAGGGCCGCCTCGAACCCGGCCGGATGTTCCTCGTCGACACCGCCCAGGGGCGGATCATCGACGACGAGGAGATCAAGGGCGAGCTGGCCGCCGAGCACCCGTACCAGGAGTGGGTGTCCGACGGCATCCTGCACCTGGCCGACCTGCCCGCGCGAGAGCGCGAAGTGCCGACGCACGCGTCCCTCGTGCGCCGTCAGCAGGTCTTCGGCTACACCGACGAAGAACTCACGCTGCTGCTGCGGCCGATGGCCAAGTCCGGCGCGGAGCCGATCGGCTCGATGGGCAACGACGCCCCGTTCGCGCCGCTGTCCGACCGGCCCCGGCAGCTGTTCGACTACTTCACCCAGCTTTTCGCGCAGGTCACCAACCCGCCGCTGGACGCGATCCGCGAGGAGCTGGTCACCTCGCTGCACGCGACCCTGGGCGCGGAACCCAACCTGCTGCAGGCCGACGCGTCCTCCTGCCGCCGGATCTCGCTGCCGTTCCCGGTGCTGGACAACGACGAACTCGCCAAGCTGGTGCACGTCGACGACGACGGCACGCTGCCCGAGTTCCGCACCTACACCGTGCGCGGCACCTACGACGTCAAGGGCGGCGGCGACGCGCTGGTCGGCCGGCTCGCGGAGATCAAGGTCGAGGTGTCGGCGGCGATCCGGGAGGGCGCGCGGCTGGTCGTGCTGTCCGACCGCGGGGTCGACGAGGACCACGCGCCGATCCCGTCGCTGCTGCTGACCGGCGCGGTGCACCACCACCTGGTGCGGGAGAAGACCCGGACCCAGGTGGACCTGATCGTGGAGTCCGGCGACGCCCGCGAGGTGCACCACATCGCGCTGCTCATCGGCTACGGCGCCAAGGCGGTCAACCCGTACCTGGCGATGGCGTCGGTCGAGGAGATGGCCGACCTCGACCCGAAGACCGCCACCCGCAACCTGATCAAGGCGCTGGGCAAGGGCGTGCGCAAGACGATGTCCAAGATGGGCGTCTCGACCGTCGCCTCCTACACCGGCGCGCAGATCTTCGAGGCCATCGGCCTGGGCGCGGAGGTCATCGACTCCTGCTTCACCGGCACCACCTCGCGCCTGGGCGGCATCGGGTTCGACGTGATCGCCGAGGAGGTCGCGCGCCGGCACCGGCTCGCGTTCCCGCCCGACGGCGTCCGCGCCCACCACCGGGAGCTGGAGGTCGGCGGCGAGTACCAGTGGCGCCGCGAGGGCGAGGCGCACCTGTTCAACCCGCAGACCGTGTTCAAGCTCCAGCACTCCACGAAGACCGGTCGCTACGACATCTTCAAGGAGTACACGAAGGCCGTGGACGACCAGTCCAAGCGGCTGATGACGCTGCGCGGCCTGTTCGAGTTCAAGGACGGCGTGCGCCCGCCGGTGCCGATCGACGAGGTCGAGCCGGTGTCGTCGATCGTGAAGCGGTTCGCCACCGGCGCGATCTCCTACGGCTCGATCTCCCAGGAGATGCACGAGACCCTGGCCATCGCGATGAACCGGTTGGGCGCCAAGTCCAACACCGGCGAGGGCGGCGAGGACCCGGAGCGGCTCTACGACCCGATCCGCCGTTCGGCGATCAAGCAGGTGGCCTCCGGCCGGTTCGGCGTGACCAGCGAGTACCTGGTCAACGCCGAGGACATCCAGATCAAGATGGCGCAGGGCGCGAAGCCCGGCGAGGGCGGCCAGCTGCCCGGCGCGAAGGTGTACCCGTGGATCGCCCGCACGCGGCACTCCACGCCCGGCGTCGGCCTGATCTCGCCGCCGCCGCACCACGACATCTACTCGATCGAGGACCTCGCCCAGCTCATCCACGACCTGAAGAACGCCAACCCGGCGGCCCGCATCCACGTGAAGCTGGTGTCCGAGGTCGGCGTGGGCACGGTCGCGGCGGGCGTGTCCAAGGCGCACGCGGACGTCGTGCTGATCTCCGGCCACGACGGCGGCACGGGCGCGTCCCCGCTGTCGTCGATCAAGCACGCCGGTGGTCCGTGGGAGCTGGGGCTGGCCGAGACGCAGCAGACGCTGCTGGCCAACCGGTTGCGCGACCGGATCGTGGTGCAGACCGACGGCCAGCTCAAGACCGGCCGGGACGTCGTCATCGCGGCCCTGCTGGGCGCGGAGGAGTTCGGTTTCGCCACCGCTCCCCTGGTCGTGTCGGGATGCATCATGATGCGGGTCTGCCACCTCGACACGTGTCCGGTGGGCGTGGCCACGCAGAACCCGGCACTGCGCGCGAAGTTCGCGGGCAAGGCCGAGTACGTGGTGAACTTCTTCGAGTTCGTGGCCCAGGAAGTGCGCGAGTTGTTGGCGCAGCTGGGTTTCCGGTCGCTGGAAGAGGCCGTGGGCCACGCCGAGCTGCTGGACACCCGCAAGGCCGTCGACCACTGGAAGGCCGCCGGGCTCGACCTGTCGCCGATCTTCCACGTGCCCGAGCTGCCGGAAGGCGCCCCGCGGCACCAGGTGGTGGAGCAGGACCACGGGCTGGAGAAGGCGTTGGACAACACGCTGATCCAGCTCGCCGAGGGCGCGATCGCCTCCGGTGACCGGGTGCGGCTGGAACTGCCGGTGCGCAACGTCAACCGCACCGTCGGCACCATGCTCGGCTCGGAGGTGACCAAGCGGTGGGGCGGCGAAGGTCTGCCCGACGACACCATCGACGTGACCTTCACCGGCACCGCCGGCCAGTCGTTCGGCGCGTTCCTGCCGCGCGGCATCACGTTGCGGCTCATCGGCGACGCCAACGACTACGTCGCCAAGGGCCTGTCCGGCGGGCGGATCACGGTGCGGCCGGTGGCCGACGCCCAGTTCACCGCCGAGCAGCACATCATCGCGGGCAACGTCATCGGCTACGGCGCGACCGGCGGCGAGATCTTCCTGCGCGGCAAGGTCGGCGAGCGGTTCTGCGTGCGCAACTCCGGCGCGCTGGCCGTCGTCGAGGGCGTGGGCGACCACGGCTGCGAGTACATGACCGGCGGCCGGGTGGTCGTGCTCGGGCCGACCGGGCGCAACTTCGCGGCCGGCATGTCCGGCGGTGTCGCCTACGTGCTGGACGCGCGCGAGCAGCGGGTCAACCAGGAGATGGTGGACCTGGACCCGCTGGACGACGCCGACCGCGACTTCCTGCGGACGGTCGTGGAGAAGCACTACGCGGAGACCGATTCCGCGGTGGCGCGCGGGCTGCTGGCGGACTGGGACCTCGCGGTCGACCGGTTCACCAAGGTCATGCCCAAGGACTACAAGCGGGTGCTGGCCGCGCGGGCGCGGGCCGAGCAGGAGGGCCGCGACGTGAACGAGGCGATCATGGAGGCCGCACATGGCTGACCCGCGCGGTTTTCTGACCACCGAGCGCGAGACCCCGCGCAGCCGGCCGGTGTTCCTGCGGCTGCGCGACTGGCGCGAGGTGTACGAGGAGTTCGAGCGGCCCAAGCTGGAGAAGCAGGCCGGGCGGTGCATGGACTGCGGCATCGCGTTCTGCCACCAGGGCTGCCCGCTGGGCAACCTGATCCCCGAGTGGAACAGCCTGGTGTGGCAGCAGGACTGGCGTGACGCGATCGAGAGGTTGCACGCCACCAACAACTTCCCGGAGTTCACCGGGACGTTGTGCCCCGCCCCGTGCGAGGCCGCTTGCGTGGTCGGGATCAACGGCGATCCCGTCACGATCAAGCGGGTCGAGATCTCGATCGTCGACCGCGCCTTCGACGAGGGGTGGGTCACGCCCCAGGAGCCCCGGACCCGCACCGGTTTCAAGGTGGCCGTGGTGGGTTCGGGGCCGGCGGGCCTGGCGGCGGCGCAGCAGCTGACCCGCGTGGGCCACGACGTGGTGGTGCTGGAGCGGGCGGACGCCATCGGCGGGCTGCTGCGGTACGGCATCCCCGAGTTCAAGATGGAGAAGTGGCGGCTGGACCGCCGGCTGGACCAGATGCGGGCCGAGGGCACGGAGTTCCGGACCAACGTGAACGTCGGCGTGGACGTCACGGTGGAGGAGCTGCGGGCAGGCTACGACGCGGTGGTGCTGGCCGGTGGCGCGACGGCGTGGCGGGACCTGCCGGTGCCCGGCCGCGAGCTGTCCGGGGTCCACCAGGCGATGGAGTACCTGCCGTGGGCCAACCGGGTGGCGCGCGGCGAACTGCCGGACTCGCCGATCTCGGCGGCGGGCAAGCACGTCGTGGTCATCGGCGGCGGCGACACCGGCGCGGACTGCGTCGGCACCGCCCACCGCCAGGGCGCGGCGTCGGTGACCCAGCTGGAGATCATGCCGCGGCCGGCGGAGACCCGGACCGACGCGCACCCGTGGCCGACCTACCCGATGCTGTACCGGGTGACCTCCGCGCACGAGGAGGGCGGCGAGCGGCTGTACTCGGTGTCCACGGTCGAGTTCCTGGGCGACGCCGACGGCGCCGTGCGGGCGTTGAAACTGGTCGAGGTGGACTCGAAGTTCCAGCCGGTGCCCGGCACCGAGCGGGAGCTGCCGGCGCAGTTGGTGACGCTCGCGATGGGCTTCCTCGGGCCGGAGAAAACCGGGCTGCTGGAGCAGTTGGGCGTCGAGCTGGACGCGCGCGGCAACGTGGTGCGCGACGAGCAGTTCAAGACGTCCGTGGACGGGGTGTTCGTCGCCGGCGACATGGGCCGCGGCCAGTCGCTGATCGTGTGGGCCATCGCGGAGGGCCGCTCGGCCGCCGCGGGCGTGGACGCGTTCCTCACCGGCCGGCAGGTCCTGCCGCGCCCGATCGAGCCGACCGACCGGCCGATCGCGTGAGCCGGTCCCGCGGTGGTCGGACAACGGAGTCCGGCCACCGCGGGGCCACCACGCTCAGCGGGTTTCCGCCACCGTCACCCCGGTCAGCAGGGCTGCCGCCGCGGCCAGCACGCCGATGTCCCCGAACCGCCGCTTCCGCTCCGGAGCGCTGGTCGCCGCCTCGGCGATGGCGGCCACGGTGGCGTCGTCGGGCTCGCGGTCCCAGTCGCGCCCGAGGGCGCGCAGTTCGTCCTCCAGCCGCTCAGCCACGGTCGTCCCCGCCTTCCAACTGCGCCCGCAGCCGCTTGAGCGCCCGGGCGGCCCGCGACTTCACCGTGCCCTTCGGCCACGCCGGCACCAGGGCGGTTTCCTCCTCCGACAGGTCCAGCACGTACCGGCAGCCCAGGACCTGCCGGTCCTTGTCGGATAATCGCCACAGCGCCGCCCACAGCGCTCCCTTGCGCTCGTCGGCCAGGACGAGGTCCTCGGGTTCCTCGGGCATGGGCGGCCGAGTGGTGGGCGCGCACCAGGTCCGCGAACGCCGTCGGATCGCCGTCCCGGGCGCGGATCACCAGCCGTGCCTCGTCCGTGGCGGTTGCCGTCATGCCCCCTCTACACCGCACAGGGGTCGAAGGTTCCACATCAGCCCACGGGGGCCAGCTCGATGTCGGCCACGCGCAGCGGCCGCCCCACGAACTCCCGCCCCGACCACTGCGCGTCCGAGCCGGTCCAGGACACCGAGCCGCAGGTCATCGTCACTGTGGTCCGCCCAGGCTCAGGCGTGCCCGGGAAGGCGAACGTCTTGCGAATCGTCCCGCCGCCCGGGACATCGAGGAAGAACGGCTCCCGCAGCACGTCGAACAACCCGTCGAGCCGAAACTCCGCCTGTCCCGCGATGAGCCGGCACGAGTCGACCACACTGACCTTGGCCGCGATGGCGCTCCGGTTGACGGCCGTGAACGTGACCTTGGTGAAGTTGTCGGTGACCTCGACCTTCTCCACCTTGGCCACCAACGGCCCCAGCGTCCCTTCCACCGGCGCCCCCAGCCGCTGTGCCCGCACGGTTTCGTCGCTGGTGATCCGATCAATGGTCCACGACAGCACGTAAGCCGTCCCACCACCCACCACAAGCAGCACAAACGCCGCCGCCGCAAACGGCCCCATGGTCGCCCCCCGCGCCCGGCGACGCTCAGGCAGTTCCCGCAACAGGTCGATGATCAACGGCACCGCCCCCAACGCCACCGCGAGCCCTGCGGTCAGCAGCGGGGTCATCGACGGCAGGAGGAGCTTGACCACGCCCCCCACCACCAGCGCGATCCCCACGAACAACACGGCGCGCCCCAGCGTCAGGAACCTCTTCCGCCGCCGCGGCGCAGGCCCCGTCCGCCGCACCGCCGCCCGCCGCTGGTCCCGCCGATCCTGCGAAGTGCCCACCCGCACCCCCACCCCGATGTCGAACGTCCACAGCAGACACCAGCGTGCGCTTCGATCATGCAATCGGCCTCCCGACGTGCGGAGAAACCACTCGGAAGGGGGTCAGCCGCCCCGCCACCTTCCGCCCGCCACCTTCCGCCCGCCACCTTCCGCCCCGCCGCATGCCCCCGCCGCATGCCGCACCTGCCCACCCGCCACCCGCCGGCCCGCCGCCCGCACCGCCCAGCCGGCCGCCCGCCGCACCTGCCCAGCCCCCCGCGCACCAGCCCGCCACCCGCGCCCGCCCGGCCGGCCACTCGCCGCCCGCCGGCTCGTCCCACCCGCCGGCTCTGCTCGCGGCGATGACCCACCCAGGCCGTTCCACCCGCTGTGGAAGAATCTCGATCATGACGGGCGGACAGACCGGGCGGTGGATCGACGTCAGTCGCCTGCCCCAAGACGTCGTGGCCGTGATCGAGGCCCTGGCCCCCCGGCGAGGACCTGCTGGTCAAGCGGGACGGCCGGCCCATCGCCACCATCACCGGCTCGATCGACCCCGTCGACACCGGCACCCCGGTCGAGTCGGCCGCCTACGACGACGTGACCGTCGTGGCGACCGCGATGAAGCTGTCCCCGTCCGCCCGCGCATCGCTGTCCGACCAACTGGGCCCCGACTACATCGTGCTGGACATGAACTCGGCCCCGGAGAGCGCCGAAGTCCTGCTGATCCCGCCGGTCAGCCCGCAGCTGATCGGGATCATGCGCGGCAAGTTCCCCAAGGCCCGGGTGGTCATCGCCGAGGTCGAGGACCGGGAACTCGGCATCACCTACCAGGGCCCGCTCGGCCGCCTGATCAACGCCGGCGCCGACGTCTACGTGCCACCCAGCACCATCCCGCGCCTGGCCCAGCAGCTCGACCGGGCCGTCACGCAGCTGAACCAGCTCACCGGCGACACCCCGGCGACACCACTGGTGATCGAGGCCGGCCCCTTGGAGTAGCAGATCAGCGGTCCGCCGCGTACCGGATGCCGCCCAGCAACAGGGACCGGAAGTCCGGGTCGGCGTAGATCTCCACCGTGTGACCACTGCCGGTGTAGAACGACCGCCCCTCCCCCACCGTCTTGCACCAGGTGTGCGGGTGATCAGGTCCCATCATGCCACCGGAATACGTCGATTCGTCCACTGTGGACAGAACGCGGACCGCGTCCCGGGGATTGGTGCGGTAGTCGTACCACTCGTCGGTGATGTCCCAGGTCGGACCCAGGTGGGCGGTGGCCGGGTGGGCGTGGTCGGTCACGCGGACGGTGGCCGGCTGGACCTCCGGGTGCGAGGCGAAGTACGCGCCCACGACCTCGCCGTAGAACGGCCAGTCGTACTCGGTGTCGGCCGCCGAGTGCACACCGACGAAACCGCCACCGCCCCGGATGTACGACTCGAAAGCGTCCTTCTGCGCGCCGTCCAGCACTTCGCCCGTCGTGTTGAGGAACACCACCGCGTCGTACCGCGCGAGGCTGTCGACCGTGAAGCGGGCCGAGTCCTCGGTGGCCGTGACCGAGAAGCCGTTGGCCGCCCCCAGCGCTTGGACGGCCTCGATGCCGGCCGGGATGGAGTCGTGCCGGTAGCCGGTGGTCTTGGAGAACACCAGCACATCCATGTCGTTCTCCTCCACGGTCAGTGTTGGTCGAACTGCACGTTCGTGCGCTGCACGACGTCCGGTTTGACCGCCAACGGGGCGATTTCCAGGCGCTGGCCGTAGATGTCGGTGACCGCGACCCCACCGCCACAACCGGCGCCGTCCTCGGACAGGAAGTAGTTGTATTCGGTGCGCGACAACGACTTCCAGCCGCTGGAGGTGCGAACCTCCAGCCGCGCCACCGGGTTGCGGTGGTCGATCACCTGGATCCCGCACCACCACTGGCTCGACCCGGTCTTGTAGCGCAGCGCAATCTTCGAGGAGAGCACGGGACTCACCAACTCCCAGGTGATCGGGATCTCGCCCCGGTTCGGCTCCGCCAGCATCGCGAACGCCTCAGCGCTCAGGTCGAGTTGCCCCACCCGGCACGGCTGCGGGCACAGGTTGGTGATCCGCACCGTGATGCTGGTGCCGTTGGCCGCCCGGACCAGGACGTACGCACCGCAGGCGTTGCTGTTGTCGTAGTCCGCCCAGTTCATCGCGGCGGTCAACGGGTCGGGGCTCGGGTCGTACAGGCACGCGCCGCCGCCGTCCGAGTCGTAGAACGTCGCCACGCCCTCGCGCGTCACCCCCGGCTTGATCCGCCCGGCGAGCGCGGCCTCAGCCGGCGGCGCGACCGACGAGGACACCGTCGTGGTCGTGGTCGTCGTGGTAGTGGTCTGCGTCGTCGTGCTCGAAGGCGTCTCCGTGGCCGAACCGACCTGCGTGGCCGAGCCGACCTGTGCGGCAGCCACGGCACGCCCCGTCTCCCCCGCCCGGCCCGGCAACACGACCACCACCGCACCCACCGCGACCAGCAACCCGGCCACCACCGAGGCAACCACCCACCGCTTGGGCACCAGGCACTCCACTTCAGCCGATCCGGAGGCGACAGTCCGGCATGTTAGCGCTCACAGCAGCTCCGGCACACGCTGCCGATCCCGCTGTTCGGGAATGTTCATTTCCCGCCCAATCCTTTCAACCACGCCACCACACCGTCCAAACTTCCGTTGCCCTGACCCACGATCCACCAGGAGCACGCGATGCGGTCCTTCCCCCAGAACGCCGAGACAGCCCCCGACTCACGTTTCCGGTGGTCCCGCAGGTGGTTCCTGGCGGCCAGTGGCACCGCCGCCGCGACGTCGTTGCTGCTCACCCCGCGGGCCGGCGCGGCAACCGGGTTCGAACACCTGCGCAAGAGGTGGCGCGACCTGATTCTGGGCACCGGTTTCGACGCCGCCGCGGAACCGTTCGCGACTCAACTCACCGCTCTCGGCACCACAGCCGCGCAATTGCGCACCACGATGAACCCATCCACCGGTTCACTGTGGCTCGACGCGGTGTTCGCCGACCCGGAACCCGACCTCGACACCGAGTCCTACCGCTTCTCCTCGGCCATCCAGACCAGCTACGGCCGACTGCTCACCATGGCCACCGCGTACGCGCAACCAGGCACGGGTCTCACCGGGGACACCGGGCTGCGCAACGACATCCTGACCGGCTTGGAGCACATGTACCGGCAGGTCTACAACGAGCGGCAGGCCCGCTACGGCAACTGGTACAACTGGCAGATCGGCGGTCCGCAGGCCCTGCTGGACGTGTGCGTCCTGCTGTACGACCACATCCCGGCCGACCGCCGAACCAGCTACCTGGCGGCGGTGGACCACTTCGTGCCCGACTCGGCGGTGGCGAACTACACCGGCACCAGCACCGGGGCCAACCGGGTCGACCTGTGCCGGGTGCTGGCCCTGCGCGGCGTGGTGGGCGATGACGCGGCGAAGCTGTCGCTGGCGCGCGATGCCCTGTCCCCGGTGTTCCCCTATGTGTCGCGTGGGGATGGCCTGTACCGGGACGGGTCGTTCGTGCAGCACCGGAACGTGGCGTACAGCGGGTCGTACGGCTCGGTGTTCCTCGGCGGGTTGGGGTTGTTGTTCGCGTTGCTGGCCGACTCGCCCTGGCAGGTCACCGACCCGAACCGGCAGATCGTGCTGGACTCGGTCGAACGGGCGTGGGCGCCGTGGCTGTTCAACGGTCTCATCGCCGACGCGGTGTGCGGCCGGGCGATCAGCCGGGGCGCTCCGGGTGCCGACGGCGAGGACGACCACTCGCGCGGCCACGCCGTCATCGCGTCCATCGCCCTGATGGCCCAGGGTGCGAGCGCCGCCGAGCGGTCCCGTTGGCAGCAGTTGGTCAAGGGCTGGATCGACCGCGACCACTACCGCCCGATCCTCACCGACCCGCTGCTCCGCGTCCCCGCACTGGCCCGCCTCAAGACCATCTGGGACGACGACTCGATCACTCCGGCCGCCGAACCCGTCGGCCACCGGCTGTTCGCCGCGATGGACCGCGCCGTGCACCGCAGGCCGGGCTGGGCGGCGACGCTGAGCATGGCGTCACGGCGGATCGCGCACTACGAGTACGGCAACCAGGAGAACGCCCGCGGGTGGCACACCGGGTCGGGGATGCTCCAGTGGTGGCGGGCCGAGGTCGACAACGGCCAGTACTCCGACGACTTCTGGCCGACCGTCGACCCGTACCGGCTGCCCGGGACCACCGTGTCCACCAAGCGGTTGGCCGACGGCGAGGGCGGCAACTGGGGTCAGCCGGCGCCGGCCGCGGACTGGGTCGGCGGCGTCACCGACGACACGTTCGCCGTTGTGGGGCAACACCTTCGCGGCATTTCCAGCACGCTCAGCGCTCGCAAGTCGTGGTTCTTCACCGACGAGGCCGTGATCTGCCTGGGCGCCGGCATCACCGCCCAGGACGGCACGACGGTCGAAACCGTCATCGACAACCGCAACCTGGGCGCCACCGGCACCGCACCGCTCACCGTGAACGGCAGCCGCAAACCCACCGCTTTCCCGTATTCCGCAAGCCTGACCGGCGTCCGCTGGGCCCACCTGACCGACCACGGCGGCTACCTGTTCCCCGACACCACGACCGTCCACTCCACCCGCGAAACCCGCACCGGCCGCTGGCGCGACATCAACGCCAACGGCTCCGAAGCCGAAATCACCCGCCGCTATCAAACCCTGCACCTGAACCACGGCACCAACCCCGTCGACGCCGGCTACCAATACGTCCTGCTCCCCGGCGCCACCATGGCCCGCACCGCGACCCTGTCCGCCACCGCCTCCCGCTGGCTCCGAATCCTGTCCAACACCGCAGACGCCCAAGCAGTCTCCCTACCCCACTTGGGTCTCACCGCAGTGAACTTCTGGGCCGCCGGCTCAGTCGCCCCGTTCCACGCCGGCGCCCCCTGCTCAGTCCTGCTCCACATCCGCCCCGACCACACCGCGACACTGTGCGTCTCCGACCCAACCCGCACCCTGCGCTCCCTGCACCTCACCTACAGCCGCCCGGTCGCCGCCGTGCTGTCCCAACCGGCCACCGTCACCGCCACCCGCACCGGTGCGGGCTTGGAGGTCGAGTTCGGCGACCTGACCGGCACCATCGGCACCACCCAACGCCTCGAACTCCTCCTCGCCTAACCCGCGCCGGAACCCCGGACGACCGGCATCCTGAACAGATGCCACACTCCCTCCCGCTGGAGGGCGTCCTGTCCACCAGCGAAGCCGACCTGGTGTGGGCGGCCCAGGACTTCGGCCGGGTCGTCCACCACCGTCCGCTGGCCGTCCTGCACGCCGCCTCACGACACGACGTCGCCGCCGTCCAACGCTTCGCCCAGACCCACGACCTCACGGTCGTCCCCCGCGCCCAAGGTCACTCCACGCACGGTCAAGCCCAGGCACCCGGCGGGATCGTGCTCAACCTCAACCACCTCGACACCGTCCACCACGTCTCCCCCGATCGGATGGTGGTCGACGCCGGGGCCACGTGGAGCAAGGTCGTCACCGCCGCGCTCGCCCACGGCGCCACTCCCCCGGTCCTCACCGACTACCTGGAACTCTCGGTCGGCGGCACGCTGTCCGTCGGCGGACTCGGCGGTGCCAGCCACCGCCGCGGCGCCCAGACCGACAACGTCCTGGAACTGGACGTCATCACCCCGGACGGCACCCTCCGCACCTGCTCGCCGGCCCTCCACCCCGACCTCTTCGACGCCGTCCGCGCCGGATACGGCCGGCACGGCGTCATCGTCCAAGCCGCCCTCCGCCTGGTCCCCGCCCCGACCCACGCCCGCACCTACCGACTGCGCTACCGGCACCTGCCCGACCTCCTGGCCGCCCAGCGCCGGCTGGTGACCGACCAGCGCTTCGACTACCTGGAGGGCCAGGCCAAACTCGAGGACGACGGCACCTGGACCCACCTCCTGGAGGCCGCCCACTTCTTCACCCCTCCGGCCCAGCCGGACGACACGCGGCTACTCGCCGGACTCCCGACCGCCGAGCCCGAGATCACCGACACCACGTACTGGGACTTCGCCAACCGCCTCGCCGACGACGTGGCCCTCCTCCGCCGGATCGGCCCGTGGCAACACCCCCACCCGTGGAACAACCTCCTGCTACCGGACAACGCCGTCGAAGAGGTCGTCACCACGGCATTGTCCGAAGTGGACCGCGAAGGCCTCGGCGACAGCGGCCTGGTCCTCCTCTACCCCATCCCCCGCGACCGACTCCGCACGCCGCAACTCCACGTGCCCAGCACACCGATCATCTTCCTACTAGCCGTACTCCGCACCGCCCCACCAGACTCACCTGCCACCCTCGGCCGGATGCTCGAACACAACCAGCGAACCCAGGACCTGGCCATCACGTCGGGCGGAACCATCTACCTCCGCTCGGTGGACGGGACTGGCGGCGGCAACGGGACGCCGGTCGCGGATCGTGCCGGCGATCGCTGACCGGCTCCGTCATGGCGTCACTCGCCCGCGCCGGGAAGTCGACCTCGTCGAGGCGGGCGCGGCCTCCGGCCCCCGTCTCCATTGTCCCACGGGCCACCGACACAACCGTGCGATGAGGGCTGCTGAGGCGGTCAGACGCCGCCGTCGCCGAGCGTGACCACCCGGAACACCTCGTCGAGGTCGGCGTACTGGGTCGGCGCGATGTCCCGCAGGGCCTGCACGGCCGTCGGGTCGCCCTTGCGGATGGCCGCGTCGACCAGGTCGTTCTTGCTCGCCGGGAACGCGACCTCCGCCAGCGCCTCGCGCAGCGCGTCCCGAGTCGTCGCGGCCATCGTCCCTCCAGTGGTTGGCACACCGAACCGTCGTACTGCGCAGCGGTACCCGCGTACCCCCGCCCGAAACCCATCGCCACCCGATGGTGTGAAGGTCGTCCGCGGTCCCCGGCGGTGCCGCGTTTCGTCGGACCTGCGTCGGGCACCCGACCACGGTGACGCACTCGATCCTGCGTGGTGCGGCGGCGGGCGCGGCCGGGACCACGGCGTTGAACGCGGTGACGTTCCTCGACATGCTCGTGCGCGGGCGACCGGCGAGCCGCACGCCCGAGGACAGCGTCCGCCGCATGTCCCGCAAAGCCGGGGTGGACATCCCCGGCACCCCGCGCCAACGGAAAGCCCGCGTGTCCGGGCTCGGGTCGCTGCTGGGCGCGGTGACCGGCGTGTCCGTCGGTGCCGCGTACGGGGCGCTGCGCGGGCTGGGTTGGCGTCCCGGTGCCCTGACCGCGACGTTGGCCACGACGGTCGGCGCGATGGCCGCGGCCGGGGTGCCCATGTCGGCGCTGGGCGTGTCGGACCCGCGCTCGTGGAGCGTGGGCGACTGGCTCAGCGACGTCCTGCCGCACCTGGCCTACGGCGTGGTCACCGTCGCCACCTACGCCGCCACCGACCACGGAGGACCACACGATGCCTGACCCCGAAAGCCGGCCCCCGCAGCACCAGGAACCGCCCGGCACCACCGCGGCCATGCGCCCGCAACCCCGGGACTCCATGGCGGACTACGTCGGCCGTGGCCTGCTCGACGGCCGAAAAGCGCTGGTCACCGGCGGTGACTCCGGGATCGGGCGGGCCGTGGCGATCGCGTTCGCCAAGGAAGGCGCCGACGTCGCCATCGCCTACCTCAGCGAACACGCCGACGCCGAGCACACCGCCCGCGAGGTCCGCGCGGCGGGCCGGGACTGCGTCACGCTGCCCGGCGACCTCGCGG
Organism: Saccharothrix sp.; assembly: GCF_031180885.1. Taxonomy (GTDB): domain Bacteria; phylum Actinomycetota; class Actinomycetes; order Mycobacteriales; family Pseudonocardiaceae; genus Actinosynnema. Next base: position 86,813 of record NZ_JAPSLK010000008.1, read on the forward strand.
ACGGCGCCCACTGCCGGGGCGTGGTCGACCAGACCGTCGGCCAGTTCGGCGGCCTGGACCTGCTGGTCAACAACGTGGCCACGCAGAACCCGCTCGACTCCCCCGACGAGCTGACCGAAGAGCAGTGGCTGCGCACCTTCGAGGTCAACATGCACAGCTACTTCCGCGTCACCGCCGCCGCCCTGCCGCACCTGCGCGAAGGCAGCGCGATCATCAACACCTCCTCGGTGAACGGGTTGCGCGGCAACAAGTCCCTCATCGACTACTCCGCCACCAAGGGCGCGATCATCGCCTGGACCTACTCGATGGCCCAAGCCCTGGCCGACCGGGGCGTCCGCGTCAACTGCGTGGCACCGGGGCCGGTGTGGACGCCGCTGATCCCCTCCACCTTCGACCCCGAGCACGTGGAGAAGTTCGGCACCAACGTCCCCCTCGGCCGCCCCGCGCACCCCGACGAACTCGCGCCCACCTACGTCTTCCTGGCCGCCAACCAACTCTCCTCCTACTACACCGGCGAGGTCATCGCCGCCCTCGGCGGCGAAACCCTGCCCGGCTAGGCCAGGAGCCGTCAGGACCCACCGCGGCCGGCTCGCCGTCGATCTCGATCCGGCCCGCCGGCGCGCTGCCAACGGCTCGGCTCGACCCACCGAAGCGTCCCAGCCCCCGAATCCGAACCCGCCGATCTGGTCACCCCGGTGCGCGGGTTGCCCGGGGGCGCTAGTTTTGGCGTTCATGAGCGACTCCCCGGACATCAAGCCGCGCAGCCGCGACGTCACCGACGGACTGGAGCGCACCGCCGCGCGCGGGATGTTGCGGGCCGTGGGCATGGGGGACGAGGACTGGGCCAAGCCGCAGATCGGTGTCGCCTCGTCGTGGAACGAGATCACGCCGTGCAACCTGTCGTTGGACCGGCTGGCCAAGGCGAGCAAGGACGGTGTGCACGCGGCGGGCGGGTACCCGTTGGAGTTCGGCACGATCTCCGTGTCCGACGGCATCTCGATGGGTCACGAGGGCATGCACTTCTCGCTGGTGTCGCGGGAGGTGATCGCGGACAGCGTGGAGACCGTCATGCAGGCCGAGCGGCTGGACGGCTCGGTGCTGCTGGCCGGCTGCGACAAGTCCCTGCCCGGCATGCTGATGGCGGCGGCCCGGCTCGACCTGGCCAGCGTGTTCCTCTACGCGGGCTCGATCCTGCCCGGCCGGGTCACGCTGTCGGACGGCAGCGAGCGCGAGGTGACGATCATCGACGCGTTCGAGGCGGTCGGCGCGTGCGCGCGGGGGCTGATGAGCCAGGCCGACGTGGACCTGATCGAACGCGCGATCTGCCCCGGTGAGGGCGCCTGCGGCGGCATGTACACGGCGAACACGATGGCCAGCGCGGCCGAGGCGCTGGGGATGTCGCTGCCCGGCAGCGCCGCCCCGCCCGCCACGGACCGCCGGCGGGACACGTTCGCCCGGCGCTCGGGCCAGGCCGTGGTGGAGATGCTGCGGTCGGGCCTCACGGCCCGGCAGATCATGACCCGTGAGGCGTTCGAGAACGCGATCGCCGTGGTGATGGCGTTCGGCGGGTCGACCAACGCGGTGCTGCACCTGCTCGCCATCGCGCACGAGGCCGAGGTGGAACTCTCGCTCGACGACTTCGCCCGCATCGGCGCCCGCGTCCCGCACCTGGCCGACGTCAAGCCGTTCGGGCGGCACGTGATGACCGACGTGGACCGCATCGGCGGCGTGCCCGTGGTGATGAAGGCCCTGCTGGACGCGGGCCTGCTCCACGGCGACTGCCTGACGGTCACCGGCCGGACGGTGGCCGAGAACCTGGCCGACATCGCCCCACCCGACCCGGACGGCCGCGTGCTGCGCGCCCTCTCCTCGCCGATCCACCGCACCGGCGGCATCACGATCCTGCGCGGATCCCTGGCCCCCGAGGGCGCGGTGGTCAAGTCCGCGGGCTTCGACACGGAGGTGATCACCGGCACCGCCCGGGTGTTCGACCGGGAGCGCGCCGCGATGGACGCCCTGGAGAACGGCACCATCAAGGCCGGTGACGCCGTGGTGATCAGGTACGAGGGCCCCAAGGGCGGCCCCGGCATGCGCGAGATGCTCGCCATCACCGCCGCGATCAAGGGCGCGGGCCTGGGCAAGGACGTCCTGCTGATCACCGACGGCCGCTTCTCCGGCGGCACCACGGGGCTGTGCGTGGGGCACGTGGCCCCGGAGGCGGCGGACGGCGGGCCGATCGCGTTCGTCCGCGACGGCGACCCCATCACCCTCGACGTCGCGACCGGCACGCTGGACGTCGGGGTCGACGCCGCCGAACTGGCCGCCCGCCGAGAGGGCTGGGAGCCGCTCCCGGCCCGGTACACGCGCGGTGTCCTGGCGAAGTACTCGCGCCTGGTCGGCTCGGCCAGCGGAGGCGCGGTCTGCGGCTGAACCCCGAGCCTCTAGTGTGCGAGTCCCGGTGCGGCACGCACCTCTGGCCAACCGGTAGTTCGACCGTCACCCAGAGAATCCACCAGGTCTGCACGGAGACATCGGGTGCGCCAAGGCGATGACACCGCGACCCGCCGCGTCGAACTTCGCGCCGCCGTCCACCGCCCAGCTACCTGCTGCGCCGCAACACCCGTTCACCCAGACCGACGTCCCGCACCGCTTGGCCGCACCCGGTGGACCGCGTCGCGCGGTTCAGCTCAGCCGTGCTCCAGGGCTTCCCGGTCCCTGATCCGCGTCGCCGCCACACCCAGTTCCCTGGCCAGGCCCCGGGCCACGTCCCGCAGGTGCCGGCTGGGCCCGCGCCGCTCGACGTCGAAGAACTCGACCACCGCGACCAGCTCACCGTTGGCCCGCACCGGCAGGGCGAAGCACGACAACGCCTGGTCCCCCAGCAGGACCGTCGTGGTCGTCGGCTCGTCGGCCGGCTCGCCCCGGCGCACGCCGCCCGACGCGGTGGCGCCCCGCCAGGCTCCCGGACCCGACGCGCGCCAGACCCGCTCCACCGCCTCGCGCAGTGCCGCGCAACGGCTCTCGTCCAGGCAGTGCCACAGGTCGGTGGACACGAGGGTGTCGTCCCCGGGCCCGGCCGGGACGGCGATGTGACCGATGGGCCAGCCGTCGTGCTCGCACACGGCGGTGACGCACGCGCGCAGTGCCATGCGCAGGTCGGAGGCGTGGCGGGCCACCGACGCCACCCAGTTGTGCACCTCCACCGCGTGGGCGGAGCGCAGGTCCTCGAACCGCCGCTCGACCTGCAGGGCCACCGCCGCGAGCGCCCGGACGTCGGCGGGGAGGAACTCGCGGTAGCCGGTGTCGGCGACGAGCAGCACGCACACGCTCCGACCGTCGTCGAACCGGATCGGGACCCCGACGAAGCCGCGGACCCCGCGGCCGTCCGCGCCGCGGGGCCGGTTGAGCACGACCGGTTCGCCGGCCTCGGCCGTCTCCCGGCACATCTCGCGCAACTCACGCTCCAGGTGCCGTGCGTCCCCGTCCCCGCCCAGCAACGACAGCCGGCCCGGCCCGGTGGCGAACAGACCGGCCAGCGGCGCCCGGCACGCGGCGGCGGCGATCGGCAGCACGTCCGCGCACAGGTGCTCCGATGGGTCCCGCCACGGGGGCGGGCTCGTCGTGGTGCTCATCGCGCCACCGCCGACGGTTCCCTCGGCCGTGCCGCGGGGAACAGCAGCGACTCCTCGATCAGCCGCCACAGCCGCACCGCGTCGCGGTGCACGACCTTCAGCACCACGGACTGGCGCCGGGCCGGCGACCCGCGGGCGTCCAGCAGCACCCCCGCGTAACCGACCACGCTGGTCATCGGGGTCACAGCCTCGTGCCACGCCTCCCGGGAGGGGTCCGTCCCGAGGCTCATCTCCGCCGCTCCTCCCGGTCCGCCGCCGGTGTGGGTCGTGTCAACCGCCGTCGCCGCCCAGCACGACGCGACCCGGTGGTGGCGCGTGATGAAGTGGTGGCGGAGCGGGGTCGGGACGTCCTTCTCCGATTACCGGTGCTGTGGCCAAACGGCACCCCCTACGACGTCTCGCGGGCGGGATCGTGGCGACCTCCGGCGAACGTCGCCCACGGGCCGATGGTCGCATCGAACACGCCCGGGAAGCGCCGCCCGTGGTCCGATTTGGCCATGACCGGACGATGACCGCGCGGGAAGGCGATCCCGGTCGAACCGACAGCGGTCCACAGTGGACATCACACGATCGATGACGCCCGTTGGCCGCCTCGGCGCCAGGCAGCCGGCTCCCCACGAGCCGCAACCCTCGTGAGGTACAACCATGTCCGCCGGCACGCGGCAGTCCGACCCGGCGCACGGCCCGCGACCGTCCTCACCGGGGTGCGCCTTCCCCATTTTTTGCTACACGCCTTGGCTCCCCGCGCAGCCGCCGACCACCATCGGTGGCCGTGACGAAGCCCGGGAGCAAATCCACCCCCACCGGACGCCACGACGGGGGGCGGCCGACCTCCCCGCGCTGGACAGGCGCCCCGGAGGCGCCCAACGTCGCCAGGGTCCGCGACTACTGGCTGGGCGGTTCCCACCACGGCCCCCGTGACCGCAAGCTCGCCGAGCAGTTCACGGTCTGCGCACCGCACCTGCCCTACCTGGTCCGGACCCAGCGGGCGTTCCTGGCCCGCGCGGTGCGCTACCTCGTCGAAGCGGGGATACGCCAGTTCCTCGACCTCGGTTCCGGTCTGCCGACGATGGGCAACGTCCACCAGGTCGCGCAACGGCTCGACAGGTCCGCCCGCGTGGTGTACGTCGACATCGACCCCGTGGTGGCCGCGGAATCGGCGTTGCTGCTCGACGGGCTGGACAACACCGCCTACCTGTGCGCCGACCTCACCGAACCCGACGCGGTGCTCCAGGCCCCGGAAGTCCGCCGGCTGCTCGACCCGGACGAGCCGACCGCGGTGTTCCTGATCGACGTCCTGCACATGGTGCCCGACGCGCTCCAGCCCGCGGAGACGATCTCGACCTACGTGAACGCCTTCGGTCCCGGCAGCCACGTCGCCATCTCGCACATCTGCCGGGACGAGGGCCTGCTCGCCGCGGTGACGATGTTCCAGCAACTGTTCGGCATCCCGGTACCGGAGTTCACCTTCCGCTACCCCATGGACGTCGTGGACCTCCTGGCCGGTCTCGACATCGTCGAACCCGGCGTGGTCCCGATCCCCTTCTGGCGGCCCAACCGCGCGCCCGAGGAGGACCAGAACCCGGAGAACTTCCGCACCTGCGTGGCTGTGGCGCGCCGCGAGGCGTGATGACCGGGGATCAGGCGACGAGCGGGACCGCCGCCAACGCGACGTTCGCCAGCACCGCACGCACCATGTTGCCGGGTCTTCGCAACCCGGTCGGCATCATCGACCACAACCGCGGCCCGGAGGACCGGAGGAGGACCTGGTCGACGAGGACCAAGCCGCAGACCGCGGCGGCCACCAGCGCGGGCACCGCGCCCAGCCCGGCCCACACCCCGGCCACCACCAGCACGGCGCCGAGCGCGTTCGCCCACACGGCCGCGCCGACCGTCCACGAGGTGCCGCGCAGGACCGCCGGCGTGATGATCCCCGTGACGCGGTCGGCGCCCACGTCCGGCACCGACCACCACAACGCGCGGCTCACGGCCTGGGCGGCGAACCCCGCGGCGACCACCAGCGCCCAGCCGGCCACCTCGGGCACCGCCGCGTGGTGGGTCATGAGGAACGGCAAGGCCCCCAGTTGGACGCCCAGGGCGATCTGGCCGACCAAGCCCCGTCTCTTGAGGCGCAAGGGTTCGAGGTTGTACGCGACCTGGCCTGCGACGAGCAGCGCGGCGATGAGCACCAGCAGCGGTTTTCCGGTGGACACCGCCGCCCACGCCGCCAAGCCCAGGCACCCCGCGATCTCGACCGCGGCCCACCGCGACAGGCGTCTCCTGCCCAGCCGTCGGGCCGCGTGGGCGATGTGGCGCTTGTCGCCGCCGGCCGCGTCGGTGTCGACGTCGGCCCCGGAGTTGAGCAGGTTGCCCGCGACGATCCCGAGCAGGTTCGCGACCACCACGAGCACCAGGGACCCGTCCGGGCCGGATCGCGGGTCCAGGGCCGCGTAGCCCGCCCCCCAGGTCGCGTAGCACACATATTGCAGCAGCAACGGGTTTTCGAGCCGATGGCAGCGCAGCAGGTCGGACCAGCCCCACGCCGCGTGGCCGGTCAGGGGTGACATGCGGTCACCACCACCCTGAGCCCGTGCCCGGGCGCGCTCGTGTGCCCGCGCACGGAGGCCGCGGCCTCCGACACGTCGAGAAAGCGCAGGCGCGTGCGGCGCAGGACGGCGACGACGACCATCCGCAACTCCAGGGTCGCCAACTCGGCGCCCAGGCAGCGGCGCAGGCCGCCGCCGAACGGGAAGTAGCGGTCGCCGGGGATCGTGGTGCGGTGGAACCGCCCCGCGTCGAACCGCAGCGGGTCGGGGAACTGGCGCGGGTCGCGGTGCGCCAGGTGGATCGCGGGCGTCAGCACCGTGCCCGGCGTCACCCGCACGCCCAGGAACTCGTCCTCGTCGACCACCACCCGGTTGCCCGCCCACAGCGCGGGCGGGTTGAGCCGCAGCGCTTCGTGGACCACGGCGTCCAGCAGTGGCACCGCCTCCGCGTCCGCGCCGTCGTCCGCCGCCGCCTCCGCCTCGGCCCGGACCTCCGCCAGGAGAGCGGGATCGCGGTGCAGGTGGTACAGGACCCACGCCGCGGCCGAAGCCGTCGTCTCGTACCCGGCGAACAACAACGTGACCAGGTTGTCGCGCAGTTCCCGCTCGTCGCGCGCGACCTCCCGCAGCAGCGTCGCCAGCGCGGTGGAGCCCGTTCCCCCCGCCGCGGACGCCGCTTTCACCAGCTTCTCGTCCAGCCACGGGTCGCTGCGCGTCCGCCTGCCGCGCGACCGGCGGCGCACCAGGTTCCGCCAGCCGGAGACCAGTTCCCGGTGGATCCACGAGTCGAAGCGCGTGGCCAACGCCTCGTCGCCGGTTCCCAGCACCACCCGCACCATCACCCGCAGGGAGATCCTCCGCATCCACTGCGTCAGCGCGACGACCGACCCCACCACCAGCTCGTCCACCGCGGCCTGGACGACGCCGTCGATCGTGTCCCGGTAGCCGTCCAGTCGGGTGCCCCGCAGCACCGGCAAGAGCCCCCTGCGGTACGCCGCGTGGCGGGGGCCGTCGGCCCACACCAGGGACCGGCCGCCGAGGACCGCCGCCAGCGTGCGGCTGCCCGGGTGCGCGAAGCGCGCGTCACCGCGGAAGATCCACCGGATCGCCGCCGGGTCGCTCACCAGCAGGCGCCGGTGGGGGGTGGAACGCAGTTCCAGCACACCCGGCGAGCGGGCCGCGTGCCGGTCCAGGAAGGCCAGGGGACGCGCGGCGAGGTGGAGTTCGCGGAGGTTCACCGCGGCCCTCCCCCGAGGCCGCGAGCGGCCGGGAGAACACCGGTGGGGTCAGCGGTGCCGAACCGGACCCGGTCCGCGCCGCGGTGAAAACCCCCTTTGCCCGATCGGCGCGGGACAAAATCGGCAACGGCCGTGGTTAATCCTTCGTCCAAGTCGCACACGCAAACCTCCACAGCGACCTACCCGCCCCGGTGAAAAACGTGACACCATCAGGCGACGAGGTGCGAACCGGCACTGCGAAGGTAGGGTGCGGGTGAGCCGGGGGGCAAGAGCCTTACCCTTTTGGCGCACAGCGTGGACCCGGATGCCGGAATGGATCGCACGCGGAGTGTCGGGCTGATTCCGAGTGATCGGAAGTGCCCGGGCGGCGGAGCGGTGATTTCCACTCCGGCCGGAGCCGCACGAGTTCGCGGACATGGCAAAACTCCCCCGGCCGCCGCTGCGACCGGGGGAGTTCCACCGCCATCACCGACCGTTCCGGGAGGACTCCAGGAACCCCCGAATTCGCCACACCGCGCCCCCCGAAGAAGCGCGGCCGACACCGACCGGCCACGTGGCGGTCGGCGGTGATGAACGTCATCGCCACCCAGCCGGAGCGGGCGGGGTCGAGTCGACCACCGCGCCCGGAAGGGCGGATTCGACCTCGGTCACCCGCTTGCCGCGCGTGAGGGGTCGAAGGGTCGGGTGGCACCCCGTCGGACCAGCGGGGTGCCACCCGGGTCACCCGGTGGGGTCAGGGGCAGAGGTTCGCGCCCACCACCCCCAGCGCCAGGACGTCGAGGTCGACCGCCGCACCGAGGCCGACCACGACACCGGCGTCCAGGCCCGCGATCGCGAGCACGTCGAGGTCGGTGCCGTCGACGTCGGCCGAGGTGTCGTCGGCGCACACCGAGTCCACGTCGGCGGCGCAGTCCAGCGCGGAGATCCCGAGGCCCGCCACGGCGGTCAGCGCGGCGTCGACGTCGACGTCCACCGCCAGTGCGACAGCCGCGTCCAGGTCCACACCGGCGACGACCACACCGCCCAGCGCACCCGCTCCCTCATGGGTCGAGGTGGCCGTGGTGTGCGTGTCCTGCGTGTCCTGCGACTCCAGCACGTCCGGCGTCTCCTGCACGTCCGGCGTGTCGGTGTCCTGCGAGTCGACCGCCGTGCCGGCGTCGGAAGCCGAGGTACCGGCCTCGGGTGCCGCGGACGCCTCCTGCGGCGTGGGCGCGGCGGACGCGCTGTCCACCGCCTGCGCGTTCGCTACACCGAACCCGTTGGCGAGTACCGCGAGCCCCGTCGCGGCGGCCACCACGAGCCCGTTGACAAACTTGCGCTGCATTCTTGTCCTATACCTTCCGTTCGGTGAGTCACCGCGAACAGCCCACGCTCGAACCGCGCTCGACAGGCCGTAGCACCCATGCGGAGATTGCCGGCGCGCACACCCTCAATGGTTTCGAGCCCCGTGAACTCCCCGCTGAATTGAACGCTGGTGCCGGGCCGAACGCTAACCAGGACAACTCCGCGCGGACAACGAGAGTCGTCAACTTTGGGGAGCCCGAGCCGGTTTCAACCGATCAGTGGGCGATGTTTTCCGATCGCGCGTCGAACCCGTTCGAGCGAATAGCCCGACAACAGCCGGGAACGCCTTGACAGCGAACAGCGGGGCGGGGCAGAGTGCCGCGCAACACAAGACCACGCGGGAAAGCGGGACGGTTTGCGCATGGGCCGTCCCGCGTCCCTTGGGGCCGGCGGCCGATCCGGCGTCGTCGCGCCGACATGCGATCGGCCGCCGGGAGCGGGGCGTGGGGGGGCCCGCGGCGCGGGGGCGCGCCCCCCCCCCCCCCCCCCCGGGGCCGGGGGGGCGCCCCCCGCCCGGGGGGGGGCCGGGGGCCCGCCCCCGGGCCCCCCCCCCGGCCCGGGGGGGGGCGGGGGGGGGGGCCCGGGGGCGGGGGGGGCCCCCCGGCCCCCCGCCGCACAGCGGGTCGCCGGGAAAGCTCCCCGGCCGGCGGCGGACGCGGGTCGCGACCACCACGACGGACCTCGTGGGAGGCGGCGGCTCAGTCGAACACGCAGATCCCGCCGTGGACGACGACGGGCAGCCCGTCCGCTCCGCGCTGGACGTGGCCGACGATGCGCGCCTTGCGGTCGCCGAAGCTGGACGCGATGCCGACCTGGACGTCCATCGGCGTCCCGCGCCGGAGCAGGTCCCGCCACTCCTCGACGGTGGACAGCACGGACTCGAGCCGCGCCAGCGGGTCGGCCGGGGTGTCGGCGCCCGGCTCGACGCCGAACAGCCGGTGCAGCCCGGCGGAACCGACGAAGCGCCCGGTGAGCAGGTCCAGCGAGTACACGCCGACCCCGTCGTCCGCGAGCCCGTCGACCGCCGCCGCCAGGGCCAGCCGGTCCGCCACCGAGCCGGCGTCGCCGTGGGCCGGCGCACGGGTTCCCGCCAACCACCCTGGGAGCCAGGTGCACACGTACACCTCGCCGACGCGGGTGAGCCGCACCGCGATGGTCGCCGTGCGGCTCAGGTCGGTCAGGACGTCGGGCGCCGCGGCGGCCCGGTAGACCGGCTCTCCGGACTCCGCCGCCTCGGCGCACAGCCGCGTGAGCGCCGCGACGAGGTCGGCGGGCAGCAGATCGCCCAGCATGGCGCCGGTGAACCCGGCGGTGCGCAGGCCGAGGGCGTCACCCGCCGCGTCGTTGACGGCGATCACGGTGTAGCCGGGGCGGGCGTGCGGCCCGGTCACCTCGGTCCACACCAACGCGGGTTCCTGCATGAGCGCGATGGCATCGCGCGGATCGGACGAGCCGGGGGCCCCGCCGATCGGCACCATTCCGGATTCCCGCCCTGGCAAGGCCATCACTCCGCCTGACGGCACTGGTGACGGGCTGCCGGGCGCGTCGACTCTCCGCCGGTGGAGTCCTCGCCATCTCGCCGTTCCACTTGTCCAGACCTCCGCACAATGTTCCAGCCTGAGGCTTCGAGCGTAGGCCCTCCCGGGTGCTCAGCGCATCGATCGAAGGATATTTCGGACCGAAACGTGTGCCGGCCCAGCCACCTCGCCGCGCGACGACTGCACCCCGCAACCTCTCGCCCCACGACGCCCGGCGGGTGCGGAAACTTCACCCTCCGATGGATTAAATCTTTCGGGTGTAGAAGGCGACAATCCGTGGCCACTCGCGGACGGCCGCGCCGTCCGACCGGCGGCGTACGACTACGCCGGCGCCACGAGGTCGACGGCGACGGCGCGGGACGAGACACCCGGTCCCCCGCCGCGCGGGTCCGGAGCGGTCGACGGGCCCGCCGTCAGCGGCACGCCCCGCCTGAGCTGAGCCACGAGGTCCGTCGCCTCGCGAGCCGCCTCGGCGCACCGGCAACAGGTGGACACGTGCTCCTGGACGCGCCGGCGCGCGGCGCGGCCGAGCCGGCCGCACACCCACGCGGCGAGGTTCTCGGCGGACCCGCGGCAGCGTTCGTCGACACCGACTTTGACGTGCATCTGCACGTAGGCGACGCGAAGGGCCTCCCGGGCCCGGTAGGCCAGCGCGGAGACCGCGTTGGGCTGGATGTCCAGCGCCGCCGCGACTTCGGCGATCGGCCGCTTCTCGATCTCCAACTGCACCAGGACGGTGCGCCACCGCTCGGTGAGGGCGTCGAGCGCTCGTAATGCCAGGTCGGCGTCGAGCTTCTCGATCACCGGGTCGCCCGGGGCCACCTCCAGCGCCATCTCCGACGCCTGCGCCTGCCGGTCGACCAGGCGGTCCTCGGCGAGCTGCTTGTAGAAGGTCGTGCGGACCGTGGTGAGCAGGTACGAGCGGAAGGCGTTCGTCGGACCGCCGCCGGACAGGATGCGGTGCAGCACCTTGGTGAACGCTTCGGCCACCACGTCGTCGGCGCCCTGCGCGCCACCCAACAACCGGTAAGCCAGGTTGTAGGCCGACGTGTAGTGCATCCGGTACAACTCGCCGAACGCATCGCGGTCGCCGGATCTGACGGCCCTCACGAGCGAGGCGTCACGACGCCCATCGCGCTCATCGAGGTGATCGGTCATCTCATCAGCACCTTGGTCTCTCCCCACGAGCGGCGTGCCGGCCACCCGGGGGCTCACACCACCCGACGCCGTGCGTTGGACGGCCCTTGATCTCGCGTCACCAGTCGGCCACCGGAATGGCCTGCGCAACACTGCGAAGCAATTTCAGGTATACCTTCCCTAATCCGACGCCCGCCACCCGACGAACTGGCTTGGGACGCTACATCGGCGACCTGAGCCGACGCGCCCTCGGACACACGGTTTCACACTAATAGTGGAGTCGAATAGCGACAGGTGCGCCGCCCGCCCCGACATAAGGCGCCCGGCGCCATCCGATCGGGCGAATTCGACTCCAATGATCGACCGCTGGGCTAGACTCTCCGTGCACCAGCGGTATCGCCCATCAGCGATCGACATCGGACGAGCGCCCACCCAATACGAATTCGCCGACGCAATAGAGAGATGCCGGTCGCAATAGCTTCGGGGCGAGTGGGTGGCCGTGCGGAGGCAGCTCCCGCAATGCGGCTATCGCTTCGCGTATTTCGCCCGTGAACTCCCACAGGACCACGGGCCGTCCCCGGCGCACGACGCTGTCCTCCGTGCGCAGCCGCACCACGGTGACCGCCTCCGGCGACCGCAAGGTGATCGTCTCGGTGACGGGCGGATCCTCCTTCATGCCGTAAAGGCACTCCTCCTCGCCGATGACCGCCGTGATGAACCGCCAGCCGGGGTCCTCGCGGATCAGGTCCGCAAGGGCGTCCAGACTGGGATAGGCGGCCAGCGCCGCCGCAACGCGGGGGTGTGTCACGCTCCACTTCCCACACTCGACCCGATCCTCCACCGCGGTCCACGCGCCCGGGTCACCGCCGGCCGGGTCGGACTTCGACCAGCCGGCACCGAGCCCGCCCGCCGCGCACCGCGCTGACGGTGACGCTGTGGAGCACGTCGACCGCGACGGGGTCCAGGTGCCGCCGGCACCAGTCGACGAGGTGCTCGGTCAGCCTCGCGGGCGTCGGGTCGCCCTTGACGAGGTCGTTGAGGTGGGACCCCTCCAGCTCGCTGACGACGTAGTTCCGCAGCGGTTGCAGCATGACGGCGTCGGACGGCGCATCCGTCGGCGCCAGCTTCGACACCAGCAACACGACCTCGACCGACCACTTGTGCATGTGGACGCCGTGGCACGCGTGCGAAGCCGGCAGACCGGCGATCTCGTGCGTCGCGACGAAGTCGTGCTGTTCCATGATCTCGTAGACCATCGTCGCGATCAGCACGCCTCCAATGCGCGGGCGCGCCTGATGACCGCCGCCACGGTCTCCGGCTGGTACTCGTGCACGGCGACCACCTGCCGAGGCCGGGGCACGGCCGTGTTCGGCGCGGGTTCGGGGAACGCCGGGGGTGCGGTCTCCGCGAGCAGGTGGCCGCCGCCGAGCCGGTCGAGGTCGAACACCGCGTCCCGCAACGCGGCGCGCAGCCTGCCGACCTGGAGCGGTGAGAGGTACAGCAGTCCGATCGACGGGCACTCCAGCGTGACGTAGCCGGGGCCGAGCCTGACCTGCAGGAGCGAGTTGCGCCCCCGCTCGTCGAGGCATCTGGTGGCCGACTTGCTCGAGTCCCGCCGCCACCCCAGGCGCGACAGGACGGACAGCAGCGGAACGCCTCGACGATGACGACTCATGCACCAACTCCTCCTTGGGCCAATGCGGGAACGCGCGTGCCGAGCCGGCTCCGGGTCGCCGGCTCGCACCGCATGGGGCTGGGCAAGGTGCACCGGGCCGTGGTAGCGGAACTAGGGGGGACCGGAGACCACGGCCCGGTGCGCGACGGCAGCCCCCGGATCCCAAGGTCAGGTGGGAGTGTCCCCGTGGGGGTACCGTCGCCATGTCAGACCGTGCCGCGCCCCCTCCATTACGAGCGCTCCCCCACCATCACCCGGACGGGGCGCGATGGCCCGGGGTCAGCGAGGCGGCGGCCTCCGCGGGGAGCAGCGAGAACTCGTACGCCTTGGCGACGGCGTGGGCGCGGTCGCGCGCACCCAGCTTGCGCAGGATGTGGGTGACGTGGCTGCGGACGGTCTCCGCCGAGATCGCCAGGCGCGCCGCGATCTGCACGGCGGTGCGCCCCTCCGCGATCAGCCGCAGGACCTCCAGCTCGCGCCGCGACAGCGGTCGGCCCGCCTCCTTCACCGGCACACCGGGCACCGCCGCGTTGCGGAACACCGGATCCACGAAACTGCCGGTCTCGACGGTCCGCCGGATGGCGACGACCAGCCTGGCCGCGTCGGCCTCCACCGGGACGAGGGCACGTGCACCGTGCAGCCTCGCCCTGGCCGCCGCCTCGGGGGTCCTGCTCTCCGGCCCCAGCAGGGCCACCACGGTCAGGCGGCGGAACAGGTGGGTCAGCGTCTGGCAGATCCGCCACGACGGATCGCCCGCGGAGCAGATCAGCATGACGTCCGGGCGTGCCGACTCGCACAGGGCGATCGCGCCGCGCAGACCGTGCACGTGGTCGACCCACTCCAACACGGGATCGGCGGACACCACGCTCTGCACCCCGCAGGCGAGCAGGGGCAGCGTCCCCACCAGACCGACCCTGACCGTGGATTTGGCCGGGTCGTGCCACGCGCTCGTCGCCGGCTCGGGGATCGGCCTCACCGCCGCCTCCCCCGCGCCGCGCACCGCGGAAGCCCGCGGTGACCACCCCGTCCGGGCGCCGTCCGGCTGAGCTGGATCCGGGTCACCGTCCCGACACGCCCAGGTTCGCCGACACCGTCACGAGGACGCGGTCGTCCGCGGGCCGGACCGGAACGGACACCTCGACACCGTGCAGCGGCACCGGGGTCGTGGCCGCGGTCGACGTGGGCGCCGGGGTGGACGGGGCGGGCGCGGACGGCTGCCCCGCGGCCCGGCCGGCCACCGGCGGCGTGTGCTGGTCGGTGCAGGGCGCACCGACGAGGGTGCGAGGGCTGCTCGCGCTGCCGGCGGGGTTCGCGTCCGTCTTGGCGGTGAGCCCCGCGACGGCGCCCAGACCGCCGATCGCCTCCGGCGACGCGGGCCTGCGGTTCCAGTCGAACATCACGGAGCACGCGATCATCGCGACGGGCACGACGGTGAGCGTGGCGAGCGTGTGCCGGGTGCACCGGCGGCACGGCGTTCGGCCCCGCTTGTTCTCCAGTCGGTGCTTGCCCGTCTTGCGCAGCGACATCCTGGCTTCTCCCTAGGGTGGATCAAGACCGCGGTCGCCCGCACCACTTCGCCGGCACGACCGTTCGACAAAGTCGTCTGACCCGGGAACGGCTTCCGCTTACGCACCGCCGGGGAAGTTCGCCCGACCAGAGGAGTCCGACGTCGTCGGCGACCCGGCGCCCGCGCCGTGCCCACCCCCGTCCGGGTGAACTCGGTGTGCTCGCGCGTAAGCGCGCACGTGGTTGCGGATCTTCCGTCAGCGTCGCCGGTCCGGGCTCACGCCTCGCGACCGGCGTCGGCCGCGCGGGCACGCCGCCCGCGCCGACCCACCACCGGAAGGAACCTCCCTTGAGTGCTGCGCTACCACCCTCGTTGCGGGTGTCACTGGTGAGTGCGACCCCCGCGCTGGAGAAGGGCGTCGCCCAGGCCCTGTCCCGGACCACCGACCTGCACTGGGTCGGCGCGGCCCCGGACGGGAGGTCCGCGGTGGAGTTCTGCCAGTCGGTCCAACCCGATGTCGTGCTGGTCGACTCGGTGGTCGACGTCAAGTGGGACTTGTGCCTGCTGCTCACGTCGATGTTCCGCGACCTGGATGTCGTCGCCCTGTTGCGCCGGAGGTCGCTCAACCCGGTGTCGGCCGCGTGGGCTCGACTGCACGGCGCGAAGGGCGTCCTGGGCGTCGACGCGAAGCCGCACGACCTGCTCACCGCGATCCGCGCGACCGTGTCGGTCGGCCACTACGTGCATCCCGCGCTCGTGGCCGCGTCGCCCTCGGCGCCGCCACCGACGCCGGCTGCGCCGTCACCGACGCCGTTCCTCCGGTAGCCGTGCGGCGTCCCGCGCCCCGCCGCGCCGCTCGGAGCCGGGACGCCTCGGACGGGCGAGCACGACGAGCGCGACGCCCAGCGCCATCAGCCCCGAAGCCAGGACCGACACCGGCCCGGCGTTCGGCTCGGAAGGTCGCGGTGGCCCCGTGGCACCGGGGCCACCGCCCTTCACGCGGTACCGGGGCCGACCAACGCGACGCGGTCCGCCACCACGCGGTGCGGCGCGACGCGGTCCGGCGCGACGCGGTTCGCCACCACGCCGTCCGGCGCGACGCCGTCCGGCGCGGCGGCCACCGCGAACCGGGGCGTGGGGAACTCCGTGGCGGCGCGCACCGGCCCGGGGCCGACCAGGGGCGCCGCCAGGGCGGGCGCCACCGCCGTCGACCGCACCCCCGTCGTCCGCCGCACCGGTGCCATGGGCCTCTCCTCCCGCGAGCAGTGGGCGGGACATCGGTCGACCGAGACGAAAGAACATCGACGTGCTCGAAGTAGCCGAACCAGCCGATTTGACCGGAACGTTCGTGGTGGCGCTCGGCGAACGTCAGGGAACGCTGTTCGTGATCTTCTACGACACCGCGCGCGATCGGGAGATCCAACTGGACGTCGACTCGGATTGGCAGTTGCGCACCGACGCCGGCGAGGCGTGCGTCTACCTCCACGGGCCCGGTCAGTGGCGCATCTCGTTCGCCGACCACGACGTGCGGGGCCCGTACCGCCACCGCCACCGGCCCGACCACCACCTGGAGGTGCTGTCGCTGGTCCGCGGCCTGACCGTCGAGCAGGCGCGGCTCGACAGCGATCTGGCGCTGCGGATCGGTTTCACCGCCGTGGGCGCCGAGCGGATCAACCTGACCGTCCACGGGAAGTGCAAGCCGAACACCACCCACGTGCCCTGGCAGCTGACCTGGAACCAGCCCGCGTCCGCGACGAGCACGTTCGGCCGCGGCGGCCACGCGGACGTCCCGTGGTCCACCGCTCGGCACCGGACCGGTGGATGAGTTCACCGGTCCGGTGCCGAGCGCACCGGTTTTCATCGCCGCCCGGGAGCGGACGCCCGGTCACCCGGTGAGGAATTCCGACGACAAGGGCTCGCGACGGACGACAACGCAATTCGTCGAAAGCCCGGTCGTTACCGCCCGGCTTCGACTTCGCGGTCGATCGGGCGCGGACCCCGCGCACGGCCGGCGGTCGCCGGCCGGGGTTCACCCGGCGACGCGGTGGGCGATTTCCAGGACCCGATCGGCCACGTCCGCCACCGCCTCGTCCACCGGGATCGAGGGATCGACCACCAGCGTGCCGTCGGCGACGGCCACGGTGCCGTCCGGGGCGCCGACGACCACCACGACGTCGGGTGGGCGGACCGCCCGCTCGATCGCCCGGGCCGCGGGTGTTCCCGCGCGAGGCGCCGTCCGCGGGTCGGGCGGCCACCCGTCACTGATCACCACGCCGCCCAGCCACCGGTGCGCCGCGACGACCGTGACGTGGCGCCAGACGTGGCGGATCGCGTGGTTCGCGCCGAGCCGGCCACGCCCGCCCGGGGCGACCCGGCCCGCGGGGGTGACGGTGCGCCCGGCCGCCCCGGTGAAGCGGGCGGTCCGGGTTCGGCAGCCGTCGGCGACGAGGGTGGCGGCCAGCTCCGCCGCGACGCGCGCTCGGTCGTCGGCGTCGATGCCGACGACGGCGACGACGACGCCCCGGGTGTCCAGGTCCAACGGGCCGCGGCGAACAGGCCGCAGCAGCCGGTCCCCGAGCCCCGGAGGGGCCGGGTCCGCCGACCCGACCATGCCCGCCATGCCCGCCCGCGCCGCCCTGACCAGAGCCCGCCGCGGCTGATTCCAGCCGTCCAGCACCACCGCGAGGCCGGCGGAGAAGCGTCGGCCCAACTGCACGCGCATCCGCCACAGGAAGTCCTCCCTGGTGCGGATCGGGAGCGCACGCCATGCCCGTCGCCCCGCCGCCAGGCACCACCGGTCCGGCACCCGCCCTTCGACCAGCGGGCGCACCACCGCGTCGGCGACCGCGGCCTGGCCCGTCAGGGTGGCGGTGCGGTCGTCGACGGTGACCTCGGCGGCGGGAACGACGAGCACCGGCCCGACCATGAAGTCGCCGGTCGTGACGTCGACCAGGGCGAGGCCCTCGGTGACGCGCACGGCCAGCGCCACGTGGCGGCGCCGGTCGAACCGCGTGGCAGAGCCGACCACCGCACCGCCCAGGGCGGCGCGGAGCGCCGCGAGCACCCGCGCCGGATCGCCGTCGCACCACAGCCTCAGCGCTGTCGCGTCCCCCCGGGTCGCCGGCCCGGCGGAGCCGGGTTCGCCCCATCTGAGCCCCGCCTCGTCGAGCGCGGCGACCGCCGCCTCGGCCACCCGACAAGTGGTCATCCGCGACGAACCGGGACGAGTCGGCCGATCGGTCATGGTGTGGGCATCGGCCGCCCGGCGACCGCGCTTGATCCCCAAAACACGGGACGGGTGTCCTCGGACCGAACGTGACGACAGCCCCGCCGGCGAATTGCCGCCACCCGCGCGGCGCGCCCACCCCGAATGGCGGAAAAACAAGATCCGGTCGAGCGGGCGACAATCACGGGCGGTAGCGGTGACACACTACGCCGCATACCGGACCGCACCCGCGCGCGCGGCCTCACCGCCAGCATCGTGCCTGATAGGACCCATGCCCCACAGGTCACGCCACGATGATTGCAGCCAACGGCGCACCTGAACCAAAATGCCTGGTCAATTTTGACCAATGCATTTGCGGGAGCCGCCCACCCGGTGCCCGGAAGCGGCTGACCTACCGATGGCGCCGCCAATCCTCTGCTAGCCTCCCGGCTGCCTCGAGTCGCATTTCTTTCCACAACCCGGCCGAACGATGTCCGACCGGCACGAACGTGGGCAGGTACTCATGTCAACCACTCGTCCGGATTTCACGTCTGCGCGCGGGGCGATCGCGAGCCTGATCACGGCGCTGACCGTCGTACTGCTCGCCTTCGCCTCGGCGGCGGCAGCGCGGCACCCGTTGCGGGAAGGCGCTCTGTCGGCGTCCTCGGCAGACCTCACCGCGGGGTCCACGACAACGGTCGACGGTGCGGGGTTCGCGCCCGGCACCCCGGTCTCCCTCGACGTCCGCTTCAGGTCCCTCCACCTGGCGGAGGTCACGGCGAACGGAGCAGGTCGGATCACGGCGACCGTGACGCTCCCGGTGAGCCTGCCCCCGGGCCCGCACGAGCTGCGTGCCACCGGCACGACGCCCGACGGCGGCACGCTGGTGCTCAAGACGCGGTTCGACGCGGCAGGCGACGGCGGTGCCGCGAGCCCCGCCGAACCGCTCGCCGCGACGGGTGCCGGGGTGGGGTGGATCGCGGTGCTCGGCGCCGGACTCGTGATCGCCGGTGTGGTGGTGGTCCCGGCGGTGGTGAAGCGTCAGGACGTCGCACGACGTCGTAGCCGTGACTAGGCGACCCGCCTCGCCGACCGGGGCGTGCCGGCCCGCGCACGCGTCCGCCGCACGACCACGACGGCGGCCTGGCACCGCCCGTGCCGCCCACGCGCCCTCCCGCCACCGGTCACCACACCCGGACCCGCACCATCCCCCGGCCCGACGGCCCGACCCCGCTATCGCAGAGGTGTTCCAGTGCGAGTGCTCATGTTCAACCGGAAGTTCATCGACCACCCGGCAGCCGGTGGCGCCGAGGTCTACACCCGCGAGGTGACACGGCGCTGGGCAGCGGCCGGCCACGACGTCACGCTGTTCTGCTCGGCGCTCGGCGGCACCCCCGACGACCGGGTGGTCGACGGTGTCCGCGTGGTGCGCAGGGGTGGGCGGTTCGGCGTCTACCGGGAGGCGCGCCGGTTCTACCGCACCGAGGGCGTGGGCCGGTACGACCTGGTGGTCGACGGCGCGAACCCCCGTCCCTTCGGCTGCGCGGCGTGGGTGAAGGACGCCCGGGTCGTCGCGTTGTTCCACCAGGTGCGCCGGGAGATCTGGTTCCACGAGCTGCCGCTGCCCGTCGCGCTGCTCGGCCGGTACGTGCTGGAACCCCGGTGGTTGCGCCGGTACCAGGACGTGCCGGCGCTCACCGTGTCCCCGTCGAGCAGGGATTCCCTGTACGAGTACGGGTTGCGCAACGTCGTGGTGGTGCCGGTGGGACGCGACCGCGTCCCGCGTCCGGAGGTGCCGCGTGAACGGCTGCCCACCATCGTGTTCCTGGGCAGGCTCACCTGGAGCAAGCGGCCCGACCACGCCCTGGCCGCGGTCGAGACGTTGGCCAGGCAAGGGTTCTACGCCCAACTGTGGTACATCGGCGACGGCCCGCTGCGCCACGACCTGGAGAAGGCGGCCGACGACTGCGGTCTGCCGGTCCGCTTCTACGGCAGGGTGACCGACGGCATGCGCGACCTGCTGCTGGCACGGGCGCACGCGTTGGTCGTGACCTCGGTGCGCGAGGGGTGGGGCCTGGTCGTCGACGAGGCCGCCGCGATGGGCACGCCGACGGTCGCCTACGACTGCCCCGGCCTGCGGGACTCGGTGCCCGCGGCGGGCGGTGTCCTGGTCGACCCGCATCCGGCGGCCCTGGCCACGGGCCTGGCGAGGGTGCTGCCCGGCTGGGTCGCCGAGCCCAGCTCGCACGGGTGGCTCGGCGGCGCCGCAGACTGGGACGCGGTGGCCGACGCGGTGCTCGCCGCGGCGATCTTCCACACCACTCCCGCGACCGGGTACGTCGACTCCCCCGTGCGCGAGGCCGATTCCTGACGGCCACCCCGGGTGGGGACCGTTGTGGTCCCCACCCGGGACGACGAGCGCACACCCCACCGGTGCCCGGCCGGGCTGTCGCTGAGCGAGCCGGAGGCGGGCGCGATCCGCCTCGCCGCCACCGCGCACGCCGCATCCGTGCCGGCACCGGTCCGGTCGCCGCCGGATCGGGTTCGCGCACCTGACCACGTCGGGCGAACCGGCGCGGACGGCCTGTGGCGAGGAGGTTCTCCAGACCTGCGCCGCCGAGCCGGCAACCGGGCCGGACGCGCAACCGCAGGCGCACCCGGGCTTCGCCCGGATCGTGCCGGACACCCAGCGGCTCCGGCATTTCCTCCACCCCGACGGCGACCTGGTCACCTACCGCGACAGCGTGTGGAGCCGCCGCGCCGCCTCCCGGTCGCGTCACGGGGCGGGATGCGTCGAGCATTTCACACCCCGCCGGCAAAGAGGCGGCCGGACGGCACAGCAAGTGACGCCCGACACCGCAACGAGGTGTCCGCCGAGCAGACCGTCGCCGTGCGCCCGCGCGCCGGAGACGGCCGAAGACCGGTATGCGACGGGCACGACACTGTGGTTGGGTACTCGATCGTCGCGTGGACGATCGTTGCGTGCACGACTGCCGACTGGAGGGGCAGCGGCGCCCTCTGTCCGGAGGAGGCGATGTTGAGGAGTCCCGACGAACTTGCCGCCCGCACGATGTCTCACCTCATGAACGGTGTCGCCCAGGACGACTGGGGACGCATCAGCCCCTCGGTCTACGAGACCGCCCGCGTGCACCAGTGGGCTCCGCACCTGCCCGACGACGCGGTGCGCGCCGACTGGCTGCTGTCCCGTCAAGGACCCGACGGGCTGTGGGGCGAAGGCCCGTTGCCCTACCGGACGCTGCCCAGCCTGAGCGTGGTCGCGGCGTTCCTCGACCGGCTGGTCCACCACCGCGACACCCTGACCCCCGACACCGCCCTTCGGCTCACCCGGGCGGTCGACCGCGGACTGGCCGCCCTGGCGGCACTGCCCGGCGACGGCCCGCACCCCGACACCGCCGCCATCGAACTGCTCGTGCCGCTGCTCATGGCGTCGATCAACCGGATGCTGGGCACCACCGGCCGCCCAACCGGTCCTCGACTCGGCGTGATCCACGGGCTGCGCGCCGACGCCGCCGGGCACATCGCCCGCAGGATCGCGGACATGCCCAGCCTGCGCACCAAGTTCCACCACTGCTTCGAAGTGCTCGCCCCGCTGTGCCCACCGCGACTCCTGCCGGCCCCCTCAGGACTGCTGGGCGGTTCCCCGGCGGCGACCGCGGCCTGGCTGGCCACCACGCCCGCCGACGCCGACCGCGACGCGGCGGCCGAGGCACTGCGCGCCGTGAGCCGCCACTACCGCGGCCGGTTCCCGGAGACGGCGCCGTTGGCGGCGTTCGAACGGCTGTGGGTGCTGGCCGCCCTGCACCACGCCGGCCTGCTGACCGGCGCGAGGGACGTCGCGCGCAAGTGGTTGGCCGCGCTGGTCGAGCCCTGCGGCGTCCGCGGCGCGCCCGGCCTTGACCCGGACGCCGACGACACCGCCATCGCGGTGCACCTGGCCGTCGAACTCGGCGGGCACCACGGCCCCGACCTGCTGGCCCCGTTCCACACCGGCGACAACTACTCCTGCTACGTCGACGAGGACACCGCCTCGGTCACCACCAACGCGCACGTCCTCATCGCCCTGACCACCTGCCTGCCCCGGCACCCGGAGCAAGCCGACAACGCCACCCGCCTCGCCCGCTGGCTGGTGGAGCGGCAGCACCCCGAAGGTTGGTGGACCGACAAGTGGCACGCCTCCCCGCTGTACGCGACCAGTCGCGTCACCAGGGCCCTGGCCCGCTCCGCCGACCCCGTGGCCGTCGCCGCGGTGCGCCGCGCCGCCGCGTGGGCCACGTCCGCCCAACAGCCCGACGGGTCCTGGGGTGTCTGGGGTCCCACCGCCGAAGAAACCGCGTACGGGGCGCAGATCCTCTTGAACGCCCGACAACCCCGAGCCGAGGCGCTCGACCGCGCGAACTCCTACCTGCTCGACCGCACGGGCGACGGGGCGCACGACCACCCACCCCGCTGGCACGACAAGACGCTGTACGCGCCGGCGGCTGTCATCGTGGCCGAACTGACCGCCACCGCGCACCTCCTCGCGGCCAGGCACCGTGGTTGACGCACCGCACACCGCCGGACCGGCCGTCTCGCCCGTCGCCATGGTCGGCTCCCCGTCACGCTCGACGATGCGCGGCCTCGAACGCCGCGACGATGCCCGGTGCGATACGGCCGCGAGTGCCCACGACCAATCCGTTGCGCCAAGCCCACTCCCTGATCTCCTGGAACCGGGCCCGTTTCCCACTGCCCCGGGCAGACCGGCGGATTCGGCTCGGCTCGTCCCAGTCGACCAGTTTGCCGACCCTTCGCGCGTGCATGATGAAAGTCGACAGGCGCTCACGGAGCTCGGCCGCGTTCTCCGGGCACAGATCGATCTCGTAATGCACGCCGTCGAGGCCGAAACTGACGGTTTGACCATCCGCGGCGGGCCTGCCGTCGAGGTCGTCGACCAGTTGGACGTACAGCTTCCGTGCCATTGGCGGCGGACCCTCTCGACCTCTGTCCGGATGCAACCTGGCCGAGGCTAGCAATAACGCCGCCCCGAACGGCAGTTCCAGTCCCCAATATTGACCACGCCGACGACATCGGGGAAAAACACCGACCGCAATCGTCGTACCCGAAACACATGAATGCGGGTGGACCGTCGGCCCGACGACCGGGGTGAGCTGCCACCCGCCGACGTGGCCCTTGTCCGGGGCTCCGGTGCCCGGCGCGTTGCCGGTGAGGCCGGTGACGGTCAGCGGTCGACCGGCCGGCGCAGACCCACCGCACGGGACACCGGCAGTCCTTTGTGGACTGCCGGTGCGAGGTCGTCACGACCCGGGAAGAGCTCCGGGCCCGGTGTTCGATCGCCCGTGGCGAAGAACGAGCCGGGACGCCGGGATCAGAACTGGAAGACCACGCCGGTGTGCGCCAGCATCGAGCAGTTGTTGACGTAGGTCTCCTTGAACCTGACCGGCTTGCCACGCCACGTGCCCACCGCCGCGGCGGTGACAGGGGCGTACTCCATCGTGCAGATCACGTCGCGCGGGTCTTGCGCCAGGCGCCCTCCCCGCTCATTCAACTCTTGGCACGCCTTGACCTTCTGGGGATGGCTCCCTCGTGGCGGATGGCACTTCAACACCGCTGAACGGTCTCGTCCCGCGGTGGTGCCGCCGCCCGAGCGGCTGACGGTGAGTTTGAGCTCGGACCGGTCCGGCGGTGGCGCCACGGCCGCGCCGGGAGTCGCGAACAGGACCGAGAGGACCGCCCCGGCGAAGGTGGCGGTGAAGAGCTTGAGCACGTCTTCCCACTCCTATCATCCACAAAGGACTGACCGGCCGGCTCGGCCGACAGCGACCCACGCCGTTCCGGTTCGGCACTGCGCGCGGTGTCACCGGATCGAGCCCGGTGCCGCTTCCGCGGCGTGCACCTGGAATTGCCGCCAGAGCTGGTTGGCGCCGCCCCGGCAGTCCCACATGCCGACCCGCGCGCCGTTGTGCGGGTTGAACCGCAGCAAGTCGAGGCACTTGTGGTTCATGGAGCTGCGGATCTGCCCACCGTCCCGGTACCACATCTGGTTGGCGCCGCCCCAGCAGTCCCACATGCCGACCCGCGCGCCGTTGTCCGGGTTGAACCCCAGCACGTCGAGGCACTTGTGGTTCATGAAGCTGCGGATCTGCCCACCGTCCCAGTACCACGTCTGGTTGGCCCCACCCCAGCAGTCCCACACGCCGACCCGCGCGCCGTTGTCCGGGTTGAACCCCAGCACGTCGAGACACTTGTGGTTCATGGCGCTGACCACCTCGACCAGCGGGAACCTCTCACGCGACGAGTCGGCCAGTGCCGACGGCACGGACAACGACACAGACGCCGCGGTGGCGACGATCGCCGACACCGACATCCGCACAAGTCTTCCCGATGAACGCATACCACTCCCCTTTGACCGATTGCACAACGGAAACAGACGTCCCGCGACAAGTCACGTCCGATGTGGTGACAATGCCGCCGATCCGCCCCGGGCGAATCACCCGGTGGCGAAGAGCGCACCAGGGCGCACCCCGGTGCCGAAAAAGTCGTGCACCTCCGCCCGCGCGGCCGGCGCATGTTCGGGATGTGCGAGCCCGGGGACCTCACCTCTCAACCAGGAGCCCCTCGACGCTGGACGTACCAGCGGACCACGGTCGACGTGGCCGCGTACGGAGTCTGCCGCCCGCAAGGCAGTTGGACAATGCCCTGGAAGAGCCGGGGTTGCCATTTCGCCCGAAACGGTGAACAGCGGGCCGGGAAAATCACGACCACCGGACGATCGGCACACCAATCGCCCACCCTGACGGCCGATTCCGCGCACGGAAGCGCTATCAACAACATTGACTAGCACAATCTTGTGACGGCCACCGCCGTGCGGCCCGCGTCGCCGCCGAGAAGTCGTCCCCCGCGCCTCATCGCTTGGCGGCGCCACCGGACGCACACCGGGACCGTCGGCGCACCACGACCCTTCCCTGACCAGGCGCGACCCGTCGCGGCCCGCGGAGCGCACGGGCAGCGGTCACCCGGCGTCGCGGCCACGACGGCGGCACGGGCCGGGTCGTGCGCCCCGTCGGGCACCCCCATCCCCATTTTTTGGGGGTTTGCCGTCCACACTTCGCGACCGACTGTTTTCCGACGGGTGGTTCCGGCCACGCTTTTTAGCCACCGGGCCGTTGAACCGAATAGCTGTCACGCACCGTGGCGCGGCACTCGAACGAGTGCTCTTGCTGTCGTGTTCGCCACAACTGGTGCAGAGTGTGGTTCGGGGTCCGACGCGTTTCCGATGAGTTACGGCAAGCCTCGCGTCGCCCCCGAACAACCCCATGCGACTGTTCGCATGATTGTGGAACATCGGACAATCGACTCGATACACACAGAGAGAGCGAGCCATCAATGGCCGGCACGCAATACACGCTCCGCGTGGTCAACGACTCGACCAACCTCACGGACATGTGTGTGTACCAGCAAGACCCCAACATCGGCGCACCGAACGTCATGTCCCTCGCGTGGTTCACCAAGCCCGCATACCCGACCACGACCGTGGTGTTCCGATGGACCATCGACTACTCGTTCATCTGGTCCGAGACCGGACAGCTGAAGCCGGGTGTCTTCTTCGACGCCTCGCAGATCTGGCCGGCGGACCCGAGCATCATCGGCGTGGCGAGCGAGCGCAAGGCCGGTAACCAGATCGGGTTCTCCCACCCCTCGGAAGGCGCGTACACGTTCACGTCGACGCCCACGGCCAACGCCCAGCGCGGCACGCTCTACATCGACGAAAACGCGACCATCCCGCTGAAGGAGGCATCGGTCGGCATCGGCATGTCCGGTTCCGGCACGTTCGCCACCCAGGCGCAGCCGAACATCCACCTCAGCTTCACCCCCCACCCGACGTACTGGCTGACGGCGGGCACCTACCAGCAGGGCGAGGTTTTGGACGTCCAATCCATCACCAACCCGGTGGAGATCCACTTCCCGCCGAACGTCTACTCGATGACCGCGACCCTTCACGAGGACAACTCATGGACGGTGGACCAGACGAGCAAGTCCAGCGCGCTGAAGTACAAGCAGGTGATCGACGCCGGTCGCCGGCGCCTCGCGACGACGCGGTAGCGGCTCGCCGCGGAAAGGACGTCGACGATGACGAGTCCCGAAGGCCGGTACACGGATGTGAACGTGGTGCCGATCCAGGGCGGCCGGGGATCCCTGATCGGCGGTACCGGAACGATGTCGTCCTTCTTCATGTTCTCCGCCGGTGAGTTCACGGTGGGCGATCAACCGGAGGTCGGCGAGTACTACAACATCTCCGGCGTGCACAACGGACAGCGCTACGGGTTCCCCCGGTGGAAGTGCACGCACTCGGGCGGAACGAGCGACTTCTCCGAGGGCTGACCGGCGAGCTGGAGGTCGGCGACAACCGGGCGCACGGCCGTCGCCCGGTTGTCGCCGACCTCCGGTCGCCTCCCCCCGCAGCCGATGCGGCCCGCCGTCAGCCCGCCCCCGGCGGCGTGAAGCCCAGCACCTTGTGCAGGTACAGGGCCGACAGGAACACCCGCGAGGCCCCCGGTGACGAACCCCCGCGGACCCGCGAAGCCGCCCCCGCCGACGCTGCGGCGGCCCAGGACCGCCACCGGCACCAGCGGGCCGCGCGACACGCTTCCCCCCACTCAGAACGTGAGCAGCAGCAGGGCTGCCACCGCCGGCGAACGGCTACGCCACTCTGCCGTCGCGGTGCCGGCTGCCCGTCATCTCCGCATAGACCACGATGTTGTCCCGATAGCCTCCCGCTTCCCGGTCGAATCGCCCACCGCAGGTGACGAGCCGCAGCTCGGGGCTCTCGACATGGCCGTACACCGCTTGCGTGGGGAAACGGTCCTTCGGGTGCTGCTCGACCCGCCGGACCGTGAACGACGCGGCCCAGCCGTCCGCCCGTTCCACCACCACCTGATCGCCGGGCCTCACCTTGCGCAGATCGTAGAACTTGCCTTTCCGGCCCTGCCAATCGAGGTGTGCCGCGAGCAGGGCGGGCCCGCTCTCTCCCGGAGTCGGCGAGTTGGTGTACCAGCCAACGGTTTCGGCATCGGTCGGGACTTCCAGGGTGCGGTCGGCGCGCAGCCCCAGATCGGTGATGCCGGCGGCGTCGACGCCGATCGCCGGGATGGTCAGCCTCGTCGGGCGAGATGCGCCGAGCACCACCTTCCGCGGTGGGTTCCGCGGTGCGTTCGGCGTGGGCGCGAAGACCGTTCCGGCCGGGTCGGCTGGGTGGCCGGGGTCGGCCTGGTGGACGGTGTCGGTGTCCGTCAGAACCGCCAGGCACAGCACCGCCGCCATCCCCACCAGTACACGGGCTGCTGCCCGGCGGGCATGGCGGCGCGAGCGGTAGCGCATGGCGCTAGCTGGTCCTACGTGCACGCCGGGCCGCGACAGCAGCCGCTGCGGCACCGAACCCGGCCAGCCCGAGGAAGAGCGGCAGGGTACCCGAGTCGTCATCGGTCGGGACGTCGACGGTGGAGCCGTCACCTGTGTCGATCCAGCCAACGGGCGGCTCGTGGACATGGGTGTGATTGGGTGTCGGGACATGACTGGGTGCCGGAAGGTGCTCGCAAGCGATGCCGTCGTTGTCCGCGTCGAGCCCGTGGAGGTCGCGCGGGGCGGACTCGAAGAACCGCTGCGCCTCGGCTTGGTTGCTGAAGCTCTCGCAGTCGCGATCGCCGAGCGCGTTGGCAACTCCGACGATGGGCAGTGTCGCACTTGCCGCGAGAACAGCGGCGCCGGCCAACCTCGACAGCAGCATGGTGCACATTCCTCTCATGCGGGACGAAAGAACGTCTTTCGTGGTGAAACGGCTACGTCTGGCAGCCGCAAGATCTCCCGGTGACCCGATGCAGGGTCGGCGACTTCCATGACGGCCGCGCCACCTGATGTCCCCTGGCCGCTCACCTGTTCCTGGCCGGCGACGCCGAATCATCGAGGGTGGCCCGCACCGCGTCGGGGCGGGCGATGGCCGAGACCGTAGGCGCCGCCAGACTCACCTCACCTCACCTCACCTGATCGGGTTCGCCGGCTGGAGTCGGCTCGTACCCGTCGTGGGCGGGTGGCGCCACGAACCGGCGGCGCCGGCGGCGCAGGTCGACAGGAATTTCTCCGAACCGAGAACCCCGTGCGGCTGCTTCCCTCATCGCCACCATGACCGAGCCCGGCCCAGGTTCGACACGAGTACCGACCGATCGGCCCAGTGGAGCCGAGGTGCCGTGAGGTGGCGGGTGTCGCGGAACTCAGCCGCACACCGAGGCGACACAGACCTGGACGTCGCCCACGCTGATGTTGATGGCGGGGTTGAAGGACTGGTACGTCACCACGACGACGTTCTTGATGACCGCCGCGTCGACCCCGGCGTTGTTGAGGTTGTTCTTGAGGACGACGATCTCCTGATGAATCAGAGACCGCTTGCCGGTGATCTTCACAACGACTTTGTCAATGATGTCGTTGCAGGACACGACGTTGTTGACACCGTTTGAGCAACTGTACTTGCCGGCCGCCGCCGCCACTGCGCCGCTTCCGGTGGTCAGGGCTGCCACCAGGCCGAGCGTGGCGACAAAAGGCGTGAACCTCTTCATGGAACACCCGTCCTATCGTTTGACTGCACTTGACCGACATCGCCGGACGGCGACGCTTGCCGCACTTTTATGGGGCATGTCCGACGTGTATTTAACAGCAGCGGCGGTCGGCGCGTAAGGTTCACCGACCCGGACGAGCACCAAACCGCTCGTCCAGAGGACGACCATCCCCAAATATGGGTACCCATTCTTCGGGTCACTCAGGCGCGCAATCAGCTACCAGGGACGATGTCGTGTCCCCCGAAAGCTCCTGTGTTGGTGACGGACTGCAAGGAAGGGAAAGCCGGGTGGGACGTTCGTGATCCAGCGCGCCCGGTCCCCGAACAGGCGACCACTGGAAGCAGAAGGTCCGCGAGGCCATCCGTTCCGGGGCGCTGGTGTTCCCCGCACGCTCCCCGTGCAGGCGCGGGGCAGGCCGAGGTCGTACATGGACGAGGAACTCGACATCGCCGTCACCTCGGCGCCGGCCGAACGCCCAGCGACCTCGACCACGCTGACCTGTCCGGCGACAAGTGCGCACTGCGGGCTCATGGTCATCGGCGCGACGATCGGTAGCGCGTGTTCCGCGGTCGGTGGTCTCGGCGTCGGCCCCGCCTTCCGGCGGTACCCCTGCGTCGCGCGCGGCGACGACCGTCCTCGGATCATGTCGGCCTTCGCGTGGTGTTCGGTCGCCAGCGGTGTTCGCCGCGGACGACCGGCGTGGCCGTGGGATCGGTCGTCTACGCGGCTCTCTCGGGCGCGTCGTGGGGGTTGCCGCGACGACGTCTCAGGGCACGGACGGCGAGCACGGTTCGGCAACGGCATCCGGGCACCTGGAGTTCCTTCTTCCCATCGGGTCACTTGGCGGCTTCGCCGGAACAACCGGGCCGTCGACTCGGGGACTCGACCTGCCGCAGCACTCGGCGGCGCAAGAGGATCCAGGATGCGAACGACAGTCCTGTGTAGAGGAACACCGTCCCGACCGCCACGCCGGTGGCGCCGGCCAGGTTCGCCGACAGCAGGTGACACCCCACCGAGGCGACGCAACTCACCAGGCCGAACGCGCCGGCGGCCTTGGTCCACCCGCCGCCGAGCAGGCCGAGACTGGCGACTTCGTACGGCGCGAAGCACAGTTCAGCGACGGCGAGGATCAGCAGCAGGTCCCGCGCGGCGGCGAACTCCGGGCCGAAGACCGGCACGATCCACAACCACCCCGCCAGCACGACGACGAGGTTGGCAGCAGCCGTCACCAGCACGGACAGCAGCAACCACGGGGCCATTTGGCCACGTCTGTTCCGCAGCCTGACATCGCGCATGAACAGCTGCCCCATCGCATGCGGGAACAGGCGGGGTATCTCGGCCAGGCTCGCCGCGAGCGCGAACACACCGACCGCGGCGGCGTCGACCGTGGCGCCCAGGACGTACCGGTCCGCGCGCAGGGCGATGGCCATGCCCAGGCCGAACCCGAGGGTCGGCAGGCCGGTGACGGCAAGCGCGCGGATTTCGTGGAACCGGGGCCGCGACAGGGACAGCAGCGTCGCCGCCCGGCACTTGGGGGCCAGGAAGATCCAGGTGACGAGCACACCGGCACCCTGGGCACCGAGCAGCGCCGCCCCGGTGGGCCACGCCACCGCGGCGGCGAGGAGTCCGGCCAGCCCGCCTGCCGTCATGACGGCCCCGAAGCCGGCCGCGCGCCGGAAGCCGCCGTCGGCGTACCAACCGTCGATGGTCTGGAAGTTGACGACCTGCGCCGCGGTGAACACGCCGACCGCGGCGAGGAAGCCGAAATCGGCGAGCGCGGGATCGACGACCGTCGCGGAGATCGCGGACACCGCCGCCGCGGCCACCGCCGCGAGGCAGGCGGCACCGATCGTCCACCAGCTGTACGCGGACACGAGCCGGTGCCTGCCGGCGCCGGTGGCGGCCGGCAGGAGCAGTCGGAACGCCATCCTGGCACCGAAGCCGGCGACCAGCGCGACGACCGCCGCGATCGTCGTCCCCAGCACCATCACGCCTCGCTGCGCCGCTCCGAGGACGCACGTGGCCACCATCGCGGCGGCGGCGTTGGACACGAGTCGGAGCACGCCGGCGCCGGTCAGGTAGCCGATGTTGACCCGCCACCGGGAGCCCCCGACGTCCGGCAACCCGTTTGGTGCGGTCATCGGGTTCCCGCGCCGGAAACGCCGCCTGACGAACGCCGCGACGCCCACGCTCCCACATCCCTGATCCCTGTTCGTTGCCCGCGCATCCGGGGGACCACCGCGCTGGTGGCGACGCTCAGCCATCCGGCCCACCACAACCGCCGGACATCGACCGCCCGGGCCGGTCCGATCGTCGAACCGCCGCGACCTGACGATGACCCGGCGCAACGCGAGACCCGCCACGTCGGGCGCGGCCATCCGACCGAGGTGGCTCGGCCTCCGGTGTGACACCAACCGTCATCCGCTGTCCCCCGGGCCCGCGTCGCACCCGGCCGCCGACACCGAACCGCCCGTCCGGACACGGCCTGGCGAGGAACTGCCGACGCCCTGGACGCGAGTGCGGCAACGTTCACGCCGCTCGGACAGATTCCAGGTTCGGCGGGCGATCACCCGATCTCCATCTTCCCTTGACCTGTCGTGCTTGTCGGTGGACACCTCGCCGTAGGCGGCAGTGAACCGATCCGAATCCGGCGGAGACCCCGAGGTGCGCGAACTCGACAGCAGATGACAGACGGCGAAGAACGCCGCCCCATAAGCGATCACCTTCATGAGTTGGAGACTGTCCCCGCGCAACGAGTACATGAGCGTCGCCACGAACAGCACGTTGAGGTAGGTCCACCAGTCGGAACGATCCGACCGGTTGACGATGAACCGGTGCACGAGTGTGATCAGGAAGAACACCACCGGGATCGCGGGCAGCCCGAAGTTGAGGTACGCCTCCCCGGTGAGCGAAAAGCCGTAACCCCCGCCCGATCCGGGCGCGTGCAGGCTGACCAGCCACTCGCCGAGGGACGGCGCGCTCTTCACGCTCAGCCAACTCGGCAGGACACCGAGCAGGTTGTCGAGATAGGTCGCACCACTGTAATACGGCACGTAATGTGGCACGATATTCATGACGAAGGTGTCGACAAATGTGATGGACCCCTGGTTGAGCGCTTGTTCCATGCTGACGTCCTGGGACTGGCGAGCTGCCGCCAGAAAAGAGGCCAGGACGAAGAACCCCACGCCGGCGAGCACGATCCGCGTCGATCCGGCGCGGTTCTTCAGCAATTGGGCCTGAATCAGCAGGCTGAAGAAGATGAAGATGAAATCGCGCTCAGCCGTCGCCAGGCAGTACGCGAGGTACAGCCCGGCGTTCACCCAGTAGACGTTACGTGTCAGCCGGGTCCTCTTGGCGATGAAGTACATCGACAGGGCGAAAGCCTCCAGCAACAGGTAGCCCCCGTGCCACGGGCCCGCCAGCGCCAGCCGCTCCAACTTGTCGAGGTCGATCATGTCCGGGCCCTTGCTGACCACGACGAAGAGGGCGTACACGGCCAGGCCCGCCAACACCACGGGCAGCAGTTCGTACGCCTTCGCGGGCCGCGCGAGCCGCGCCTTGTCGAACGTCCGTCGTTGCGGCGCGACCAGGTCCCCGATCGCCATCGCGACGAGGGCGAGCGCGAACCCGGTCGACGCTCTCGGGATCTGCTCCGTCACGATTCCCTCGTACACGGAGGTGCCCACGACGAGGTTGATCAACGGGCCGAACGAGAAGAACACGAAGACGGCGGCGACGCTCACCAGGACGTTCCGCGTCCCGCCTCGCAGGTAGAGGCGGACAAGGACGGCCAGCGAAATGGCGAGGTTGATCAACACGACCGTCATGCCTTGTGTGGTCAACCGAACCTCTTGTACCCGTCCGTGGCCTCAACGGCAGAGGCGCATACCGACATGTGGTTACTCCGTGATCGTTCCTGCGATGAGGTGCGCATTGCGACGTGGTGGTCGATTCGGGGTGGAGCAGGGCCTGGCCGCGCTAGCGGACGCGGGCGGCCAGCGGCGCGGCGGGTGAGCCGATCACGACCACCTCGCCCGGCACATCGCGAGTCACCACGGCCCCCGCACCCACCACGGCGCCCACGCCGACCGTGCGGCCTTGCAGTACGACGGCACCGGAACCCACTACGGCACCTTCCGCCAGGGTGACGTTCCCGGCGACGTTGGCACCGGGCATGACCGTCACGTGGTCCGCGAGCGTGGTGTCGTGCCCCACCGTCGCGTTGTAGTGCACCTGGCAGTGGGAGCCGATGGTGACGCCGCTCGACACCATCACGTTGGCCTGGACGATCGCGCCCGGACCGATGGTGGTCTCCGGGCAGACCACCGCTCGGGGGTGGACGAGATTGGTCGGCCGCAACCCGCGCGCGTCCAGCAGTCGCGAGAGCCGCACCCGCGCCGTGGGGGAGGCGATCGCCACGACGTACGCCGCGCCGGACACCGCGTCGCCCGGCCTGCGCACGTCGTGGCCGCGCACGACCTGCCCCGCGGCGGAATCGTCGAGGAACGCGATGACCTCGCGACCGAGTGCCATGCAGATGTCCAGCGCTTCGCGGCCCGCACCACCCGCACCGACGACGTAGACAGCTGCCCCTTTATG
Source organism: Saccharothrix sp. (assembly GCF_031180885.1). GTDB lineage: Bacteria > Actinomycetota > Actinomycetes > Mycobacteriales > Pseudonocardiaceae > Actinosynnema. The sequence goes on from NZ_JAPSLK010000008.1 coordinate 119,856, forward strand.
CGCCATGCGACTCCGTTCAAGGTTGGGGAGGGATCGGGAAGCCGGGGTTGGTTCCGCCCGCACCGACGATGCCGCGCGGCCGGACGAGGTGGCCGATGGTGCGCAGGACGATGCGGAGATCGACTCGCCAGCTCCGGTTCTCGATGTACCACAGGTCGAGTTCGATGCGCTCGGGCCAGCTCAGCGCGTTGCGGCCGCACACCTGGGCCCAACCGGTGAGGCCGGGGCGCACCACGAGGCGTCCCCTTTGGCGGGGGCTGTAGTGGCGCACCTGCTCGGGCAGGGTCGGCCTTGGGCCGATGATGCTCATCTCGCCGCGCAGGACGTTCACCAGCTGGGGCAGTTCGTCCAGGCTCATGCGGCGCAGCGCGCTCCCCAGCCGGGTCTCGCGTTGGCAGTCGGGCTGGCCGGGTCGGTCCGGTTCGCGCATGGTGCGGAACTTGAGGATGGTGAACTCCTTCCCGTGCAGCCCGCAGCGGCGTTGGCGGAACAGCACTGGCGAGCCGAGCCGCCAACGGACCAGCCCGGCGACCACGGCGATCACCGGCGCGAGAGCCACCAGGAAGGCCACCGCGAGCACGATGTCGAGTGCCCGTCGGACGCGATCACGGGAGATGTCGGTCCCCCGGGAACGGGAAGGACCGGTCATGCCGTCGCCTCCCCCAGCACCTTGGTCAGCGCGGTCGCCGTGTCGACCATGTCCGCGGATCCGAGCGTCGGGTGGACGAGCAACTCCAGTGATGTCCGCCCGAGCCGTGCCGCCACGGGTAGCTTGCTCGGTGTTCCGGGTACGGCGTCGAAAGCGCGTTCGCGGTAGATCTCGGTGCACCCGCCTTGCCGGCAGGGGACGCCTTCCGCGCGGACGGCGTCGACGACCCGGTCCCTGGTCCACCCGGCGGCGAGGCGTTCGATGCGCAGGCGCACAGGGAACCTGTAGTAGGCGTGCTCGACACCCGCGGGTGGCTCGGTGAGCTCGACCGCGGGTTGGCCGCGCAACACCTCCCGCAACACCGCCGCGTTGGCTCGGCGTTGTCCCACCCAGCCGTCGAGCTTGCGCAGGTGGTTGCGTCCGATCGCGGCCTGCAGCTCGGTCATGCGGGCGTTCGTGCCGAACTTCTCGTGCAGCCAGCGGAACCCGGACGCGTGGTCGATCCGGTGGACGGCCGACCAGCTCTTGCCGTGGTCCTTCAACTCCCAGCACCGGCGCCACAGCTCGTCGTCCGACGTCGTGACCGCCCCTCCTTCACCGGCCGTGGTGAGGATCTTGTCCTGGCAGAACGACCAAGAGGCGATGTCGCCGAGGCTGCCCACCGGACGTCCCCGGTGGACGGCTCCGTGCGCCTGGGCGCAGTCCTCCACGACCCGCAGGTCGTGGTGTCGAGCGAGTTCGAGGACGGGATCGACGTCGGCCGGGTGCCCGGCCAGGTGTACCACGACGATCGCGGCGGCGCGGTCGGTGATCGCCGCCTCGACGGTGTCCGCGGTGAGGCACCCGCTGACGGGGTCCACGTCCACGACGACGGGGCGCGCTCCGCATGAGACGACGGCGGAGGCGGTCGCGATGAAGGTGGCGGCGGGGACGATCACGTCGTCGCCGCGGCCGACCCCGATGGCCCGCAGCGCCAGTTCGAGTGCCACGGTGCCGTTGGACAGGGCGACGGCGTGGCGGGTCCCCACGGCGGCGGCGAGCTCGGCTTCGAAAGCTCTGCCGTGGTCGCCGGTCCAGTAGTTGACCCGGCCCGAGGCCAGCACCGCCCGTGCGGTGTCGAGGTCGTCCTCGTCGAAGTACGGCCACGGTGGCACGGGCGCGGTCCGCACCGGCGTCCCGCCGTCGATGGCGAGCCGGCTCATCGGAGACCTCCATGCGGTTGGCGTGCGGTCCACACAGTCCTCCACCACTGGTCGTCCGAGGAGATCGCGAACGGGGAGAAGCGGACGCCCTCACTGATCAGCGCGCGCTCGCAGTCCGGCGTCTCCGCCAAGGCCAGCGCGCTGTACGCCCACACCAGCGGTCCGGCCTCCAGCGGCAGCACGGTGATCCCGCACAACTGCGTCGCGAGTTCGCGCAACCCTGGCAGGTCGGACGCGAGCACGGGCACGCCCGCGGCCAGGGCTTCCAGGACGACGTTGGGCAGCCCCTCCCGGCGCGACGGCAGCAACAGCACATCGGTCGCCGCGAGCACGTCCTCCACCCGATCGGTGTGGCCGATCAGGTGCACCGACCTGTCCGACGCGACCGTCGGCGAGACCGCCTCCAGGTCGGCTGTGCCACCGGGTCCGACGAAGGTCAGACCGACGTCGGGGTGCAGCCGTCGCGCCTCGGCGTGCACCTCCAGCAGGAACGCGCGGTTCTTCTCCGGCGAAGCGCGTCCGACGTGGGTCATCATCACCGGACCGCCGTCCGCGCCCCGGGACGTCCGGCACACTGAGGCGAACCGGTCGACGTCGACCTTGTTCGGCACCACGCTGAACCGGGCGTCGCCCTCGGGCGGTGCGGCGAAGGCCAGTGCCGCTCGGGTGACACCGAACACACTGGTGGCCGCCCGGCGCAACAACGCGCGCAGTACAGCGCGCCGTGCGCGGCACGCCATGGTGTCGGGGCGTCCATCGCCTTCGCTTCTCATTTGGGCTATCCGCACGTCGACACCGGCGAACGCCGCGACGGTGAGCACGAGACCGCTCACGAGACTCACATGCGACTCGACCACGTCCGGCCTCAGCGCGCGCAGCAGACGCCACAACCGGAAAGGGAACGTCCACTTAGGACTCAACGGGCACCGGTGGATCCGCGCCCCCGCCGCTTCGAACTGCGTGGCGAGCAGACCTTCGCGCTCCCCGAGGGTCACGAAAGTCAGGCGGGCCTGGTCGGGCGGAATGGTGCGGCACTGCCTCAGCGCGATCGTCTCGACGCCACCGCGATCGAGTGTGCCGAGGACGTGGACCACCTCGACCGGAGTGGCGCCGTCGCTCACGTGGCCCTCCCCTGTCGTGCTCCGCGCACCTGCGCGAGCCACGCCGAGAACTGCTCGTCCAGCAGCGACGACTCGAAGGTGCGGGCGAGATCGAGGTTGCGGCGCGACTGGCATTCCCACGCCTGCGCATCGGTCAGCAGCCACCGCATGACCCGGGCCAGCGCCTCGTGGTCGTCGGCGTCCACGAGGCAACGGGGGTCGAGCAGTTCCGGGATCCCGCCCACCCTCGTCCCCACGGCGGGCAGCGCACGGGCCATCGCCTCGACCAGCGCCCGGGGCAGCCCTTCGGTGCGGGACGGCATCACGAACAGGTTCGCGGCGTCCAGCAACTCGATGACGGACCGCCGGTCGTGGACCGTGCCGGTGAAACGCACGCGCTCGGCCAAGCCGAGCGACGACGCGAGGTCGACCAGTTCGCCGTGTTGCCTGCCTCCGCCCACCACGACCGCCCGCACGTCGAGCCCTTCGCCCGTCAGCCGGTGCAGCGCTCGGAGAAGCACATCGTGCCCCTTGTAGTGCTGTTCATGGCTGCCCACGGCGATGACGTCGAACGACGACGGCGACCACACGCGGGGGGACTCGACGAGCGACTCGGACCTGATGACGACGCCGGCCAGTCCGATCGTCCGCGCCCCCGCAGCGGCGGGATAGCGCTGCTGCAACGTGGTTTGGGTGACGTACCGCACCGCCGACGCGCCGCGCACGACCCACCGCATCTGCGCCCGTGCCGACCGCGCCGCGGCCCGGCCCGCCCGCCCGAGCGTCCCCGAGGCCAGCACGTCGTACGGGTCGCCGACCACCTCGACCGCATAGCTGCGGCGCAGCGCCATGCACACCAGCGCGGCGACGGACCCGATCGCACCGGGCATCCGCAGGACGACCACTTCCGCATCGGCGACCTCGCGGGTCACGGCGGGCACCAACCGCGGCAGCGCGCGCACGAACCCGGCGGCGCCGCGGTAGTCCGGCAACGGCCGCACCGTGGTCCCGTTCCCTTCCACCGGGCACCCCGCGCCGCCGGGTTCGCCGCCCGCCCGGGCGACGATCCGCAACCGGTCACCGCCTGCGGTGTACCTCGCCCAAGCCTCGCGCCCGCTGACGAACTCACTGGCCGCCCACCGCCCGTCGCGGCCGCGCCCGAACCGCGCGTCGAGGAACAGGCTGACGCGTCGACCACCTGCCTCACCACCTGTGGCGGAACGCCGGACAGCCACACCCGCGGCGTCCTCGATGACGTCAGCGACCGCGACCGCCGCGCGTGCGCTGTCGAAGCGGCGAAGCACGTGTTCGCGCACGTGGTCACCGCGATCGCGCAACCTGCCGGCCGCGTGCTCGGTGTACGCGTCGTCCAGAGCGGCGGCCAGGGCATCGGGGTCGTCCGGCGGCACGATCCAGCACGACCGGGTGTCGACGGCTTCCGGCAGCGCCCCGACATCGCTGACCACGCTGGGGAGGCCCATCGCGCCGGCCTCCAGTGCGGCGCCGTGGTTGTCCGACAACGATGGTGACACGCTGAGGTCCGCGGCGGCGTAGTACGGCCGCACGTCCTCGACGGTGCCCAGCCACGTCACGGAATCGTCGCCGTCGACCCGGAACCGCGCGATCAGTTCCCGGCGGTGTCGTTCGCCCGCTTCGTCGAACCCGCCGCCGACGAGCAACAGGTGGCTGTTCGGGTGGGTCGCGCGGAACCGCTGCCACGCCTTCAGGAGCACGTCGTGGCCCTTGATGCCGCGCCCCGCGTGGAGGACCCTCTTGGGCGCGTACACCAAGGCGACCATGATCACCACGAAGTCGTAGGCGCCGGCATCGATCGCCGCGCGCACCGTGGTGCGATCGGTGCCGCTCATCGGCCGGAACTGCCTGGTGTCGACACCGTAGGGGATCACCGGCGTCTGCTCGGCCGCGCGGCCGAGTTCCCGGTAACGCCGGCCGGTGAACTCGCTGCCGCTGATCGTGACGGTGTCCAGGCGCACCAGGAGCCGTTCGACGGCCCGGATGACCCCGGACTCCATGTGGAGGGGGCCCGCGACCATGTGCACGCGCGCCGCGCTCAGCCCCGTGGAGGCGAGGCGGGCCGCCAGCGCGGACGCGTAGAGGTGGTAGTGCACCACGTCCGGCGCCAGCTCACGGAGCCGGCGGCGCAGCTCCACGAGGCCGGTGAGGGTGCGGATCGAGGGTCGGAAGCGGAAGTCGAAAGGGCTGTCCACCACGGGCACACCGCGCCGGGTGAACTCGGTGCGCAGTCGGCCGTCACCCGGCGGCAGCACCGCCACGACCCGATGTCCGCGCGCGGTCAGCGCATCGACGTGCGGGATCGTCCACATGGCTCCCTGGTTGGTCTTGAGCACGAGGACGACCCGCAATTGTCGCGTACCGGCGGACGCGGGCACACCGCGTGCGGTCGCTTGGCGCGAACGGGTCACAGGTACTCCACCTGCGCGCCGGTGAGGCGGTGACGGGTGTCGATCACGCAGTCGGCGACCCGTTCGACGAGGGCGTAGTCGACGTCCTCGTGGTCGGCGAGCACCACGACCACGTCGGCGTGCCGCAAGCCGTCCGCGGACAGCGTGACGAGCTTCACCTCCGGCGGGCACCGGTGCGGTTCGACGTGCGAGTCGACGACCTCGACCTCGGCCCCTTGTTCCTGGAGGAGCTGGACGACGCGGATCGCGGGTGATCCGCGCATGTCCCCCGTGTTCGCCTTGTAGGCGATGCCGAGGAGCAAGATCCTGCTGCCGCGCAGCGACCTGTGGCGCCGGGTGAGCGCTCGGGAGACGCGCTTGACCACGTAGTCCGGCATGTGGTCGTTGATGTCGTTGGCCAGCGCCACGAAGCGGAATTCCCGGTGCAGGTGCCGGCGGATCTGCCAGGACAGGTACACGGGGTCCACCGGCAGGCAGTGGCCGCCCACGCCGGGACCCGGTGTGAAGCGCATGTACCCGAACGGCTTGGTCGCCGCGGCGTCGATGGCTTCCCACACGTCGACGCCGAGCTCGTTGGCGAACACCGCGATCTCGTTGACCAGCGCGATGTTGACGTGCCGGAAGGTGTTCTCCAGCAGCTTGGCGAGTTCGGCCTCCTTGGGCGCGCACACCGGCACCGTCTTGTCGACCAGCCGCGAGTACAGCGCGTCGACCGCGATCAGCGAGGACTCGTTGATCCCGGAGACCAGCTTGGGTGTGTTGACCAAGGTCCACACCGCGTTGCCGGGATCGATGCGCTCCGGGCTGTAGCCGACGTCGAAGTCCTCCCCGGCGACAAGCCCGCTGCCCACCTCCAGCAGCGGGACCAGCAACTCCTCGGTCGTACCCGGGTACGTGGTCGATTCCAGCACGACGAGCGCACCGCGGGTCACGTGGGGCGCGATCCCCCGGGCCGCGGCCTCGATGAAGCTGAGATCGGGCTTCCCGTCCTTGAGCGGTGTGGGAACGGTGATGATCGCCGCGTCGAATCCCGCAGCGTCGTCATAGGACACCGACGTGCGGTAGCGCCCACTGGCCAGCGCCGCGGCGAGCTTGTCGTCGGACACGTCCTCGATGTACGAACGCCCCGTGTTCAGGCAGGAGACCCGACGGGCGTCCACGTCGAGGCCGAGGACGGAGAACCCGACCTGCACCGCCCTCATCGCGATCGGCAGACCCACGTAACCCTGCCCCACGACGACCAGTCGCGGTGCCGGCACCGGTGCGGGTGCGGCGGTCATCGCCGGTGCGGCGGTCATCGGGGGTGCCGCGGTCATCGCCGGTGCCGCGGTCATGCCGGGACCGTCGACCGCTGCGCGGTCGTCTCGACGAAGGACTGCATCCACTCGACGGTCCGGCACAACGCCACCTCCAGGGGCACGGGTTCGCTCAGCGGGAAAAGGCTGCGCAGCGCCGCTCCGGACGCCTGTGAATGCCGCACGTCACCGGTGCGCGGCGGGTGGTGGACGACGTCGAGGCGGCGGCCGAGCACCGCGGACAGCACGGCGATGATCTCGTTGATGCTGGTCCGCGTGCCGAACGCCAGGTTGATCGGATCGTCGTGGGTGACACCGCGCACCACGCTGTCGGCCAGCACCTCGACCACGGAGTCCACGAACGTGAAGTCGCGGCTCTGGTCGCCGTCGCCGAAGACGGTGAGAGGTTCTCCGCGCAGCGCCGCCCACACGAACGCCGGGATGACCGCCGCGTAGGCGTGGTCGGGCATCTGTCGCGGCCCGAACACGTTGAAGAACCGGAACGCCGTGCAGCGCAGGCCGAAGCAATGCTGGTAGGACAGCGCGTAGGACTCCGCCGCCAGCTTGCTCGACGCGTAAGGGCTCATGGGCCGGCACACCATGTCCTCCGACTTCGGCAGCACGGGGTTGTTGCCGTAGACGGAACTGGACGACGCCAGCACGACGTGCGCACCCGCGTCGCGCGCCGACTCCAGGACTTCCAGCGTGCCGGTCACGTTCACGTCGTGGCTTCGCCGCGGGGCCACCAGCGACCGCGACACCGACGGCACGGCCGCGAGGTGGACCACCGCGTCGGCTCCCGCACAGGCATCCGCGACCGCGTCGCGGTTCAGCACGGAGTCCACGCGCAGATCGACGTCGAGGCCCTCGAGGTGGGTCCGCCGTCCGGTGCTGAGGTCGTCGAGCACCACCGTCTCGACCCCTCGTCGCGCCAGCGCGCGGCACAGGTTGGCGCCGATGAAACCCGCGCCCCCGGTGACGGTGACCTTCACTGCGTCACGCTCCCGTCGCGGTGGTGCGCCCGTGGGACCGGCACGGTCCCGGCGGGCACGGTCCCGGCGGGCACGGCAGCGGCGGGCACGGCGGCGGCCGGCAGCGGCTGCTCCGCGCAGCACTCGGCCATGGCCTCGACCTCACCCAGTTCGAGCGCGAGCGCCCACAGGTGTGCCGGGTCGAGCGGGCGCGTGCTGACGTGCGAGATCGCCGGGTGCAGCGGACGGGTGTCGAGTTCACCGGGCCCGAAGAGTTCCTCGTGCAGCTTCTCGCCCCCGCGCAGTCCCGTGTAGACGATCTGGGCGGACTTGCCGGACTTCTCCACCAGGTGGCAGGCGAGGTCGGCGATGCGCACCGGGTCGCCCATGTCGAGCACCAACGCCTCTCCGGAACGCCCGATGGCGGCCGCCTGGATCACGAGTTGCACCGCTTCCGGGATCGTCATGAAGTAACGGGTCACCTCCGGGTGCGTGATCGTGATCGGACCGCCTTGCACCAGCTGTTCCTTGAAGGTGGTGAGCACCGATCCCCGGCTGCCCAGCACGTTGCCGAACCGCACGGACAGGTACCTGCCCTCGGAACGGGTGGCCGCGTCGGCGGTGAGCCGCTCACCGATGCGCTTCGACTGCCCGAGCACGCTCGTCGGGTTGGCCGCCTTGTCGGTGGAGATGTTGACGAAGGTGCTCACGCCGACCGACCGCGCGGCTTCCAGGACGTGGTGCGTCCCCAGGACATTGGTCTTCCACGCCTCCAGCGGGTACTGCTCCAGCAGCGGCAGGTGCTTGAGCGCCGCGGCGTGGAACACCACGTCCGGGCGGCAGGTCTCGAAGACGGCTCGGACCACCTCGGGGTCCCGGATGTCGGCCAGCACGACGTCCGAGGAGTCCAGCAGCGCCGAACCGTGGATGGACAGCCGGACGGTGTGCAACGCGGACTCGTCGCGGTCGAGCATGAACAGCTCGGCGGGGCCCAGCCGGTGGATCTGCCGGCACAGTTCGGAGCCGATCGACCCGCCGGCACCGGTGACCATGACCCGCTTGTTCGCCAGGACGCCGCCGATCGCGTCGATGCGCGTGTCGATCTGCCGTCGGCCGAGCAGATCGCTGACGTCGAGTTCGGGCAGGTCCGTGACGCCCGACCCGGGCCGGAACACGTCGCACAGCGGCGGCAGGACCCGCACGCCGACGCCCAGTTCCTGCGCTTTCCGGTAGAGCTCTTGCAGCAGAGCCGCGTCCGGGTCGCGCACCGCGATCACGAGGAGGGTCGCGCCGGTCCGCGCGACCACGTCCGCCAGGTCCGAGCGCCCTCCGCTCACCGGCACGCCACAGATCCGCAGCGTGCGCCGCGAGGCGTCGTCGTCGAGCAGCGCCACCGGCAGGTAGCCGCTCTCCGGATCGCTCAGCATGGAACGCACGAGTTGCCACCCGTTGCGCCCGGCCCCGAAGATGATCACCCGTTGCGCGGACGCCTGGTCCGGGCGCCGGGTGCGTTCGTGCGCCCTGCGAAGGGCGTACCGCATCCCCCACGCGGTGACGAGTGCGGCGAAGGCCGAGGTGAGGGGGACGGACCGCGGCACGAGCGGGACCGACAGGCCCGAGTCGACCACGAGGGCGACGAGTCCGACGACGATCATCACCCGCGCGAGCTGCGCCGCCTCGTCCTGGCTGCCCACCCAGTACCGCCCGCGGTACAGGTGCGCGGCCAGACCGACCGCCCACTGCAGGACGAGCACGAGGAGCAGGAACCGGACGAGGTTCGAGCCGTCGACCTGCGTCGCCTCCAACTCGAGTCTGAACCACGTCACCACGACCAGGGCGACGGCCCACGCCAAGCCGTCGACCGCCACCAGCAGGAGCCGGAGCCTCCAACCTCGCCAGGACACGGACAGCACCTCATCTCTTTCATCGTGGTCGCGCGTGGTCGACAAGCGGGGCCATCGGGAAAACCGGAAGCGAGGACCTCCGCCAGGCGTGTTCGGCACACCTTTGAGATACCGGCGATCCTCCGATGCTTTTCCCGGATGGCCACGACCGTTCGCGGGCGACGAAAGTTAGGACACGCGACGAGCGCCCCACTTACGCGGGGTCACACGAAAGAGTCGAGCAATCGTCCCCTTTTCGACCGGCGGTGCCACGCGCGCCGGGCAGGCCGGACCGCCGCAGCCAGCGATGTTCCGACACCGGTCGCGACGGTGCCGCGTAGTCCTTTTTCGGGTCGCCCTTTCGGCGGAACGACGGGTGGTCCACCCGGTTGCCCCAACGCCTCGCCTGAGCCTCTGACGTGCAGATACCGTGACTTCGGCATCGACCGGCCGGGTCACCGGGCTCGACCGGCATCACTTGTGGTCGCAGCGGGGTTGCGCTTGCATGGGTGCACGTGGAAATTCAACCGAGCTTAGTCTCGATAACGCACCGTAGACGTCATCGACATTCCAGTCGACGCCCGCACATCAAAAGGGGACCAGTGTCTCTGCGTGGATATCTTCAGGTTCTTCGAGAGCGCTGGAAGCTCGTGCTCACCGGACTTCTGCTCTGCCTTGCCGTTGCCGCAGCGGCGACGTGGACCGCCACGCCGCGCTACGCGGCCGAAGTCACGTTGTTCGTCGCCGCCAGGGGCATGAACGGAGACGCCGCCGAGGCTTACCAAGGCAGTCTCCTGTCACAGCAGAAGGTCAAGTCCTACACCCGACTCGTCACCAGTGAGCGCATTCGCCGGGATGTCGAACGCCGGGGCAGGGCAGTCGACCCGGCGACGATCGACGCGTCCGTCCAGCCGGGCACGGTGCTGCTCACCGTCACGGTCACGGACTCCTGGCCGGAGCGGGCCCGGGACATCGCCGACGCGGTGGCCGAGGCGTTCGCCGCGCTGGTCGCGGAACTGGAGAGGCCCGCGGAAGGCGGCCGGCCAAGCGTCACGGCCACACTCGTCGAACCCGCGCAGACGCCGACCAGCCCGGTCTACCCGCGCCCCGTCAACAACCTCCTGCTCGGTGCCCTCGCCGGACTCGTCCTGGGCTTCGCGGCCGCCCTGGCCCGCAACGCCCTCGACACGACGGTGAAGTCCACCGAGATGATCCAGAACCTGGTCGACGCGCCTGTGCTCGGCTCGGTCATGTTCGACCCCGACGTGCCCAACCTCCCGCTGATCGTGCACGGGAGTCCCGGCTCGCCGCGCTCCGAGGCACTGCGGCACATCCGCACCAACCTGCAGTTCATCGACGTGGACGAGCCGGTGAAGACCGTCGTCGTGACCAGTTCGCTGCCGGGCGAGGGCAAGACCACGACGGCGTGCAACCTCGCCATCACCTTGGCGCAGGCGGGGACGAAGGTCGTCATCGTCGATGCCGACCTGCGCCGACCCCGCATCGGGGAACTCCTCGGCGTGGAGTCGGCGGTGGGCCTGACGACCGTGCTGATCGGCCACGCCGGGCTCGACGAGGCGCTGCAGCCCTGGGGCCACGACGGCATGGCCGTGCTGGCGAGCGGCACGCTCCCGCCCAACCCGAGCGAACTGCTCTCCTCCCAGCACATGGCCGACGTGCTCGACGAGCTCAAGCGCCGGTTCGACGTCGTCCTCATCGACGCCCCTCCGGTGCTGCCGGTCACCGACGCCGCGGTGCTCGCCAGTCGCTGTGACGGCGTGATGGTGCTCGTGCGCCACGGCAAGACGACCAGGAACCAGGTGCACGCCACGACCGATGCGCTGAAGGCCGTGTCGGCACGCCTGCTCGGCACGGTCATGACCATGACGCCCAAGTCCGGTTCCGGTGAGGGCTACCAGTACAACTACTCCTACGGGTACCGGACCGACCCCGTCGAAATCCTGGACGGCGAAGAAGACCCGTGGCGGCAGGTCGAGGGCACCCGCACAAACCCACGGCACCAGGTCGAGATCCGCGAGGCCGCGATCGACTGACGGCGGCGGACCGCAAGACCGGCCCGTCGGGCAGCGCACGTCGTCCTGGTGGACGAGGGATCCACCGGTCCACTCCACTGGAGGTCAACCATGGCAGCCGGACAGTCCGAGCACTCCCCTGCCGGATCCGACGACGCTGGGCCACCTGGAGACGAACAGCCGCCCCACCGCCGGCATCGGCTCCGTCGTTGGAAGGTCGTCTCGACACTCGCGCTCGTCCTGTTCTGCGTCGCGCTGGGCGGTCTCTACGCGACCACCGAGCGCCTCGCCGGCAACGTGAGCCGAGTGCCCACGGTGTTCGCTCCGCTCGACCCGGCGCAGCGCCCGACGCCGGCGCCGCCGGCACCGGGAAGCGGAGCGCGACGCTTGACCTTCCTCATCGCGGGCAGCGACTCCGGCTCGCCCGACGACCACACCACGGGTAGCGAGGCGCGGGACGAGGGTTTCGACCCCCGCGGCCTGCGCAGCGACGTGATCATGCTGACCAGCCTCTCCCCCGACCGCACCGCGGCCACCGTCGTGTCCATCCCGCGCGACAGTTGGGTCACGGTCCCCGGGCACGGGAAGGCCAAGGTGAACGCGGCGTACTCGTTCGGAGGGCCGACGTTGATGGTGCAGACGGTGGAACTGCTCACCGGCCTTCGGATCGACCACTTCGCCGCGATCGACTTCGCCGGGTTCGAGGCGCTGACCGACGCGGTCGGCGGCATCGACGTGGCCGTGGCCCAACCGACCACCTTCGGCGCCATCACCTTCCACCGCGGCGTCAACCACCTGAACGGCCGCCAAGCGCTGGCGTACGTCCGACAACGCAGCGGTCTGCCCGGCGGCGACCTCGATCGCGTCCGGCGGCACCAGAGCGCGATGCGGGCGTTGATGTCGAAGGTCTTTTCCACCATGTCGCTGTCCAACCCCGTCGACACCTACAACGTCGTCGACCTGTTGACCAGGTACGTTTCCGTCGACGACACGCTGACCAACGAGAAACTGCGATCCCTCGCGTTCGAGCTGAGCGACCTCCAACCCTCGGCGGTCACGTTCATGACCGCACCCGTCAGCGGTCTGGGACAGGTGGGCGACCAGTCGGTGGTCCACCTCGACCACGGACGCGGGGCGATGCTGTGGCAGGCGTTGAGCCAGGACCGGATCGCCCAGTACCTGGAGACCAACAGGGGCGACGTGCTCGGCAGTACACCGCGGTGACCGGGAACGGCTACCGGATCCTCTTCGTGTGCACCGGGAACGTCTGCCGCTCCCCCTTCGCACAACTGCTGACCCAGTACCTGCTGGCCAAGTGGTTCCCACCGGCGGACGCCGCACGTTTCTCGGTCCGCAGTGCCGGTACCCGGGCGACGGTCGGTGCCGGCATGGACCCGTCGACCTACGCCGAGCTGGCCCGGTGGGGGCTGCGCGACGTGGCGGGCGACCGGCACTTCGCGCGTCAACTGGACCGGACCACCGTGGCGTCGGCGGATCTCGTCCTGACCGCGGAGCGCAGGCACCGTTCACAGGTCGTGGCGTTGCACCCCCCGGCGCTGCGCACGACGTTCTGCCTGCGGGAGTTCAGCCGCCTGTTGACGTCCGTGACGATGGACTCGGCTTGGCACGACCCGGTACGACGCGTGCGCGCGGCCGTCGCCGCCGCCGCGCTGCAACGAGGCATGACACCGCCGGTCGGCATCGCCGACGACTCCGTGCCCGACCCGGTCGGCCAACCACCCGAAGCGCACCGTCACAGCGCCACGCTGATCGGCACCGCGGTGTGCTCGATGGTGAAGGTCTTCATCGGGGACATCGACCCTTCCGCGGACCCGTTCGCGCCGGAGCAATCGTGATCAGCGGAGTTCCCCCGCGGTCGTCGTCGACGGACGAAGCCCTTGAGTCGCAATTGATCACACGAAGATCAGGGAGGTAGGCAGATGAACAACAGCCGGTTGATCGTCAACACGTTGCAGCGGCGGCTCGACCCGCGGTTGGTCGCAACGCTGGGCTCGGTGCTGCTCACGGTCAGGCGGCGCGAGCGCTGCGTGGTCCGTTACGCGGAGGGCAACTGGGCCCACCACTACACCAGCGGCATCGTCGTGCGGCCCGAACTGGGTGGCGCCTCGGCGCGACAGGAGGATCGAGCAAGCTGGGACACCTTCCTGTTCGGCTACCAACCCCGGGTCGGCGACACCGTGCTCGACATCGGGGCCGGCGTGGGCAGCGAGACCCGGCTGCTGTCCCGCCTGGTGGGGCGGTCGGGGCGGGTGATCAGCGTCGAGGCCCACCCGCGCATGTTCGCCTGCCTGTGCCGCACGATCGAGCTGAACGGGCTGGAGAACGTGACCGCCGTGTCGGGCGCGATCGCCGGAAGGCGTGGCACCGTGTACATCCAGGACCTGCCGAACCACGCGTCCAACGCGATCACCACCCGCCCCGGCGAGGGCTTGCCGGTGCCCGCGGAGACGCTGGGCGAACTCCTCGACCGGCTGGACGTCGACCAGGTGGACCTGCTGAAGATGAACATCGAGGGGGTCGAGCACACCGTCCTGGAGGCCGCCCAGGACGTCCTGGCCCGGGTGCGCAACATCGTCGTCTCCTGCCACGACTTCAAGGCCGAGAGCGACGGGGGCGACTGGCAACGCACCCACGCCGAGGTGCGCTCCCTGCTGATCGAATGCGGCTACCGGCTCCTGCCTTCCCGTCGTGATCCTCGACCGTGGATCCCCTACTACGTCTACGCGTCCCGACCGCAGCCACATTGAGGACCGACGCCGACGGGCACCAGGTCGGGCAGCCGCGTTCCTGCCGCGAACACCCAGCACAACGCGGAGGAGAGGTCGTGGAAACGGGCGGGAAGAGCGCGCCGATGTCCGTGGAAGGCCGTCGCCGCCGCGGTCGACCCGCACGACGGCCCGGCCAACGGCGTCGCACTCGACCACGCCCCTGGGCCCGGGCGCCGACTCCCCCGGGGCCGCCGATTCCATGCCCGAGCGGTACCCGCCCGACGCAGGACCAGCGCCCAACGCGGCGCGTTGCGGTCGTGTTGGGTCTTGAGGCGGACGCCGTCGGGCAATTCACAGGTCCCCTGACCACCGGCGAACCCGTGTTCCCGGAACACGGCGTCGAATTGCCCGACCACCGCGTCGACATCCGCCTTCGTCACGTCGGTCCCCGAACCTCAGGCCGGGCCGGCGGCGACCACGCGGCGGATGAGTTCCACCAGGAGAGCCCGTTCGCCCGCGTCCAGCACCTCGAACCACCGCGCCTCCCGCGCGTTCTGCGTCGGGAACACCCCCGACACCGCCTTCCGCCCCTCCTCCGTCAGCGCCACGAACACCACCCGCCGGTCCTGGTCGTCCCTCGACCGCACCACCAAGCCCACCTTCTCCAGCGTGTTGATCAGGTTCGACATCGCCGACCGGGTCGTCCCCGACAGGTCCGCCAGGCGCGCCGGCTGGGTCGGGCCCAGGATCCACAGCTTGAACATCAGCCGGAAGCCCGGCATCGTCCAGCCCTGCTCCCGGTGCACCAGGGCCTCGTAGTCGGTGATCAGCTTGTACGCCAGGGTCAGCACGTTGTAGGAGACGCCGAAGGCCTCGGCGTCACCACCGGATTCGGCGATGCGGTGCCGCGCGAACCGCTCGTAGTCCAGTTCGGTCACCACGTCCTCGGCGACGGGTACGTCCTGCTCAGCCACCCGCGCATCCTCGCAGGGCTCACCCCTCCGTGGAACGCGAATGCGGCACACTTGGCCGGTGCACGGGACACGGCGGTTCGGCGTCACGGCGGCGTTGGTGCTCGTCTCGGCTGCCGCCGCCTCCCTGGCGGCGAGCTTCGACGTGGTCACCGGTCAGGCCGCGGTCGCGTTGGACGACCTCGCGCAGTTGGCCACCGGGTTGTTCGCCACGGGTGCGTGCTGGTTCTCGGCCCGGCGGACGTCCGGGCCGGACCGGGTGTGGCGGGTGCTGATGGGGTTCGGGATGCTCGGCTGGTCGGTCGGGCAGTCCCTGTGGACCTGGTACCAGCTCGTCGAGGAACGCGCGGTGCCCTCGCCGTCGCCGGCCGACGCCGGGTACCTGAGCATCGTGCCGTTCGCGTTCGCCGCGTTGCTGGTGATCGGCAGCCACCGCCGCTCGGGCACGCCGGACGCCCTGCTCGACCACCGGTCCCGCTACGCCCGCCTGGTGCTGCTGCTCGACGGCGTGATCGTGACCGGCTCGCTGTTCGTGCTCACCTGGACGACCTCGCTGGGCGGCCTGGTCGAGGCGGGCAACCCGAGCACGGCGGCGTTCCTGGTCGCCATCGCCTACCCGGTGACCGACCTGGTCCTGCTGGTGATCGTGCTGGTGCTGGCGGCGGACCGGAAGGTCGTGCTCAAACCCCAGCTCCACCTGCTGGGCCTGGGCATCGTGGGGCTCGCCGCGTCGGACAGCGCGTTCGCCTACCTGGTCAGCATCCAGGCGCCGGAGGTGCCGCCGCTGGCCAACGCGGGTTTCGTGATCGGTCCGGCGCTGATCGCGTTGGCCGCGCTCGTCCCGCCCATGCCGCACGCGGCGCCCAAGCACATCGCCCGTGCCTGGCAATGGGCCTACCTGCTGATGCCGTACCTGCCGCTGCTGGTGTGCAGCGCGATCGTGTTGCGGCGCACGCTGATCGGTGACCTCGAACCGGCGGACGCGGTGGAGATCGGGTGCGGCTTCACGGTGTTCGTCGCGGTGATGCTGCGGCAGCTCACGACCATCGTGGAGAACACGCGGCTGGCGGCGATGCTTCGGGAGTCCGAACGCGACTTGGCGCACGAGGCCCACCACGACGCCCTGACCGGACTGGCCAACCGCGCGCTGTTCGAACGCCGGCTGGACGAAGCCATGGCCGCGCACCACGAGGGTGTCCCCTTCGGACTGCTCTTCGTGGACTTGGACGACTTCAAAGCGGTCAACGACGAGTCGGGCCACGCGCACGGTGACGCGGTGCTGGGACGGGTCGCGCAACGCCTGCGCGAGTGCGTCCGCGACACCGACGTGGTCGCACGCCTGGGCGGCGACGAGTTCGGCGTGCTCGTGCAAGGCGTGGAAGAGCCGGAGAAGGTCGCCTTCCGCGTCCTCGACGCGCTCAGCGAGGTGATCAGCGCCAGCGTGGGCGTGGTGATCTGCGCCGATCCCGACCCCGAGGACACCGCCCAGTCCGTCCTCCAGCGCGCCGACAAGGCGATGTACGAGGCCAAAAGGGACGGTGGGCGGGGCCTGGTCATCCACCCGTGATGCGCGCGGCCAACTCCTCCGCTTCGGCGGGCGTGAACCGGCCGGTGATCTGCACGCCGCCGCCGGTGCTCACCTCCACGACGGTCGGCGCGGCCACCACGGTCGTGTTGAACACGAGCGCGACCTGGCAGCCGACGTGCCGGCTGGTGAGGTCGGCCCACCGCACGCCGCCGGGGATGGTGAAGCCGACGTCGACCACCTCACCCGACGCCTCCGCCCGTTCGACGTGCTCACGGGTCAGCTCAGCCGGCCCCGGCACGCGGTCGTGCAGCCGGTCAGCAGCAGCGGCGGGATCGCCGCGAGGGCTCTCACCGCTTGGGCACGAACGCGTAGACGCTGGCCGGGGAACCGGAGCCGCGCCGGTTGATCGTGCCGCCGACCAGGACGTGCGCGCCGGTCTCGGGCAGCTTCGCCAGGTTCGCCAGCACTTCCAGGCTGATCCGGTGCTCCCGGTACAGCAGCTTGGACACCGAGTAGGACGTGTCGGTCGCCGGCTCCGGGCTGAACGTGTCGGTGCCCAGCGCACCCCGCCGCCCCAGCCGCCCGGTGTCCACCAGCCACCGCACGGCGGCCAGCGAGAACCCGGGCTGGTGCATCTGCCCGGCCGAGTCGTAGTTGTAGAACGCCGGGGTGCCCCAGCGGTCCTCCCACCCCGTCCACAGCACGACCGCCGCCTCGTTGGGGATGCGGCCGTGCCGCTTCTCCCACCGCTGGAGGTCGGCGACGGTCACCTGGTAGTCGGCGTCCCGCTGGGCCTGCTCCCGCACGTCGACCTTCACGGCGGGCAGGAACAGGTCCTCGGCGTCCAACTCGTCGGCGTAGGGCTGGTCGTCGTTGAAGTGCGCGGGCGCGCCCCAGTGGGTGCCGGTGTGCTCGCCCTGCTGCGCGTACTGGAGGTAGAAGCCGTCCTCGGGCACGGTCGTGACCGTGGTCAGGGTGAACTCCGGGTCGCCCGGGTAGACGTTGGTCCGCGCGGGGTCGTTGACGTGCGCCAGGTTCACCAGCCTGTAGTCGCCCAGCCCGCGCGGCGCGGCGGTCGCCGACCCCGCGCCCGCCACGGCCATGCCGCCCACTGTCGAAACCACACCCGCGAGCATCGACCGCCTGCGCACCGCCGACCACTCCCCTGCCCGCTAGATCACCCGATTCGGGCAACTTTAACGGCAGCGTTGATCACAGGACGACGACCTGCCGGACGGCATCCCCTGCCGCCAAACGGGTGAACCCGGCGTTGACCTCGTCCAGCGCGAGCCGCCCGGACAGCAGTCCGTCCACGGGCAACCTGCCCGCCCGGTACAGGTCGACGAACCGCGGCACGTCCCGGCGCGGCACGCACGAACCCAGGTAGCTGCCCTTCAACGTCCGCTCCTCGGCGACCAGGCTCAGCGCGGGCAGCGTCACCGTGCGGTCCGGGTGCGGCAACCCCACCGTCACCGTGGTGCCGCCCGCCGCCGTCGCCAGGTAAGCCTGTTCCAGCACGGCCGCCACGCCGGTGGTGTCGATGACCTTGTCCGCGCCGCCGCCGGTCAGGTCCCGCACCGCCGTCACCGCGTCCGGCCCGCCCGCCGCGTCGTGCGTCGCGCCCAACGTCCGCGCCAGCGCCCGCTTGTGCTCCACCACATCGACGGCGACCACTTGGGACGCTCCCGCCGCGACCGCGCCGAGCACGGCGGCCAACCCGACGCCGCCCAGCCCGAACACCGCGACCCGGTCCCCCGGCACGACCTGCGCGCTGTAGAACGCCGCACCCGTGCCGGTCAGCACCGCGCACCCGAACAGCGCCGCGACGTCCAGCGGCAGGTCGGGGTCCACCAGGGTCGCGGACTTCTCCGACACCACCGTGTACTCGGCGAACCCGGACACGCCCAGGTGGTGGTTGGGCCGCGTCCCGTCGGGCAGCCGCCACCGCCGCGCGCCGCCCAGCAGCGTGCCCTCCCGGTTGGCCGCCGCACCGGGCTCGCACAGCGCCTGCCGCCCGGACACGCACCGCCGGCACGCCCCGCACGCGGGCACGAAGGACAGCACCACGTGGTCGCCCACCGCGAACTCCGCGCCCGGCCCGGTCTCCACGACCTCGCCCGCGGCCTCGTGCCCCAGCACCATCGGCAACGGCCGCAGCCGCGAGCCGTCGATCACCGACAGGTCCGAGTGGCACAACCCGGTCGCGCGCACCCGCACCAGCAGCTCGCCCGGCCCCGGCGGGTCCAGCTCCAACTCCTCGATGGACAGCGGCCCGCCGACCGCCGTGAGCACCGCGCCCCGGGACTTCACGCGACCACCAGCCCTTCCATCGCGGCCCGCAGGTGCGCGGGGATCTCCACCGGCTTGCGCGACTCCCGGTCCACGAACACGTGCACGAAATGCCCTTCGGCCACCACGTCGTCGCGGTCCTCGGGGTAGAAGCCGACCTCGTAGCGCACGCTGGACCGGCCCAGGTGCCCGACGCGCAGACCCGCGTCCACCGCCTCCGGGAAGGAGATGGCGGACTTGTAGTTGCAGTGGGACTCCACGCACAGACCGATCGCGGGGCCGTGGTGGATGTCCAGCCCGGCCTTCTCGATCAGCCACGTGTTGATCACGGTGTCCATGAACGCGTAGTGCACGACGTTGTTCACGTGCCCGTACACGTCGTTGTCGGCCCACCTCGTGGGTATCCGCTGCCAGTGCCGGTAGTCCGCGCGCACCCGACCTCCCTATCCGATCATCCTGGTCAGCTCCACCCGCGACCGCACGCCCAGCCTGGTGAACATGTTGCGCAGGTGGTGTTCCACCGTGCGGTGGCTGAGGAACAGGCGCGCGGCGATCTCCCGGTTGGTCGCGCCCTCGGCGACCAGGCGGGCGATGCGGGCCTGCTGCGGGGTGAGGTCGGCGGCCTGGCCGACCGGGGCGGTGGTCTCGCCGGCGGCGCGCAGCTCGGCGCGGGCGCGGTCGACCCAGTGGTCCGCCTCGTAGGACTGGAAGATCTTCAGCGCGTCGCGCAGGAGTTCCCGCGCCGCACGGGGTTTGCGGGTGCGGCGCAGGCGGTGCCCGTACAGCAGTTCGGTGCGGGCCAGTTCCATCGCGGTGCCGCTCTCGCGGTGCAGCCGGATCGCCTCGCGGAAGTGCTCGTCGGAGCGGGGCCCCTCGGACAGCAGGCCGTGGCAGCGGTGGGACAACGCCATGCGCGCCGGGCAGTTCGTGGCGCCGGCCCACTTCTCGAACCGTTGGAGCGCTCTGTCCGCTGTGGACGGTCGACCGCACCCCACGGCGGCTTCGACGACCTGCGGCGCGGCCATCACCCTGATGCCCGCGTGGACGCCCGTGGCCTTGAGCCGGAGGCGGTCCAGCGCGTCGGCCGGGCGGTCCAGGGCGAGGTCGACGCAGGCGAACGCCCACGCGCCGAACGTGCCGGACCGGCCCAGGCCGCGGCGGACGATCTGCTCGTTGGCGGCGTCGATGTTGTGCAGGGCGGTGTCGGTGTCGCCGCGGAAGGCCGCGAGCAGGGCGAGGATCGTCAGGTGGTCCACCACGGCGTTGTGCTGGCCCAGCGCGGTGGCCGCGTGCGCGCCCTCTGTGGCGGCGGACAGCGCCACCGCGTGCTGGTCGAGCAGCAGCGCGGACAGCGCCCGGTAGACCAGCGCCCACGACACCAGGGCGGTGAGACCGGACTCGCGGGCGGCGGTGACCGCGCCCGCGGCCAGTTCGTGGGCGCGGGCGGCGTCGCCGAGGACGTAAGCGGCCTGCGCGCCCCAGATGCCCGCCTGCGGGTGCGGGACCCGGTCGGCCAGCTCGACCACGGACCGCAGGTGCGGCAGGGCCTGCTCGTGCCGGCCCGCGAAGGTGGCCGACATGCCGACCAGGTGGTCGAGGGTGATCCGGGTGGCGGGCGGCTCGTCGGGTGCGCGGACGCGCTCGGCGAACGCGGCGATGTCGGCGTGCCGCTGGTGGTCCCCGGCGATGCTGGCCGCCTCGCCCGCGAAGCCCAGGGCGGCGATCGCGAGGGCGCGCCGGGTGCCGACCAGGCCTTCGGCGGCGCGGACCAGCCGGCGGGCGGCGACGTCGGGCAGGCCGTCGCCGAGGTCGATGCCGCCGCGGACGAGGTCGGTGAGCGCGCGGAGGTCGGGGTCGTCGGTGAGCCGTTCGGCCACGCGCAGGACGGCGCGGGACCGGTGTGCCGCGCCCATCGCCCAGTGGTCGGCGGCAGCGGAGACCAGCCGGTGCGCTTTGAGGCCGGGATCGCCGGTGAGGGCCGCCGCCCGGTCATGATCACGGGCGGCGGACACGTGGTCGCCACGCAACCGGGCTCGCTGCGCCGCCTCGAAGAGCTGGTCCGCAAACGCCTCGGCAGCAGGGCGATCGGCTAGGCGATCGGCGGCGGGCTGATCGGCGGGACGGCCGGTGTTCGGGTCGCGGGCCGCGGCCGGGGTGGTGGCGGCATGGTGCCAGGTGCGGCGCGGTCCGGGTGGCAGGGCGGCGGCCAGGGCCTGGTGTGCCTCATAGCGCGCGGTGGGCGGCAACTCGGTGCGCAAAGTCGAGCGGATCAGCCGCCGAGGATCGAGCAGTTCGCCCGCCTCCTCCACCGCGCGCGGGTCGACGCCCAGAACCAGGAGCGCGTCGGCGTCGACCTCCTCGTCCACCGCAGCCATCGCCACCGCCCGCACCGCCTCCGCGCTCAAGGCGTCCAGGCGCGCCCGCAGACGGGTCCGCAACGCGCTGTCCGAAGGCAGGGTGGTCGGCGCGGGCGCGGTGCCGCCCAACTCCGCCGAGGTCAACGCATCGGCCAGCTCCACCAGGGCCAACGGGTTCCCGCAGGCCAGGTCCACCAGGTCCGCCGCGAGTTCGGCGGGCAGCCCCGGTCGCCGGTCGTGCAGCACGCGCAGGCTCGCCGCCCGGTCCAGCGGGTCCAACGTCACGCCGGGCAGCCCGTGCGGCGGCCCCTCGGTCGCGATGAACACCGCCGCCCGGGTGCCCTCGACCTCCCGCGCCAACGCCAACAGGTCGGTCAGGTCGTCGCACTCGTGGGCGTCGTCCACGCACAGCGCCGCGGGGTACGAGGCGGCGTGGGCCAGCAGCGCGGACTTGCCCGACCCGGGCTCGCCGCGCAGCACCAGCACGCCGCCCCGGCCGGCCCGGGCACGGTCGAGCACCGCGTCTACGGCGACGCGCTGCCGATCACGTCCGTGCAGCACCGGGCCAGTCTCGCCGGACGCCGCCGCCGGGCGGAAGACCTGCGGCGAAAATTATCTACCAGCGTTAGTTTTCGGCGTGCACACCGGTGGTTCCACCGATGCGCGCCCGGCCCCGGCCGGAGCAGGGTCGAGGCGTCCGTTTCCCTGCGCAAGCGAGGTGTACAGCGACGTGCAACTCCGCAGACTGATCCCCGCGGTCGCCCTGCTCCTGACCGCGGCGACCCCCACCGCCCAGGCCGCCGAGAACCCCTACGAACGGGGCCCGGCGCCGACCAACTCCAGCATCGAGGCCGTCCGCGGCCCGTTCGCCACCGCGTCGACCTCGGTGTCGTCACTGGCGGTGACCGGCTTCGGCGGCGGCACCATCTACTACCCGACCAGCACCGCCGAGGGCACCTTCGGCGCGGTGGCGATCTCGCCCGGGTTCACCGGGACGCAGTCGAGCATCTCCTGGCTCGGCCCACGCTTGGCGTCCCAGGGCTTCGTGGTGTTCACCATCGACACCAACTCCATCTACGACCAGCCCGACAGCCGCGCGTCGCAACTGCTGGCCGCGCTGGACCACCTGACCCAGCGCAGCACGGTCCGCACGCGCATCGACGCCACCCGGCTCGGCGTCATGGGCCACTCCATGGGCGGCGGCGGCACCCTGCGGGCCGCCGAGACCCGGCCGGCGCTCCAGGCGGCGATCCCGCTGACCGGCTGGCACACCGACAAGACCTGGGGCAGCGTCCGGGTGCCGACCCTGGTCATCGGCGCGGAGAACGACTCCATCGCCCCGGTGTCCTCGCACTCCGAGCCGTTCTACACCAGCCTGCCGTCCACGTTGGACAAGGCGTACCTGGAGCTGAACAGCGCGGACCACTTCGCGCCCAACACCTCCAACACCACGATCGCGAAGTACAGCATCTCCTGGCTCAAGCGGTTCATCGACAACGACACCCGCTACGAGCAGTTCCTGTGCCCGGCACCGGGCCGCAGCACCTTGATCGAGGAGTACCGGGACACCTGCCCGCACTCCTGATCCACTGCTCCGCGCTGCCGCAGCCGTCCCCACCGGGGCGGCTGCGGCGTTTGGCGTGCGCCCTATGGCTGATTTTCGGACCGCACATTTGCGGTGAACCCACCGCACGGACACTTCCGGCACCCGTCAACAGCACCTTCGAGTGAATTCCGCCGGAGCGAAAGAGTTACACATTCCACGTGAAAACGAATATGACTCCAACGCCGACGAAAATCACCCGATAATACTTGCCGACGCCACTACCTGCACCCGGTGTACACGCAGCGCAGCCGCATAGCACTATGGGAGGTCGCCGTATCGGCCCCTTCCGGACGCCTATTCGGCGTCACTACCGTCAATCCGGCCCAATGAACAAATCCGATTGGCGGTGTACTGGTGACTGTGACCGATTCCGAACTGGACGTCGAGCAGCCACGGCTAAGCCTCGGCACAGCGGCGGCCCGGAACCTGGCGACCACCACCAAGTCCGTTCCGCAGATGCAGGGCATCACCTCCCGGTGGCTGCTCAAAGTCCTCCCCTGGGTGGAAGCCTCCGGTGGCGCCTACCGGGTCAACCGCCGGCTGACCTTCGCCGTCGGCGACGGGCGGCTCACCTTCACCAACATCGGCGCGGACGTCGACGTGGTCCCGCAGGAGCTGTGCGAGCTGCCCTACCTGCGCGGCTTCGAGGACGTCGAGGCGCTCGCCGCGCTCGCCGAGCGGTTCCAGCAGCACGAGTACCAGCCCGGCGACGTGATCGTCGAGCGCGGCCGGCCGCGGGACCAGGTGTGGCTGATCGCCCACGGCAAGGTCAACAAGATCGGCCGGGGCGAGTACGGCGACCAGACCGTGCTGGGCGTGCTGGCCAACGGCGAGTACTTCGGCGCCGAGGTCCTGGCCGGGCCGCAGGGCGAGTGGGAGTTCACCGCCAAGGCCGTCACGCCGGTCATCGCGCTCTCGCTGAGCTGGGAAGACTTCGAGCGGATGAACGGCAACGCGGGCGGTCTGCGCGCGCACATCCAGCGCCTGTCCGCGCCCGGCGCGCGCAAGCAGAACCGCCACGGCGAGGCCGAGATCGACATCGCGTCCGGCCACGACGGCGAGCCCGACCTGCCCGGCACGTACGTGGACTACGAGCTCAAGCCCCGCGAGCTGGAGCTGAGCGTCGCGCAGACCGTGCTGCGCGTGCACAGCCGCGTCGCCGACCTCTACAACCACCCGATGGACCAGGTCGAGCAGCAGTTGCGGTTGACCATCGAGGCGCTGCGCGAGCGCCAGGAGTACGAGATGGTCAACAACCGGGACTTCGGCCTGCTCAACGCCGCCGACCTGCGCAACCGCATCCCGACCCGCAACGGCCCGCCCACCCCGGACGACCTCGACGAGCTGCTCGCCGTGGTGTGGAAGCAGCCGACGGCGTTCCTGGCCCACCCGCGGGTGATCGCGGCGATCGGGCGGGAGTTCAACAAGCGCGGCATCAACCCCGACGCCGTGGACCTCGGCGGGCACCGCGTGCCCGCGTGGCGCGGCGTGCCGATCCTGCCGTGCAGCAAGATCGAGATCAGCAAGCACCGCACCAGCTCGGTGATGCTGCTGCGCGCCGGCGAGAACAACCAGGGCGTCATCGGCCTGCACCAGACCGGCCTGCCCGACGAGTACCAGCCGGGCCTGAACGTGCGGTTCATGGGCATCAGCGACAAGGCGATCATCTCCTACCTCGTCAGCACGTACTACTCGGCGGCGATCCTCGTGCCGGACGCCCTGGGTGTGCTGGAGCACGTGGAAATCGGCCGCGAAGACTAGTCCCCACGACGAGATTGGGTACCTGACGTGACCGTGACAGACCCCGGCCTCAGCGCGGAAGAGGCCGAGCAGCAGCGGCAGAGCCTCAGCACCAGAGCGGCGCGGAACCTGGCCAGCACGACCAAGTCCGTGCCGCAGATGCAGGGCATCTCCCCCCGGTGGCTGCTGCGCAAGCTGCCCTGGGTGCAGACCCAGGCCGGCACGTACCGGGTCAACCGGCGGCTCACCTACGCCGTCGGTGACGGGCGGGTGACGTTCACCAGCACCGGCGCGGACATCCGGGTCATCCCGCAGGAGCTGCGGGAGCTGCCCGGCCTGCGCGACTTCGACGACGAGTCGGTCCTGGCGGCGCTGGCCGACCGGTTCGAGCAGCACGAGTACCAGCCCGGCGACATCATCGTCGAGGTGGGCCGCCCGGCCGACGAGATCTACCTCATCGCGCACGGCAAGGTCAGCCGGGTCGGGCGCGGCGAGTACGGCGACGAGCACAAGCTCGACACGCTGGCCAACGGCGAGTACTTCGGCGCCGAGGTGCTCGCCGGCCAGGAGATCCAGTGGGAGTTCACCGCGAAGGCGGTGACCCCGGTGATCGTGCTGCGGCTGCCGCTGCGCGCGGTGCGGCAGCTCAACGGGCACGCCGAAGCGCTGCGCACGCACCTGGAGAACTTCGCGCGGGGCCGGTCCAAGCCGCAGAACAAGCACGGCGAGGCGGCGATCGACATCGCGTCGGGCCACGAGGGCGAGCCGGACCTGCCGGCCACGTTCGTGGACTACGAGCTGCACCCGCGCGAGTACGAGCTGAGCGTCGCCCAGACCGTGCTGCGGGTGCACACGCGCGTGTCCGACCTCTACAACCACCCGATGAACCAGACCGAGCAGCAGTTGCGGTTGACCGTCGAGGCCCTGCGCGAGCGGCAGGAGTTCGAGATGGTCAACAACAAGGAGTTCGGTCTCCTGCACAACGCCGACCTCAAGCAGCGCATCCACACCCGGAGCGGCCCGCCGACCCCGGACGACATGGACGACCTGCTGTCCAGGCGCCGCAAGACGGCGTTCTTCCTGGCCCACCCCCGGACGATCGCCGCGTTCGGGCGCGAGGCGTCCAAGCGGGGCCTGTACCCCGGGACCGCGCTGGTGGACGACACGCACGTCTCGACGTGGCGCGGTGTGCCGATCCTGCCGTGCGACAAGATCCCGATCACCGAGCACGGCACCAGCTCGATCATCGCCATGCGCGTGGGCGAGGACGACAACGGCGTGATCGGCCTGCACCAGACCGGCATCCCCGACGAGTTCCAGCCGAGTCTGAACGTGCGGTTCATGGGCATCGACGAGAAGGGCATCATCTCCTACCTGGTCAGCGCGTACTACTCGGTCGCCGTCCTGGTGCCCGACGCGCTGGGCGTGCTGGAGCACGTCGAGATCGGCCGCTACTAGCGCACAGCCCCGGTGCCGGCGGCCGGGTGCGGCGCACCCGGCCGCCCGGTCACTCCCGCGCCCCCAACAGTCCTTTGTGGACTGCCGGGAGCTTCCCCCGAACACGGAGCGGAGTCCATGACCGACCTGGACGCGACCCCTGCGCGCCGGTCCGCGCGCGAAGTGCTGAGCTGGAGCCGCGCCGGGGTGGACCCCGCGCTGCGCACGGCGGTGGACCGGCTGCCCGACTCGATGCGCGCCATCGCGGGCTACCACTTCGGGTGGTGGGACGAGCACGGCCACCCGACCGGCGCGGACCCCGGCAAGGCGATCCGACCGGCGTTCGCCCTGCTGGCCGCGCAGGCCGTGGGCGGCGCGGCGGCGACCGCGCTGCCCGCGGCGGTGGCCGTGGAGCTGGTGCACAACTTCTCCCTGCTGCACGACGACGTGATGGACGGCGACACCACCCGGCGGCACCGGCCGACGGCGTGGAGCACGTTCGGCGTGAACGCGGCGATCCTGGCCGGCGACGCGCTGCTGACCATGGCGCTGGACGTGCTCGCGGGCAGCGGGCACCCGTCGGCGGCGCGCGCGATCCGGGTGCTGTCCGACGCCACCCAGCGGCTCAACGACGGCCAGGCCGCCGACCTCGCGTTCGAGGAGCGCGGTGACGTGCAGGTCGGCGAGTGCGTGCGGATGGCCGAGAACAAGACCGCGGCGCTGATCGGCGCGTCGTGCGCGGTCGGCGCGCTGTTCGGCGACGGGCGGCCCGACCAGGTCGAGCAGCTGCGCTCGTTCGGCGAGCTGGTGGGCCTGGCGTTCCAGTTCACCGACGACCTGCTGGGCATCTGGGGCGACCCGGCGGTGACCGGCAAACCGGTGTACTCCGACCTGCACAACCGGAAGAAGTCCCTGCCCGTGGTGGCCGCGCTGGCCGCCGAGACGGCCGACGCGCGCGAGCTGGACGCGCTCTACCACTCCGACGCGCAGCTGACCCCCGCCGAGCTGGAACGCGCGGCTGAGCTGATCGAGGCCACCGGCGCCCGCGCGTGGAGCCTGTCCCAGGCCGAGGACCTGCTGGCGCGGGCGCGGGTCCACCTGCGGGCCGCCGAACCCGACGAGCGCGCCGAAGCGGAGCTGGACGCCCTGGCGCGCCTGGCCACCCGTCGAGACCACTGAAGGAGCACACCGATGGTCCTGCCCGTGGTGCTGCTCGCGTCGCCCCGGTCGTTCTGCGCCGGGGTCGAGCGGGCGATCGAGATCGTGGAGCGGTTGCTGGCGCAGCGCGGCGGGCCGATCCACGTGCGCAAGCAGATCGTGCACAACACCCACGTCGTGGCCGAGCTGGAGGCGCGCGGGGCGGTGTTCGTCGACGAGCTGGACGCGGTGCCCGACGGCGCGACCGTCGTGTTCTCCGCGCACGGCGTGTCCCCGGCGGTGCGCGCGGAGGCGGCGCGGCGCGGCCTGGACGTGGTGGACGCGACCTGCCCCCTGGTGACCAAGGTGCACGCCGAGGCGCGCCGGTTCCTGGCCCGCGGCGACACCGTCGTGCTGATCGGGCACGCTGGGCACGAGGAGGTCGACGGCACGCTGGGCGAGGACCCGGAGCGGATCGTGCTGGTGGAGAGCGCCGCCGACGTCGCCGCGCTGGAGGTGCCCGACCCCGACCGGGTGTCCTACCTGACCCAGACCACGCTGGCCGTGGACGAGACGACCGAGGTGGTCGCGGCGCTGAAGGCGAGGTTCCCGGCGCTGAAGGGGCCGGCGTCGGACGACATCTGCTACGCCACCACCAACCGGCAGGACGCGGTGCGCGAGATCGCGGGCGAGGCGGACCTGGTGCTGGTGGTGGGGTCGGCGAACTCGTCGAACTCGGTGCGGCTGGTGGAACTGGCCCGCCGGCAGGGCGTCCCGGCGCACCTGGTGGACGACGTGTCCGACATCCGGCCCGAGTGGCTGGAGGACGTCCGGGTGGTGGGGCTGTCCGCGGGCGCGTCGGCCCCGCCGCGGCTGGTGGACGAGGTGATCGAGGCGCTGGGCGCGTGGGACGTGCAGGTGCGCGAGACCGCCCGGGAGACGATCACGTTCACCCTGCCGACCGCGGTGAGGACACGATGACCCTGCTGGAGGCCATCGCCGGGCCGCGGGACGTGCGCGCGCTGCCGTCCTCGGCGCTGCCGGTGCTGGCGGGTGAGATCCGGCGGTTCCTGATCGAGCGGGTGTCGCGGGCGGGCGGGCACCTGGGGCCGAACCTGGGGGCGGTGGAGCTGACCATCGCGGTGCACCGGGTGTTCGACTCGCCGCACGACGTGCTGCTGTTCGACACCGGGCACCAGGCGTACGTGCACAAGGTGCTGACCGGTCGGGCGGCGGAGTTCGAGACGCTGCGCAAGGCCGGTGGGCTGTCGGGCTACCCCTCGGCGGCCGAGTCGCCGCACGACGTCATCGAGAACTCGCACGCTTCCACTGGACTGTCCTATGCGGACGGTGTGGCGAAAGCGCTGCGGTTGAAGGGTTCTTCGCGGCGAGTGGTGGCCGTGGTGGGTGACGGCGCGCTGACCGGCGGGATGGCGTGGGAGGCGTTGAACAACCTCGCGTTGTTGGAGCACCCGGTGGTGGTCGTGCTCAACGACAACGGCCGGTCGTACGCGCCGACCCGGGGCGGGTTGGCGGCGCACCTGGCTTCCCTGCGCGGTGGGCGTCGGCCGACGGTGTTCGAGGAGCTGGGGCTGGGTTATCTCGGGCCGGTCGACGGCCACGACCCCGTCGAGTTGGAAAACGCTTTTCTGGAGGTGGCGTCGTACGGGCGGCCCGTGGTGGTGCACTGCGTGACCCGCAAGGGCAAGGGCTACCCGCCCGCCGAGGAGGACCCGGCCGACTGCCTGCACGCGGTGTCGGCGGCCGGGTCGGGCGGGCGTGCGACGTGGACCGACGTGTTCGGGGCGGAGATCGCCCTGCTGGGCGCCGAGCGGCCGGACCTGGTGTGCCTGACCGCCGCCATGCAGGGGCCGACCGGCTTGGACGCGTTCGCCGCGCGGTTCCCGACGCGGGTGTTCGACGTCGGGATCGCCGAGCAGCACGCGGTGACGTCGGCGGCGGGCTTGGCGATGGCCGGCTTGCACCCCGTGGTGGCGGTGTACTCGACTTTCTTGTCGCGGGCGTTCGACCAGGTCTTGCTGGATGTCGCGCTGCACCGGCTGCCGGTGACGTTCGTGCTGGACCGCGCCGGGGTGACCGGTCCGGACGGCCCCAGCCACCACGGCATGTGGGACGCGTCCCTGCTGCCGGTCGTGCCGGGCCTGCGACTGGCCGCGCCGCGGGACGCTTCGCGGTTGCGGGAGTTGCTGCGGGAGGCCGTGGCGGTGGCGGACGGGCCGACCGCGTTGCGGTACCCGAAGGCGTCGGTCGGTCCGGACATCCCGGCGCTGCGCCGGGAGGGCAAGGTCGACGTGCTCCGGTACGAGCCGGAGGCGGTGGGTTTGCTGATCGCGGTCGGCCCGATGGCTGAGGCCTGTCTTTCGTCAGCTGAGGAGTTGGCCGATCACGGCGTGCCGGTGACGGTCGTGGACCCGCGCTGGATCGCCCCCTTGGACCCGTCCCTGGTCAACCTGGCCGCCGAACACCGCTTGGTGCTGGCCGTCGAGGACACCTCGGCGGTGGGTGCGTTGGGCGGTCGGCTGGCGCAAGCGCTCGCGGTGGTCGGCGCGCCCACGCGGGTCGGGACGTTCGCCCTCCCGTCGAGCTTCCTGCCGCACGGCAGCCGCGCGGAGATCCTGCGGGCACACGGCCTCGACGCGGCCGGCATCACCACGACCGTCCTCAAGCGACTCAAGGAGCACAGTTGACCACGTTGCCGCTCGCACCCCCGGTGCGCCGCCGCCGGCCGTCCCGCAAGCTGCTCGTCGGCAACGTGCCGGTGGGCGGGGACGCCCCGGTCAGCGTCCAGTCCATGACCACCACACCGACCGCCGACGTCGAGGCCACCCTGCGCCAGATCGCGGAGTTGACGGCGGCGGGCTGCGAGATCGTCCGGGTCGCCGTGCCGTCCCAGGACGACGCCGACGCTTTGCCTGCCATTGCTGCGAAGTCGCCGATCCCGGTGATCGCCGACATCCACTTCCAGCCCCGGTACGTGTTCGCCGCCATCGACGCCGGTTGCGCGGGGGTGCGGGTGAACCCGGGGAACATCCGGGCGTTCGACGACCGGGTGGGCGAGATCGCTGCGGCGGCGGGCGCGGCGCGGGTGCCGATCCGCATCGGTGTCAACGCTGGGTCGTTGGACCAGCGGCTGTACCGGAAGTACGGCGGGGCGACGCCGGAGGCGCTGGTGGAGTCGGCGCTGTGGGAGTGTTCGCTGTTCGAGGAGCACGGGTTCACGGACTTGAAGCTGTCGGTGAAGCACCACGACCCGATGGTGATGGTTTCGGCGTACCGGCAGTTGGCGCAGGCGTGCGATTACCCGTTGCACTTGGGGGTGACGGAGGCGGGGCCGTTGGTGCAGGGGACGGTCAAGTCGTCGGTGGCGTTCGCGTTGCTGCTGGCGGAGGGCATCGGGGACACGATTCGGGTGTCTCTGTCCGCGCCTCCCGTGGAGGAGGTGAAGGTCGGCTCGCAGATCTTGGCGGCGTTGGGGTTGCGGCCGCGGAAGTTGGAGGTTGTTTCGTGTCCGTCTTGTGGGCGGGCGCAGGTGGATGTTTATCGGTTGGCGGACCAGGTGAGTGCGGCGTTCGAGGACTTCCCGTTCCCGCTGCGCGTGGCGGTGATGGGTTGTGTGGTGAATGGGCCTGGTGAGGCTCGGGAGGCGGATCTGGGGGTGTCGTCCGGGAACGGGAAGGGGCAGATCTTCGTGCGGGGGGAGGTGGTGCGGACGGTCGCGGAGTCGCAGATCGTCGAGGCGCTGTTGGAGGAGGCCCTGAAACTGGAACCAGCCCGAGCCCCGGTTTCCGCACGTTCCACCTGAAGGCAGAGGCGCTCCTGCCGCATCCGCCGATACTGCCGGCCACTAATGCGGCCAAATGTCGTACCCCAGTGGGACAATGGTGACCGGGGGCCGGAGGCCAGCCCCCACCGGTGACCGGGGGCCGGAGGCCAGCGCCCACCCCCACAAGCACACCACTCCCGCCGTCCACCGCCGCTGCCCACCACCGGCCGCCTCCCCGCACCCGCCGCCCACAGCCAGCCGCCCACACCACCACTGGCTGCGCTCACCACCGCCAGCCGCTCTCCGCCTTCGCTGCCCACGGCTAGCCTTCTCCACCTCGACCGCGGCTTCTTACCGCTGGCCGCCTCCACCGCCGCAGCCTTCGCCCCTGGCCGCCGTTGCCTCCGAGCGGCTGCGGCAGTGGAGAGCGGCATGCGGCAGCCGAGAGCGGCATGCGGCGGCTGCGGCAGCCGAGAGCGGCATGCGGCGGCGGGTGTGGCCTCCGGCCCCCGGTCACCATTGTCCCACCGGGGTACGACAAACTACGGCGAACGCCCCGCCGAAGAAGTCCGGCGGGGCGTTTCGGTCGGGCTCGAACCGTCTACTCGTACGAGATCGCCTGCAGCACGTTCAACCTCGCCGCCCGAATCGCCGGCAGGATCGCGGCCACCACGCCGATCACCGCCGCGATCAGCAGATAACTACCCATCTGCGCCCACGGAATCCCCAGATCCGTGAACCCCTCGTCCTTCAGCGCCCGAACCGCCCCAACCCCCAGAGCCGTCCCGACGCCCAACCCCAACAACGCACCGAACACCGAGATCACCACCGACTCGACGGTGATCATCCGCATCACCTGAGCCCGCCGCATCCCGATCGCCCGCAGCAACCCCAGCTCCCGCGTCCGCTCGATCACCGACAGCGCCAAAGTGTTGATCACCCCGAGCACCGCGATCAAGATCGCCAGCGCCAGCAAGATCTGGATCATCAGCAACACCGTGTCCAACTGCGACGCCTGCTGCTTCACGAACGCACTGCGGTCCTGCACCGTGATCTCCGGGTTGTCCGCGAACAACGGCTCGACGCGCTTCTGCACGTCCTGCACCGCCACCCCCGGCGACACCTGCACGAACGCATTGCTCAACTGCTCCACCCGGAACTGCTTCGCCGCCCCCTCCGGCAGCACGATCGCGTTCACCAGCACGTTGTTCTTCGCGTACACCAACGCCACCGCGTACGTCCGCGCCTCGCCCTTGGTCGTCTGCACGGACACCGTGCTGCCCTGCTTCACACCAAGCGCCGCAGCGGAGTCCTCGTCCAACGCCAGCGTCCCGTCCGCCAACTCCGCGAACGCACCCTCCTTGGCGGACAAGCCGAACTGCTTCTGCATCACCGGCACATCGGTCACCGCGATGCCGAACTGGGGCTTGCCGTCCACCAGGATCCGGTCCGAGTACCAGCCGAACGAAGAGTCCACACCGGACAGTCGCGCCACCTCGTCCAACCGCCCCGGCTGGAAAGTCGCATCCCCACCCGGACCGCTCGCCTCGCCGGACACGATCAGGTCCGACTTCACCTGCCCCTCGGCGACCTTCGTGATGCTCGTCGTCGCCGACGTCAGGACCACACTCACACCCGTGATCAGCGCGATCCCGACCATCAGAGCCGCCGCGGTGATCGCGGTGCGGCGGGGGTTGCGGGCGGAGTTGCGGCGGCCCAGAGTGCCGGGCATCGACCACGACAAGAGCTTGCCGATCACCGACACGACCGGGCGGCTGATCAGCGGGGTCAGCAGGGCCACGCCGATGAACGACACCAGCAGACCCGACATGATGAACCACAACGCACCCTCGGCGAACCCGTACCACAGCAAGCCGCCGCCGGCCGCGGTCAGCGCGGTACCCGCGATGGTCGGACGGGTCAACGGCCGGTCGGGGGTGGCGGCTTCGCGCATCGCGGCCACAGGCGGGATGCGCGACGCGCGCAACGCCGGCAACACGGCCGCCAGCACCGTCACGACGATGCCGACCGCGAACGCCGAGATCACCGCGCTCAGCGGCACCGAGATGCCCTCCAGCCGCAGGCTGCCACCGCCCACCGTGCTGAAGATGTTCGC
Source organism: Saccharothrix sp. (assembly GCF_031180885.1). Lineage (GTDB taxonomy): Bacteria > Actinomycetota > Actinomycetes > Mycobacteriales > Pseudonocardiaceae > Actinosynnema. The sequence goes on from NZ_JAPSLK010000008.1 coordinate 153,127, forward strand.
CAGCAACGCCCCCACGCCGATGCCCGCGCCCAACCCCACGACGGACGCGATCAACCCGATGACCACGGCCTCCAGCACGACCGTGCCGATCATCTGCCGCTGGCTCGCGCCCATCGCCCGCAGCAGCGCCAACTCCCGCGTGCGCTGCGCGACGATGATGGAGAACGTGTTGAGGATGATGAAGACGCCGACGAACAGCGCGATCCCCGCGAACCCGAGCAGGACGTAGTTGAAGAACGACAGCCCCTCGCCGACCTGGTCGGCGGAGTCCTTGCTGAGCTGCTCCCCCGTCTTCACCTGGTACGCGTCGCCCAGCTTGTCCTGGACGCGTTGCCGCAGCACGTCCTCCGCCACGCCCGGCGCCGCCTGCACGGTGATCCCGCTGTACGCGCCGGGCTGGCCGAGCAGCAGCCGCTGCGCGGTGGCCTCGGTGAACGCCGTGGTCAGCTCGCCGCCCAGCGAGTCGCGGTTGCCGGGGTAGCCGAAGATGCCCGCGACGGTGAAGGTCTTCTTGGGCTCCAGGGTGATCAGGGAGATCTGCTCCCCCACCGAGAACCCGCCGGTCTTGGCCAGGTAGGCGCTGATGGCCACCTCGTCGTCGCGCACGGGCGCGCGGCCCTCGCGCAACTGCTCCTGCCCGCCGTCGCGCCAGGCGGTGCCCAGCCGGGGCGCGCCGGAGGTGGTGAGCACCTTGCCGTTCTCGCCGATGGGCCGCGCGGACCCCACCACGTCGCCGACGACCCGGCCGGCGCCCTCGACCGACTTGACCTTCGCCAGGTCGTCACCGGTCAGCGTGCCCGCCAGGGCCTGGTCCGGGTCGTCGGAGCCGACCTTGGGCTTGACCGCGACCTGCACGTCCACGTCGGAGTAGATCGTGGTGAACAGGCTCTTGAACGACCGGTCCAGGGTGTCGGTCAGGACGAACGAGCCGGACACGAACATCACGCCCAGCACCACGGCCAGCCCGGACAGGACCAGCCGCAGCTTCCGCGACAGGACGCTCTTGAGCGTCGCCTTCAACATCGCTACACCACGACCAGTTCGTCGCCGTCGAGGTGCTTCATTGTCTCCAGCACGGCGTCCGCGGTCGGCTGGTGCAGTTCGCGCACGATCCGGCCGTCGGCCAGGAAGATGACGCGGTCGGCGTAGGACGCGGCGTTCGGGTCGTGCGTGACCATGACGACCGTCTGGCCGAACTCGCGCGCCGACCGCTGGAGGAACCCGAGCACCTCCGCGCCGGACCGGGAGTCGAGGTTGCCGGTCGGCTCGTCGGCGAAGACCACCTCAGGCCGCGACACCAGCGCGCGGGCGCACGCCACGCGCTGCTGCTGGCCGCCGGAGAGCTGGGTGGGCCGGTGGCTGAGCCGGTCGCGCAGGCCGACCGTGTCGACCACGGTGTCGAACCAGGCCCGGTCGACCTTGCGGCCGCCGATGGCCGGCGGCAGGGTGATGTTCTCCTCGGCGGTCAGCGTGGGCAGCAGGTTGAACTGCTGGAAGATGAAGCCCACCTTGGTGCGCCGCAGGTCGGTGAGACCCTTGTCGCGCAGGCCGTTGACCTTCGTGTCGCCGATCCACACGTCACCGGAGTCGATGGTGTCCAGGCCCGCCAGGCAGTGCATGAGCGTCGACTTGCCCGAGCCCGAAGGCCCCATGATCGCGGTGAACCGCCCCCGTTCGAAGTCGACGCTGACCCCGCCCAACGCGGTGACCGCGGCTTCACCGGTCCCGTAGGACTTCCACACGTCCACCGCCCGCGCGGCGGACTCCGTCTTGCCCGTCACCAGATCCTCCACAGCCCCTCATGACGGCGCGCGCCGTCCCCGCGCCAATCGTCCACGGGCAGGGCTGAGAGCGGCTCCGGTGTGAACCCTGAACCGTTCTCAGGGAGATCCCCGGGCCGAACATCAAACCTTCGTCAACAAGTGTTGTGAGACCGCTCTACGTGCTCCTAGCGTGCCGGTCGTGACCTCCAACGCGACGCCCATCGGCTGACGACCGATCATCCCACCGTTAGCAGGCCGGTTCAGACACACTTGGGAGGCAAGAGAACACACACCGTGGCGGCGACACGCGATCTTTCCCACATGCCGGGAAAACCGAGACAGCGGGCACTGTCGGGGTTAAGTTCTGGCACCGTCAGCGACCCTGACCGCGCATGTGGACAAGATCGTGAGCCGACCGCTTGAGGAGCCGGTGGTGTCAACCTTCCGGGTGCGCCCCTACACCAGGACCGGCGGGCGGACGCGCTCGACGACGACACTGGCCATCGAGACCATCGTCTCCACCAACGACCGGGTCGACCGCGACGCCCTGACGTCCACGGCGGAACACCGGGCGATCAGCGACCTGTGCCGGCACCCGCACTCGGTGGCCGAGGTGGCCGCCCGGCTCCGGTTGCCGTTGGGCGTGGTGCGCGTGCTGCTGGCGGACATGTCCGCGATGAGCCTGATCAACGTGCACGAGCAGGTGGGCGCCGCCCAGGACGGGCGCCCGACGCTGGAACTGATGGAACGAGTCCTCATGGGACTGCGCCGCATCTGACGCCCGCCGGATCCGACGCCCGCCAGGTCTGACGCCCGCCAGGTCTGACGCCGGGCAGCCCGCCCGATTGGTCCAGACTGGACGGTCAGCCCGCGGTGGGCAGGCGGACCAGGGTCGCGCCCTCCTTGGTGTCGCGCACCATGAACTCCGAGATCTCGTGCCACTTCATGCCGACCGAGGCGTTGAGCCGCACCGGGTCCTTGTCCTTGTCCGGACCGGTCGACCCCACCTGCCACGAACCCACGACCATCGTCTCACCGCCCCGGCCCCGCGCCACCAGTTCGCACCGCGTGGGACCCTTGGCGCCCTTGACTTCCAGCACCACGGCCGTGCCCCACGGTTCGGGTGTCGCATTGATCCGCGCCCACACGCCGGTGGACGGGTCGGTCCGGGTGACGGTGCCGGAGACGTCGGACTTCGCCACCGCGCTCGGCCCCGGCACCGTCGACGACGTTTGAGCCGCGAGGTCGTCGCCCGACGACCCCGACGACAGGCCGACCGCCACCACGGCGGTCAGCGCCACCAGCAACACGGCCGCGGCGGCGGCCAGGAGCACCGTGTTGCGGCGGCGACGAGCCCGGTCCTCGGACACGGAGTCCAGCATCGCGCGCACCGACCGGCCGTCCGGTCGTTCGCCCGCGGCTCCGCGCAGCATGCCGTTCGCGTCGGCTTCGTCCAGCAGGTCCGGCAGCACGGCGAAATCGCGCAGGTCCAACGCGCACCGGCGGCATTGGGCCAGGTGGTTCTCGAAGGCGTCTACCTCGTCCTCGTCGAGGATGCCAAGGACGTACGCCGCCACGTCGACGTGGTCCGGACGCGAAGTCACCGAAGTCAGCCCCGATCCTGCAACGCCCGCCGCAGGGCGCGAAGTGCGTAGTAGACCCTGGACTTCACCGTGCCCGGCGGAACCCCGAGCACCGCTGCGGCTTCCCCGACGGTCCGATCCCTCAAGTACGTCTCGAGAATAGCCTCCCGGTGCTCCTCCGTCAGTCCGTTCATCGCCTCTGCCACCACTATCGCCGCCAGGGTGCGGTCCGCTTCGTCCCGCACCGGGGCCTCGTCGGACGGCGTCAACTCCGACTCCTGCGGTCGGACGCTGCGCTTGCGGCGGTCGTCGATGACCAGCCGCCGGGCGACGGTGAACAGCCAGGAGCGGAGCAGGACCGGGTCCCGTTCCAGCTTCTCGGCGTTGCGCCACGCCCGCACCAGCGTCTCCTGCACGATGTCCTCTGCCCACTGCCGGTCACTGCCCGTCAACCGCATGGCATGCCCGAGCAGCGCGCTGCCGAACTCCTGGTAGAGCCTGCGGATCAGCTCGTCTTCCAGGCTGAGGTCCGGCCAAGCGTGTTCTCTTGGGGGTTGAGTGCTGCGTCTGTGCCGCGCCACGCCGAGCATCCAAGCGCGCCAACCGGTTCCACGTCGAGGGTTTCGGGTGAGAAAAAGTCGCCGATCTGTTTTTGAACCGTCACCGCATCGTGTCCGTACTCCCCGGTATCCGCTTCGAAGGCACAGCCGGAACACCGGACTGCTGGTCCCTTCGGCGGAATCCGCCAGCAGGAGAAAGGACGAACGATGCGCGGTCGACGTTTCCGGGTGGCACGGCGCGCCGTTCCGGCCGCCGCGGCGTTGCTGCTGGTCAGCGCCTGTGGCGCGACCGGCACGGGTGCCGGTGGCGGTCAGGACGGCGCGGTCGGCGCCGGCTCTGGCACGACGACTCTCCAGCAACAGCCCGAATTCAGCAAGGAGCCGCACCAGATGCTGTCGGCGACCGAGTCGAAGCAGGTGGGCTGGTTCGTCGCGGACGCCGGCGGGTTCGCCCTGTACCGGTACGACAAGGACACCGCGAAACCACCGAAGTCCAATTGCGACGGGGATTGCGCGAAGACCTGGCCGCCGGTGCTGGTCGGCGAGCACACCATGACGTCCGGTGTGGACCCGACGACGGTCGGCTCGGTGACCCGCGCGGACGGCAAGAAGCAGGTCACGATCGCCGGCTGGCCCCTCTACCGGTACACCGGCGACAAGAAGGCCGGGGACATCACCGGCCAGGGCAAGGGCGGCACGTGGTTCGCCGTCACCCCCGAGGGCAAGAAGGCGCAGGCCAACGACGGCGCCGCGCCCGCGCCGGGCGACGGCTACTGAGGGAAGACCCATGTCAGCCAAGCGATTCGCGGCACTCGTGCTGGCCGCGCAACTCCTGCTCGCCCCGGCGCTGACCGGCACGGCCACCGCCGACGACCCGCCCGCGTCGGGCGCGATCACGCAGACCCCGCTGGGGCCGATCACCGAACTGGACAAGGAACTGCTGGTCAAGGTGCGCCTCGCGGGCCTGTGGGAGATGCCCATGGGCGAGGAGGCGCAGACCCGGGCGGGCAGCCAGCGGGTCAAGGAAGTCGGCGCGCAGCTCATGAGCGACCACACGTTCCTCGACGAACGGGTGGTGCGGTTGGCCGGGCAGATGGGCGTGCCGATCCCGGACGAGGCCAACGCCGACCAGCAGTCCTGGATGGCCGAGATGCGCTCGCGCACCGGCGCGGCGTTCGACGAGTCGTTCGCCAACCGGCTGCGCGCGGCGCACGGGTCGATCTTCCCGGCCATCGGGCAGATCCGGGCGGTGACCCGCAACGAGGCCATCCGGCAGTTCGCCCAGGTGTGCAACCAGATCGTGCTCAAGCACATGACCCTGTTGGAGAGCACCAACATGGTCACCGAGATGGGGCTGTCCAAGCCGGTGCGCGCCGGCGGCGCGGCCCCCGTGCAGGGGGCGGTGAACGCCGACCCGCAGCGCACCGCCCAGGTCGGCGCGACCGGCCCCGACCCCGTGACCGTCCTGCTCATCTGCCTGGTGGGCGCGGTGGTGACCATCGCGATCCTGCGCCTGCTGCGGCCCAAGGCCGACGTGAAGTGAAAGGAGGTTGTCACCGGAAAGCACACCCCATCGCACCGGAGAAGTTCACACCCCTCACCCCGCCCGGAACGGTCGTGACCACTCCTGCGCGGCCGTCCCGGGCGGGCCGCCTCGAACCCCTCCTCCCGCCAACCCGGAGGTCGACAAGTGTTCTCCCAGGTCCCGCTGCTGGTCGCGCAGGCGACCGGGGGCGACCACGACGCCGGGGTGCGCCACGTGGCGCAGATCTCGGCTCGCCTGGCCTACGCGTTCATGTGCGCCACCCTGTGCTGGGGCGTGCTGATCGCGACCGGCTGGGCCAACAAGCTCACCGGTAGACAGGGGCTGCGCAACAGCCACATGGTCCTGGCGACCGCGGCCCTGTCCTTCGGTTGCCTGCACGCCTTCGCGTTCACCCTGCTCAAGCTCGCCCCGTTCAGCTTCGTCGGGATCGCGGTGCCGCTGGTCGGCGGCGGCCTGTTCCGGCACGCGCTGGGCATCGTGGGGCTGGAGGTCATGCTGGTCATCGCGTTCACCGCGGGCCTGCGCAAGAAGATCTACTACCGCAAGTGGCTGCGGCTGCACCAGCTCGCCTACTTCGCGGTCGGCATCGCCGTGGTGCACTCGTGGCTGGGCGCGATCGCCAACGGCAACCTGGCCGTGCTGTGGCTGGCCGGCCTGACCATCCTCATCCCCACCGTCACCATCGCCCTGGCCCGCTTCCTGCCGCCGCACGTGCTGGTGCGGCTGGGCATGCTGGAGCCGGAGCCGGGGTTCGAGCCCGAGCCGGACGGCGCGGGCGGCAGCGCGCTGGACGTCAGCGTGGACAACGAGCGCTGCCACCGCTACGGCATCTGCCAGGCCGAGGCGCCGGGCCTGTTCCAACTCGTCGACGACGAACGGCTGCGCTACGAGCGCCGGCCCCCACCCGAGCTGTTCGCGAAGGCGCGGGCCGCCGCGCGCGCGTGCCCCATGCGCGCCATCGAACTGCGGGAGCGTGTCAGGTGACCACCGACTTGCGGGGCGGTGCCCGGTGAAGAACGAGGAACGCGTCGTCATCGCGGGCGGCGGACTGGCCGGGCTGCGGGCCGGGGAACGGTTGCGCGAGCTGGGGTTCCAGGGCGAGATCGTGATCGTCAGCGCCGAGCGCCACCTGCCCTACCACCGGCCGGCGCTGTCCAAGGAGGCCATCAACGGCGAGCTGCACGCCGCCGACCTGCGGCTGACCATCAGCCGCGAGCTGAACGCGATCTGGCGGCTGGGCACCGCGGCCACCCACCTGGAGACCGACCGGCGCGTGGTCGGCCTGCCCGGCGGCGAGGAACTGCGCTACGACGGTCTGATCATCGCCACCGGCGTCGAACCCCGGCACCTCCAGGGCGCGCCGCGCCAGGACTCGCGCATCCACGTGCTGCGGACCGTGGACGACGCGATCGCGATCAAGCAGGCCATCAACTCCACGCAGGGCCTGGTGGTGGTGATCGGCGGCGGCCTGATCGGCTGCGAGATGGCGGCGTCGGTGAAGACGATGGGCCGGGACGTGGCCATCGTGAGCCGGTCCAACACGCTGCTGGGCAGCGCGGTCGGCAAGAACATCGCGGACACCGTGACCGAGGCGCACCGGGCGCGCGGCGTGCGGATGGCGATGGGGGTCAAGATCCGGCACTGGATGCCGCAGGCGGGCGGGGTGGCGATCCACCTGTCCGACGGCCAGGTGTTCGTCGCGGCGGTCGTGGTGATCGCCGTCGGCGCGTCGCCGTCGGTGGCCTGGCTGCGCGGGTCCGGGCTGGTGCTGGAGGACGGGGTGCTGTGCGACCCCACGTGCCACGTGGTCGGGGCGTCCGACATCGTGGCCGCGGGTGACGTCGCGCGGTGGCCGAACCTCCGGTTCGGAGGGCAGCCGCGTCGGGTCGAGCACTGGCTCAACGCGGTGGAAATGGGGCGGGCGGCCGCGGAGAACCTGTTGGCGGGCAGGGAGAGTTCGCGGCCGTTCACCCCCGTTCCGCGGTTCTGGACCGAGCAGTACGGGATGCGCATCCAGGGGTCCGGGCTGCCGTCGATGGGCAAGGACACCACGACGCTGGCCGGGTCGAAGAAGGACCACCGGACCATCACCGGGTTCATCGACGGCGGGCGGCTGGTGGGCATGGTGGGGCTGGACGCGCCGACCGCGATGATCAAGCTGTCGATGGAGCTGTGGCGGCAGAACCGGGTGCCCGAGGCGGAGCGCACCCGGCGTGTCCCCCAGCACCTGGCTCCACCCGAGCGGTTGGCCGACGCGCAGAACCCGGCACCTCAACCGGGGTTCACCGAGCCGCAGGGCTCCGGCTACGGCCGACCGGTCGCGCCGGACGCGGCGGCGGCCGAGCCGGGGTTCGCCGGCGCACAGGGCTCCGGGTTCGGCCGCCCGGTGGCCCCGGAGCCGGCGTCCGGCCACGGTCCCGCCGTCGAGCAGCCCCGGCAGCCCACGCGGTCCGAGCAGAGCGGGCGGCACGAGCTGCCGAGCTTCGAGTTCCCCCGCCAGCAGCAGGACTCGCAGCCGCTGCCGATCCCGCCGCACGCCCCCGTCGTCCGCTCCCGGCCCCACCCGCGCTCCCTCGCCCGCACCGGACCGAGGGCAAGACCCCGGTGAGCTGTTACCTCACCGCCGTGTCCCCGTAACCCGGGGCACCAAGCATTCGGACCCATGAACCGAACCACCGTCGTCGGCATCCCGGCCCGCGACGAGGAGCGCACGGTCGGCGCGGTGGCCCGGGCCGCCGACGCCGGCCTGCACCTCGCCTTCCCCCGCGGGAGAAACGTCGTCGTGCTCGCCGAGAACGGCAGCACCGACGGCACGGTGCGGCGGTTCGCCGAGACACCGCTGCGCGCCCGCAAGGTGGTGGCCAGCTCGCCCGGCGCGGGCACCGGCAAGGGCACCAACGTGTTCGCGATCGTCGACCGGGCGCTGGACCTCGACGCGGACCGGGTGCTGCTGCTCGACGCCGACGTCCGGTCCACCGAGCCGGAGTGGGTCGGCCGGCTCGCGGACGCGGTCGACGGCGACGAGCCCGCGCTGGCCGTGCCGACCTACCGGCGCAACCGGTTCGAGGCCAACACCACCAACCACCTGGCCAGCCCGTTGCTCGCGGCGGTGTTCGGGGTGCACGTCGAGCAGCCCATCGGCGGCGAGTTCGCGTTCAACCGGGCGTTCCTCGACCTGGCCCGGACCTGGTCGCGGCCGGACAGCGCCTACCTCTACGGCATCGACGTGTGGCTGACCGCGAACGCGCTGCGCGAGCACGTGCGGGTGGTGGAGGTGCCGCTGGGGCGCAAGCTGCACAACTCGCCGTTCCCCAAGATCCTGCGGCTCCCGCAGCAGGTGCTGGACTCGCTGTTCCACGTCGTGCTGACCACCGACCGGCTGCGCCCGCCGGGCCCGGACGTGCCCCGCGCGCGGGCGGCGGTGGACGGCGCGGCGGTGCGGCAGGACCCGGCGGTGGTCTCGCGGGTGTCCGCGTCGGTGGCCCGCTACCTCGACGCGCACTTCGCCGACGTGCGGACGTTGTTCCCGGCGGCCAAGGAGGTCCGGCCCGCGCCGTGGGGCCTGCGGGTGACCGCGGAGGACTGGCCGCACGTCCTGGCCGACGCGGTGGCGGCGGTGGCGGGCGGCCGGTTCGAGGCGGCGCGGGACCACCTGGTCGCGCTGTACGTGAACCGGGTGATGACGTTCTGGGAGGAGATCGACGGGCTGGCCGGCGCGGAGATCGACCGGCTGCTGGACCGGCAGGCGGCGCGGACCGTGGAGGCCGTGCAGGGCAGGCGGATCGAGTTGGGCGGCGGGTCCGGGCCGGGTCGGTTCGACGTGCGGCACTGGGCGGGGTTCAACGACGAGGCGCCCGTGCCCGCGTGAGTAACGACCGGGCGCTCGTGAGCGCTGTTCAGGTCATGAGATCGACGCGGGAGCGGTCGCTGGTGGCGCTGGCCGTCGTCTTCCTGGCGGTGGCGGCGTTCAACGGCGTCTTCGCGCTGTTCGACCACGTGGCCTGGCGCGGCGTGATCGCCGCCGGCTGCGCGGTCGCCTCCGCCGGGCTGCTGTTCGCGGCGCTGACCGAGCGGCGTCGCTGACAGCTGTTCACACACCGTTGGGCAGGTGTGAAATCTTCGGACATTAGGGACAGATTGACGCCCTGTGTCGGACTCCGCCAGGCTCCGAAGTCCGTCCCCTCGCAGTCTGGAGGTCCCTGTGCTCCAACGCTTCGGATCGATAGCAACGGCGTTGTCCATCGTCCTCGTCGGCCTCGTGTTCGGCTCCGCACCGGCACAGGCAGACGGCTGCTACACCTGGACGCGCACCCTCTCCCAGGGCGCGACCGGCGCCGACGTGCGCCAGCTCCAGATCCGCCTGTCCGGCTACCCCGGCTACGGCGGCGTCCTCGCCCTGGACAGCGAGTTCGGCCCGGCGACCCGCTCCGCCCTGATCCGCTTCCAGCAGGCGTACGGGCTGGCCGCCGACGGTGTCGCGGGCAGCGCCACCTACAGCAAGCTCTACGCCCTGCAGGACGACGACTGCACCCCGGTCAACTTCTCCTACGCCGAGCTGAACCGCTGCAACTCCGACTGGTCGGGCGGCAAGGTCTCGGCGTCCACCGCCAAGTTCAACGCCCTGGTGTCGATGTGGAAGCTGCAAGCCATGCGGCACGCGCTGGGCGACCAGCCGATCACGGTGACCAGCGGGTTCCGCAGCATCGCGTGCAACAACGCGGTGGGCGGGGCGGCGGACTCGCGGCACCTCTACGGCGACGCCGTCGACCTCGGCGCGGGACCGCACTCGCTGTGCCGGCTGGCCCAGCAGGCCCGCTACCACGGGTTCAACGGCATCCTCGGGCCGGGCTACCCCGGTCACGGCGACCACACCCACGTCGACCACCGGTCCAGCCGGTTCTGGTCGGCCTCGCAGTGTGGAATTTGATCTGGGTGGAATTTGATGTGGATGGGATTTGATCAGCGTGTGAGCTTCGCGTTTCCGGATACCCTGGGCGTGTGATCTTCCTCGGCGTCATGCTCGCCGCGATCGGGGCGTCCACCCTGGTGTGGCGCGATGCCGACCTGTTCGGGCTGCCCCCGGTCGCGGTCGGCATCGCGCTGCTGGTCCTGTCCGCCGCCTCCTTGACCTACGGCGTCGTCCGCCGCCGACGCCGGTGGACGGTGGGCGGCGAACCCGCGCCGGTCGGCTCGATCGTCGACCGCGCCAAGGCCCTGCCCCGGCTGCTCAAGCGGCGCAAGGAGTACGGCCTGCCCGGAAGCCGCCTGGCCCAGTGGGGCTTCGCCCTGGTCTACCTGGTGTCGCCGATCGACATCCTGCCGGAACTGCTGCCCGTGGTCGGCATCACCGACGACGCGGGCGTGGCGGTGTGGCTGCTCACCAGCCTGTCCACCGCCGCCGGCCAGTACCTCAACTGGGAGCGCTCAAAACAGCGCCAGCGCGAGCCCTAGGGCCGCCAGGACGTTCACGCCGGTCGCCGCCGCGAAGGCGCCCACCGGCCGCCACCCGGCCTGCTTGAGCGCGCCGACCCGGAACTCCAGGCCGATGCTGACGAACGTCAGGATCAGGAACCACGTCCGCAGGTCGTTGACCACGCCGATCGCCGCCTTGCCCGACGGCACTGCCGCCAGGTGGACGGTCGCGATGATCGAGGTGGCCAGGAAACCCAGCACGAACTTGGGGAACCGGTCCCACAACTGCCGTTTCGCCGACACCCCGACCGGCTTGCGCTCCACCTTCAGCGCGAAGTACACGGTCAACGCCACGGCCACGACACCGAGCAGCGCGTTCTGGGTGACCTTCACGATCGTGGCGATCTGCAAGGACTCCTCGCCCGCCAACGTGCCCGCCGCCGTCACCGCCGCCGTCGTGTCGATGTTGCCGCCGATCCACGCGCCGGTGGTCGCCGGGTCCAGCCCCAACGCGGTGGCCGCGACCGGCAGCACGAAGATCGACGGCAACGCGAACACGATCACCAGACTCGCGCTGTAGGCGAGCTGCTCCCGTTTGGCCTGCACCGCACCCGCCGCCGACAGCAGCGCCCCGCAACTTCTCGTCCAGGCCGAGCTTCCCGCCCAGCCACCAGGAGAAGCCGAACACGACGGTGATCAACACGACCGACCGGACGATCGCCGGCCCCGCGTTGGACACGATCACCGACAGGTTGATCGACGCCCCCAACAGCACCAGCCCGGTCTTGATGAAGAACTCGGTGCGGAACCCACCGGACAGCCGCTCCCGCACCCCTGTCGCCGACAGAACCGCGTTGCCCAGCAGTCCCAGGAGGATCGCGTAGATCGGGAACTCGATCGAGGCCCCGATCCCCGCCAATGCCGTGCCCTTGGTCGCCTTGGGCACTTCGGACGACAGGTACCGCGCCACCCACGACAGCGCCAGCACGACGACAACACCCAAAGCCGCGTGCAGCAAGGGTTTCCGGGTTTGTTCGGAGGTGGTCATCAGGGCACCAGCCCCGGGGTGACGACGCCGGTGAGGGCCAGCGCGAACAGCGCCAACCCGACGATCACGGCCGGCCAGTCCTCGTTCAGCGCCTTGCGGGGTGGTTCCTCGGCCATCGCTCACGCTCCACCATGCGGGACAGCAGGGAGCTTCGAACGCCAGCGAGGGCAAGGAACGTCGTCACCGCTTCCCAGGGTGTGGGAGGTCCCGGACGCCGACGAGCAGATCGGTGACCGCGTCCATGATCCGTGTGGTGGCTTCGTCCAGGACGGTCTTGCTCAGCCGTTGGTCGTACAGGTCGGAGAGGTCGACCGGCGCGCCCGCCACGACGTGCACCTTCGTCCAGGGCCGGGGCAGGAACCGTCCAGGCGGCAACAGCCGGCGCGTACCCCACTGCGCCACCGGCACCACCGGCGTGCGGGTCTGCAGGGCGAGCCGGGCGACGCCGTTCTTGCCCTTCATCGGCCACCCGTCGGGGTCGTCGCTGAAGGTGCCCTCCGGGTAGACGATCACGCACTGGTCGTCGGCCAACGACTCCCGCGCCGCGTCCAACGCCCGCCCGGCCCGGACCGTGCCCCGGTCGACGGGGATGTGCTTGCCACCCGACATCACCCATCCGATGACCGGGGCCTTCCACAGGCTGGCCTTCGCGAAGTAGCGCGGCACCCGCCCGGAGGCGAGCGCGAACGCGGTCAAGGTCACCGGGTCGGCGAACGACAGATGGTTGGACGCCAGCAGCACCGCGCCCTTCCGGGGCACGTTGTGCCGCCCGACCATCCGCATCCTGACGAAGAAGACCACGAACGGCCACAACACGTCGATAGCCACCGAGTACCAGAACCCCCGCCCACGCCGGGGCAGCCGCGGGGTCAACGCCACCATCTGCGAGAAGCTCACACCGCCATCTTCGCTCCCCCGCACCCGGTGACCGCGCGGACCCGCCATTCCCCACCCGATCCGCACTCCGCCAACCCCGCCGGGCGACCACCCACCCACCCGGACGAACGCAACCCGCCGAACCGCGTGGGGCGCGGGTGATCGCTGTTCGGCTAGGGTCCCATGCCGTGACTGGGTTCAGCGGCGCGGACCGCATCACGGTGCTGCTCGTCGAAGACGACGAGGGCGACGCCGTGCTGGTCGAGGCGCTGTTGGAGGAGGTCGGCGCGGACGTCGAGCTGCACCGCGTCCGCACCCTCCGGGAAGCCACCCGGCTGCTGGCCAAGGTGGACTGCGTCCTGCTCGACCTGGGCCTCCCGGACACCACCGGCCTCGACGGCCTCACCCGGCTGCTGTCCGTGTCCGCCCCGCCCGCCGTCATCGTCCTCACCGGACTCAACGACGAACTCCAAGGCGAGCGCGCGGTCGCCGCCGGCGCCGAGGACTACCTGGTCAAGGGCCAGGTGGACGGCCCCCTCCTGCTCCGCGGCATCCGGTACGCGGTCGGCCGCAAGCGCGCCGAGGAAACCCAGCGCCAACTCCGCGACGAACAGCTCCACGCCGCCGAGAAGACCCGCCTCGAACGCGGCCTGCTGCCCACCCCGATCCTGGACGACTCAGACCTCCTGGAAGTGGTGGTCCGCTACCAGCCCGGCGGGAGCCGGATGCTGCTCGGCGGCGACTTCTTCGACGTCGTCCGCACCCGTGACGGCACGCTCCAGGTCCTGATCGGCGACGTCTGCGGGCACGGGCCGGACGAGGCCGCGCTCGGCGTCCTGCTGCGCATCGCGTGGCGGGCGCTGGTGTTCGCCGACCAGGAGCCGTCGCGGACGTTGCGCACGATGCACGAGATCCTGGAGCACGAGAGACACCAGCCCGGCCTGTTCACCACCGCGTGCATGGTCTCCATCTCGCCGGACCGCAAGTGGGCCCGCGTCTACCTGGCGGGCCACCCCGAACCCATGCTGCTGGTCGGCGACCGGGTCACCGAACTGCCCCGCGACCGCGCCGGCCTGCCGCTGGGCGTGCTCCCGGACAGCACGTGGAGCGGTCTGGACGTGCCCCTGCCGCCGGGCTGGTCGCTGCTGCTCTACACCGACGGCCTGGTCGAGGGCCGGGTCACCGGCGACACCGAGCGGCTGGGGTCGGAGCGCCTGATCGGGCTGATCGACGACATCACCCGCGACCGCCCGGACTGGGCGCGCGACCCCGAGGGCCTGCTGGACTCGCTGATCGCCCGGGTCAAGGCGCTCAACGGCGGTGAGCTGGACGACGACATGGCCGTGCTGCTGATCTCGGACCAGGGCTGATGGACTACCGCACCCGCTGGCCGGCCAGCCGGCTGCTCATGGCCGCCGTGGCGATCCTGATCATCGTGTGCGCGAGCGCGATCGGCGGCGTGGCCGTCGCGCTGATGGGCCTCAAGGACGCCCGGGGCGTCCTGCTCGACCAGGTCGGCCCGGCCCGGCGCGCGGTGCAGGAGCTGGACGGGGCGCTGGTCGACCAGGAGAGTTCCGTGCGCGGCTTCGCGCTCACCGCCAAGGAGGAGTTCCTCGACGGCTACCGCGCCGGGCAGGAGACCGAGGCCGACTCGCTGGACACCGCCCGGCGGCTGCTCGGCGAGGTGCGCCCCGACCTGGTCGCGCGGGTCGACGCCATCGGCCGGCTGACCGCGAACTGGCGCGCCCAGTACGCGGAGCCCATCGTCGACCGGATCCGGGCGGCCGGCTCGCCGCAGGTCGACGTGGCGGGCACCGAGCGCGGCAAGGAGGTGTTCGACAACCTCCGCGGCACCGTCTCGGTGCTGGAGGCCGAACTGGCGGGCGACTCGGCCAAGGCCCGGGCGGACCTCGACGCCGTGGCCGACCAGGTGTTGTACCTGGTGATCGGCCTGGGCGTGCTGCTGGTGGTGATCATCACGGCGGTGGCGATGGTGCTCTACCGGATCCTGATCCGGCCGCTGTCGGTGCTCGCGGACCAGGTGCGGGAGGTCTCGTCGGGCGACTTCGAGCACGTCGTGGAGACCGGCGGGCCGCGGGAGACGGTGATGCTGGGCGAGGACGTCGACGCCATGCGCACCCGCATCCTGAACGACCTGGAAGACCTGCGGCGGTCCAACTCGGAGCTGGAGCAGTTCGCCTACGTCGCCTCGCACGACCTCCAGGAGCCGCTGCGCAAGGTCGCGAGCTTCTGCCAGCTGCTGGAACGCCGCTACTCCGGCCAGCTCGACGAGCGCGGCGAGCAGTACCTGCGGTTCGCGGTGGACGGCGCCAAGCGGATGCAGGTGCTGATCAACGACCTCCTGGCGTTCTCCCGGGTCGGCAGGCTGACCCGCGAGCACACGCTCGTCGACCTGAACGAGACCCTCGCGCAGGTGCTGGACAGCTACTCCGAGGCGATCGAGCGGACCGGCGCGACGATCGAGTCGGCCGAGCTGCCGACCGTGCGCGGCGAGGCGTCGCTGCTCGGCGGCGTGTTCGGCAACCTGGTCAGCAACGCGCTGAAGTTCCGCGGCGAGGACCCGCCCGTGGTGCGCATCGGGGTCGAGCGGACCGATGCGCACTGGACCTTCACGGTGAGCGACAACGGCATCGGCATCGACGCGGAGTACGCTGAGCGGATCTTCGTGATCTTCCAGCGCCTGCACCACAAGGACGACTACCCGGGCACCGGGATCGGCCTGGCGATGTGCCGGAAGATCATCGAGTACCACGGCGGCACCATCTGGCTGGACACCGGTGGCGGCACCGGCACGACGTTCAAATTCACCCTGCCGGCAGTAGAGGACACCGAGGACACCGATGAATGACTCCCTGAGCGTGGTCGACGTGCTGCTGGTCGAGGACGACCCGGGCGACGCCCTGATGACCCAGGAGGCGTTCGAGCACCACAAGATCCGCAACCAGCTGCACGTGGTGCGCGACGGCGTGGAGGCCCTGGAGTTCCTGCGCCGCGAGGGCAAGTACGCCGACGCGCCGCGCCCCGGCCTGGTCCTGCTGGACCTGAACCTGCCGAAGGTGGACGGCCGCGAGGTGCTGGCGCAGGTCAAGGCGGACGAGTCGCTGCGCACCATCCCGGTGGTGGTGCTGACCACGTCGGAGGCGGAGGAGGACATCCTGCGCTCCTACAACCTGCACGCCAACGCGTACGTGACCAAGCCGGTGGACTTCGACCGGTTCATCGAGGTCGTGCGCCAGATCGACGACTTCTTCGTGACCGTGGTGAAGCTGCCCCGCTGACTCACCGCTCCCGGAAGCTCTCGATCTCCTCCTCGGTGCGCCGGGTGGCGAGGTCGAGGAACCGCAGCAGCGCCGCCCGCTGGTCGTCGTCGAGGTCTTCGACATCGGCGCGGTGGCGCTCGTTCAGGCTGTCGTAGAGGCCGCCCACGCGCCGCACCGCCTCGTCGACGGGCTCGACGACCAGCCGCCGCCGGTCGAACGGGTCGGGCACGCGGCGGACGTAGCCGGCCCGTTCCAGCCGGTCGATCATGCGCGACGCCGAGCCGCTGGTCAGGTTGACCCGCTGGGCCAGCCGGCCGGGCGTCGCGGGGCCCTCGTTGGCCAGCACGTACAGGGCTTGCAGGTCCGTCCAGGGCAGTCCCAGGTGTTCGGCGATCATGCCGTTCAGCTCGATCACCGGGATCTGCCAGCGGGCGATGGCGCGCAGGACTTCGTCGGCACTCACGGGTCGCAGTATAACTGTGTTGCGCAGTCACTGCGTCATGCAGTTATCTTGGTGCAAACGATATCGTGGAGGTCGTCATGCCCTGCCCGTTCGCCGCCCGCACCCACTCGCTCGACGACCCCGTCGAGGTGGGCGAACCCGTGGTCGTGGCGGAGGCCCCGGCCGGTGGACCGGTGCGGATCGTCACCGACCCGGAACTGGCCCGTGCGGTGCTGGCCGACCCGCGCTTCGCCAAGGACCCGGCCCTCGCCCCGCCGCACTGGGACGCCCGGACCGCCGGCCTCGAACCGACCGCCGCCGACCAGCTGTCCGTGACCACGCTCGACGGCCCGCCGCACACCCGGCTGCGCAGGGTGTTCGCGCCGCTGTTCAGCGCGGCCCGGATGCGCGCGGCCTACCCGATGATGGTCGCCACGGCCCGCCGACTCCTGGCCGCCCTGGGTGCCGAGGCCGACCTGGTCGAGGACTTCACCACCCGCTACCCGCTGGCCGTCCTGTGCGACCTGCTGGGCATCCCCGCCGACCGCGTCGACCACGCGATGACCGCGTGCCGGCTCGTGCACACCGACTACCCCGACCACGTCGACCAGGCCATGGCCGCCTTCGCCGACCTTGCTTCGGTGGCGGTGACCGGCGGCGTCGAACTGGCCGACCGGATGCCGCCCGGGTCCACCGACCGCGACCTGCACTACCAGGTCTTCACCATCCTGTTCGCCGGCCAGCTGACCACCGACCCCAGCGTCGGCTTCCTGATCGCCCGCCTGCTCAGCCCTCCCCCAGCTCCCGACACCCACACGGCCCCCGACGACCCCGCCGCGCCCGACGACCTCGTGGACGACACCCTCCGCCGATACCCACCGGCCCCGTACACCCTGTGGCGCTTCACCTCGACCGAAGTGGACCTGGCCGGCGAACTCCTGTCCGCCCGCACCCCGGTCCTGGTCGACATCCGCGCCGCCAACGCCGGCTCGGGTGACCTGACGTTCGGCACCGGCCCGCACTACTGCATCGGCGCGCAACTGGCCCGACTGGAGCTGCGGGCGGTGGCCGAGGCCTTCCGGACCGACTACCCGAAGGCCCGCCTGACCACCCCGTACCGGAACCTGGTCGCCGCCACCCCCGGCGGCATCATGGGCAGCCGCCTCCTCACCCTGCCCGTGCGCTTTCAGACGCCGTAGAGCTTGAGGAACGCGTCCACGGCCGTGTCGGCGAACCGGTGCAGTTCCTCGACCGGACAGGGCTCGTCGTCGAACATCGCGCGGTTTAGCGGCACGGACAGCACCAGCCACAGGAAGTGCCGGCCCGCCGGCAGCGGGTCCGGGGTGTCGAGCCGACCCTGCTCGCTCAACCGCGCGAACTGGTCCGCGAGCTGGTGGTAGCTGCGCTCCGGTCCGGCGGCGTACCAGGTGCGGGCGAGCAACGGCCCGATGGACGCCCTCGCCGACGCCTTGGCCTCGGACTTCACCGTGCTCACCTACGACCGGCGCGGCCGGGGCGAGAGCACCGACACCCCGCCTTACACGATCGGGCGGGAGGTGGACGACCTGCGGGCGGTGGTGGACGCGGCGGGCGGGTCGGCGTTCGTGCACGGGTTCTCGTCGGGTGCCGTGCTCGCCCTGCACGCCGCGGCGGCCGGTGCGCCGATCACCCGGTTGAGCCTGTTGGAGCCGCCGCTGGCCGAGGGGCCGGTGCCGGACGCGGACCTCGTGGCCGAGCTGGAGCAGTCGGTGCGGGAGGGTCGGCGGGGTGACGCCGTGCTGCGGTTCAACGAGGCGATCGGGGTGCCGGAGGAGACGTCTCAGGCGGCCGAGTAGACGTCGACCCCGTCCACCGCCTCGACCCGGACCAGGCCGCGGCGCGCCAGGACGTCCAGGTGGGCGGCGGTCTCCCCGGTCGCCAGGACGCGGTTGAACAGGTCCAGCTCGTCGAACCGCCGGTCGCGCCGGGTCCAGCCGAGCTTGCGGGCGGTCTCGAGCGCGGTGCCGGTGCCCGACCGGACGGCGGCCAGGGTCGCGTCCAGCCGCTGCTCGTGGTGGGCCAGCAGCTCGTCCACCCGGGCGTGGCTGGACTCGGTGACCGGGCCGTGCGCGGGCAACAGCCGCAGGTCCGGGTAAGAGCGAACGAGCCGAAGCGAATCGAGGTAGTCGCCCAGCGGCAGCTCCGGTCGGGCCGGCTCGAACCCGATGGACGGCGTGATGTGCGGCAGCACGTGGTCACCGGCGAAGAGCAGGGACGACTCGACGTCCACGAAGACCACGTGCCCGCGCGTGTGACCAGGCGTGGGCAGGACGCGAAGAACCCGTTTCTCCAGCCCGAGGTCGGTCTCGGTGAGCCACTCGTCGGGCTCCTCGTAGTCCCGCAACTCGGCCTCACCGACCGCCAGCACCGCCTTCCGCCACTGCGGCGCCAACTCCGCGCCGCCCCAGCGCAGCAGGTTGCCCAGCTGACCGTCCCGGGTCCGGCTGATGACCCGCCGCAAGGAGGGCTGCTCCCCCAACCCCAACCCGACCCGAGTCCCGAACCGCCGCCGCAACAGGATCGCGAGCGTGTAGTGGTCCCGGTGCAGGTGCGTGACGAGAAACCGCCGAACGTCCCCGAAGTCCCGCCCCAACTCCCCCAGGGCCGCCTCAAGCGCCCGCTCACCTTCTTCGAGCGCCCAGCCGGCGTCGACCAGGACGAGCCCGTCGCCGTCCTCGATCGCGTAGACGTTCACGGTGTGCAGGCCGTCGTTGGGCAGGGGCAGCGGGATCCGGTGCACACCGGGCGCGACCTCGAAGACTCCGGACTCGGTCCACTCCATCCCCGGATACTACTTGCCGGTAACCACCCGCTCGGGAGGTCAGGCCTCGGGATGCCGCTCCAGGTACCCGCGCACGAACGGGCACTCCGGCACGACCTCCAACCCCCGCTCCCGCACGTCGGCCAGCGCCTGCTTCACCAGCGCGCTGCCCAGTCCCTTCCCCTCCACCGCGACCTCGGTGTGGGTGAACACGATCCGGCCGGGTTCGAGGGTGTACTCGGCGAACCCGCCGAGCTGCCCGTCCAGGTGCACTTCGAAGCGGGACTCTTCGCGGTTGTCGGACACGGTGACGACGTCATGATCGAGGCTCACGAAGACCACGTTATCCGCGCGGTGCAAGATTGCGCGATGGACGTCTACCTGCTGATCCTGGGCGACCACCTGCCGGACCCGAGGACGGGCCGGGTGGTGAGCGAGGCGGAGCGGCTGCGGGCGATCGTCGAACAGGCCGTGGTGGCCGAGGAGGCGGGGTTCACCGGCGTCGCGATCGGGGAGCACCACTTCACCCGCTACATCGTCTCCGCGCCCGAGTTGCTGCTGGCCACGATCGCCGAGCGCACGTCCCGACTCCGCCTGTCCACCGGCGTGACCCTGCTGGCGCACCACGACCCGGTCCGGGTGGCCGAGGAGCTGGCGACCTTGGACGTCCTGTCCGGCGGACGCGCGGAGATGATCGTCGCCCGCGGCGTGTCCCAACGCACCGACGCCGCCTTCGGCGTCCAAAACGACCTCCGCGCCCGTTTCGACGAAAACCTCCGCCTACTCCTACGGCTGCTGGAAGAACCGCACGTCACGTGGAACGGCCGCTTCCGCAGCCCCCTGGTAGACGTCACCACAACCCCCCGCCCACTCCAACACCCGCGCCCGTTGGTGTGGATCGGCAGCGGCTCGGCAATCTCAGCGGACCTTGCCGTCGAACTTTCCCTCCCCCTGATGCTCCCCAGCACCCTCCGCGACCCCAGCACCCACCGCACCGTCGTAGACCGCTACCGCACCGCCATGCACGGCACCGGCCGCGTAGCCCTCCCCAGCCACGTCTTCGTAGCCCCAACCACCACCCGAGCCCGCGAGCTGTGGCGCCCCCACCTGTCGGCGTACGCCCACTTCGCCGACCCGTGGCGCGGCGACGGCGACGTGGACATCGACGCACTCATGGACGGCGCAGCAGTCTGCGGCGACCCATCGGAAGTAACCGACCGCCTCAACGACCTCGGCCGCTTGCTGGGCTTGGACGCCCACCTGGTCATGGTCGACATCGGCGGCCTCCCACACGAGGCAGTCTTAGACACGATCCGCCTATTCGGCGACCAAGTCCTCCCCAACCTGAAAACCCCCACCACCTCCAACACCTGACACCAACTCAACCCCCAACCCCAGCCAACGCCTCCAGGCACCGGCCGCTGCGCTGCCGCACCACCCGGCAGCGGCACACGCCACCGGGCGGCGGCAGGCGCAGCGCCGTTTACGAGCGCCGCGGGTGAAGTCAGCGGAGGGCGGCTGCGGCGGATAGGTGGGTGGTGGTCGGGTCGGCGCGGCGGACTACTACCAGTTCTCGGGTGGCTCGGGTCAGGGCTACGTAGCGCTCGGCGGGCGTCATGCGTTCCGGTTCGACGACCACCACCACGTCGAACTCCAAGCCCTTCGCGGCTCGCGGGGTGAGGGGGCCGTCCGGCGAGATCACCGCGAAAGTTCCGGAATCGGCGCGCAAACGCGACACCACCGACAGGTCGGACACCACCATCTCGACCGGCGCCGCACCCCGGCGCACCGACCGCGGCGGCTCTGCCGAAGGGTCGATCTCCGCCAGCGCGCCGGCCGCGTACGACATGATCTCCGCCGGCGTCCGGTAGTTCACCGTCAACCTCCGGTACACCCACCGCTCCCCCACATGCGGTCCCAGCACCGCCTCCCACGACCGCACCCCGGCCTCCGCCTGCCGCTGCGCCAGATCACCCACCACCGTCATGGAACGGTTGGGACACCGCCGCACCAGCACCCGCCAGTCCATTTCGGACAGTTCCTGCGCCTCGTCCACCACCACGTGCCCGTACGTCCACTCCCGGTCCGCCGCCGCCCGCTCGGCCAGGGTCCGGTGGTCGCGCGCCGAGTGCCGGTCGGCCAGCCACTCGGGGTCGAGCAGGTCGACGGCGCGCAGCTCGTCGTCGACGTCGTCGTACCCCTCCATGTCCAGCACCTCCAACACACCCCGCGCGTACTCGACCTCCTCCGCCCGCTCACGCGCGGCCGCCCGCACAACCGAGGAAGTGGTGCCGAGCAGTTCCGCGGCCTCGTCCAACAACGGCACGTCGGACACCGTCCACGCCCGCCCGTCCTCCCGGTACAACTCCGGGTAACCCAGCGCCAGGCACCGCCCCTCATAAAGATCGGCCAACAACGCCTGCGGAGTCAGCACCGGCCACAGCGCATCGACCAACGCCCTCAGATCCGCATTGCGCCCCAACTCCCGCCGCACGTCCGCCGCCAACTCCGGCCAGTCGTGCCCGATCAGCGCCAACGCCGGCTCGACCAGCACGTCGACCAAGGCCGAGAAGAACACCGCACGCGCCTCGTTGTGCCGCAACCCGCTCGCCCGCGCCCGCTCCCGCGCGACCGCCACCAGCTCCGCGTCCACCGGCACGGTCACGTCCTCCAACTCCACCGGCACCGGCTCGACGGGCAGCTCCTGCCGGTCCGCGACCGCCTCGCGCACCAGGTCCACCGCCGCCGGCCCGCCCTTGAGCCGCTGCGCCTCGGGCGGGTCCTCGCGGCTCGTCCGCACCCCGGGGAACAGCTCCCCCGGCGTCGCGAACACCACGTCGGTCTCCCCCAGCGACGGCAGCACGTCGCCGATGTGGCGCAGGAACCCGGGATTGGGCCCGACGACCAGCACCCCCTGCCGCGACAGCCGTTCCCGCTGCGTGTACAGCAGGTACGCCACCCGGTGCAGCGCGACGGCCGTCTTGCCGGTCCCCGGACCGCCCTCGATCACCAGCACGCCCCGGTGGTCGAGCCGGATCACCTCGTCCTGCTCGGCCTGGATGGTCGCGACGATGTCCCGCATCGTTTCCGCCCGGGGCGCTTCCAGGGCGTCCAACAACGCCGTCGCGTCGAGGTGGAGGTCGTCGTCGTGGAATCCCTCCAACACCCTCCCGCGGGTGCGGAAGTGCCGCCGCCGGGTCAACCCCTCGGGATTGGCGCCGGTGGCCGTGTAGAACGGGCGGGCGACCGGTGCGCGCCAATCGGTGAGCAGCGGCGCGTAGTCGTCGTCGGGGTCGAACAACCCGATCCGGCCGATGCAGGAGCACGTGCCGTCGACCCGGTCGATGCGCCCGAAGCACAACCCCTCGTCCGCCACCCGCAACCGGCTGACCTGCTCGGACAGCGTCCGCACCGCCACCTCCCGGTGCCACCGCTGCTCGTGCGCGTCGAGCAGCGCGGCGTCCAGCCGGGCCTTCGCCGCGGTCCGCTCCCGGTCGAGCCGCTCGTACAGGAAAGAAATCCGTTGCCGTTCCGTGGACAATTCCCCTGCCGTCACGCTTGCCCCCTGTGATACAATGGATTTGTATCGCATTCCAGCCTCATTCCCGTTTTGAGGCGAATTCCCTTTTTACCACGGCCCCGGCCATTCCCGGCGTTTCCGTTCGGGTGATTTGCGCAAGCGCATTGCGGCACACTGCGGGCATGGGATTCCTCGACGGCAAAGCGGTCGTGATCACCGGCGCGGGCAGCGGCCTGGGCGAGGCCTACGCGCGGCACGCGGCCCGGGAGGGCGCGTCGGTCGTGGTCAACGACCTGGCCGGAGCCGAGCGCGTGGTCGCCGACATCCGCGCGGAGGGCGGCACGGCCGTCGCGCACACGGGTTCGGTCACCGAGACCGCCGAAGAGCTGATCGCCTTGTGCCACAACGAGTTCGGCGCGGTCGACGGCCTGGTCAACAACGCGGGCACCACGCACTTCGCCGCGCCCTGGGACGACGACCCGGAGACGGTCCGCCGGGTGATCGAGGTCAACGTCCTGGGCACGATGTTCTGCGGCATCGCGGCGGCGAAGGTCATGCGCGGCGGCTCGATCGTCAACGTCGCCTCGGGCGCGATGCTGGGCCGCGCCGACGCCGCCGCATACTCCGCGTCCAAGGGCGCCGTCGCCGCACTCACCGGCTCGTGGGCGGGCGGCCTGGCCGAGCGGGGCGTGCGGGTCAACGCGGTGTGCCCGCTGGCCTGGACCGGCATGATGGAGCGCGACCCCCGCAAGGACACCTTCGGCTCACCGCAGTCCACCCCGGCCGCGCGGATGGCGCCCCTGGTCACCTACCTGCTCAGCGACGCCTCCCGGCACGTCACCGGCCAACTGGTCCGCTTCCTGCCGGACAAGCTGCACGTGATCGCCCAGTACGCGGTCAAGCAGCCGGTACTGGTCCGCGACGACTGGGACACCGACGCCATCGCCGCCGCCTTCCACCCGGACACCGGCGACCTGCGCCCCGAACCTCCCGGCCGCGACCGCTGGCGCGCTTGAACGACCACCGGGACGCGACGCCGGAGCACGCGACGGCCAGGACCCGACTCAGGAAGCGACGGCGACTCGCTGGCGGCGCAGCGGCACGACCATCGGCGTGCCCGTCTCCGGGTCCTCGATCACGCGGCACGGCAGGCCGAACACGTCCTCCACCAGCTCTGCCGTCACCACGTCCGCCGGGTCGCCCTGCGCCACCACGCCCTCGCCCGGCTTCATGGCGATCAGGTGCGTGGCGTACCGGCACGCCTGGTTGAGGTCGTGCAGCACCGCGACCAGCGTGTGCCCGCCGTCCTCGTGCAGGTCGGCGCACAGGTCGAGCACCTCGATCTGGTGCGCGATGTCCAGGAACGTCGTCGGCTCGTCCAGCAGCAGGATCGACGTCTGCTGCGCGAGCACCATCGCGAGCCACACCCGCTGCCGCTGCCCGCCGGACAGCTCGTCGACCTGCCGGTCCGCCAGGTTGTGCACGCCGGTCAGCCGCATCGCCTCGGCGGTGATCCCCTCGTCCTCCGGCGACCACTGCCGCAGCAACCCCTGGTGCGGGTACCGGCCGCGCGCGACCAGCTCCCCCACCGTGATCCCGCCGGGCGCGATGGACGACTGCGGCAGCAGCCCCAGCCTCCGCGCGACCTCCTTCGAGCGGTAGGACGCGATCGCCGCGCCGTCCAGGTAGACGGTGCCCGCGCGCGGCTTGAGCATCCGCGCCAGCGCCTTGAGCAGCGTGGACTTCCCGCACGCGTTCGGGCCGACGATGACGGTGAACGACCCGTTCGGGATCTCCACGTCCAAGCCGGTGGCCACCAGCCGTTCGTCGTAGGCCAGCGTCAGGCCCTCGCCGCGCAACCGAGCCGTCATCCACCCGCTCCCTGGTCCGAACGTTTAGGCGAGGCTAACCGAACACCGGCCCGTTGTGGAGCCCGACCCCTCGACCGGAGAACATCAGTCCACAAAGGACCTAACTGCTGGTCGCCGCGTACGCGGGCTGCTCCGGCACGGCCGGCTCCCGGCGCTCCAGCACCGACGACAGGATCTCCGCCACCCGCACGGACGTGTTGGACAGCAGCGACGACGAGATGCCGTGCGTGTGCTCGGTCCCGCCCTGCAGGTAGAGCCCGCCCTCGACGCCGTCGTCCGTGGCGACCCGGTAGTCCCGCCCGACCCGCAGCCGACCGTCCGCGTCCCGCCGGCACCGCCCCGCCAGCTCCCCCAGCAGGTCCGACGGGTCCGCCTCGCGGTACCCGGTGGCGTAGACGATCGCGTCCGCCTCCAGCACCTCCCGCTCACCGCTGGACAGCGACTCCACGGTCACCCGAACGCCGTCCGCCGTCTCCACCAGATCGGCGATCCGGGACAGGTTGAGCACCCTCAGCCGCCGCACGCCCAGCACCTTCTCCCGGTACACCCGGCGGTACAGCTCGGCGATCAGGTCGTTGTCCACCACGGCGTAGTTGGTGTTGGCGTGGTAGCCCATGAGCTTGCGCTTCACGTCCTCGGGCGCGGCGTAGAAGTCGTCCACCGCGTCCGGGTCGAAGATCCGGTTGGCGAACGAGCTGTCGTCGGCCGGGCTGTACCCGTACCGCGCGAACACCGCGCACACCTCCGCACCCCGGAACCGCTCGTGCAGGTGAGCCGTGATCTCGGCCCCGCTCTGCCCCGCGCCGACCACGACCAGCCGCCGCGGGTCGGTCAGCGCCTCGACCTTCTGCAGGAAGTCCCGGTTGTGCCACACCCGTTCGGACGCCTCGACCCCGTCCGGCAGGCTCGCCCGCAACCCGGTCGCCAGCACCAGGTTCCGCGCCCGCCGCACCTCGACCTCGCCGGTGGACGTGCGCGACCGGACGTCGAAGTGCGTCACCACCCCGTCCTCGACGACCGGCCGCACGGACACCACCTCGTGGTCGTAGGACACCAGGTCGTCGACCTGCTCGGCGGCCCACTCGAAGTAGTCGTGGAACTCCACGCGCAGCGGGAACAGGTTCTTGTGGTTGACGAAGTCGACCAGCCGGCCCTTGCCGTGCAGGTAGTTCAGGAAGCTGAAGGGGCTGGTCGGGTTCCGCAGCGTCACCAGGTCCTTGAGGAACGACACCTGCATGGTCGCGTCGTCCAGCAGCATCCCGCGGTGCCAGCCGAAGCGGGGCTGGCGCTCCAGGAAGTGGGCGGTCACCACGTCTTCGGGGCGCGCGGCGGCGTTGTACTCGGTGACGGCGATCGCGAGCGCCAGGTTCGAGGGCCCGAAGCCGACGCCGAGGACGTCGAAGACAGGTGGCTGTGGCATGGCTGTCCCATCGGTGCGACAACAGGAGATCGAACTTTGGTTACCCTAACCTAAGTCCGCGCACGGTGGGAGTGATCCGGACCTCTCCAGAGATTAGGCTAGCCTCACCTTCCGCATCGGTGAAAGGGCACTTCGGAGGACGCCCCACACCCGGTCGGCCCAACGCAGGTCCAGCGCCGGTCGCCTCTCGGTCCCGCCGTCTGCCCTGCGTCGGCCCACCGTCGATCCCGCACCGGCCCCGCCGTCGGTCCCGCGTCGGTCCAAGGCCGGTCCAGGCTTGGTCCCTCGTCGGTCCGAAGTGGACGCCGGATCAGGCCGACCGGCGCGGGACCAGGGTGGTCGGCAGGACGGCGGGCTCGGGCGGCAGGGCGTTGCCGTCGAGGCGGGACAGCAGCATCCGCGCGGCCGTGCCGCCCATCTCGCGCATCGGCTGGCGGACGGTGGTCAACTCGGTGTGCGCGGCGACCGGTATGTCGTCGAACCCGACCACCGCCACATCCCCGGGCACCGCACGACCCGCCGCCTGCAACACCCGGATCACGCCGAGCGCCGAGAGGTCGTTGTGCGCGAACACCGCGTCGAACGGCAACCCCGAGCCCAGCAACTTCTCCGCCGCCACCGCGGCCCGGTCGGTGCTGAAGTCGCCCTCGACCACCAGTCGGGGATCGACGTGGACGTCCTGCTCGGCCAACGCGTCGAGGAACCCGTCCAGCCGCTCCTTGACGCACCCGAAGGTCAACGGCCCGGTGACCACCGCGAATCGGCGACGCCCAGCCGCCACCAGGTGCCGCGCCGCGTCCCGCGCCCCTTCCCGGTTGGTGGTCGCGACCGAGGGGAACCCCGGCCGGCTGCCCCGGTCGTCGATCATGACGACCGGGAGGCCCTGGGTGTGCAGGGTCTCGATGTAGCTCAAGGTGTCCGGCGGCTCGATGACCAGCAGCCCGTCGAACGCCTTCGCCGACACGTGACTCGCGAACTGCGCCAACGACTCCGCACCCCGGTTGACGGTGTAGAGCAGCAGCCCGTACCCCTCAGCCTCGACCTCGTCGACCGCGCCCTGCACGACTTCGCTGGTCCACGGCCAGGTCAACGAGGGCACCAACATGCCCACGGTCCGCGCCCGGCCGCGCGCCAACCCGACGGCCCGGGCGCTGGGCACGTAGCCGACGTCCGCGATGACCTGCCGCACGCGGGCGGCCGTGGCCGCGTCGACGTCGGGTTTGCCGTTGAGCACGCGGGACACGGTCGCCTTGCTCACCTGGGCGCGTTGGGCGACTTCGGCGATCGTGACTCGCACTGGACACTCCCCACGACGTTGTGGATGTCATCCGGAACCGGTACCGAAACCGGTTACGACCACGTAGTGAACCGCGCCCGACACACAGGGTCAAGGCCTGTTCACACCTGCGGCCCACCCCCGACCAGGCGAGCGGTCGAGGCAGAGGGGACGCCGAGCCGGACGGGCTGGCGGGCCGGGCGAGTTGGCGGAGCCGGGCGGGGTTGCCGGGCCGGAGGGTCAAGCAGGTCGGGGAGCAAGCCGGGTGGGTCGGGCGCCGAGTGGACCACGCTGTGCCCGCGCGGCCGGGGCGGGTGAGTGCGGCCGGGCCGGGATAGCGCCGCGGGGGCGAGGTAGTGCGGCCGAGGTGGGTGGGTTAGTGGGTCGGCGGGGCTTGGGGTGCCGACCCCGGTCGAGTACCCGAGTTGCTAAGCCAGCAGGGCCAGGCCGGCCGGGGTGATCTCCGCCGGGACCCACGGACCGTCACCACCCCGCCCCGCCGGACGGACCAGTCCGGCATGGGCCAACTGGCGGGCGGTTACCTGGTCGCTGCACAGCAGCCCGTCGACCCGCAGGTCGGGTTCCTGACTGTGCGTCACTTCGGCACGGCCGGCCGCGACGGCCCGCAGGACCGCCCGCGCTCGGTGGGTCAGTTCGTCGTCCATGATCTTTCACCGTCGTTCCACAGGGCTTGCAACGGCTTTATCGCCGCGACCCCGCGAAGTCTTACCGTTTAGGCTCACCGATCATGGGGACAGTCGAAGCAGTGAGCCGTAGCGCGGAGTACACGTTCACCAAACCGAACGAGGACGCCATCCGACTCGTCGCGGGCCTCGGCGTCGACGGCGACGTCCACGCGGGCGAACTGGTCAAGCACCGCTCCCGCGTCCGCCGTGACCCCACGCAACCGAACCTGCGCCAAGTCCACCTCATGCACGCCGAGCTCCACGACGAACTCAACGCCCTCGGCTTCGACGTCACCCCCGGCGCGCTGGGCGAGAACGTCACCACCCGCGGCGTCGACCTCCTGGCCCTGCCCACCGGGACCCTGCTGCACCTCGGACGAAGTGCGATCGTCGAGGTGACCGGGCTGCGCAACCCGTGCCCGCAGATCGACGCCTTCGAAGACGGCCTGCTCAAGCACGTCGTGGGCCGCGACGCCGAAGGCAACCTCGTCCGCAAGGCGGGCATCATGTCGATCGTCCTGGTCGGCGGCGAAGTCCGTCCCGGCGACCCGATCCGCGTCGAACTCCCGGCCGCCCCGCACACCCCGCTCCAGCCGGTCTGATGGACCTCACCGGCACCACCGTCCTGGTCACCGGCGCCAGCGGCGGCATCGGGGCGGGAGTCGCGCGTCGGTTCGCCGAGGCCGGGGCGACGGTACTCAAGCACGCACACCGGGCGGACGGCGATTTCCTGCGCGCCGACCTGACCGACGAACGCGCCTGCGCGGACCTGTTCGCCGAAGCCACCGGCACGCTCAACGCCGTCGTGAACTGCGCGGGCGTCCAACCCGACCAGGACCTCGACGGCATGACGGTCGCCGACTGGCGCGCGGTCGTCGACACCAACCTGGTCAGCGCCTTCGCCATCACCCAGGCGGCGGCGAAGGCAATGCGCGACAACGGCGGCTCGATCACGCACATCGCGTCCATCCAAGGCACCCAACCCGCCGCCGGCCACGCCCACTACTGCGCCTCGAAAGCCGCGCTGATCATGCACGCCCGAACCGCCGCGCTGGAGTACGGCCGGTTCGGCATCCGGGTCAACACCGTGTCGCCGGGCCTGATCGACCGACCCGGCCTCGCCGACGCCTGGCCCGACGGGGTCGCCCGCTGGCACGCCGCCGCACCGCTCGGCCGCCTGGGCACACCCGAGGACGTCGGCGACGCGTGCGTCTTCCTGGCCTCGCCCTACGCCCGCTGGATCACGGGGCACGACCTCGTGGTGGACGGCGGGATGAGCGCGCGGCCTACCTGGTGAGACGTATACGAGGTGTTGGACGATCGCGTTGAAAAAGGGCTCGGAAATACGCGAGCGTCCAACACCTCGACATGGTCATTCCGCCAGGATCGGCTGGGCGACGGCGAACGCGCGGTTGGCGGCGGGAACGCCCGCGTAGACGGCGACCTGGAGCAGGACCTCCTTGATCTCGTCGCGGGTCAGGCCGTTGCGCAGGGCGGCGCGGACGTGCATGGCGAGTTCCGCGTCGTGGCCGAGGGTGGCGAGCATGGCCAGGGTGATGCAGGAGCGGGTCCGGCGGTCGAGGCCGGGGCGGGTCCAGATCTCGCCCCAGGCGTAGCGGGTGATGAGGTCCTGGAAGTCCGCGGTGAACTCGTCGGTGCGCGCGATCGCCCGGTCCACGTGCTCGTCGCCGAGCACCTCGCGGCGCACCCGCATGCCGTCCGCCCGCACCCGCGCGCCGTCCGCCCCCGCCCGCATGTCGTCCGCCTGCGTCCGCATGCCGTCTGCCCCTGGCAGCGTGTCGTCGGTCATCGGGCCGCCAAGTGGTCGAGGAGGATGGCGGTCACGGCGTCGGCGGCCTCGACGTTGGCCAGGTGGGCGGCGTCGACCGTGTGGAGGACCGCGTCGGGGATGGCGTCGGCGATCTGGCGCTGGTGTTCCGGCGGGGTCGCGATGTCGTGCCGGCCCGCGATGACCGCGGTCGGGGCCTCGATCGCGGGGAGGACCGAGCGGAGGTCGAGGGCGGCCAGGGCGTCGCAGCAGGAGGCGTAGCCCTCATCGTCCACAGTGGACACCATGGTCTCGAAGGTCCGGATCACGTCGGGGTTGCGGGCCGCGAAGTCCTCGGTGAACCAGCGGCTCACGGCCACGGCCGCGATGGAGGAGGTGCCGGCGGCGCGGACCGCGGCGGCGCGGTCGTGCCAGGGTTGGGCGGAGGCGAAGGCGGCGGTGGTGCAGCACAGGACCAGGCGGTCGATGCGTTCCGGGGCGTGGCCTGCGAGCCACATGCCGACCATGGCGCCCAGGGAGACGCCGGCGTAGGAGACGCGGGACAGGCCGAGTGTGTCCAGGAGTTCCAGGACGTCGTCGGCAAGGTCGTCCAAGCGGTACGGGCCCGGGGTGGTCGGGGTGCCGCCGTGGCCGCGGTGGTCGAAGCGCAGGACGCGGAAGCGCTCGACGAGGGCGGGGAGTTGGGCGTCCCACAGGGCGGTGGTGGTGCCCAGGGAGTTGCCCAGGACCAGGACGGGGGCGTCCGGTGGGCCGGTGAGGTCGTGGTGGAGGGTCATCGGCCGGGCCTTTCGCGGTGTGCGGCGAGCGCGCGGTCGACGAACTCGCCGGCGCTGCCGATGTAGCCCGCCGGGTCCAGGGCCTCCGCGATCTCCTCGGGGGACAGGTCGATGCGCAGGTCCGCCTCCAGCGCGACGCGCAGGGAACGGCCGGACAGCACCGCCGTGCGGCACACCTCGGCGACCAGGTCCTGGGCCTCGGCGCGGCCGATGCGGGCGGCCAGGCGGACGGCGACGTTCTCGGCCATCAGCAGGCCGCCGGTCAGCTCCAGGTTCCGCCGCATCCGGTCCGGGTCGACGCGCAGCCGGGACAGCAGCTCCCGCACGCCGCGCACCCCGCCGCCGACGAGTCTCAGCAGCTCGGTGACGGTCTGCCACTCGCTGTGCCAGGCGCCGACCGCGCGCTCGTGCTCCTGGGCCATCGCGGACAGCACGGTCGAGACGAGCGCGGGGACGCGGCGGGCGCAGGCGTTGACCAGGACGGCGCGCACCGGGTTGTGCTTGTGCGGCATGGCGGACGACGTGCCGCCCTCGGCCTCGGCGACCTCCGCGACCTCGGTCTGGGCGAGCAGCACGACGTCCTGCGCGATCTTGGCCAGCACGCCGGACACCGCGCCCAGCGCGCCCGCCAGTTCGGCGATGCGGGTCCGGTTGGTGTGCCACGGGATCAGCGGCGCGGCCAGGCCGAGTTGGGCGGCGAGCTGGTCGGTCAGGCTGGGGTCGTTGACCGCGGCCAGGGTGCCCGCCGCGCCGCCGAACTGGACGGCCAGGCGCTCGTGCCGGACGCGGGTGAGGTTGTCGACGGCCTCGTCCACGGCCACCAGCCAGCCCGCGCACTTGAGGCCGAACGTGGTGGGCAGCGCGTGCTGGGCGAGCGTGCGGCCCGCGATGAGGGTGTCGCGGTGGCGCTGGGCGAGCCGTTCGCACTCCTTGGCGACGCCGCGCAGGCCGTCCAGGACCGGTCCCAGCGCGCGGAACGCGACCAGGGACAGGGCGGTGTCCAGCACGTCCTGGCTGGTCGCTCCGTTGTGCACGGCGGCCTTGCCCTCAGCCGTGACGTGCGCGCCGATCGCCCGCACCAGCGGCACGACCGGGGTGCCCGAGGTCAGCGCGCCGGCGCCGAGTTCGGCCGGGTCGTAGTGGCCGACGTCGATCGCCGTCACGACCATCCGCGCCGCCTCCTCGGACACGATGCCCGCGCGGGCCTGCACGATCGCCAGCGCGCGTTCGAAGTCGAGCATCGCCCGCAGCCACGCCCCGTCGCTGATCTCGGCCTCCACGGCCGGGTCGGTGAACAGCGGGCCGAACAGGTCAGACGTCGAAGAAGACGGTTTCATGCTCCCCTTGCAGCCGGATGTCGAAGTGGTAGCCGTACGGGGCGGCGGCGGCGATGAGGGTGGCCCGCGCGGCGGGGTCGAGGGTCGTCAGGACGGGGTCGTGGGCGTTGGCCTGCTCGTCCGGGAAGTAGATCCGGGTGACCAGGCGCACCAGCACGCCCCGGCAGAACAGGGACACGTTGAGGTGGGGCGCCTCCCATCCCCCGTCGCCGGTCGGCAGCGGGCCGGGCTTCACGGTGAGCACACCGTAGCGGCCGTCCGGGTCGGTCGCGCACCGGCCGAAGCCCCGGAAATCCTTCCACCGCACCGCGCCGCGCGGGTCGTCGGGGTGGTCGAAGCGCCCCTCCGGGTCGGCCTGCCAGGTCTCCACCACGGCGTCGGGGACGGGGTCGCCGTTGCCGTCCAGGACCTTGCCCTCGATGCGGAACGCGCCGGGCGTGCCTTCGGGGACGACGAACGGGCCGTCCTCCCAAGGCAGTCCGACGGCGAAGAACGGGCCGACGGTCTGCGACGGCGTGGTGATCAGGGACGGCGTGGTGATCAGCGGTTCAGTCATCGTCGCCCTCCTCCTCCAGCGGGGTCGGGGTCTTGCCGCGGAGCACGATGTCCCACCGGTAGCCCAGGGCCCATTCCGGCACGGTCGTGTCCAGGTCGAAGCGGGCGACCATGGCCTCGCGGGCCTTCGGGTCGCGGACCGAGTTGTAGACCGGGTCCTGGAAGAACAACGGGTCTCCGGGGAAGTACATCTGGGTGATCAGGCGCTGGGTGAACGCGGTGCCGAACAGAGAGAAGTGGATGTGCGCCGGCCGCCAGGCGTTGTCGTGGTTGCGCCACGGGTAGGCGCCGGGGTGGATCGTGGTGAAGCTGTAGCGGCCGTCCGCGTCGGTCAGGGTGCGGCCCACGCCGGTGAAGTTCGGGTCCAGGGGCGCGGGGTGGCGGTCGCCGTCGTGGCGGTAGCGGCCGGCGGCGTTGGCCTGCCAGACCTCCAGCAGGGTGTTCGGGATCGGGCGGCCGTCACCGTCCAGGACCCGCCCGGACACGATGATCCGCTGGCCCTGCGGCTCGCCGGCGTGACCCGCGGTGAGGTCGTTGTCGTGCGGGCCGACGCGGCCCTCGCCCAGCAGCGGGCCGGTGATCTCGCCCAGGCGGTGCGGGACGAGCACCAGCGGCCGGTTGGGTGCGCGCAGGGCGTTGGACCGGTAGTCCGGCCAGCGCACCGGGGGCTGGGACTCCGGGTCCCGGCGGTACTGCGGCGTGGTCTGCGATGGCACCGCGGGCTCCTGTTCGTCCGGGGCTGGTTCCAAGATCGACCGTAGGTTTCGGCGTCCGCGGCGGTCAACGGACGCTTCCACTCACCGGAAGACCAACCCCTGACTCGTGAACCGGGCGCGACCCCTACGTTCTGAACCGGAGCCCTCCGGTGCCCGAACAGTCAGGTGTCTGCACGCTCGCCGATGAAGGGATCGAGCATGTCCACACCGCTCACCAGGCGCCGGACCACGCGCGTGGCCGCCGCGCTCGCCGCGGTCGGCGTCGCGGCCACCGCCGCCGGCCTGGTCGGCGCGCCGGGTCCGGCGGGCGCGTCGAGCCACCGCGAGGCGCCGCTGATCGCCGGCGACCCGGCGGTCGACAACACCGACGTCTACGCGTTCGTCAGCCCCGACCACCAGGACACCGTCACGCTGATCGCGAACTTCGCGCCGTTCCAGGAACCCAACGGCGGCCCGAACTTCTACCCGTTCGCGACCGACGCGCGCTACGACATCAACGTCGACAACGACGGCGACGCCAAGGCCGACCTGACCTACCGGTTCACGTTCCAGACCGAGGACAGGCGCGGCAAGTCCACGTTCCTGTACAACAACGGGGCCGTCACCTCGCTGGACGACGAGAACCTGCTGTTCCGCCAGTTCTACGCGCTGGAAGTGGTCGACCAGCGCGGCAACGCGAAGAAGTTGGTGCAGCGCGGCAAGGTCGCGCCGTCCAACACCGGCCCGAAGTCCATGCCGGACTACGGGGCGCTGCGCGACCAGGCGATCACCGCCGTGCCCGGTGGCGCGAAGGCGTTCGTGGGCCAGGCCGACGACCCGTTCTTCCTGGACCTGCGGGTGTTCGACCTGCTGTACGGGGCGGACCTGTCCGAGGTCGGCCAGGACACGCTGCGCGGGTTCAACGCCAACACGATCGCGTTGCAGGTGCCCAAGAACTGGCTGGCGCTCAAGGGCGACGCCAAGCGCAACCCGGTGATCGGGGTGTGGAGCGACACCGAGCGCCGGTCGATGGAGATCAGCCCCGGCCGGGCGCGGGCGCACGGCGAGTGGGTGCAGGTGTCGCGGCTGGGCAACCCGCTGGTCAACGAGGTCGTGGTGCCGGCGGCGCTGAAGGACACGTTCAACTCGCTGACGCCCGACCAGGACGCCAAGGTCGAGGAGCTGGTGGACCGGGTCACCGAACCCGAGGTGCCTCGGCTGATCGAGCAGATCTACAAGATCCCCGCGCCCAGGGGGAAGCGGGACGACCTGGTCGAGATCTTCCTGACCGGTATCACCACCAAGCTCGGCGGTCCGATCAAGGCAGACCTGAACTCGCAGGTGAACAACGCGGACGTGAACCCGCGGAAGTTCGTGCCGTCCGAGCAGTTGCGGCTGAACATGGGGGTGCCGGTGTCGGGTGACCAGAACCGGTTGGGCGTGCTGGCCAAGGACAACCAGGGCTTCCCCAACGGCCGGCGGCTCACCGACGACGTGGTGGACATCGGGTTGCAGGCGCTGGAGGGTGCGACGGTCAACGGGGTCGTCGAGGGGTTGGCGGCCGGTGACAAGGTCGATGCGAACGAGAACGCGTTCGGCAAGCAGTTCCCGTACGTGGCGCTGCCGAACAACACCGCCGTCAACGCGGGCGGCGGCGAGGTCGCGATCAAGCCGACGGCGGGCGGGTCGATGCCGACCGCACCGCTGTGGGGCGGGCTGCTCGCGGTCCTGCTGATCGGCGCGGGTTTCTGGATCTTCCGCAACCGCGCCCGGCAGGCCGCCTCCCCGACCGAGTAGCCCGCGAGCCCGGCGGGGACGCACCTCCCCGCCGGGCACTCCCCCGCCGGGCACTCCCCCGCCGGGCACTCCCCCGCCGGGCACTCCCCCGCCGGGCCCCGCCCCAGCTCCACACCCCGCCCAGCCACGCCGGCCAGGCCACGTCCGCCCGGCGGCCCCACCCGGCAACACACGCCCGCCCACCCACGCACCGGTGGCCTCGCCCGGCCCAGCCACGCCCCGCCCTCGGGTCACGCCCGCCCCCAGCCACGCCCCGCCCCCAGGTCACGCCCGCCCCAGCCACGCCCGCCGCCGCACCCCACCCGCGCCGCGCCACACCCACGCCGGCATCCCCGCCCCGCTACACCCACTCGCCACTCCCCGCCGCTGCCCGTTCCCGGAGGTCTTCCGCATGATCCGGCTCGTCGCCGTCACGGCCATCGTCGGCGGGATCGCGCTCCTGGTCACCGCCGTGTCCGCACTGTCCACCCCGGACGCCGACCCACCACCCGCCCCCGCCGCCGTCGAGTCCGCGCTGCACCGCACGATCACCGCCGCCCGCGACAAGCTGCGCCGCACCCCGACCGATGCGCGCACCTGGGCGACCCTCGGCACCTCGTACGTCGAACAAGCCCGGGTGACCGGCGACCCCACCTACTACGCCAAGGCCCAAGGCGCCCTCGACGAATCCCTCAAGCACCAGCCCGACAACGGCTGGGCCCTCCTCGGCCTCGGCGCCCTGGCCAACGCCCGCCACGACTTCACCACCGCCCGCGACCTGGCCCGACGCGCGGCGGTCGTGCTGCCCGACACCGCCGAGGTGTACGGGGTGCTGGCGGACGCCCAGACCCAGCTCGGCGAGCCGGCGACCGCGACCGTGCAACGGATGCTGGACCTCGAACCCGGCGTCCCCTCCTTCACCCGCGCCGCCTACGACCTGGAGCAACGCGGTGACGTCGACGGCGCCCGGTCGGCGCTGGAGCGCGGTCTGGAGGCGGCCGTGGTGCCCGCGGAGGTCGTGTTCTGCCGGTACCACCTGGGTGAGCTGGCGTTCGACAACGGCCGGCTGGACGAGGCCGAGTCCCACTACGACCAAGGCCTGCTGGTCGACCCCCGGGACGTGATGCTGGCGCAGGGCAAGGCGAAGGTGGCCGCCGCGCGCGGTCGGTTCGACGAAGCCCTCGGCACCTACCGGGATCTGGTGGCCCGTGCGCCGCTCCCGCAGCTGTTGCACGAGTACGCGGTGTTGTTGCGCCGGGCCGGACGTGGCGAGGAGGCGGTGCGGCAGTACGACGTGCTGACCCGGCAGTTCGAGCTGTTGGCGGCGGCGGGCGGGTCGGACGACCTGGCGGCGTCGGAGGTCGCGGCGGACCGGGGTGACGCGGTGACGGCACTGCGGTTGGCCGAAGCCGAGTGGGGGCGGCGGCAGAACGTCCTGGTCGCCGACGCGCTGGCGTGGGCGCTGCACCTCAACGGTCGTGACGCCGAGGCCTTGGAGTTCGCCACCCGCGCGGCGGCTTCGGGTTGGCGCAACGCGGAGTTCGCGTTCCACCGGGGCACGATCCTGGCCTCGCTGGGACGTCCCGAGGCGGCGGACGTGCTGGCGGCGGCGTTGGAGATCAACCCGCACTTCCCGGACGCCGGCGCGGCCCGGGCGACCCTGGCGGGCCTGCGGTGAAGTGGTTCCTCGTGGTTCTCCTGGGACTGCTCTGCGGGGCGGGGACGGCGTCGGCCCACCCGCTGGGCAACTTCACGGTCAACCACTACCACGGGATCACGGTGTCACCCGACCGCGTCGTGCTGCGGACCGTCGTGGACACCGCCGAGATACCGACTCTTCAGGAGCGACTGTCCGAAGTGGATGGTTATGCGCCGCGCGAGTGCGCCGTCGTGGCCGCCGCGGTGGTCGTGGAGGTGGACGGGCGGGCGGTCGCGACGGCGGTGCGGTCCAGCGCGGTGGAGTTCCCGGCGGGCGAGGCCGGTTTGCCCACCACGCGGCTGACGTGCGTGGTCGAGGCGGGGGCGTCCGGGGAGACCGTGGTGGTGCGGGACGGGTACCGGGCGGACCGCGTCGGGTGGCGCGAGATGACCGCCGTGGGCGACGGGGTGGCGCTGGTCGACCCGCCGGTGCCCGCGGTGAGCGTGACCGGGGAACTTCGGACGTATCCGGAGGACCTGCTGGCGGATCCGTTGGACATCCGGTCCGTGACGTTGCACGTCCGACCGGGCGACGGCGGGTCCGCCGCCGGCACTCCCCTGGCCGGCGGCGGACCTTCCCTGCTGACCAGGGCGACCTCGGCGTTCACGTCGTTCGCCGGGAGCCGGGACCTGACGCCGTGGGTAGGTGTGCTCGCGGTGCTGTTGTCACTGGTCCTGGGCGCTTCCCACGCGGCGTTGCCGGGGCACGGGAAGACGGTCATCGCGGCTTACCTGGCGGGGCGGGACGGGACGCCCCGGGACGCGGTGGTGGTCGGGGCGACGGTGACGCTGACCCACACCGCCGGGGTGTTGGCGCTGGGGTTGGTGATCAGTGCGGCGGGGGCGTTCGCGGGTGAGGCGGTGCTGCGCCGGCTCGGCGTGGTGAGCGGCCTCCTGGTGACCGCCATCGGCGCAACCCTGCTGCGGTCGGCCCTGATCCGGCGGCGGGCCGCTCGGGAACTCGTCGGAGCAACCCACGGCCACGGACATGGGCACGGTCATGGCCACGGCCACGGCCACGGACATGCGCACGGACATGCGCACGGACACGGGCATGGGCATGGGCATGGGCACAGTCACTGGCCCGGTGGGCTTCGGCTCGGGCGTGGCGGCCTCGTGGGGATGGGGATCGCCGGTGGTCTGGTGCCGAGTCCGTCCGCCCTGGTCGTCCTGCTCGGCGCGGCAGCCCTCGGGCGCACCTGGTTCGGTGTCGTGCTCGTCCTCGGCTACGGGTTGGGCATGGCCGCGACCCTCACCGCCGTCGGCCTCCTCCTGGTCCGCCTGCGCGACCGCCTGGCCGCCGTCGAACGCCTGCGCGACCGGTTCACCGCACTGCCCGTCCTCACGGCCAGCCTGGTGCTCGTCGTGGGTGCGGGACTGGCGGTGCGCTCGATCCTCGGCTGAGCACGCCGGTGGACGTCAGTCCTGCTCCAACCCCAGGTAGAACGCGATCAGCCGCAACAGGTGCTCCGTGTCCACGGGCTTGGTCACGTAGTCCGTCGCCCCCGACGCCAGCGACTTCTCCCGGTCGCCCTTCATCGCCTTCGCCGTCACCGCGATCACCGGCAGGTCCGCGTACCGCGACATCGCCCGGATCGCCGCGATGGTCGCGTTGCCGTCCAGTTCCGGCATCATGATGTCCATCAGCACCAACGACACGTCGTCGTACTGCTCCAGCGCCCGCACGCCGGTGATCCCGTTGTCCGCGTAGATCACCTCCAGGCCGTGCAGCTCCAGCACGCTGGTCAGCGCGAACACGTTGCGCAGGTCGTCGTCGACGATCAGCACCTTCTCGCCGTGGAACCGCATCGGCGCGGGCGGCAGATCGTCCGGGGCCGACGTCACCTGGGTCGGTTCTTCCACCGGGGTCAGCAGTTCGGGCAGTTCCGGCTCGACCGGGGTCGGGACCAGGCTGTGGTCGCCCAGCGGCAGGTACAGGGTGAACGTCGAGCCCACGCCCGGTTCGCTGCGCACGTCCAGCCGGCCCTCCAGCAGCGCCGCCAACTCGCGGCTGATCGACAGGCCGAGGCCGGTGCCGCCGTACTTGCGCGATGTCGTCCCGTCGGCCTGCTGGAACGCCTCGAAGATGACCGACAGCTTGTCCGACGGGATGCCGATGCCGGTGTCCTGCACGTCGAAGGCCACCGCGCCGTCGGCCAGCCGGATGCGCAGGCGGATCGCGCCGTCGTGGGTGAACTTCACCGCGTTGGACAGCAGGTTGCGCAGGATCTGCTGGAGCCGGTGTTCGTCGGTGTGCAGGGTGGACGGCACGTCCGGCTCGACGGTGACCTCGAAGTCCAGGTCCTTCTCCGCGGCCAGCGGCAGGGTCAGCGCCTCCACGTAGTTCACCACGTCCGACACCCGGACCGGGTCGGTCTGCACCTGCATGTGCCCGGACTCGACCTTGGTCAGGTCCAGGATGTCGTCGATGAGCTGCAACAGGTCCGTGCCCGCCGAGTGGATCGTCTTCGCGAACTCCACCTGCTTGGGGTTGAGGTTGCCGTCGAGGTTGTCGGCCAGCAGCTTGGCCAGGATCAGCAGCGAGTTCAACGGCGTGCGCAGCTCGTGCGACATGTTCGCCATGAACTCCGACTTGTACTTCGACGCCGACGACAGCTGCCGCGCCCGCGCCTCCAGCTCCACCGAGCCCGCCCGCAGCTCCTCGGTCAGGCGCTGCGACTCGGCCAGCAGGCTGTCCGTGCGGGCGTTGGCGAGCATGGTGTTGACGTTGACGCCGATGTTCTCCTTCAGCTGGTCCAGCAGGTCCAGGTGGACCTCGGTGAACTCGCTGAACGACCCCAGCTCGATCACGCCCAGCGTCTCGCCCTGGAACACCACCGGCAGGATCACCAGGTTCAGCGGCGGCGCGGAACCCAGGCCCGACCCGATCTTTAGGTAGCCCGGCGGCACGTCCCGCACCAGCACGGTCTTCTTCTCCACCGCCACCTGGCCGATCAGCGACTCGCCGCGCGCGAACCGGGTCGGCCGGCCGCCGCGCGGCTGGTAGGCGTAGGTGGCGGTCAGCTCCACCGCGTCGGACTCGCCGTCGACCAGGAAGAACGCGCCGTGCTGGGCGGAGACCAGCGGGGCCAGCTCGCTGATCACCAGCGACGCCATGGCGTGCAGGTCGCGGTGGCCCTGCATCATGCCCGACAGCCGCGCCAGGTTGGTCTTGAGCCAGTCCTGCTCCTGGTTGGCGCGGGTCGTCTCGCGGAGGTTGCTGATCATCCGGTTGACGTTGTCCTTGAGTTCGGCGACCTCGCCGGACGCGTCCACGGTGATCTGCCGGCTCAGGTCGCCCGCGGTCACGGCGGTGGCGACGACCGCGATGGCGCGCACCTGGCGGGTCAGGTTCCCGGCCAGCTCGTTGACGTTCTCGGTCAACCGCTTCCAGGTGCCGGACACGCCCTCGACCTCGGCCTGGCCGCCCAGCTTGCCCTCGGTGCCGACCTCCCGGGCCACGCGGGTGACCTCGTCGGCGAAGCTCGACAGCTGGTCGACCATGGTGTTGATGGTGGTCTTCAGCTCCAGGATCTCGCCCCGCGCGTCCACGTCGATCTTCTTGGACAGGTCGCCGCGCGCCACGGCGGTGGTGACCTGGGCGATGTTGCGGACCTGGTTGGTCAGGTTGTTCGCCATGAAGTTGACGTTGTCGGTCAGGTCCTTCCACGTGCCGGCCACGTTCGGGACGCGGGCCTGGCCGCCCAGGATGCCCTCGGTGCCGACCTCGCGGGAGACGCGGGTGACCTCGTCGGCGAACGCGCGCAGCGTGTCGACCATGCCGTTGATCGTGTCGGCCAGGGCCGCGATCTCGCCCTTGGCCTCGACGGTGATCTTCTTGGACAGGTCGCCGCCCGCGACCGCCGCCGCCACCGCCGCGATGCTGCGCACCTGGGTGGTGAGGTTGTCGGCCATGACGTTGACGTTGTCGGTGAGGTCCTTCCACGTGCCCGCGACGCCGGGGACGCGGGCCTGTCCACCCAGCCGGCCGTCCGTGCCGACCTCGCGCGCCACGCGGGTGACCTCGTCGGCGAAGCCGGAGAGCTGGTCGACCATGGTGTTGATGGTCGACTTGAGTTCCAGGATCTCGCCCCGCGCGTCGACGGTGATCTTCTGCGACAGGTCGCCGCCCGCGACGGCCGTGGTGACCTGGGCGATGTTGCGGACCTGGGCGGTGAGGTTGTTCGCCATGAAGTTCACCGAGTCGGTCAGGTCACGCCACGTGCCGGCCACGCCGGGCACCTGGGCCTGACCACCGAGGCGGCCGTCCGTGCCGACCTCGCGGGCGACTCGGGTGACCTCGTCGGCGAAGCTCGACAGCTGGTCCACCATCGTGTTGACGGTGTCCTTCAGCTCCAGGATCTCGCCGCGGGCGTTGACGGTGATCTTCTGCGAAAGGTCGCCTCGGGCGACGGCGGT
Source organism: Saccharothrix sp. (assembly GCF_031180885.1). Taxonomy (GTDB): domain Bacteria; phylum Actinomycetota; class Actinomycetes; order Mycobacteriales; family Pseudonocardiaceae; genus Actinosynnema. The sequence goes on from NZ_JAPSLK010000008.1 coordinate 194,256, forward strand.
GGCGACCTGGGCGATGTTGCGGACCTGGCTGGTCAGGTTGCCGGCCATGAAGTTCACCGAGTCGGTCAGGTCGCGCCACGTGCCGGCCACGCCGGGCACCTGGGCCTGGCCGCCCAGGCGGCCGTCGCTGCCGACCTCGCGGGCCACGCGGGTCACCTCGGCGGCGAACGACGACAGCTGGTCGACCATCGTGTTGATGGTGGTCTTGAGCTGGAGGATCTCGCCGCGCGCGTCGACGTCGATCTTCTGCGACAGGTCGCCCTGGGCCACGGCGGTGGTGACCTGGGCGATGTTGCGGACCTGGCTGGTCAGGTTGCCGGCCATGAAGTTGACCGAGTCGGTCAGGTCGCGCCAGGTGCCCGCCACGCCCGGGACCTGCGCCTGACCACCGAGGCGGCCGTCCGTGCCGACCTCGCGGGCCACGCGCGTGACCTCGTCGGCGAAGCTCGACAGCTGGTCCACCATCGTGTTGATGGTGTCCTTGAGTTCGAGGATCTCGCCGCGCGCGTCGACCGTGATCTTCTGGGACAGGTCGCCCTGGGCCACGGCGGTCGCGACCTGGGCGATGTTGCGGACCTGGCTGGTCAGGTTGTTCGCCATGAAGTTGACGTTGTCGGTCAGGTCGCGCCAGGTGCCGCCGACGCCGGGGACCTGGGCCTGACCACCCAGCCGGCCGTCCGTGCCGACCTCGCGGGCCACGCGCGTGACCTCGTCGGCGAAGCTCGACAGCTGGTCCACCATCGTGTTGACGGTGTCCTTCAGCTCCAGCATCTCGCCCGCGACCGTGACGGTGATCTTCTGCGACAGGTCGCCTTGCGCGACGGCGGTGGCGACCTGGGCGATGTCGCGGACCTGCGCGGTCAGGTTGTCGGACATGAAGTTGACCGAGTCGGTCAGGTCCCGCCACGTCCCCGCCACGCCCGGCACGTTCGCCTTGCCGCCCAGCCGGCCCTCGGTGCCGACCTCGCGCGCCACGCGCGTGACCTCGCCCGCGAACGTCCGCAGCGTCGCGGTCATCGAGTTGAAGCTCTCCACCAGCGTCGCGACCTCGCCCCGCGCGGTGACCGTGATCTCCTGGGACAGGTCGCCCTCGGCGACCGCCGCCAGCACGCGGCTCAGCTCGGCGGTCGGGCGGGTCAGGTCGTCGATCAGGCCGTTGACCGCGTCGGTGGCCATCGACCAGCCCTGCGGACCGGCGCCGGGCGGCAGGCGCTCACCGAGCCGGCCCTCCTGGCCCACCGCCTGGCGCACCCGGACCAGCTCGCCGACCAGCCACTGGTTGCGCTCCGCGATCTCGTTGAACACCTCGGCCAGCTCGCTCGCCGGGCCTTCGGGCACCACGAGCCGGCGCCGGAAGTTGCCGTCCCGCATCTCGCGCATCGCGGACAACAGCCGGGCCAGGGTCACGTCCGTGTCGTCCTGGGCGGTCGTCACGTGGGCCTCCAACGTCTGCGGATGTGCGCCAAGCCTGCCACTGTTGAACGCGGCGTGTCCGCTAGGTTGGGCACGACCCGACACATCAGGAGCCGCGATGGCCCAAGGCTACCGGCAAGGTGCCGACGCGGGCCTCGACCTGGACGCGTGGCGCCGCCTCGTCGACGGCTTCCACGAGGCCGTGGTGGTGTGCGACCCGGAAGGGGTCGTGCGCCTGGCCAACCCGCTCGCGGCCGTGCTGTTCCCCGAGGCCAGGCCCGGTGCGCCGGCGACCCCGCACGGCCGTGCCCAGGACCTGGGCGGCGGCTGGACCGCGTGGTACCGGGGTGTCGAGGACTTCCTGGAGCGCGCGTCCCAGCGGCTCGCGGTGTTGACCGACCGTGACGAGACGCTGCGCACGGTGGTCGAACTGGCGCCCTCGGACCACCCCGTCGTGGTGGTGCCGGGTCCGCGCGGGCGGCTGGAGTGGTGGCGCCGGGACGGCTCCGACGTGGCCGTCGCGCGCACGGCGCGGCAGGTCGCGGGCACGGTGCCGGGGCTGCTGGACGTGCTCGACGGGTCCGCGCCGCACGCCGAGATCACCCAGCCGGGAGCGGCCCCGTGGGGTCGGCCGGCGGGCGGTGGGGTCGCGGTGTCGTTCGAGGGGCACGGTGCGCTGGTGAGCTTCGGCCCGGCGCGGGACGTGGAGCTGCTGGAGCGGTTCGCCGAGCGGGCGTCGGCGGCGCTGGACGCGAGCACGCGGTTCAGCGAGCAGGAGAAGACCGTGGAGACGCTGCGCGCGGACCTGCTGCCGCTGCCGCTGCCCACGCTGGCGGGCGTTCGGCTGGCGCGGGTCTACGAGCCCGCGCACCGGCGCAACCTGGTCGGCGGCGACTTCTACGACGTCCACCCGCGCGAGGACGGCAGTGCCGCGTTCGTGCTGGGCGACGTGGCGGGCAACGGGTTGGAGGCGGCCGTGCACGCGGGGCGGGTGCGGCGGTCGCTGCACACCCTGCTGCTGGTCGAGCAGCGGCCCGCGCAGCTGCTCTACCTGCTGAACTCGGCGCTGCGGGCGGCGGGCAGCAGGCTGTTCACCACGCTGGTGGTCGGCAACCTGGTGCCGGTGCAGGCGGGCGGCCTGCGGGTGACGCTGGCCGCCGGCGGCCACCCGGCGCCGCTGGTGCTGCGGTCCGGCGGGCGGGTGGACGAGGTGGCGGTGCACGGCGGGATCGTCGGCGTGCTGCCGGAGGTGAAGTTCCAGCAGACCACCGTCGCGCTGGCGCCCGGCGAGACCCTGCTGATCTACAGCGACGGCGTCACCGAGGCCCGCGCGCACCGCGACCGCGAGGACCTGTTCGGCGACGTCCGGCTGAAGGCGGCGCTCGCCGAGTGCGTGGGGCTGTCCGCGACGGCGGTGGCCGAGCACGTGCGGCGGGTCGTGTTCGACTGGCTGGGCGCGGCCGAGCACGACGACCTCACCATGCTCGTCGTCCAGGCGGAGGACTAGTGGGTGGCTTCGTCGACCGTGTCGTGGATGTGCATGACCTCGGTCAACTCGGTGAGGCGGAACAGCTTGTGCACGGACGGCTGCAGCGAGGCCATGCGGAACTGACCCCCGGCTGTGTCGAGGCGGCGGTGCCAGTCGAGCATCAGGGACAGCCCCGTGGTGTCCATGAACGGCACGCCGGTCAGGTCCACCACCACCCGCTGTCCCGGAGTCTCTTCGAGGTGGTCGGAGAGCACGGGCACGGTGTCCGCGTCCAGCTCGCCCGTCACCGCGACGACCGTCCAGCCGCCGCGCACCTCACTGCGCACCTGCAAGTCCATCGCGTCCGCGCCTTCCCGCACGACGGGTGCCGTGCCGCTACAGATCGTGCAGCACGCGGCTTCCCGACGCGACCACTGGGTGGTCGAAGCGGCGAATGTGCGACGATGCGGTAACGGCCGATCAAGGGGAGCGGATTGTGCGCAACGAGCCAGCGACGCCGGTGGCCGTGACGCTGCCCGCCACCGCCGGCGCGTCCGCGCAAGCCCGCCGCATCGTCGGCGAGGCGGTGGCGGCGTGGGGTGTTCCGCCCGACGTGGCCGAGGACGCGGCGCTGGTGGTCACGGAGATGGTGTCCAACGCGGTGGACCACGCCGCCGGTCCGGTGGAGCTGTCGGTCAGCCGGACGGAGACGGGCGTGCGGATCGAGGTCTCGGACTCGTCCCCGACCCAACCGACCCCCAGACCGATCGAGGTCGACTCGGCGCGCGGGCGCGGGTTGATCATCATCGCCGCGCTGAGCCGGGAGTGGGGAACGACACCCACGGCGAACGGGAAGACGGTGTGGGCGGAGTTGCCCTAGAGGGCGCTGCGGGGATCTTCACCCGATCGAGCGACATGCAGGATCCGCGACTTTTCCCGGCCTCGCGCGTCCCGTAAACGAGGAGCGCGGCACAACGGCAGGCACCGCCCGGGCAGGATCTCGGATGCCACCCTGCCGGCCAGCCTCCAACCCGCCCCTCGGCACTCGCGGAGCCACCGACCAACGCCGCCGCACCCACAACCCGCCATCCCGCCGCCGCACCACGCGCCGCCGCACCACGCGCCACCCAACATCCGCCGCCACAGCACCCGTTGCCACGCGGCAGGTCCGCCGCACCGAACTCGCGCCGCACTGTGCACCACGCCACCGCCCACCACAGCGTGCGCGGCTGTTCTGTCGTTGCTCTACAGAGTTTCGCTGCTCTGTCAGGTAGGCGCTGATCTGCCGCGCCAGCATCTTCCGCGGCACGCCACCCCGCCACAGCGTGCGCCACGCCAGCGGCCGCCGCAGTGCCCGCCACGCCAGCGCTCACCACGCCACACGCCGCCGCGCCAGCGCCCACCGCAGTGCACGCCACGCCACACGCACGCCGCGCCAGCCGCACCACCGACCTCGCGCATTCGGCGGCCGCGGATTGGGCCGCCGGGAGAGGCGGCTGCGGCGGTCGGGGCGGCTGCGGCGGTCGGGGCGGCTGCGGCGGTCGGGGCGGCGCGGCGGCGCATGCACGCAAGCGGCTGGCGGCTGGCGGCTGGCGGCTGGCGGCTGGCGGGAAGCATGGCAGCGAGCGGCTGGCGGCGAACGCTGATGGGCGGCGGGCGCTCTGGCGGGCGCTCTGGCGGCGAGCGGCTGGGGTTGAGCGCGAACTGGTGGGCGGGAGTTGGGGGTTGGCGGGTGCGATGTGGGTTGGGGCGTGTCGGTGGTCGCGGAGTCGCATGTGGCCGGATGTTCGTCCGGCCCTGGTGAGCGGTGGTGGTCCCCGGACGAAGGGGAGTTTCGCGTTCGAACCAGTGGCCAAGGAGTTGGGCTGGAAAACGGCCTTCGCACCGGAAGGCAACCCGGAAGCGGACAAAGTCACCTGCTCCGAACCACCCGAACCGGCCACCGAAGTCACCGTCGTCGTGGTCGCCGACTTGAAGCCCGCGCCGACGCCCTGGTACTGCGTGTCCCCGTTGACGATCGGCAAGGTGGCCTTGTCCAGCGTCACGTCGCGCGAGGTGTCGTTGAAGTCCTTCTTGCCGTACCCGAACCCCAGACCGCTCTTGCCGGGCACCGCCAACCCCGAGTCCGCCGACGTCGCGAACGACGCGTACCGGCCGCCGCGCACGGGGATGTCGTCGGCGACCGTCACCACCGCGACGTCGTAACCCTGGTCGAAGTTCACGTACTTCGGGTGCTTCTTGTACTCCACGACCCTCGTGCGGAACCCGCCCGGCGCGTTCAGGTCGTCCAGGCCGTACAGGAAGCTCTTCTCGCCGGCCGCGTCCGCGCAGTGCGCGGCGGTGAGGATCTTGCGAAGCGCGACGACCGAGCCGGTGCACGACTGGCCTGGGGCGGGAGCCGCCCTCGCGCAGGCCGGCGATGACGGCGGGGAACTCGTCGACGGCGGCGTCCTGGCCGTTGTAGAACAAGGCGCCGGCGTCGGACGGGGTGGGGACGGTGTCGCCCTCGAAGTTGGCGGCGGGCGCGTTCCCCGGTGCGGCGGACGCTCCCGTCAGGGGCAGGAGCGGTAGCAGGACGGCCGCCGCGACGAGGGGCGGGAGGGCCCCGGGACGTGGTCGTTTCACGGTGCTTCCCTTCCAGGCGAGGTGCCACCCCGGCAGGGGTCGGGGCGGCACGCCCCACTGTCGGGCGACGCCGGGACGCCGAACAATCAGGGAAGTGATCCGCAGGGGTACGGCACTTGTTCGCGGGTATCCCCGTGGTGGACGCAGTCGGTTCGGAAGGAGGACAGGTGTCCACCACCCAGGAGACCGGCCAGGTGACCGGTACCAAGGACAAGGACTACAACATCATCTGGTTCGTGGAGGCGTGCCTGAGCAACGCCCTGCGGCTGGAGACCTACATCGCCGACGCCGAGCGCGCCGGTGACAACGAGCTGGCGGAGTTCTTCCGCCGGGCGCAGGGCGAGAGCCGCAAGGGCGCCGAGCAGGGCAAGCAGCTTCTGGCCGCGCGGCTCTAGCCGAACGTGCGGAACGGGGCCGTCCCCGCCGAGACGGCCCCGTTCGTCGTGCCGGACCACCGGAGTGCCGGACTAACGGACCGCTACTGCTGCTGCTCGCCGAAGTTGCGCAGGCCCTCCTTGGCCTTCTCGGTGCCCTGCTGAATCCGTTCAGAGTGCTGCCCGCCGGTCTTCTCGTCGACGAACCCGCCGGCCCGGTCGACGCCCTGCTCGGCCTTGTCGCCGTGCTTGCCCAGCGCGTCCTTGGCCTTGTCCTTCATCTCGTCGAACTTGTCGCCGATGCCCATGGTGGGAACACCTTCCTGACGCTGACGATGACGCTGAGGATGAACGTTTGACGCTTTCCCGAGTGTCCGGCGTGGACACTCCGAGCGGGGTTACCCGCTCCTCCCGGGACCTGACCCGGGACTCACCCCATCGAGGGATGCGCCAAGGAGTGACCAGGCACTAGACCTTCAGGCGGCGGAAGGAGCACGGTGACCGACCTGGCGACGCTCTCGGCGGACTACTTCGCGGACCTGCTCGAGTTCGACCCCTTCGGCGCCACGGCGTTCGGCGTGCCGGGCCACGACGACGCGGTCCCCGACCCCAGCCGGGCGGCCGACCACGCGCGCCTGGACCGGCTCGCCGGGTGCCGGACCCGGCTGAACGCCCTCGACCCGCACGCCGGCACGCCCCAGGACCGGGTCACCCGCGACATGCTGGACCGCCTGCTGGCCGACCAGGAGGCGGAACTCGCGGCGGGCCTGGGCGTGGGCGCGTTCGAGGTGGGGGTCACGGCCACCATCGCCGGGCTCCAGAACGCCGTGTTCGCCGTCGTGCCGGCCGTCCGACCGGCCGGCGAGGAGGACTTCGCCGCCTACCTGCGCCGGCTGTCCGCGCTCCCCGGCTACTTCGACGCCCTCGGCACCCGCTACGAGCAGGCCACCCGCGAGGGCAGGCACTCCACCGCCACGGGCGTGCGGCAGGCGGTCGACCAACTGCGCGCCTACCTGGCCTCGCTGCCCGCGCAGGACCCGTTCCTGCGGCCCGCGGCCGGCGACCCGGACCGGCTGGACCGGGTGGCGGCGGTCGTGGTCCGGACCGTGCGGCCCGCGGTGGCCCGGTTCACCGGCACGCTGGCCGGCCTGGCCGGGCGCGACGACGACCGGGTGGGCATCTGCCACGTGCCGGGCGGCGAGGCGGCGTACGCGGCGGCCACCCGGTCGCACACCTCGACGTCGCTGAGCCCCGAGGAGATCCACCGCATCGGGCTGGACCAGTTGGCCCGGGTGCACGAGGAGTTCGCGGTGCTGGGCGAAAGCGTGTTCGGCACCAGCGACGTCACCGAGGTGTTGCGCCGGCTGCGCGAGGACACCTCCCTGCGCTTCGACACCGCCGACCAGATCCTGGACACCGCCACCACCGCCCTGCGCCGCGCGGAGGACGCGCTGCCGGGCTGGTTCCGCCGGTACGACATCGCGCCGTGCGAGATCAAGCCGATGCACCCGGTGGAGGCAGAGAACTCCGTCCTCGCCTACTACGGGGCACCCGCCGCCGACGGCTCACGACCCGGCGCGTACGTCGTGAACACGCACCACCCGCGGTCACGGCCGAGGTTCGAGTACGAGGCGCTGTCGTTCCACGAGAGCGTGCCCGGGCACCACCTCCAGTTGGCGCTGGCCCAGTCGTTGCGCGACCTGCCGGGCTTCCGGCGGTTCGCCTACATCACCGCGCACGGCGAGGGCTGGGGCCTGTACTCGGAGCGGCTGGCCGACGAGATGGGCCTGTACACCGACGACCTTGCGCGCATGGGGATGCTGTCGTTCGACGCGTGGCGCGCTTGCCGGCTCGTGGTGGACACGGGGATGCACCACTTCGGCTGGTCCCGCGACCGGGCGCTGGCGTTCCTGCGGGACGGGTCGGCGCTGTCGGACGTCAACGTGCGCAACGAGATCGACCGGTACATCGCGTGGCCGGGCCAGGCGACCGCGTACCTGGTGGGCCGGCTGCGCATCGAGGAGTTGCGGGAACGAGCCCGGCGGACCCTGGGCGCACGCTTCGACATCCGCGACTTCCACCACCACGTCCTGGCCAACGGCGCCGTCCCACTGGACACCCTGACCACCATCGTCGACCGCTGGATCGCCGCCGGCCGATGAGCCTGCGGCCATCGGGCGTTCACCTGCGCTTCGCTTGTGCGGGCTACAAAGCGCGGACCGTCGAAGGTGGGAGGTCCGGGTGGCGCGTCGGGTTGGTGTGCTGGCGGGTGTGGTGGCCTGCTTGGTGTCTTCGGTGTCGCCCGCCGCGGCGACCGCGCCCGAGCGGTTCGAGCGGGTGGCCACGTTGCCGGTGTTCCGGAACAGTGATGCCGCGCAGCACACCGCCGCCGAGATCGCCGCCGCCACCGCCGACGGCCGGACCGTCGTCTACACCGACTCCCCCGCCGAACGCATCGGGTTCGCCGGGGTCGACCGCGACGGCCGCCTGACCCCGCGCGGCGTGCTGGCCGTACCCGGCGAGCCGACCTCCGTGGACATCGTGGGCCGGCTCGCGCTGGTGGCCGTGCGGACAGGGACCGCGTCCGGTGAACTCCTCGTGGTGGACGTCGACACGCGGGCCGTCGTGGCCACGCACGACCTGGGCGGTCAACCCGACTCGATCGACATCTCGAAGGACGGCCGGTACGCGGCGATCGCCATCGAGAACGAGCGCGACGAGGACGTCAACGACGGCGCGTTGCCGCAGGCGCCGGCCGGGTTCCTGGCCGTGGTGGACCTGGTCGGCCCGTCCACCGCGTGGACCGTGCGCCGGGTCGGGCTGACCGGGCTCGCGCAGGTCGCGCCGGAGGACCCGGAGCCCGAGTACGTCAGCGTCAACGGCCGGGACGAGGCCGCGGTCACGTTGCAGGAGAACAACCACATCGCGGTCGTGGACCTGCGGACCGGCACTGTCGTGCGGCACTTCCCCGCCGGGACCGCGACCGTGGCCGGCGTGGACGTCGCCGACGACGGCCGGATCGACCCGACCGCGACCGTCACCGCCCCGCGCGAGCCGGACGCCGTGGCGTGGCTGGACGACCGCACCCTGGCCACCGCCGACGAGGGCGACTACCGGGGCGGCTCGCGGACGTGGACGGTGTTCGACGCCGGGTCCGGGCAGGTCGTGTTCTCGTCCGGCAACGAACTGGAGCAGGTCGCGATCCGGCAGGGCCAGTACCCGGACGGCCGGTCGGACAACAAGGGCGTCGAGCCGGAAGGCCTTGCCGTGGCGACCTTCGGGCGGCACCGCTACGCGTTCGTCGGCATGGAGCGGGCCAACCTGGTCGCCGTCTACGACGTGGACAACCCGCGCAAGCCCCGGTTCGTCCAGGCGCTGCCGACCGGTGTGGGACCGGAGGGCCTGTTGCCGATCCCGGCGACCGGGACGCTCGTCGTGTCCGCCGAGGAGGACGCGGCCGACGACGGCATCCGGTCGTCGCTGACGTCCTACCGCCTGACCCACAAGCCGCTCGCGGTGTCCTTGGCGCGCAACGAGGGCGCGCCGTCGATCGTGTCCGACGGCATCGGTTTCGGTGCCCTGTCCGGACTTTCCGGCGTCCCCGGCGACTACCGGAACGTGGTCGCGGTGACCGACTCGGCGTACCGGCCGACCCGCGTGCTGACCATCGACACCACCGCCGCGCCCGCCCGCGTCCGGTCCGAGCTGACCGTCACCAAGGACGGCGCGCCCGCCTCCTACGACGGCGAGGGCATCGCGGCCAAGCCCGGCGGCGGGTTCTGGCTGGCCGCCGAGGGCAACGGCAAGAAGCTGCCCAACCTGCTGGTGGAGGTCGACGCGTCCGGGGCCGTGGTGCGGGAGGTGCCGCTGCCGGCGGAGGTGGCCGCGACCGCGTCGAGCAACGGGTTCGAGGGCGTGGCCCTGGCCAGCGAACACGTGTGGGTGGCCGTGCAGCGCGAGTGGAAGACCGACTTGCCCGGCCAGGTGGCGCTGGCCCGGTTCACGCCCGCGACGGGCGAGTGGGCTTTCGTCGCCTACCCGCTGGACGCGCCGACCACCGGCTGGGTCGGGCTGTCCGAGCTGACCGCGTTGGACGACCGGACGCTCCTGGTGCTGGAGCGGGACAACCAGCGCGGTGACGCGGCCGTGACGAAGAAGGTCTACCGGGTCGACGTGTCGGCGGTGACCCCGGTGCCGTTCGGCCGGCCGAAGCCGTTGCTGCACAAGACCTTGGCCCGCGACCTGCTCCCCGCGTCGACCGCCGGCGGCGGCACCGCGCACGACAAGCCGGAGGGCCTGGCCGTGGTCGGCTTCGGCCCGCTGCGCCGCCTGGTCGGCGCGGTGCACAACGACGGACTGGACGACGCGCCGGGCGAGTCGGTCTTCCTGCGCCTGGGCTGGATCCGCTAAGCGCTTACCGTCCGGCGGCGCGCTCCAACGCCCGCCGGACCTTTCCTCCCGCGAACGCATCCCGCAGGTGCAGCACAGAACCGTCCACAAAGGACAGCCTCACCACCGGCGGCACACCAAGGCCGTGGCCGGCGAACACCGAGTCCAAGCGGGCAACTTGCACCGCAGGCACCTCGGCGAAAGTCGTGAACACCGTCTGAGGGTCCTTGGGCTGCAACAACTTCGTCGGGTACACCACGGCCACCCGCCGGTCGCTGACCGCCAGCCGCGCCTGCCCGCGCGAGTGCGCGAAGTGGTCGGCCAGCCGGACCGCCGCGTCGGAGTTCTGCCGGGCCAGGACGAAGTAGCCCACGCTCAGGTCGTCCACCCAGTCGACGTCGGGCTGCGCGGTGACGTGCTCGGTGGGCAGCGGCCAGTGCTCCTTGCCCAGGTCCAGCTCCGGCACCTCGCCGACCGCCCGGAACGGCACCCGCACCTCCGCGCCCACCCGCGCGGCCACGTGCGCCTCGATCGGCGGCAGGCCCAGCACCAGGCGCTCACCGGGCGCGAGCCAGAACTGCCCCAGCTCCCGCTCCACGATCTCGTCGTTCACGTCGAAGGTCGTCATCGCGCACCATTCGTCAGCTCGACCGCCCGGTGCACGAACTCCGGCGCCGCGAACACGAAATCCACCCCGGAACCATCCACAAAAGACACTCGAAGACAGGGCTTGCCCTTGCGCTCGGACGGCGCGACCCCCGCGATCTGCCCGCGCGGGAACTCGTGCACCTGCGCCATCTCCGGCACCACCACCGGCTCGCCGGACGTGTTCGGCCCGTAGTCGTGGTAGCTGCCCGCGACGATCTTGGCCACGTCCACGCCGAAGTCCACGACGCTCTTGCCGAAGCTCATCGTCTTGCCCAGGAACGACTTCTCCGGCTCGGGCTCTGCCTGCGGCACGACCACCCGGGACACCACGAGCCGCTGCGGGGTCAGCGTCCACACCGAGCCGTGCCGCTGCCCGGGTGTGCCGATGGCGGGCACCGCCTGGTGCGCCAGGCACCCGGGCCCCGGCCCGAACACCAGGTGGTCGGCCACGGGCTTGTTGTTGCTCCCGCTGTCACCCTCGCTCGGCCCGAACACCATCGAGCCGACGAACTCCACCGCGAACTCGCCGACCCCGCGCCCCACGGCGCGCGCACCCCGGCCGAGCAGGCTCTTGCGCGGGTTGCCGACCTCGTCGAGTCCTTCCACGTCCAGGTAGAAGGCGCTGCGGGCGGTCGCCCACAACAACTGCTCGCCGGGACGGCACACCCGGAGCCGGGACACCAGCCCGGCCCCGGGCGCGGCGCTGAAGTTGCTCACTCGTACTCGAACCCGCGGTTCATGGCGTCCTGCCGCTCCTCATCCGAAGACGGGTCCTGCGCCTTGTCGTAGCCGTACTTGATGCCCTGCTCCATCGCCAGGCCGGGCGCGTTCTCCATGATGCCGTTGGTGATCGCGGTCGGCACGTGCGTGGTGCCGGACATGCCCGCCATGCGCAGGCCGGCCTCGGCGAGGTTGGTGGTCAGGGCGTTCGCGCCGTCGCCGTCCACGCCGTAGCGGGCCGCGAACCGGTTGCCGGTCTTGGACGCCATGGTCGCGGCCTCCTCGACGCCGTTGACCATGCGCGGCGACGCGTCGGCCTTGGTCACGATCTTGGCCAGCGGGTTCGCGTCGATCTGGCGGGCCAGCCACTTCTGCGCCATGTTGCCGTCGCGCAGCCCCTCGGCCTGCTCCACCAGCTTCTTCAACGGACCCTTGCGCAGCGCCTGGAGCATGTCCTCCAGGCGCTTGATCAGCGGCATCAGCTTGCTCAGGAGCTGGCTGACCTTCATGCCGAGCCGGCCGCCCGCGATCGACACCTGGGCCGTGGTCATCGCGCCCGCCGCGCCGAGCGAGCCGCCCGCGGTGATCCAGGACGCGGCGATCGCCGCCAGCCACTCGATGATGAGGCCCATCACGAGTTCCTGGAGGATGTCGATGCAGATCTCGACGAACGCGTCGAACAGGTCCGCCGCGATCTCCAGGATCTGCTGGACGTTGCGGATCTCGTTCGCGAACGCCTTCGCACCCTCGGCGAACTCGCCCATCTGCTGCCGGAACTTGTCGCCGGCCGCGCCCTTCCACGCCTCCGCGGTGGCCTGGGCGCGGTTGTTCTCGTGCTCACCGGCCTGGTCCAGCCACTCGGCGACCTTCGACCAGCCCTGGGCGGTGCTGCGCATCTGCTCCGGGTCGCCGATCGCCGGTTCCAGCACGAACTCCACGATCGGGCTGATCACCAGGCCGATCAGGAAGCCCAGGCCGTTGTCGACGAACGACTGGCCGGGGCTCATGACCAGCTGGAGCTGCTCCATGCGGGCGTTGACCGCGGCGATCGCGACGTCCGGCGGGCTGCTCGCGCGGGCGACGTCGCCCGCGGTGCTGACCCACGAGCTGCCGTAACCGGCGTGCTGCTCCAAGAATCCCTTGCTCTTGCTCGCCCCCGCGCTGTTGAGGCTGCCGAGGCCACCCGGGCCGCTCATGCCCTTGTCGAGGTCGGTGAACGCGGACCGGATCAGGTCCTCGACCTCCAGGTAGGTCTGCGCGGTCTGCTCGGCGCGCTCGGCGACGCCCTCCATGAACGTCTTGGCTTTGTCAGCCATGTCCTGGCATTCCTGGAGGCTGTCGAAGTACTTGAACGCCATCAGCTCGCCCAGCGGGCCGAAGCAGTCGTCGGACACGCGCGCCTGCTCCAGCAGCGTGGCGAGTTGGCCGAAGTTGCCCGCGGCCTCCTGCGAGCCCCTGCCGTGCGCGAGCAGCGCGCCGCTGTCGACGTCGTAGCCGGTCACTGTCCCCCCGTTACCTCAAGATCGATCCGAAGCCCTCGTCGTCGTCTCCGACTTCCGGGGCGGGCGGACGGTTCCGCGTGACCGGCGGTCGGTTCTGCTGCTGCCACGGCGCCTGCGGCGGTCCGGCCGGCGGCGCCTGCGGCACGGGCGGCCTCGGCGGCATTTGCGGCGGTGCGTTCGGCGGGACGTTGGTCACCGGTTCCGGGCCCAGCGGCTGGATCGGCGAGTGCGCGCCGAACGCTTCCCGGAACTGCGCGGCCTTGTCGCCCAGCACCGGCCCGACGGTGTCCTGGAGGGCCTGCGCGGCGTTCTGCGTGGCCTGCCGGATGGTGCCCAGGATCTCCTGCTGGAGCTGGGTGTGGCTCATCCGCATGGCGTTGGGCGAGAGCTGCAACCCGAGCACCGCGCCGGACGGTGCGACGGTCACCACGACCGACCCGTCCCCGTTGCGCGCCTGGCCGCGCAGTTCCGCCAGCTTGTCCTTGATCTGGGCGACCTTGCCGGCCTGTTCCCGGAAGGAACGGATGGCGTCGTCCAGCCGTGCCCTGCGATCCGGCACCTGTTCGTCCCCCTGTCACCGCAGGCGTTGCCCCATCGGGCGCAACCGTAGCAATGCCGTGGCGGCCGCGTGACCGGAACGGGGTCGGTCGGCCGCCTAGGCTGTCCGGGTGAATCCCGACTGCGCGTGCCTCGTGTGCCGCGACCACGGCCGGAAGGGCCTGGACGCCGTCGACCGCGAGCTCGTCAAGGACGTCCGCCGGCTCGGGTGGGGCGTGATCATGATCCCGGAGGACGACATCAGCGCGGGCTGGGCGTTCACCGTCGGCCTGTGGCACTCCTTCCGGGTGCCCGAGGTCGCGATGTTCGGGCTGGACACGGACGTGCTGCACCCCGTCCTCAACGCCGTCGGCGAACTGGTGCGGGAGGGTCGCGCGCCCGCGGCCGGCGACCGGGTCGAGGAGGTGCTCGGCGGCGGGTACCGCGTGTTGTTCGCCGACGTCCACGCGGACTGGCCGAAGACGTTCTTCGGCACCGCCCTCGGCTTCTACCGCGACACGGAGGGCCTGCGGTTCGTCCAGTGCCTGTGGCCGGACAAGGCCGGGAAGTTCCCAGGCGAGGACGGGTTCGCCGAAGGACTCGCCGACCTCCAGCCCCACCTGTGGCTGGACCGCGCGCGGCACCCCGAAGGGCCGTGGACCGCCCCGGACGCGTGAATTGTCAACGAACTTCGTTCATCTGAAGTCAACCATTGCCAACACCGGCTCGTTCGCGCTTGACTGGGGCACCAGTTGGTTGCTCCCGACAACCGGTGGAGGTGGACGTGATCACCCGGATCGCGGTGGCCGTCGGCGTGCTCGTCGGCGTGCTCCTGGCACCCGTGCCCGCGGGCGCGGCGCTGCCCGTCGTCAACATGGAGGCCGTCCTCAAGGCGGCGCAGATCGACCCGCGGCGGGCCGACTCCGCCATCACGCCCGGCAGCGGCGAGAGCGTGCTCCAGGTCGAACGCGCGCTCAACGCCAAGGGCCTGCTCCCCTCGACCTACGTGGACGGCCACTTCGGCACCCGCACGGTCGACGCGTACGCGGCCTACCAGCGCTCCCTGGGCTACACCGGCCTCGACGCCTCCGGGTTCCCCGGCCCCACGTCCATCCAGAAGCTCGGCGAGAACCGCTACACGGTCACCCGCCTGGTGTCGGCGGGCAGCCGCACGACCTACCACAACGCCACCATGAACACCCGCACCAAGGCCATGCTGGTGGAGGCGGAACGCCTGCTCGGCCGCACGCTCGGCATCACGCAGGGTTCGTACAACACCAGCAACCCGGGTTCGGCCGGCACCCACGACGGCGGTGGCGCGCTGGACATCTCCGTGTCCGGCATGACCGCGACGACCCGCACCACGGTCGCCCGCGTCCTGCGCCAGGTCGGTTTCGCGGCCTGGATCCGCACACCGGACCAGGGCTTCGCCTACCACATCCACGCCATCGCCCTGGCCGACCCGGACCTGTCCACCGCGGCCCAGCACCAGGCCGGCGACTACTACCTGGGCTACAACGGCCTGGCCAACCGGGGTCCCGACGACGGTCCCGTGGTCACGCCGAAGGAGACCTGGGAGGAGTACCAGCGCTGATCGCCCGATCGGGGAAACGATCAAGCGTGCGAACCTGTGCGCACCCCGCCCGCAAGCCCGCACAGGAGCACCATGCGAAGACTCTTCGCTCCCCCGACCTCCGCCTCCCCGGCTTTCGCCACACCCGCCCTCGCCTCCCCGGCCGTCGTCGTCCCGGCCGTCGTCGTCCCGGCCGTCGTCGCCTTGGTCCTGGCGACGACGGCCGCCGCACGTCCGTCCATCATGGACTTCCGCAACGGCGGCCTCCCCTGCGCCGCCACCGTCCACACCCACCCCGACCGCTTGGCCGTCCGCGTCCTCGAACCCGAGCCCCACCAGACCGTCGACTTCGCCCTGTGGCCGCAGGACAACCCGGACGAACGCATCGAACGCCCCGCCGTGCCCGTGACCCCGTCCGGCGTCGCGTGGACGTCCATGCCCGGTCCGTTCCCCCACGGCCGCGCGTACTCCTGGCATGCCCGCCTGCCAGGCGTCCCGTGGTCCCCGCCCTGCCACTACACCGTCGACACCGTCCCCCCACCCCACCCCGCAGTCACCTCCCCCAACTACCAACCGGCCTCCAGCGGCCCCTCCCCCGCCGACGAACCGGGAGTCTTCGTCCTCGACGGCGGCGGCAACCCGGACGTGGCGGGCTTCGAGTACGGGTTCGAGGAGGAGACCCCGGGCCAGACCTGCCAGGTCCAGGCGTACGACGAACTGGTGTGCGCAGAGCCCTTCTCCGCCCCAGGCACCATCCGCGCCGATAGCCCCGGTGGCCGGGTGGAAGTTCGGGTGGAGCCACCGGGCGGGTTCGCCCAGCTGTACGTGCGCTCGGTGGACCCGGGCGGACTGCGCTCGGAAGCGGTCGTCTACGAGTTCATCACCTGACCGCGGAAAGGCGGGCGGTGGCCTTGTGAGCCACCGCCCGCCTTTCCACCGGCACCGGACAGTTGGACTAGAAGGTGATGCTCCACCCGTCGATGTTCCCGGTGTCGTACGAGTACACGTCGGTCACCCGCAGCTTCCACGTGCCGTTCTTCGTCTCCGACGACGTGTTCACCGTGAGCGTCTCGTGCACGCCCGCCGACGACCCCACGCCGCCGGCCTTGCGCAACACGAACACCGCACCCGACGGCCCGACCAGGTCGATGGCCAGATCACCGGTGTACGAGTGGTTGATGTCCACCTTCACAGAAGTGGACGCCGTACCAACACCATCACAGCCGGACACCACCACCGACGACGTCACCGCCGCACCCGCGTCCGGGATCGCCACGTCGTCGGTGTTCGAACCGCCGCCACAAGAAGGCGGGCCGCCGATGAAACCGGTGTAGAGGAGCTTGTTCGGCGAGCCCGAACCCGCGTTCTTCACCACGCCGGCGGTGGCGTTGCCGGTGAGGGCCGAACGCCGCCGGGCAGGCGGTGACGACCCGTCGCCGGGTCGAGCGATCTTGTCGCATCGGGGGTTCTCCGTTCCACTCGGCCGTCCAGCAGGGGTTGGTGAAGACCGACGGCCACGTGGAACCCACCTTCGGGCGACGCGGGAACGTGAACAATCCGGGTAGTAGTACGTAGGGCTACGCAAACTAAAGCGTGGTTTCACCCGATGTCGCGGTGGGCATCCCTCGTACCTCGTCGAGTCGCGGTTGGCGGTAACGCAATGTCCGAAGGCGGGAGACAGATCGGCGTGCTTGACGTCGGCTGCTTCAGCGCGCACCTGCTCGTGGTCGCCGACCACGGGCTGCGACCCGTGCTCAACCACAAGGTCAGGTTGCGGCTCGACCAGGCCCTCGACGACGCCGCGCGGGTGCGCCGCAAGGGGATCGAGCAGGTCGTGGGCGCGGTCCGGGAGTCGCTGGCGGTGGCCGATCGGGCCGGGGTGACGCACGTCCTGCCCTATGCCACGTCGATCCTGCGGGACGCGCCCAACGCGCCCGAGGTGTTCGCCGAGATCGCGGCCGGCACCGGGGTGGCGCTGCACGTGCTGTCCGGCGCGGAGGAGGCGCGGCTGTCCTACCTGGCCGCCCGGCGCTGGTTCGGCGCGGGTCCGCTGCTGGTGCTCGACATCGGCGGCGGCACGGTGGAACTCGCGGCCGGTGACGGAGCGGAGCCGGTCGTGGTGGGGTCCCTGCCGTACGGGGCGCGGGCCGTGACGCGCCGGCCGGTGTCGATGAAGAAGGTCCGCCGCCAGGTCGCCGACCTGCTCGGGGACGTCCGCGACCACCGGGCGGTGGGCTGCTCGAAGGTGTTCCAGCAGCTCGCGCGGCTCGCCGGGGCCCGCCCGCAACGCGACGGCGTGGCCGTGCCGCGCTCGCTGCACGTGACGGACCTGCGCCGCTGGATACCGCGCCTGGAGTCGATGCCGCCCGCCAAGCGCGCGGCCCTCCCCGGCATCTCGCGGCACCGCGCCGGGCAGGCGCACGCGGGCGCGGTGGTGGCCGAGACGCTGATGCGCGCGACGGGGCACGACGAGGTGGTGATCTGCCCGTGGTCGAGCCGGGAGGGGCTGCTGCTCACCCTCCTGGACGACGCGGGCACAGGGGCTTGCCGGGTGGCGTGAAGGGACTGGCGGGGGATGCTGGCGTTGTCGGTCGAGGCCCACCGGACGGGGTGCGCGGTGGTCGTGGCGACCGGGGAGTTGGACCTGGCGGGCGCCCGCCGCGTGCTGGACAAGCTGGACCGGCTGGTCACCGAGGGCCGGGACCGGATCGTGCTGGACATGTCCGGGGTGGCGTTCTGCGGGGCGCAGGCGATGAGCGCGCTGGTGCGGACCCGGGCGCGGGCGCAACGGGCGGGCGGGTGGCTGCGCTTGGCCGCGGTGCCGCCGCACGTGCGGCGCGTGTTCGGCAAGACCGACCTGGACCGGTTGTTCCCGCACTTCCCCGACGTCGCCTCGGCGGCGGCCGGACGGGCGGTGCCCGAACAACGCACCGCATCCGACGCGCACGGCCTCACCGCCGCACCTCCGAGCGACGGCGCTTCGGGCGACGGGAGCAGCGGCTCGGCATATGAGGGACGTCCGCCGGGTAACCCGGCCGAGTGACCACGCACAGACGCGACATCCCGGCGCTGCCCGACCTGGTGTTCGCGGCGGCCGTGGAGCCCCAGCGGCTCGCCGACTGGTTGCCGCCGCCGCTGGACGTCGTCGGGCTGGCCGAGGACGACATCCTCATCCTGCGCCACCAGGGCCGGCTCACCCAGGTGCGCCTGGCCGCCGACTTCGACCACCTGCGCCTGACGTGGGAGTCCCTGGCCGACCCCACCCGCCGCGGCGCGCTGACCGTGAGCCCGCTGGGCGCCGGCCACAGCGTCGCCGAACTGGAGGTGGAACCGGACGACCAGGAGTTCGCCGGCCGCCTGCTCGACGCCCTCGCGAAAGAAGTTGAGGCCACCTTCACCGCCGGCTGATCATGGCCGCGTGCACGTCCGCCCCGCCCGATCCGACGAGTTCCCGCTGTTGCGGGCCATCGAGGTCGCTTCCGGCGAACCGTTCCGCGCCGTCGGCATGCCCGAGATCGCCGACGACGACCCGATGCCGTTGGACGCCCTGGCCCACGCGCACGTGTGGGTGGCCGCGGACCCGGACCCCGTCGCCTGGGTCGCCGCGGTGGAGGTCGACGGCCACGCCCACGTCGAGCAGATCAGCGTCCACCCCGACCACGCCCGCCGCGGCATCGGCGCGACCCTCCTCGACCACGTCGAGACCTGGGCCACGGCCCGCGGCCTGGCCGGCCTGACCCTCACCACGTTCCGCGACGTCCCGTGGAACGCCCCGTACTACCGGCGCCTGGGGTTCCACGAGGTCACGGCCCCGACGCCGGGCCTGGCGGCGATCGTCGAGGCGGAGGCGGCCCGCGGTCTCGACCCGGCGACGCGCGTGTGCCTCGCGAGGGGTCCTCGGCGCGGGGTTTGAGGGTGATACTGAACGGGCAGACCTCCCATCGCAGCCCGTTCGGAGGTTCCCCGGTGGTCGATTTCGTGCACGAGGCACTGCT
Organism: Saccharothrix sp.; assembly: GCF_031180885.1. Classification (GTDB taxonomy): domain Bacteria; phylum Actinomycetota; class Actinomycetes; order Mycobacteriales; family Pseudonocardiaceae; genus Actinosynnema. Next base: position 213,500 of record NZ_JAPSLK010000008.1, read on the forward strand.
CTACCGCGACGCGGAGCAGTTCCTCACCGGCACGGTGCCGTTCGTGCGCGACGGCCTGGCGGCCGGCCAGCCGGTCCTGGTCGCCGTGCCCCAACCCAACATCGACCTGCTCCGCGACGCCCTGGCCGCCGACGCCGACCACGTCGAGTTCCTCGACATGCGCACCGCCGGCCGCAACCCCGGCCGCATCATCCCCGGCGTCCTCACCACCTTCACCGACACCGCCCGCGGCGATCCCGTCCGCATAGTCGGCGAACCGGTCTGGGCCGACCGGACGGAGCTGGAGTACCCGGCCTGCGTCCAACACGAGGCTTTGATCAACACGGCCTTCGAGGACCGACCCGCGTGGATCCTGTGCCCGTACGACGCGAGCAGCCTGACTCCCGACGTCCTGGGTGACGCCGAAACCACCCACCCGGTAGTCCTGGAGGGCACCCGCCGCCGCCCCAGCCACGCCTACCGCGAGCCGTTCCTCACGGCCGAGGACTTCAACCTCCCGTTGCCGCCCCCTCCGTCCGACGCGGTGGCCCGGCGCTTCGACCTGGACACGCTGGTGGAGATGCGGCAGTTGGTCGCGTCGTACGCGGTCGAGGCCGGGCTGACCCCGAACCAGGTCGAGGACCTGGTGCTGGCGGTGAACGAACTGGCGACCAACAGCGTGGTGCACGCCAACGGGCGCGGGACGTTGCTGCTGTGGCGCGAGGGCCCGACGGTCGTGTGCGAGGTCCGGGACCGGGGCCGGTTTGCCGATCCGATGGTCGGTCGAGGCAATCCGGGGCCGCACGCGCGGGGCGGGTTCGGCGTCATGCTGGTGAACCTGCTGTGCGACCTGGTCCGACTCCACTCCCGGTCGGACGGCACCACCATCCGCGTCTACATGGGCTAACCCTCGCTGACCCGACCGCTTTCAGCCGGGCAACAGCTCTTTCGCCGCGCAGCGGCGCTCTTTCGCCGCGCAGCCGCCCGCCTTTCGCCGCGCAGCGGCTGCTTTTTGCGCCGCGCTCCGCGCGGCGGGCTGGCTCCCAGCCACGGCGGGGCTTCGGTTCCCCCACCGTATGGCCTGCCCGAAGGGCACCACAGATTTCCCGGGTGCGGCCAAAAAGTTTTGCGAGGAACGAGCGAAAGTTTTTAGCGGCACCCGGGAAATCTGTGGTTGGCTTTGCCAGGCCATGCGGTGGGGGAACCGGCGCCCTTCCCCCCACTGGCGGCCTCCCAAGCCGGCTTTTTTCCTTAGAGCGCGTCAGCGCGTTCGCTTGAGAGCGCTACGCGCGTTTCTCGAAGAGTGGTAAGAGCTTTAAGATCTACGCGGGCCGACGTCGCACGATCGGGTGAGATGTCGTGGGTGTGTCACGTGCCTGCCACATTCTCGTCATCCCCGTCTGGTTGTCTGGACGATCCCAACCAGCGAGGCCGCCCATGACCCAGTTGAGTTCCTTGGACGTGGCATTCCTCTGCATGGAAGACGCCACCAACCCCATGCACCTCGGCGCCGTCGCCACCTTCACCCCGCACACCCCCGTCCACCCGGCCCGAATAGTGTCGCTCCTCTCCGAACGAGCCCTGGAAATCGACGCCCTGCGCCGCCGGGTCCGCTTCTCCTGGGTGCCGCCCGGCGGTGCGACCTGGGTCGACGACCCGGGCTTCGCGGTCGAGGACCACGTCATGGGCCACCACCTCCGCGGAAACGACCGGAGCGAACGATTCGGCGCGGTGGTTTCGCATTTGATGAGCAAGCCCCTCGACCTCGACCGTCCACCCTGGGAAGTGCACGTCGTCACCGGACTGGGAGGGGGCCGGTTCGCGGTGGTGGTGAAGATGCACCACGCGTTGTGCGACGGCATGAAAGCGGTCGGGCTGGGGCTTCGGTTGTTGGACGGAATGGAGCGCGGCCCGGCCATCCCGACAAGTACCGACCGGCGAACCGGGTTGGTCGAGTCGGTCAAAGAAGTCGCGCGGGCGGCTTCCATCGCATCGGACGTCGTTCGCAGTGCTCGACCGCCAGTCCGGAGATCGCCCGTCGTCTCCCTCTCCACCCGCCGACGACAGGTGGTGATGGCGCGGATCGGGGTGGACGAGGTGCACCGGGTTCGGCGGGAGTCCGGCGGCACGGTCAACGACGTGATGCTGGCGCTGGTGACCGGAGCACTGCGCCAGTGGCTGGCCGCGCACGGATCCGCAGACGAGGGCACCACCTTGCGGGCCTTGGTGCCGGTGGCGCGGCGGGGAACAACCCAAGCCGGCAACCGGATTTCGGGATACCTCTGCGAGTTGCCGGTCGGAGAAGCCGACCCGCTCCAACGCCTCCGACTCGTCCGCGAAGAGATGGCGCGGCACAAGGCGGCGGGGGCGGAGCGCGGCGCGGGAGCCTTGCCCTTGCTGGCGGAGCGGATCCCGCCCGTGGTGCACCGGATCGCCGCGCCGATCGCGGGCAAGTGCGCGCCGCTGCTGTTCGACGCGCTGGTGACCAGCGTTCCGCTCCCCGCCATCCCGTTGCGGCTCGACGGTGCCGAACTCCGCGAGGTCTACCCGGTGCCGCCGGTCGCGGCCGGGCACGCGGTGGGAGTCGCGTTGTCGTCCTACCGGTCCGGGGTGCACGTGTGCCTGCACACCAACCAGCCGTGGCTCGCCGAGTCCCGCCGCCTCCAGCACGCGCTGCGCACCGAACTCGCCGCCCTGCACCGCCGAGTCCCGGCAGAATCGCGGAGGTGACCTCAGCTCTCGTGCTCGCCCACGGCGCCGGTGGCTCCGTCCGCGCCAACTTCAGCCCGCTGATCCCCGTCCTGTCCCGCACCCGCAAGGTGTTCTCCGTCGACTACCCAGGTTCCGGCACCACACCGCGCGCCGCCGGTCCGCTGTCCCTGGACGACCTGGCCGACCGCGTGGTGGCCTCGGCGGGCGACACGCCGACGTTCGACGTCCTGGGATACTCGCTGGGGTGCGCGGTCGCCGTCCGCGCCGCGGTTCGGCATCCCGAACGAGTGGCGAAGCTGGTCCTCACCGCCGGCTTCGCCCGGCTCGACGACGAGTCGCGGGCGCGCACCGAGACGTGGCGGCGGCTGCTGAAGGGCGGCGACCGCATGGAACTGGCGGGGTTCCAGATGTCGGTGGTGCTGGGCGAGCCGTTCGAGCGCGCCATGCCCGCCGACCAGCGCGAGGGGTTCCTCGAACTGATGTCGCTGACCGTCCCGCCCGGCACCGACGAGCAGCTCGAACTGGTGGAACGGGTGGACGTCACCGACGACCTGCCGCGGCTCGACGTGCCGACCCTGGTCGTCGGCACCAAGCACGACCGCCTGATCACACCCTCGTCGACCCGTGCGCTCGCCGACGCCATCCCCGGCGCGCGGTGGGCCGAGCTGGACAGCGGGCACGCGCCGTCGCTGGAAGCCCCGACCGAGTGGATCCGGCTGGTCCAGGAGTTCCTCGGCTAGCGCGCCGGTTTGCCGGTGCCCCGACCGGGCTAACCACGGCGGTATGAGCAACACGCTGGTCCTGGACGTGGACGGCACCCTCGTGGACACCAACTACCACCACGCCGTCGCCTGGTTCCGCGCGTTCCGCCGGTTCGACATCACCGTGCCCACCTGGAAGCTGCACCGCGCCATCGGCATGGGCGGCGACAAGCTGGTCGCCGCCGTCGCCGGGCAGCACGTCGAGGACGAGCACGGCGACGGCATCCGCAAGGCGTGGGAGGCCGCGTTCGAGCCGATGCTCGCCGAGGTCCGGCCGCTGGAGGGCGCGCACCGGCTGGTGAAGGCCGCCCTGGAGCACGACTTCGCCGTGGTGCTCGCCAGTTCCGGCAAGCGCCACCACGTCGACCACTACGTGAAGCTGATCGACGCCCAGGGCGTGGTGTCCACGTCCTCGGACGACGTCGAGGAGTCCAAGCCCGCGCCCGACCTCATCGAGGTGGCGCTGAAGCGGGTCGACTCGTCCGGGCGCGCGGTGGTGATCGGCGACTCGGTGTGGGACTGCGAGGCGGCGCACCGGGTGGGGCTGCCGGTGGTGTGCCTGCGGACCGGCGGGTTCGGCGAGGCCGAGCTGCTCGACGCCGGCGCGTCCACCGTCTACGAGGAACTCGACCAGTTGCGGGCGGACCTGACCGACCTGCCGATGGCCTAGGAGAGGACCGTGCGGATCGGCTACACCCTGATGACCGAGCAGGCCGGGCCGAAGGCGCTCGTCGCGCACGCCGCGCGGGCCGAGCGGGCCGGGTTCGACTTCGAGGTCATGAGCGACCACTACTTCCCGTGGCTGGACGAGCAGGGCCACGCGCCGTACGCGTGGAGCGTGCTGGGCGCGGTGGCGCAGGTGACCGACCGGGTCGAGCTGATGACCTACGTGACGTGCCCGACCATGCGCTACCACCCGGCCGTGGTGGCGCAGAAGGCGGCGACCGTGCAGTTGCTGTCCGACGACCGGTTCACGCTGGGCCTGGGCGCCGGGGAGAACCTGAACGAGCACGTCGTGGGACGCGGGTGGCCGCCGGTGAACGTGCGGCACGAGCTGCTGCGCGAGGCGGTGGAGATCATCTCGCTGCTGTTCGACGGCGGGTACGTGAACTACGCGGGCGACCACTTCCGGGTGGACTCGGCGAAGCTGTGGGACCTGCCCGCACGACGGGTGCCGATCGCGGTGGCGGTGTCCGGCAGCCGGTCGGTGCAAACGTTCGCGCCCCTGGCCGACGCCATGGTGGCCACCGAGCCGAACGCGGAGCTGTGCCGCGACTGGGACGTCTTCCAGGGCCGGACGGCGCGCAAGATCGGCCAGGTGCCGGTGTGCTGGGACCCGTCGGAGGACGAGGCCGTGAAGCGGGCGCACGACCAGTTCCGCTGGTTCGCGGGCGGCTGGAAGGTCAACTCGGAACTGCCCGGACCCGCCGGGTTCGCGGGCGCGACGCAGTTCGTGCGGCCGTCGGACGTGGCCGAGCAGATCCCGTGCGGTCCAGACGTCGGGCCGATCGCGGAGGCGGTGCGGGAGTTCGCCGAGGCCGGGTTCACCGATCTCGCGCTGGTCCAGATCGGCGGCGAGAACCAGGAGGAGTTCCTGGAGTTCGCCGAGTCCGACCTGCTGCCGGCGTTGCGCTGACCCGGGTCAGCCCCGGCCGCCCACCTTGGGTGACGGTGGTTCCGGCGTCGGCGGTTCCGGGGTCGGCGGTGACGTCGTGCGGCGGGTCCGGGTCGTCGTGTCGGTCGGGTTGACGGGTGCGGGGTCCGGGTCCTCGTTGATCGTGGTGGGCTTCGGCTGGCCGCCGGGCTGCTCCAGCACCGTCGTGGTCACCGTGGTCACCACCACCGTGTGCGGGTCCTGCGGCGGGCCCGCGATGAGCTTGCCCGATTCGACCACCGTCACCGTCGACGGGTTCGACCCCACCTGAACGTGCCCGGCGGGAGTGCTGGTCTGGGCCGGCGCGTCCAGTTGTTGGCGCAGGTCGGACGGGTCCGGGCGGGAGATCAGGGTGGCCGCGTGGACCAGGGCCACCACGCCCAGCAGGGCCGCCCCGGAACCCACCAGGAGAGCCGTGCGGCGGCGCTTGCCGGTCGGGACGGCAGCCGCCGGGGGCTGTTCGACGCGTTGCGCGACCTCCACGCCCACCAGGGGGCGCAGGCCGGTGCTGGCGCGTTCGGCCACCGCCAGCATCTCGGCGCACGCGGCGGCCGTGGGGCGCTTGCTCGGCAGCGTGTGGGTCATCGCGGTCAGCACGTCGACCCACTCGGCGGGCAGGTTGGCCGGGATGCGCGGCTCCCGGTGCAGGCGGGCCAGGGCCGCCTCGGTGTCGCCGCCCGGGTACTCGGGCCGGCCGGTCAGGCACTCCAGCAGGACCAGGCCCAGCGCGTAGACGTCGGCGGGCGGGCCGACCTCCGCGCCCCGCACCTGCTCCGGCGCCAGGTACCCGGCGGTGCCCACCAGAACACCCGACCGGGTGACGCGGGTGACCTGGGCCTGGAGGGCCAGGCCGAAGTCCGCCAGGTACGCCCGCCGCTCGTCGGCGGCCAGCAGGATGTTCGACGGCTTCACGTCCCGGTGCACCACGTCCTTGCGGTGCACGTGCGCCAGGATCTCGGCGACCTGCGACCCGATGCGCGCCACCACCTCGGGGGCCAGCGCCTCGCGCATCCGCCGCCGCAGGGTGCCACCCTCGATGGCCTGCATGACGTAGAACGGCCGCCCCCGGAAGGACCCCGTCCCGTACACCGCGACGACACCGGGGCAGTCCAGCTCGGCGAGCATCTGCGCCTCGCGGTCGAGGCGGATCTGGTCCTCGGGCGTCGCGGTCCCCTGGAACACCTTGATCGCGACCTTGCGGTCCAATCGGGTGTCGAAGGCCCGGTAGACCTCGGCCATCCCGCCGGACCCGTAGAGACCGCCCAGGGCGTACCGCCCGTCGACGACCTCACCGGTCAGGTCCCCGTCCCACATCCGGCTGACCTCCGCTGCCCCGACAGAGCCGTGCCCGGGAAACTACCGGCACGCCGGCAGGAGTAGCTACCCGGTTCGACATTTCGGGTACAACTACCCGTAGTGCTCTCGTCACAAACAACTGTTCATTCCCAGTTGACATTTATGCGGTCAACGCGAACCACAACTCGGCGCGCACCCCGGGCGAGTCCAAAGAGCGGCCCAACAACTCCTCCACCCGCCGCATCCGGTTGCGCATGGTGTGCCGGTGCACGCCCAGCCGCGCCGCCGCCGGGTCCCACTGGCCGTGGCACGCCAGCCACACCCGCAACGACTCCCGCAGCCGCTCGTCCAACGGCGCCAGCAACGTCTCGGCGTGCGCGGCGGCGTCCGGCGCCAGCAGGCCCGACCCGGGCACGTCCTCGAAGAACGCGACCCGCTCCTCCCGCGCCCGCAACGCCTCCCGGTACCCGCGCGCCACGCTTTCCGCATCCACCGGGCTCGACGCGTGGAACGGCCCGTCCACCCGGTCGCCGAGGACCACGAAGTCGCCCTCGTGCTCGGCCCAGAACGGCTCCCCTCGCGGCACCAGGAACACCCGGAACTCCCCCGCCGGCACCCCCGCCACCGGCACCCCGGCCAGCAGCAGCCGGAACTGGGCGGTCCGCAGCTCCCGCCGCACCACGTCCACCGCGTCCGACCCGGCCAGCGCGAGCGTGAGCAGCGACGCGGCCGTGTTGACCGCGGTCCGGTCCACCGCGTCCAGCGGCTCGGGCGTCGCCACCGCGAGGTAGCCGTGCCGGCCCAGCACCTGCAACGCCAGGTGCCGCTCCCCCGCCCGCCACGCCGAGCCCGCCGGCCCGCGCCCGAGCCGGGCCGCCTCCGCCCGCAGCTCCGGCAGGTCACCGCTGACGTGCACGAACTCGCCGTTCGCGTCGAGCAGCGCCGCCGAGCCGCCGAGCAACCCGGCCAACCGCCGCACGACCGCCGCCGGCGAGGTCAGGGCCGCCCGGGTCAACGCCCGCTGGGCTTCACTCGTCCGGGTCAGCGCCGCGTACTCGTCGGCCGCGACCGCCCGCGACACCGCCTTGGTGATCGCGATGAACGGCACCGCGCGCGGCACCTCCAACACCGCCAGCCCCGCCGACCGCGCCGCCTCGACCAACTCCCCCGGCACGCTCGCGTGGCTGAGTCCACTGCCGAAACCCAAGCCGACCACGCCCGCGTCCGCCAGCCGCCGCGCGTACGCCCGGTACGGGCCGAGCGCGATGCCGGTGGTCAGCAGCAGCTCGCCGCCCTCCAGGAACGGCGTCGGGTCGGCCAGCTCGGTGCTGTGCACCCACGACACCGGCCGGTCCAGCCCGGTGTCGACGTGCACGGTCAGCCCGACCTCGCGGGCCAGGCGCGCCAGCGTCAACGGCATGGACACTTTGTACATGCCGTGGCCGGAAGTTATCCATTTCGGTCACTGTGCGGCAGGCCCGTGGACCCCCGATGCTCGAACCATGACCCGACTGCTCACCCAGATCCCCGGCCCCCGCTCCCAGGAGCTGACCGCCCGGCGCAAGGGCGCGGTGTCGGCGGCCGTCGGCTCGACCCTGCCGGTGTTCGTCGACCACGCCGAGGACGGGCTGCTGGTCGACGTGGACGGCAACCGGCTCATCGACCTGGCCTCGGGCATCGCGGTCACCGGCGTGGGCAACCCGGCGCCGCGGGTGGCCGAGGCCGTGCACCGGCAGATCGACCGGTTCAGCCACACGTGCTTCATGGTCACCCCGTACGAGGGGTACGTGGAGGTGTGCGAGCGGCTCAACGACCTCACGCCCGGCGCGCACGAGAAGCGGTCGGCGCTGTTCAACTCGGGCGCGGAGGCCGTGGAGAACGCGGTGAAGGTCGCCCGGCACGCCACCGGCCGCCAGGCGGTCGTGGTGTTCGACCACGGCTACCACGGGCGCACCAACCTGACCATGGCGCTGACCGCGAAGAACATGCCCTACAAGCACGGCTTCGGGCCGTTCGCGCCCGAGGTGTACCGGGTGCCGGCGTCCTACCCGTCGCGCGACGGGCTTTCCGGTGAGGAGGCCGCCGCGCGGGCGGTCGAGGCCATCGAGAAGCAGGTCGGTGCGGACAACACGGCGTGCGTGGTGATCGAGCCGATCCAGGGCGAGGGCGGGTTCATCGTGCCCGCGCCCGGGTTCCTGCCCGCCCTGGCCACGTGGTGCCGGGACCGGGACGTGCTGCTGGTGGCCGACGAGATCCAGACCGGGTTCTGCCGCACCGGCTCGTGGTTCGCCAGCGACCACGAGGACATCGTGCCCGACCTGGTCACCACCGCCAAGGGCATCGCGGGCGGCCTGCCGCTGGCCGGCGTCACCGGGCGCGCGGAGCTGATGGACGCCGTGCACGTCGGCGGGCTGGGCGGCACGTACGGTGGCAACCCGGTCGCGTGCGCCGCCGCGCTGGGCGCCATCCACACCATGGTGGAGAAGGACCTCAACGCCGCCGCGCGCCGCATCGAGGAGTTCGCCGTGCCCCGGTTGCGGGCCGCGCTGGGCTCGGCGGGCGAGGTGCGCGGGCGGGGCGCGATGCTGGCCGTGGAGTTCGCCGAGCGCACGCCCGCCGTGGCGGCGCGGGTGGCGGCGGCGTGCCACGCGGCGGGCGTGGTAGTCCTGACGTGCGGGACGTTCGGAAACGTCCTGCGCCTGCTGCCACCCCTGGTCATCCCGGACGACCTGCTGGCCGAGGGGGTCGCCGTGCTGGAGCGGGCCATCGCCGGAGGAGTCGCACGATGAACTACTGGGTAGCCGGGCGGGCCGCGTCGAGCGGGGACCTGGTGGAGGTGCGGAGGCCGCACGACGGCGCGCTGGCCGGCACCACCTCGTGGGCCACGCCGGAGGACGTGGAGCGCGCGGTCGCGGCGGCCCACGCGGTGGCGCCGGAGTTCGCGGTGCTGCCCGCGCACGCCCGCGCGGCGGCGCTGGACCACGTGTCGCGGCGGCTGGCCGAGCGGGCGGACGAGGTGGCGGAGCTGATCACCGCCGAGTCGGGCAAGCCGGTGAAGTGGTCCCGGATCGAGGTCAACCGGGCGGTGTCCACGTTCCGGTGGGCGGCCGAGGAGGCGCGGCGGTTCTCCGGCGACCTCCAGCGGCTGGACACCGACCCCGGCGCGACCGGCCGGCTGGCGCTGGTGCGGCGCGCTCCCCGGGGTCCGGTGCTGGGCATCTCGCCGTTCAACTTCCCGCTGAACCTGGTGGCGCACAAGGTCGCACCGGCGATCGCGGTGGGCGCGCCGATCATCGTCAAGCCCGCGCCCGCGACGCCGTTGGTGGCGCTGCTGCTCGGTTCCCTGTTGGCGGAGACCGACCTGCCCGCCGGTTCGTGGTCGGTGCTGCCGGTGCCCAACTCGTCAGCCGGCGCCCTGGTCACCGACCCCCGCCTGCCGGTGGTGTCGTTCACCGGCTCGGGCCCCGTCGGGTACTCGATCCTGGAAACGGTGCCGCGCAAGCACGTCGTGCTGGAACTGGGCGGCAACGCGGCGGCCATCGTCTGTCCTGATTGGATGGACCTGGACTGGGCGGCGCAGCGGATCGCGACCTTCGCCATGTACCAGGGCGGGCAGTCGTGCATTTCCGTGCAGCGCGTGTACGTGCACCGGGACGTGTACGACGCGGTGGCGGATTCCGTTGTGGCGCATGTTCGCAAGCTGGGGACGGGCGCGCCGCAGGACCCGGCCACCGACGTCGGTCCGCTGATCAACGAGGCGGCGGCGGAGCGGGTCGAGGCGTGGGTGTCCGAGGCCGTCGAGGCCGGGGCGCGGGTCCTGACCGGCGGCACGCGCGAGGGTGCCGTGTACGCGCCGACCGTGCTGGCCGACGTGCCGGAGGGGTGCAAGGTGGTGGACGAGGAGGTCTTCGGGCCGGTCGTCGTCCTGGCTCCGGTCGACTCCGTGGAGGAGGCGTTCGAGCGCGTGAACGCGTCCCGTTTCGGTTTGCAGGCCGGGCTCTTCACCCACGACGTGCGCCTGGCGTTCAAGGCGTCGGCGCGGCTGGCGGTGGGCGGGGTGATCATCGGCGACGTGCCGAGCTTCCGCGCCGACCAGATGCCGTACGGCGGGGTGAAGGAGTCCGGAACCGGCCGCGAGGGCGTGCGGGCGGCGATGGACGACCTGACCGAGCAGCGCGTGCTGGTGCTGACCGGTCTGGAGCTATGACGGGGGTTTCGCCGGCAGCGCCGGTTTCGAGGTGAGGAAGGCGTCGGCCCACCGGGCTTTCGGGTCGACGTCCACCAGCAGCAACTTGGCCAGCAGGGTCAGCGGGATCGCCAGGATCGCGCCCAGCGGCCCGATCAGCCACGCCCAGAACAGCAGCGTCAGGAAGGTGACCGTGGTCGACAAGCCCACCGAGTCGCCCACGAACCGGGGCTGGATCAGGGTCTGCACCACGAAGTTCAGCACGCTGTAGACCACGATCACCCACAACGCCAGTTCCCAGCCGCTTTCCAGCAGAGCCAGCAGCACCGGGGGCACCAGGCCCAGCACGAACCCCACGTTGGGGATGTAGTTGGTGATGAACGCCAGCAGCGCCCACAGGATCGGCAGCGGGATGCCCATGATCGCCAGCGCCACGCCGTCCAGGACCGCCACGATCAACCCGAACACAGTGGACACGACGAGGTACTTGCGGGTGGCCGAGGCGAACCTCCCCAGTGCTTCGGCCACCTCCGGCCGATCCTTGGCGATCAACGCCATCCGCGCGCCCGCACTACCCGCGTCCACCGACAGGAACACCAACAGCGACAACAAGAACACGATGTTGGACGCCAACCCGCCGACCCCGCTGAGCACCGTGCCCAGCACCCCGGCCACCCGGCCGATGTCCAGGCTGTCGGCGACCTGCCGCAACTCGTCCACCCCGACCCCGAACCGGGCCAGTTGCCCCACCACGGAGTCGGCGAGCGCACGGGCGCGGTCCGCGTACCGCGGCAGCTGAGTGGCCAACTGCGCCACCGACACCACCAGCACCACGACCAGGGACAGCAGGATCGCGTAGACCCCCAGCACCAGTGCCGTGGCCGCGACCCAGGTGGGCAACCCCTTGCGCCGCAACCAGGAGTGCACCGGGCTGACCGCGATCACCAGGGTGAGCGCGAGGAACACGGGACCGATCAACCAGGACAGCGCCATGATCCCGGCCCCGACGACCACCGCGGCGGCAGCCCCGAGCAACACCACAAGTCCCCTGGGCAACTCCATGCCGGAAGCCTAGGGCCATTTCCCCCGCCCCACCGGGTACCGTGACGCGGTGGCGAAGATCCATCCCGGTGCGACACTGACCCCCGGCTTCCGCGACTTCCTCCCACCGTGGATCGCCCGGCAACCCTGGTACCGCGGCCCTGAGACCCCAGAACTCCGCCCCGTCGGCTTCTACCGCCTGGAGGACCCGGAGGGCGAGGTCGGCATGGAGTCCCACCTGGTGTCCGACGGCACCGACCTCTACCACGTCCCCCTCACCTACCGGGGCGCTCCCCTGCCGGACGTCCGCCCCGATGCCCTCCTGGCGACGCCGGAGCACAGCGTCCTGGGCACCCGCTGGATCTACGACGCCGAGGTCGACCCCACCTGGCAGTCCTGCGTCCTGGACCTGGTCCGCACCGCCGGCGTCTCCGACCCCGCCGGCCGATCCGGTGTCGGCCCCGCCGAAGCCCGCGGCCTCCCGCGCGCCCCTCTACCCGACGGAGCAACCATCGAAGTGGTCCGCATCCTCACCCCAGACGCACTCCCGGACGCCTCCAGCCTCCTACTCGGCACCTGGCACCCCAACGGTCCCGACACCACTCCCGCCACCGGCTGCCTGGCCGTGGTGGTGAGCGCCTAAGCCGCTTCCAGCACGAAGAACAGGAAGCTGAGGAACGCCCCCGACGGGAACCGCGCCATTTCCTCCGCGAACACCTCACGGGCCTCCGGGGCCGCCGGCGGTTCGCTGACGACGGCGATCCGGAAACCGGCCGCGGTGAAGGCGTCGGTCATCGCGTGCAGCGGCCGGTGCCAGTACTCCAACACCGCCTTCTGCCCCGCGAACGCGTACTCGTCGGACCACTTGACGGTCGCGAAGTAGTCGGCCGAGGGGTTGATCATCTTGTAGAGGATGGGGTGGTTCACCGCCAGGATGAGCCGCCCACCGGGCCGCAGGACGCGCCGCAACTCCGCCAGCGGCCCGGTCCAGTCCTCCAGGTAGTGCAACACCAACGCCGCGACCACGTCGTCGAACTCGCCGTCGCCGTACGGCAGCGGCCGCCCCAGGTCCGCGACCCGGAGGTCCGCGTCCGCCCCGAGCCGACGCCGCGCCACCTCCACCATCGTCGTGCTGGCGTCGAAACCGGACACCACCGCACCCCGCTCACGCAACGCCGCGAACAACGGCCCCGACCCGCACCCGGCGTCGAGGATGCGCCGACCGGCCACGTCCCCGGCCAGGTCCACCATCGCGGGCAACGTGTAGTACGCGTTGACCAGGCTGCTCTCGTTCTCGACCGCGTACGCCTCGCCGAAGCTGTCGTAGCCGTTGGCCACGACGTCGGCACTCCCCAGATTCGCAGACATGCACCCCATGCTGGCACGGGAAGCCGATCACCGATGTCCTGTCCGGCCGAACGTCTTCCGGGACCGGTCCCGTGCGGTATCCCCCATTCTGCCGTCGTACCCACCACCGGAGGTAGCGATGAGCACGACGGTCAGCCGAGCGGTACTCGGGGCATTGGCGGGGCTCACCGCCGTTGGCGGGGCGCTGCTCGTGGTGGAGACCGTCATTTACTTCAGCGCCGGTGGTGTGTTCGGGTCGGGTGCGCCGGAACTGTCGGACGTCGGTGGGTGGGGGATCGTCACAGGGATCGTCGCCGTCTTGGTTTACGCGGTCGGACACCTTCCCGTGCCCCTCGCAAAGCGAATCGCCCTGGGGTGCGTGTTCGCGGTTGTCGGTCGCTACGTGATCGAAGCGATCGCGTCGCTTGCCGCGGAGGTGATCGACGTGGTGCCGGGCAGCGAGGAGGCCAGGCTCGAGGACGGTGTGGTCGGAGGCCTCTGGCTCCTTGCCGGCGCGTTCATCGTCTGGCGCGTGGTCAGCGGCCGGTGGCCGGTGGCACGGTCCGCCGTGTAGCGCGTCGCCTCCGCCGGATCGTCGTCTGCGGTCAGGCATGTGGTGGTTACGATCCCAAGGTTGTCACGGGGCAATCACAGAGAGTATGGTCTAGACCTGCCGCCGCGTTGGGTGAACGTCCGCCCGAGCGGCGCAGGCTGCTTCCGGGTCGGGCGCGCCCAGCGACGTCTCCGCCCCACCCGAAAGGAGCTGACCATGGCACTTCGCCGCAGGATCGCCGCGTTGGCGGCCGGCGTCCTCGCCGCGCCGCTGGTCGTCGTCGCCCTGCCGACGGCGCAAGCGTTCGCCCACGGCTACGTGTCGTCACCGCCCAGCCGGCAGGCCCAGTGCGCCCGGGGTCTCGTGCAGTGCGGCGACATCAAGTACGAACCGCAGAGCGTGGAAGGCCCGAAGGGCCTGCGCAGCTGCCACGGCGGCGTGGCGCGGTTCGCGGAACTCAACAACGACAGCAAGGGCTGGAAGGTCACCAGCGTCGGGCGGACCGTCACGTTCAACTGGGTCTTCACCGCCCGCCACCGCACCGCCAGCTACGAGTACTACGTCGGCAGCCGCCGGGTCGGGTACTTCGACGGCGGCAACGTGCAGCCGCCCTCGACCGTCTCGCACACCGTGAACCTGGGTGTGACCGGCCGCCAGAAGGTGCTGGCGATCTGGAACATCGGCGACACCGCCAACGCCTTCTACGCCTGCATCGACGTCAACGTCGGCTGAGCGGGCAGGTGGGGCCGTGCCGAACCTGTGGGCACGGCCCCACTTCACCGCTAGGCCGTGAACCCGCCGTCCACGTTCAGCTCCGCCCCGGTCACGTAACGGGCCTCGTCGGACGCCAGGTACGCCACCGCCGCGGCCACCTCGTCGGGCGTGCCGTAGCGGCCCAGCGCGGTGAACCCGTTGACGGTCTCGGCCATCGGGCTGTCCGCCGGGTTCAGGTCGGTGTCGGTCGCGCCGGGGTGCACCAGGTTCACCGTGATCCCGCGCGGCCCGAGTTCCCGGCCCAGCGCCTTGGTCAGGCCGACCAGCGCGGACTTGCTCGCCGAGTACACGGAGAACCCGGGGAACACCGCCCGCACCGCCGCGTTGCTGCCGATGCTGATGATCCGCCCGCCGTCCCGCATGTGCGGCAGGGCAGCCTTCACCGCCGCGAACGGGGCGCGCACGTTCACCGCGAACGTCCGGTCGAACGCCTCGACGTCCAACTCCTCCACCGGTCCCACGATGAACTCGCCCGCGTTGTTCACCAGGACGTCCAGCCGCCCCAACGTCACCGCCGCCTCGTCCACGGCCGCGGCCACCGCCTCGGCGTCCCCGCTGTCCGCCCGGACCGCCACCACCCGACGCCCGAGTTCCTTGATCCGCTCCACGACGTCGCTCGCGTCGTTCCGGTAGGTCAACGCGACGTCCGCGCCCTCCCGGGCGAGCCGGAGCGCCACCGCCGCCCCGATGCCGCGGCTACCACCAGTGACCAGAGCGACCTTGCCTTCGATGTTCATGGAAACGATCGTGGCGACCCCCGGGTCCGAAGTCCGGCGGCAATCGGACACCGCGTTCGCGGATCAAGAAATCCGTTGCGACGCCTCCCGCGGAGCACATAGGTTCGCGGTACACGAGGAAGGAGGTGGTCCGAAGTTGTGTAGCCGTAGGACTCGTCGTGAGGTGACCGTCCGCTAGGACCTACCCGTCTTCAGGGGTGGGCCTGGCGAAAACCAGGCGGCCACCCGGCCCTCTGACCCCGAGCCCAGTCCAGCTCGGCCCGCACGCGGGAAGCGGTCAGGGGGCCGTTCCACGTCTAGAGCTGGTCACGCACAGTGCGCAGATCCGCCAGGAAGGCGGCGTACGCCTCGTCCCGGTCCGGCGCCCGCAGCACCGCCGAGGGGTGCACCGTGCTGATCACCCGGAAGTCCGGCGCCTGCTCGACCTTGCCCCGCCGTTCGGTGACCTTGTAGTCCGGTCCCATGATCGCCTTCGCGGCCGTCGCACCCAGGCACACCACCAGGTCCGGCCGCACCTCCGACAACTCGGCGTGCAGCCAGGGCAGGCAGGCCACGACCTCGCCCCGCGCCGGCGTCTTGTGGATCCGCCGCTTGCCCCGTTCCGCGGGCACGAACTTGAAGTGCTTCACCGCGTTCGTCACGTACACGCCTTCGCGCAGCAGGTCGGCCTCGGCGAGCGCCCGGTCCAACAACTTCCCCGCGGGCCCCACGAACGGCTCCCCCGCCCGGTCCTCCTGGTCCCCGGGCTGCTCGCCCACCAGCATCAGCCGCGCGTCGGGCGGCCCGGCCCCGAACACGGTCTGGGTGGCCGGCTTGTAGAGGTCACACCCCTCGCACCGACGCGCGGCGGCGCGCAGCGCCGCCAGGTCCGCGCCTGCCGGCACGAACGGTGCAGCGCTGCGCGCGGCCATCGAAGTTCAGCGGTCGTTGGGCCGGAAGGCGTCCTTGACCTTCTCCCCGGCCTCCTTGAGCGCGCCCTTGGCCCGTTCGGCCTTGCCCTCCGCCTGCCACTGCTCGTTGTCCGTGGCGTCGCCGAGAGCTTCCTTGGCGCGGCCCTTCATCTCCTCGGCCTTGTTGCTGAGCTTGTCGTCGGCACCCATGACGGTCCCTTTCGGTCGACATCAGGTCCACAACACGCATACCCAGCACGACCCCCGGGAAAACCGACACCATGACCAGCCGCATCCTCGCCGTGGCCATCGACACCCCACCCGACCACGCCGACCTGCGCGCCTTCTGGTGCGCGGCGCTCGGCTACCGGGAGACGAGAACGTGGACCGATGCGAAGGGCCTGGAGTACACGGAACTGACCGGCGACGGCCCGACCTTGCTCCTACAACCGGTACCCGAGCCGAAGGTCGGCAAGAACCGGCTCCACCTGGACGTCGTCGCCGACCGGGACCGAGATGCCGAGGTCGCCCGCCTGGTCGGTTTCGGCGCCACTGTCATCTCCAAGGACCCCGCTTTGCCGTGGGTGGTCCTGTCCGACCCTGCCGGCAACGAGTTCTGCGTCCTTCCTCCCTCTTCGCTCTCTTGACGCTGCGCTGCTTCGACGCGCTTCGCGCTGGGACTTTGGACGCGCTTCGCGCTCGGACTCCTTGGACACGCTTCGCGCTGGACTTTGGACGCGCTTCGCGCTCTCAAGACGGACGCGCTGACGCGCTCTCAAGATGAAAAGCGGGCCTGGAGGCCCCCGGGGGGAGGAAAAGCGTCGTGTTCCCCCCGCACGGCCTGCCAGAGGCAACCACAGATTTCCGGGGTGTGCAATAAAACTTTTGCTCGTACCTCGCAAAACTTTTATTGCACACCCCGGAAATCTGTGGTTGGGCTGCGCCCAGGCCGTAC
>NZ_JAPSLK010000060.1 GCF_031180885.1 Saccharothrix sp.
CGGCAGGCAGCGCCGGCAGGCAGCGCCGGCAGGCAGCGCCGGCAGGCAGCGCCGGCAGGCAGCGCCGGCAGGCAGCGCCGGCAGGCAGCGCCGGCAGGCAGCGCCGGCAGGCAGCGCCGGGGCGGCGCGGGCGGCGGCGGTGCCTGGGGTGGCGGTGGCGGTGGCGGTAATGGTGGGCGGGCGGCGCGGCGGGCGGTGGTGGGTGGTGCCCGACCGCAGCGGCGGGTGGCGAGGGGTGGGCGGAGCGGGGTGGGCGTGGGCGGGTGGGGTGGGTTATTGGCTTACTTGGCGGCCTGAGGGGTGGATTGGGCAGGTTGTTCTTGCTGGGCAGCGGTCGCAGTCGGGGTTTTCGGTGGCTGTGTAGGTCGGGCCCACGCTGGAGGTTGCGGCTGCTTGTACGGCTTCCAGCCAGACTCGGACGCCCTGTTCGTCCAGAGGGGCCTGTTCCAGTTCGGTGGCGCCCGTCTTCTTGTTCTCCTTTGCCACGTAGAGCAGGCGGGCGCCGCCGGGGTCGGTGCCCAGGCCGAGGTGGGTGAAGCCGCCCAACGACGATGCGAGTTGGTAGACGGCTAGCTGTGGGTGCTGGCGGGCCTCTTCCTTTGTCACCGGGGACTTGCCGGTTTTCAGGTCGATCACCACCGGGCGGCCCTCGCGGTCGGTTTCCAGGCGGTCTACTCGGCCTCGGACTCGTAGGTGGGGGCCGCCCGACGGTTTCGGGACCTCCACGTTGATCTCGTGTTCGACCGCCACCTGGGTCAGCTGGTCGCGGCTTGAAGCCAGCCAGGTCAGGAATGTGTCCAGCATCTTTTCCACGCGTAGGCGTTCGCGGCGGGAGAACCACGGGGCGCCGGCGTCGACGGCCGACCAGGCCTCGGCGAGTTTGGCGCGCAGCTCCTTTTCGTCGGCACCGGTCGCCGCAGCTTGGGCCAGGGCGTGGACCAGGGTGCCGGTGACGGACGCCAACTCGGCTGGGTCCTGGCCGCCGTGGCGTTCCACCACCCAGCGGAGCGGGCACTTTGAGAGGACCTCGACGGTGGACGGGGACACGCTGACCGTGTGGTCCTCTGTCCACAGTGGATCGTCGGTCGTCACGTCGGCCAAGCCGTACCAGGAGTCCGGGTGTGCGCCGGGGACGCCGGCTGCTGCTAGGCGGGCCAGTTGGGTCGCGGCTCGGGTGCGGCGGTCTTCGGGTTCGTCGTCGGAGCACACGACTCGGCGGAGTTCGCCGACGAGTTCGGCTAGGACCAAGCCCCGTTCTGGGGTGAAGGTCGGGCGCTCGGGCTGGTCGGTGGAGAGTTCTTCCAGCTCGTCCAGGAAGCGGGACGGTTGTTCGTCTTCGCCTCGAACGGCGCTGACCAGGAGGGTTCGGCGCGCCCGGCTTACGGCGACCAAGAGCAGGCGGCGTTCCTCGGCCAGGAGTGGGGCGATGGCGGAGACCTCCTCGCCTACGCCGGTGAGGGTGTCCACCATTCGTTCCACGCCGAGCAGGGAGCCGCGCAGCCGGAGGTCTGGCCAGCTGCCCTCCTGCACACCTGGGACGGCGACGACCGTCCATTCTCGGCCGGCGGACGCGTGTGCGGTCAGGACGGTTACCGCCTCGCCAATGGGGGCGGAGGCGGCGAGTGTGTCGCCTACGATTTCCTGGGACGCCAGGTAGTCGGCGAAACCCTCGGCGCCTGCGCCTGGCAGGCGATCCACGTACTTGGCCGCCGCCTCGAACAAGCCGACTATCGCGTCCAGGTCGCGGTCGGCCTGCATGCCGGACGTGCCGTGCCGAGCCGACTGGGCTACCCAGCGGTTCTCCAGGCCGGTGGACTGCCACATGTCCCACAGCACCTGCTCGACGCTGTGGCCGTCAGAGATGCCCTTGCGCGCCTTGCGGAGCAGGCCGGCCACGCGACGGGCGGGCATGGCCTCGGCGTCCTCCAGGGCCGCCAGGCGGTCGTCGGATTCGATCACCTCGACGAGGAGCTCGCCGCTGGGGCGGTCGCCGCCTGCCGCCATTTCGAGACGGCGCAGGCCGCGGCGCAAGCGTCTAAGTGCCAACGGGTCCGCGCCGCCCAGAGGGGAAGCGAGGAGCATGGCTGCGGTGTCCTCGTCCAGGGAACCTGGGGAGGCGGCGCATCTGAGGAGGGCCAGGAAAGGGGCCACGGCGGGTTGCTGGGCCAAAGGCAACTCGTTGGTCGGCACTGCCACCGGTACGCCTGCCGCCAGCAAGGCTCGTTGCAGGACCGGCAGCGAACGGCTGGTGGACCGCGCCACCACCGCCATCTCCGACCACGGCACGCCATCGATCAGGTGCGCCCGCCGCAACTGGTCGGCCACCCAGCTCGCCTCCTGCGCCCCGGACGCGAACAGCCGCACCTGCACGTGACCCGACCCCTCCACGGGCAGCACGTCCCGCGTCGGCGACGTGCCGGGCAGCCGCGCGGACAGTCTCCGCACCGCGTCCCGGACCTCCGGCGCCATCCGGTGGCTCTGCCGCAGCACCACGGTCGGCCAGTCCGAATCGGCCAGCAGCACCGGGTCCGCCCCGCGGAACGAAAACACCGCCTGGTCCGGGTCACCCGTCAGCACGAACTCCTCCGCCGCCGCCCCCAGCCGCGACACGAACTCGAACTGCAACGGGTCCAGGTGCTGCGCGTCGTCCACCAGCAGGTGCCGGACCCGCCGCTGCTCCCCCAGCAGCACGTCCGGCTCGGTGTCGAACGCCAGCAGGGCACTGCCGACCAGTTCCGCCGCGTCGTAGGACGCCGCCAGCCCCTGCCCCGCCCCGGCCAACAGGCTGACCTGCTCGTACTGGATCGCGAACAGCCCGGCCGCCACCCACTCGTCCCGCCCCTGCGCCCGTCCCAGCTCCACCAGGTCCTCCGGGGCCAGCCCGCGCTCGGTGGCGCGCAGCAGCAGGTCGCGCAGCTCGTGGGCGAACCCGGGCAACGCCAGCGCCGGCCGAAGCCGCTCCGGCCACTTCCGCGCGCCCATCCCCACGTCACCGGCCAGCAGCTCGCGCACCACCGCGTCCTGCTCCGGACCGGACAGCAGGCGCGGTGTCGGCTCGCCCGCCTGCACGGCCTGCGCCCGCAGCACCGCGTAGGCGTACGAGTGAACCGTTCTGACCAGCGGTTCCTGCGTGGTCGGCAGCACCTCCCCCTCGGCGCTGCTGGTGAGCGACCTCGTGATGTGGGCGCGCAGGGACACCGCCGCCCGCCGGTTCGGTGTCAACACCAAGATCCGCTCCGGGTGCACCCCGCCCCGCCGCACCCGATCGGCCACCACCTCCGCGAGCAGCTCGGTCTTGCCCGTGCCGGGGCCGCCGAGCACCCGCAGCGGCCCGCCGGCGTGGTCGAACACGGCGCGCGCGGGCGCGTCCCAGTGGCGCTCGGGGCGGTCCTCCCGCACCCGGCGCACCAGCAACGGAGCCCGGTTCACTGCCACGTGCCGATGGAACCACGACCCACCGACAATCCCGGCACCGCCCATTTGTACGAGGTCTTGACAAAACGCAGTGGTCTAGTCCACTTTGAGACCCGACCGGAGCCGTCTCCCCGCCGCCGGACGACTCCTCCCTGTGGTCTGGAGGAACGATGAAACCCTTGCGGCGGTTGACGATCGCACTCACCGCGGGTGTCGCGGCGATGGCCCTGGCCCCGGTCGCGGAGGCCGCGCCGAACCCCGTCCTGGCGTCCCCGTACCTGTACCAGTGGGGCAACAAACCCAATCCGGTGAATGTCATGAACGCCACCGGCGTGAAGACCTTCACGCTCGCGTTCGTCCTCTCCGACGGCGGCTGCAACCCCGCGTGGGACGGCACCCGCTCCCTGACCGGCTCGGACGCCACCCTGATCCGCAACATCCGCGCGGCCGGCGGCGACGTGATCCCGTCCTTCGGCGGCTGGTCCGGCCGCAAGCTCGGCCAGTACTGCTCGTCCGCGAGCGCCCTGGCCGGCGCCTACCAGAAGGTGATCAACGCCTACCAGCTCAAGGCGATCGACATCGACATCGAGGCCGCCGAGTTCGAGAACGCGACCGTGCAGGACCGCGTGCTCGGCGCGCTGAAGATCGTCAAGCAGAACAACCCCGGCATCCGCACGGTGATCACCATGCCCACCGACCGGTCCGGCCCGAACACCTGGGGGAAGCGCCTGATCACCCGCTCGAAGGACCTCGGCGCGCAGATCGACGTCTGGTCGGTGATGCCGTTCAACTTCGGCGGCCCCAGCGACCTCGTGGCCGGCACCAAGTCCGCCGTGGACGGCCTGAAGAACCACGTCAAGGCCACGTTCGGGCTCACCGACGACGCCGCCTACCGCCGCAGCGGCCTGTCCTCGATGAACGGCGTCACCGACACCGGCGAGACCGTCACCACCGCGCAGTTCCGCGCCATGCGCGACTGGGCGACCTCGAAACACCTGGCGCGCTTCACCTTCTGGGCCACCAACCGGGACCGCGGCAACTGCGGCGGGTCCACGTCCGACTGCTCCGGCACCAACCAGGGCACCTACGACTTCACGAGGGTCGTGGCCGGCTACACGGGCTGAGTGGAATCCTTGGCCGGGTGGATGAAGAGCTGCACGAGTTGGTCCGCGAGGTGGTGCGGTCGATCCCCCGCGGACGCGTGGCCACCTACGGCGACGTCGCCGACCTGTCCCGCGCCCCGTCGCCCCGGCTGGTCGGCCAGGTCCTGAACCAGGACGGGCACGACCTGCCGTGGCACCGGGTGCTGCGGGCCAACGGCACGTGCGCGCCGCACATCGCCGACGAGCAGTTGCAACTGCTGCGCGAGGAAGGCGTGGTGGCCGACAACGGGAAGGTCAACCTGCGCACGTACCGCTGGGAAGAGGCGGTCAAGGAGAAGGAGGAGGAGCCACCGGGCCTGTGGTGACCCGCGCGGCGACCCGCTCGACCTCGGCGGCCACGTCGGGGTCGCGGGTCAGCGCGGCGGCCAGCCGCAGTTCCGGCAGCGCCTCGGCGGGCCGGCTCCGCCGGGTCAGCGTGCGGCCCAGCAGCAGCCGGGCGTAACCGTCGGACGGGTCGAGGTCGACCAGCGTGCGCAACACGGCCTCGGCCCGCCCCAGCGCGGCGGACTGGAAGTGCGCCAGCGCCAGCTCGGTGAGCACCGTCCGGTCGGTCGGGGCGTGCTCGGCGGCCTCTACCAGGAACCGCGCGGCACCGCTCGGGTCGCCGGCGGCCCGGAACTCGCGGCCCTTGGCCAGCAGCTCGCGGACGTCGGACATTCAGACCTCCTCGTCCGCCGGGCTCACGTGCGGCACGTGGGTCCGGCCCAGTCGACCGGCCTGGAAGTCCTCGATGGCGTCGAGGATCTCCCGCCGGGTGTTCATCACGAACGGCCCGTACCGGGCCACCGGCTCGTTCAGCGGCAGCCCGCCCAGGACCAGCACGTCCCAGGTGGTGTCGGCCTGCATGGTCACCGCCGACCCGTGGCCGAACACGGCCAGCCGCCCTTCCTCCAGCGGCCGCTTCTCCGCCCCGACGGTCCCCCGCCCGGACAGCACGTAGACCAGGGCGTTGAAGTCCTCCGGCCACGGCAGCGCGAGACGAGCGCCCGCGCTGAAGGTCGCGTGCAGGTAGGTGATCGGCGTGTAGGTCATCCCCGGCCCGCGATAGCCCGCCACGTCCCCGGCGATCACCCGGACCAGCGCGCCACCGTCGTCGCTGGACAGCAGCACGGCGTCACGCGCCTTGATGTCCTGGTAGCGCGGAGGCGACCACTTGGCCACCTTGGGCAGGTTCACCCACAACTGCACGCCGTGGAACAACCCGCCCTTGGCCACCATCTCCTGCGGCGGGAGTTCGCTGTGCAAAACGCCGCTGCCGGCGGTCATCCACTGGGTGGCCCCGTCGGTGATCAACCCGCCACCACCGGTCGAGTCCTGGTGCTCGAACGCCCCGTCGATCATGTAGGTGACCGTCTCGAACCCCCGGTGCGGGTGCCACGGCGCCCCCTTGGCCTCACCCGGCCCGTACTCGACCGCACCCATGTGGTCGAGCAGCAGGAACGGGTCGGCCAGCGCGAGGTCCGCGCCGGGGAACGGCCGCCGGACCTGGAAGCCCTCCCCTTCGAGGAACTTCTGCGCCTGGACCACCTTCCGGACCGGCCGCCAGCCGGTCGCGACCTCGGACAGCTCGGGCAGCCTGGGCAGGGTCAGGGTGTCTGCGGTGACGGCGGGCATCGCTGCCTCCTTCGACGGGGACCTCCAGGATGCGGGGGTCGCTCAGCCCGCACAACCTGGTTGAAGTCTCAACTATTCCCCGGCGAAGTCCTACGCCACGTCCTCCAGGCAACGCGCCTGGTAGTACCTCAACAACACGGCCTCGACGACCCGCAGATGTGCCCCGATGGGCGCGGCCACGACTGAAGCGCCCGACTCGGCCACCGCCCGGTGGAACAAACCCGGCGCGAGCAGCCAAGACGCCACCGCCACGCGGCCCGGCGTCGACGCGATCACCTCCGAGATGTGCGGCGACGCGGTAGCCGCGTAGCCGATCTGGACCGGACCGCCCACCCGCCGTGACAGCGCCTGGGCCACCTTGCCGACCTCGGCCAACGCCCGCGCGTCCGAAGACCCCGCCGCCGCCAGCACCACCGAGTCGCCGGGCTCCCAGCCCGCCTCCTCCAACCGCGCCACCAAAGCCGGCACCAAAGCCGGCCCGATGGGAGCGGTGACCACCACATCGGGGTGGCCCGACGCCTCGATCTGGGCCGGGATGTCCACCCGCACGTGGTACCCGGCCGCCAGGAACGCCGGCACGACCACGGCTGGACCGTCTACCGAGCGCAGCACGGCAGTCACGTCAGGCTGCCGAACGTCCGCATAAGCCACCCGCACCGGCACGCCGCCCAACCGCGACCGCACCAGCGCGGCGATCTCCTCCACCACGACGGCACCAGCGGGATCACGCGTGCCGTGTGCCACGAGAACCAACGTCATACCGCGACTCCAGCGGGGTCCATGGCCAGTCGGTAGCCGCGTTTCACAACCGTCGTCACCATCCGGGGCTCGCCCAGCGCCGTCCGCAGCCGGCCGATCGCCGTCTCCACCGCGTGCTCCTCGCCACCACTGGGCAACGCGGCCAGCAACTCGCGCCTCGACACCACCCGGCCCCGCGCGGCGGCCAGGACGCGCAAAACCGCCATCGGAGCGGGCGCGACGGGCCGGAGTTCGCCGTCCACCACGACCGCCTGGCCGCGCAGCTCGATGTCCCGGGCGGCGATGCGCAGGCGGGTCGCCCGCGCGGGCAGGGCCAAGGTCAGCTCACGGGCCAGGGCGCCGATCCGAGCCCTGGCCGGCTGCACCACGGGCACACCGGCCGCGACCAGCGGACCGGCCGTGATCGACCCGACGCCCACCACCAGCACGTCCGACCGCAGAGCGCTCACGAGCTCCTTGTAGCGACCGGTCGCCGAAGCCAGCTTCAGCAGGTTCGCCGCCGCCGGCGCGCTGGTGAAGGTCAACGCGTCCACCTGACGAGCCAGGACGGCGTCCACCAGGCGGTCCAGCGGAGCGGAGTCGACCGGGCCGGTCCAGCGGTACACCGAGACCGGGACGACCTCCGCACCCGCGTTCTCCAGCGCCGACACGAAATCGGGCAAGGGCTCGCCGTGCTGCTGCACCGCGATCCGCTTGCCCGCCACCCCCGATCGGATCAGGTGGTCGAGCAGTTCGGCGTTGCTCTCGCCCTCCGGCGACCACGCCTCCACCAGACCCGCCGCCCGCACGGCCCCGCGCGCCTTCGGACCGCGGGCCATCACCTGCGCGCCGGACAGCCGGTTGAGCAGGCGCGCGGCCAGGCCCCAGCCCTCCGCGGCCTCGACCCAGCCCCGGAAACCGATGCCGGTGGTCGCCACCGCGATGTCCAGCGGCCGTTCCACCACCTCGCGGGTGGCGGCCAGCAGTTCCGCGTCGTCGGGCAGCGGCACGATGCGGATCGCCGGGCCGTGCAGCACGGTCGCGCCCTTGCGCTCCAACAGCGCCGTCAGTTCGTCGGCCCGCCGGGCGGCGGTCACGCCGACCGTGTACCCGGCCAGCGGGGCGGCGTTCACGGCGACCCGACCTGGACGATGCCGTCGGCCACGCGGACCGGGTGGACGGGGACCGCCGTGGACGGGTCGTCCAGGCACTTGCCGGTGCTCAGCTCGAACGCCTGCTTGTACACCGGCGACACCACCACCGGCACGCCGCCCCGGTCGCCGACGATGCCCCGAGCCAGCACGGCGGCGCCGCTGAACGGGTCGATGTTGCCCAACGCGTGCACCTGGCCGTCGTGGGTCAGGAAGACGGCGACCTGGGTCCCGTCGGGCAGCAGGGCGGCCACGCCGCTCTCCGGCTGCAACGCGCTCAACTCGCACACGGGTGTCATCTGACGACCTCCGGAATCCCCAGCAGGACAGGAACCTTCTGACCGCGTTCCTCGCGGAAGGAAATCGTCGGGTCGGGCGTGCCGGGCGCGTTCACGAAGGAGGTGAACCGGGCCAGCTTCTCCGGGTCCTCCAGCACACCGCGCCACTCGTCGGCGTAGTTGTCCACGTGCTTGGCCATCGCGGCTTCCAGGTCGGCGCAGATGCCGAGGCTGTCGTCCACGATCACCGCGCGCAGGTGGTCCAGCCCGCCCTCCAGGCCCTCGATCCAGGTCGAGGTGCGCTGCAACCGGTCCGCCGTGCGGATGTAGAACATCAGGAACCGGTCGATGAGCTTGATGAGCGTTTCGGTGTCCACGTCGGACGCGAGCAGGTCGGCGTGCCGGGGCGTGAACCCGCCGTTGCCGCCCACGTAGAGGTTCCAGCCCTTCTCGGTGGCGATGACGCCGAAGTCCTTGCCCCGCGCCTCCGCGCACTCCCGCGCGCAGCCGGACACCGCGGACTTGAGCTTGTGCGGCGACCGCAGGCCCCGGTAGCGCAGCTCCAGCTCGATCGCCAGGCCCACCGAGTCCTGCACGCCGTAGCGGCACCACGTGGTCCCCACGCACGACTTCACCGTGCGCAGCGCCTTGCCGTAGGCGTGGCCGGACTCGAAACCGGCGTCCACCAACCGCTTCCAGATCTGCGGCAGCTGGTCGACGGTCGCGCCGAACAGGTCGATCCGCTGCCCGCCGGTGATCTTGGTGTAGAGGCCGAAGTCCCGGGCCACCTCGCCGATCACGATGAGCTTCTCCGGCGTGATCTCGCCGCCGGGGATGCGCGGCACCACCGAGTACGTGCCGTTGCGCTGGAGGTTGGCCAGGAAGCGGTCGTTGGTGTCCTGCAGGACCGCCTGCTCGCCCTCCAGCACGTGGCCGTTGTCCAGCGACGCCAGGATCGACGCCACGGCGGGCTTGCACAGGTCGCAGCCGCGCCCGCGGCCGTACCGCGAGATCAGCTCGGTGAACGTGGTGATGCCGGTGACCCGCACGATCTCGAACAGCTCGGCGCGCGACTGCTCGAAGTGCTCGCACAGCGCCTTCGACTGCTCGACACCGCACTCCGAGAGCAGCTTCTTCAGCATCGGCACGCACGAACCGCAGCCCGTGCCCGCCTTGGTGCACGCCTTGATCCCCGGCACGTCCACGGCCTCGCCGGAGCCGATCACGTCCACGATGTGCTGCTTGGTCACCGCGTGGCACGAGCACACCTGGGCGTCGTTGGGCAGCGACAGCTCCACCCCGCCCGCCGGCCCGATCAGCGACACCGGGTCGCCGGGCACCGGGCGGCCGACCAGGGGCCGCAGCACCGGGTACTTCGAGGCGTCGCCGACCAGGATGCCGCCGAGCAGCGTCTTCGCGTCGTCGGACACCACGACCTTGGCGTAGGTGCCCGCGACGGCGTCGTTGACCACGACCTCCAGCGCGCCCTCGGTCTGCGCGTGCGCGTCGCCGAACGACGCCACGTCCACACCCAGCAGCTTCAGCTTGGTCGAGGTGTCCGCGCCGGGGAACTCCGCGGTGCCGCCGAGCAGCCGGTCCGCCACCACCTCGGCCATCGAGTAACCCGGCGCGACCAGGCCGTACACCACGCCGCCGATGTTGGCGCACTCGCCGATGGCGTAGATGTTCTCGTCCGAGGTCCGGCAGGCGGAGTCCACGACGATGCCGCCGCGCTCCCCCACCGCCAGGTCGAACTCGCGGGCGAGCTGGTCGCGCGGCCGGATGCCCGCGGAGAACACCACGACGTCGAGGTCCAGCTCGGTCCCGTTGGACAGCTTGGCGATCAGCCGGTCGCCGTCGCGCTCGATGGACGAGGCGGACGTGCCGGTGTGCACGGTCAGGTCCAGCTTCTCCACCAGCCGCCGCAGCAGCCCGGCGCCGCCCTCGTCCACCTGCAACGGCATCAGGCGGGGACCCAGCTCGACCACGTGCGGCGAGATCCCCATGCCGCGCAACGCGTTCGCGGCCTCCAGGCCGAGCAGACCGCCGCCGAGCACCATGCCCGCGTGCCGACCGGAGGAGTGCGCGCCCTCGACCGTGGCCCGGATCGCGTCCAGGTCCTCGATCGTCCGGTACACGTGGCACCCGGGCAGGTCGCGGCCGGGGACCGGCGGCACGAACGGCACCGACCCGGTCGCCAGCACCAGCGCGTCGTAGGGTTGCGCCCGGCCGGACATGCTCCGGACGACCTTGTCGTCCCGGTCGATGTGCACGACCAGGTCGTTGAGGTTCAGCTCAACCAAGGGGTCTTCGTGCGGCGCGAGGCTCAGCGTGTCCGCGTCCCAGGTGTCCACATAGGACGACAGCGCGACCCGGTCGTAGGCGGGACGCCCCTCCTCGGCGAACACGACGATCCGCCACTGGTCGGTGACGTCCTTCTCGCGCAGCGCCTGCACGAGACGGTGTCCGACCATGCCGTGACCGACGACAACCAGCGTTCGCGTCATGGGACCATTCCTTCCTCTTGCCCGGCTATGCTCACCGGGGACCGTGTCGTGACAAGGTCGCGAATGTTGCGCAGGTGTTAAAGCAGCCTCACGCCGCACGTCAGAGCGTCGTGCGCGTCACAACCCGCGTGTCACACGCCCGCGTAGGCGAGGCTCGGCACCCGCGCGAAGACGCGGCTGCGCAGGTAGAACCACCACGTCGTGGCCACGCAGAGGCCGTAGAACACCAGGAACGCGGTGAGGGCCGGGGCCAGGGTCTTGCTGCCCTCCAGCGAGAACTTGAACACCAGGTTCACCAGCACGCCGCCGAACGCCCCGATCGCGCCCGCGATGCCGACCACGGCCGCCGCCTGCCGCTTGGCCGACGCGGTGTCCGCCACCTGGGTGGCGAAGATGGCCGGGATCATCCGGTAGGTCGAGCCGTTGCCGATGCCGGCCAGCACGAACAGGGCGATGAACGAGGTGAAGAACAGCGGGAAGTTCTTGGTGCTCACGCTGACCAGCACGCCCACCACGCCCAGCGCCATGCCCAGGAACACCGCCATCGTCACCTTGGCGCCGCCGAACCGGTCCGACAGCCAGCCGCCGAACGGCCGGCTCACCGACCCGATCAGCGCGCCCAGGAACGCCAGCGCGACGAAGCTCTTGTGCTCCACGAAGCTGATCTTGATCAGCGACGGGAACGCGAACGAGAAGCCGATGAACGAGCCGAACGTGCCGATGTACAGGAACGACATCACCCACGTGTGCTTGTTGGACATCGCCTTGCGGTAGGACGTGCCGTCCGGCTTGGCCTGGGTGAGGCTGTCCATCAGGAACCACGCGCACGCGGTGGCCACGACGATGAACGGGATCCAGAACAGCGCCGCGTAGGCCAGGTTCACGCCGGTGCCGATGCTGATCACGATCGGCACCACGAGCTGCACCATCGCCACGCCGAGGTTGCCGCCGGCCGCGTTCAGGCCCAGCGCCAGGCCCTTCTTGCCCTCCGGGTAGAAGAACGAGATGTTCGCCATGGAGGACGAGAAGTTGCCGCCGCCGAAGCCCATCGCCGCCGAGGTCAGCAGGAAGAACCAGTACGGCGTGCCCGGGTTGGTGACCGCGATGATCAGCATGGTGGTCGGGATCAGCAGCAGGCTCGCGCTGACCGTGGTCCACGCCCGGCCGCCGAACTTCGGCACCGCGAACGTGTAGGGGATGCGCAGCACCGCGCCGACCAGGTTCGGCACGATCAGCAGCCAGAACGTCTGGCCGACGCTGAAGCTGAACCCGACCGAGCCCAGGCTCACCACGACGATGCTCATCAGGCTCCACACCGTGAAGCCCAGGTTCTCCGCCAGGATCGAGAAGACGAGGTTGCGGCGCGCCACCTTCTTCCCGGTGCGCTCCCAGAACTCCGCGTCCTCCGGGTTCCAGTCGTCGATCCACCGTCCGCGTCGTTTCGGCTGCGGCGCAAGGGTTTCGGTCTCAACCACCGTGCTCATTGCGGCCTCCCAGGCTCGTGATGCGCAGACCGTAGGAACGGCCCGTTACCTCGACGTTCGACCAGGTG
Source organism: Saccharothrix sp. (assembly GCF_031180885.1). GTDB lineage: Bacteria > Actinomycetota > Actinomycetes > Mycobacteriales > Pseudonocardiaceae > Actinosynnema. The sequence goes on from NZ_JAPSLK010000060.1 coordinate 12,418, forward strand.
TCGCGTGCGGCAACTCCGGCGCACATCAGACGGGTTGGGGCTGTGAGGCGGAGAGCCAGTCGACGATGCCGCACACCGCGTCCTTGCACCCGCCACACCCCGTGCTCGCGCGCGTCTTCTCCGCGATCGCGGAAACCGTTGTGGCGCCCGACCTCCAGGCGCTGACGATCTGTCCTTTGCTGACCGTGTTGCACCGGCACACCACCGCCGACGCGGGCAGGTCCGCCGGGCTCGCCTCGTTCTCCGCGGGCAGCGCGCGGCCCAGCAGCAGCGCCAGCCGGTCGGTCGGCGCGGGCAGGCCGCGGTCGAACAGCTGGGTGATGGCCGCCGCCGCGTCCGGCGCGCCGAGGACGATGGCGCCGGTCACCTTGTCGTCGCGCAGCACCAGCTTCGCGTACCGGCCGCGCGCGGGATCTTGGAAGCACAGGACTTCCGCGTCCGGTGCGTCCACATCGCAGTGCACGTCACCCAAAGCGGCCAGGTCGACGTCCCGTGCCTTGAGCCGGGTCACCACGGTGGTCCCGGAGTAGCGGGACGCGGGCGCGGCGCCGGTCACCAGGTCCGCCACCACGGCGGCCTGCTCCCAGGCGGGCTGCACCAGGCCGGACACCGTGCCGACGTGCTGCGCGCAGTCGCCGATGGCGTGCACGCGCGGGTCGCTGGTGCGCAGGGCGTCGTCCACCAGGATGCCCCGGTCCACCGCGATCCCCGCCTGCTCCGCCAGCCCGGTCTCGGCGCGCACGCCGGCCGACACCACGACCAGCTCAGCCGGCACCTGCGTGCCGTCGTCGAGCAGGAGCCCTTCACCCGGCAGGTACTTCGCCGCCAGCGCCCCGAGCCGGAACTCGATCCCCAGCGTTTCCAACGTCTTGGCCAGCACCCGGCCCGCGCCCGGGTCGAGCTGGCGCTCCATCAGGTGCCCCACCGGGTGCACGACGGTCACCAGGCAGCCGCGACCGGCGAGCCCCCGCGCGGCCTCCAGCCCGAGCAGACCGCCGCCCAGCACCGCCACCGGCGTGCCCGGCGAGGCCGCGTCGACGATCCGCGCGCAGTCGTCCAACGACCGGAACGCCACCACACCCGGCGCCAACGAGCCGTTGCCGTCCAACAGGCCGTCCGTCGGCGGCACCCACGACCGCGCACCGGTGGCCAGCACCAGCGAGTCGTACGGGACCTCGGTGTCGCCCACGTGCACGACCCGGCGGGTGCGGTCGATCTTGGTGACCGAGCCGCCCAGCCGCAGGTCCACGTGGTGCTTCGCGGCCCAGTCCGGGTCGTGCAGGCGCACCGCCTCCGGCGTCAGCGACCCGGCGACCACGCTGGACAGCAGCACCCGGTTGTAGGCGGGGTGCGCCTCGTCGCCGAGCACGGTCACGGAGACCCGTTCCGCCTTCGGGTCCCGCCTGCGGATCTCGTCGGCCAGCCGGGCCCCGGCCATGCCGTAGCCCACGACGACAACGTTCCTGGTCATACCGGCTCCAATCGGACGGCGCACACCTTGAACTCGGGCATCCGGCTGGTCGGGTCCAGCGCCGGGTTGGTCAGCAGGTTGGCGCGGCCCTCACCGGCGAAGTGGAAGGGCAGGAACACCACGTCGATCCGCATGGACGGCACGCACCGCACCCGCGCCACCGTCCGGCCGCGCCGCGACACCACCGCGCCGAGGTCGCCCTCGCGCAGCCCGGCGCGCACCGCGGTGTCCGGGTGGACCTCGACGTAGGCCTCCGGCTCGGCGTTCACCAGTTCCTTCACCAGCCGGGTCTGCGCGCCGGACTGGTAGTGCTGGAGGACCCGGCCGGTGGTCGCCTGCAACGGGTAGTCCGCGTCGGGCATCTCCGCAGGTCCGCGGTGATCGACAGCGATGAACCGGGCACGGCCGTCCGGATGGGCGAACCGGTCCAGGAACACCCGCGGCGTGCTCTTCTCCACCACCGGCCAGTGCAGGGCCTCCCCGGACCGCAGCCGCTCGTAGGTGACACCCGAGTAGTCCGCGATCCCACCCTTGGAAGCGACCCGCAGCTCCTCGAACACCACCTCGGGCTCGATCGGGAACCGCTCCACCGGCTGCCCCAACCGCAAGGCCAACCCCTGAAGAACCTCCAGGTCGCTGCGCACACCCGATGGCCGCTCAACAGCCACCTGGCGCAGCAGGATGCGGCCCTCCAGGTTGGTCATCGTGCCGCTCTCCTCCGCCCACTGCGTGATCGGCAGCACGACATCGGCCATCGCGGCCGTCTCGGACAAGACGAGATCGCAAACAACAAGCAGGTCCAACGCACCCAAGCGGTCAGCCACGTGCTGCGACCGGGGCGCGGACACGACCAGGTTGCTCCCGAACACCAACAGCGCCTTCGGCCCACCGTCCTGGCCCAACGCGTCCAGCAGCTCGTAGGCGGAGCGCCCCGGCCCGGGCAGGTCGTCCACACCCCACACGTCCTGGATGTACGCACGGGCCGCCGGGTCGTCGATCTTCCGATACCCGGGCAGTTGGTCGGCCTTCTGCCCGTGCTCACGCCCACCCTGCCCGTTGCCCTGACCCGTCAGGCACCCGTACCCCGAACCGCGCCGCCCCGGCAGGCCCAGCGCCAGCGCGAGGTTGATCCACGCCGACACGGTGTCCGCGCCGCTGGCGTGCTGCTCGGTGCCCCGTCCCGTCAGGACGTAGGCGTTCTCCGCCTCGGCCAGGATCCGCACGGCGGCCCGCTGGTCGGCGACCGGCACCCCGGTGACCCGCTCGACCCGCTCCGGCCACCAGGAGGCGGCGATCTGCCAGGCCTCGGCGAACCCGTTGGTGCGCTCCTCCAGGTAGTCCTTGTCCAGGTGGCCGTCCGCGACGGCGCAGTGCAGCAGGCCCAGCGCGAGCGCCAGGTCGGTGCCCGGCGCGGGGGCGAGGTGCAGGGTGGCCAGCTCGGCGGTGGCCGTGCGGCGCGGGTCGACGACGATCAGCTCCGCGCCCTTGAGGTGCTGCACGAACGGCGGCATGGTTTCCGCCGGATTACCGCCGACCAACAGCACCGCGTCCGCTTGGTCGAGGTCTGTTACGGGGAACGGCATCCCCCGGTCGAGCCCGAACGCCTTGATGCCCGCCGCCGCCGCGCTCGACATGCAGAACCGGCCGTTGTAGTCGATCTGGGACGTCCCCAACGCCACCCGCGCGAACTTGCCCAGCAGGTAGGACTTCTCGTTGGTCAGCCCACCGCCGCCGAACACGCCGACCGCGTCCGGCCCGTGCAGCTCACGCAGTTCGCGCAGCTTGGCGGCGACAAGATCAAGCGCCTCGTCCCACGTGGCCGGCTCCAGCACGCCGTCCCGGCGCACCAGCGGCGTGGTGAGCCGGGCGGGCGAGGTCAGCAGCTCGGCGGACGTCCAGCCCTTCTGGCACAGGCCGCCGCGGTTGGTCGGGAACTCCCGCGGCGACACCTTGCCGTCGGTCACGGACATCGCGCACTGCAGCGCGCAGTACGGGCAGTGGGTGTCGGTCACGGGGCCGACGGTAAGAACGGCCTGTTAACGGCGCAGCGCGGAATGTTTCGTCCACGCGAACTTGCTCCGGCACCACGCGTGGACCGCGGGTGAGGTCACAGCAAGGCGGTCACCTTCGTGGCCGTTCTTTCCAGCCCTACCAGCGATTGCGTGCTCGACAGCGGGTGCAGGGCGTGCACGGCGAGGCGGAAGAGTGTCGCGCGCAACAACACCTGTGGCCATTCCGCCAGGTGGGACCACCGCTGCACGAGCCCGTGATCCGCGCCACCCCACGAGAGCGCGTCGACCACCACGATCGCCGCGCCGTACTCGGCCGGCCGCCAGTAGGCGGTGAAGTCGATGATCGCCGGCGCGGCGTCCCCCGCGAACAGCACGTTGCCGAACAGGTCGCCGTGCACGACCTGGGGCTTGAGCTGGACCGGCTTGCGGTAGGCGGAGAGCAGTTGGAACAGCCGCCCGCCGAGGTCGGGGTCGAGGTCGGCGGACTCCTCTTCCCAGGCGAGCCGGTCGGCCCGGGCGAACAGGTCCGCGCGGGCGTCCAGGAAACGCGGCTTGGGCAGGTCCTTGGTGGCCGCGTGCAACTTGACGGCGACCTCGACCACCTCGTCGTGCCGCGGTTCCGCGCGACCCGACAGGTACTTGGTGGCGGCCCACCCGCCGACGACGTACCGCCCGTCGGTGGACCGCAGGGGTCTGGCCACCCGGACGTTGTCCACGGACAGCGTGTCCAGCGTCTTGGCCACCCACGTGGCCTCGGCGGGCTTGCCCGCCGGCCGGATCGCCGCATCACCGCACCGCCACACCGGACCGGCGTCGATCAACTCCGGTTCAGCGTCACGCGCACCAAACGCGGCACGCACGTGCGACGGCGGCGGCTCCGGAGATGGGGTCACGGCACGGCACGCTACCCGTCGAGCCCTCGTGTTTGGTGGACCTCGCCCGGCTCTGCCGCCGTGTGCACCCGTCCGGCCTATCCGCACTATTGCGGTTTCAGCCCAAACCCCGGATGTGTCCTCCACCACACCCACGCCACGGCAAGACACCCTGCCCCCGGCGCTCTTCGGCGCGTAGCGCCCGGGTCGGGCAGCGCCGCCGGGGCACACACCCCGACCCGGGCTTCTTGCTTGTGTCATCCCCGTATGGCCCGCCCGAAGGGCTACCACAGATTTCCCGGGTGCCGCTGAAAAGTTTTGCGAGGAACGAGCAAAAGTTTTTAGCGGCACCCGGGAAATCTGTGGTCGGCTTTGCCGGTCATGCGGGGATGACACAAGCAAGAAGCCCCCGCAGTTGTAGTTGTGTCATCCTTGGCGGCTCGCCCGCCGGCGAGGCGCTTTTGATCTTTAAACCGGCGCTCACCTGCTCAAATCCACGCTTCGCGGGTCAAAACAGGACGCGCTCCGCGCTACTTGAGGAGGAACGCGCTTCGCGCTTTCAAGCTCGAACCCGCCGGCGCGCCCTTACGACGAAGAGCGCGCCTGGAGGCCCCGGGCGGACGAAGTGCGCCGAAAAGCAGCCGCCACGCGGCGAAAAGCGAGCCGCCCGCCGCAACCCGAGGGTCGCGGCGGGCGGCTCGAAGCAACAGCTCAGTAAGGCAACAGCTCAGTAAGTCGGCAAGCTCGTGTCGACCTCACGCGCCCAAGCCAACACCCCACCACCTACGTGCACCGCGTCCTTGAACCCGGCCTGGTGGAGCACCGCCAGCGCCTCCGCCGACCGCCCGCCCGACTTGCAGTGCAGCACGATCTGCTTGTCCTGCGGCAGTTCCGCGAACGCCTCGCCGGACAGGATCCGGTCCTTCGGGATCAGCACGGAACCCGGGATCCGCACGATCTCGTACTCGTGCGGCTCGCGGACGTCGATCAGGACGAAGTTCTCGCCGCTGTCCTGCTTCTGCTTCAGCTCCAGCGGGGTGATGGTGTTGCCCGCCGCCGCCTGCTGGGCCTCGTCGGAGACCACGCCGCAGAACGCCTCGTAGTCGATCAGCTCGGTGATCTTGACGCTCTCCGGGTCCTTCCGGATCTTGATCGTCCGGTAGGACATCTCCAGGGCGTCGTACACCATCAGGCGACCCAGGAGCGGCTCGCCGATGCCGGTCAGGAGCTTGATGGCCTCCGTGACCATGATCGAGCCGATCGACGCGCACAGCACGCCCAGCACGCCGCCCTCGGCGCACGACGGGACCATGCCGGGCGGCGGGGGCTCCGGGTAGAGGTCGCGGTAGTTCAGGCCCTGGCCGTTCGGGGCGTCTTCCCAGAACACGCTTACCTGGCCCTCGAACCGGAAGATCGAGCCCCAGACGTACGGCTTGCCCAGCAGGACCGCGGCGTCGTTGACCAGGTAGCGGGTGGCGAAGTTGTCGGTGCCGTCGAGGATGAGGTCGTAGTCGCGGAAGATGTCGAGGACGTTCTCCGAGTTCAGGTGCGTCTGGTGGAGGTTCACCTTGACGTACGGGTTGATCTCGGCGATCGACTCGCGCGCGGACTCGGCCTTCGGCTTGCCGATGTCGGACTGGCCGTGGATGACCTGGCGCTGGAGGTTCGACTCGTCGACGGTGTCGAAGTCCACGATGCCCAGCGTGCCGACCCCCGCCGCGGCGAGGTAGAGCAGCGCCGGCGATCCGAGCCCGCCCGCGCCGACGACCAGGACCTTCGCGTTCTTGAGCCGCTTCTGCCCGTCCACCCCGACGTCCGGGATGATCAGGTGCCGGCTGTACCGCGCGACTTCCTCCTTCGTCAGCTCCGCTGCGGGCTCCACGAGCGGCGGAAGCGCCATCTGATCCTCCTCGACGAGACATGTCCTCTACCGATGGACAACACCAGACTGGACCACCGTCTTCCCGGATGGGAAGTCGTCCCATTGCGTGGACACGAAGTGACCGCGCGGGGTCAGCGGGGAGCGACCGGGAACGCGTTGGGGGTGCAGACCTTGCCGTCAGCGGCCACGACACCCCGGTTGGAGAGGTCGACCTCGTTCAGCCGGGCCACGTAGTCGTTCGCCACGCCGAAGGTCTGCTGCATCATCACGGGCGCCGGCTGGCCGTTCTCCTTGCAGCCCTCGTGCGGGTTCTTCAGCACGTGGCCGACCTCGTGGTTCACCGCGTACGTCCGGTAGAACGACAGGTCCGTGTTGAACGCCTTCGCGCCGCGCACCCACCGCGCCACGTTGATCACCACGCGCTTGGTCGGCGGGTGCCAGCACGACGTCTCGTACTGGATCTGGAACCCGCACAGCCCGTGGGTCGTGTTCGGCGTCGTCAGGCTGATGACGAAGTCGACCGGACCGCTGTCCACGCGCTGCATGGCCACCTGGCCGGTGCCGACCCAACTGCGCTGGTCGGCCAGCATCCCGTCGATGGTCCGGGCGAAGGCGTCCCGGTCGCCGCCGAAGTCCGCCGCGTCGATGCCGTCCTCGATGGCGATCGAGTACTTGTAGAGCTTGCCCGTGCCGGCCTGCGCGGTGCCGCCCGGCAGGACCTGCCACGTCCCGGCGCCCTGCTCGGAGTACTTGGGCCCGTCGGGCAGCTCGGCGGTCGGGATGTTGACCAGGTCGACCTTGGACGGCGGCGTCTCGGTGGCCACCGGCGGGCCGGAGGACATGCTGGTCCCGGGCGCGGCGCCGGCGTTGTCGGTGCCGGACTGGCCGGCTTCGCCGATCTTCGTCGGCGCGGCGGTGTCGAGCACGACCAAGGCGGTCAGCACCAGCAGCACGGGGACCGCGTAGATGCGCCAGCCGTAGTTCGCGACCAGGCCCTTCACCCCGCGCTTGCGCTTGCGGCGGTGCCTGCCCGCGGGTTCCCAGGACGCGGTCAGCGGCTCGGCGGCGGTGCGTCGCGTGCCGCGGCGGTAGCGGTCCTCGGAAGGCGGCGACGGCGCCGCCTCACGCCCACCCTCCGACGTCCGGTTCACGGCGACCAGAGTGCCACAAGCGCCGAAACCCGGTCGACGCCGGTGGCCCTCCGCAGGTCACAGCACTGAACCGATCTACCGGATTCCACCGCACCACCGACTGCGACCGCGCTACCAGTCCGCACCCGCTCCCACATCCCCAGCACGGCCGCGCTACCAGTCCGCACCCCGCTCCCACATGCCCAGCACGGCCCGCGCGACCGTCGTCGGCCGCTCCATCTGCGCCACGTGCCCGGTCCGCGGCAGCACGAGCAGCCGCCCGCGCGGCAGCAGCCGGGCCACCCGCGGCGCCTTGCGGGCGCTGACCAGCTTGTCCTGCGCACCCCACACGACCAGCGCGGGCGCGGTGACCTTCGGCGGCAGCAGCCACATCGACTTCGACCGCGGCACCAGCCACGTCCGGATCAGCTCGACCGTGCTGCGACCCAGCGCGTCGGGCGCCCACGGCTGCGCGGACCGCTCCGTGTACTCCTCGACCGACTGCCGGAACCGCTGGTCGGGCACCTGGGTCGGGTCGGCGAAGCACAGGTTGAGCATCTGCCGGGCGCGCTGCTCGGGGGTCATCAGCGTGAGCTGCCGGCGCACCCGCGGCCCGACGATGGGGAGGAAAGCCAGCGGCATCCGCGGGTCGGACACCCGGCTCAGCCTGGGCCGCAGGTCCGGCACGGCGGGTGAGATCAAGGTCAGCGTTTTCACCAGATCGGGTCGGGTGGAGGCGACGATGAGCGAGATCGCCCCGCCCATGGAGTTCCCGAACAGGTGAACCGGACCCGCCCCGAGCCCGTCGATGAACCCGGCGACGACCTCGGCGTGCGTCGCCATGCTGAACGTGTAGCCGGGGATCGGCTCGGACCGCCCGAACCCCGGCAGGTCCAGCGCGTGCCCCGAGACGTGCCCGGACAGCTGGCCCGCGAGGTCGGTCCAGTTCGTCGCCGAACCGCCCAGGCCGTGCACGTAGACGGCGGTTTCCGCGGCCGGGCCGGGCGTGCGCCGGACGTGCACGCGGTGCCCCGCCACCTCGACGTAGTCACCAGGCCAGGGGCCGCTCGTTGTGTCCAGGGGAGGTAGCGGTGCGGAGGACAGGGGCACGTGGGTGATGGCGGGTCTGCGCGCCTCCAGGGTCTCGGTCACGTCACCAGGATGCCTGCTCGGACGTCCCGTGAAACGGGAAGCTTTCCCGCAACGCTGCTACCAGCGAGTAAGGTTGCTCCCGACGAACCGGGGAGGCCACCCCCCGCCGGTTCCGCGATGTGAAGGCTGGCTGGAGGCACCATGACGGAGACGGCCCAGACCACGGTCGGGCACAACGGCGGCGCGGGACGAGGGGTCCGCCTCCCACGCACCGCCCGGCGTGCCCAGTTGCTGGCCGCGGCGCAGGACGTGTTCGTGACCAACGGCTACCACGCCGCCGCGATGGACGAGATCGCCGAGCGCGCGGGCGTCAGCAAGCCGGTGCTCTACCAGCACTTCCCGGGCAAGCTCGAGCTGTACATGGCCCTGCTCGAGTCCCACGTGGACGAGCTGGTGAACCGGGTGCGCGGCGCGCTGGCGTCCACCACGGACAACAAGCAGCGGGTCAAGGCGACGGTCGCGGCGTTCTACGACTTCGTGGACGGCGAGGGCCAGGCGTTCCGGATGGTGTTCGAGTCGGACCTGCGCGGCGAGCCCGCGGTGGCCCAGGCGGTCGAGCGCGCGACGACCGAGAGCGTGGACGCGATCACCGAGACCATCACCGCCGACACCGGCCTCGACGAGGACCGCGCGCGCCTGCTGGCCGTCGGCCTGGTGGGCCTTTCGCAGGTGACGGCCCGCTCGTGGCTGGCCGACGACCGCAAGGTCCCGAAGGAGGACGCGGTCGCGCTGATCTCCAACCTGGCCTGGCGCGGCATCGGCGGCGGCTTCCCGCTCCAGCACTGAGTTGAATGACCGGCGCCTCCGTCGCGGCGGCGAGGCCGCCTGAAAGTCGGCCCATCGCGTCGATTTCCCGCCGATCGGTGAAGCTGGTCGGCGGGAAATCGACGCGACAGGCCGACGCGGCCTCGCGTGGTGGCCGGCAGCCCGGAAGAGGGCCGGTCCCCCGCGACCGGCCCTCTTCCCTGTTCACAGCAGCGCGGTGATGTGTGCTGTGACCTCTGCTGATCTCTCCAGCGGCAGCATGTGCCCCGCTCCCGGGTAGATCACCAATTCTGTGCCCGGCAACTCGTCCGCAATGGTGCGCGCGTGCCGCAGCGGGGTGAGCTTGTCCGCCCCACCCGCCAAGACCACGCTGGGAATCCCGGCGAACTCCTTCAAAGCAGCTTTCCGGTCGTGGTCGTTGAGGGACTCGCGGAACGCGACCATGGCCACCGGGTTGCACCGGCCGACCATCGCCGCCGTCGACGCCACGTCCGCCCACGACGGCCGCTTGCCGAACAGCAGCCACCGCAGCCCCGGCCGCAACACCTCCGTGCGCTGCAACAACTGCGCCCGCTTCAGCTTCGCGAGCTGCCGGTTCGACGCGGCCTCGCCGGCGAGGAACACCCGGCCCAGCAGGCCCGGGAGCCCGAGCGTCGAGCCGGACAGCTCACCGCACGAGGTCGCGACGAACACGACCCCGGCGACGCGGTCGAGCAGCGTGGGGTGCCGCTCGGCCAGCGCCATGAGCGTCATGCCGCCCATCGAGTGCCCGGCGAACACGATGCGCCCCTTGGGCACCCGTGCCGCGAGCAGCTCGGCCAGGTCGTCCGCGCACTGCGCGATGGTCGCGTCCTGGGCCGTCGCCGCCGCGGATCCGCCATGTCCGCGGTGGTCGTAGCGCAGGACCCGGCCGGGCAGCGCGGGGGCGACGTGGTCCCACGACGTGTGGTCCAGCGTCCACCCGTGCACCAGCACGGTGGTCACGTCGGCGTCGCGCGGACCGGTGTCCACCACGTGCAGGGCGGTGCCGTCCGCGGTCACGAACCGGTGGCCCGGCTCCCAGGGGGCGCTCATCCGATGAGGAACGACCGGCGCCACGCGCGCATCCCCGGCTTGCCGACGAGACCGTTGTCGTCGAGGAACTTCATGATCCCCTTGCCCGCCCACTGGATCGTCTCGTGCCAGTGCGGGTTGGACAGGGCCGCCTTGTGCGCCTCGTCCCTGTCCAGGCCGACCGCCGCGTACACCTCGGGGTTGATGATCGACCGAGTCACGAACATCGACGTCGTCGCGAGCAGCCACCGCTGGAACGGCAGCTCCTTCTTGGTGATCGTCTGCATCCCGCGCACGACCTCCTCGCGGGCGAACCGCACGTGCCGCGCCTCCTCCAGCACGTGGATGCGGTTGACCATCCGCACCAGCGGCTGGACGGTCTCGTCGACCATGGTCTCGCGCTGGAGCTTATCGAGGATCTCCTCCGCGACCAGGATCGAGCCGTACAGCGCGGGGCCGTAGCCGATCACCGGCAGCAGCTTGGCCAGGTGGTAGGTGTAGCGGCGGGGGCCGTAGGGCGGGCACCCGATGCGCTCGACCATGCGGGCGAACATGGTGGAGTGCCGGCACTCGTCGGCGACCTCGGTCAGCGCGTACTGCGCGTGCTTGGTCGTCGGGTCGGACCGGTAGACCTCCTTGAGCAGCATCTGCATGAGCAGGATCTCGAACCACAGCCCGACGCTGGCGACGCTGGCGACCTCGTGGCGGGACAGGTCGATCCGCTGCTCCTCCGACATGCGCTCCCACAGCGCGGTGCCGTAGAGGGAGCACCGGTGCTCGGGGGTGTAGCGCAGGCCCTCGACCAGCGGCGCGTTCCAGTCGATGTCGACCTCGGGGTCGTAGAACTTGTCAGCCGAGGAGTTGAGCAGCCGCTCGGCGGTTTTCTCGCGATCGGCGACCTTCAAGGTCCTCGTCATCGGGTCCCTCCCCGCTCGGGTTTATCTGTGACTTGAGGTAACAGTTACTTCTGGTAGCGTGCGTCACATGGCTCGAACTGTCAAGGGCGGAACGGACGCACGTCGGGAGCGCTGGAAGGGGCACCGCGAGGCGCGCCGGGCGGAGTTCGTCGAGGCGACCATCCGCGCGGTCGCCCGGCACGGCCCCGACGTGGGGATGGACGAGATCGCCGCCGAGGCGGGAGTCAGCAAACCCGTGCTGTACCGGCACTTCACCGACAAGTCCGACCTGTACCTGGCGGTCGGGCGGCGGGGCACCGAGTTGCTGATGGAGTCGATGGTCCCGGCGATCGCCGAGAACGGCCCGATCCGCACCCGCATCCGCCGGATCGTGGACGCGTACCTGACGGTCATCGAGGACAACCCGAACCTGTACCGGTTCGTGGTGCGCAAGTCCTTCGCCGACCGGCCGGTCGAGCAGGACGTGGTGCAGGAGGACAAGGAGCTGATCGCGGCGGCCCTGGCCCGGCTGCTCGGCGACTACCTGCGCGCGTTCGACATGGACTCCGGCGGCGCCGAGCCGTGGGCGCACGCGCTGGTCGGCATGGTGCAGAACGCCGGCGACTGGTGGCTGGAGCGCCAGTCCATGACGCGGGCGAGCCTGAGCGACTACCTGACCACCATCATCTGGCACGCCATCGACGGCCTGCTCCGCTCCGCGGGCATCGAACTCGACCCGGACGCGCCGCTGACCACCGATTTCTCCACCGAGCCCGCCCGGCTGCGGCTCGTCAACGGCGAGGAGGCGTGATGTCCGTGCAGCACGAGGAGCAGGAGGAGCACCACGAGGACGGCTACACCGGGTCCGCGGTCCTGGTGTTCGACCAGCGCGAGGTGCCGGTCGAGGTGGCGCTGCGCGGGTACTTCCAGCCCATCGACGGGCGGTACCACTGGTACGGCCGGGTCGCGGCGAACGAGCAGGTCACCGAGCTGGTGGAGGGCGGTGCGCGGACCGCGCTGCTGCGCACCCCGGACGGTTCGGCGACCGGCCAGTTGACCGACCCGGACCCCTGGTCGCGCTACCGCGTCGCGGGGATCTCCACCCCGCCGTTCCGCGTTTGATTGCGCCGCCTCCGGCGTCGCGGCGAGGCCGCCTGAGAGTCGGCCCATCGCGCCGCGTTTCCCGCCGATCGGAAGAGCTGATCGGCGGGAAACGCGCCGCGTCAGGACGACGCGCCCTCGCTCCCGGGCTTGAACGAGTAGCGCCGACCTGCAAGAACGACGAGAGGGGCACCCGCGGCGGGTGCCCCTCTCGTCGTTCGAAAGCTCGTTCAGTCCGCGACGAAACCGACGCGACGCGAGTCGCTCGGCCCGATCTCCACGTACGCGATGCGCGCCGAGGGCACCACGAACCGGGCGCCCTTCTGGTCGACCAGCGTGAGGTGACCGCTGCCCGCCTTCAGCGCGTCCGCGACCTGCGTCTCCACCTCGTCGGGGGAAAGAGCGCTCGACACCACCAGCTCACGCGGGCTGTCCGCGACGCCGACCCTGACCTCCACGCTGACCTCCGTACACGCGTGGACCACCGGCTTGCGGCGGCGGTCCGACAACTGTCGAAACCAACCCTAGCCGAGGCCGAGGGCCGTCATGCGGCGCGTGTGGCTCTGCTGGAGCCGCCGGAACAGCGCCGCGATGCCCGCGAGGTCCCCGGAGCCGCGCACGATCAGCTCGGCCAGCGGATCGCGCTCCGCCACCACGTACTGGGCCTGCGTCAACGCTTCCCCGAGCAGCCGGCGACCCCACAGAGTGAGCCGGTCCCTCACCTTCGGGTCGTTCTCGCAGACCGCCCGGACTTCGCGCTCGGCGAACGCGGAGTGCCCCGTGTCGGCCAGCACGGCGAGCACGAGTTCCTTGGTCGGCTCGTCGTCGAGCCACCCGGCGACCTCGCGGTAGAAGTCCGCCGCCAGCCCGTCGCCGACGTAGGCCTTGACCAGCGACTCGTGCCACGACTTGGGCGCGGTGGAGGCGTGGAAGGCGTCGAAGCCCGACACGAACGGGCGCATCGCGTCCTCGACCGAGTGGCCGTGGGCAGCCAGGTACTTCTCGATCAGGGTGTAGTGCCCGATCTCGGCCGCCGCCATCGCCGACAGGTCCGCCCGGCCGGCGAGGGTGGGCGCGGTCCGCGCGTCCTCGGCCAACCGGTCGAACGCCGACAGCTCGCCGTACGCGAGCGCGCCGAGGAGGTCGACCACGCCCTCCGCCACCTGCCCGGACACCACCGTCTGACCCGCCTCCGCCTCACCCATGCCGAGCAGCCTAGTGTCCGGCGGGGCCGCGTCGGCTTGTCGCGTCGCCTTTCCCGACGATCACGCTTTTCGGTCGGCGGGAAACGCGGCGCGACGAGCCGACTCCCCGGCGACCCCGCCCGCGACGCCGGAGGCGGCGCCATCCAACACAGTGGTGTTGGCAACAGGCCACGCGTGGGAAGCCGCAGGTACTCCGCCTGTTCCACCCCGATCGGCCTAGTCGCCGGGTAGACTCGCCCCTTGACGCCCGGCGCGGCGCGGCCCAGTGGGGGCTCGCAGCGGTGCCGCAGGCTGAAACTACGGCGGCACCGTGCCGCCCGGAGAGGGTGCGCGCATACCTCGCAGGCCCTCCCGCGCCACTGCCCGGCCGCTCCCCACGGCCGAGAGGCGGCAGGCGTGGTCGAGCGGCCCGTACAGGCCGTGCGCGCTGGTACGAGAGAGGCGATCATCCTGACCGCGACGAACGAACGAACGCATCTTGATCCGGTGGCCCTCGAGCACTCCGAGGCCGGAGTGCCCGATGAGGACACCTCCCACCCGCTGGTCGCGAACGCGCCGGTCCGCAGCGACTCCCCCACGTTCACCGAGATGGGTGTGCGCGAGGAGATCGTCCGGGCGCTGGCCGAGGCCGGCATCGAGCGGGCCTTCGCCATCCAGGAGCTGACGCTGCCGCTGGCCCTGGCCGGTGACGACGTCATCGGGCAGGCCCGCACGGGCACCGGCAAGACCCTGGGCTTCGGCATCCCGCTGCTCCAGCGCATCACCGTGCCGGGTGATGGCACCCCGCAGGCGCTGGTGGTCGTCCCGACCCGCGAGCTGTGCCTCCAGGTCACCCACGACCTGACCGACGCGTCCAAGCACCTGGGCGTCCGCGTGCTGGCCATCTACGGCGGCCGGCCGTACGAGCCGCAGATCGCGGCCCTGCGCAAGGGCGTTGACGTGGTCGTCGGCACCCCGGGCCGCCTGCTCGACCTCGCCGAGCAGCGCCACCTGGTGCTGGGCAAGGTCCGCGGCCTGGTGCTGGACGAGGCCGACGAGATGCTCGACCTGGGCTTCCTGCCCGACATCGAGCGCATCCTGCGCATGGTGCCCGACCAGCGGCAGACCATGCTGTTCTCGGCGACCATGCCCGGCCCGATCATCACGCTGGCCCGCACGTTCCTCAACCAGCCCACGCACGTCCGGGCCGAGGAGAACGACGCCGGCGCGATCCACGAGCGCACCGAGCAGTTCGTCTACCGGGCCCACGCGCTGGACAAGACCGAGCTGCTGGCCCGCGCCCTCCAGGCCCGCGAGCGCGGCCTGTCGATGATCTTCGCCCGGACCAAGCGCACCGCCCAGAAGGTCGCCGACGAGCTGGTGGAACGCGGTTTCGCCGCCGCCGCCGTCCACGGCGACCTGGGCCAGGGGGCGCGCGAACAGGCGCTGCGGGCGTTCCGCAGCGGCAAGATCGACGTCCTGGTGGCGACCGACGTGGCCGCGCGCGGCATCGACGTCGAGGGCGTCACGCACGTGATCAACTACCAGTGCCCGGAGGACGAGAAGACCTACGTGCACCGCATCGGCCGCACCGGTCGCGCGGGCCGCACGGGTGTCGCCGTCACCCTCGTGGACTGGGACGAGATCCCGCGCTGGAAGTCGATCAGCGACGCGCTGGGCCTGGACAAGCCGGAGCCGGTGGAGACGTACTCGACGTCCGACCACCTGTTCGCCGACCTGGACATCCCGGCCGGCTCGACCGGCCGCCTCCCGCTGGGCCTGCGCACCCGCGCCGGGCTGGACGCGGAGGTCGAGGAGGACCTCAGCGGCGGCAAGGGCAAGCGCAAGCGCCGCCGCCGCAGCTCCGGTTCGGGCTCCGCCTCGACGTCGGGTGACACCCCGCAGGCCGAGGAGCAGTCGGAGGACACCACCCGCCCCCGCCGCACCCGCAACCGCACCCGCCGCCGCGGCGGGGTCGTCGTGAACGGCGAGAACACCGCCGAGACCCCGACCTCGGAGGCCCCGGCCCAGTCCGAGCAGGCCGCCGAGGGCTCTTCGGACCGCCCCCGCCGCCGTCGTCGCCGCCGCTCCGGTGTGGAGACCGGCGGTTCCGCCGACGCCACCGCGTCGGCAGACTGACGCCTTACACGGATCACCGGCCACGTGCGGCAGCATGTGGCCGGACAGATCACCCCACCGAAACGCAGCGGGAGCCGGGCAGTGGGTCAGCCGGAGCAGGCGGAGTCGAACAGTCGGGTCGTCGTGGACACCACGACCGAAGACGGACCGGCCGAGCACGAGACCGGGCACGCGCCCGGTGAGGACGTCCTGGGCGGCGACCACACCCCACCGGTCGACGACGAGCCGGTGCTGCCCGCGCGGTCCTGGCGGCGGCGCGGGGACTACATCGCGCTGACCCTGCTGGTGGTCGGGGTGCTGGCGGCGAGCCTGCTGGTGTGGGCGTTCAGCGACGCCCGGAACACCGTGTCGCAGACCGGTCCGAGCCAGGTCACGCCGCTGCCGCCGGTGACGGTGCTGCCGCCGTCCATGGGCGAGGTGTGGCGCGCGCCCAGCGGCGCCACCCAGCAACCGGTCAGCCTCGACTCCGTGGTGGTGACCGGCGACGGTGGCGAGGTCGTCGGCCGGGACGCGGTGACCGGCGACGTCCGCTGGCGGTACAGCCGCGACTGGCCGCTGTGCACGGTCAGCACCGCGTGGGGCCGGGTGTTCGCGCTCTACCGCAAGGACACCAACTGCTCGGAGCTGACCACGCTGGACGCCGCGTCCGGCAAGCGCGGCCCGCAGCGCAACGGCGACGCCGCCCTCGACACCCGCCTGCTCAACGAGGGCTCGCACGTCGCCACCACCGGCGAGACCTACTTCGAGGTCTACCGCCGCGACGACCTGGTCCGCTCGCTGGAGTACGGCACGCTGCGGGCCATCGTGAACCCCAACAAGCAGCCCCGGCCCGGCTGCCAGTACGGGTCGTTCGCGGTGACCGGCGGCAAGCTCGCGGTGGTCGAGCGCTGCTACGCGCAGGACCCGTCGGACCGGCTGACCGTGCTCAAGCCCAACCCGGAGAAGTCCGACGAGCCGCAGGTGCTCAGCACCGTCATCATCGGCGCCAAGGGCGCGCGGGTGATCGCGGTGAGCGGCAACCGGGTGGCCGTCGCGGTGCCCGGCAAGGTGCAGGTGTTCGACACCGACTCGGGCAGCCTGGTCGCGGACTACCCGGTCGAGGTCACCGCCGACGAGCTGGCGGGTGACCCGCCCGGCCGCGTGGTGCCGACCATGACCAGCACGGCGAACGTCTACTGGTTCACCGGGTCGCGCACGGTCGCGTTGTCCCTGGTCGACCTGAAGCCGGTGTGGTCCATGCCGTCCAAGGGTCCTGGCACGACGCTCGCGGGCCGGGTCCTGGTGCCGGTGCCCGGCGCGCTGGCCGTGGTGGACCAGCTCACCGGCCAGGAGGCGGGCCGCATCCCGGTCGACCGGGGCGGCTACGACGGTCCGGTGCAGATGGCCACGGAAGGCCCCATCGTGCTGGAGCAGCGCGGCGACACCCTCGTCGCCCTGCGCTGACCCCGCTCACGCTCCGCCACTCGCCGGGGGACGCACCGCAGCGCGTCCCCGGCGAGTGCCGATTCGACCACGCACGAGGCCGCGTCGTGCGGCACACTTCGAAGCGTGTACTCCCAGCTCAGCCCTCACCGCGCGCAGCGGGTCGACCTGCCGGGCCGCTACGGCCCGGTGGCCGCCCTGCGCGCCTCCGCCGCGGGCGTCGACCTCGGTGCGACGGCGCTGCTGGTACCGGGCTACACGGGGTCCAAAGAGGACTTCGCACCGATGATCGACCCGATCGCGGACGCGGGCCTGGAGGTCGTCGCGATCGACCTGCCCGGCCAGTACGAGTCGGCCGGCCCCACCGCCGAAGCCGACTACCGCCCGGGTCCGCTCGGCGCGGCGCTGGCGGAACTGGTCGGCAAGTTGACCGCCGAAGGCCGCCGGGTCCTGCTCCTGGGTCACTCCTACGGCGGCCTGGTGGCCCGCGCGGCCGTCTTGGCCGGCGCGCCGATCTCCGGCCTGACGCTGCTGTCCTCCGGCCCGTCCGAACTCCCGCCGGGCGAACGCCGCACGGCGCTGGACTACGGCGAGATCACCCTCCGGGAGCAGGGCATCGAGGCCTCGCAGCGGCTGAACGAGGTGCGCGCCGCCCTGCACCCGAGGTGGTCGCTGATGCCGCAGGAGCTGAAGGACTTCTACCGGGAACGCTTCCTGCGCTCCACCCCGGCGGGCCTGCTCGGCATGGGCGACTCCCTGCGCACCGAGCCGGACCTGGTGGCCAAGCTGGCCCGGACCCTGCGCGCGGCCTGCATCCCGTGCCTGGTCGTGTGCGGCGAACTCGACGACGCCTGGTCGGCGGCGGGCCAGCGGGACATGGCCGAACGCCTGGACGCCGACTTCGCGGTCCTGAAGGGCGTCATGCACTCCCCCAACACCGAGGCCCCGAAAGAACTCCTGGCGACCCTCCTGCCGACGTGGCGCGCCTGGCTCTCGGCCTGACCGCTAGACGGCGATCGCGATCAGTGCCCCGACCAGCATGAACGGGCCGAACGCCAACTCGTCCCGCACGGTGATCCGCCGCGCCGCGAGCAGCGCCAGGGTCGTCAGAGCCGGCAGAACGAAGGCCGGCGCGCCGCCAACACCAGATCCGGCCACCCCGGCCGGCCCAGCGCCGCCCCCAGGACACCGGCCAGCTTCAACCGCCAGGACCTGCGTTTCACGCCTCTACGAGGAGCTCGGCGCATCGAACCGCGCCCAAGCCATCATGGCGGCCCTCCGCCGGCCTGATCCGCAGCGAGTACGCGTCCTGACTCAGGCCCACCAGTAGACCCACAACACCAGCGCACCGACCATGAGCACCCCGAGGCCGGCCCCCGCGGCCACCCACCGCCGAGCCCGGTCGGCGACGACCTGGCCCACCACGGCCACCAGTCCCGCCACCACGTGGCCCACCACCATGTCGACGCCCGGACCGTGCAGCTCACGGGTCCCCGCGTAGACCTGCACCCCGAGCAACGCCAACGCGAGCAGCACGAGACCCACGGCCACCGCGCCGCTGACACCGCGCCACACCCGAAGCAGCCGCGGTTCGGTCTCCACCTGTGTCACGTGTCTCCCTACGGCGCGAGGAGCGCCCACGGATCGAGTGTCGGGGCCGCCTGCTGCCCTTCCGGGCAGCTGCGGCGGAAGTCGCACCAGGTGCACTGGTTGCCGGTGCGGGGCGGGAAGAGGATCTCCGGGTCGCCGCCCGCGGCGAGGGTGTCGCTCGCGAGCCCCAACTCGTCGGCGGACTCCTCGGCCCGCGAGACGTGCCGCGCCAGGCTCTCCTCGGTGTGCTCCCACACCGCCACCGTGCCGGTGGGCAGGTGGTGCAGTTCGACCCGTCGGCACGGCTTGCGCAAGGTACGCCGTGCGGCGAGCGCGTACAAGGCCAACGCCTGCGAGCCGCGAGCGTCGTCCACGGTCAACGCGTGCCGGCCGGTCTTGTAGTCGACGATCACCAGCTCCCCGTCACGCAGGTCGATCCGGTCGACCCGCCCTTCGGCGACGATCCGCTGAGTGGGTGTCGAGACCCACCGCTCGATCCCGATCGGCTCGATCGACGTGTCGAGGTCGGCCACGTAGTCCCGGACCCACCCCTCGGCGCGGGTGCGGTAGACGGCGGCCTGCTCGGCGTCCCGGAACCCCTCGTCCTTCCACTGCCGGTTGAGGAGCGCGACGGCCTGCTCCGGCGTGCGCTTCTCCGCGGGCAGGTCGAACAGGGCCTTGAGCGCGTTGTGCACCACGGCCCCGAGCGTGTTGTGCGCCCAGGCCCCGCCGCGGGGCGGGGTGGGCCGGTCGAGGTAGGCCATGCGGAAGCGCCGCGGGCAATCAGCCCAGGTGGCGAGCTTCGCCGGCGTCACCTTGACCAACTTCTTCGGCATGACCCCGAAGTCGAACCCCAACTGATCCGCCACGCTCACAACGCTACCCAGGTACCCCGACAGTCAACCCAGCGGCTGTCTGTAGTGGCGGGGCCGGCGGGCCGGCGTGGAAGGGCGAGCGGGGCCGGGCGCCAGAGCGGGGCGGGCAGGCCGGGCGAGGCGCGGCCTGCCCGGCGCGGTAGGCGCGGCAGGGTGGCGCGGCCCGGCGGGCGCGGGAGTGTTGGCGCAGCGGTGGGCGGGCGAGGGAGGGTTGGCGCAGCGGTGGGTGGGTGTGGGAGCGAGGCTGTGGTGGCGGGGGTGGTTGGTGTGGTGGGGGCGGCCTCCGGCCCCCGGTTCCATTGTCGCGCGGGGGTACGACAGTTTTAGGGGTGGCGAGCAGGGAGGAGTTAGCCGACCAGGATTTTGGAGCCGGTGGCCCGGTCGGCCAAGGCGTCCAGGACCTCGGGGGACGTTGTCTCGGCGCCCAGCTTCACGGTCTTGTTGGTGCCGTGGTAGTCCGAAGAACCCGTGACCAACAGGCCCAGCTCGTCCGCCAGGCCGCGCAGGCGGGCGCGGGTGGCCGGGTCGTGGTCTGGGTGGTCCACCTCCACGCCCGTCAGGCCCAAGTCCGTCAAGTCGGCCAGGACCTGCTCGGAGACGATCGGGCCGCGGGACGACGCGAAGGGGTGGGCCAAGACCGTCACCCCGCCGGCCTCGGCGATCATCTCGATCGCCCGCGCGACCGGTGTGTCCGTCCGCGGCACGTAGTACCGGCCGCCGGTCAGGTAGCGGGCGAAAGCCTCGTCGACCGTCGACACCACGCCGGCCCGGATCAGTGCCATCGCCAGGTGTGGTCGGCCCGCCGGAGCGTCGGTGGGCATGGACGCCATCAGCTCGTCCGGGTCGATCGGGAACCCGTCCTCCACCATGCGCAGCGCCATCTTGCGCAGCCGCTGCCGCCGTTCGAAGCGCAGCCGCAACTGCTCCTCGACCAACGCCGGCGAGGTCGGGTCGTAGAGGTAGGCCAGCAGGTGGACGGTGATCGTCCGCCCGGAACCGTTGTCGGACGCGCAGGACAGCTCCGCGCCGCGCACCAGCCTCAGGCCCGGGGGCAGCGCCGCCGCCGCCTCGGCCCAGCCGGCCGCGGTGTCGTGGTCCGTCAGCGCCACCGCGGACAGGCCGGCGGCCGCCGCGGCGGTCACCAGCTGCGCGGGCGTGTCGGTCCCGTCGGACTCGGTCGAGTGGGTGTGCAGGTCGATGCGCACCCACCCAGTCTGACCTACGGCACCATCTTCTTCCCGCGCGCCGCCCGCTGCGCCTTGATCATCGAGAACCGCTCGGCCTGCGCCTTCTTGTCGCCGAAGGTCAGCTCCGAGATGGCGTCGTAGACCTCCTCGGGGTTCGGCAGGTACTCGATCCGGTTCAGCGCCTGGATCTGACCGGCCGACTCCACGATCAGGGTGCCGAAGCCGAACATCCGCCCGAGCACCGAGCGCTCGTAGGTGAGGTCGGTGACCTTGCTGATCGGCATCATGGCCACCTTGGTCTCGAAGACCCCCGAGGAGATCATGAACCGCTTGTCGGTGACGACGATGCGCTCCACCCACCACTCCATGACGAAGTAGGTGAGCCTGAGCAGCACGAACAGCGCCGCGTACCACAGGATGTTCTGGACCACGCCCAGGTTCTGGGGCAGCAGGTACGAGATCATCATGCAGCCGGCGAGCAGCGCCGCCGCCTCCAGGAGATCCCAGAGCAGGCTGCTCCAGTGCCTGCGGACCCGGATGACCCGCCGCTCCGTCGGGAGCAGGTACTCGTCGGGGTCACGTGGTGCGAACATGCCGGTGGACCCTTCGCCGTGGGTGGAGGTGCCGGGCGCCTGCCTCAGAACAATTGTTTCACGAAGGTGATGAGCGCCTCAGCAGCTTCCCGCAGCGTGCCCAAGATGTTCTGCACCAGCTGAGCCGCCTGGTTCGGCTCCGCGATGAGGAAGAACAGGAGCAAGCCGACCCCGGCGAAGGTGAGAATCTTCTTCAGATTCACGGTGATCAACCCCGTTCGCTACCGCACCCGTTTGGCGCCAGTGAAAACCGTTGTACCGCACCACGCGGCACCTTGGGAGTTTTGTACCGCACTTGGGTCAGCGCCCTGCACCGCCGTTCCGGGGTGACTACACTGAGTCACCATGACGGCCGATGGAGCCCCCTTGATCCGCTGTGTCGGCGGCATCGTGCATGACTCGAACGGGCGACTGCTACTCGTGCGAAGGGCCAATCCCCCAGGTGAGGGACAGTGGTCGATACCGGGTGGACGAGTCGAGCCCGGCGAGGACGACCGGACGGCGGTGATCCGCGAAATCCGTGAGGAGACCGGTCTCCTGGTGACGGTGGGTGAGTTGATAGGGAACGTCACCCGACCGGCGGTGCACGGCGTGTACGACATCCACGACTACGCCTGCCAGGTGCGATCCGGTGTGCTCCGAGCGGGGGACGACGCCGCCGAGGTCCGATGGGTGACGGGTGCGATCTTGGACACACTTCCGCTCTCCGAAGGCCTCTACGCGACCCTGGAGGCCTGGGGACAGCTCCCCCGGACCTGATCGACTTCGCCCGATCGGGTCCCACCGCCCCGCGAGGCCGCGTCGGTCTGTCGCGGCGGGTTTCCTCCGATCACGCCCTTCGATCGGAGGAAACCCGCCGCGATGGGCCGACTTTCAGGCGGCCTCGCCGCGACGCCGGAGGCGGCGCCGATGTCACAGCAGCCAGGTCAGGCGTTGGCCGTGCAGGGCCGTCTTGCCCAGTGCCTTGGCCGAGCGGACCTCGCCGTCCTCGATCCGCGCGAGCCCGAGCACCCCGAAGGCCGACTCGTCGGCCCGCAGGTCGTCCCGGCCGGGCAGCACGTGCTCCAGACCCGCCGCGTAGCCCTCGTGGCTGACCCACCACGCGGGCCGGTCCAGGCCGCGCAGCGCCGCGACGAACTCGTCGCCGGGCACGTACGGCAGGACGTTGCTGGTGATCACCACCAGCGGCAGCTCGGCGGGCACCAGGGCCGCGGCCTTCCCGAGGTCCGCGACGGCGTCACCGGCGACCAGGGAAGGCGGCGACTTGCGCTGCACGGCCGCCGCCACGCCGAACAGGCGCAGCCGCTCGGGCTGGTCGGCCCAGACGCAGGCCTCCAGCCACGCGTAGGTGTCCTCGTCGGCCAGGTCCGCGGGCGCCCGGTCCAGGCCGACCTTCGCCCCGACCTTCACCGTCTTGGGGATCTTCGGCAGCGTCGCCCCGGGCGCCAGTTCCAGCGCGCAGTGGACGCCCACCGCGGCCTTCGCCGGACCGGCGACCAGCTGGCCCGCCTCCTGCGTCTGGTACCGGTACGCGTACTGGTCCAGACCCAGCAGCAGGCCCGCGGAGCAACCCACCTCCAGCAGGCCGACCGGTCCCTTCACCATCGCCACCGCCGGGTACAGCAGCGCCGCGCGGCGGACCTCGTTGGTCTGGGTCGAGCGGGCCGAGATCAGTTCGCGCATGCGGTCGGCGCGGTCCAGCACGAAGGACCGGAACAGCGGCCACGTGCCCTCGTCCGGTCCGTACGTGCCACCCAGCGACGGGTAGTAGTTCGACAGCTCGTGGAACGGTTCGGCCTGGACCAGCCGGTGCGCCGCCGCCAGCAGGAGCGTCGCGTGGGCGAAGCGCTCCGGGGCGGCGGTCAGCAGGCCGGCGACCTCCGGGTCCTCGGCGGCGTGCGCGGCCAGGTGCTCGTAGAGCGGGGAGACGCCGTGCGCCTCCAGCTCGGCGAAGCGGGCCAGTCGCTGCCGCGCGAGGTCCACGGAGGTCATCTCACTCCTTCGGCTCGGGCCTGCCCGGCTGCTCGCCACCGCGAGCGTCGCCGTAGGACCGCTTGGGCACCATCACCTTGCGCCGGAACACGCAGACGACCGTGCCGTCCTGCTTGTACCCGCGCGTCTCCACGTAGACCACGCCGCGGTCGTCCTTGGACTTCGACGGGGTCTTGTCGAGCACTTCCGTCTCACCGTAGATGGTGTCGCCGTGGAAGGTCGGCTTGATGTGCCGCAGCGACTCGATCTCCAGGTTCGCGATCGCCTTGCCCGACACGTCCGGCACGGACATGCCCAGCAGCAGCGAGTAGATGTAGTTGCCGACCACGACGTTCTTGCCGAAGTCGGTGGTCTCCGCCGCGTAGTGCGCGTCCATGTGCAGCGGGTGGTGGTTCATGGTGAGCAGGCAGAACAGGTGGTCGTCGTACTCCGTGACCGTCTTGCCAGGCCAGTGCTTGTAGACCGCGCCGACCTCGAACTCCTCGTAGTAACGCCCGAACTGCACCGCACGCCTCCGTTGGCTTGTGATCGAGAACCCTCACGACCGGGACGACAGTGTGAACTCGGGAGGAGTACCCTCGGCAACCGGTCTGTGAGCGACTCCACCGCCGCGGACGACCGACCCGAGGAGGTGAGGACTACCGATGAGTAACGACCCCCATCCTGCGAGTACCTCGCGCGTCCTCAGCGGAGGGTCGATCTTCTAGGGCCCGGAGCAACACCCGGTCGGGGACGTGCCGTCGCGTTTCGTCGTGCAGCCGACGCCCCCCACTGGAGGACTCGTGCCCAGCTTGCCCTCGCTCGGCGGCCTGAGAGGCCGCGTGCCCGACCGCGACCGCCCGGCGGTGCCCATCCCGGTGCCGCTGTCGGCGTACGTGGTCGACTGCGGGGTCTACGTCGACGGCGAGCGCCTGCCCGGCCGGTGGTCGCACACCGACGCCGTCGAAGAGGTGCGCGGGCGCGGCGAAGGTTTCGTGTGGATCGGCCTGCACGAGCCCGACGAGGAGCAGATCCAGGGCGTCGCCGAGACGTTCGGCCTGCACGAGCTGGCCGTCGAGGACGCGGTGCACGCCCACCAGCGCCCCAAGCTGGAGCGGTACGACAACACGCTCTTCATGGTGCTCAAGACGGTCCGGTACGTGCAGAACGCGTCGCCCGACACGGCCAACGAGATCGTGGAGAGCGGCGAGGTCATGGTCTTCCTCGGCCGCGACTTCGTGGTGACCGTCCGGCACGGCAACCACTCCGGCCTGGCCGTGGTGCGCCGCGAGCTGGAGGCCGAGCCCGAGCGGCTCAAGGTGGGGCCGGCGGCGGTGCTGTACTCCATCGCCGACCACGTGGTCGACAACTACCTCGACGTGACCGACCACATCGAGGACGACATCGACCAGATGGAAGCCCTGGTGTTCGCGCCCCGCAGCCGGGTCAGCGCCGACCAGATCTACCTGATGAAGCGCGAAGTCCTCGAACTGCGCCGCGCGGTGATGCCCCTGGCCGTCCCGCTGCGCCGGCTGGCCGAGGGCTACACGCCCCTGATCCCCGAGCAGGTCCGGTCGTACTTCCGCGACGTCGACGACCACCTGACCGAGGTGTCCGAGCGCGTGATCAACTTCGACGAGCTGCTCACCACGCTGGTGAACGCGACGCTGGCGAAGATCACGCTCCAGCAGAACTCGGACATGCGCAAGATCTCCGCGTGGGTCGCGATCATCTCGGTCCCCACGATGGTGGTCGGCGTGTACGGCATGAACTTCGACTTCATGCCGGAACTGCGCTGGAAGTACGGCTACCCCATGGTGATCGCGGTGATCCTGGTCGCCTGCCTGACCCTGTACCGAATATTCCGTCGGAACCGCTGGCTGTAGCCCCCTTCCACCCCGACCCCGACGGGATGCCCCGACATGACCAGAATGTTCACCAACCTGCGGTTTTGGATCGTCGCCTTCCTCATCGGCTGGCTGACCACGGTCACCGTGCTGATCGCCACCGGCAACTGAGCCCTTTTCGCCGCGCAGCGCGCTGTTCCGGCGCGCTGCGCGTGTTCACGCCCACGGCTGGGTGTTCCACTCGAACGGGATGCCGTGGCCCGCGCCCGCGCCCAGGCGCAGCGAAACCCCGCCCGGCCACAGTTTCAGCAGGAGCTGGAACTCGTACCGGGTCTGGTCGTGGGTCCGGCGGGGTTCGAAGACGAGGAGGGCGAGCGGGGCCATCGGCGTGGCCCGGGCGGCGGCGTCGGCGAGGATCGCGCGGCCCATGGCACGGTCGGCCGGGGAGGCGTACTGCCAGACCACCGAGTGCCAGACGACGGTGAGGACGTCGCGTTCCGGCTGGGCCAGCTGGTCGGCGAGCCACTCCGGACCGGCGGCGCGGCGCACCGGGACCGGGTCGAGCACGGCCAGGTCGAGGGCGGCCTGGAGGCGGTCCCAGCGCGCCAGCTGGTCGGCCCACACGAACGACGACAGGTGCAACCGGCCTTCCTCGGTGGACACGTCGACCGGGTTCAGGTCGCAGCCGGCGCGGCCGACCAGGCGCAGGCTGTGCGTCAGGTCGACGGGCGGGCGGGCGGTCCAGCCGGTGTCCAGGACCAGCGGGCTGCCCGGGTCGCCCAGCACGGTGTCCCCGAAGCGGTAGGCGACGCGGTGGGGGCGCAGGTTCAGGCCGCCGGACGCGCCGACCTCCAGCAGCTTCACGCAGAACGGGGTCCGCCGGCCCGCGGCCTCGGCGGCCAGGTGGGTGGCCGTGTGCAGGCCGCCGAACAGCGGTGCGCTGCGGCCCGGCTCGTTGGTCTGCACGACGGTCGACGCGATCAGCGCGCGGAGTTCGTCGGCGTGCTCGTCGAGGACGGGCAGCGCGTCGGCCCACAGCGTCGGCAGGTGCGGTTCGCCGCCGACGGTCGGGTAGTGCTTGGCCAGGGTCGGCGCGCGGCCCTCCAGGACCAGGCGGTGCAGGGCGCTCGCGAACCGCAGTCCCGGCACGCTGCCCTTGCGGTCGCACTCGCTGCCCGCCATCACCTTCGCGGTGGTCCCGCCGCGCGTCAGGTCCTCCGCCGCCGACACCAGCAGGGTGTGGGTGAGCGGGCTGCGGTCGCGGCAGAGGGCGGCGGCGTCGAGGAACAGCTCGGCGAGCACGTCTCGCACGGTAGACCGGATTTCCCCGTGCGGCACCAGGGGAAACACCGGTTCCACCGGTTCGTCGGCAGCCGGCTTTCCGCTTAGGCTCGACGGATGCCGAGGGTGCTCGCGGTGGCGGACGAGGTGGTCGAGCAGCTGTGGACCGAACAGGTGCGGCGCCACGACGTCGACCTGGTCGTCGCGGCGGGCGACCTGCCGTTCGACTACCTCGAGTTCCTGTCCTCGGCGCTGGACCGGCCGTGCGTGTTCGTGCCCGGCAACCACGACGTGGACCTGTCCGGGTACGCCAACGTGCGCGGGCTGTGGACGCGGGCGGGGCTGCCGGCGCGCTGGCCCGGTCCGGCGGGCGGGGTCAACGCCGACGGCGCGGTGGTGGACGTGGCGGGGCTGCGGATCGCCGGGCTGGGCGGGTCGATCCGGTACAACGAGGGGCCGAACCAGTGGACCGAGCGCCAGCAGGCGCGCCGGTTGCGGCGGCTGACCCGGCTGGCGGCGTGGCGGAAGCTGCGCGACGGGCGGGACGTCGACGTCCTGCTCACCCACTCGCCGCCGCTGGACTGCGGCGACGAGCCCGACCCGCCGCACCGGGGGTTCGCCTGCCTGCACGACGGCGTCCGCCGGCTGCGCCCGACACTGCTGCTGCACGGCCACATCCACCCGCACGGGGCACCGAAACCCGACCGGCACCTGGGCCGGACCCGGGTGGTGAACGTGGTGGGGTACAAGGTGTTGGAGGTTCCCTGATGCGCCGGGACACCGGTTTCCCGCAAGCCGACGCGGAGAACGACTTCCTGCGCGCCCGCCGCCGGCAGGTGCTGTCCCGGCTGGCGGCGTGGCTGCGCCGGGAGCCCGACGACGTCAACATCATGCTGCCGTTCCACGAGGTCGTGGAGGCGCTGGGGGTGGTCAGCGAACGCAGGCTGGGGCTGCAGACCGTCCGCCTGGACTCGATCGTCGGCAGCGTCGACCGGACGCGGGACTTCGACCGCCGATTCCGCCCCACCTCCGCCCGGACCCGCGAACGCTGGCAGCGCCTGGCGTTGGCGGCGCGGCGGGGCGAGTCCGTGCCGCCGATCGAGGTGTACCGGGTGGGCGACCTGCACTTCGTCCAGGACGGCCACCACCGGGTGTCGGTCGCGCACGCCCTGGGTCTGGAGACCATCGACGCGTACGTGACGGAGGTGGTGACCCGGATCGCGGCCCACGGCATCCGCCACCGGGGCGACCTGATCGTGAAGGACTACCGCCGGCTGTTCCTGGAGCGTGTGCCGCTGTCCGGCCAGGCCAGGGCGGAGGTGCTGCTGTCGGACCCGTGGGACTACGCCGAACTCGGCGAGCACGTCGAGGCGTGGGGGTTCCGCCTGATGCAGGACGAGGGCGCGTTCCTGGACCGGGCGACGGTGGCGATGCGGTGGTACCGGGAGGAGTACGTGCCGGTGGTGGAGATGCTGCGCCAGGCCCACCTGGTGGGGGACCGCACGGAGACCGAGGCCTACATGTGGGTCGCCGCCGAACGCTACCGCCTGATCCGCACCCACCGCTGGGACCCGGACGTGATCGACGCCCTCCGCTCACGCCGCCGCTAGCGCTGGCCTTCGAGTCTGGGGAGCGGACGGGCTTGGTCCATGACGCGGTCGGTGTAGCTGTCGAGGAGGCGGGTGGCGATCTGCTGTGAGTAGCCCAGGATCACGGCCCACAGGAGTAAAGCCGCCTGGGACGCCACGCCGATCAAGCCCGTCGTGACACCCGCGCCAAGGGCCAGGATGCCGATCACCGCCAAGGCCGCCCCGAGCAGGATCTTGATGGTGGCCTGGTAGCCGATCATCACGTACGGCGAGAGGCTGGGGCGGCGGCGCAGCAGGAGGACCACGGCCGACAGGATCGCGCCGAACGCGCCGAGCACCTGGATCAGCCACACGTCCGCGCCCGCCGCCGTCCGCCCCGACGGGCATACCGTCGGCAGCCGCTCCGAACCCACGCACATCGGGATCAGCCCCGGCTTCACCAGCCCGATGATGCCCAGCAGCGTGTTCACCACGAACAGCACGAACGACGCCGCGATCAGCTTGTTCCGCAACGCCCGCGACCCCGCGTGGGCGAAGTCGGACTTGTCGAACGCCGCCCGCAGCGCGTCCACCACGATCTCGCGCTCGATGGACAACGGGAACTCGCCCGGCCGCAGCTCCTCCAGCGCGACCCGCCTCGGGTCGTCCTCGTCCAGGTTCTCCGCGACCCGCGCCTTCAACCCCGGCAGCCGCCCGAGGAACCCGTCCCCGGCCGCGACGACCGCGATCTCCGCCTCGTGCAACGACCGCCACGCCCGCTCGATGTGCCAGCCCGACCACCACGAGGCGACCGTCCGCAGCCGCGACTCCTCCCGGTTGATCATGTCGTCGACGACGGCCGCCTCCTGCTCGGCCACCTCGCGCCACTGCCGGCTCTCCGGGTCGAGCGGGTCAGGCGGACCCAGGGCCGCGAGGTCGGCGCGGACGCGGTCCAACCGCGACTGGACCACCAGCCGCCAGTCCGTCACCCGTGGCCTGCGCGTCCCCACACTTCCGATGGTGACACCGGCCCGTTCCGTTTCACTCAGCCGTCCGAGTGATCAAGCCAGGGCCGGGTCGGCGGCCGGCACCAAACGGGGCTGGATGTGCGTGTACCAGCTCCCGTTCACCGACGTCAGGGCACCGTCGAGCGGGGACCGGAGCTTGCTCAGAAAGCCCATGGTGCTGATCCAGTCGTCCACGCCGTCCGCGTCGAGCACGAACGGGGACCCCGTCAGGCAGGACTCCGCGGCGCGCATCGCCGGGCCGGTGTCGCGCAAGCGTTCGCGGTGCCGGGCGCGGAAGTCCGCGGACTCGGCCCGGTCGCGGTAGGCGTCGGGGAACACGCGGCGCGCCACCCCGGACGCGGAGTTGCGGCGCAGCAGGCCGGGCTCCGGCACGACGACGGGGAACGTGGTCACGTCGTCGTCGTGCAGCGTCACGCGCCAGGGTCTCTCGGAGGACATCCGCGACAGTATGCGTGACCTGCGTGGATCACCGGCGCGGACGGCCGACCGCACCCCCTGTGGCGGTCGGCGCGCCCGGCACCGGCCGGACCGGGCCACCGCGCGGGGGTGGTCCGGTCCCGTCACGAGGGGATCAGGCCGTGCGGCCCGGTTCCACCAGTTCGCGCAGGCGCGGGGGCATGCGCTTCTCCAGGCCGAACGGCTCCAGGTGGGCCTGGAGGACGCCGTCGAACGCCCGCTTCACCGACGTGGTGTCCCAGCAGTCGCTCTCCAGGATCGGCTGCTTGAAGTAGGGATGGCCCACCAGGTGCAGCTGGCGGCCGTTGCAGCGCACGATCTGGCCCGTGATGCCCTCGGCGGCGTCGCTGAGCAGGAACAGCACCAGCGGCGCGACCTTGCCGGGTGTGCGGTCGGCCGGGATCGCGCGCAGGGACCGCTCCGATTTCCACACCATGCGGGTGTGGGCGACCGGGCACACGGCGTTCACCCGGACGCCCTCGGTCTCCAGGTCCAGCGCCCACGAGAAGCTGAGCGAGGCGACCGCGCCCTTGGTGGCCGCGTAGGTGGCCAGTTTGCGCTGCCCGAAGAACGCGCCCGAGGAAATGTTCACGATGGAACCGCTGCCCTGTTCGCGCATCACCCGCATCGCCGCGATACCGGTGTATATGACACCCAGCAGGTTCACCTCGACCGTTCGGCGCACGGTTTCCGGGTCGTCATCCCACGACTGGGTCTCGTAGTTCAGCCCGGCGTTGTTCACCAGGCCGTCGAGCCGCCCGAACTCGGTCACGCACATTCCCACGATCTTCTCGGCCTCGGTCGGGTCGGTCACGGTGTGCGTGCTCGCCACCGCCCGCCCGCCGTAGGCCCGGATGTGCTCCGCGACCTGTTCGGCGAGGTCGGCGTCCACGTCGTTGACCACCACGGCGGCGCCGGCCTGCGCGGCGTGCATCGCGTAGGCCTCGCCCAGCCCCCGCCCCGCACCGGTGATCACGACTGCTTTTCCGTCAAGAATCCCCATCGCGCGCTCTCTTCTGTGCTCGGCGGTCTCCCCTACCCCGAAGCGGTCGATCGGGGTTATCCCCGCCTTCGACCAGGGTGGTGACCGACAGAAGCGAAAGCGGCGCGAAAGCGGCGAGATGCGGCTTTGCTGCGCTGAATGGCCTATGGAGTTCGTCCCGACCTATGGTCTTGGCTGGTCAGTAACTCCGCGTGACAAGCGCCAAAAGGGGGCCGTCCGCGCACGTCGGGCGGCCCCCGGCGGCAATCACTCGGTGGAATACGTGAGGTTGCGCCCGGTGTCGGGGTCGAACAGCTGGACCTTGTCGGCGTCGAACCAGATCTCCGCCTGCTCACCCTCGGTCGCCGTCGAGGCCGCCGAGATGCGGGTGACCAGGGAGACCCCGCCGCCGGGCACGTCGGCCGACCCCGCGTCGGCGGCCAGCTCGGCCAGTTCCTGCGAGGTGGCCTGCTCGCCGGACAGGCTGAAGTAGGCGAACTTGTCCGAGCCCATGGACTCCAGCACGTCCACGTTGCTGGTGAACGTGACCCCGCCACCGCGCAGGTGCTCCTCGACCAGCCGGGCGTCCTCGAAGTGCTCCGGGCGCAGGCCCATGATCACCTCGCGGGGCGCGTCGGCGCCCGCCAGCAGGCCGCGGACCCGGTCGGTGAGCGGGACGTCGCCCAGCGCCGAGCGCAGCACGCCGTTCTCCAGCCCGGCGGGCACGAAGTTCATCGACGGCGAGCCGATGAACCCCGCGACGAACAGGTTCGCCGGGTGGTCGTAGAGGAACTGGGGCGCGCCGACCTGCTGCACGGCCCCGCCGCGCATCACCACGACCCGGTCGCCGAGGGTCATCGCCTCGGTCTGGTCGTGCGTGACGTACACGGTGGTGGTGCCCAGCTGCTTCTGCAGCCGCGACACCGACGTCCGCATCTGCACGCGCAGCTTGGCGTCCAGGTTGGACAGCGGCTCGTCCATGAGGAACGCCTTGGGGCTGCGCACGATCGCGCGCCCCATCGCCACGCGCTGCCGCTGACCGCCGGACAGGTTCGACGGCTTGCGGTCCAGGTGCTGGGTCAGGTCCAGGATCTCGGCGGCGTCCCGGACCTTCTTCTCCACGGTCGCGTTGTCGACCTTCGCCAGCCGCAGCGGGAAGGCCATGTTCTCCTTCACCGTCATGTGCGGGTAGAGCGCGTAGGACTGGAACACCATCGCGATGTCCCGGTCCTTGGGCGCGCGCTCGTTGACCCGCTCGCCGCCGATGCGCAGCTCGCCGGACGTGATGTCCTCCAGCCCGGCGATCATGTTCAGCGTCGTGGACTTCCCGCAGCCCGACGGGCCGACCAGGATGATGAACTCGCCGTCGGCGATCTCGATGTCCACGTCCTTCACGGCCACGGCGCCGTCCGGGTACTGCTTGGTCACCTTGTCGAGCACGATCTCGGCCATTGCTTCACCCCTTGACGGCGCCGGAGGTCAGACCGGCGACGATCCGACGCTGGAAGAACAACACGAACAGGATGATCGGGATGGTGATGACCACCGCGGCGGCGGCGATCGACCCGGTCGGGTCCTCGAACTGGCTGCTGCCGGTGAAGAACGACAGCGCCACCGGGACCGTGCGCGAGTTCTCGGTGGAGGTCAGCGAGATCGCGAACAGGAAGTCGTTCCAGCAGAAGATGAACACCAGGATGGCCGTGGTGAACACGCCCGGCGCGGCCAGCGGCGCGATGACCCGGCGGAACGCCTGGCCCGGGGTCGCGCCGTCCATCTTCGCGGCCTTCTCCAGCTCCCACGGGATCTCGCGGAAGAACGCCGACAGCGTGTAGATCGCCAGCGGCAGCGCGAAGGTGATGTAGGGCAGGATCAGGCCGGGCCAGGTGTCGAACAGCCCCAGCGACCGCTCGATCTGGAACAGCGGCGAGATCAGCGAGATCTGCGGGAACATCGCGATCAGCAGCGAGACGCCCACCAGGAACCGCTTGCCCGGGAAGTCCAGGCGGGCGATCGCGTAGGCGGCCATGGTGCCGAACACGACCGCGATGGCGGTGGCGATCAGCGCGATGCCGATCGAGTTCACCAGCGCCCGCACGAACTCCGTGGTGGAGAAGATCGCCGCGTAGTTGTCCAGGGTCCACTCCCGCGGGATGAAGTTGCCGTCCGCGAGGGTGGCCTTGGACTTGAACGACAGCGACACGATCCACAGCACGGGGAACAGCGCGTAGACCACGACGAGGATGTTGAGCACCGTCCAGCGGGCCTTGCGGCCCGTGGTCTCGGCGCCGCCGACGCCTGCCATCAGCGCCTCCCGTTGTCGCTGCCCGGCGCCGCGGTGCCGAACAGCTTGATGAAGATGAACGCGATGATCGCCACGGCGATGAAGATCAGCACCGACATGGTCGAGCCGATGCCCAGGTTCAGGCCCTTGATCAGGTTGTTGTAGGTGATCATCGAGACCGACGACGTGCCCTGGGAACCGCCGGTGAGCACGAACAGGTTGTCGAAGATGCGGAACGCGTCGAGGGTGCGGAACAGCAGCGCGACCAGGATCGCGGGCTTCATCACCGGCACCATGACCTTGATGAACCGCTGCCACGCGTTCGCGCCGTCCATCGCGGCGGCCTTGAGCAGGTCGTCGGGCACCAGGGCCAGGCCCGCCATCAGCAGCAGCGCCATGAACGGCGTGGTCTTCCAGATCTCGGCCAGGATCACCACCATGACCGCCGGGATCTTCTCGGTCAGCACGGGTTCGCCACCGGCCACGATCTCGGCGAGGTAGCCGGTGCCCGGCGTCCACGCGTACCGCCACGAGAACGCGGCGACGACGGTGACGATGCCGTACGGGATCAGCGAGGACGTGCGCACGATGCCCCGGCCGACCAGCGTGCGGTGCATGATCAGCGCCAGCGCCATGCCCAGCACCAGCTCGATCAGGACGGACACCACGGTGATCACGATCGTGATCCACATGGCGTTCCACCAGTACGAGTTGGACAGGACGGTGACGTAGTTGTCCAGGCCGACGAACTCGACCCGGTCCGGGAACTTCAGGTCGAAGCGCTGGAGGGACAGCCAGACCGAGTAGATGATCGGCCACCCGGCGACCGCCGCCATCACCAGGATCGCGGGCGCGCAGAGCAGCAGCCCCAGGCGGCGCTCGGCCTTCTTGCCCTCGGACAGGGCGGCCTTGGCCTTCGGGGAGGGTCCGGGCTTCTCCTTGGTCTCCGTGGTGAGTGCGTGGCTCACGGCAGCACCCCCTTCGAGTCGAGCGCGTCCTGCAACTCCTGCCGCAGCCGGTCCGCGGTCGCCTTCGGGTCGATGCTCGCGGGGGGCGACAGGATGGTGGAGATGACGGTCGAGACGTTCTGGTAGGCCGGGGTGCGCGGGCGGACGCTCGCGCCCTTCAGCGTCTCCAGGATCGCTTCCTTCATCGGGTACGGCTTGGCCATCTCCGGGTCGTCGTAGACCGACTCGATGGTCGGCGGGACGCCGTCGTTGATGGCCGCGAACTTCTGGCTCTCCGCGCTGCGCAGGCACATGACGGCGTCGAACGACTGCTCGGAGTGCTCGGTGAACGCGCTGACCGCGTAGTTGATGCCGCCGACGGTCACCTTGGCCTCGTCGCCGTTGATCGACGGGTACGGGGCCCACTTGAAGTTGGGCGCGAGGGTCGGGTTCTTCTGCGCGGCGGCGTAGACGTAGGGCCAGTTGAGCTGGAAGGCCGCCTTGCCGTTCTCCATGGCCAGGCGGGCGTCGTCCTCGGCGGCGTTGGAGAAGGACGGGTCGACGACCGGGGAGGTGGCGAAGGTCTTGAGGACCTCCAGCGCCTTGACGGCGTTGTCGTCGATGATGGCCCTGGTGCCGTTCTCGTCGAGGATCTGCCCGCCGGCGGAGTTGACGAGGGTGTTGAAGAGGACGACCAGGCCCTCGTACTGCTTGCCCTGGCCCACGACCAGGCCGGGTTTGCCCTGGTTCTTGAGGTCGGTGGCCATCTTGATCATCTCGTCCCAGGTCCTGGGCGGGGTGGGGACGAGGTCGCTGCGGTACCAGAGGAGTTGGACGTTGGTGTTGTCCGGAGCGCCGTAGAGCCGGCCCTCGTAACGGGCCGTGTTCAGCGGGGTCTCCAGCGTGCCGTTCTCGACCTGGGACTTCGCCGAGCCGGTGAACTCCTTGATCCAGCCGGCCTTGGCCAGTTCCGCGGTCCACGTGACGTCCAGGGCGAGGACGTCCATGCCGCTGTCCTCGGCGGCGAGCCTGCGGACCATCTGCTCGCGCTGGCCGTCGGCCTCGCGGGGCAGCTTGTGGTAGACGATTCGGTAGCCGTCGGCCTGCTCGTTGCAGCGGTCGACGATCTTCTGGAAGTTCTCCTGCGGGTACTTGTAGACGTTGATGGTGACCCCGCCGTCACCCGAGCCGCACCCCGCCAGCGCGGACGCCGCGACGACCACGGCACTCCCGGCGGCGGCCAACCGATGACGCCTCATCGGCCCTGCCTCCTTCCCGACAACTCAAGGAGCCAGACCGCACCGCCCGGCACCTCGTCGTGCCCCACCCGCCGGACCGCGGCACGGCTCGGCGGGTGGAACGAACGTAGGCCCGATGATCAGGTGCCGCAACCACCGGAGCCCGGAACGGCTCTACCCGCTGATCACGAGTGCCAAACCTGTGGTTCGGCGAGTGGGTGCGCGGTGGGTGTCGGGTGTGCGCGCGGTGGGGCTTCGGGTGAGGTGCGTCTGGTAGGGCTGCGCCGGGTAGGGGCGCTGGGCTGGGCTGGCGTGCGCCGGGTTGGGGCGCGCTGGGCTGGGGCGCGCTGGGCTGGGGCGCGCCGGGCTGGAGCGCGCCGGGCTGGAGCGCGCCGGGCTGGAGCGCGCCGGGCTGGAGCGCGCCGGGCTGGAGCGCGCCGGGCTGGAGCGCGCCGGGCTGGACCGCGACGTGCTGGCGC
>NZ_JAPSLK010000110.1 GCF_031180885.1 Saccharothrix sp.
TTGCGGCGCCGGATCCGGTAGAGGATCTTCCCGGTGGCCAGGTCCAGCGCGGCGAGCATGTGCATCACGCCGTGCCGACGGTTGTAGGTGGCCCGTGATCGGCGTGGCGACGTGACGGGCCGCCAGGCTTTCCCCCTGCGCGGCACCAGGTTCAGGGGTCCGAACTCGTCCAGGCAGATCACGCGTCCGTCGGCGGGCGGGTGATCGTAGAGGTCGAGGATCCGGTGCATCTTCGCGAGGAAGTCCGGGTCGGTGGAGGCCTTCCATGTGGTGGTGGCCTGCCAGGACACGCCGCCGTCGCGCAGGATGCGCCGCAGCGTCTCCCGGCTGACCGTGGCCACGGTCCCGCGGTCGAGCAGATGGTCGCGAAGTTTGGCGAGCGACCAGGTGGAGAACGCGGTGATGCCCCAGTCGGCGGGCGCAGTGCGGACGATCAGGCAGATCCGTTCACGGATCGCCTCACCGATCGTCCGACTCCGCCCGCCGCTCCATTTTGGGTCCAGCGCCGCGAACCCCCGCTCGTTGAACGCGTGGATCACATCCCGCACGCAGTCCTCGCTCACCTGCATCAACGAGGTGATGTCCCGGACCGCCTGGCCCTGGCCGGACACCAGCACCACGATCGCCCGGCGCAACCGCACCGGATCCTTCGCGGTCCTGGTGACCCGCTGCAGCTTCCGACCCTCCTCCATCGACAAGGGCCTCACGAACACGCTCGGACGACGAGCCACAACCACCTCCCGCACTCGACATGCGGAACCAGATTGGCCGATCAGCTCACAGGACCGGTTACCGGGTCAACCCTCCGAGACGCGCCACTAGATGAGCGGAAGGCCGGAGGCCACGTGGTCCAGCGCAGGGTTGTCCCGACTCGGGAGCCGGTGGTGGACTTCGACACCGGGGTGGTGCAGTACTGGATCGCCACGTGGGGTGTGTTCCTCATCCCGACCGGGTACGGCGGCGCATTCGCCCGCGTCGCGCCGGAGGACGCCGGTGCGGTGATCAACGTCCGCGAGGGGGAGCAGGACGGCGTTGGCCGGGGTCCTGTCGTACACCTCCTAAGCGGGCGCGCCCGGTCCGGATGGCTATGGAGGTCACTTCTGGCTCTGGCTCAAGTTCTGTGGAGCGGTCACTGAATGTTAGGAGAGCAGGACCCGTTTGCGGAGTAGCTGGAAGCCCGCCCGCCCGTACATCTGGCGTTTGATCATCTTGAGGCGGTTGACGTGGCCTTCGACTACTTCGGAATTGCCGGGCGATGGCGCGCTGGCTGTGACCGGCGGTGAGCAGTTCGTGCACGGCGGCGTGGGTGGCGCGGATGCGGTCGGCGAACCGGTGTCCGGTCGGCCAGGGCGAGTCCGGTTCGTGTTCGACCTGGGAGTGCGAGTGGGTGTCGGAAGGCGTCGACTCACCGGTCGTACCTGCGGCGGCACGGATGCATGCGGTGTGGCGGGAGACGCACCGCTCGACGGTTTCGACCAGGTTGTGCCAGAGATGCCAGCGGTCTGCGACCTGCACCGCATGCGGGGCGCCGGTGGTGGCGGCCTCGGCATAGAACGTGGCACGGTCGCGGCAGACGATCTCGAGACCGGGGCGGTCCGACAGCCAGGCCGCGACCGTGTCGGCTTCCCGGTCGGGTAACAGGTCGATCGGTCTGCGGGTCTCCACGTCGACCAGGATCGTGCCGTATACGTGGCCCTTGCGCAGGGCGTATTCGTCGATCCCGACCACCCTGGGAGTCGCCGACGTGGGATCGGGCAGCTCCCGGACTCGCCGCAGCACCGTGCTGCGGCAGGACTTGACGTCGAGCATCGCACACAGCCGGGCACCCGCCCGCCCCGCCAACGCCAGCCCGATAGCCGCGACCGCCGACCGGGGACTTGAGCGGGTCAGCGGGAGTGCGGCGATCGGGCTGCGGGACACGTTGAGCGGGTGGCGGGTCGCGACGGTGGACGTGCATCGTGCGGACGACGGCCCGGTTGCCTGGTTCGGGTCGCCGGAGCAGGCCGAGTTCCCGCACGGGCAGCGCCGTACCGCTGATTCCTTGGTCGCGACGCTCGGGACGCGTGCCGGGATGCTGGTCATGGCGGACCGGGACAGGAAGGCCACGCTCGACCGGGTCCGTGCTTTCCTCGCGAGCAGCCCGGAAACCGGGTGCGGCGAGTTCACGCTTCCGATGCTGACCGGGGTGCTGCGCGTCCGACGGCTCTGGCACCCCGGCGTCGTCGTCGACCCGGGCATGCGTCGCCTCGGGATGACTGTGCGGGCGGGGAGGCGGCGCGTAGGGTGGCGCGGGTGAGCGCGGAGAGATCGACGTTGGTGACGGCGATCATCGCGGCCGCGGCGGCGTTGCTCGGATCGGTCGTGGGGCTCACCGGTTCTCTCGTGACCACGAATCAGCAACTGGCGCACGATCGCCAAATCCGGCTGCGGGACGAGGTCAAATCGGGATGGCTGGAGTTGACTCGTGAGACCAGGAACGTGATATCCCTGCTGGCGGAGGCGATCCGGAGCACGTCACCGGCTTTCCTGGCCGACGCGCGGGATCGGGCGCTGGCCGTCGAGAAGTCCCGTCTCCAGGCGGAGACCGCACTGCTGCTCGTGGCTCCTGCCGGCATCGTCGAGACCATGACGGGTCCCGGTCCGGCGACTCCGAAACGGTCGATCCCGGATGCGCTGCTGGAGCTTTCTGTTGCGGCGCAACGGCCGGAGAGCCCGGAGTTCCGCGCCGCGCTGAACTCTCTCAAGGAGATCCAGACGGAGGTCAGCACCGAGTACGTCGGTCTCGGTGCAGCGTGCAGGGCCTACTTGACCGCCGAGTAGCCTGCCGCCGCGTGCTGCTGGCGGCCGGTGGCCGACAGCTTGTGCGACGTCCGTCGTAGGTGCGCCGGGCGGGACCCGACCCTGCGGGATGCCGAAGGTGTGGGCGGCTCGCGATCCGTGCACCGTGGTGCCGGCCAACGTGTCTGGCCCGGCAGGATGCGGTCGGCCGGCGGGGAAGTCGAGGTCGGCGCGCGGTCGCGGTATCGGTCCTCGGCGGTACGGTCCGGCTGGAGGTGGGGCAGTCGGCCGAGCCCGGCGGAGGTAGCGGTACGTGGGAAGGGCAACTGACCGGTGAGGTGATCGACGGCCGGTACGCGCTGGGCGGGCTCTACGGCGCCGGGGGCATGGCGGAGGTCTACCAGGGGTTCGACACGAGGCTGGAGCGCACGGTCGCGATCAAGCTGTTCCACGGCTCGGCGACGCCGGAGGACCGGGTCAGGCTCGACCGGGAGGTCCGCGTGCTGACAGGCCTGAGCTGCCCCGGCATGGTGGTGGTGTACGACACGGGGGCGTTCCGGGGCGGCCGTTCTTGGTCATGCAGCCGGTCGGGGGTGGCACGCTGCGCCGCAGGATGTGTGAACCGCTGGCGGTGTAGGCGGTCGCCGAGGTCGGTTTCCAGGCCGCGACCGTGTTGGCCCATGTGCATCGGCACGGTGTAGTGCACCGGGATGTCAAGCCGTCCAACATCCTGCTCGACCGCGACGGGCGCCGTGTCTACCTGGCGGACTTCGGTCTGGCGATGCAGGCGCAGGCGACCAGGCTCACCCGCTCGGGGCTGGTGCTGGGCACCGCTGCCTACCTGGCGCCCGAACAGGTCCGCGGCGGCGAGGTCGGCCCGCCCGCCGACGTCTACGCCCTGGGCCTGGTGCTGCTGGAGTGCCTGACCGGACGCGCCGAGTACCCGGGCGGTGACGCGGAGTCTGCGCTGGCCCGCCTGCACCGCGCGCCCCGCATCCCCGCGCACCTGCCGGCGGTGTTGCGCGAGCTGCTCACTGCCATGACGGCCCTGGCCCCTCGCCGACGCCCCACCGCCGCCGACTGTGCGCAGGCGTTGGCCGAGGCGGGCGCGGCCGGTCGAACACCCCGGCGGCGACCACCCAACCCACCGCCGGCTCACCCGACGCGGCCAACGCGCCCCACGTACCTCGCCTGTTGGCCGCGGCAGCCGCCCTGGTGACCCTCGCCGCCGTCACGCTGTTCAACGCGGACCACCTCGACCCGGTCCTGCATCCCGGTGGGCACCCGCCGGGCGGTCGCACCGACACAGCGGTGAGCACCACGACATCCCCTGAGACGCAGCCTACCGTGCCTCCCACGACGACCGGATCGACCACGGAGACCCCACCCCGCCGACTGGCGTCGCCGGGCCGGTTGAGGAGGCGACCCAGTACCGGCCACCGGCCCGCACCGAGCGGCAGTCAGCGACACCCACTGGCGCGCCGCCACCGCCGACCCAGCAGCCTCCTGCCGAGCAGCCCTTACCGGTCCCGGTGACCACGCCGGTGGATCGGGAAGGCGAAGAGCAGGACGAACGTGAGGGTGGCCGCGGCTGAAAGGCCCGCCGCCGCGCTCACCACGCCGGTCGGACCCTGCCCGGACGGCCGGTCGCTGACGCGCGCCGGCCACGAGTGGGACGCCGCTGTCGGGCGTGTGTCGGGTGAACGCGTGGCCGTGCCCACGGCCGCGTGACGATCGCTCCGGGTCCCTGTCACCCGGCTCAGCCGTAGCGCACGGCTGCGACCAGGCCCGCAGCGAGCAGGCCCGCCGCGCACACGATCGCTGCCCAGGTGCCCCACGCCGCCAGCGCGAGCACCGCGGCGGGCACGGACACCAGCAACCCCACGAGGACGACGGGACGGAGGTTGCCCTCGGCGTCCAGGAACACACGGCGCACCCCGCAAGCATGGCAGACGGGCACACGACCCGGCGCGTTGCGTGCGGCCGGCCGCACGTGGCGTGCCCGCCACCGACGCCGCGTACCAAAGCGGCCAGAGGTCGAGGCGCACGGTCAGCGGCCGGTGAGAGCTTGCTCGACCGAATTCGCGATCTCCACGACCTGGTCGGCCTCCCCGACCGTCAGGAGTCTGGCCACCTGGTGGTCGGCGGCCACGACGACCACGAGGCCGACGCCGCGGCGGGC
Source organism: Saccharothrix sp. (assembly GCF_031180885.1). Taxonomy (GTDB): domain Bacteria; phylum Actinomycetota; class Actinomycetes; order Mycobacteriales; family Pseudonocardiaceae; genus Actinosynnema. The sequence continues at coordinate 4,961 of NZ_JAPSLK010000110.1, forward strand.
CGCGTCGTGGTGGCCGCGGATCACCGCGGCCAGGCCGGCTGAGCCCAGGAAAACCACTTCGTCCAAGTCGAGCAGCACCCGCTCGGCGCGGGCCTGGGCGGCGGCCGGCAACGCCTGCCGCACACCCCAGTCGAGGACGAGCACAGTGGCCTGCTCGATCTCACCGCCCACCCGCAACAGCACCGCATGCCGCTCGGGCAGCACCTCCAGCCGCGTCCACGGACCACCCGATCGCGTCACCCAACCAGCCCACCACATCCCCGGCTGCGTCGGCCCTACGGGCATTGATTTCCCCCACGTGCTGGAGAACCGGCGGACGTGAAGTGGAGCCGCTCCCGGGGGAGCTGCGGCACAGGCGGATGCTCCACGGTGCCGATGCACAGCGCCGTCGCGGTACGCGGCAACGAGGCATCGCCTCCCTGGCGGGTTCGCTACCGGACACTCCTCGAGGAGCGTCGCTTCGCGAAGGTCGTGACCGTGGGCGTGACCGGTCGGGCGTTCGCTCGACGGCGTGTCCGGCGGGTGGTCCGATGGTGGCGGGAATCGTGCCAGGCGATGTCGGATCGGTGCGGTGACCTTGCGGCTGTGGCGGCGGCCAACCGCGTGCCGGCATGCTCGGTGTCGCCGGCACCGCCGCTGGCGGAGAGCCGGAGGTCTGGGGGCTTGCGGCTCTTCGCCACGGTGACCGCCACACTCGCCGGTCGGCGACGACGCCGGCACAGGGACGGTCAACTGGACCGGCACGGTCGGTAGCATCGCGAACACCGTCGCCGGGACCACCGGTGGCCTGATTCTCGGAGATCCCGTCCAGCCCCGCCGTCAACACGTCGCCGCGGGTACGGGGAGCGAACACCGCTGTGGTGAGCGCTGTTGGTGCGGCGGCCGGGTTCCTCGTCGGCTTCCGGTAGACCGGCTCGGGCCAGGGCGGATCCGGTGCTCGCTCGATCGGATGCGGCATGGGACCGGAGGTCCGGCGTTATCGGTCTGCCCACCTGGGCCTCCGGTCGAGCCGGTGGTGGGCCAAGCGGTGCAGCATCTCCGCTACGGCCTCCGGCGCGACCTGCCCTTCCAGGTCCCGCCGGGCGGCAACGACGGTGCTCGCCACGACGCGGCGCGGCACCCGCCCGCCGAACTCCGCCGCAAGCCTGATCACGGTGTCGGCGACCAGAGGGTCGCTGTGGTACTCGTCTGAGGCCACGATGTGCTCCGTCTGCTCCGATGTCCCTGACATCCTCGTGCCGGAGGCCGGCTGTGCGACTGAAGAGTCGCGGACGAACGTGAACGGCGACTTTCCGTCGTGTCGCCGGTTTTGGCCGTTCCTTCGTGCGTCGCGGTGTGTGACCCTGACCTGGGCGGATAGGCTCGGTGGAGGCGCCCGCGCGGGTGGCAGTCGGGACGGGAGACGTTGTGGCAAGTGGTGACGGCGTGTTTTCGGTCGCCACGGCGACGATGGACGGGGTGCCGGTGATCCGCCTCGTCGGTGAGATCGACATGTCCAACGCCGAGGCGATGCGTGCCGAGGTGATGCGCGGCGTGGCGAGCGCGCAGGCCGGACTGGTGGTCGATCTGACCGAGGTGACCTTCCTGGCCTCGTCCGGGCTGTCCGCGCTGGTCAGGGCGCAGACCGAAGCGGAACGTCACGGCGTCGTGCTGGCGGTGGCCGCGCACAGCCGGGCGGTGCTGCGCCCGCTGGAGGCCACCGGCGTGGACGCCCTGCTGCTCATCCACGCCACCACCGCCGACGCCGTGGCGGCCCTGCGCACCGGCTCGACGACCTGACCGGCACGGAGACCGCCTCATTCCAGGTGGGTGTGCGGCCCGTCCCGGTCGAGACGGGCACAACCCTCGGCAGCGCCGCAGCCGACGACCGCCCACACCGACTTTCCGACATCGAGCTGTCGCACGCCCCAATCCTTGGACAGCCGCGCCACCAGGGTGATTCCGCGTCCCCGGTCCGGACCGAGCCGCGACCGTCCCGCCTCATCCAGCACGTCGACCAGCGACCGCGCTTCGGCAGCGTCGGCAGGACCAGGTACCGGCGCTACGGTTGGGCCCTGCGCTAGCACCTGTGCGAGCAGCCATCGGTCCGCCGCACCCGCGCCGGGCGCGGCGCAAGCTCCCTTACGGAATCTTGATGCTGTCATGGGCATCACCCGGTCCGGTGACGGTCTACCGTCCCTTCGACCTCACGTCGGCGGCCTGGCCCGTCCATTCTGGGGCGTATCCACGACATCAACGGCGAGATGTGGCATGACCGGCACCGCCGACGTACCGCCGAGGGTCGACAGCCCGGTACGGCCGAGCCCGCCGGCCACGGCGTTCGGGCGGTGGCTGTTGCAGCACCGGGTCCAGCCGGTGGTCGGCCCGGAGAGCGACGAGGCGCACGCCGAGCCGCAGGCCTGGTGGAAGGTGATGTGCCTGACCGGCGTGGACTACTTCTCCACCCTGTCCTACCTGCCCGCGATCGCGGCGTTGGCCGCAGGCGCGCTGTCGCCGTTGGCGACGCTGCTGATCGTGGCGTTGACGCTGCTGGGCATGTTGCCGATGTACCGGCGGGTGGCTCGGGAGAGCCCGCACGGGCAGGGTTCGGTGGCGATGCTGGAGGACCTGCTGCCGTTCTGGCGCGGCAAGATCTTCGTGCTCGTGCTGCTGGGGTTCGTGGCCACGTCGTGGATCATCACGATCACGTTGTCCT
>NZ_JAPSLK010000061.1 GCF_031180885.1 Saccharothrix sp.
GCGGCGCAAAAGCAGCGCCTGCGGCGCAAAAGCAGCGCCTGCGGCGCAAAAGCAGCGCCTGCGGCGCAAAAGCAGCGCCTGCGGCGCAAAAGCAGCGCCTGCGGCGCAAAAGCAGCGCCTGCGGCGCGGTGGTTACGGGAGTGGGGGGAGGACCGGCTCGTCGGTTGGCTTGGGGTCGAAGTCGACCGAGGAGTACTCGCGGAGCTTGGTCAGGCGGTGGAAGCCGTCGATCATGCGGACCGTGCCGGACTTCGAGCGCATCACGATGGACTGCGTGGTGCAGCCGCCCGCGCGGTAGTGGACGCCGCGGACCAGGTCGCCGTCCGTGACGCCCGTGGCGCAGAAGAAGACGTTGTCGCCGCGGACCAGGTCGTTGGTGGTCAGGACCCGGTCCAGGTCGTGGCCGGCGTCGATGGCCTTCTGGCGCTCCTCGTCGTCCTTCGGCCACAGCCGGCCCTGGATGGCGCCGCCCATGCACTTCAGGGCCGCCGCCGCGATGATGCCCTCGGGGGTGCCGCCGATGCCCACCAGCAGGTCGATGCCGGTGTTCGGGCGGGCCGCGGAGATGGCGCCGGCCACGTCGCCGTCGGAGATGAAGTGGATGCGGGCGCCCGCCTCGCGGACCTGGTGGACCAGGGTCTCGTGGCGGGGGCGGTCCAGGATGCAGACCGTCACGTCGTGGACGTCGCTGTGCTTGGCCTTCGCCACCCGGCGGATGTTCTCGGCGATCGGCACGGTGATGTCGATGACGTCCGCCGCCTCCGGGCCGACCGCGAGCTTCTCCATGTAGAAGACCGCGGACGGGTCGAACATCGCGCCGCGCTCGGCCACCGCCAGCACGGCCAGGGCGTTGGGCATGCCCTTGGACATCAGCGTGGTGCCGTCGATCGGGTCCACCGCGACGTCGCACTCCGGGCCGTCGCCGTTGCCGACCTCCTCGCCGTTGAACAGCATGGGCGCCTCGTCCTTCTCGCCCTCGCCGATCACGACCACGCCGCGCATCGAGACCGTGCCGATGAGCTTGCGCATGGCGTCGACCGCCGCGCCGTCGCCGCCGTTCTTGTCGCCGCGCCCCACCCAGCGGCCGGCGGCCATCGCCGCCGCCTCGGTCACCCGCACGAGTTCGAGCGCGAGGTTCCGGTCGGGGGCTTCGCGACGACGCTCGGACGGGCTGCTGCTGGACACCATGACGCTCCTCCTGCGGGTACCGGCCGGTAGGCCAATCCTCGCACGGTGTCAGGCGTCGGCCACGTCCTCCTCGGTCACAGCGAGTGCTTGATCGATCCTCTCGCGAGCGCCCGCGAGCTGCCGTTCACAGGTCTTCGCGAGGGCCTCGCCGCGCTCCCACAGCGCCAGCGACTCCTCCAGCGACAGACCACCCTGCTCCAGCCGCTTCACGACTTCGACCAGCTCATCGCGGGCCTGCTCGTAGCCAATCTCGTCGGTCAAGACGACAACTTCCCCAATCGGTTCTGGACGTGCACCACGACGGTGGCCACCGCCTGGTCGTAGCCGACGAACGCCTCGGCGAACTCCGCTCCGTCACCTTCGCGGACGGCGTCGTCGATGCGGTGCTCGGCCTCCACGACCCGCCTGCGGTGCACCGAGCCGTGCGACAGCCACCAGCGCATCCCGGCGTAGGACGAGGTCGCCTCGGACAGGTCGTGCAGCCGGTTGATCAGCGTCTGCCCGCCCGTCGTGCAGCCCGCGACCAGGGACAGCCAGCAGTCCGCCGCCGCCCGGTCCGCCGCCTCGGCGCGGTCGCGCACGGTGCGTGCGCCCTCGTCGTCCGCGTCACCGGCGGCGGACATCGTCAAGGGCAGGAACGTGGGCTCACGTGCCGGGTTGGGCACCTCCGCCTCCTTCCTCCGTGACGACCGCGTGCAAGGCCCCGTCTGCGACGCGAACCCTGAGGTGGGCACCCGCCGGGGCGTCCGCGACCGACCGGACCACACCGTCCACCCCGTCGGGCGTGACGAGCTGCACCACGGCGTACCCACGCGCCAGCGTGGCGGCAGGTCCGAGGGTCGTCAAGCGGGCGGTGGTGGCGATCAGGGCGGATGTTTCTGAATCGAGTCTGTTCCGGACCGCGCGCCGGCCGCGTTCGCGCCACTGCCCGACGTCCTGAGCGCGCCGGTCCAAGGGGCCGTAAGGGTCTGAAAGCGCAGGTCGGGTGCGTAGTGCGGCCAGCAGCTTGCGCTCGCGGTCGACCCACCCGTGCAGGGCGCGGCGGCTGCGGTCGCGCAGTTGCCGGACCCGTTCGGTTTCCTCCGCCACATCGGGCACGACGCGCTTGCCGGCGTCGGTCGGCGTGGAGCAGCGGACGTCGGCCACGTGGTCCACCAGCGGGGTGTCCGGCTCGTGGCCGATCGCCGACAGCACCGGTGTGCGGGCCTGGGACACCGCTCGGCACAGCGCCTCGTCGGAGAACGGCAGCAGGTCCTCCACGCTGCCGCCGCCGCGGGCCAGCACGATCACGTCCACCTCGGGGTCGCGGTCGAGTGTGGAGAGCGCGGTGAGGATCTGCGGCACCGCCGGCGCGCCCTGCACGGCCACGTTGACCACGCGGAACCGGGCGGCGGGCCAGCGGGCGCGGGCGTTGGTCAGCACGTCCCGCTCGGCGGCCGACGCGCGGCCGGTGATCAGCCCGATCTTGTTCGGCAGGAACGGCGGCCGGCGCTTGCGGCGCGGGTCGAACAGCCCCTCCGCGGCCAGCAGCTTCTTCAGCCGCTCGATGCGGGCCAGCAGCTCGCCGATGCCGACCTGGCGGATCTCGTCGACGCGCAGGCTCAGCGTGCCGCGGTTGGGGAAGTAGTTGGGCTTGCCGTGGACGACCACCCGGCTGCCCTCGGCCAGCTGCAGCTCGCGGACCATGCCGACGGGCGCGGTGAGCGTCATCGACATGTCGACCGACGGGTCGCGCAGGGTCAGGAACGCCGTCGCCGTGCCCGGGCGGGCGGACAGCTGCGTGACCTGGCCCTCGACCCAGACGTCGCCGAGCCGGTTGATCCAGTCGAAGATCTTGCGCGCGACCGTGCGGACCGGCCAGGGGTTCTCCGGTGTGGACTTCTCGTCGGTCACTGCTGCGCTTCGGTGCTCGGGTTGCCCGGGTTGCTCGGCGCGTCCAGGTTGGCGATGCGGCGGGCGAGCATGCCGGTGAACTCGGGGCGGCCCGCGTGGGTGCGCTCGTGCTCCAGCAGTTGCCGCAGGTCGTCGGCGGACAGCGTGCGCAGCCGGGCGCGCAGCTGGGGCAGCGTCAGCTCGTCGTAGTTGGGCAGCGCGGCGGGCGGTTCGGCGGCCAGCGCCTGCTCCTCAGCCTCCCACGGGTCGTGCGCGGGCTCCTCGTCGGGCTCGTCCTCCGGCTCGTCGAGTTCCTCGTCCTCGTCGAACGTGGCCCACTCGGGCTCCTCCTCGACCGGCCGCAGCACGGCCAGCGCGTCGTCGCCCTTGATTGCGAGTTCCGTCACCGTCTGCTGGACCCGCATGGACAGCTGCAACGCCTCGCTGACCACGGTCACCGGGAGCCCCGCGAGCTGCTGCGGGAGCTTCCGGGCCTGCTCGACGGCGGTGACCGCCAGTCCCGCGGCGAGGCGGACCGGCAGCGGCAGTGGCTTCATGGTGCCTAGCCTGCCGCAGTCTCCCTGAGGATGCCTAGCTCCGACGCGCCCGTACCCTGGTGGCATGGACAAGCGAGTGCTCCTGGCCAAGCCGCGCGGCTACTGCGCAGGCGTGGACCGTGCGGTCGTCACCGTCGAGAAGGCGCTGGAGCAGTACGGCGCCCCGGTGTACGTGCGCAAGGAGATCGTCCACAACAAGCACGTCGTGGAGACCCTGTCGCAGCGGGGCGCGATCTTCGTCAACGAGACGGACGAGGTGCCCGAGGGCGCGCTCGTGGTGTTCTCCGCGCACGGCGTGTCGCCGATGGTGCACGCCGAGGCGGCCGAGCGCGGCCTGAAGACCATCGACGCCACCTGCCCGCTGGTGACCAAGGTCCACAACGAGGCCAAGCGCTTCGCGCGCGAGGACTACGACATCCTCCTGATCGGCCACGAGGGCCACGAGGAGGTCGAGGGCACGTCCGGTGAGGCGCCCGACCACATCCAGCTCGTGGACACCGCCGAGGACGTCGAGAAGGTGACCGTGCGCGACCCGTCCAAGGTGGTGTGGCTGTCCCAGACCACGCTGTCGGTGGACGAGACCATGGTGCGCGTGCGGCAGCTCAAGGAGCGCTTCCCGGACCTGCAGGAACCGCCGTCGGACGACATCTGCTACGCCACGTCCAACCGGCAGACCGCGGTGAAGACGATGGCCCCGCAGTGCGAGCTGGTGCTGGTCGTGGGGTCGAAGAACTCGTCGAACTCGGTGCGGTTGGTCGAGGTGGCGCTGCAGGCGGGCGCGAAGGCGTCGTACCTGGTCGACTACGCCTCCGAGGTGGACCCGGCGTGGCTGGAGGGTGTGACGACGGTCGGCGTGACCAGCGGTGCCTCGGTGCCGGACATCCTGGTGATGGAGCTGCTGGAGTTCCTGGCCGGGCACGGGTACGGCGAGGTCGAGGAGATCACGACGGCGAACGAGAAGATCGCCTTCGCCCTGCCCCGCGAACTCCGCAAGGACATGGTCCGCTGACCTGAGTTCCCACAGTCACCGCCCCGGCCGGCTGCCCGCCGTGCCGGGGCGGTCGTCGTTCGTGGGTGTGTCAGTCGTCGGTGCGCGGGCGGGGCTTGCGCTGGGCCGGGCGGTCGCCCTTGGACGGGTCGCGGGGGCGGCGTGGGCGGTCGCCGGACGGGCGGCCCTCACCAGCCGGGCGGGGGCGCTTCGGGCGCGGCTCGTCCGAGGCGGAAGCCGGGGCGGCCGGCGTGCCGGAGGCGGGCTTCTTGCGGCGGGGGCGGTCCTCGTCGGACGTGGCGGCGGGGTCGCGGCGCTTGGGGCGGTCCTCGGCCGGGTCGCGGCGCTTGAGTTCGCGCTTCTCTTCCCTGGTCAAGCGGTTCGGGTCCTTCTGGGTCGACACCCGCAGGATGCCGATCAGGACCGTGCACAGGGTGGTGATGGCCATCGCCGGGAACCCGTCGATCAGCGGCTTGCCCAGCCCCAGCCCGATCGCCGTCAACCCGCCCGACGGCAGGCCCGACGTGAACACCACGACCAGCGGCACCACGATCGCCAGCACCAGCGGCGGCTGCACGACCGGGCCGAACATCGACCGGCGCTCCACGAACACCACCGCCCCGACCGCACCCACGAAGAACGTGATGGCGAACACCCACCCCACGGTCTTCGCGGCGGACGTCACGTCGATGTACGTCCCCACGATCGCCAGCACGAACGTGATGAGCACCGCGGCCCACCAGGGCAGACCCCGGAAGGAGCCGAAGAGGGCGCGGTCGTTCCAGCGGACGGCGTCCAGCTCCTCGTCCTCCGGCTCGCGCGTTGCAGCGGTCACGCCAACTCCTCGTTCGGCTCGCAGTGCCAACACACTCTATTACGCCTCCCGAGCCTCCAAGGGTGCACTGACGCCCTCTTCAGACCGCCGGACGACCGCCACGGGCTTGGGACTGGACGACGCCGCCGTCAACGGCTCCACCGCCGCCCGGAACCCCTCCAACGCGTCCAACTCCCGCCGCCGCGCCGACAAGAACCGCTGCAAGTGCGTGCTGGACAGGTTCACCGCGTCGATCGCCGCGTCCGCCGCCCGGTGCGCCGACGACGCCTGCGCCCGCACCTGCTCCACGTCGTCGGCCAACGCCCGGTCGGTCACCGCGAACAAAGCGGCCGAGGCGATGACCGCGAACCCGGTCGGCCCGCACAGGAACACCCGCCGGTCCAGCAGCCACCGCAGCAGCTCCGGGTCGGTGTCCAACGCCGCCACCACGGCCCCGTCGTTGGGCACGAACATGACCGTCCCGTAGATCGCGTCCGCCCACCGCTGGTAGCCCTTGCCCGCCAACTCCGCCGCCCGCGCCCGGATGTTGCGCACGTGCACGCGCAGCGCGTCGGCCCGCTCGGACGGGTCGTCGGTCTCCACCGCCTCCGCCCACGTGGCCATGCTCATCTTCGCGTCCACCGGCACCTGCCGGCCGCCGCCGACCTCCAGCACCAGGTCCGGCCGCACCGAGCCGCCGCCGGCGACGTCCACCTGGAGCCGGAAGTGCACGCCCTCGCGCAGCCCCAGCGCCCGCGCCGTCTCCACCAGCACCCGTTCGCCCAGCTCACCGCGCCCGCTGACGGACGAGAACGCCACCTCGTAGCGCTGGAGCGCGAGGTAGGTGGCGTCACCCCGCTCCCGTTCCTTCTGCACGGCGGCCAGCGCGGCGTCCGTGCGCCGGATGCCGTCCTGGTAGAGCCGCCACACGAACACGAGCGCACCGGCGAGCAGGAGCGCGACGACCACCGCCGCCGTCGTGAGGACCGCTGTCATGACCCCGATCATCGCGCACGTGGACCCGATCACACGTTCGAGCGACACGCCGAGTCGGTTACCGGGGACGGCCGGCGACCGCCCCTAGCGTGGGCCGCCATGCGGTTGCTGCACACGTCCGACTGGCACGTGGGACGGACGTTCCACGGCCGCGACCTGCTCGCCGAGCAGGAAGCGGTGCTGGGCGGGCTGGCCGACCTCGTGTCCGACGAGAAGGTCGACGTGGTCCTGGTCTCCGGCGACCTGTTCGACCGGGCGGTGCCCAACGCCGAGGCGATCGCCGTGTGCACGCGCGTGCTGGAACGCATCCGCGCGGCCGGCGCCCAGGTCGTCGTCACGCCCGGCAACCACGACTCCGCCGCCCGGCTGGGCCTGTTCGGCGGGTTCGCCGCGGCGGGCGGGCTGCACCTGCGGACCCGGGTCGCCGAACTGCACGAGCCGGTGCTGTTCAGCGACGCGCACGGGCCGGTCGCGGTGTACGGCATCCCGTTCCTGGAGCCGGAGACCGCGCGGCACGCGCTGGGCGTCGAGGGCCGGGGGCACGAGGCGGTGCTGACCGAGGCGATGCGCCGGGTCCGGGAGGACCTCGCGGCGCGCGAACACACCCGGTCGGTGGTGCTGGCGCACGCGTTCGTGACCGGTGGCGAGCCGAGCGAGTCGGAGCGCACGATCGCGGTCGGCGGGGTGCAGGACGTGCCGGCCGGGGTGTTCGCGGGTGTGGACTACGTGGCGCTGGGGCACCTGCACGGCCAGCAGACCCTGGCGGACGGCCTGCGCTACTCGGGCAGCCCGATGGCGTACTCGTTCTCGGAGTCCCAGCAGGTCAAGTCGGTGTGGCTGGTCGAGGTGGACGGGTCGGGGCTGGCGGGGGTGGAGCGGCGGATGCTGCCCGTGCCGCGGCGGCTGTCGACGCTGACCGGCGGCCTTGAAGAGCTTTTGGCCGACCCCGACCACACGCCGGTCGAGGACCACTTCGTGTCGGCGGTGCTGACCGACCCGGTCCGGCCGCTGGACGCGTTGCGCCATTTGCAGACCCGGTTCCCGCACGCGGTGCACGTGGAGTGGCGGCCGGAGGGCGGGCGGGTCGGCGAGCTGCGGTTCGCCGAGCGGATCCGGGGGCGCAGCGACGAGGAGATCGGGTGCTGCTTCCTGGAGGACGTGCGGGGCGAGCCGCCCAACGAGCGTGAACTGCTCCTGCTGCGGGAGGCGATCGCCGCGGCGGCGCGGGAGGAGGCGTCGTGAAGCTGCACCGGCTGGAGGTCACCGCGTTCGGCCCCTACGCGGGCCGCGAGGTGGTGGACTTCGACCTGCTGGGCGCGGACGGGCTGTTCCTGCTGCACGGCGACACCGGCGCGGGCAAGACGACGTTGCTGGACGCGGTGGCGTTCGCGCTGTTCGGCCGGGTGCCGGGGGCGCGCAACGAGGCGAAGCGGCTGCGCTGCGACTACGCGGACCGGGACACCGCGACCGAGGTCGCGCTGGAGCTGACCGTGCGCGGGCGGCGGTTCCGGGTGGTGCGCAGCCCGGAGTACGACCGGCCGAAGAAGCGCGGCGACGGGTTCACCCGGCAGAACGCGAAGGCGTCGCTGACCTGGATCAGCGGGTGGGACGGCGAGGGCCACAGCCGCGTCGACGAGGTGGCGCGCGAGGTCGAGGGCCTGCTCGGGATGACCGCCGAGCAGTTCTTCCAGGTGGTGCTGCTGCCGCAGGGCGAGTTCGCGAGGTTCCTGCGCGCGGACACCGCCGAGCGGGAGAAGCTGCTGGAGCGGCTGTTCGGGACCGAGCGGTTCGTGGACGTGGAGAAGTGGTTCCGCGACCGGCGGGTGGAGCGCGGGCGGGAGTTGGAGCGGCTGCGGCTGGCCAACCGGGACCTGGTGCAGCGGGTGGCGGAGGTGTCCGGGGAGGACGTGCCGGAGGACGGCGGCGACCCGGAGTGGCTCAGCTCGCTGGTGAAGCGGCTGGCGGAGGCGGAGCGCGAGGCTTGCGCGCGGGCGCGGGAGACGGCCGGGGCGCGGTCGGCCGCGGAGGCGGCTTGGCGTCGGGCGGACGAGTTGGCGGCGCGGGTGTCGCGGGTGCGGGGGGCTCGGGACGCTCTGGCGCGTTGTGCGGAGATCGAGCCGCACCGGGTGGCTTGGGTGCGGGAGCGGGACGCGGCGCGGCGGGCGTCGGTGGTGGTGCCGGCGCGGGATGCGGTGGCGCGGCTGGAGCGGGCGCTGTCTTCGGCGGTTGCGCAGGAGTCGGCTGCGGCTCGCGCGCTGGCCGACTTGGGCTACGCGGGCGGGCTTGGTGCTGGCGCGGGCGGGGCCGGCGGGCGCGGGTCTGGTGCGGGCGCGGGTGGGCTTGGCGCGGGTTCCGGGAGTGCTGGGGCGCGGCCTCCGGCCCCCGGTTCCATTGTCCCAGGGGGGTACGACAATTCTGCCGGGCTTGGAGTTGCCGCGGCGGAGTTGCGGGCGGAGGGGGAGCGGTTTCGGGAGGAGGCTGGTGGGCTGACTCGGTTGGCCGAGGAGGCCCGGCGGCAGCGGGAGGACCGGCGGCGGCTCGTGGAGTTGGAGAAGCGTGCGCGGTCGGCGGCTCAGCGGTTGGATCGGTTGGTCACCGCGTTGGCCGAGGTGCCCGATCGGCTCGTCGCGGCCCGTGCCGAGGCTGAAGAGGCCGCGCTGGCGGCCGCCCGGCTCGATGCGGTCGCGGCGAAGGCGTTGGCGGCCAAGGAGATCCCGGGTGCCGAGACCGCCGTGCGGGTTGCCGACGATGCCCGGCGGGTCGCCGTCGATGCCCACCAGAAGGCGCGGGACGTCCTGTTGCAGGTCCGCAAGCAGCGTCTGGACGGCATGGCCGTCGAACTCGCCGCCGCCCTGCGCGCGGGCCGCGCGTGCCCGGTGTGCGGTTCCAAGGAGCACCCCACGCCCGCCGAACCGATGCTCAACGCCGTCACCGGAGCCGACGAGGACCGGGCCGCCGACACCGAGCAGGCCGCCGCGGACCGCCGTGCCGCCGCCGAGAAGTCGTTGCAGGAAGCCGAAAACCGGCTGGCGGCGCTGCGCGAGGTGGTCGGCGACCAGGACCCGGGCGCACTCGTGGCCGAACACGACTCCGTGAAAAGGCTTGCCGCCCAACGGGACCAGCGCGCCGCCGCACTGTCCGAACTGGAGCGCCAGGTCGAGGCCGCCACCGCCGACCGGGCCGCGCTGGAGCGCGAGGTCGCCGAGCTGACCACCCGGCACGTCGAGCTGTCCGAGACCGTCCGGGAACGCGCCGACCGCCTGGAGGAGGCCCGCGGCGACTTCCCCGACGTCACCGCCCGCCGCGCCCACCTGCTCGACCTCGCCGACGCCCTGGCCACCCTCGCCGAGCGCCGCACCGCCGTCGCCGAGTGCGAGGAGCGCCTGGCCGAGCAGCGCGTCGAGGTGTCCCGCCTGGCCGCCGAGGCGGGCTTCGCGGACGTCGCCGACGCGGTCGCCGCCGTGCGCACCGACGACGCGGTCGAGGCCCTGGAGACCCGCATCCGCAAGGTCGAGGACGCGAAGGTCACCGCCGAGTCCGTGCTGGCCGAACTGCCCGACGTCGACCCGGACACCGAGGTCGACCTGGCCGGCGCGGAGTCCGCGTTCCGCGCCGCCACCGCCGAAGCCGAACAGGCCGCGGCCGCGTTGGCCGCCGCCCGCCGCGACGCCCGCCGGGCCGAAGCGCTGGCCGAGCAGCTCGCCGCCGCGTGGGTGGAGTTGGAGCCCGTCGAGGCGGAGTACGCCGAACTGGCCGCGCTCACCGACGTGATCAACGGCCAGGGCCAGAACGCCAAGAAGATGACCCTGCGCACGTACGTGCTGGCCGCCCGGCTCGAAGAGGTCGCGGTGGCCGCGAGCGCCCGCCTCGAACGCATGAGCCAGGGCCGGTACCGGTTCGTGCACTCCGTGGAGGCCGGTCCGCGCGGCACCCGGGGCGGCCTGGGGCTGGACGTGCTCGACGACTACTCCGGCCGCCAGCGCCCCACCAAGACCCTGTCCGGCGGCGAGTCGTTCCTGGCGTCGCTGGCCCTGGCCCTGGGCCTCTCCGACGTGGTCGCGTCCGGCGCGGTGCTGGACACCCTGTTCATCGACGAGGGGTTCGGCACGCTGGACGCCGACACCCTCGAACTGGTGATGACGGTCCTGGACGAACTCCGCGCCGGCGGTCGCGTGGTAGGCCTGGTGTCACACGTGGAAGAGCTGCGGCAACGCATCCCGACCAGGCTTCGGGTCCGCAAAGCACGCGGCGGTTCGTCCCTGGAGGTGGTGGCGTGAGCACCTACCGCTCGGCTTTCCCCATGCTGGTCTGCGACGACCTGACCCGTTCCCTGGCGTTCTACCAGGACGCCCTGGGCTTCTCGATCACCTACCGCTTCCCCGCCGAGGGCGACCCGGTGTACGTGGCGGTCTCCCTGCCCGACGGCTCGCGGCTGGGCCTGGGCCAGGTCGCCCCGGACGGCCGGGGCGTGCACGGCCGTCCCCAACGCCCGACCGCGGGCCACCGCTTCGAGCTGTGCGTCTACCACGACGACGTCGACGCGGCGGTGACCGAGCTGGCCGCGCAGGGGCATCCCGTCCTGCTGGAACCCGCCGACACCCCATGGGGTGAACGCGTCGCCTTCGTCGCCGACCCGGACGGCAACCCGGTCATGATCACCCGCGAGGCCCTGACGAGCTAGGCCGCCTCGTCGGTCGGCGACAGCAGGTCGCCCCGGTACGCGGCGGCCTGCAGCTCGAACAGCTCGTGGTAGTGGCCTTCCAGGGCCATCAGCTCCTCGTGGGTGCCCTGTTCGACGATCTTCCCCTTGTCCAGCAGCACGATCCGGTCGGCGTTGCGGATGTTCGCCAACCGGTGGGTCACCAGGATGGTCGTCCGTCTGGCCGCCGCCTCCCGCAACCCCTCGAACACCCTCGCCTCGGCCTTCGCGTCCAGCGCTGCGGTGGGCTCGTCGGCCACCAGCACCGCCGCGTCCCGGTACATCCCGCGCGCGATCCCCATCCGCTGCCACTGGCCCCCGGACAGGTCCTGGCCGTCGTTGAACTGCCGGGACAGCACGGTGTCCGCGCCCGAGGGCAGGGTGGCCAGGACCTCGTCCGCCCCCGACCGCCGCACGGCGTCCTCCCACGCCGCGTCGTCCTCCCGGTCCAACCGGCCGACCGTGACGTTGCGGCGGGCGGTCATGGGCCACTGGGCCGGGTCCTGGGCGATGACCGCGATGGAGGAGTGCACGGAGGTCTTGTCGGCTTCGGCCAGGTCGACGCCGTCCCACCGGACCACCCCCTCGTCGACCGGGTACAGGCCGGTCAGGACCTTGCCGAGGGTGGTCTTGCCGGAACCGTTCTCGCCGACCAGCGCGATGACCTCGCCGCGGCGGACGGTGAGGCTCACGTCGTCCAGCGCGGGGGTGTCCTTGCCGGGATAGCGGAACGTGACGTGCTCCAGGGTGATCAGCTCCGGGTCCGCCGGGGCCTTCGTGGGGGACGAGCCCTGCGCCCGTTCCGCGCCCTCGACCAGCAGTTTCCGGTAGAAGTCGATGTAGAACGAGTCCTCGTAGATCGCGTTGACCGCCCGGGTCGTGGTCGACAGGGACGAGAAACCGGTGCGCATCGCCAGCAGGGCCGTGCCGGCGAGCGCCAACTCCATGCCGCCCGAGTACAGGAGCACGCCGAGCACCGCGTACGCGAAGCCGGTGCCGAGGCCCGCGAGCGCCCGGCCGGTGAGGCGGACCAGGTTCGTCTTGTGCGCCATGCGGATCTCGTCGCCCATCAGGGAGTCGGCGATCCGCCGGTGCTCGGCCAGGAGGCGTTCCTGGAGGGTCAGGGCGTGGCGTTCGAGGGCGAAGTCGCGGTCGGTGGCGACCTCCTCGACCACGCCCTTGCGGATGTTGCGGGTGACCGAGTCCAGGAAGTGCTCGTACCGCAGCTTGGACACCCGGGCCGAGGCCCACGCGTTCGCCACCGCCGCGAGCAGCAGCGCGGGCGCCAGCCACGGGTGCAGCAGGCCGACCGTGACGATCGCGGCGATCATCGTGATGCACGACGACACCAGGTCCGCCAGGTAGCGCAGGCTGCTCTCCAGGCTGCGGACGCCGTGCCGACCGCCCTGGCGGGCCAGTTCCCGGAAGTCGGCGTCCTCGAACGCCAGCAGCTCCGCCCGCACCAGCACGGCGGTGACCTCGTCGTTCGCCGCCCGCGACACCCTGGGCCGCAGCGAACTCTCCACGGCCGCCACGGCGGTGTCGAGGAGGGCGCGCGCGGCGTACGAGCCGACCACGACCGCCAGCGCGGGCAGCGACTCGGCGACCCGCTGCGGAGTGGGTTCGTCGCGCAGGAGGGCGGCGAAGACGTCCGCCGTGGCGAGCAGCCCGAACGCGGTCACGCACCCGCTGAGGACGTGCACCGCGGCGGCGGCGAGGGTGAGCTTCGGCGAGGTCCGCCAGGCGAGCCGGATGACCACGCGGATCGCTTCGGGCAGGCTGCGCAACGCCTTGCCGAGGCTGACCGTAGCGGCCTTGCGCCCCACCTTGGCCCACTTGGGCGTGGAGATGTTCTCCACCCCGATCAGCACGGAGGTCATGCTGTCCAGGTAACGCCTGTCCCGGTGTGCCGTGCCACCCGTTTCGCTCATAGCCGCAGCTCAGCGGCTGGCGTGCGGGGAAATGTCGTACCCGGCCGGCAGAATGAAAGCAGGGGACCCCCGTTGTCGGGGTCTCGGCGTCCTTGAAGCGGCCGATCTCATGGACTGACCTCGTGGTCGAGCAGCCACCGCTTCACGGCCACGCCCCACCGGAAGTTGCCGATCGCGCCGCCCGTCCGCACCACCCGGTGGCACGGCACGAACAGGGTCGCCGCGTTGCGGGCGCATGCCGAAGCCGCCGCGCGGACCGCCGACGGTCGACCCGCGAGCAGGGCGTAATCCGCGTAGCTCACCGGCTTGCCCGCCGGCACCGTCCGCAGCGCCGTCCACGCCTGCTCCATGAACTCCCCGGACCGCTGCCGCACCGGGATGTCGTCGATCGCCGCCAGGTCACCCGCGTGGTAGTCGCGCACGGCCCGGGTCACCGCGCCCAGGTCGTTCCGGGTGCTGACGCCCGACGGGCGCAGCGACGGCGACACCTGCGGCAGCAGGTCGTCCAGGGACGCCGTCCACCCGCTCGCCAGCACGGCGCCGTCCGACGCCACCACGGCGGTGAAGGGGCCGATCGGGGTGTCCACAGTGGACGAAAAAGCGGTGCTCACGCGGTCCTCCTGAGGTGCATCTCGGCGTACGACCGCCAGGGCCGCCACGCCTTGTTGTCCGCGGTCAGCGGGATGTCGGGCGCGCCCAGCACGCGCATCACGACGTACCGGGCGATCTCCGGACCCACACCGGGGAACGCGGACAGCTCGGCCTCCAGTTCGTCGGCGTCGCGCCCCACGTCCACCACCAGCGCCCCGGACGCCAGCGCCGCCGCGACCGGCGAGTCGACGTCGGCGGGCGCCGGGTACAGGTGGGTCACCGGCCCGTCCGGGATGTCCAGCGGCTCGCCGGGCGACACGTGGCCCAGCGCCCGCAGCAGGGTCTCCGCACCGTCCACGCTCCCCGGCAGCCGCACCCCGGGGTGGGCCGCCACGAGCGGGCGCAGCAGCGGGTCGTGGCCGAGGAAGTCGTCCACGGCCTGCGGGTCGGCGTCCAGGTCCAGCAGGCGGCGCACCCGGCTCACCGCGCTGCCCAGGTCGCGCAGGTCGCCCAGCCGCAGCGAGCACGACACGTACCCCTCGGCGGGCTCCAGCAGCACCGTCGCCTGCCCGTGCGGCAGGCGCAGCGACCGCGCGTAGGAGGTGTCGGTGACGTGCTCCACGCCCGGGATCGCCGACGCCCGGAACTGCGCGAGCAGCCCCGCCGCGTCGAACGGCGGCCGGTACGGCAGGCGCAGCGTGATCCGCCCCGCCGTGCCGACGACCTTGCGCTTGGACCGCATCTCCGACGGGGTCGCGGCGAACACGGCCCGGATGGTGTCGTTGAACTGCCGCACGCTCGCGAACCCGGCCGCGAACGCGATGTCGGTGAACGACAGGTCCGTCGTCTCGATCAGCAGCCGGGCGGAGTGCGCCCGGTGCGCCCGGGCCAGGGCCAGCGGACCGGCGCCCAGCTCGGCGGTCAGCACGCGGGTCAGGTGGCGCTCGGAGTACCCGAGGCGCGCGGCCAGGCCCGGCACGCCGTCGCGCTCGACGACCCCGTCCGCGATGAGCCGCATGGCGCGCGCGGCCAGGTCGGCCCGCAGGTTCCACTCCGGTGAGCCCGGCACGGCGTCCGGCAGGCACCGCCGGCACGCCCGGTAGCCGGCCGACTGCGCGGCGGCGGCGGTCGGGTAGAACTCGGCGTTGCGCCGCTTGGGCGTGACCGCCGGGCAGGACGGGCGGCAGTAGATCCGGGTGGTGCGGACCGCCAGGATGAAGCACCCGTCGAACCGGGCGTCCCGGGCCGCGACCGCCCGGTAGGCGCGTTCGGCGTCGACCAACATGAGCTTCACTGTGCCACCGCCGGCACCAGGGGTCTCGCGGGAATCGGACACGGCGTTGCACCGCGTAGACTCACCCCCCGTGAGTTTGACCCTCGGTATCGTCGGCCTGCCCAACGTCGGCAAGTCCACCCTGTTCAACGCCCTCACGCGCAACGACGTGCTCGCGGCGAACTACCCGTTCGCGACCATCGAGCCCAACGTCGGCGTGGTGCCGTTGCCGGACGCCCGCCTCGGCAAGCTGGCGGAGATCTTCGGCTCGGAGCGCGAGGTGCCCGCCGTGGTGTCGTTCGTCGACATCGCGGGCATCGTCAAGGGCGCGTCCGAAGGCGCCGGCCTGGGCAACAAGTTCCTCGCCAACATCCGCGAGGCGAACGCGATCTGCCAGGTCATCCGGGTGTTCGCGGACGACGACGTGGTCCACGTGGACGGTCGCGTCGACCCGGCGGCCGACATCGAGACCATCAACACCGAGCTGATCCTCGCGGACCTCCAGACCCTGGAGAAGGCCGTGCCGAGGCTGGAGAAGGAAGCCCGGACGGCCAAGGACCGCAGGCCTGCCCTCGACGCGGCCGTGAAGGCGCGGGAGATCCTCGACTCGGGCCGGACGCTGTTCTCGGCGCAGTCGGAGGTCGACGGCGACCTGCTGCGCGAGCTGAGCCTGCTGACGACCAAGCCGTTCCTGTACGTGTTCAACGCGGACGAGGCCGTGCTGACCGACGAGGCTCGGCTGAAGGAACTGCGCGAGATGGTCGCGCCCGCCGACGCGGTGTTCCTGGACGCCAAGGTCGAGGCGGAGCTGCTGGAGCTGGACGAGGAGTCCGCGCGCGAGCTGCTGGAGTCCATCGGCCAACACGAACCCGGCCTGCACGCGTTGGCCCGTGCCGGCTTCCACACCCTGGGCTTGCAGACCTACCTGACGGCGGGCCCGAAGGAGTCCCGTGCGTGGACCATCCCCCAGGGCGCCACCGCACCGCAGGCGGCGGGCGTGATCCACACGGACTTCGAGCGCGGGTTCATCAAGGCCGAGGTGGTGTCGTTCACGGACCTGGTGGAGGCCGGCTCGATGGCCGCGGCGAAGGCCGCCGGCAAGGTCCGCATGGAGGGCAAGGACTACGTGATGGCGGACGGCGACGTCGTGGAGTTCCGCTTCAACGTGTAGTGCGGAAGAGGCCGTCGAGGTCGATGGTGATCGGGAACGGCACCCCCAGTTCGAGGGTGCCGCGGAAGATGCCGGCCGGGGTGTAGGTCCTGGTCGGCTCGTCCAGCTCGGGGCGGTGGCGTCCACTCGGGCAGCCGGTCATGGCTGAACCTGGCCTCAGGCGATCTGGGTGAAGCGGCCGCTTTGGTGGAACTCCTCCGGGCTCATGTGTTCGGCTGTGCGTTCCGTCCCCACCTCGCGGACCAGTAGTTCTTGCTCGTCGATGTACCCGCACCGGTCGCCGGTATGGGTGTCGATGTGGGTGAGCGGGACGCTTTCCAGGTCGCGCCGCTCCACCCGGGGCTGTTCGAGGTCGATCAAGCGTTCGGCGTCCACGTACTCATCCGTGTGGAGATCGGCGAACGTGTCGACCACGCTCTGCGACACATCAGCGGAGCCGGAGTGGGTGTCCGGGCTGGAACCGGAATCGGTGCTCATCGGTCCTCCCCGCGCGGGGTGAAGAGGTCCGGGGCGAGGGTCATGCCGGTGGACAGGAAGCGGGTGGCTTCGGCCAGGCGGGCTCGGCGGGTGGAAGCTCGGCTCAACCGGGCCGCCGCCTCGTGGACTGCCTCGCCGCCGGTCACGACCTTTTCGTCCGGTTGCCAGGAGTCCGGGTGGCGGCGGAGGGCGTCCAGTTGGTCACCGATGGACCTGCCGGGGAGGTGCGGGCCACGGGCTGCCCACGACGCGGTGTCGGGGTGTGGGGGATCGGAGGCGGAAGCGGACTTCAAAGCGGCCATCACGTCTACCCAGCCGGAGGAGGACCCGGCAGCAAACCCTCGCGGTCCTGGCCCAGAGGGACGGCCACCCGGACGGGGCGATCCATGCCGTCGGCGAAGGCGACCGCTCGGCCGGGTGGAAGGGACACGACGTGCCGGGACTGAGACTCGTCCAAGTTTACCGTCGCCCCCAGCAACTCCCGGTCATCGGCCGCGGGCAATCGATGGATGATCTTCAGAGCGGTGTTCTTCACGACGTCCGCGACGATCTTCGACGGGATCTGCTCCGCGATCACGATCCCCTCGCCGTACGCCCGGATCTCCGCCAACAACACCGTGAACAGCTCCACCGCATGAGCCGCCGGACTCCCCGGCAGCACGTTCTTCAGCAGCCGGTGCGCCTCCTCGATCACCGTCACGTGCCGCAGCCCCTCAACCCCGGCAGAACGGTGCCGCACCCGCAGGTGTTCGTGCAGCCGGATCAGCACCGCACCGATGAAGAACGCCTTGTCCTGGTCATTGCCGACGTCCTCGCTCTCCAGCACCACGTTGCGCCGCAACAGGTCCGCGACATCCAGCGGGTGCCCGCCCTCGAAGAACCGGCCGGGTGTGCCCAGTCGCAGCGAACCCAGCCGCACGTCGATGAACCCGCGGACGTTGTCGGTGATCTCCTTGCCGTACCCGATCCCGGCCACCACCTCCAGCGCCGTCCGCTGAAGATCACCCAACCCGGGGAACTTCGGCACCACCCCCGGCGACCGGGGCTCGCCGACCACCGGGTCCCACCCCGGATCCGTGTAGCACCGGGTCAGCGCGTGGCTGAGCACCTGCGGGAACGGCTCCTCCGCCTCGAACGCGGCCAGGAACAGCGCCCGGACCAGGTCGATGTGCGTCTGGATCGGGAACCCGGGCGCGGGCTCCAGCGGGTTCAGTCCGACCGGGACGGCGTCCGGCGCGCCCGGCCGGATCACCGTCACGTCGCCGACCCGGCCCGCCATCCGCGCGTACTCCGCCTTCGCCGGCTCGATCACCAGCCACGGCACCCCATTGTGGTGCAACTGCTCCAGCAGGTGCCGCACGGTCTGCGACTTGCCGGCACCGGTCGCGCCCGCCACGAACGCGTGCCGGTTCAACGTGTCCGCGGTGACGGTGAACGCGCCCGCCGGCCGGTCCGCGTCGTCGAGCACCGAGCCGACCTCGATCGGGCCGTCCGCCTCGGGGGTCACGTCGAAGTCCGCGCGTTCGACCACGTGGACCCGGGCAGCTCGCGCTTGGGCGGTCGGGCCAGCACCGCCAGCAGTTCGGTGGTGGCCGGGAACGGCGCGGCGTGGCCGTCGGCCGTCACCACGGTCGTGGCCAGGGCCTCGCTGAACGACATCGGCGCGCCGGACGGGGCGAGCGCGTACGGCAGGTCGTCCAGGTCCGCCGCCCCGCACAGCAGCGCCGCCGCCCGCCGGGCCGCCGCGGGCATCCCGCTGGCCACCAGGACGCGGACGTGCCACAGCCCGGTCGTGCGGGCCCGCGCCAGGTCCCGGTACCGGCCGGACGCCCGGTGCGGCGCGATCCGGCTCGCCTCGTCGCGCTCGCGGATGCGCAGCTCGGGGATGCGCACCGCCAGCTCCACCAGCTCGCGGTCGACGTGGTCGGCGGGCAGCGGGCGGGCCAGGGTCAGCCAGACGAACTCGTCGCCCAGGTGCGCCACGTAGTCGTCGAAGCCGCCCCGGTTCTGCTGCCGGCGGGTGTCGTCGGGGCTCCACAGCGCGTCGGCCTGACCGGTGCACACCACCCACGACGGGTAGCGGTCCCAGGACGCCAGGACCTCGTCGGTGTCCACCACCTCGGCGTGGCTGCCCGGCGGGTACAGCAGGGGAACGCGGTCGCCGGTCCGGCCGGGCCGTGCGGGCGGGAAGCCGGGGCGTCCGCCGAACAGGACGCGCAGCCGCGGCCCGCCGCGCCTGCTTGGCCAGCGCCTCCAGGTTGTCCAGGCCCATGCGGTCCGCGCCGGCCACGAACACGACGTCGCGGCCCGGTCCCGGCGGACCCGAGCGCAGCGCGTGCACGACCCGCTGGAACAGCACCCGGTCCAGGAAGTCCTTGCGGTCGGCGTCGGTGCCGCCGCTGGTCAGCACGGTCAGGCCGGGGCCGGACCAGGTGGACGGCGGCGCGGTCTCGGTGTCCACGGCGAGCAGTTCGGTGAGGTGGGCACGCCAGCAACGGCTGCAATGCCTTCGCCGCGACCCCCGCTACGACGAACACCGCAGCGCCGCACCCCCGACCCCCATCCCGGCGGACGCGGCGGCGACCCCGGCGGCGGAGGCCACCCCGCCACCGGTGGCCAGCCAGGGCAGCCGTTTGAGGAGCCTGCGGTGCTCTTCCTCCTTGGCGAGCACATCGGGGCTCTCCTGCCACGTGGGCTCGGGATCACCGGACTCGTCGGCCGGCGGTTCCGGCGGGGAGTAGCGGCCACCCCCACCGCTCGGCCGGCGTGAACACGACCTCGGCCAGCTCCGCACCCGTGGCCTTCGCCCGGCGCGGGTCGTCATCGGGGTCGTCCGCCGGTGGGGACGCGGTCATCGCACGACCTCCCCGCCGCCCGAGTGCGTTCGATCACTGTATGCCGGGTGGCAAGCGAGCCGGGCGCACATCTGCGGATCGCCGAACGACTCAGGGCCCGACCCCGGACGGGGCGGGCCCTGGTGGAGCGTTCCGGTACTGTCCGTTCCCGGACTCCGGTCACCGCACCTGGTTGCGGCTGTGGCGGGCGAGTGCGAACACGCCACCCGCTGTGGCCAGCATGCCCAGGGCGGCGACGGTGAACACGACGATGTCGGCGGTCATACGAATCCCCTTGCGTAGATCTCCCACTCGTCCAGACGTCCGGATACCCGGTTTCGTTGGCCGGCAGTCGTGCAATTCACACGAACGTGGTGGAGGTAGCGTGATCAAGCTCGAGGCGCGCGTGCTCGCGGTCGCGCCGTGGCTGCTGGGGTTGTCCCTGCTCGGCCACCTGGCGATGGTCGCCCTCCAGGCGAAGATGACCATGGTCGACCTGATGGTCTACCGCAACGCGTCGCCCGAGCTGTTCACCGGCGAGCTGTACCAGTGGAGGCTCAAGGAGTTCTCCGACCAGTTCGCGCTGCCGTTCACCTACCCGCCGTTCTCCGCGTTCGTGTTCGTGCCGCTGTCGTGGGTGCCGTGGGGCGTGGCGCGCTGGTTCTGGCAGTTGCTCAGCCTGGCGTGCCTGTACTTCCTGACCCGCAAGTCGCTCACGCTGATCGGCAGCACCGACCCGCGCCGGGCGATGCTGTGGACGGCGTTGTTCGTGTGGGTCGAACCCGTCCGCACCACGCTGAACTACGGACAGATCAACCTGGTGCTGGCGGCCCTGCTGATCGGCACGCTGGTGAGCGCGCGGCCGTGGCTCGCCGGCCTGGGCGTGGGCGTGGCGGCCGGGGTCAAGCTCACCCCGGCCATCTCCGGGCTGTACTTCCTGGTCACCCGCAAGTACAAGGCGGCGGTGTGGTCGTTCGTCGCGTTCGCCGGGACGGTTCTCCTCGGGTACGGGATCTCGGCCGCGCAGTCGCACCAGTTCTGGTTCCAGCTGCTCGGGGACGCCACGCGGGTCGGACCCGTCGGCTCGGCGATCAACCAGTCGCTGCGCGCGGCGCTGTCCCGGACCGTCGGCTACGACGTCGAGACCGGGCCGGTCTACCTGGTCGGCGCGGCGGTCGCGGTGGCGTGCGCGGCGTGGGCGCTGTGGTGGGCGGTCAAGGCCTCCGACACCCTCGCGATGATCGTCGCCGTCCAGTTCCTCGGCCTGCTGGTGTCGCCGATCTCGTGGAGCCACCACTGGGTGTGGGCGGTGCCCGCGCTGATGTGGCTCGTGTACGGCGTCAAGCACCGGCTCGCGGCCGTGACCGCGTGGGCGTGGGTGCTCGCGATCGGCAGCTACCTGATCTCGTTCCTGCTCAACGCCCAGCCGTCGATCTGGATCATCCCCCGGCCCTGGTACCTGTCCCTGCTGGGCTGGGTGTACCCGGCCGTGGGCCTGCTCACCCTGGTCGTGATCGGCGTGGTGCTGCGGGAGCGGTCACGCGAGCGCGTCGAGGACGCCGTCGATCTCCTCCGCGAGTGACACGTCCAGCGCGGTGATCCCGCCGCTGGAGTGCGTGCTGCACCGGAAGGTCAGCGTGCGCCAGCGGATGTCGATGTCCGGGTGGTGGTTGTCGTTCTCGGCGATCTCCGCGACCCGGTTCACCACCTGGATCGCCTGCGCGAAGCTGGGCAGTTCCGCGGTGCGGACGAGCGCGCCGTCGCGGGCGCTCCAGTCGGGCAGCGTCGACAGCGCGGCGGTCACCTGGTCGTCGGTCAGCAGCTCGGCCATGCACCCGATCGTCCCACCGCGTGGCGTAAACTGCCCGTTCGCCACGGGAGTCCGGTAATGCGCCGGGCTGAGAGGAGGGCTCGCAAGCCCTCGACCGTCCACCTGATCCGGGTCATGCCGGCGTAGGGAGAGAAACGATGCTTCGACGAGTGCTGACCGTCGCCGTCGCGGCGGCGACGCTGGCCGCGTGCTCCGCGACCAACGGCCAGGCCCCGCGGGGCGAGCGGGTGGTCACCCTGGTGACGCATGACTCGTTCGTGGTCAAGCCCGAGCTGCTCGACGCCTTCAAGGCCGAGACCGGCATCACGGTCAAGACGCTGGCCAGCGGGGACGCCGGCGCGATGACCAACAAGCTGGTGCTGACCAAGGGCAACCCGATCGGCGACGTGGCCTTCGGCGTGGACTCCACGTTCGCCTCGCGCGCCCTGAAGGAGGGCGTGTTCGCCGAGTACGCCTCCGGCGAGGCTTCGAAGGGCGCCCAGCGCTACCAGCTCGACCCGCCCAACCGCCTGCACGCGGTGGACGTCGGCGACGTGTGCGTCAACATCGACGTGGCCGCCCTGGGCGCGGACGCGCCGAAGACCTACGCCGACCTCGCCGACCCGAAGTTCAAGAACAAGCTGGTCGTGGAGGACCCGGCCACGTCCTCGCCGGGCCTGGCGTTCCTGCTCGGCACGGTCGCGGAGTTCGGCGAGTCCGGCTGGCAGGACTACTGGACGAAGCTGAAGGCCAACGGCGTCAAGGTCGTCTCCGGCTGGGAGGAGGCCTACACCCAGGACTTCTCCGGCTCCAGCGGCAAGGGTCCCCGCCCGATCGTCGTCTCCTACGCCTCCTCGCCGTCGGCGGAGATCGGCGACGACGGCAACCCGCGCACCAAGGCCCTGCTGGACACCTGCTACCGCCAGGTCGAGTACGCGGGCGTGCTGGAGGGCGCGAAGAACCCCGAGGACGCGCGCAAGGTCGTGGACTTCCTGCTGGGCGAGAAGTTCCAGGCCGACGTGCCGGGCCAGATGTACGTGTACCCGTCGCGGGAGGGCGTGGCGCTGCCCGCGGCGTGGACCAAGGCCGCCCCGCTGCCGGAGAAGGCGCGCACCCTGCCCGCGAGCCAGGTCGACGCCAACCGCGAGCGGTGGGTGCAGCAGTGGCGCGCGCTCGTGCAGGGCTGACCTGGTCGTCCGCGGGTTCGTCCGGCCGTGCTCGCGCGCGGCTGAGCCGGTCGTCCGCTCGGGTGGGGCTCGGCTGGTCGTTCGCCGCGTTGTTGCCCCTGGGGTTCCTGGGGGTGTTCTTCGCCTGGCCGGTGGTCGCGATCGTCGGTCTCGGGCTGGGCGAGGGTGGCGTGCTGCCGGTGCTGGGGGCTCCGGAGACCTGGGAACTGGTCGGGTTCACGCTCGGCCAGGCGCTCGGGGCGACGGTGTTGGCGCTGGTCACAGGCTTGCCGGTGGCGTTCCTGCTGGCCCGGTGCCGGGTGTGGGGGACCGGGGTGGTGCGGGCGGCGGTGATGGTGCCGTTCGTGCTGCCCACGGTCGTGGTGGGGCTCGCGTTCCGGGCGCTGTGGCCGGACGGCGGGGTGCTGCCGATCGTGCTGGCCAACGCGTTCTTCAACGTGGCGGTGGTCGCGCGGACCGTGGGCGGGGTGTGGGCGTCGCTGGACCGGCGGGCGGAGGACGCGGCGCGGTCGCTCGGGGCGTCGCGGCTGCGGGCGTTCACGTCGGTGGTGCTGCCCGCGCTGGCGCCGGCCCTGGGGTCGGCGGCGTCGGTGGTGTTCCTGTTCTGCGCCACCAGTTTCGGTGTGGTGCTGGTGCTGGGTGGCGCCCGGTACCGGACCGTGGAGACGGAGATCTACCTGCGGACGGTCGAGCTGTTCGACCTGTCCGGGGCGGCGGCGCTGTCGCTGGTGCAGTTCGTCGCGGTGGTGGCGGTGCTGGTCGTCGGCGGGGTGCTGCGGCGGCGTCGGGAGCGGGCGCTGTCGTTGCGGGTGGAGGCGGTGCGGCGGCCGGTCGGTGGTGAGTGGGGCGTTGTCGTTGCGGCGTGGCTGGTCGTGGGGTTGCTGCTGACGCCGGTGGTGGGGTTGGTGGTGCGGTCGCTGTCCACTTCGGATGGATGGAGCCTGGCGGGGTACCGGGCGTTGGCGGGGACCGGGGACCGGGGGACGTTGGCGGTGACCGGGGTCGACGCGGCGCTGAACTCGGTGCGGGTGGCGGTGGATGCGACCCTGGTGGCGCTGGTGGTGGGGGTTGTGTCGGCCGTGGTGTTGGTGGGGTTGCGGCGGCACGGGGCTTGGTTGGCGGAGACGCTCGACACCGCGTTGATGCTGCCGTTGGGGGTGTCGGCGGTGACGGTGGGGTTCGGGTACCTGGTGACCATGGACGCTTTGCCCGGGGACTTCCGGACCTCGCCGTTGCTGGTGCCCTTGGCGCAGGCGTTGGTGGTGACGCCGTTGATCGTGCGGATCGTGTTGCCGGTGCTGCGGGCGGTGGACGAGCGGCTGCGGCAGGCGGCGGCGACGCTGGGGGCCTCGCCGTGGCGGGTGTGGCGGGAGGTGGACCTGCCGCTGGCGTCGCGGTCGTTGGTGGCGGCGGCGGGGTTCGGGTTCGTGGTGGCGTTGGGGGAGTTCGGGGCGACCAGTTTCCTGGCCCGGCCGGACGCGCCGACGTTGCCGGTGGTGATCGCGCGGTTGATGGCGCGGCCGGGGGAGTTGAACAGCCAGATGGCGTACGCGGCGTGTGCCCTGTTGATGGTGGTGACGGCGGCGGCGGTGCTGCTGATCGAGCGGCTGCGGGTGCCCGGCGGCGATGCGCGGGTGCCGGGCGGCACGGAGCGGCTGCGGGTGCCGGGCGGGGAGTTCTAGGTGTTGGGGTTGCGCGGGGTCACGGTCTCGTACGGGTCGCTGGTCGCGGTGTCCGATGTGGACCTGGCGGTCGGGGACGGCGAGGTGGTGGCGCTGCTCGGGCCGTCGGGGTGCGGGAAGTCGACCTTGCTGCGGGCGGTGGCGGGGCTCGTGCCCGCTTCGGGCTCGGTGACCTGGGACGGGTCCGACCTGGCGGGTGTGCCGGTGCACCGGCGCGGGTTCGGGCTGGTGTTCCAGGACGGGCAGCTGTTCCCGCACCGGGACGTGGCCGGGAACGTGGCGTTCGGGCTGCGGATGCACGGGGTGGACCGCGAGGCGCGGCGCAAGCGGGTGGACGAGCTGCTGGAGCTGGTCGGGTTGGCCGGCTACCAGCGGCGGCGGGTGACCGAACTGTCCGGGGGCGAGCAGCAACGGGTGGCGCTGGCGCGGGCCTTGGCGCCCCGGCCCCGGCTGGTGCTGCTGGACGAGCCGCTGTCCGCGCTGGACCGGGCGTTGCGGGAGCAGTTGGCGGTGGACCTGGCGCGGCTGCTGCGGGAGGCGGGGGCGACGGCGCTGGTGGTCACGCACGACCACGACGAGGCGTTCACGCTGGCCGACCGGGTGGCGGTGATGCGGGCGGGGCGGATCGTGCAGGTCGGGCCGCCGGGGGAGGTGTGGCGGTCGCCGGTGGACGTGGAGACTGCCCGGTTCCTGGGGTGCGGGAAGGTGCTGGGGGCGGAGCGGGCGCTGTCGGTGTTCAGGGGGTCGTCGGTGTTCGGGGTGGGGGCGCGGGTGGGGTTGCGGGCTTCGGCGTTGCGGGTGGACCCCGGTGGGGCGGTGGTGGCCGAGGTGTTGGAGCGGGTCCATCGGCGGGACCACGTGCGGTTGTTGGTGGTGGTCGAGGGGGATGAGTTCGAGGCGGTGGCTCCTGTTGCTTCTGCGCCTGAGGTGGGGGATCGGGTGAGGTTGGCGGTTGATCCGGACGGGGTGGCGGTGATCGGTTAGCGGTCCGGGTGGGGTGGCGGTTATCGGTCGTCGCGGGTGAGGGCGTACTCGACTTCGCCGTGTTCCGAGCCGGGGATGGGGTCGGGCCAGTCCTGGAAGAAGGTGCGGACGTAGCGGAGGCCCACGCGTTCCATCACGCGGCGGGAGCCGGTGTTGACCGCCATGGTGACGGCGAAGATCCGCTGGACGCCCAGTTCGCGAAAGCCCTTGTCGATGAGGGCGAGGGAGACCTCGGTGGCGTAGCCCTGGCCCCAGGTTGTGGGGTGGAGGCGGTAGCCGAGTTCGCGGACGCCGGGTTCGGTCTCTTTGAACGCGAACATGCCCAGGAATCGGTTGGTGGCCTTGTCTTCGCCGGCCCACCAGCCGGGGTTGGCCATGAGGCGGGGGAGGAGCGTGTTGGCGACCGTGTCGCGGTCCAGGGGCTTGCCGCCATCCAGGTAGCGCATGACGGCGGGTTCGGCGTGCAGGGTGGCCAGGGCGTCCACATCGGACTCGCGGAAGTCGCGGAGGCGGACGCGGTCGGTCTCCAGGAACATGCGCGACACCTTGCCCTTGGGGGTGGGTCGCCGCCAACGGGTTTTGCTGCGCTTCGCGCTCTCAAAAGCTGAAAGCGTAAAAGCGGCGCTCGCCGCGCGGCAGGCCCCCGAGGCCCTTCCTGTGGCTTGGCAAGCCCTGCAAAGGCGAACCCCGCCCCGCGCTGCGCGCGGAGCGGGGCGTTGGCGTGGGTGTCAGTTGTCCTTGGTGGCCAGGCGCATGGCGGCCAGGGAGAGGCCGATCAGGATGTAGCAGCCGGCCAGGGCCGAGCTGCGCCAGAGGGCCTCGGTCGGCAGCGGGTCGCGCATGACGTCGATCAGGCTGTTCCAGTACGTGGTGATCAGGTACGGGTGCAGCCAGTCCAGCGCCTCGAACAGGCCCAGCACCGCGAACACGATCACGCCAGCCATGGTCGCCGCCATCACCACCAACGGGTGCTCTGTGCACGCCGAAATCGCCATCGCGATCGCCGCCACGCCCCACACCTGCACGGTGACCAGCAGGATCGTGAGCGCGATGCGGGCCAGTGCCGGGCCGAACGACAGGGTGGTGCCGGACAGGGTGAGCATGCCGGTGCCGCCGAACAGGATCGCCCCCGTGATGACGGCCACGAACGCCATGAGCGTGATCGCGAACAGGGTCATCGTGGCCACGCCGAACGACTTCACCGCCAGCAGCCGCATCCGGCCGATCGGCGCGATCATCAACCCGCGGAGCGTCCCGTGCTGGGACTCGCCCGCCAGGCCGTCGGCCGCCCAGATCGCCCCGACCAGCGGCAGCAGCAGGGGCAGGGCCAGGAACAGGGTGAACACCGGGAGCACCAGGCCGTTGCCGCCGATGATGGCGGCCAGGCCGGGGCCGCCGGACGCGTCGCCGTCGTCCACCGCGAACCACAGGCCGATGCCCGCCAGGATCGGCACCAGGCACAGCCCGAACAGCCCGATCACGGTGCGCGGGCGGCGGATGATCCAGCGCAGTTCCGAGCGCAGTTGTCGGCCCAGCGGTGCGCGGGTCGCGACCAGTGGCGCGCTCATCAGGCCCCCTCCTCGATGGTGTCGACCGCGGACAGGCCCTCGTCGGCCTCCTGCGCCTCGGTGAGCCGGGCGAACAGCTCCTCCAGGCCGGTGCGCTGGCGGCGTGCCTCGTGGACCGGGATGCCGGCGGTGACCAGGGCCTCGATCACGGCGGGCGCGGTGGTGCCGATCAGTTCGACGCGCACGCCCTCCGGGGTGGGGCGCGCCGAGATGCGGGCGTCCCGCAGCACGTTGAGCGCCTGGTTGTGCTCCGGGGTGACGACCAACAGCGAGCTGTTCTCCGCTTGGAGCAGGTCGCCGAGCCCGCCCTGGGCGACGACCGTGCCCCGGTGCAGCACGGCGACGTGCGTGCAGGTGGCCTCGATCTCGCTGAGCAGGTGGGACGACACCACGACCGTCGTGCCCGCGTCGTGCA
This sequence comes from Saccharothrix sp., assembly GCF_031180885.1. Lineage (GTDB taxonomy): Bacteria > Actinomycetota > Actinomycetes > Mycobacteriales > Pseudonocardiaceae > Actinosynnema. The sequence goes on from NZ_JAPSLK010000061.1 coordinate 27,038, forward strand.
GGTCGGCGATGACGTTGCGCACCTCGCGCGTGCCCGCCGGGTCGAGGCCGTTGGTCGGCTCGTCCAGCACGATCATCTTCCGCTCCACCAGCAGCGCCGCGGCCAGGCCGAGGCGCTGCTTCATGCCCAGCGAGTACCCCCGGTACCGGCGGTGGGCGGCGGCGGCGAGGCCGACGCGTTCCAGCGCGTCCTCCACCGCCTGCTTGATGGAGCCGGTGGCGAGCAGCGGCTCGAAGGCCGCCACCCGCCGCAGGTTCTCCCGCCCCGACAGGAACGGGTGGAACCCGGGACCCTCGACCAGCGCACCCACGTGCGGCAGCGCCTGCGCCGCGCCGTCGGGCAGCGCCTTCCCCAGCAGTTCGACCTCCCCCTCGGTCGGCCGCACGAGCCCGAGCAGCATGCGGATCGTGGTGGTCTTGCCCGACCCGTTCGGGCCGAGCATCCCCAGCACCGCCCCCTCCGGCACGTCGAGGTCCACCCGGTCCACCGCGACGGTGTGCCCGTACACCTTGCGCAGCCCCCGCGTCCGGGCGGCGAGGACCGGGGTGGAGCCGGCCTGGGCCGGCTCCACCCGTGCGCTGGTCGAGGTGGTCACTTCACCTGGCCGATCGCCTCGACCAGCACCTGCTCCGGCACCGCGCCCGCGGCCACCCGGCCGTCGTCGGCGATGAGCGCGGCGCCGACCCGGGTGGTGATCAGCGTGCCCGACCCCCACGGGCCGCTGACCTGCTTGCCGACCTGCTTGAGCAGGCCCTCGACGTCCACGTCCTGGCCGGGCCCGCCGTCGCGCTTCCACTCCCGGTCGTCACCCTGCTGCTGGGCGAGGTTCTTCAGCGAGTCCGCCGGGATCCGCGCGGCCAGCACCTGGTCCCAGCCCTCGCCGATGACCTGCGGGTTCGCCTCGGTGAACGCGCCCTCGGCGAGCGCCTTCTCCTCGGCGGTCGGTTCGCGCAGCTCCGGCTCGCTCACCTTCGCGCCCGGCGGGGGCGTGAAGGTGAACAGCGCGGCGTCCTGCGGACCGACGTTCAGCTCGGAGAACCCGATCTGCACGGCCGGCACCGCGGTCCCGTTGGTCAGCACCTCGAACCGCAGCGGGATGCGCAGCTCCGAGTCCACCGCCACCCGCACCTCGCGCAGCACGGTCCGCTCGGTCGGCTTCGGCGTGAGCACCAGCTCGTAGGCGGGCCGGTCGGCGACGCGCGCCGTCCCGTCCACGCTCACGTCGCTGAACTCCTTGATCTTCGCCACGGCCTCCCGCGCCACCGCCACCGGGTCGGTGGGCACCTGCGGCGCGTTCGGGTCCAGCTCCAGCTTCGGTGCTTCCGCCTCCCCGTGCGCGAGCTTGGTCACCTTCTGCTCAGCGGAGTCCCACAGCCAGCCGGTCTGCCCGTCGTCCACGAACGTCTTCTCGCTGTCCGCCGCCGGCAACTGCACCCGCACGCGGCCCGCGCCGTCGGTCCAGACCCGCAGCTTCGAGTCCCCGTCGGACAGCTGGGGCAGCCCGGTGATGCCGGGGATCCCCAGGTCGTTGGTCACCGACACGGCGCCGCCGAAAGCCGAGGGCTTGGCGGTCAGCACCGACTCGACCAGCGCCTCGGCCCCCACCTCGGGCAACTCCGGCGCCGGGCCCGCACCGGCGGGCATCGCGAGCACCCCCAGGCCCGCGACGCCGGCGACCACGCCGACCGCCGCGGCGACCACGGTCACCCTTCTCCGGTTCATGTGTCCCCTCCTCCAAGGGCGTCGACCGACCGGTTGCCGGCCGACACCACAGACCCTCCTCGGGCCGGCCTGAGATGGCGCTGAGAGTCGACGGCGACCTGAGAACCCGCTCAGCGACGCCCTCGATTGTCCCCTCACCCGGGTGCCCGGGCCACGCCTGCCGGCTGAGAGAGGACTGAGGAAGTCGGGGCGTTTCGGGCGTTCAAGAGGCATCCTGTGGGGCGTGAGGCCACGGGTGCTGGTTGTTGACGACGAGGTCGGGGTTCGGCGCGCGTTGGAGCGCGGGCTGTCCGCTGAGGGCATGGAGGTGGTCACGGCCGCCGATGGGCCCAACGCCCTGCGCGTGGCGTTGACCGGTGCCTTCGACGTGGTGTTGTTGGACATCATGCTGCCCGGGCTCAGCGGGTACCGGGTGCTCCAGCGGATGCGGGCCGAAGGGGTGCGGACGCCCGTGCTCATGGTGTCGGCCAAGGACGGGGAGGTCGACCAGGCCGACGGGCTGGACCTCGGCGCGGACGGGTACCTGGTGAAGCCGTTCAGCTTCGTGGTGCTGGTGGCCCAGGTCCGGGCGTTGTTGCGGCGCAACCGGGCCGACCTCGCCCGGCGCAAGTTGAAGCTGGGGGAGTTGGTGGTGGACCGGGCGGTGCGCGAGGTGAGCTGGGCGGGGGAGCCGGTCAACCTGTCGCCGCGGGAGTACGCAGTGCTGGACGTGCTGGCCAGCCGGGCCGGGTCGGTGGTGACCAAGGACGAACTGCTGCGCACCGTGTGGGGCGACGAGCAGGCAGCCACGCGCAACGCGGTCGAGGTGTACGTGGGGTACCTGCGGCGCAAGCTGGAGGCCATGGGGGCCGGTGAGGTCGTGCGGACCGTGCGCGGGCACGGGTACCTGGCCTCCACCCCGGACCTGGACGCGGCGCTGGACTCGGCCGCCGCCCGGCGCAGGTGAACCCGCGCCGCTGGTGGCTGCGGCGGACGCTGCGCTTCCGCATCACCGTCGTGGCCACCGGCGTGGCGCTGCTCGGGCTGCTCGCGCTGACCCTGCTCGCGCCGAGCCTGATCGGCATGGTGCAGGTCAGCGCCGTGGACAACCAGCTCGAACGGTCCTCCGCCGTGCGCGTGCTGGACACCGCGGGCAACCCGCTGGACGGCCTCGCCAAGCCCGACCTGACCCCGCAGGACATCCGCCAGCTCCGGTCGGGCGAGAAGGTGCTGCGCATCGAGGGCGACACCGCGCACCGCTGGATCGGCCGGGTCGTGTTCGCCGCCGACGGCACGCCCCAACTGCACGTCGCCGGGGACACCCTGGTCGGCTACCGCGAGGCCAACGAGCTGGGCACGAAGTGGCTGGCCGCGGCCGCCGTGCTGGTCGCGGGGCTGGTCGGGATCGCCACGTGGCTGGCCGTGCGGTCGTCGTTGCGGCCGGTGGAGCGGATGCGGGTGGCGGCCGGGCAGCTGCCGCGCGGGCAGCGGCTGCCGGTGCCCGCGGCGCGGGACGAGTTGCAGGCGCTGGCGGAGGCGTTGAACGCCCTGCTGGCCCGGCGCGACGAGGCGACCGAGCGGCTGCGCCGGTTCACCGGGGACGCCGCGCACGAGCTGCGCTCGCCGGTGACCTCGGTGCGCGCCCAGGCGGAGGTGGCGGTCGCGCACCCGGACCCGGACTTCTCCATCGAGGTGCTGGAGTCGGTGGTGGAGGAGTCGGAGCGGCTGTCCAACCTGGTCGACGCCCTGCTCCTGCTGGCCCGCGCGGACACCGGCGAGCTGCCCCGGGCCGAGCCGGTGGACCTGGTGCTCCAGGCCCAGTACGCGGTGGAGCGGCGGCCCGCGGACGAGCTGCTGGTGTCCATCCACGCCCCGATGAGCGCGTGCCTGATCTCCGCCGCGCGCACCGAGGTCGAGCTGGTGCTGGACAACCTGCTGCGCAACGCCACCCGGTACGCGCGGTCGTTCATCCGGATCTCGGTGCTGCCCGCCGCGCGCGAGGTCCGGCTGCTGGTGGACGACGACGGCCACGGCATCCCGCCGGAGCACCGGGAGAAGGTGTTCGACCGGTTCTACCGGGTCGAGTCGGACCGGGGCCGGGCGACCGGCGGGTTCGGGCTGGGCCTGGCGCTGGTGGCGCACCTGGTGACCCGGCGGCGCGGGACGGTCCGGGCGGGCGAGTCGCCGGAAGGTGGTGCCCGGCTGGAGGTGCGCTGGCCGGAGTACCGGTGATGGCTGGATCGGTGGTGGCGGGATCGATGGCGCCGGGATCGGTGGTGGCAGGATCGGTGGTGTGCCCGAGCTGCGCGCGACGACGCTGGTAGACGCCCCGCTGCGGACCGTCGCGGCGGCGCTGCTGGACGCCCGGCTGCTGGCCCGGTCGATCCGCGGGCTGGGCGGGCGGATCAGCGGCGGGCCGGTGCTGCACGCGGGGTTGGAGCTGGCCGGGTCGGTCGGGCCGGTCGACGGGACGCTGCTGGTGACCCGGGCGGACCTGACCGGGGTGTCGGCGGAGCTGGTCGGCGGGCCGCTGCCGCGGTTCGTGCTGCTCACGGACCTGCTGCACACCGGCGGCGGGACCATGGTCGTGGACTCGGTGGAGTGGACCAGCCCCGGTGGGCCGTTGGGGCGGCTGGCGGACGTGATCGTGGGGCGCGGGTTGGCGCTGCGGGTGCTGGAGGCGCGGGCCGAGGCGGTGGCCGTGCGCAGCCGCGAGCTGCTGGCGGCGCGCGTGGTCGTGGGGGCCGCGATCGTGCGGGACGGGTTGTTGTTGGCGCAGCAGCGGTCTTATCCGGCGGAGGCGGCGGGGAAGTGGGAGCTGCCCGGTGGCCGGGTCGAGGCCGGGGAGTCGGATGCGGACGCGGTGGTGCGGGAGTGTCTCGAGGAGTTGGGGGTGACTGTCGTGGCGGGTGACCAGGTCGGCCCGGACGTGCCGCTGCGGCAGGACCTGCTGCTGCGGATCTACCGGGCCGACCTGGTGACGGGCGAGCCCGCGGCGCACGACCACCGGGAGGTGCGGTGGGTGAGCGCGGCCGAGTTGGACGGCTTGGACTGGCTGCCGGCGGACCGAGTGCTGCTGCCGGCCCTGCACGACCTGCTCGCCTGACCGCTGGGGCGCGGCCTCCGGCCCCCGCTTCCATTGTCCCGTCGAGCACCGACAAAACCCGGCGAGTGGCAGCGGAGGCGTTGGCCTTCAGCCCAGGCCGGACACCCTCAGAGCCGCTTCCAGCCGGTGGGTGGAGCGTTCTCGGGAGCGTTCCGCCCCGTGCGCCCGGACCCGGTCCAACTCGGCGGGGTCGTCGAGCAGGGCCTGCGTCCGTTCACGCACCCCGCGCAGCTCCTCCACCACCGCCTCCGCCGTCGCTTCCTTCAGCTCGGCATAGCCCGACAACGAATCCGCCAGTTCACGCGGGTCCTTCGCCGTGCACGCGCCCAGGATCTCCAGCAGGTTCGCCACCCCCGGCTGGGTGTCCGGCGCGTACCGCACGACGCCCAGGTCGTCGGTCACCGCCCGGCGGATCTTGCGGCGCACCAGGTCCGGTGGGTCCAGGACGAACACCGTGCCCGCCGAGTCCGGGGACGACTTGGCCATCTTCCGGGACGGGTCGGCCAGGTCGCGCACCCGTGCCGCCGCCGTCGGGACGATCCCCTGCGGCATCACGAAGACCTCGCCGTAAGTGCCGTTGAACCGCCGCGCCAGCACCCGGGCCAGCTCCACGTGCTGCGCCTGGTCGTCACCGACCGGCACCTCCCGCGCGCCCTGCAACAGGATGTCGGCCGCCATCAGCACCGGGTACGTGAGCAGGCTCAACCGCACCGACGCCCGCCCCTCGGACTTCTCCTTGAACTGGATCATCCGCGCCGCCTCGCCGTACGTGCACGTGCACTCCAGCAACCAGGTCAACGCGCCCAGTTCGCGCACCAGGTCCGACTGCACCGCCACCGACCTCGGGTCGACGCCCGCCGCGATGAGCACCGCGACCTGCTCCCGGGTCAGCGCGCGCAACCGGGACGGGTTGTGGGACGTGGTCATCGCGTGCAGGTCGCCGATGAAGTACACGTCCTCCTCGGTGCCCTCCGCGGCCCACCGCCGGACCGCGCCCAGGTAGTTGCCCAACTGCACGGGACCGGACGGGGTGATGCCGGACAGCCTGATCATCGGGGTTCCTCTCGAACGGGAGAGCCCGCCGAAGGGGAGTGGCCCCGGACACAGCGAAGGCCGCCCTCGGCGGGCGGCCTGTGTGTCAACGCACAGTGCTAGGGCCGCCGTGTGGCGGACCACCAGAACGTGTAAAGAGTGCGCATAGGCGGATCTTAGCGCGTGTGCGGCACCACGTGCGGGTCTACATTTCTCGCATGTACATCGTGGTGCTGGAGTACGTCAAGCCGCTGGACGAAGTCGACTACGTGTTGCCGGAGCACGTGGACTGGCTCAAGAAGCAGTACGAGGCCGGTCTGTTCCTCGCCTCCGGCCGCCAGGTGCCCCGCACGGGCAGCGTGATCATCGCGCGCCCGATGCCGCGCGGCAAGCTCGACGCGCTGCTCGCGACGGACCCGTTCGTCGTGCAGAAACTGGCCCGTCACCAGGTGATCGAGTTCCAGGCCACCCGGACCGCGCCGGAACTGGCCGGGCTCAACGAAGCCGTCCTGAGCTGACGGCGCACCACCCCGTGCCACCCGGGCGCACCGGGCGGCGAGACCTCATGCGGCCTTTTTCGCCGCCTTGGCCGCTTTGCGGGCCTTCTTCTCGGCCTTCTCGGCCTTCTCGGCTTTCTTGAGCGCCTTCTTGCGCTCCTTGAGCATCACGGTGACCGGGCACCTCTTGCAGCGCGGGTCGGACCGGCAGCACTTCTTCTTCACCTTGATCTTGCCCACGCGTTGCCTCACACTCATCAGGGTGTCCCCAGAGTAGGTGAGGCTGACCTCACCCTGCGCGCGTGTGTGGTAATGGCGACTCGACCGGTAGGCTGTCCGAAGGCTGCGCGCGTATCCCATGTCATGGCGCCTGCCCATCCTCGATGAGACAGCTCTAGGAGTTCCGCGTGCCCACGGCCACCGCGTCGATCAAGGAAACGCTGGTCCGCAACGACCTGCGCAACGTCGCGATCGTCGCGCACGTTGACCACGGCAAGACCACCCTGGTCGACGCCATGCTCCGCCAGTCCGGCGCCTTCTCCGAACGCGCCGAGCTCGTCGACCGGGTGATGGACTCGGGCGAGCTGGAGCGCGAGAAGGGCATCACGATCCTCGCCAAGAACACCGCGGTGCGCCGGCACACGCCGGACGGCGTGATCACCATCAACGTGGTGGACACCCCCGGCCACGCCGACTTCGGCGGCGAGGTCGAGCGCGGCCTGTCCATGGTCGACGGCGTGGTGCTGCTGGTGGACGCCTCCGAGGGCCCGCTGCCGCAGACCCGGTTCGTGCTGCGCAAGACGCTGGCCGCCGGCCTGCCGGTGATCCTGGTGGTGAACAAGGTCGACCGCCCCGACGCCCGGATCTCCGAGGTCGTCGAGGAGGCCCACGACCTGCTGCTGGACCTGGCCACCGAGGTCGGCGCGGACGACTCCGTGCTGGACCTGCCGGTCGTCTACGCCTCCGCCCGCGCCGGTCGCGCGTCGCTGAACCAGCCCGAGGACGGCGGCCTGCCCGACGAGGAGAACCTCGACTCGCTGTTCGAGGTGCTGCTCAACCACATCCCCGCGCCCACCGGTGACGCCGACGCCCCGCTGCGCGCGCTGGTCACCAACCTGGACGCGTCCACCTTCCTGGGCCGCATCGCGCTGTGCCGCATCGCCGCCGGCCGCATCCGCAAGGGCGAGACGGTGTCCTGGTGCCGCGAGGACGGCTCGGTGCAGAAGGTGAAGATCACCGAGCTGCTGATCACCGAGGCGCTGGAGCGGGTCCCCGCCGAGGAGGCGCGCGCCGGTGACCTGGTCGCCATCGCGGGCATCCCGGACATCACCATCGGCGACACCCTGGCCGACGTGGAGAACCCGGAGCCGCTGCCCCGGATCACCGTCGACGAGCCGGCGATCTCGATGACCATCGGCGTCAACACCTCGCCGCTGGCCGGCCGCAACGGCGGCACCAAGCTGACCGCCCGCCTGCTCAAGTCCCGCCTGGACTCCGAGCTGGTCGGCAACGTGTCGGTGCGCGTCCTGCCGACCGAGCGCCCGGACACCTGGGAGGTGCAGGGCCGCGGCGAGCTGGCGCTGGCCATCCTGGTCGAGCAGATGCGCCGCGAGGGCTTCGAGCTGACCGTCGGCAAGCCGCAGGTGGTCACCAAGACGATCGACGGCAAGCTGCACGAGCCCTACGAGCGGCTGACCATCGACGCCCCCGAGGAGCACCTCGGTGCGGTCACCCAGCTGCTGGCCAACCGCAAGGGCCGGATGGAGAACATGGCCGGCCACGGCACCGGCCGGATCAAGCTGGACTACGTCGTGCCGTCGCGCGGCCTGATCGGCTTCCGCACCGAGTTCCTCACCGAGACCCGCGGCACCGGCATCGCCAACGCCGTGTCCGAGGGCTACGGCCCGTGGGCCGGCGAGATCCGGACCCGCCACAACGGCTCCCTGGTCGCCGACCGCGCCGGTTCGATCACCGCGTACGCGATGATCCAGCTCGCCGACCGCGGCACGTTCTTCGTCGAGCCGGGCGCGGACACCTACGAGGGCATGGTCGTGGGCGAGAACCCGCGCGCCGAGGACCTCGACGTGAACGTGTGCCGGGAGAAGAAGCTGACCAACATGCGGTCCTCGACGGCCGACGTGATGGAGACCCTGGCCCGGCCGCGCAAGCTCAGCCTGGAGGAGGCGCTGGAGTTCTGCGCCGCCGACGAGTGCGTCGAGGTCGCGCCGGAGGTCGTCCGCGTCCGCAAGATCATCCTGGACGCGAACCTGCGCGGCCGCGAGCGCAACCGCCAGAAGCTGCGCAACGCCTGAGAAGCAGCAGGTCAGCGACGCCCTCGGAGTCCGCTCCGGGGGCGTCTCGCGTTCCGCGACCGGGCGGGTGCCCGCGACGAGCCGACCCCGGGGCGGCCGAGCCGCGACGCCGGAGGCGGCGCCATCCAGCACAGCGCACACATATTAATAAGGTGTAACCGCGCACATCCGCCAACCGAAACCCGGCCGTGCCCGTCCAACAGACGTGAAGCCCGGGGTACTCCGTCAACGTGTCAACGCGTCTGGCACTCTCGTGCGCATGAGTCGGTCTGGGGGGACCCGCGTGCGCGCGGCCGTCGCTGTGGTCGCGATCCTTGCCTTGTCCGCGTGCAGTGTGACGCCGCCCCCACCCCTCGTACCCTCCACGCCCGGCATGACGATCGTGCCCAAGGAGAAGGTCAACGAGATCGTCGTCGGGGTCGACGATGTCAAGGGCGGCTACAACCCGCACACCCTCGCCGGCCAGTCCACGGTCACCACCGCGCTCTCCTCGCTCCTCCTGCCGAGCACCTTCCGCACCGACACCGACGGCACCCCCGCCCTGGACCGCTCGCTGTTGTTGTCAGCCGAGGTCACGAAGGCGGAGCCGTACACGGTGACCTACACGATCCGCCGCGACGCCTCCTGGTCGGACAGCGCGCCGATCGCCGCCGAGGACTTCGTGTTCCTGTGGCAGCGGATGCGCGAGGAGCCCGGTGTGGTCAACCCGGCGGGCTACCGGCTGATCTCCGACATCGCCTCCCGCGAGGGCGGCAAGGTCGTCGAGGTCGTGTTCGAGCGGCCCTACCCCGGGTGGCGCAGCCTGTTCGCCAACCTGCTGCCCGCCCACCTGCTCAAGGACGCCCCCGGCGGCTGGCAGGCGGCGTTGAGCGACAGCTTCCCGGCCACCGCCGGCCCGTTCGCCGTGCGCACCCTGGACCAGCCGCGCGGCGAGATCATCCTGGAGCGCAACGACCGGTACTGGGAGCAGCCGACGACCCTCGACCGGGTGGTCCTGCGCCGCGCCGCGCACCACGACATCGTGGAGGCGCTCAAGACCGGTGACGACCAGGCCGCGTTGATCCGCGCCGACGCGATCGCGCTCAAGGACGTCGAGGCCCTGGCCGCGGACAAGCCGCTGACGACCGCCGTGGTGCCGCGCCCGGAGGTGGTGGAGGTGCTGGCCCGGCCGGCCGCGCCGCAGATGGCCGACGTCCGGGTCCGGCAGGCGGTGTTCGGCCTGCTGAACCGGGACGAGCTGATCGCCCTCGGCAGCCGCAACGGCCCCAGCGCCAAGCTGCGCGCGGACGCCCAGGTGCTGCCGCCGAGCAAGCCGGGCTACCAACCGACCGTCCAGTCGGTGGCCACCCCGCCCGCGCAGCTGCTGACCGAGGCGGGCTACACCAACCAGAACGGCCAGTGGGTGCGGGACGGCAAACAACTGACGCTCACCATCGCCGCACCTGCGGGTATCGAGCCGTATGTGACCATCGCGAGCCGAGTTCAGCGTCAACTGTCATTGTCCGGAATCGCCGGACGCGTCCTGACAACGCCGCCGAATCAGTTGTTCGGCCGAGATCTGTCGGGCACCGCCACTTCCGGCGCGGAGGTGGTCGACATTGCCGTCGTGCCCCGCGTGGACTCCGGTGATTCGTCCGCTTCACTCGCTTCCGCATTCGGCTGCCGCACCTCCTCGGGGGAAGGCGGTACACCCATTCCGGCGAATCTGTCCGGTTTCTGCGACCAGTCGGTCCAAGGGGCCATCGAGGACGCGCTGACCGGTCGGGCGCTGCTGGCGGACACCCTGGCGAGGGTGGAGCCGGTGCTCTGGCAGCAGGCCGTCTCGATGCCGTTGTTCCAGGTAGCGGACCTGTTGGTGGTGCTGCCGGAGGCGCAGAACGTCACCGCCGGGGCGCCCTTCGCGGGACCCCTCAGCGGTGCGCCGACCTGGCGCCGCGAAGGGCGTTGACCGTTAACTCTTCTCTTTGCCGGAAGCGTGACCTACGCTCAGGATGCGGGCGGCGGTCGATATTGACAGTATTCCCGTCGTCCGGTTAACGAACGCTCCCGCCCGGTAACGACGGAGTAGCGTGCTGCTACCAGCGTGTCACCCTTTGGTCACGATCGGCCTTGGGGTCGTGACCCTGCTTGCGGCGGCTTCTTATCGTGCTGCAACGGTGTGTCGGTTCGGGGCGCGTTTGGCACATCACGGTTATGGGTGGAGTTCCGGCCCAAACGGTCGCTCCAACCCAGTGCTAGGAGGGCACGTGTCGATGAGGAGATCAAAGGCTGTCTCGGCGCTTGCGCTGTTGACCGGCGCCGCACTCGTGCTGAGTGCGTGTGGTGGCGGCGGTGCCGGTGAAGGCGACGGTGGTGGCCAGCAGAACGCCGACCCGGGCAAGATCGGCGGGCAGGACGAGCTGTTCAAGCGTCCCAAGGTGGACGACATCGGCGAGATCGCGATCGCGGTGGAAGAGGGCTTCCACAACTACAACAACAACATCGGCGCGACGAACAACTTCTCCAGCACCATCGCGCTGTCCAACGTGCAGCCCTCGCCGTACATCACCGACCTGGTCGACGGCAAGGTCGTGATCAAGATCGACGGCGACCTGATGGAGTCCATCAAGGTCACCTCGAGCGACCCGCAGGTCATCGAGTGGAAGGTCAACAAGGCGGCGGTCTGGTCCGACGGCCAGCCGATCGACTGCGACGACTTCCACCTGAAGTGGCTCGCGGCGACCAGCAAGGCGACGGTCAAGGGCGACGACGGCAAGGAAGCCTCGATCTTCGACTCGACCGACACCGGCTACAAGGACATCTCCAAGCTGGAGTGCTCGGACAACGACAAGACGATCACGACGACGTTCTCGACGCCGTTCGCGGACTACCGCGCGCTGTTCTCGCACCCCGGTAGCGACAGCCTGCTCCCGGCCCACGTGCTGGAGCAGAAGACCGGCGTCGCGGACATCACCAAGGTGACCCCGGCGCAGAACGACGAGACCGTCCAGAAGGTCGCCGAGTTCTACACCAAGGGCTGGCTGGGCTTCGACCCCGCCGTCGCCCTGTCCGGCGGCCCGTACATGATCACCTCCTCGGACCTCAAGGACCAGACGGTCCTGGAGCGCAACCCGAAGTGGTGGGGCGAGAAGCCCGCGGCGTCCAAGGTCATCCTGAAGACGAACACCGACGCCCAGTCGTCCGCCCAGCAGCTGCAGAACAAGGAAGTCGTGGTGATCGCGCCGCAGGCCGACGCCGCGGTGGCGCAGCAGCTGCGTGGCGACAGCGCGTTCAAGGTCTACGCGGCCGGTGGCCAGACCTTCGAGCACGTCGACTTCAACATGGACCGCCCCCTGTTCAAGCAGAACAAGGAGCTCCGCCTGGCGATCGCCCAGTGCTTCGACCGCGAGGACCTGGTCGAGAAGCTGGTCAAGGACGTCGACCCCAACGCCAAGCCGCTGGGCTCGCTGACGTTCATGCCGAACGAGGTCGGCTACGAGGACCACTACGGCGACATCGGCAAGGGTGACGTGGCCGCGGCCAAGAAGACCCTCGAGGACGCCGGCTGGAAGCAGGGCGGCGACGGCATCTACACCAAGGGCGAGTTCCGCGCCTCCTTCAAGCTGGGCCACAAGATCGTCCAGCGCCGTGCCGACACCGTCCGCATCCTGCAGGACAAGTGCCGCCAGGCCGGCATCGAGATCGTGGACGACCAGGCTGCCGACTTCAACGACAAGCGCCTCCCGGCGTCCGAGTTCGACGCGGCCCTGTTCGCGTGGGTCGGCCAGCCGCTGAAGGCCGGCGCGTACGGCAACTACGCCCAGAAGTCCAAGGGCGGCTCCGGCAACTACAACAACTACGACTCGGCCGCGGTGACCGAGAAGTGGACGGCTGCCAACAAGGAGCTGGACTACAACAAGCGCATCCAGATGATGAACGAGATCGACAAGCAGATGCGCGACGACATGCACAGCGTGCCGTTGTTCCAGCTGTCCGACTTCGCCGCCTCCACGGCGGACATCGGCCCGATCTCCTACATCGGTGTCGCGGGTGGCGTGACCTGGAACCTGTACGCCTGGCAGATCAAGAAGTAGTTCGTTCGCCGGGTCGCAAGGTCCGTCATGCGATAACTGATTAATCCGACCGGGGGGCCGGTGCCACGAGCACCGGCCCCCCGGACGGTGTCCGCGTCCGGTAGGCTGGCCCGCTTGCGGCGGGGGCGCCTAGGGAGACTAGAGACTTGTCATGTTCCGTTACATAATCCGGCGGTTGTTGATCTCAATTCCGCTGTTGATCGTCGCTTCCTTCCTGTGCTTCGGACTCGTGAACGCCATGGGCGACCCCCTGGGCGAGTGGAAGCTGGCGAAGCCCCGGACCGAGGCGGAAATCACCGCCGCCTACGAGCGGACGGGTTACAACAAGCCGTTCTTCGAGCGCTACGTCGACTGGGCGGGCAACTTCGTCACCGGCGACTGGGGCGAGTCGGTCGTCCCCGGCAACGCCGGCAAGGACGTCAAGGAAGACGTCCTGGACGCGTTCGGCGTCACGCTCCGCCTGATCCTCGGCGCCGAGATCATCGCGCTCGCGCTGGGTATCGCGGTCGGCGTCATCGGTGCGGTGAGACAGTACTCGATCTTCGACTACATAGCGACGGGAATATCGTTCGCCATGTTCTCGATGCCGCTGTTCTGCGTGGCCCTGGTGCTCAAGGCCGGCGGCATCCAGCTCAACAACTGGCTGGAATCGCTCGGCGCGGACCGGTGGATCATCACCGCGGGCCCGCCGGGTGAGGGTTTCAGCGGCGGATTCGGCGAACAAGTCTTCCAGTACACCGGCGCGTACATCCTGCCGACCATCTGCCTGGTGGTCATCCAGTTCGCGCTCTACAGCCGGTTCCAGCGCGCGTCGATGCTGGAAACGCTGAACGCGGACTACGTGCGGACCGCGCAGGCGAAGGGCGTTTCGCAGGGACGTGCGATCTTCAAGCACGCGTTCCGCAACGCCCTCATCCCCATCATCACCGTCTCCTCGCTCAACATCGGCGCCAGCTTCGGTGGCGCGGTGATCACCGAAAGGGTCTTCGGCTGGTCCGGCATGGGCAAGTTCCTGATCGAGGCGATCGAGGACCTGGAGCCCTACCAGGTGCTCGGCTTCATGATGGTGACGGCCGTGTTCATCATCGTGTTCAACCTGATCGCGGACGTCCTGTACGCGGTCCTGGACCCGAGGATTCGCCTTGACTGAGATCGGTTCCCCCGTGGCAACGCCTGCCGCGCCGACCTCCGGCGAGGCGAGCCAGTTCGACACCACCGCGGCCAAGAAGCAGTGGCAGGTCATCCTGCGCCGCTTCGCCCGGCACAAGGCGGCGCTGTTCGGCCTGGTCCTGTTCGTCCTCCTGGTGCTGTTCGCGTTCTTCGGCGGGCTGCTCTGGAAGTACGACTACACCGACCTGGGCTTCAAGCGGTACCTGCCGCCCAGCGCCGACCACCCGTTCGGCACCGACCGCCTCGGCGGCGACATGGTGTCGCTGATCATCCGCGGCACCCAGTTCTCGCTCCAGATCGCGATCTTCGTCGCGGTGCTGTCCACCGTCATCGGCGTCGTGCTCGGCGCCCTCGCGGGCTACCTGCGGGGCTGGGTGGACGCGGTGATCAGCCGGTTCATCGACCTCATCCTGGTCATCCCGAGCCTGATCATCGCCGCCGTGCTGGTGCGCAACAGCTTCGTGGTCAACGTGGCCGGCGGTGGCGGCAGCAGCAACTGGCTGATCGTGGCCCTCTACCTGGGCCTGATCATGTGGCTGTCGATCGCCCGGGTCATCCGCGGCATGGTGCTGTCGCTGCGCGAGAAGGAGTTCGTGGAGGCGGCCCGCGCGCTGGGCGCGTCGACCTTCCGGATCGTGTTCCGGCACATCCTGCCCAACACGATCGACGTGATCATCGTCAACGCGACGCTGGCCATCGCCCAGGCGGTGCTGCTGGAGGCCGCGCTGTCGTTCCTCGGCCTCGGCGTGCAGTCGCCGGACACCTCGCTGGGCCTGATGATCAGCCTGAACAAGAACGAGCTGACGCTGCACCCGTGGCTGTTCTTCACGCCGTTCGTGTTCATCGTGCTGATCTCGCTGTCGGTCAACTTCATCGGTGACGGTCTCCGGGACGCCTTCGACCCGCGGCAGAAGAGGGTGAAGGCATGAGTGAGTTGGACGTGATGAACGAACCCGAGTCCGCGACCGAGGGGCTGGGCGGCGACAAGCTGCTCAAGGTCGAGAACCTGTCGGTGGACTTCCCGACCGACGACGGCGTCGTGCACGCGGTGCGGGACGTGTCGTTCACCCTCGGCGCCGGTGAGGTGCTGGGCATCGTCGGCGAGTCGGGCTCCGGCAAGTCGGTGTCGTCGATGGCGATCATGGGCCTGCTGCCCAAGACCGCGCGGATCGGCGGCTCGATCAAGTTCAAGGGCAAGGAACTCGTCGGGCTGAGCTACAAGCAGATGCAGCCCGTGCGCGGCAACGGCGTCGCGATGATCTTCCAGGACCCGATGACGTCGCTGAACCCGGTCTACACGGTGGGCTGGCAGCTGGCCGAGGCGTACCTGGCGCACCACGACGTGTCGAAGAAGGCCGCGTGGGCCAAGGCCGTCGAGGCGCTGGAACTGGTCGGCATCCCGCAGCCGGACCGGCGCGCGTCGCAGTACCCGCACGAGTTCTCCGGCGGCATGCGGCAGCGCGCGATGATCGCCATGTCGATCATCAACGACCCGGACGTGATCATCGCGGACGAGCCGACCACGGCGCTGGACGTGACCGTGCAGGCGCAGATCCTGGACACGCTGCTGCGCATCCGAGACGAGACGAGCGCGGGCATCATGATCATCACCCACGACCTCGGCGTCGTGGCGGGCATGGTCGACCGCGTCCAGGTCATGTACGGCGGCACGGTCGTCGAGCAGGGCTCCGTGGACGAGGTGTTCGAGGCCCAGCGGATGCCCTACACGGTCGGCCTGCTCGGGTCCATCCCGAACCCGAACCTGCTGGGCAAGCGGCTCACCCCGATCAAGGGCGCGCCGCCCTCGCTGATGAACCTGCCGCAGGGCTGCTCGTTCTCCCCGCGGTGCCCGCTGGCCATCGACGAGTGCCGCGAGACCGAACCGCAGCTGCTGGAGACCGACCGGCTCGGCCACTTCGCGCGCTGCCACCGCTCCGCGCACCTGGCCACCATCGAGAACCCGCAGCGGCTGTTCGCGCACGAGGAGATCGGCGTGGTCGAGAACCCCGCCGCGCTCACGATGGCCAACCCGGACATCCCCGTCGCCGAGGACCTCGACGACGTGGAGGCGCGGTTGCAGGAAGAGGAGAAGCCCACGTCATGACCACTTCGACTGACGTGAACCCCCAGGCCGGCGGCGCCCGGTCCGGCGGCGGGTCCGGCCAGGCCCCGCTGCTGGAGGTCAAGGACCTGGTCAAGTCCTTCCCGGTGCGCGGCGGCGGCATCATCCCGCGCACGGTCGGGCAGGTGCAGGCCGTGTCCGGCGTGACCTTCGACCTGTACCCGGGCGAGACGCTCGGCCTGGTCGGCGAGTCCGGCTGCGGCAAGTCCACGACCGGCCGGGCCATCCTCCAGCTGCACAAGCCGACGTCCGGCTCGGTGAAGTTCGAGGGCCGCGAGCTGACCAAGCTCGGCGGCAAGGCGCTGCGCGGTGTCCGCCGGGACATGCAGATCGTGTTCCAGGACCCGTACGCCTCGCTCAACCCGCGCTGGCAGATCAACGAGCTGATCTCCGAGCCGTTCAAGATCCACGGCATCGAGGGCGGCGGGAACATCCAGCGCCGGGTCAACGAGCTGATGGAGCTGGTCGGCCTCAACCCGGAGCACCGCAACCGGTACGCCCACGAGTTCTCCGGCGGCCAGCGGCAGCGCATCGGCATCGCCCGCGCGCTGGCGCTCAACCCGAAGCTCATCGTGCTGGACGAGCCGGTGTCGGCGCTGGACGTGTCGGTCCAGGCCGGTGTGGTGAACCTGCTGGAGGAACTCCAGGAGCGGCTGGGCCTGGCGTACCTGTTCGTGGCGCACGACCTGTCGGTCGTCCGGCACATCTCCGACCGGGTCGCCGTGATGTACCTCGGCAAGATCATCGAGATCGGTGAGCGCGAGGAGATCTACGCCCGGCCGATGCACCCGTACACGCAGGCCCTGCTGTCCGCGGTGCCGGTGCCGGACCCGAAGCTGGAGCGGCAGCGCCAGCGGATCGTGCTCACCGGTGACGTGCCGTCGCCGGTGAACCCGCCGTCGGGCTGCCGGTTCCGCACCCGGTGCTGGAAGGCGCAGGACATCTGCGCCACCGAGGAGCCCAAGCTGGAGCGGCGCGGCGGACCCGAGGGCACCCTCTCGGCCTGCCACTTCGCCGAGGTGAAGCCCGTCCTCTCGGTCTGAGGCACCGTCGTCGGGGCCGCCGGTTTCCGGCGGCCCCGGCGCTGTCTCTACGCTGATCCGGTGACGCTGACTGCTCCACCACGGTTGCTGCTGGTACACGCACACCCTGACGACGAGAGCCTGTGGACGGGCGGCACCATCGCCCGCTACGCGGCGAGCGGCGTGCACGTCACCGTGGTCACCTGCACCCTCGGCGAGGAGGGCGAGATCATCCCGCCCGCACTGCGCGAACTGGCCGCCGACGCGGCCGACCAGCTCGGCGGCTACCGGGTGGCCGAGCTGAGATCCGCGTGCGCGGCGCTCGGCGTGACCGACCACCGGTTCCTCGGCGGCATCGGCCGCTGGCGCGACTCGGGCATGGTGGGCGTGCCCGCGAACGACCACCCCCGTGCGTTCATCCGGGGGTCCCTGGAGGAGCAAGCGGGCGAGCTGGCCGCGATCATCGCGTCGGTGAAGCCCCAGGTCGTCGTCACCTACGACGAGAACGGCGGCTACGGCCACCCCGACCACATCCGGGCGCACGACATCACCATGGCCGCGACTGAAGGCTCCGAGGTCGAACGCGTGTTCTACGCGGTGACCTCACGGGACGCGACCGCGGCGGGCGTCAAGGCCCTGTCGGAGCTGCCGGACCTGCCGTGGCGGCTGCCGTCGGACGGCGAGCTGCCGGTGGTCGACGACGCGGCCATCACGACGGTGGTCGACGTCTCGGACCACCTGGTGGCGAAGATGCGGGCGTTGCGCGCACACTCCACGCAGGTCAGCGTGCTGCCCGACGGGTCGGCGTACGCGCTGTCCAACGGCATCGCGCAGCCCGTGGTGCAGGCCGAGTACTACGTGCTGGCGCGCGGTTCCGCCGACGGGGCGGACGAGGACCTGTTCGGGGGGCTGGATTGAGCGACCGGTTGGCGATCGCGGCGATCGTCGTCCAGGCGTTCGTGCTGGCGGTGCTGGAGCTGTTCTTCCTGCCGCTGCGCCTGGACGGCACCCTGCTGCCCAAGGTCTCCGACTACCCGTTCCCGATCGCGGCCATCGTCGCGATCATCACGACCCCTTTGCTGGTCCTCGCGGCTGCCGCCCATGCCCGCCGCCCGCTGACCGCCGCCGCGCCGTTGCTGGTGTGGCTGGCGACGTTGCTGGTGCTCGGGGTGTTCGGGCCGGGTGGGGACACGATGCTGCTCAACGACTGGCGGACGTTGCTGCTGTTCGCCGGTGGCATGCTGCCCAGCGCGGTGGCGGTGGGCGCGTTCATGGGGAGGCAGGCCCGTGCCGGCGATCAGTGACCGGGACGTGGTGCGGGCCCTGCGGCCGTTCGTGCGCGCCACTGGTCCACTGCTCGACACCCTGCGCACGGCTCAGCTGTCGGCGTTGCGCGACCGGTCCCTGGAGCGCGACACGGACCGCCGGGTCGTGGACCGCTTGTGGGACCAGTTGGCGCGGGTGAAGGTGCCGGGGACGGCGGCGTGGGCGGTGATGGGCGTCGCGGACCGGGACGAGTGGTGGCTGAACCGGGTGGGGCGGCTGGTGTCGCTGCTGGCCGCGCTGCCCGGGGTGGGCGGCGCGTTGGCGGACCGGCTGCCGATCCAGGCGGCGCTGGGCGCGGCGGGGCAGGGGTTGGTGCTGTCCGCGCTGGCGGGGGAGCACGGGTTCACGTCGGTCGAGGACCGGGTGCGGCTGCTGGCGCACGTGCTGTTCCAGCGGACGGTCGACGGGCGGGTGGTGGACGCCCCGGCGGAGGACCGCGAGACGGAGGAGTTGACGTCGGAGCTGAAGCAGTCGTCGACCTTGCGCGGGATCGGCCGGACGGTGTGGAAGCTCGCGAAGGTGCTGTGGGCGCTGGAGGACGAGCTGGACAAGCGGCCGCAGGGCCGGTTCTACCACCAGGCCCTCGGCATGCTGCCCGTGGTCGGGGTCGTGGGCGACTACTTCGGCGAGCGCTCCGCCCTCAAACGCGTCCGCAAGGCCGCCGACGACTGGTTCGCCACCCAACCACCCCGGGACTGACCCACACCGGCCCGCGTCGCCCGCCCCGGGACTGAGCCACGCCGGCACGCGCCCGCGCCGGACGTGAGCCAGGTCGGCACGTGCACGCCCGCGACTGGGTCAGGCCCAGCACCCAGCGGCCGCCCGCCCCGGGACTGACTCACGCCGGTACCCAGTACCGGTACTGGTGGTGTTCCGTGCAGCCCAAAGACGCGTACAGCCGCAGCGCGGGCTCGTTGTGCTCGGCCACCTGGAGCGCACACCGGGTCGCCCCCCGCTCCAACCCCCACGCCGCCAACGCGCCCATCAACGCCCGCGCCACACCCGTCCGCCGTGCCGACGCCACCACCGCCAGCCGTGCGATGTGCAGCAGGTCGCCCACCACCGCCCCGCGCACCGCCGCGACCACCACCCCCTCCCGCCGAACCTCACCGAACCCGACCACGTCCCCGCTACCCAGTACATGCTTCTGGGCCACCGTGGGGTTGCCCTGGGCGGTCAGGTTCCACCATTCGGGAGAAGGCAAGGGCTCGACGCTCACTCCTTCGGACTTCGGACAGGCGAACTCGCGCAGCGCACCCGTCAGCACGTACGAGGATGCGCCACCCGGGTGATCATGGTCGACCCGCCAGCCCGCCGCCGCCACACCCGACTCCGCGCGCGACCCGACCACCACGTGCGCGGCCGGCTTGATCGCGTGGGTGGTCGCGAAACTGATCACCCGGTCGAGCGCCAATCCGACCGGCAGACCCGGGTCTCCCGTGGTCAGAGCGCTGTTGGCGCGGCCGGTGAAGCCGCCGGCGGCGCGCAGCCGCCACTGGCCGAGGGGCTCGTCGACCAGGGCGGGCCAGGCGTCCGCGCAGCGTTGCTCCAACTCGGTGACCGAATCCATGCACGCATCGTCCCTTCTGCTGGTAAACGGTGTTCTGTGAGCTGAAGCACGGTGCTGATAAGGCAAGCCTGACCGTTGGACAATCGGATCCGCCGCGTACTCTCCGGCTTGCGCGGTGTGGACCAGAACAAGAGCAGGAGAGCGCAGTGACCTATGTGATCGCCCAGCCGTGCGTGGACGTGCTCGACAAGGCGTGCATCGAAGAGTGCCCCGTC
>NZ_JAPSLK010000111.1 GCF_031180885.1 Saccharothrix sp.
CTCTGGTTCGCGCACACCGACCCGTGGCTGCGGCCCTTCACCTCGATCGTGCCGCTGCAACGGCTCACCGCCGAGCTCGCCCGCGTGCGGGGCACGGATCCCGACACCCTCCACGGCAACGTCGAACCATGGCGGTCGGCCATGTCCAAACTGGAGCTGTGACATGACCACGACCGAGTTCCCCACGACGGTACCCACCGAGCGATACCGGCCCCGCCGGATCGAACCGCTCGGCGTGGTCGAGCGGGCGGGTTGGACGATCAAGCTCATCGGAATCACCGCCGTCACCGACCTGCCCGACGATGCCGCGGTCGCGACCGCCGTCGCGGTCGCCGAACGGGAGCTGCCACGGCCACCCCGAAACCCGACGCGCAGCGGGGTCGGCTTCTGCATCGTGCACCGGGGCACCGAGGCACTGTGGGTGCTGGTCTGCTGGTGGGAGCTCGACATCATGTACCAGCGGCTCTGGCGTGCCGACCTCGGCAGCACGGACCTGCGGGCGGTGCCGCCAGACGGCCCGACCGCCTGCGTATGGGAGCTGCTGGTGATCGACCACGAGCGCCGGGCCTGGATCGACCACGTGCTCGCCCGTCCATCCGACCCTGACTTCGCCGGCTACCTCACTTCGACGCTGACCGTCAGCGGACCGACACCGTGACCCTCCGGCGAGTCGCCGTGGTCCAGGCCGCGCCGCTGCTGTGCGACCTGCCGCAGACGCTGCGGCGATTCACGGACCTACTCGGGCGGCGGGCCAGAGCGCCCAACTGATGGTGTTCCCGGAGGCGTTCACCGGCGGCCACCCGAAAGGCGTGACGTTCGGCGCGACCGTCGGGCAGCGGCAATTCTCGTCACCGATAGTAGGATGCTGCCGGCCTACCTGGCCCCTGGTGATCGCCCGGAGCGATGGCCAGCCGCGCAGCCGTGCCACGGCGGTGGGCCGCGCACTGCTGGCCACGGCGGCGTTGGCGCTGGGCTTCCTGGTGGTGTTCGGGGCATTCGGTCTCGTCGTCGCGCCGCTGGCCGCGTCGACGCAGCAGTACCTGCCCGCGATTACCGTGGTGATCGGCGCCGCCCTGGTCTGACCGGATGCGAGTTCACCGTGCTGCTGCCCAAGCTGCGCCGGGTGCGCCGACCGCGCGGTTGGGCTCGATGTTCGGCTACGGCCTGGCGTACGCGATCGCGTCGCTGTCGTGCACGATCGGCCCGTTCCTCGCGGTCACCAGCGCCACTTTCCGCAGCGGCTCGATCGTCGAGGGTGTGCTGGCCTACCTCGCCTACGGCGCGGGCATGACGCTGGTGGTCGGTGTGCTGGCGACCGCGCGGTCAGGGCTGCGTGTACATCCGGTTTTGGGCTTGGCGGGTCTACGGAGGAGGACGGCCATGGCAGTGACCGACTACCGAACGCTGTCGCGGATGCCGGAGGAGGAGAGGATCGCGTGGATCGAGCGCGAGTGTCCGCACGGCGTCTCACCGCAGTGGACGCTGTCGGTGATCGAGTCGGTCGAGACACACGCCACGGCATCGACCAGGCGTGCCGGTGGGTTGGATCTGCCGGCTGTCAACGGCGCTCGAATGTTGACCCCCGGTGGTCGGATGAAATCTGACCCCTGGGTGGTTGTTGATCTAGTCGTTGGTCTTGGTGGCCGGTGGAACCCGGCCGAGGTCGCGGTCCTTGAGTCGGTAGCTGTCTCCCTTCATCGAGATGACGTCGGCGTGGTGGACGAGGCGGTCGATCATCGCGGCGGCGACGACGTCGTCGCCGAAGACCTCGCCCCAGCGGCCGAACGGCTTGTTCGAGGTGACGATCAGGCTGGCCCGCTCATAGCGGGACGAGACGAGCTGGAAGAACAGGTTGGCCGCTTCGGCTTCGAACGGGATGTAGCCGACCTCGTCGATGATGATCAAAGGGATCCGGCCGAGTTTGACCAGTTCGGGTTGCAGCCGTCCGGCGTGGTGGGCCTCGGCGAGGCGGGCGACCCATTCGGCTGCGGTGGCGAAGGCGACCCGGTGTCCGGCTTGACAGGCGCGGATTCCGAGGCCGATGGACAGGTGGGTCTTGCCGGTTCCGGGCGGGCCGAGAAAGACCACGTTCTCCTTGCCCGCAATGAAGTCCAGCGTCCCCAGATGCGTGATCGACTCGCGTTTGAGCGAGCGTTGGTGGTCGAAGTCGAAGTCCTCCAACGACTTCCGTGACGGGAACCGGGCGGCACGGATGCGACCCTCGCCGCCGTGGGACTCGCGTGCGGCGACCTCGCGTTGCAGACAGGCCGCCAGGAACTCCTCGTGCGACCACGATTCGGCGCGGGCCCGTTCGGCCAGGCGCTCGACCGCCGCGGCCAGAGACGGCGCCTTGAGCGCCCGGGTGAGGTAGGCGATCTCACTGGAAATGTTGCGGCTGTTGGTGTTGGCGGTCTTGGCGGGCATCAGCCCCGGCATCGAGCCGAGCAACAGATCCGACACAGCCACCCGGCTACCCTCGGCCGGTGACGCCATGAACCGTGACGACCCGCGCCGCACGAACGCACAGCCGAACACGTCGGGGCTCGCTTCGGACCAGGATCCCTGCGGCAGTGTGCAGGCCAGCTACGACGCGGTGGCGGCCCAGTACGCCGCGCGGCTCGGCGACGAACTCGACCACAAGGCACTGGACCGTGGCCTGCTGGATGCGTTCCTCGACCTGGCCGGTTCGGGCCCGATCGCGGACCTGGGCTGCGGACCCGGCCACGTCACCCGCTACCTGACCGCCAGGCATCCTGACGTCACCGGCATCGACGTGTCCCCTCACATGATCGACATTGCTCGCGCAGCAGCGCCGGAGATCACCTTCACCGTCGGATCAATGCTCGGCCTCCCTGTGGCTGACGAGGCATTCAGCGGCCTGGTCACCCTGTACTCGATCATCCACCTCAGCGACGCCGACAGAACCACCGCCTGCCGCGAGTTCGCCCGAACGCTGCGTCCCGGAAGCTGGCTGCTCGTCGCATTCCACACCGACGCACCCGGATTCCCCAGCGGTACCGTCAACCACCTCACGACGCTGTTCGACGCCGCAGTAAACCTCAACTTCCGGTTCCTCAACCCAGCCGACGTCATCGGCGACCTAGAGACCGCCGGCTTCACCATCACCGCAACCACCATCCGGCAGCCGGTGCCGGCCGTGGAGTACCCCAGCCGCCGCTGCTACCTCCTCGCCCAGCGACGTCAATGATCGACACCACACGGGCCTGCCATCGGATACGGCACGGTCCGTCTGGGAGAAAGCGATCGACGCATTCTAGATTTGCCGATCCGCGTATCTGTCGTCACGTACGGCTATCTGCCTTCGTGCGTCAGTAACGGAACGTGGCCATCCGCGTCTCAGTTGGGCGCGCGACTCTTGGCGTTGAACTGCGTCACGAGTTCGCGGTTGTTGGCGCGGGCCGCCGTGAGTTCCTCTTCGAGGTCTTCCATCTTCAACCGCAGGTCCGCGTTGGTTTCCTCCAACGTGATGATCTGCCGGTGGAGGTCGTCGACGTCGATGGACGGGCCCAGCCCCGATCGGCTCCAGACCTCCTCTCCGATCGCTGTGGACAGCCGCTTCTCCAAGAGTGAGACGTGGTCGGCCAGGCGTTTGCACCGGTCCTGGCTGTTGGCGAGATCGGCTTGCAGCGAGGCCCGGCTTGCCGCCGGTCCAACAACGCTGTCCCGCGGTTCGATGGCCGCGGCCTGGACCGCGTGGTGGCGCTGGTGTCGGCGGGTTCGGCACACGCCGACGAGCAGGGCCGTCCGTCGCATTCGGCGCAGACGCGCGACGAGTCGACGTCGGGCGGTGGCCTGCTCGGCGGGCTTCTGGAGCCGGTGACACCTGTGGTGTCGTCGGTGTCCGGGGTGACCGACCCGATCGTGTCGGGTGTGTCGCGGGTCGCGGCTCCGGTGGTGGAGCCGGTGGTCGGGGTGGCGGAGCCGGTGACGGCTCCGTTGCTCGCGCCGGTGACCGAACCGTTGTCCCCGGTGCTGGAGGTGTTGGCGCCGGTGACCGAGCCGCTCTGGGCTCCGCTGAACCGGTGGTGACGCCGGTGGCGCGGGGCTTGGGTGTCGAGCCGCAGGCGCTGGGCGTCGATCCGGCGCGGACCGTGCCGGTGGCACCCGCTCCTGTCGGGACCGCTCCCGGTGTCGACGTGATCGTCCCGGCGGAAACTTCGACACCGGTGACACCACCGACAGCGGGTGCTCCCGTGGCGGTGGAGGTCATCGGTCCGCTGTGGACCATGACGACGACCCGTCCGGCGGCGACCAGTGTCACGGCAGCGGATGCCATGGGCTCGCAGCGGCATGGGCGTGGCCCGGCGTCGCGGCGTCGGGACCTGGCGGTCCTGGCCGGCGCGACGGGCACGGCGTCCTCCGGCGGCAACTCCGGCGGTGCGTCCGGGCAGGCGGATCTGCCCGGCTGCCAAGGCGTCGGTCCGCGTGACGGTGTTGACGTGGTCCCCGCCGAACGCTGGTTGCTGCGGCCGTGGTGCTACGTGTTCGGGCGACATCATCCGAGCTGAGTTCTTCCCTTCGTGAGCTGACCACTGCACGAACCAAGGCTTCAAGGGAAGAAGGAATTCGATGCGCAAGTACGTCCAACGCGGCCTGTTGGCCGCGGTGATCTCCGGCGGGTTCGTCCTGCTGGGGCAGTCGATCGCGAGTGCCGACACGGTTGACCAGGGTCCGCTGGGCCTGGGTGGGCTGGTCGGTTCGGTCACCAACACCGTCACCTCCACGGCGGGCGGCGGCAACGGCGGTGACTCGGGCGACGGCGGCAACGCCACCAGCCACAGCAGCGCGCGGTCGGGCAACTCCGGGAACTCGGATGACTCCGGGTCCACCGGAGGGAATTCCGCCTACGGGCTGTGCGTGCTGGCCGAGTGCAACACGCACGTCGGCTCGGGCGACTCGGGTGACACCGGGGCGACCGGCAACACGGGCGACGCGTCCAACACCAGCCACACCACCGGGGGCGACTCCGGTACGGCCGGTGACGGCGGCGACGCCATGGCGTGGACCGAGGGCACCGATCGTGGTGGCTGGTGGCACCACCGCAACGGCTCGGGTGACAGCAACGCCAAGGCCGTCGGTGGCAACGGCGGCGACTCGGGCGACGGCGGCAACGCCGACAGCTCGAACAAGGCCGTGACCGGCGACTCCGGCGACTCGGGTGACAGCGGCTCGACCGGCGGCAACACCGCCGTGACCTACACCGACGGCGACCACGGCCAGTGGAACACTGGAACCGGGGCCACCGGGGCTGGGGCCACGGCAAGGACTGCGGCTGGAACAACGGTGGCTCGTGGAACCATCACGGCTGGGTTCGGCACTACGAGTCGACGACCGTCGTCGGCTCGGGCGACTCCGGTGACACCGGCTCCACCGGCAGCACCGGCGACGCCTCCAACACCAGCTGGACCACCGGGGGCGTATCCCTGGCAGACGCACGTGCGGGGCTTGGTGGGGCATGTGGTGCTCGGCGTGGCGACCCACCTGGTGCTGGAGGCGTTGGACTCCGCCTCGAATCAGACCCCCGAATCGGCCGCTGATCCGGCTCCGGTCACGGGCCGGTGAGGTGGCGGACCGGTCGGAGGTCCGCGCTCCGGCGTGAAGGACCATCTGATCGGGGTGGACGGACTTTGTCGACTCGCCGGCGGGCGCGGCGCCGAGTCGGTGTGCGGCAGGTCCTCAATGATCACGACGGACATCCACCGTGGGCACTGGCGAGTTGCGGTGTCGAGCCCTTTCGGAGTCCTCGCTGAGGCTGTGCGGCCGGTCTGCGGTCGTCGCGACGAGGACGGCGGACAGGACGCGGCAGCACGGGTGGGCGCCGGAACTCCTGCGGCTTACGGCCCGCCGTCTTGTGGGTGGGTGTGGCCTTCGACCCGGGTCGAAGGCAGGATCGGTGGACGGCGACCGCAGCCTGGTGCGATGTTCGGTGATGCGTCGGCCCAGGTCTTGGGCGCGGGCGGCCAGTGCGCCGAAATGATCCACCAGCCCGGTCCTGGACTCGCGCACCGGTTCGCGCCCGGTGAATGGCCGCAGACTGAGGCAGACCTGTGGTCATTTGGCGTGAGAAGGGATGCCCACCGTGGGGGGCGGGACCGCGCGCCCGACCCCCACGAACGCTACTCAGGCGAGGACAGCACGAACGATGACTCAACCACCAGGCTGCCCGTGTGAAACCGCTGGTCAGTCCTGTTCCCATCCTTTGGTACTCCCGCCGAGGATTCGAACCTGCGCAGCTACTGCCGAGTCCATCGCATCCATCGACCGATACGAATGTGAGTTCGGAACGCCACGCGCCAGCTCACCAGCGGACCCTGCCCACTCCACCCACACGGCCGGTCCGTATGACCGGACATAGGCCAGCCACCGCCCCAGACGATCGCAGCGCGACGTCCGCCCACGTTGTCACCATCAAACACGCCCCAGCGCAGCAGATGCAGGCGTGCGCGATCCATGAGATCATCAGCCAGGACAACCTGGACAACGCCGCCACACGCGCCGATCACGGGCAGAAAGAACACCCGTACCGGGGGACACGATTCGCTTTAGCCAACGCGACCCCATTTCACCCCGCGTGACCCGATCCTCCCAGAATCCTCCCAATCACTGGGTTACCGACCAGTACTGACCATTGTGGATAGTCACCTCAAGATCGACACGGGTGCACGAAAAAGCCCGCTGACCTGGGCATGTACCCAGAGCCAGCGGGCTCCTTCAGACCGTCGGGACGACAGGATTTGAACCTGCGACCCCTTGACCCCCAGGGGTGCCCCGATCATGAACCGACCTGCGAAAACACCGAATCAGCAGGTGACGGCGGTGCCGTTGAGCGCGATTCGATGCAGCTCGGTTCGGTTGCGGCTCAATGGATTCTCCCACTTTCCTCCCACACATCCTCCCACACATCCTCCCACCGCGCGCCCCCCGTCGGCGGTGTGGACGTCGCACACGTGTGCGTGAATCAAGTGCTCGGCGGCGAGGCTCGGCGCGGGCGTGGTGTGCGTTCGAGTCCCCGGTGCGGCTCCTCCAGGAAGCACACGGACACCCGAACCGCTCAGCACGACCCACTTCGCACACACAAGTGGCGGAAACCGCTGGTCATCGCCGTTTGCGTGCCGCTCATGATGGAGCGTCGACCCACGGAAACCGCAGGGCGCGGTCGCCGTTCGTCGTGACGCCCAGAGCGGTGACCAGCGGTGGCTGATCGAAGACTGCGTCCCCGAAGTCCCGGTGGATTCCGGTGATTTGATCCACGAGGCCTGCTTGGTCGTCGTCCCGGTGTAGCCGCGCAGCTGGCTGGGTCCCTGGTGGTTGCGGTTGGCGACGTCGACATGGATCCTTTCGATGGCCAGCGGTGTGCGCATCACAGCCAGCAGGTGGCCGAGGAGAAGGAGAAGTCGGTGATCTCCATGCCCGGGTTGGGGACTAGTGTCCTGCGCCGGGAATTCGATCAAGATATGAGGCGAGGCGGTCGAGGATCTCGTCCGCGTCCTTGGTCCAGACGAAGGGCTTGGGGTCCTCGTTCCAGGCCTTGATCCAGTCGCGGATGT
>NZ_JAPSLK010000062.1 GCF_031180885.1 Saccharothrix sp.
CGCTGCCTGCCTGCGCGCTGCCTGCCTGCGCGCTGCCTGCCTGCGCGCTGCCTGCCTGCGCGCTGCCTGCCTGCGCGCTGCCTGCCTGCGCGCTGCCTGCCTGCGCGCTGCCTGCCTGCGCGCTGCCAGCCCGCCCGCTGCCAGCCCGCCCGCCGCCTGCCCGCTCGCCGCTGCTCCGCTCGCCGAGCCCGGGATTTGTCGTACCCCCTGGGTACCGTGAGGTCCAAGATCGAAGGGGGGCTGTGATGGGGGAGAAGGAGGCGCTCGCCGCGTTCCTGGCGGCGCAGCGCACGAGCGTGCAGGCGATCCTGGAAGGGCTCGACGAAGCCGCGTTGCGCACCGCCGTGTTGCCGTCGGGGTGGACCCCGCTGGGCATGGTGGAGCACCTGGGGCACGCCGAGCGGCACTGGTTCCAGGAGATCGTCACCGGGCGAGCCGAGCCGCTGCCCGAAGGCGGCGACCTGCCGATGACCACGTCCCGGTCGGTCGAGGAGGTGTTCGCGTTCTACCGCGAGCAGTGCGCGCTCTCCGACGCCGTCCTGGCCGCCACACCGCTGACCGCGGTCCCGGTGGGCCGCCACCCCACGCCGTTCGCCGACCAGATCGCCGAGTTCCGGGACGTCGTGCTGCACATGATCGAGGAGACCGCGCGCCACGCCGGCCACCTCGACGTGGCGCGCGAACTCCTCGACGGCACAACAGGCCTGGGGCCGCGATGACAGCCCGGCCCCGGAACACGCGTCGGTACGACGGGCCTGCCGCTGAAGCAGGCGGGCCCCCGCTGTTGCGATGACGGCTGCCCTCCTCCGGGCAGCCGCCCACGAGGAGGAGGGTCAGAAGTGGAACGCTTGGAACTCCGCGATGCGGACGGTCTGCGCGACCGCCGGGTTGCCGGTGGTGCAGTCACTGGTGGAGCGCGGGTCGTCGTGCTGCGACCCGGCGTACTCGGGCGCGCCCGTGCACTGGTTGGTCAGCACCCGGACCATCAGGTGGGTCGCCACGGTCGGCGGGATCCGGAACGACCGCAGCTTCAGGTCCGGCGCGGTCGGCCGGGGCACGTCCGCCGGGAACGCGTTGGTCGGGCTGGTGTAGGCCACCCGGAAGTCCGCCGGGTCCGTGCACGCGGAGCCCCGGGCGGTGTTGCACGCCAACACCTCGAACTGCCGCACGGCGGTGAACCGGTTCTGCCCGCCCGCGTCCGGGTCACCCTCGACCGCCGGGCGCAACAGGGCGCTCACCTGCACCCGCTGCACCAGCTGCGGGTGGTTGCCGGCGAGGTCGACGACCACGCCCTTGCCCGCCACGGGTGCGCCGACCGAGGCCCAGTTCGTGGCCTCGGTCTCGTCGATGAGCTTGTCGGCGTTCACCCCGTCGCCGGTCGCGGTCGCGCCGAGGGCCCGGGACGCGAGGTTGCGCGAGGGCAGCGCGTGGACGGTCGTGTCGCCGTGCACGGTCCGCCGCAGCCGCGTGGTCCCGTACCCGTCCGCGACCACCACGAGGTCGTAGGTGCCGGGCACGACCTCCACCGCGTCGGGCAGCGGGGTCGCCGGGTCGGTGTCCGCGACCGGACGGGTCCGCGCCTCGTACTCGCCGACGTAGAGCCGCGCGCCCGGGACGGCGGCCAGCCGGAGCGTGGCGTTGCGGCCGTGCGGCGAGGCGAAGCTCGGCGTCGGGTCGGCGTCGTCCGGGCCCGCGCTGGCCGCGTCGCGCCCGAGCCCGTGCCGGGCGAACTCGGTCCACAGCTCGGCCACGTCCGCGCCGCCGAACCGGATCTCGTTGGCGGCCAGGGTGGCGTCGCGCATGTCCACGTAGCTGACCGCGCCGTTCGCGGTGAGCAGCAACGCGTCGAACGCCTGCTGCACCCACCGCCGGTTGCCCGGGCACTGCTCCACCGGCAGCTGTCCGTCCGCGCACGCCCGCTGCGTGGCCGGGGTGCCCAGGCCGTACTTGGCGATCATCGCCTTGCGCAGGTCGAAGCTGGTCGCGCTCCAGATCTCGCCGTCCGCGTGCACCTGCCGGCCGACCAGGTCGTAGGCGATGTTGCTGTAGTTGAGCGGGCTGCGGCTCATGTCGTAGTTCCGGATGCCCGCCTTCGCGTCACCGGTGACGTACCCGCCGGTCACGTACGGGGTGTCGCCGCGCGGGCGGAAGCCGTACTCGAACAGGTACTCCATCGCGAACAGGTCCGAGTGCGACTCGTTCATCGCGCCCGCCTGCGCGCCCGACCACCCGGAGTCCGGTCCCGCGACGAGCCGGCCGCTGATGGCGTGGGCGTACTCGTGGCCGATCACGGACATGTCGTAGTCGCCGTCCACGCAGGGCGCGTAGAAGCCGCCGGGCGTGGGCTGCCACAGGTACATGTTGGTGGTCGGCGGGACGCCGTCGGGCGGGGTGATCTGGTTGGCGTTGTTGCGGGACGGGAAGTTCGGCGGCGCGCCGCCCAGCCGTCCGCCCGCCTGCGCGTTGCCGCGCTCGGCGTCACCGCCCAGGCCGCCCCGGTCGCCGTTGTCGGCCTGCATGTTCCAGGTCTCCTCGGTGAAACCGAGGTGGTAGGACCAGTCGTGCATCCGGTTGTGCATGGCGAACAGGTTGGCCAGCGCGGCGTCGATGTCGTTCTGCCGGGCGGAGGCGAAGACCGCCGGGTCGCAGCGCTCCTCGTGCCACTGGTTCGTCCACGGGTAGGTGTAGTGCCGGTCGGTGCTGGGCGCGGAGGTCCGGGTGCCCACCGTGCCGCCGGCGAGGTCGTCCCACTTCTCCGTGCTCCGACCGGAGTTGCCCGACGAGGTCGTGCTGGCGGTGCCGGCCACCGGGTCGACGTCCCACGGCAACCCGCGATCGGCCGTGCGCACCGACCGCTCGCACCCGCTGACCAGGTCGGCACACCACCGCACCCGGTTGTCGTGCGAGGAGTAGTCGGCGGGCGGGTTGGCCGGGAAGACGTCCCACTCGGCGTTGTCGGCGTGGTGGTCCACCAGGTCCTCGCGGACCAGCAGCTCACCGGTCCGGGCGTCGACGTAGCTGGTGGAACCGCTCTCCGCACCCACGTGCACCACCTGGTACGCGGTCCGCGCCGGCCCTTCCGGCATGGGCACCGCACCCAGCCGCACCCGCACGGCGGGCCCCAACCCCAGCGCCGCCACCGCCTGCTCGGCCGACAACGTCGCAGGCTCGGGCGCGGCCCGCACCGGGCTCAACGTGGAGCTGAGGTACACCACCGCCCCGTCACGGACCCCGAACGCGGCCAACCCGTCCAGCACAGACGGCACATCGCCGAACCGCTGCCGCAGCAGCACGTAGGCGCCCTGCCCCATCGGCCGGTTGACCAGGACTTCCATCGAGTCCACGGCGTCCTGCGCGAGCCCGAACACCTCCAGGTTGGCACTGAGGTACCCGAGAGCCACCGCGACCGGGTCACCCGCCACCCTCAAGCGCGCCTCGGGCCGGGGCACCAGCGTCGCCGGCGCACCGTACTTGTTCCACCGGACCGTGCCACCCACCTCACCCGCCAGCACCCGCTGCCGCTCACTGGGCTGCGCCGCCCCGGGCCGGTTGTCGAGATCCAAGTGCTCAGCCGTGTCACCCTGCACAGCCGAACCACTCTGCCCGACGTCCGGCTCGACCACGGCGGGCGAGGCCGACGCCCCACCCTCCACGACCACCCCGACCGCCAACACCCACGTGGCAGCGAGCACTACGGCCCGCCGAAAAGCCCGTCTCCGCATCTCGTGAACGCCTTCCTGCGAGCCCGATGGGGATCAACCCGCATTGAGCTTTCCGTTCACGCGCACGGCGCAGTAAGGCCCGTTCGTACGGCACCCGCACGGTCAAACGCCGCAGCCCGCCCCGGGCACGAGGCAACCACGACCACCCGAGCGGCGTAATCACCAGTGCAGTGACCTTTCTGGGGAGGATCCGTGCGCAGAGCACGCTTGCTAGTCGCCGCCGCGCTGGTCGTCGGGCTGTCGAGCCCGGTGACCGCGCAGGCGGACCCGCAGACCCGACCGGACACCGGCGTCCGGACCATCACCCTGATCACCGGCGACCGGGTCTCGGTGGACGGCCGGGGCAACCCCGTCGGCGTCGAGGGCCGGCCCGGGACGCAGTTCGTCCAGTACGTCCGGGACGAGCACCAGTACGTCATCCCGGCCGACGCCCTCGACGACGTCGAACAGGACCGTCTCGACCGCCGGTTCTTCGACGTGACCGCCCTGCTCGACTTCGGCTACGACGACGCCCGCACCGACCGCATCCCCCTGCTGGCCGGTGGCAACGCCCTGCGGGCGGCCAATGCGGTGCCGAAGGCCGAGGCCGCGCGGTGGTGGGCGCAACGGGGCACCAACACCCTCTCCACCGAGAAGGTCTGGCTGGACGGCAAGGCCAAGCTCGCGCTGGACGAGAGCGTGCCCATGGTGGGCGCGCCGGCCGCCTGGCAGGCCGGGTACGACGGCGCGGGCGTCACGGTCGCCGTCCTCGACACCGGCTACGACCAGCAGCACCCCGAGCTGGCCGACGCGGTCGCGGTGGCGCGGGACTTCACCGGCGAGGGCATCCAGGACGACAACGGCCACGGCACGCACGTCGCCGCCACCATCGCCGGCCGCGGCGACCGCCACCGGGGTGTCGCCAGGGGCGCGAAGCTCGCCGTGGGCCGCGTGTGCGGTCGGGACACGGGGTGCCCGGAGAGCGCGATCATCGCGGGCATGGAGTGGGCCGCTCGCGACGTCGGCGCGCAGGTCGTCAACCTGAGCCTGGGCGGTGACCAGAGCGACGGCACGGACCCGCTGTCCCAAGCCGTCAACCGGCTCACCGCCGAGACCGGCGCCCTGTTCGTCGTCGCCGCCGGCAACCTCGGCACCCGCCGCAAGGTCTCCGGCCCGGCCGCCGCCGACGAGGCGCTGGCGGTCGCCAACCTCACCAAGCAGGGCGTCCTGAACGAGTGGTCCTCACGCGGCCCCCGCTTCGGCGACCACGCCGTCAAACCCGACATCGCCGCACCCGGCACGGACATCGTCGCCGCACGCGCCAAGGACACACTGCCCGACGAAGCGGTCGACGACCTGCACGCCCGCCTCACCGGCACGTCGATGGCCTCACCCCACGTCGCCGGCGCAGCGGCCATCCTGGCCCAACGCAACCCGACCTGGACCGCACGCGAGCTGAAGACCCAGCTCATGGCCTCGGCCAAACCCGTCGCCGACGCCTCCGCCAACGTCGGCACCGGCCTGCTCGACGTGAGCCGCGCCATCTCCCAGCAGGTCCGCGCCGACGTGGGCAGCCTGTCCTTCGGTCTCCTGCCATGGCCCCACACCAAGACCTTCGAGAAGACCATCACCTACCGCAACGACAGCGACCAGCCCGTCACCCTCACCCTGACCCACGACCTGGGCGGCAACTTCACCATCCCGTCCACAGTGGACATTCCCGCGCACGGCAGTGCTGCCGCCACAGTCCACCTGGACCCGCGCAAGGGCAACGGCTCCTTCTACGGCACAGTCAAGGCAACGGCCGACGGCATCAACATCACCACCGCCGTCGGCGCGTACGTCCAGGAGGAACGCCACACGCTCAGCGTCAAGGCGATCAGCCGCGACGGCAAACCCCCGCTCACCGGATACGTGGTCGCCGTAGACCTCAAAACCGGGCAGGGCACCGTGGTCAGCTTCGACGCGGAGGGCGGCGGGTCCGCCAGCCTGCCCGTGTCCGACTACGCGATCCTGGGCCGCATCCACGAGTTCTCCCCGCTGGCGAGCTGGTACACACCCGTTTCGGTCACGGAGGTCGCCGGCCGGATCTCCACCACCCAGGACGTCACCCTGACCCTCGACGCCCGCCAGGGCAAGCCGATCACGGTCGCCCTCGACGACCCGACCGTCCAACCCCTGCACCGCATGGCCGAACTCCGCCTACCGCTGGCACCCGACAACATCACCAGCGTCAGCGGCCCGGTCCAAGGCACCACGCCCGTTCACGGACTGACCTTCGGCGACCCGCTCCCTCAACTCGACTACCTCACCCTCCTCAAAGCCGCCCAACCCCGTGTGTCTCTGACAGAACACCTGTTGCCATTGCGCTACTTCGGCGGCAGCGGCTACTTCACCCCGGGCACCCACCGCCTGCGCACCGCCCGCCCGGACGGCGACGTCACCGGCGCCCTCGTCGTGGTCGACGCGACCGGCGAAGACGAATACACCCTCGCCCAACGCTTCAAGGACGCCGGAGCCGCTGCCGTCCTGGTCCTCGGCCCCAGCGGATTTCCCTTCCAGCACCAAACAGCACTACCCGTGCTCAACGCGTCCGACCACGAGGCGGGAGACCTCGTCGCCCACATCGGCCGCGAGGTGACGATCAAGGCCATCGACACCGCACCCGTCAGCTACCACCTGTTCCACCCCGAACACGGCCAACTCCCCGCCGGCAAGACCTACCAGGTGCGCAAGGCAGACCTGGCGGAAGTCAAGGCCCAGTACCGTTCCACCGGTGCCGACGGCATGGTCGGCCACCGCGTCTACCCGACCGGCAACGGCTCGATCTACAACTCCGGCGTCCTGCTCGACGAAGTGGTCGTCGCCCCCGTCACCCGCACCGAGTACTACAGCGCGGGCAACGGCATCGGCTGGTACCGCGAACACTCGATCGGCCGCATGTTCGGCACCGACGTCCGCGACCGGGAAGCCGGCAACTGGTCGGACTACGAAGCCGTCACCTACCGCCCAGGCCACCGGTACCGCACCCAGTGGAACGCCGCCGTGGTGGCACCGCGCCTCCGCGGAACCCAACTCGTGCCCTGGGCCGGCGGAGGCGGCGTGACCCGATCCGGCAACACCATCGAAGCCAAGGTCTCCCCGTTCGCCACCAGCACGGCAGTCGAATCGTGGCGCCGCCGCGCGTCCGGCACCCTGGAACTCAAACGCGACGGCACCTCGCTGGGCATCCACGGCAACCCTTGGCAGGCCGACTGGACCGTCCCCACCGACCGGGCCCGCTACGAACTGTCCGTCACGGCAGAGCGCCACGCACCCCAAACAACGCTGTCCTCCCGGGTCAGCACCACCTGGGGCTTCACCAGCACCGGCACCACCGACGGCCCACTCCCACTCCTGGAGGTCGACTACACAATCCCGCTGGACATCTGCAACAGCGCCAAGGCCAACGTGCCACTGCCGGCCCGCTTCACCGTCACACGCCAGGCCGGCGCCGGAAAGGCCACGATCAAAGACCTGAAGGCCTACGCGTCCTTCGACGACGGCACCACCTGGGTCCCGATCCGATCCTTCGTCCCGCGCGGCGGCAAACCAGGTGACTTCGTCTCCCTGCGAGTCGTCGCCACCGACACCGACGGCAACACCGTCGACCAAACCGTCCACCACGCCTACCGCCTGCGCGCCTAGGGACGCGGCCGGGCTGCGCTCCACCCCGGCGGAGCGCAGCCCGGCACCGGCGCTCGGTCTGCGGGCCGTGTAGGCGTGCAGCGTGAGGCCGCGTTGACGGACCAGTGGTCGCGACCGTTAGTTCCACCGCGGGCGTACTCGTGTTCGACCCTCATTGGCCGGGTCTGTGCTGGAGGTGAAGTTCTGCGCGTCCGCTCCCTGACGACCGCCGCCGTGGTGTGCTCGGGCGATAGCGTGCTGGACGATCTCCGGTCAAGATGGTGGCATGGTCGGCGAGTACTTGTTCAGCGACGACGGAATCCCGGTGATCCCCGGCGAGGAGTTCGCCCGGGAACTGGCCCGGGAAACCGACGAGCGACTCCGCGTGTTGTACAAGGCCGATCGCGAAGTGATGCAGCGCCGGGAAAGGGTCTCCGCCCGTGAAGCAGCCGCGGTGGCGAAGGCCGAGGCGCGGGTGTCCGAGCTGACCTGGCAGCGCTGGGATGTGGAGGACGCCGCCCGGACGCGGGCGGACGCGGAGTGGGTGGCCGCGCACCCCCTGGTGCTGCCCCGGCTGCCGTGGTGGCCCGGTCGCCGCCGGCGGTTCGCGGCCGAGGAGCGGGAACGCAGGCGGTGGGAGTACAAGGATGATCCCGACCGGCGGCGTTTTGTCGAAGAGGCGGTGCGAGCGGAAGCGCAACGCTTCTACGCGGCCTACCGCGAAGAGCACGGAGCCGACTTCCTCGCCCTGCTCGATGATGCCTATGCCGAAGCCCGTGCCGCCCGGGAGCCCGCCACGAAGCGGGAGCGCCTTCGCGTCGCCGCGCGGTTGAGGAGCCAGGTCGTGGTGCGTGTGCTCTACGAACGGCACGACCGGAATGTCCGCTGGGTCGCCGACTTCCTCGGCACGACCCACGCCAAGATCAGGGAGGCTCTCGACCTTCCCGAGCCGCGGCCCCGCACCCGGACGGGCGGCCACGGGTATGGCGGCGGCGACGGAGGGTACTGGGGCGGGGACTTCGGGGGTGCCGGCGGCGATGGCGGAGGCGGCGGAGGTGACGGTGGCGGAGGCGGGGGAGGCGGGGGAGGCGGGGGAGGAGGCGGGGAGTGACTTCCTGCGGAGTGCCTGCGTGGTCACCGCTGGGCAGGACGGAGTCCTCGTAGTCGTCGTGGCCGGCGCCGTAGATGGCGAAGCCCCGGGTGGTTGCGGATTCACCGTGGCGCAGCCGGAACAGCGGCTTGGTGGTGCCGTCGGGGAGGTGGCCGGTGAAGCAGGCGGTGGCGTCGTTGAGGTAGAGGCCGCAAGCGCAGTCGAGTGCTTGGCAACAACCCCCGACCAACCAACGGTCGCGACCACTAGTGGCGCATGCCGGTGAGCGGAGTGCCGGTGAGGTCTCGGTAGGTCGGGCTGGTGTGCAGGAGTTCGGCGGGCGTGCCGTGCGCGACCACTCGGCCCTCGGCGAGCACGACGACCAGGTCGGCGTCGCGCACGGTCGACAGGCGGTGGGCGATCACGAGGAGGGCGCATTCGGTCTTGATCCGGCCGATCGCCTCGGTCACGGCGGCTTCGTTGACCGCGTCCAGGTGGGACGTCGGTTCGTCCAGCAGCAGCAGTGCCGGGCGGGTGAGGAGGGCGCGGGCGAGGACGACGCGTTGGCGTTCGCCGCCGGACAGGCGGCAGCCCCGGTCGCCCACCTCGGTGTCCAGGCCGGCGGGTAGGCGGTCGAGGAGATCGGTCAGGTTGGTGGTGTGCACGACCCGGTCGATGTCGGCTGGGGTGGCGTCGGGGGCCGCGTAGGTGATGTTGTCGCGCAGGGTGCCGTGCAGGATCGGGGCGTTCTGCTCGACCAGGGCCAGGCGGGAGCGGCACTGCGACCGGCCCAGCCGCGCCACGTCGTGGCCCTCCAGGTGGATCGAACCGCTCTCGGGGTCGTAGAAGCGTTCGGTCAGGGCGAACGCGGTGGACTTGCCCGCGCCGGACTTGCCCACGAGCGCGACCAGCGAGTTGGGGGGCACGGTGAAGGACACGTCGTCGAGCACCAGGCGGTCCCGGTAGCGGAACCGGACGTGGCGGAACTCCAGGACGGGGCTTCCGGGCGCCGGCGGTGGCGGGGTGGCGCCTGGGCGGTCGTCCTCCAGCGGTAGGGCGAGGACGTCCCAGACGCGTTGGAGTGCCCCCATCCCGCGTTGGATGGTGGTGATGGCGTGGAACGTCGAGGCCAGCGGCACGGCGAGGTAGGACGCGTACAGCAGGAACGCCACGAGGTCACCGAGAGTGGCCGGGTCCTGGGCCACGCGGACGCCGCCGACCAGCAGGACCAGCAGCAGGGTGCCGTTGGCGGCCAGCTCAACCGCCGGGTCGGCGACACTGGCCAGCTTGGCGGTGCGCACACCGGACCGGTAGGCGGCTTCGGCCTGCGCGCCGATCCGCTCGGCTTCCCGCCGCTCGGCACGGCTCGCCCGCACGGTCCGGATGGCGCCCAGCGCGCGGTCGAGGTCGGCGAGCATCGCGCCGACGCCGGCTTGCGCCCGTTCGCTGGACGCCCGGATGCCGCGCACCGCCCCGACCACGACCAGCCCGGCGACCGCGACCGTGCCGAAGACCAGGGCGAACAGCACCGGGTCCAGCCAGATCATGAGCACCACGATCCCGGCCGTGGTGACCAGGCCGGTGGCGAGGTCCACGAAGGACTGGGCCACGACGTCGCGCAGCACGGTCGTGTCGGCGCCGGTCCGGGACACCAGGTCGCCGGTCCGGCGCTCGTCGTGGACGTGCATGGGCAGCCGCAGCAGGTGGCCGACCAAGGTCCGGCGCAGCCCGAGCACGATGCCCTCGCCGGTGCGCTCCAGCAGGTACCGCCCGAACGCGCCGACGAGCGCCTGCGCGACGAACAGGGCGGCCAGGGCGGCGGCGACCCGCCACGGGGTCGCGCCGCTCCCGGCTTGCGCGACCGCTTCCCGGGCCAGCAGCGGCTGGGCGAGGCTGAACGCGGCCCCGGTCAGCGTCAGCAGGACAGCGCCGGTCACGGCCCGTCGGTGACCGCGGACCAAGGCCAGGAGGTCCCGGACCCGGGCGACCCGTGTGGTCATGGCCCCGACTTGGACTTGACCGGTTCCACGGCGACGAGGCGGACGAAGTAGCCGTCGGGTGCGGGCTCGTCGACCATGCGGCCCTCGGCCTCCACCCACGCGTGCGCCCCGAACGGCGGGCTGCGGCGCGCCCCCGTGCACCACACCGGCCAGCGGCCGGTCATCCGGCACAGCAGGGCGGTGGCCAGCGACCGGGGCAGGCACCCCTCCGGCCCGGCGCAGGTCAGGCTGACCGCCACCACCGCCGCCCGCGCTCGCCGTGCCTGGGCGTAGGTGGCGGGAGCGGCGCCCCGGCGCAGGAACGCCAGGACCTTCCGAATGCCTGTCGGTGCCAGGCGGGCGAGGAGCTGCGCCACCGCGACGGCCACGAGCGCCGCCACCCGCCGGGGTAGGGGAACCCGGTCGGGAGACCTGACCACGGCTCCCGGTGTCGTCACGGTGTCACCAGCCCGGCCGACCGCAGGCTCTCGACCAGCGCGGCGACGTCCCCGGCGGCCCGCGCCTCGTCGACGTCGAACTCCTCGGTCAGCGCCTTGACCGCGTCCTCGGCGCCGCGGCCGTCCATCAGCATCCGCACCACGACCGCGCCGGTCGGGTTGAGCTGCCAGTAGTGCCCGGTGTCCTCGTCGAGCAGCACCACGCCGTACTCGGTGTCCGCCGTGGTGACCCCGGTTCGCAGGTGGAGGGACATGCCGCTCTCCTTTCACAGCAACGCTCACAGGACGGCGGGTCGGCGCAGCGCCCGCAGCCAGACCTCGCAGCCGACGGCGGCGTAGAACGTGGCCTCCCGCAGGTCCGGTGTGGACGGTCGGACGGCCAGATCGGCCAGCCGCCGCTTGTCGACGAGCCCGAGTTCGGCCAGCCGCGAGTCCTCCCACAGCGCGAGCAGGTCGCCGCGGTGCTCGCGCAGGCCCTGCGCGGCGTCCAGGGTCGCCTCGGCCTTGGTGCTGCGTTCCAGGCACTCGTCGGGAACCACACCGCGCATGGCCGCCTTGAGGACGGGCTTGTAGTCGAACGGCGTGATCCGTTCCTCGGGCCGCACGGCCAGGAACGCCTCGATGACCCGGTCGTCCATGAACGGCGAGCTGATCGGCAGCCCCTGGCGCGCGGTGATCTGCTCCCACTGCCGGACGATGCGGTTGGTGGCCCGGATCTGCTCCAGGTCGGAGTGCAGACCACGGGTCGGCCCGAGCGGTCGGGCGGACGGCGCGGCGGCCAGCAGGGCCTCGCGGGCCAGGTCGACCGCCTCGTCGGTCACCCACGGGAACGCCCTGGGCGGCATCCCCCAGCCCAGCCCGGTCGTCGCCGAATCCGGGACGGGGGCGCGCAACTCGTCGGCGCTGTCGGCCAACCAGGCACCATACGAACGGTGGTCGAGCAGTGCGCGGACGGTCGACTGGCGCGTCCAGCGGAACAGCGAGCGGTAGCCGCGCAGCCGGTGCAGCGCCAGGAACGGCCTGGTGCGCATGAGGGTGTGGTAGTAGGCGTCGGAGCCCCAGGCGACGTGGTCGCCGCCGATGCCGGTGAGGTGCAGTCGTGCGCCGCTGCGCGCGAGTTCGGGCAGCCGGGCCAGCACACGGGCGCGGTCGACCACGCCGATGGTGGGCTCGTCCACCACGTCGTCGGCCTCCCGCAGACCCGCGTACACCAGGGGTGACCGGTCGGCGGGCAGCACGTCGTGCCGCAGGCCGGGCAGGTGCGCCGCCGCCCGTCGAGCCCACCGGAGGTCGTCGTCGGCCTCGTCCAGGGTGGGCCAGGTGAAGGCGATGACGGAGGCCCCGCCACGTGCGGCGAGGAAGCAGATCGAGGTGGAGTCCAGACCGCCGGACAGGTCGCAGCTGACCACACCGCCCGCCGCGGTGCGCGCCTCGACCGCGTCGACCAGCGCGCGACGCGCGGGCTCCGCGGCGGCGGCCAGGGACAGTTCCGGTTCCGGCGGGTACCACCACCGGCCGCTGCGGGTGCTGCCGTCCCGTTCGAGCACCAGGTGGTGGGCGGGGTCGAGTTGGCGCACACCGCGCCACAACGGGACGTCGGCCAGCGGGTGCGGCACCGGGAACAGCAGGCGCACGGCGAGTTGGCGCTCGTCCACGCACGCTCCCGCGAGGCGGGCCAGGACGTCCGCGCGGTCGGCGGCTACGGTGACGCCTCCGACCCGGGTGTGGAACACCAGCCGCAGACCGGACGCGGTGCCCCGCACCAGCACCCGTCCGCCGACCGACGCCACGAGGTGGAAGCTGCCGGGCAGGCGTCGCGCCACCCGGTCGACGTCGTCGAGGTCGTGCACGCGTTCGGCGTGCCGGCGGAGTTCTTGCACCGGACAGCACCCGATCACGGCCAACCGGGTGTCGCCTGCCTCGGCCACGGTCACCGCGTCCGGGGGCAGGTCGGACGTCAGCCACGGCCGCCCCGACGGATGTGCCCAGGTCCGTGGCCCACCCACAGATCGGGCCGCGGTGACGGCCCCGTCGCAGTCGGGGAAGACTGCGAAGCCCACCGCACCGCGGCCTTCGGTTTCCGGGGGTTCTGTCATGTCCGTGTGGACGTGACGGTCAGTGCTTGCTCAGCACGATGTGGTCGCGGCCACGGCGACCGAGGAAGCCGGTCGCGGTCTTGAACGCGCCGCAGTCGATCAGGACCGGCGCCTCGTACACGCGTTTCTTCATGCCGATGTCCTTTCCTTGCGGGGGAATCCTTCCGTGCCACGTGGACGGCCCCACCGGAGTACCACTCGCGGCGTCCGATTCATACGGTTGGGCCCGCGGGTCACGCGATGAGGTGACAGGCGCCCGAACAGCCGCCGCCGCGGTGTCGAACGCCTGTTCACGACCGCTTATCCGCAAATAGGGACTTCCGGCCCTAGCCGCAAAAAGTGACTTCCGGATAGCGGGGAGAGGCCTGGTCCAGCAGCGGCCGGTGGCGGTGGCGCAGGTGGATGTCCAGGAACGACCCCACGTACGCCCGCGTGATGGCCTGGGTGCGCGTGCCGGTGAGGGTGGCGCCGACGTCCACGCCCAGGTGGTCGGCGAACAGGCCCAAGTCGGTGAACGACGCGTGCTGGGCGCCGGTCACGGACAGCCACCGCTTCCAGCCGGCCATCTTGGCGAAGTCGGGCTCCCACGGGCCGGAGCACGCCGGGACCGGGACGTTCGGCGGGTACCTGCCGAGGAACAGGAACGGGCGGGTGAAGGTGTCGTCCTTCAACGGCGTGTGGACGCGGCCGTCGATGTCGAAGCCGGCCTTGATGCGCGGGTCGGCGAGCATGGCGGTCAGCGCGCTGCCGCCACCGGCCGAGTGCCCGCCCATGGCGATCCGGTCCGGGTCCACCAGGCCGGGTCGCTTGAGGAGTTCGTCCAGCACGAAGGAAACGTCGGCGGCGCGGCCCTGGGCGAGCTTCACCCAGAACTCCGGCAGGTGGTCGACCTCGCAGGACGCGCAGCCGGCGAAACGGCCGTCCGGGAAGCTCGTGCCGTAGTTCTCGTAGGTGTGGCCCACGACGGCGACCACGTACCCGTGGCTGACCAGGTCCTCGGCCAGCGCGGAGAGCGTGGCGCGGGGCTTGGTGTAGCCGGGGGAGAGGACCACCAGGGGACGGCCCCGCGGGCGGGGGAACGGGCGGGCGTCGGCCGCCGAGTGGGTCTTGGTCCGGGCGAGGAAGTCGGGCGGCAGGTCGGTCAGGCCGCCTTCGGTGAGCATCGCCGAGGACTCTTCGGCCGTCATGTACCGCGTGCGCGGGCCGCCGGTGGGCAGCGCCGGGTAGAACAGGGACACCATGAGTTCACGGCGTTCCGTGGGCACCCACGGGTCGGCGCGCGTGGAGTCCTTGAGGTGCAAGGTTTTGCTGCCCACGGACAGCGGGCCGGTCGGGGCGGGTAACGCCATGGGCTCGGTGCCTCCGGGTTCGGCCTGGGCGATGGCGGGTGCCACGGCCACGGCCAGGGCGACCGCGGTGGCGACGATGGTGCCGCGCATGGGTTTCCTCTCGTTCGCGCGGTCAGGACAGATGGCGCAGCCGGCGGAAGCAGAACCAGCCCAGCAGCGCCGACAACACCAGGAACAGGCCCAGCTCCACCCACTGGAGCGGCCAGAACTTGCTGCCCGGCAGGTACACCAGGTGCTGGCGGTAGCCCAGTTCGGTCAACTGGGCCATGCACTTCCCGATGGTCCCGCGCTCCGGGAACGCGTCACCCGAACCCGGTTTGGGCAGGCACTTGTGGACCACCTCGGGCAGCGGGTGCACGGGGGTGCCCGACGAGTCCACGGTCTCGTTGGTCAACACCCACGCGTCACTGGGCGCGGCCACCTTCACCGACTCCAGCACACCGGACTCGTTGCCGTTGATCTGCCGGATGTTCGACGCCGTGATGGCGACCGACTCGTCCGTGGCGGGCAGCAGGTGCGGGCGCACCAGGAACGGGACCGCCACCTGCACGGCGGCGAACAGCACGAGCGTCAACGCCATCGCGGTGACGGTGCGGCGCACCACCATCCCGACCGCCACCCCGAGCACCAGCGCGAACACGGCGTACCCGACCGGAGCCACCCCGCGCCCGGCGAACACCTCGGGCATGATCCGGGCGAGCTGGTCGTCCTCCTTCTCCGCGAACGCGTCGATCGGCGCGGCCCACCAGGTCACCGCGAAGCTCAACACCCCGGCCGACGCCACCGCCACCGGCACGCCGACGCCGAACTTCGTCGCCAGCCACCGGGTCCGGGTGATGCTCTGGTTCCACACCAGGTTGTGCGTGCCGGTCTCCAACTCCCGGGTCACCATCGGCGCGCCCCAGAAGACACCGATCACGACCGGCAGCGCGTACACCGCGAGCAGCGTGCCCGTGAAGAGCACGTCCACGTCCGAGTAGTTCGTGCGGCCGACCAGGCGCGGGCCGGTGATCGCGAGGACCACCGCGACGGCCGCCAACCCCGCCCACACCGACAGCGCCGGCACCCGGAACTGCCGCCACGCCAACCACGTCATCGCAGGACCTCCAGCGCGGGCCGGCTCTCGGCCGGGTTGCTCATGTACTCCAGGACCAGGTCCTCCAGGCTCAGCCCGCCCACCGACCACGCCGGGTCGAGGATCGGCCCGTCGGTGCGCACGACGACCGTGGTCTGGCGGTCGGTGTGCTCGGCGGACACCACGTGCTGGTCGGACGGCATGGTCGCGAGGTCGCGGCGCGGTCCGGTCAGCCGGTGGTGACAGGCGAGCAGGTCCTCCACGTCGCCGACCAGCCGGACCTGCGACTCGACCAGGACGACCAGGTGGTCGCACACCCGTTCCAGGTCCGCCACCAGGTGCGAGGACATCACCACGGACAGCCCGTGCTCGGCGACGGACTCCATGAGGTCCTTGAGGAACTCCCGGCGCGCCAACGGGTCCAGC
The DNA here is from genome assembly GCF_031180885.1 of Saccharothrix sp. Classification (GTDB taxonomy): domain Bacteria; phylum Actinomycetota; class Actinomycetes; order Mycobacteriales; family Pseudonocardiaceae; genus Actinosynnema. The sequence goes on from NZ_JAPSLK010000062.1 coordinate 15,841, forward strand.
GCCGCGACCGGTTCGTCGAGCAGCAGCAGTTCCGGCCGCTTGGCGATGCCCAGCGTCAGCGCCAACTGGGCGCGCTGCCCGCCGGACAGCTTGCCCGCGGCCTTCCCCGGGTCGAGCCCGATCCGCTCGATCCGCTTGCGCGCCAAGCCGTCGTCCCAGCCGGGGTTGAGGCGCGCGCCCAGCCGCAGGTGCTCCTCGACGGTCAGCCCGGGGTAGACCGGGGTGTTCTGGGCGACGTAGCCGACCTTGGCCAGCTGCGCCGGCCCGCTGCCGGGCACCCCGCCGCACACCTCGATGGTGCCGGTGGTCGGTTCGAGCATGCCCGACGCCAGGTTGAGCAACGTCGACTTGCCCGCGCCGTTGGGACCGACGAGGCCGGTCACGTGCCCGGCGGGGATCTCCAGCGAGCAGCGGGTCAACGCCCACGTGCGCTTGTACTTCTTGCCCAGGCCCTGGGCCCGCAAAGCGGTCACGCTATGTCCTCTCCGGCTTCGGTGCGAAACGTGGCGGCGAACAGCGCCTCGATGCTCTCGTCGTCCAACCCGGCCCGACGGGCCTTGGCCAGCCAGCGCCGCAGGTCCTGGCGCAGCGGGGCCAGGGTCGCGAGCGGCACGCCGGGCGCGGACGCGGTCACGAACGTCCCGACGCCCGGCCGCGCCGCGACCAGTCCGGTGTGCTCCAGCTCCCGGTAGGCCTTGAGCACGGTGTTGGGGTTGATCGCGAGGTCCGCGACGACGTCCTTGACCTTGGGCAGCTGGTCGCCCTCCCGGATCAGCCCGAGCCGCAGCGCGTGCCGCACCTGCTGGACCAGCTGCTGGTAGGGCGACAGGCCGGACCTGGCGTCCAGGTGGAACTGGATCACGGGGTCACCTCCATTTATCTAGCTTCCTAGCACTATAGGGAAATGACACTGACTCCGCCACTGGACGCGGTGCCGCGCATGGGCCAAGGTCGAGGGGAGCGCTGTTGTCTGACAACGTTGTCACCCAAGGAGGCCCCTGCCGATGCGACTCCTCCGACGCGGCACGACCGCCGTGCCCGTTCTTTCTGGGCTGGCCCTGGCCCTGCTGCTGCCCGCCCAACCGGCGCGCGGCGAGCCCACGACCGACCCGACGACCCTGGTCAACCCGTTCATCGGCACGCAGAACTTCGGCAACACGTTCCCCGGCGCGAGCACGCCCTTCGGCATGGTCCAGGTCAGCCCGGACACCGGCGGCCAGGGCGGCTACGACTACCTCCAGGACTCGATCCTCGGCTTCAGCCAGACCCACCTGTCCGGGGTCGGCTGCGGTGTCGCGGGCGAACTGCCGGTCATGCCGACGACCGGCGCGGTGGACAACGTTGACATCGCGGGCTACCGCTCGAAGTTCTCCCACGAGGACGAGGAGGCGACCCCGGGCTACTACCGCGTCGGCCTCCAGCGCTACGGCGTCGACGCCGAGCTGACCGCCACGCCGCGCACCGGCTGGCAGCGCTACACCTTCCCCGCCGGCCAGGCGAACGTCCTGTTCAACACCGGCCGCGCCAACCAGCAGGTGCTCGACTCGGAGATCCACGTCGTGGGTGACCGCACGCTGGAGGGCCGCGTCCGCGCCGGCCGGTTCTGCGCCGGTCACGACGAGCACACGGTCTACTTCACCGCGAGCTTCGACCGGCCGTTCACGAGCTTCGGCACCTGGCGCGGCACCACGAAGTCACCCGGCGTGCCGGACGCGTCCGGCCCCGGCGGCAACGGCGCGTGGGTCACCTTCGACGCGGTTCGAGACCCGGACGTCGTGCTCAAGGTCGGCCTGTCCTACACGGGCGTCGAGGGCGCGCGCCGCAACCTCGCGGCCGAGACCGGCGACTCCTACGACTTCGACGCCGTCCGCGCCCAGGCTCACCGTTCATGGGTGGATCGCCTGAACCAGATCAAGATCGACGGCGGCACCCCCGAGCGCCGTGTGGCGTTCTATACCGCTCTCTACCACTCGCTGCTGCACCCGAACCTCGCCGGGGACGTGGACGGCCGTTACGCCGGGTTCGACGGCAAGACCCATGTGGCACAACGGTTCACGCCCTACCAGAACCTGTCGCTGTGGGACACCTACCGGCCGCAGAACCAACTCCTCGAACTCCTCGAACCCCAAGTGGCGCGGGATGTGGCCCTGTCGGTCGTGGCGGCCGGACGTGACGGCGGCTGGCTGCCGCGCTGGGCGCTGGCCAACAGCGAGACCAACATCATGACCGGTGACCCGGTGACCCCGTTCCTGGTCGAGGCATGGTCCCGGGGCCTGCTCGACGGCCACGAGCAGGAGGCCTACGACCTGCTCAAGCGCAACGCCACCACCGTCCCGCCGGCCGACTCGCCGTACAACGGCCGGTCCGGCGTGGAGTACTACGCGCAACGCGGCTACATCCCGTCCGGCCTCAAGCTCGGCACCGATTGCCGGCACAAGGGCGGCGACAATGACTGCGTCCACCCGGCGTCGGCGACGATGGAGTACGCGGCGGCGGACGCGGCGCTGGCGGTCATGGCGCGCGGACTCGGCCACGACGCCGACGCCCGGATGTTCGAGCGGCGCGGCCAGTGGTTCCGCAACCTGTGGGACGGCGAGCACTTCCGCCCCCGCACGGTGGACGGGACGTGGCTGTCGCCGTACAACCCGGTCGACGCGGCGCACCAGTTCCACGAGGGTGGCGCGTTCCAGTACCAGTGGCTGGTCCCGCAGGACCCCAACGGCCTGGTCGAGCTGATGGGCGGCCGGGCGGCCACTGAACGCCGGCTGGACGCGTTCTTCGCCTACGAAAAGCTGCTGGCCGACCCGGCGCGCACGGTCCGCGAGGACTGGATCACCCAGCCCTACGACTACTACGGCAAGCCCACCTACAACCCCAACAACGAACCCGACCTGCTCGCCCCGTACTTCTACCTGTCCACGGGCACGCCCGCGAAGACCGCGACGGTGGTGCGGGCGGCGATGACGTTGTTCACCACCGGCCCGGACGGCATGACCGGCAACGACGACCTGGGCACGATGTCCGCCTGGTACGTGTTCTCGTCGTTGGGCCTGTACCCGACGATGAGCGGCGGCGACTTCCTGGCGCTGTCCAGCCCCCAGTTCCCGGCCGCGACCGTCCACACCGGACACGGGCGTTCGTTGAAGATCACCGCGCCGGGTGCCTCCGACGCCAACCGGTACGTGCGGAGCGTGTCGTTGAACGGCCGGGACGTCCGGCGCACGTGGCTGGACTGGGACGACGTGGCACGCGGCGGCACCCTGGCCCACCGCTTGAGTACTGAGCCGTCGTCCTGGGGCACGGGGCGGGGCGCGGAGCCTCCGTCCGTCAACCGGGCTCGCCCCGACGACCGCCGGCACGTGGATGCGTCGCTGCGGGGCAACGCGGCGGTCCTGCCGTCCTCGGACACCGCGCAGACGGTGACGTTCCCGCTGGACGTCCTGGCGCAGTCGCCGGGCGCGGTGGTGGTGTCGGTCGAGGCCGCGGCTCCGGCGGGCTGGCAGGTGTCCCGCGTCCAGCCGATGGTCCTGGTCTCGGGCCGGCTGCCCGTGCAACGGACGGTGCCGTTGACGGTGACCGTGCCCGCCGGGACGCCGGTCGGCACGTACCCGGTCGAGGTCGTCGTGCGCGGACCGAACACGGTGACCCGGACCGGGACCGTCGAGGTGCGGCCGGCGGCGACCTGCGTGGGTGACCCGTGCGCGGTCGACCTGACGCGGGAGCTGAACCACGACGGCACGGCCACCGTCGAGGCCCCCGCCTCGGGCGACTTCGACGGCCAGGGCTGGAGCTACGACGCGGCCCTGCTGCCCACCGGCCCGGTGACCTGGAACGGGGTGACCTACCTGGCGCCGGACCCGACCGGGACGGCGGCCAACTTCGTCGAGGCGCGCGGCCAAGCGGTACTGCTGCCCACCGGCCAGTACGGGACGCTCAACCTCGTGGCGGCATCGCACAACGGTCCCGTCACCACGGCCGTCGCCGTCCGGTACACCGATGGCACCACTGCCGAGCTGCCGATCACTGTGGGGGACTGGGCGGGTTCGGGCGGAACCGTCGTCCTGGACATGCCCCACCGCATCAAGGCCGGTAAGGGCGTGGACGGTCCTCCGGTACGCCTGTTCGGCCTGGCCGCGGCCCTCGACCCGGCCAAGTCCGTGCGCTCGCTGACCCTGCCCGCCGATCCCCGCGTGGAGGTCTACGCGCTGACACTGAACTGAACTGGCCGGCTGAACTGGCTGAACTGGCCGGGCTTGAACCGGCTGGGGTCCCAGGGGTGGTCCGACACCGGGCGTCATGGACCTCGACGAACTGGTCTTCCACCCCTGGGTCGCGCAGGGTCCGCGCAGCGCGCTCACGATCGTCGCCGAGGAGGGCAGTCACGTGGTGGCCGTCGACGGTCGCCGCTACCTGGACTTCAGCTCGCAGCTGGTGTTCACCAACCTCGGTCACCAGCACACGGCGGTGGTGGCGGCCACCAAGACGCAGGCCGACCGGCTGTGCACGCTCGCCCCGGCGCACGCGAACGACGTCCGGGGCGAGGCGGCGCGGCTGATCGTCGAGGTGGCGCCGGAGGGGTTGGGGCAAATCTTGTTCACCACCGGCGGCACGGGGGGCATTGAGCACGCGGTCCGGATGGCGCGCCTGGTCACCGGCCGCCCTAAGGTCCTGTCCGCATACCGCTCGTACCACGGCTCCACCGCGACCTCGATCCACCTGACCGGCGACCCGCGCCGCTGGGCGTCGGACACCGGGACGGCCGGGGTGGTGCACTTCTTCGGCCCGTTCCCGTACCGGTCAGCGTTCAGCGTGACCACGCCGGAGGAGGAGGGCGAGCGCGCGCTGGCGCATCGCGAACAGGTGATCCTGGAGGAGGGGCCGGCCACGATCGCCGCGCTGGTGCTGGAGTCGGTGACCGGCAGTTCCGGGGTGGTCGTGCCGCCGCGCGGCCACCTGCGCGGGGTGCGGGAGCTGTGCACGCGGTACGGGATCGTGCACATCGCCGACGAGGTCCTGACCGGCTTCGGCCGCACCGGGGCGTGGTTCGCGTCCGACCATGAGGACGTGACCCCGGACCTGCTGGTGTTCACGAAGGGCGTGAATCGGCTTATGTCCGCTGGGCGGCGTCCTGGTCAACGACCACATTTACCGTGTGTTCACACGAACGCCCGTACCCGGCGGGCCTGACCTACAGCGGCCACCCACTCGCGTGCCCGCCGCCGTCGGCGCGATCACCGCCATGCACGAGGAGGACATCGTCGCAGCGGCGGCCCGATTGGGCACGGAAGTCCTGAAGCCCGGCCTGACCCGACTAGCGCCGAGAAACACCGCTGTGTAGGCGTGTCCGGGGTATCGGTGCACTGTGGACACTGGAACTCGTGTCCGACCGCGACACCAAGGAACCACTGGGCACGCCCGCCATGAACGCCTTCGTGTGAACGTGCCGCGACCGCGATGTGCTGACCCTGGTCCTGGGCAACCGCGTCCACATCGCCCGCCGCTGAACATCACCGACACCGACGCGGCCACCGGGCTCGCCGTGCTGGACGAAGCCCTGGCGGCCGAGGACCTGGATCAGCCGCGGAGGCGGTAGCCTGCCGGGGTGGAGCCTGTCGGCGAAGGCGATCAACCCGGCTTAGCCTCGTTCACCGCTACCACCGGCACGACGGCGGGGCCCGTCGTCCAGGCCGGGCACGTCCACGGTGACCTGCGTGTCGAGTACCCGGCACCGGCCCGTGCGCCGAGCACGCCGGGACGCCCGGTGCGCGAGATCGACGACCCGGGCGACCTGGAGGTGCACCCCGCCATCGAGGTGCCAGGCGCCCGTGGTCGGCTGCCGTCGTACGTGGATCGCGCCCACGATGAAGTCCTGCGCGCCCGTGTCCGCCAGGTGGTCGACACGGGCCGCAGCGCGGTGGCCGTCCTGGTCGGCGGTTCGTCGACGGGCAAGACGCGGGCCTGCTGGGAAGTGCTGCAGATGCTGCCGGACGACTGGCGGGTGTGGCACCCCATCGAGCCGGGGCGTCCCGAGTCGGTGGTCGACGCCGTGGGCGACCTGAGCCCGCGCACCCTGGTGTGGCTCAACGAAACCCACCACTACCTGCTGACGCCGGGGAGCTCGCTCGGCGAGGAGGTCTCCGCCCGGCTGCGCGCCCTGCTGCGGGACCCGGCACGCGCGCCGGTGGTCGTCCTGGGCACGATCTGGCCCGAGTACTGGGCGGAGTTGACCACCACGCCCTCGTTCGAACAGGACGGCGATCGCCCCAAGCCGGACATGCACGCGCAGGCCAGGGCGTTGCTGGTGGACAGCGGGATACCGGTCCCGGACAGCTTCGACGGTTCCGCGCTGGGGACGCTGCGGTCCACCGCCTGGCGCGACCCCCGGCTGGCGCACGCCTTGTCGTACGCGGAGGACGGTCGGATCACCCAGTACCTGGCCGGTGTGCCCGCGCTGCTGGAGCGCTACGACAACGCGCCGGTCGCGGCACGCGCGGTGGTCGACGCGGCGCTGGACGCCCGCCGACTGGGGCACGGCGTGCTCCTGTCGCACGAGTACCTGCAGTCCGCTGCGCCCCACTACATCGTCGACGACCAGTGGGACCTGCTGCCGGACGACTGGCTGGCCGACGCGTTGCGGTACACGGGTGCGCCCTGCCGGGGAAGTCGTGGACCGCTGACCCGCGTGCGTGCCCGTCCCGGGCGGGCCGAGCCGGACGGGCACCGCTACCGGGTGGCGGACTACCTCGAACAGGCCGGCGGCGATCGGGCCGTTCCCGACGGGGTGTGGGAGGCGTTGACGGCACACGCCCCGTTGGAGGACCTGCCGCGGATCGGTTTGGCGGCGCGCAGAGCGTCCGTCCCGGCGCACGCCGCACGGATCTACGCTCGGCTGGCCGAGGCCGGCGACGCGGACGCGCTGTTCATCGCGGCCGACCAGTTCCGGCGCGCGCACGGCGCCGACCACGCGATCGCGTGGCTGCGCGAGCGTGCGGTCGGCGGCGACCCGCGTGCGGCGCGCGGGGCGGCGGACCTGCTGCACAAGACCGGTCGTGCCGAGGAGGCCGTCACGTGGTACCGCTTCGCGGCGGACGCGGGTGACGCCATCTCATTGCACACGGCGACGGAGTTGCTGGTGGCGCTGGGCCGGGAAGACGAGGCGCTGCGGTGGCTCGGTGCGCTCGGCCCGACCGCCGCGCGACTGGGAGGTGACATGCTGCGGCACGCGGGACGGCTCGACGAGGCCGTGACGTGGTACCGCCGCGCCGCGGAGGCTGGAGATCCGCAGTCGACGCACGCGCTGATGTCGTCGCTGCTGCGCCTGGGGCATGTGGACGAGGCCGTGGCGTGGCTGCGCCGCCGGCACGGTGAAGGGGACGGCCGCGCCGCCCGGCTCGCCGCATACTTGCTGCTCAAGGCAGGCCGTCCGCACGAAGCGGCCGAATGGGGCAAGCTCGCGGAGCCGAAGGGCTCTGGGTCGGCCGAGCCGACCCAGAGCCCGTAGCGGATCAGGCCACGTCGAACCGGTCGAGGTCCATGACCTTCGTCCACGCGGCGACGAAGTCGTGGACGAACTTCTCCTTCGCGTCGTCCGAGGCGTAGACCTCGGCCACCGCGCGCAGCTCGGAGTTCGAGCCGAACACCAGGTCGACCCGGCTGCCGGTCCACTTGACCTCGCCGGTCGCGCGGTCACGGCCCTCGAAGGTCTCCGCGTCCTGCGAGGTCGGCTTCCACTCCGTCTCCATGTCCAGCAGGTTCACGAAGAAGTCGTTGGTCAGCGTGCCCGCGGTGCCGGTCAGGACGCCCAGCTCGGAGCGCTTGTGGTTGGCGCCCAGCACGCGCAGGCCGCCGACCAGGACGGTCATCTCCGGCGCGCTCAGGGTGAGCAGGTTCGCCTTGTCCACCAGCAGGAACTCCGCCGGCAGGCGGTTGCCCTTGCCCAGGTAGTTGCGGAAGCCGTCCGCGGTCGGCTCCATCGCGGCGAACGACTCCACGTCGGTCTGCTCCTGGGTGGCGTCGGTGCGGCCCGGGGTGAACGGGACGGTCACCGACACACCCGCGGCGCTCGCGGCCTGCTCGACCGCCGCGACACCGCCGAGCACGATCAGGTCGGCCAGCGAGACCTTCTTGCCGCCGGTCTGCGCGCTGTTGAAGCTCTCCTGCACGCCCTCCAGCGCGCGCAGCACGATCGACAGCGACTCGGGCTCGTTGACCTCCCAGTCGCGCTGCGGCTCCAGCCGGATCCGGGCGCCGTTCGCGCCGCCGCGCTTGTCGCTGCCGCGGAACGTCGAGGCCGACGCCCACGCGGTGGTGACGAGCTGGGACACGGTCAGGCCGGTGGCCAGGATCTGCTGCTTGAGCGCGGCCACGTCGGCGGCGTCGACCAGCTCGTGGTCCACGGCCGGGACGCGGTCCTGCCAGAGCAGCTCCTCCTGCGGCACCAGCGGGCCCAGGTAGCGCTGGATCGGGCCCATGTCGCGGTGGGTGAGCTTGAACCAGGCGCGGGCGAAGGCGTCCGCGAACTGGTCCGGGTTCTCGTAGAACCGGCGGGAGATCCGCTCGTAGACCGGGTCGAAGCGCAGCGCCAGGTCGGTGGTGAGCATGCCCGGGGTGCGGTTGAGCTTGCCGTCCTCGGGGTCCGGGACGGTGTTCTTGGCCTTGCCGTCCTTCGGGGTCCACTGGTGGGCGCCGGCCGGGCTCTTGGTCAGCTCCCAGTCGTACTCGAACAGGTTGTGGAAGAACCAGTTGCTCCACTGCGCCGGGGTCGGCGTCCAGGTCACTTCCAGACCGCTGGTGATGGTGTCGCGGCCCTTGCCGGAGCCGAAGGTGTTCTTCCAGCCCAGGCCCTGCTCCTCCAGCGGGGCGCCCTCGGGCTCGGGGCCGACGTACTGGTTCGGGTCGGCCGCGCCGTGGGTCTTGCCGAAGGTGTGGCCGCCGGCGATCAGCGCGACGGTCTCCTCGTCGTTCATCGCCATGCGGCCGAAGGTCTCGCGGATGTCGCGGGCGGCGGCCAGCGGGTCCGGGTTGCCGTTGGGGCCCTCCGGGTTGACGTAGATCAGGCCCATCTGGACCGCGGCGAGCGGGTGCTCCAGGTCGCGGTCGCCGGAGTAGCGCTCGTCACCGAGCCAGGTGCGCTCCGGGCCCCAGTACACGTCCTCGTCGGGCTCCCACACGTCCGCGCGACCGCCGGCGAAGCCGAAGGTCTTGAAGCCCATGGTCTCCAGGGCCCGGTTGCCCGCGAAGATCATCAGGTCGGCCCACGAGATCTTGCGGCCGTACTTCTTCTTGACCGGCCACAGCAGGCGGCGGGCCTTGTCCAGGTTGCCGTTGTCCGGCCAGCTGTTGAGCGGGGCGAAGCGCTGCATGCCCGCGCCCGCGCCGCCGCGGCCGTCGTGCACGCGGTAGGTGCCCGCGCTGTGCCACGCCATGCGGATCATGAACGGCCCGTAGTGGCCGAAGTCGGCGGGCCACCAGTCCTTGGAGGTCGTCAACACCTCGTCGACGTCCTTCGCCAGGGCGTCGAGGTCCAGGCTGAGGAACTCCGCGGCGTAGTCGAAGTCCCCGCCCATGGGGTTGGCGACCACGGGGTGCTTGCGCAGGATCTTCAGGTTGAGCTGGTTGGGCCACCAGTCGCGGTTGCTGCCGCCTTCGGTCGGGTGGTTGAAGCGCCCAGCGGAGACGGGGCACCCAGCGGCACCCTCCTCGTTCAGCTCTCCGATGACGGCGTTCGGGCTGTCGGACACGGGCATCCTTCCGGGGGATTCAGCTGATTGCGGACTTGCAGGCGGGACAGGTGCCCCAGTAGACGACCTCGGCCTCGTCGATGGCGAAGCCGTGGTCGTCGGACGCGGTCAGGCAGGGCGCGTGGCCGACGGCGCAGTCGACGTCGGCGATCACCCCGCAGGACCGGCAGACGACGTGGTGGTGGTTGTCCCCGACGCGCGCCTCGTAGCGGGCGACTGAGCCCGGTGGCTCGATGCGGCGCAGCAGCCCGGCGCCGGTCAGCGCCTTCAGGACGTCGTAGACGGCCTGGTGGGACACCGTGCCGAGGCGGTCGCGGACGACGCCGATGATCGAGTCGGTGTCGGCGTGGGGGTGCTCGTGCACCGCGGACAGCACGGCCATCCGCGGGCTGGTGACGCGCAGCGAGGCGCGGCGCAGCATCTGCTCGAAGTCGGAGGCCGTGGGCACGGTCCGCAGTCTTGCGCATTTTCTGGAATCAATCAAGTTTGGGTTGGTGAACCCTGTCTGAACAGCGGCTTCGGGTGGGGACGGGGTGGGGTGCCGGGAGCAACCGGCCACCCTGGGTGACCTGCGGTGATCAACGATCACGATGGGTTGCGGGTCCGTGTCGCCGGAACACGCGAGGAGTGCGGATGCAGCCGAACCACCACAGCCCGGTCGGACCCCGTGATGTCACCTCAGGCACAGAGCGCGCCGGCACCGTGGGACGCGGGGACGGCACAGTGGGGCGGTGGGCCGTGGCTGGTTGGCCGTGCGCCGTGGGGGGCGGGACCGGCCGTGGGGTGGCGGGTCGAGTCCGTCGGTGGGGCGGCCCCGGTCGAGCGCGGGCCTCGCGGCCGTTGTGGTCGCAGGCGTCCCTCGGGCTCTTCACCGCGGCCCTGCTCGTCTGGTTCGCGTTCGCCCGCGGCGATCGCCCGGCAACGCGAAGTGCAGCCCCCGGGCGCCAGGGCCGGGGGCCACACCGCGCGGGTCACTGCTTGGCGTAGTTGGTCAGACCGGTGAAGTCGAGCATCACGCACTTCTCGTCGCCGACGATCCACGCGTCGTGGCCGGGTTCGATCAGGACCGCGTCGCCGGGACCCGCCTCGGCCTCGGTGCCGTCGTCCATGCGCACGTGCATCCGGCCGGAGATCACGTAGCCGGTGTGCATGGCCTGACAGGATTCGGTGCCGGCGATCGGCTTGACGTCGTTCGACCAGCGCCAGCCCGGTTCGAACTCGGCCTTGCCGGCGACCGTGTCGCCGACGGTGACGAGGTCGACGTGGCCGTGGGGGAAACGGCGGACCTCTTCCGGAGATCCCAGGTTCTTGGCCGCGAGTGTGCTCATCGTCCTCATCCCTATCCTTGGGTGACCGGGTAGATCTCGTCCGCGACCAGGCCGTGGGCCTCGCGGTGCACTCGGTGCGCGGCTTCCGCGTCCGGGGCCTCCACCAGGCAGAACACCTTGCCCGCCTGGTCGTCCACCCAGTAGTGCAGGTACTTCACGCCGTACTGGTCCTGCGTGCGCAGGTCGGCGGCGTGCGCCTCGGCGACGTCACTGGCGGTGGCGCCTTCGGGCAGATGGCTGTGCACGTCCATGAACAGCATCGCGCCCTCCTCGGGGTTGTCGGTCGCGTGCGGGGGCGACGCTAGGCGGCTCGGCGTTCCCCGAGCGTTCCCGAACGCCCCGGCGTACGGTGGCGCCATGCAGGCCACCTGCCGGGTGCGCGTGCTCGGCGGGTTCGGCGTCGCGGTCGACGGCAGGCCCGTCCCCACCGACGCCTGGCGCAGCAGGCGAGCCGCCGACCTGGTGAAGCTCCTGGCGATCGAGGCCGGGCACCGGATGCACCGGGAACAGGCGATGGACCTGCTGTGGCCGGACCTGCCCGCCGACGCGGCCGGCGCGAACCTCCGCAAGGCCGTCCACTACGCCCGCCGCGCGCTGGGGTCCCCGGACGCGATCGCGCTGACCGGCCACGTGCTGGCGCTGTGGCCCGGCGCGGTGCTCGACTGCGACCTGGAGCGGTTCGACCGGGCCGCGGACGCCGCCCTGGCCTCGGGTGACGCGGCCGAGTGCGCCGCCGCGGCCGACCTGTACACCGGTGACCTGCTGCCCGACGACCGCTACGAGTGGTGGGTGGAGGAGCGGCGGACCAAGGTCCGCACCCGGTACCTCGCCCTGCTGCGGGCAGCCGGGGACTGGGCGCGGTTGCTGGAGTGGGACGAGACGGACGAGGAAGCCCACCGCGCGCTGATGCGGCAGCACCTCGCGGCCGGGCGGCGGCGCGAGGCGTTGCGCCAGTTCGAACGGCTGCGCCGGGCGTTGCGGGAACGCATCGGCGTGAGCCCGGACGCCGAGACCGTCGCGCTCTACGAGTCGGTGCTCGCGGAGGGGGTGGAGCCGCCGTCGGTGGCGCAGACGGTGGCGGTGACCCTGGCCAACGGGTTGGTCGCGTGGGGCCGGCGGAACCTGGTCGAGGCGGAGCGGCTGGCCAAGCGGGCGCGGGCGCTGGCGCTGGACGCGAACCTCGGGCACGAACTGGGGGAGGCGTCGACGTTGCTGGCCCTGGTCGCCTACGCCCGGGGCACCTGGCACGAGCAGTTCCGGCGGGAGTTCGTCGATTCGGTGCGGCGGTCGACCGAGCTGGAGTCGGCGGTGTTCGACGCGCACCTGTGCTTCCAGGAGTTCTACCTGTACGGGCCGGAGGGGCACGAGGGCGCGGAGGCGTTCGGGCGGGACCTGCTCGGGATCGCGACCGAGGCCGGGTCGACGGCGGGTTGTGCCTTGGCGCACTTGTTGTTGGGCGAGTTCGCTTTGCTGTCGGGGAAGCTGGAGGACGCCTCGACGCACCTGGCCCGGTCGTTGGTGGAGGCGGAGCAGGCGGGGTGCGCGTCGGCGCAGAGCATCGCGTTGGAGCGGGCGGCGGAAGTCTTCGTTCGTCGTGGTGACCGGGCTCGTGCGGTGGCGTTGCTGGACCGGGCGATGCCGTTGGCGCGGGCTTCGGGCATCAGGTCGCACCTGGTGATCCGGGTGCACGGGTTGCGGGTGCTGGCGGCGGGCGGGCTGGTGGACGCGTTGAGCGCGGTGCGGGAGGGGGAGCGGTTGCTGTCGTCGGAGCACGTGTGCGACCCGTGCTCGATGGGGTTCCGGACCGAGGCGGCGCGGGCGTGTGCGCGGGCCAACGACCTCGGTCGGGCTCGGCGGCACGTGGCGGAGGCGGAGCGGATCAGCGGGCTGTGGCAGGGCGGGCCGTGGACGGCGGCGTTGTGGGAGGTGCGGGCGGAGTTGCGGCGGGCGGCCGGGCAGACGACGCAGGCGGCGGCGTTGTTCCTGGAGGCCGCGGAGCAGTTCGCCGACCTCGGGCGGCCGTTGGAGGAACGCCGGTGTCGGGTGGCGGCCGGGTCCAGCGTTTAGGCCTGCGCTGCTGGAGGAGGAACGTGCTTCGCTCTCTTGAACGCGCTGCGCGCTCTCAGGACGTACGCGCCGGCGCGCTCTCAAGATCAAAAGCTGAAAGCGTAAAAGCGGCGCTCGCCGCGCGGCAGGCCCCCGGGGGTGGAAGGGCGTCGGTTCGTCCCCCGTACGGCCTGCCGGAGGCAACCACCCTTCGCTCCTCTTCGCAACCGGTGAAGCGTGGTTGCAAAGAGGGGGAAAGCGCGGCTGGGCTGCGCCCGGGCCGTACGGGGGACGAACCGAGGCCCTTCCTGTGGCTGATAGCCCATATGGCGCCGCTGGCGCGGCGAAAAGCGGCCGCTGCGCGTCGCAACGCCTCGGCGCGTCGCCGCGGGGTCTAGCGGCGGGTGTTGAGGGCCATTCTGGTCCAGGTGTGGCGGCGGCCTCGGATCGCGACCGAGTAGGCGTACAGGAGTTCCGGGTCGCCCATGCCGGGCAGGAAGCAGTCGCCGATGTGGTGGGCGTCCACCCCGATCTCCTTGGCCGTCAACGCCAGTTGGGGCACGACGGTCGTGTGCGCGCCCTCCTGGCTGGTGCCGATCGCGCCCATCACGACCGCGCCCGCGTCCTGCACGGCGGCCACCGCCTCGGCTGCCGATTCCCGGGTGACACCGGGCAGGGTCCCCGGCAAGGGGATGATCACGCCGTCCGCGCCGGCGTCGACCAGGGCGGTGAGGCGGTTGGTCGTGATGCGTTCCCGGTGGCCGGCGTGGTGCATTTTGCCTGTCCACAGGGCTGCGCCGGGGCCGAGCGCGGTGCGCAGTTCGCGGGTCGCGCGGGTGAGGCCGGTGAAGGTGCCCGCCGTGCTGGGGTTGGCGGTCAGGGTGAGCAGGGCCGCGCCGGAGTCGACGAGGCGACGGGCGGAGTCGGTGGTGGCGCGGCGCAGGCGGGGGACGTCGCCGGGCTCCAGGTTGACGCCGATGGGCCGGCCCACGCGGTCGGCGAGGGCGGCCAGGTCCGGGACGGTGCCCAGGCCGGGGAAGTGGAAGCGTTCGCCGTCCCAGACGCGGTCGATCATGTTGAGGATCAGGACGTCCGCGCCGAAAGCGGCCATGAGTTCCATGTTGTGCACGGCCGGGCCGGTGGGGGAGAAGGCGAGCGCGGCCCGGTCGGCGAAGACCTCGGCGACCACCGTGCGGCCCTCGCTCTCGGCGACGGCGGCGGTCAGGTCCCGGCCGCGCAGGGCGGCCAGGGCGTCGCGGTCCAGGTCCAGGATGCGGGTCACGGCGACTCCTTTGGTCTAGACCAAGTGAGTATGCGCCCGGTGTCAAGGGGGCGGCCAAGGGTGAGCCCAACCGCGCCCTGCGGCCGTTGACGGTGTGGGCCGGCGAGTGGGCGAAAGCGCTGTAACGGACCGTGCCCCGGGGCTTGCCCGCCGGCGTAGATTCCCCGGCCATGCGCGTGCTCTTCGTCAGCCTGGCGTCGGTCGGCCACACCTACCCGCTCGTCCCCCTCGCCATCGCGGCCCGCGCGGCCGGCCACGAGGTGCACTTCGCGGCCGGTGAGTCGGTGCACGCCCCGCTCGAAGCGCACGGCCTGCGGCCCTTCCGCCCGGCGGACGCGTTCTACGAGATCTACGCCGAGGACCTGGCCCCCGACCTGGCGCGGCTCGAACCGGACCTCGTCGTGCACGAGTGGGGTGTGCCGGGCGCGGCGGAGGCGGCGCGGGAGGCGGGCGTTCCCGGGGTCTGGCACGGGTTCGGGCGGATGTTCCCCGAGGGTATCGGGTTGGAGCGGCCGTCCGGTGGTGTGCACTTCGACATCTGCCCGCCTTCTTTGCAGGACAAGGATTTTCTTGTGGAGGAGCGGGTGGTGCTGCGGCCGGTCGCCTTCTCGGAACCGGCCCGCCCGGTGCTGCGCGACGGCCGTCCGCTGGTCTACCTCACCCTCGGCACCGCGTTCGGCACGCCGGAACTGCTGACCGCCGCCGTGCGCGGGTTGTCGGCGCTGGACGCCCACGTCGTCGTCGCGGCCGGCCGGGTGCGGCCCGACCAGCTCGGGGCCGTGCCGGACAACGTGACCGTGCGGGACTGGGTGGCGCAGGCCGACCTGTGGCCGCACGTGGACGTCGCCGTGCACCACGGCGGCAGCGGCACCACGCTCGGCGCGCTGGCCGCCGGCGTGCCGCAGTTGCTGCTGCCGCAGGGGGCCGACCAGTTCGCCAACGCCGAGGCGGTCAGCGCGGCGGGCGCGGGACTCGTGCTGGACGACCCGGACGCGATCGCTGATCTGACGTGGAAGCTGTTGGCCGGCAACGACTACCGCGACGCGGCCCGCGCGATCGCCGACGAGGTCGCCCGGATGCCGTCGCCCGACGAGGTCGCTGCCCGGCTCCCCGACCTCACGGGATGAGCCCGGCTTCGTAGGCCACGATCGCCGCTTGGACGCGGTTGCGCACGTCGAGGTGCTTGAGGACGGTGGCCACGTAGACCTTCACCGTGCCTTCGACGACGTTGAGCCGCGCGGCGATCTCGGCGTTGGACAGCCCCGCTCCGACCAGTCCCAGCACTTCCCGTTCCCGCGCGGTCAACCCGGCGACGCGTTCGCCCGCGTGCAGCCGGGGACCGCGCCCGGACAGGTGGTCCACCAGCCGCTTGGCGACGAGCGGCGACAGGTAGGCCGCGCCGGTCGCGGCGGCCCGCACGCCGGCGATGATGTCGTTCGGGTCGCCGGTCTTGAGCACGAACCCGCTGGTGCCTTCGCTCAGCGCACGGGAGATGTAGGCGTCGTCGGCGAAGGTGGTGAGGATGAGGCACGCGGTGCCGGTGCCCAGCTCACGGATCTCGGCGGCGGCGTCCAACCCGTCCAACTCGGGCATCCGGATGTCCAGCACCGCCACGTCCGGCTTGTGCTCGCGCACCAGTTCGACCGCGGCCCGCCCGGTGCCCGCTTCGGCAACCACCTCCACGTCCTCCGCCGCCGCCAGCACAGCCCGCACACCCAGCCGGACGACCGCTTCGTCGTCGGCCAGCACCACCCTGATCACGTGGGCATCATCGCCGGTCGTCACCGGCCGCGTCGGAGGAGGGCCTTGTCGACGAGTCGGCCGTCCCGGAAGCAGACGCGGTAGAGGTCGAGGCGGCGGTCGTCGAACGGGTTGGCGTGCGTGCTGAAGTACCGGCAGGTGGCGCCTTCGGGTGGTGGTGGCACGTCGTCAGGCGAGTCGACCCGGTTGCGCCGGGGCAGCACCACTTCGGATTGCGGTTGCCCGATTTCGAGGCGGGCGAACTCGGCAGGTTCGAGAACCGAGGTGGCGGCGTCATATATGATATATGCGATCACGGCCAGAACGATGCCGGCGGCGATGCCTGAGGTGGCGAGGACGGTCCGCCGCGCACTACGCCGCACCTGCCGCTCGACCTCGACCCGGTGGCGGTGGGGGAGCGCGTTGGTGACCGGCTTGGCCGGCAGGCGCGCGGAGACCTCGAACCCACGTTCTCCCGGCCCGGCTTCGAACGTCCCTCCTACCAACGAGACCCGCTCGGCAAGCCCGACCAACCCCTGCCCGGTACCGGGAGCATTAGTGGGATCTGTGGCGAGTGTGGTCCATGTGCTTCCTGTGGTTCGTGTGGTGATGTGAAGTGAGAGTCCGTCGTCGGTCCGGCTCAGGTCCACCTCGACCGGAGCCCCCGGTGCGTGCTTGATCGCGTTCGTCACGGCCTCGGTGAGCACCCGGTGGACCGTCTGCGCGATGACCGGGTCGACCTCGCCCATCCCGCCGCCGATCCCGTCGCCGGTCAGTTCCACCCGCAGCCCGGACCGCCGCGCCCGTGCCACCACCTCCGCCACGTCCTCCACCGATCCGGCCGGGTCCCGGTCGCCTGCCCGCAGCAGCCCGACGACGTCGGCCAGGCGTTCGGCGGCGGAGGTCACCGCACCCCGGGCGGTCCGTGCCGCCTCCCGGTGGTCGGCCGGCAGGCTCGGCGCGACTTCCAGCGCTCCGACGAGGAGTGCCGCCCGGGCCAGTTCGTGCCCGACCAGGTCGTGCATCTCCGCCGCGAGCCGGGCGCGTTCGCGGTCGCGGGTGTGTTCGACCTCGCGTTCGAGTTGTTCGGCGCGGGCCCAGCCGGCTTCGACCATCGCGGTGTACTGGCGGCGGTACCGGCCGACCGTCCAGGGCACGGCGGCGAACGCGGCGATCCCGGACGCGGCAGCCACGGCGGCGTCCCCGGCGCTTGTGGTGACCACCGTGGCCGTCGCCGCACCGGCGGCCAAGAGCACGAGCGCCACCGCACCCCGCTCACCGTCGACCGCGTGTCGCCCGGCCAGGAACGCCACCACGACCAGCCCCACCGCCAACAACCCCGCCGCGACCGTGCTGTCCACGGTCGCCCGCGCGAGAAACGCCACCTCCCACGCCACCCCCATGACCACCAGCGCGACGACCGGCCGCCGCCGCGCCACCAGGACCGAGACCGCGAGCACCAGGACCCACACCCCGGCTTCCCACAACGCCACCCGCCCGGGCCGCGCGGTAACCACACCCCACCCAACCGGCAGCGCCCCGACCACCACCCACAAGATCACCCGCACACCCGGCATCATCTCCCACCAACCAGCCCCTCGCCCGCGCCAACCACCCCCACCGCACCACCCGCGGACCGGGGTCACTTCCCGCCGAGCAGCGCCGCGTGCCGGCCCCGTCCGCGCGGCGTGCCGGCCCCGTCCGCGCGGCGTGCCGGCCCCGTCCGCGCGGCGTGCCGGCCCCGTCCGCGCGGCGTGCCCGCCCCGTCCGCGCGGCGTGCCCGCCCGGTCTGGGCCGCGCGCCCGCGCCGCCGCCTGCGCCGTGCGTCCGCTGGCGCCATCATCTGCGTAGCTGGCGTTACCTCCCGCCGAGGAGGACCGCGCCCGCACCGCCCGCCCGCAGTCGGACCACCACCGGCGTCACCAGCCGAGCCACGACCGGCACCAGCAACCCGATCCCCGCCCCCAGCGCCAACCCGGCCACCACGTCGTGCGGGTAGTGCACCCCCACGAACACCCGTGACGCCGCCGCCACCGCCGCCGGCACGAACCCGACCCGCCACCCCGACCACGCCAGCCCGACCGCCGCCGCGCCCGCGATCGTGGCGTGGTTGCTCGGGAACGACCAGTCACCCACCTCCGGACACGCCACGACCGTCACCACCTCCCCCAACACCCGGCACGGCCGCTCCTCCCGCCAAACCCCCTTCACCGCCTCGCTGACCAGGTACGCCACCACGGTCACCACCGGCCCGACCAACGCCCGCGCCATCACCCCCGCGTCCCGACCCCGCGCCCGCCACCACACCACCAGGAACAGGACCGCGAACACCCCGATCACCGCCTCGGTCGCGATCGCCGCCCCCACCCGCACCACCGCGGGCCACCCGGCCCCGACCCCCGCCAGGTCCAGGTACCACTCGGCGCTGACGTCCGGCACGTCCTCGACCGAAACTCGTTCTGCCGCAAAGCTTCTCGCCATGCACCGGACGGTATGGAAGATCGACTCCAGCGCGCGTCGGTCCCCGGTCGCGTCCCCGCCCCTGCCGTTCGACAGGGGCGCCGACCTGCCTTCCGACGTCCGCCACGCCCGTGCGATGCTGGGTCGGGCGGGAGGTGGGGTCGGTGGCGGCGAAGCGCAAGGGTGGCGGGATCGCGCCCTACGTGGCGTTGTTGGTGGCGCTGGTGATCTTCGTGCCGCCGCTGCGGGAGGCCGCCGGGGAGTTGTTGGCCCCGCTGATCGACATGCTGCCCTGGCGCGGTTAGGCCCCGGCGTCGAGCAGGATGCGGGTGGCCGGCTCGCCGACCAGGGCGGGCGCGGGTTCTGGTGCCGCCGGCGGAGGGGCGGGCGCCGATCCCGGCGAGCGCTTACAACGTGGCCGCCCAGTTGTTGGCCGTCGAGGCCGGTGTGGACGACCACCCGCCGTGGGCGCGGGCGCACCTGGCCGATGGGGGTGGGTGACGCTGCGTGCGGCGCGGATCGGGTCCGGCGGGATCGCGGTGGGGATCGAGCAGACTTCACCGGCGGATCGGTTGGGGGTGTTCACCCGGGCGTTCGGGCCGAGTGCGCGGGAGACGGAGTTGGTGACGCTGCTGCCGGGTGGGGCGGGCACGCGTGAACTGGCGGCGCGGATGCACCTGTCGGAGAACACCGTGCAGGACCACCTGAAGTCGATCTTCACCAAGACCGCTACTCGTAACCGCCGGGTGCTGTTGGCCCGGGCACTGGGTACTTCTTGAAGCGTGGGAATGTGATCTTGCGGCACGTAGTGTGGTGCCGTGGAGCGAGTGCGGCAGTGGGTTCGGGGTTGGGTGTTGTGCCGGGACACCCCGGACCCGGTCGAGGAGCACGACGGGTTCCGCGTCGACGTCGGGCGGGCTGGTCACCGCGTCCGGTACGTGATCGCCGGTACGTCCTCGGTGCGCGAGCGCGCGGCGATGACCACGCCGGGCACGTGGCTCAAGGTGTGCGCGCCGCGTGAGGAAGTGCTGCCGTTGCTTGGTCCCGAGTGGTCGGCGGGTGAGCCTGAGTACTTGATGAGCGTTGCCCTGGGTGGGGCTGGTCAGGCGGGTTCGGTGCCAGAGGGTTACCGGGTCGAGGTGGTGGGGGAGCGCGGGTACCGCGAGGTCGTCGTGGTGGGACCGGAAGGCGACCCGGCCGCGCGTGGGCGGTTCTCGGTGCGTGACGGTGCGGCGGTGGTCGACCAGGTGGTGACCGAGCCGGCGCATCGGCGGCGCGGGCTGGGGCGGCTCGTGATGCGACTGATGAGCGTGGACGCCGCGCGGCGCGGCGCGGGAGTGGCCGTGTTGGTCAGCACCGTCGAGGGGCGGCTGTTGTACGAGTCGCTGGGGTGGCGCGTCGAGTCCGATGTGGTCGCCGCGCACGTGCCCGACCTGTGAAGTGTGAACGGATCTTCTTGCAGGGCTTGGAAATCGCGGTCGATCGCGGTCCGGAAGCGAGTCGCCACGCTGCGTGCGGGGATCGCAAGATTTTCTCATGAATTGTGGCGCGCTTTACTTGACTTGCCGGTAACGCAACGGTTTGACTCCCGCGTAACCGAAATGGTCCCCGAACCGCAACACAACCCTGCGGCGCGCCTCCCCGACCGCGCGCCGATCGGGAGTCCCGACCTCCCCGTACCCCGCGGCGCGCGGCGGCACGGCCATGCCCTGCTGCCCGCCGCCCGCAAGGAGTCCCCACCATGCCTTGGTTCCAGGCTGCCCGCGCGCTGGTCGCGGCCGTGCTCGCCCTGGCGGGCCTGTCCACGTCCCCCGCCCCGGCGCCCGACTCGCCCGCCGGTCCCCCGAGCGGCACTGCCGCGCCGACGACGGTGAGCACCACTTCGACGACGAGCACGACCAGCACGACCACGTCATCGAGCACTTCGGCGAGCACCACGACGTCGCGTCCGACGACCACCACGGTCCCCACCACGACGACGTCGACCAGTGCCCCGCAGACCGCGAACGGCCGGGTCCGGTCGTTCTGGCTGCACATGAACAGCACGCCGGTGACGGAGGAGATGATCGCCACCGAGGCGAAGCGGCGCAGCTTCGTCGTGCTCAACGCGTGGGAAGGCGACCTGGCGCGGAAGTTGAAGGCGGCCAACCCGAAGCTCCAGACGTTCGTCTACAAGGACCTGACGTCCACCCGGAGTTACGCCTGCCGCAACGGTGTCGACGACGCGCAGCTCCCGACCGGCATCGGCTACTGCGACGCCGACCGCAACCACCCCGACTGGTTCCTGTTGAGCCCCAACGGTCAGCGCTTCGAGTACAGCGGCTATGCCGGCCACTGGCAGATGGACGTGGGCAACACCGCGTACCAGAACGCGTGGGCCGACAACGTGGTCGCGAGCAGCAAGGGCGTGTTCGACGGCATCTTCATGGACAACGCCCTGTTCCCCTGCGACGCCTACCACTCGGGCGTGTGCCCGGCGAAGTACCCGACCAACGCGTCCATCCAGGACGCTTACAAGTCGATGCTCGCCAACACCAGGGCGAAGTTCACGGCGGCGGGGCTGAAGACGGTGGCCAACCTGTCCAACGCCCGCCTGCACGCTGGAGCGTGGGACGCCTACACGGAGCACCTGGACGGTGGCTTCGACGAGTGGTGGCTGACCTTCTCCGACAGCGACCTGTTGTCCGAGTACCCGGAGGGCTGGAGCCGCCAGGTCGCGGAGATCGCGTCCAACGAGGCGCGCGGCAAGATCACCTGGGTGCAGCCGCACTTCTCGGAGGGGGCCGACCAGCCGTTCCGGTACGCGTTGGCGAGCTACCTGATGGCGAGTGGCAGCCTGTCGGCGATCTCGGAGATCTCGCAGACGGACGGGTACAACGACGCTTCACCGTGGCACCCGGAGTACGACTGGGACCTGGGTGCGCCTAGTGGACCGTACAAGTCGTTGGGCGGCAACGTTTTTCGGCGGGATTTTGCTTGTGGTGTGGTGATCGTGAACGCCAGTCGGACGGGGTCGCCGGCGGTGGGTGTGGACCTTGGTGGGTCGTACACCAACGCCAAGTCGTCGTCGGTGTCGTCGGTGGCGTTGCCGGGTACGACGGGCGAAATCCTCCGCAAGTCCTGCTGACAGCACACCCATGACAAGCCCCCACGTGCGTGTGGCATGTGGGGGCTTGTCCCTATGTGGTCAGCAGCCGCCGCAGTTGTAGTAGGTGACGTCCCAGTGGTTGCTCTCCAGGTAGTAGATGTTGCCTGAGCCCGAGCGCCACTTGTTGCCGCCGATGTACGTGAAGTTGTTCCTGATGTAGTTGCCCACGCACGTGTACAAGCTGTAGTCCAGCTTGTACCCGTTCCAGTGGCTGTACGTACCACTCGCGTGGCCCGTTTCCGTTCCGCCCGTGATGTTCAGGGCGCAGCCGCTGGCGCGCTTCAGGGTTTCGGCTCCTTGAACCGTCGTCAGGTTGATCTGTTCGAACGAGGTGCACGTCGAGTTGTAGCGGTCGCTGCAGTTGCCGCTGGAGGACCACGTGATGCCGGCGGCGCGGAACCTCGCGGCGGCCTCGGCGTGGGTGAGTTTGGTGACCAGGACCGTGACAGGGGTGCCGGCGGTCGGCTGGTGCACGCGGTCGGTGGTCGGGGTCGCGGTGGCGGTTGAGGTGCCGGCGAGGGTGAGCAGGGCGGCGGTGGCGAGGACTGTTGCGGCGCGGAGGAGGGGGAGTGGGCGCATGGCAGGGAGTCCTTTCGGTGGACGGCCGCCCGTGAGGGTAGTGGTTGGTCTTTCACCGGCGCAGCGGCCAAGTGGGAGGTCCTTCACTCGCCCGCTTCGGGTCCCCGCAGGTCAGAGGGACGTGCGGAACGGGCCGGTGACCTCGTAGGTGATGCCGCCGCTGCTGGAGCCGGTGGTGCCGCGCTGGGAGGAGAAGTACAGGCGGTTGCCGGCCGGGTTGAAGGCCACGCCGCAGATCTCCGACGACGACTGGCCGGTGATCCGCAGGAACGGCGCCACCACGTCGGTCGGCGTGATCACGCAGATCTCCATGTTGCCGCCGTCCTCGGCGACGTACAGGTCACCGACCGAGGCGCCGGTGATGTTGTCGACGCCGGTCAACGGCGGGTTGGACGTGAGGTTGTCGTCGTAGGCGATGGCGATGGTGTTGTCCACCGCGTTGTACGCCCAGACGCGGTTGTCGCCCTTGGTGGTGAAGAAGCACGTCCCGTTGCGGTAGTACGCGCCTTCGCCGCCGTTGAAGACCTTCGCGCCGGACACCTGGCGGCGGGTGCGGGTCGGGCTGCCGTCGGGGTCCGGGACGTTGGCCCAGGAGAGCACGCCGTTGACCTCGCGCAGCACCTGGAGCGTGCCCGAAGACAGGTCGCCCCACGTGGTCGGGACGAACCGGTAGAAGCAGCCGTTGCTCTCGTCCTCGGTCAGGTAGACCACCTTGCGGTCCGGGTCGCACGCGGCGGCCTCGTGCTTGAACCGGCCCATCGCCGGGCGGCGGACGGCCGGGTTCACGCCGAACGGGTCGGTCTCGTAGACGTACCCGAGGTCGACCTCCTCGCACGACAGCCACGTGCCCCACGGCGTGTCACCGCCCGCGCAGTTGCGGTTGGTGCCGGTCAGGATGCTGTATGCCCCGGTGACCTGGCCGGTCGAGGAGAACCGCACCGCGCTCGCGCCACCGGCCGGCGCGGACATCTCCGCGTTGGACACGTAGATCCAGCCGGTCCCGTCGGCGTAGCAGGCGCCGCCGTCGGGGGCGCTGTGCCACACGTAGTTCGTGCCCGGCACGGTCTGGGTGGACCGGGCGATCACCCGGCTGGTGAAGCCCTGCGGCAGCTGGATGCCGTTGGCGTCGGCGGCCTGCAGGGGGCCGTAGGGGCTCGGGCCGGTCTGCGCCGGGTAGGCCAGCGCCTCGCTCCAGAGCGTGAAGCCGAAGGCCATCGAACCGCCACCGGCGACGGCGGCGCGCAGGAAGGTACGACGTTCCACGGTTGCTCCTCCTCGTCGGACGAGATGTCCGGACAGCAGAACGGGTCGAGGTGGCCGTGGGTGGAGCGTAGTGTGAACCGGTTCACAACAGATCGGGAACCGTGTTGATCTTTTGTGAAGATTCTTCCTGCGGAGGAATTTTCACGGTTCTCAGCGGGCGTCCCAGCGGAAGACGTGGGCGGAGAGGGTGCTGCCGGCGACGGTCCGGGCGAGGAGGGAAAGTGTTGCGGGGGCGAGGGGGCGCCCAGACGGCGGTGACCAGTTCGGCGACGCCGCCGCCGGGTGCGAGCAGTGCTCGGGGGTCCGGTGACACCGCGGCCCAGATGCCGCCGCCGAGGAGGCTGAAGAAGAACGGGCCGGCGGTGATCTGGGCCAGCTCGGCGGTGGAGGTGACACCGCTGCTGGCCACGCCGGCTGCGCAGCTGACCGCCAGGCCGCCCAGGATGGCCAAGGCGAGCAGGTCTGGGCGGAGTGGTGCGGGGGCGCCCAGGGTGAGGCTGACTGCCAGTAGTAGCAACGATTGTGCTAGTCCCAAGAGGACGGACGGGTGGTAGGAGGATTCCTGTTAGGACTACGGCGTCGGAGGCGGCTCCGGTGCGCAGGCGCTTGAGGTACTGGTCCTGGCGGCGGGCGGTCAGGCTTGTGGTGACTGTTACGTAGACGGTGAAGCCTTGTGTGGCCAGGAGTTGCACGCTGATCACCAGTGGCCAGCCGTCGGTGCCCATGTGTGCGTGCAGCACGTCCGGTACCTGGGGCAGGCGATGGGCGGTGTCGGGCGCGGCGAGCACCGGACCGTCGAGCACCTGGCGACGTTCGCCGTCGCGGTGGCGGCGCTGGCGTACGCGAGCACGCGGGTCGACGTGCCGATGGCGTGGTACCTGCTGTCGGCGGCGGTGTCCGGAACCACCTGTCGTCGGCGATGACGAAGCTGGGGGCGCACACGAGGTATGAGGCGGCCCGGTGGGCGTGGGACGAAGGGTGGATTCAGGGGTTGAGGCGGGGGCTAGCCTCGGGGGTCATGCGAAGGTTGATGTTGGTCCTGGCCCTGATCGCCACCGCACTCGCCACCCCCGTCGCGTCCGCCGAACCCGCGCCCACGAAGCCGGTCAAGCACTGCGACTTCATCCCCACTCCCGAGAACCCCGCCGCCAAGCCCGTCAAACCGCCCCGGCCCGCCGCTTCGACCCGTGGTGGTGGCAGTGTTGTGCTTGCCACCAACTACGGCGTGGTGGTGATTGAACTGGACCGGTCGGTCGCGGCGTGTGCCGCGCACAACTTCGTCCACCTGGTCCGGCACGCGTTCTACAACGACACCCAGTGCTTCCGGCTCACCAACTCCGCGCGGCTGGGCGTGTTGCAGTGCGGGGACATCCACCGGGCCGAGGAGGGTGGTCCGGGGTACCGGTTCGCCGACGAGGTGACCGGGACCGAGACGTACCCGCGGGGCACGGTGGCGATGGGGAACCAGGGGCCGGGCACCAACGGCAGCGAGTTCTTCATCGTGCACTCGCACGCGAACATCAGGCCCGTTTACAGCGTGTTCGGGCGGGTGGTGCACGGGATGGACACGTTGGACCGGATCGTGGCGGCGGGTATCGCGGGTGATGCCCAGGACGGCGCGCCCAAGTACCCGGTCCGGATCCACTGGGCGTTCACCCCGGCGCACTGAACCGGTCCACCTTTCGTGGCCAGCGGGAGTCGGGCGTGCTCACTAGAGTGCCGATCATGAGTGCGCCGCACGTCTGGCTCCCCACCTACGACCGCGGCCTGGTGCGGGCCGACCTGCTGCTGCGCATCGGGGCGGCCCGGCTGCTGACAGCCAACCCGCCGAAGCCGTACGGGGTGGTGGTGCAGTTGCAGGGGGACGCGAACGGGCAGCGGGGTGGGGCGCGGGAGTACGTGGTCGCGCACGCCGACACGTTGGAGCGGGCGGAGCAGTTGCTGCTGGAGTTGTTGGTGGAGATCGACCGGGCGCTGGCGGCGGGGAAGTCGGGGGTGATCGAGTTCGACGCCGACGACCACCCGGCACTGGTCGTGCTGCGCGACACGGGCGACGAGCCCACCCGCGACCTGTAAACCCCGCCAACGACCGCACCACCCGCCGCCCCACCGCGCTGCCCGGCCGCCCCGCCCCGCCGCGCCGCGCCGCGCCGCCGCCCCGCCCAGCCTCGCGCCGCCCAGCCCCCGCCGTCCCCCGCGCCGCCGCCGGGCCGGGCGTCACCGGATGCGGTTCTGGTTCGACCCCGAACGAGTGGCTTGAGATCCCACGCGTGGGGGAAACCCGGCACGGTGGACCTCCTCGGCATCGATCCGGTGCGCACCGCGGGCGACCTGGCCAAAGGCCTGGTGGGCATGGCGCTGGCCCCGCTGGACCGCGCGCCCCTCCTGCGCCGCGACCGCCGCAACGTGTGGTCGTGCCCCGGCCGCCTGCACATCGAGGTCCACGGCGTCCACGGACCCCGCGGCAAGCAGGTCGCGGCACGGGTCGAACGCGCGGTGGAACGGCACCCCGGCGTCCTCTGGGCGCGGGTCAACGCGCCGTCCTCGCGGGTGATCATCGCGGTCGGGGACCCGCCGCCGCGCACCGCCGACCTCATCGCGCTGGTCCGCCGCGCCGAAGCCGAACCGGCCACCGAGGACGAACGGCTGGTCGAGGACGAGCTGCACCACCCCGCCGACGGCCTCAAGGGCACCCGGCTCGTCCCCACCCTGGCCGCCGACGCCGCCGGCCTCCTCCTGGCCGCCATCACGAAGGTCGCCCCCTGGGCCCCGCTGCCCGGCGAGGTCGCCGCCCTGACCGCCGCCATCGACCTGCACCCCAAGCTGCGCGAACTGGCCGCCGGCCGCCTCCAAGGCCGTGAACGCGCCGACTCGGCCACCTCCGTCCTCGCCGCCCTCGTCCACGGCCTGGCCTCCCGCAGCGAAGGCACCCTCCTCGACATCGCCCAGCGCGTCCAGCAGTGGCGCGAGGTCAAGGCCCACGAGCGGGCCTGGTGCGCCCTGGAGAGCAGGCTGATCAAGGGTCCCGAGGACGCCGTGGCGGACCCGATCGTGGTCGAACGGCCCGCCCCCGTCCCCGAAGGCCCGGTCGACCGCTACGCCCGGCGCGCCCTGGCCGCCGGGGCGCTGGCGGGGGTGGCCGCCGCGCCGTTCACCGGGCCGCGCCGGGCCATGGCGCTGGGCGTCGCGAGCCTGCCCAAGGCACCCTCGGTCGCCCAGGCCGCGTTCGCCGCCCAACTGGGCCGGGTGCTGGCCCGGCACGGCACCCTGGTCATGGAGCGCTCGGTGCTGCGCGGGCTGGACGCGGTGGACCTGCTCGTGCTCGACGAAGCCGCCCTCGGGTCCGGCCGGTCGGTGCTCACCGATCTCGTGCCGCTGCCCGACACGGACCCCGCCGAGGCGGCCCGGCACGCGTTCGCGCTGTTCGACCCGGACGACCCGACCGCGGTCCAGCGCGACGGCGAGTGGGTGCTGGGGCCGATCGACCAGCTCGACCTGAAGGGCCGCAAGGGCATCCGCGAACAGCGCAAGCTGAAGGGTGACGTCCTCGGTCTCGCCCGGGGCGACCGGCTGGACGCGGTGCTCGCCGTGGACGTCGAGACGCCGCCGATCGTGGACGCCATCGTGGTGGCCGC
This sequence comes from Saccharothrix sp., assembly GCF_031180885.1. GTDB lineage: Bacteria > Actinomycetota > Actinomycetes > Mycobacteriales > Pseudonocardiaceae > Actinosynnema. The sequence continues at coordinate 43,062 of NZ_JAPSLK010000062.1, forward strand.
TCGGGAGGCGGGGCTGCGGCTGGTCGTCGCCGGAGGTCCGTCGCGGTACGCGGACACGACCGTGCCGTCGGGCAGCGGACTGGTCGGCGCCGTGCGCGGGTTCCAGGCTGACGGGCACGTGGTGATGGTGGTGTCCGACCACCGCACAGCGCTGGGCGCGTCGGACTGCGGCGTGGGCGTGCACCGGGCGGGTGGGCCGCCGCCGTGGGGTGCGCACCTGGTGGTCGGCGGCGACCTGACGGCGGTGGTGCTGCTGGTGGAGGCGGTGGCGGCGGCGCGACGGGTGAGCCGGGACGGGATCATGCTGGCCCAGGCCGCGAGCGGCATCGGCGCGGTCGGGGCGTTGACCACGCGCGGACCACAGCCGGCCGAGGGCGCGTCGCGGGCGGTGAACACGGCGTCGGCGATCGGGTTCCTCGACGGCGTGTGGCGGGCGCGGCGGGTCGGGCAGGGCAGTCCGGAGGTCGAGCGGCGGGCCACCCAGCCGTGGCACCTCATGCCCGCGGACACCGTGCTGGACCTGCTCGCCTCCGGCCCGGACGGGCTGGACGACGCCGAGGTGCGCAGGCGGTCGCGCGGCAGCCGGCAGCGGTCCGTCGGCACCAGCCTGGGCAGCGCGTTCCTGGCCGAACTGGCCAACCCGCTCACCCCCGTCCTGGCCGGTGGCGCGGCGCTGTCGGCGGCGGTGGGGTCACCGGTCGACGCGGCCCTGGTCGGTGGCGTGGTGGGGGTGTCCGCGCTGATCGGCAGCGTGCAGCAGGTGTTCACCGAGCGGGCGCTGGCGGACCTGCTCGCGCGCTCGGCCGTGCGCGCCACCGTGGTCCGGGGCGGTGTCGAGCAGGAGGTCAACGGCGACGACCTGGTCCCCGGTGACGTCGTGCGGCTCGCGGCCGGTGACGTGGTGCCCGCGGACTGCCGACTGATCAGCGGCGACGGGCTGGAGGCGGACGAGTCGTCGGTGACGGGGGAGTCGTTGCCGGTGCCCAAGGACCCCGCGCCGGTCGTCGCGGCGGACCCGGCGGACCGGTCGTCCATGCTCTACGAAGGCACCACGATCGCCGTGGGCGAGGCGACGGCCGTGGTCGTCGCGGTCGGGGACGCCACCGAGGTCGGCCGGGCCATGGCCGCCGCGCGCCGCAGCACCCCCAACACCGGTGTGGAGGCGCGCCTCGCCGATTTGACGCGCAAGACGCTGCCGATCGCGCTGGGTTCGGCGGTCGCCGTCGTCGGGGCCGGGCTGCTGCGCGGGGTCCCGCTGCGGCAGAGCATGGGCGCGGCGGTGAACCTGGCCGTGGCGTCGGTGCCGGAGGGGTTGCCCTTCCTGGTCAACGCCGCCCAACTCGCCGCCGCCCGTCGACTGGCCGACCACGGGGCGCTGGTCCGCAACCCGCGCACGATCGAAGCGCTGGGCCGGGTCGACGTCTTGTGCTTCGACAAGACCGGGACGCTGACCGAGGGCCGGCTGAAGATGAGCCGGGTCGACAACGGCCGGCGCGGCGCGGCCCCCGGCGCGCTGGACGACACCCTGCGTACCGTGCTCGCGGCGGCTGTCCGCGCCACCCCCGCCGCCGACGACCCGTCCGACCTGGTCCACCAGACCGACCGCGCCGTCTTGGAGGGCGCGCGGAGCGCTCGCGTGCGCGCTACGACCGGTCGACGTGGCTGGGAGGCCGTGGAGGTCCTGCCGTTCGAGCCGTCGCGCGGGTACCACGCCACGTTGGGGCGCGGCGGTTTGTTGAGCGTCAAGGGTGCTCCCGAGGTCGTGCTGCCCAGGTGCGATCTGGACGCCCGGACCCGCAAACGCCTGGAGGACCGGGTTCTACGCCTCGCCGGCCGGGGACACCGGGTGCTGGCGGTCGCGGAGAAGACCGGATTCCAGGGCTCGTCGGTGACCGATGAAGACGTGAATGGCTTGTCCCCGTTGGGTTTCATCGCCCTGTCCGACCCGGTCCGCGACGGCGCGCCCCCGGCCGCGGCCACCCTCCGCGAGGCCGGCGTGCGCATCGTGATGATCACCGGCGACCACCCGGCCACCGGTGAGGCCATCGCCGCCGAGGTCAACGCGTCGGCGGACGAGGTCACCGTCATCAGCGGCGCGGACATGGAAGCCATGGACGACAAGGAACTCGACGCGCTGCTGCCCACCGTCGACGTCATCGCCCGCTGCACCCCGGCGCAGAAGGTCCGGATCATCGAGGCGTACCAACGCCTTGGGCGTGTGGTCGCGATGACCGGCGACGGCGCGAACGACGCCCCGGCGATCCGCCTGGCCGACGTCGGCATCGCCCTGGGCCGGCGCGGCACGCCCGCCGCCCGCGCCGCCGCCGACCTGGTGGTGACCGACGACCGGCTGGAGACCATCATCTCCGCCCTGGTCGAGGGCCGGGCGATGTGGGCGTCGGTCCGGGAGGCGCTGGCCATCCTGCTGGGCGGCAACCTGGGCGAGATCGCCTTCAGCGTGCTGGGCTCGGCGCTGACCGGCCGTTCGCCGTTGACCGCAAGGCAACTGCTCCTGGTGAACCTGCTGACCGACCTGGCCCCCGCGATGGCCATCGCGCTGAGCCGCCCGGACGGCGAGTCGGTGCCGGACCTGTTGCGGGAAGGCCCGTCCACGTCCCTGGGCTCGGCCCTGACCCGGGACATCACCGCCAGAGCCGTGACGACGACCCTGGGCGCGACGGCGGCGTGGACGTTGGCGCGTTTTACCGGCCGGTCACGGCGGGCGAGCACGGTCGCGCTGGCCGCGTTGGTCGGCACGCAACTGGGCCAGACGCTGATCACGGGCGGCCTCGACCGGTCGGTGCTGGCGGCCAGTTTCGGCTCGGCGGCGGCGTTGGGCGCGGTGATCCAGACGCCGGGCGTGAGCCAGTTCTTCGGCTGCACGCCGTTGGGCCCGATCGGGTGGGGCATCGCCCTGTCCAGCGCCACCGCCGCGAACGTCCTGGGCCTGGCGCTCTCCCCGTTCATCCGCGCCGCCGACTAGCTCGTGTTCCAAAGGTGGAGGTGGCCGCCTGTTTTGGTCGCGCAGCGGCTGCTTTCAGGCCGCGCTCCGCGCGGCGGGCTGGCTATCGTTGCGGCCTGAACTCGCCGGTCTCTCAGGAGCGATCTGGCGATGTGGTTGGTCAGGTCGCGGAACCCGAGGGCGGATCCGCGGAGGTGTTCGAGGTGTCCGTTGATCGCCCCGGTCGGTCCGGTGGAGGTGCCGGGGCGGTCGGCGTGGTGCCGGTGCGCAGGCGGGTGATGTCCTGGACCGGGGGGAGTCCGTAGAAGGCGCGGTACTCGCGGCTGAACTGGGTCGCGCTGGTGTATCCCACGGTGTGGGCGACCTGGGCGGCGGTGGCGTCGCCGGCCAGCAGTTGACGCCTGGCCGACAGCAGCCG
>NZ_JAPSLK010000112.1 GCF_031180885.1 Saccharothrix sp.
CCTGGCGGCCCGTCACGTCGCCACGCCGATCACGGGCCACCTACAACCGTCGGCACGGCGTGATGCACATGCTCGCCGCGCTGGACCTGGCCACCGGGAAGATCCTCTACCGGATCCGGCGCCGCAAGCGACACGCCGAGTTCCTCGACCTGCTCAGGACCCTGCGCGCCCGCTGGCCCGACCAGCGGCTCTACCTGGTCATGGTGCCGTTGAGGGCGAAGTAGCGCAGGGCGGCGAACTCGGCCTCGATCCAGTTCAGCCAGCTGGAGTAGGCGGGCAGGAACACCAGTTCGGCGTCGTTGTCGGCGGCCCAGTTCCGGACGTCGGGGTGCCGGTGCGGGGAGAAGTTGTCCGACCACCTCACCCACGCTGAACAGAACGCCGCCATCGGCTCGTTCATCCGCTGGCGCAACGCCCGAGCCCAGCCCAAAACCGGCTTCGCCACAGACTCACCCATCCGCACCTGGACCCATTACCCGGCCAAGGCTGCGTGACACGCCACTAGCAACTCCGCCCAGCGCCGGTCGTCGCACTCCCAGCCCGCGACTACCCCGATCCCGCCGAACTCGTTCTGCGGCTTGAGGATCAACTGCTCCCGCCGGTCCCGGCAGTACTCCAGGAGATCCACCTCCGTGCCCTCGGCCTCGGTTGCGCGCGTCGGCGACGGCCCGCGTCCACGGCAGGAGGCGATTCACCAACGCGACTTCGTCAGCCGTGAACGCGGCGCGGTACCGGGGATCGGACAGCAGGTGCAGGCATCCCTTGTTGGCGTGCAACTCGCTCTGCACCGTCGTCCACAGGAGCGTCTCGCCGGCCTCGTGCGCCTGGCGGATCAGCTCGAACTGTTCGGCCACTTCCCCGTCCTCGGCGATCTCCTCGTCGGTGAAGTAGCGCAACACGACGTCCGCAGGCCGCCCGCCCCCAGCAGGCGCCCACCGCCGCGCCGGACGTCGAACAGGTCGCCGAAGAAGACCTCGATCCCCGGCTCGGCCAATGCCTCGGTGTGCACCTCGATCAGCGGCACGTAGTCGGTCAGGATGCCCTTGAGGTCCAGCACTGCGGCCACGGGCGAGGGCTTGCCCGTCAAGTCGCGCAGTGCGGCGGCCAACTGCTCGACGGTGTCGACGCTGGACAGGCCGTGTTCAGCCGCGAAGTCCCTGAACGCCTCGTGCGCCAGCACCGTTGGTCCGATCCGCGCCGACTCGATGCGCCCGGCACGGCTGCCGAGGTTCAACTCCAGCACTTTGAAGGACTAGCCGTCGTCGTAAGCGTCGACCCGCCCATACAGGACCGGTCGCTCCCGCGACTCCGACAGCACGGCCGCCCGAGCCGGATCGATGTCCAGCGCGGCGCAGTACCGCCCGAGATCGCCGTCGAACAGGCGCTGCGGCAGTGAGACGATCAGGTCGATCAACGCCTGAAGATCGGTTCCGAGTCGTCGTACCCGCTGTTCCCCGACGAACAGCGGGCGCGGGAACAGGCGCTCCCTGTAAAACGCGTCGAACGCGTTGGGGAACTTGGCGTCGCGCACGATTCCGGCCAGCGCCCGATCGCCTGCGAGGCACCGTTCCAGGAACGAATCGGTCACCTTATTGGTCATTTCTTCCTCATTCGTGCGCAGTAGTGGTCTCCTCCGGTCGCATGTGCGCTGCGCGCAGGGAGAAGGCCCCCGCGACAGCGATCACGCACAACAGGGCGCCACTGACGATGAACGCGGCGTGCAGGCCGAGCAGGAAGCTGACCAGGCCGCCGCCGAGAAAACCGAGCGCGGTCGCGGCGGACTGCACCGGGCCCGCCACGCCGTACGCGGTCGAGTAGAGCTCGCGGGGCGCGAGCACACCGATCAGCGCGCCCAGGGCGACTTGGGCGACGCCGAGGAAAGCCCGTTCACGGCGCGGACCGCGACCAGCGGCCAGCGGCCAGAAGGAGTCGACGAAGAACAGGGCGACGGTGAACAGCGCGCCGATGGACGCCGAGCACAGCAGCGTGCGACCGCTGCCGAGCCGCTCCACGACCACGTGCGCCTTCCACGACGCCAGCACGCCCGCCACGCCGGGCACGCCGAGGGCGAGTCCGACGGCGGTGGCGAACTGGACTTCGCCGCCCCGCGTCAGGAGTCCATCGAGGGTCGGGACGAGCACGGGCAGGATCGGGTACAACAGCATCCCGGACAGTCCGAGGACGCCGAGGCACACGAGCAGCGCCGGATAACCGGGCACGCGGGCCATGCGGGACAGTTGCGCGGCGAAACTGGTCTTCTGCCCGCCGCCACCAGGAGCGCGGTCCAGCGGCGGTTCCCGGATCAGCAGCACCACGAGCACTGCGGCCGCCGCCAGCAGGCCTGCCCCGATCAGGAAACTGCCGCGGAAGCCGATGACACCGCCAAGCTACGGACCAGTGGTGTTGGCCAGGAACACCCCCGCCAGCAGCCGTCCCATCACCTTGCTGAGGCTGCCGGGCGGCGTCGCGGAGGCGACGAGTGCGTTGAGCGGGCTGATAACGCCGGTGAGCAACCCCGAGAGCACGGCCAAGGCGAGCGCGACGTACTCGTTCGGCGCCGCGGTGATCAAGCTGATCACGAGCACGCCGCCGAGCAGGGCGCGCACCACCATGGCCTTGCGCCCGAAGCGGTCCCCCAGCACTCCCCACACGGGTGCCGCGACCACCGTCGCGATTTCCTCGGCGAAGTCCAGCAGACCTGCCCAGAGCACCAGGCGGTCGCCGGGCACGCCCAACTCGCCGAGGTAGAGCGGTAGGAAGGGCCACACGAGTTTGAACCCGATGAGCCCCAACACGTATCGCTCATTCACACCACGCACTGCATCGCGGTGCGTGGTTTCGTGTTCACTCCGCGTTACGCCTGCACGCTCTGCACCGGTTTGTACGAGTGGGTGCACAGCAATGGTGGCGAGGATGAAGGGGCGAGTTCTGGCCGGTTCTCGCTTTACTCCATGCATGAGATCATCCATATCCTCAGCGCCCGCATCGTAGTGGTAGAGAAGCTGTCGCCGAAGAGTGGTGCATCGACGTTCTGCGGTCAGGGCTCGCCGGTAGAAGTTCGACACTTGGCGATCACAGTGAACGAGACTACACAGAAGATTGAGTACAGGCCGGACGGTGCCACCGGTAAGATTGCTCCATTCACCTTTGAGATCAAGCCTGACGACGTTGAAATGTTCCAGTTCAAGGCACTCGGTGGCGGCGTCAAATAGCGGATTGTACTCGACGCCACCATTGACGGGAAGCGTCAGGACATCATCGTAGATAAGAACGGCAAACCGTTTGTGACTTACCCGGTGATGGCAGGCTCGAAGAAGTATGCACATCAAGGCGACGGGAAATGGAAAAGAATCGGTGAATGACCTCATCTGTCGCGTTGTGGGTTGATCTCACTATTCGTTAAGCTGCCTTCATGTCTCCCGACCTTCGCAAGGTCTCCACCGACCCCATCGTCTCCCGCATCCAGGAGGCATTGGCTGCGGACTTCGACCCCCGGTCCGAAGTCCGCAAGCGCCGCTCTCTCGGCTACGCCACCACCCGCGGAACCTGGGTGCGCATCGAAGTTCGCGACCTCGCCCGTGTAGACGGCCAGGGTTGGGGTCTCGAATCCGCCGCAGTCCTCGACGGCGTTGCCACGCCCGCCTGGCATCAGGGGGTGGCCTGGATCGACCACGACCTCGGCGTCATGTGGCGGGCCGACGAAACCGAACTCATCACGGACACGCCCATCAAGGCGGGTGGCACTCTGAGGGAGACCCCCGGATTGTCGGAGTCGTGGTGGGCGACCTTCTCGAAGTCCATGACGAACCTCGCCTCGTCCACCACGACCCGGATCGCCACGCCGCACCTTGAGCCGGTGACGCAGGAACGGGTCACTTCGACCATCCACAAGCTGTTCCCAGCTGTGGACACCATCGTCACCGAGTGGCGCGCTGCCCATGCCGACCTTGCCTGGGCCAACTTGACTGCTCCGAACTGCTACCTCCTGGATTGGGAGGACTGGGGCATGGCCCCGCGCGGCTGGGACGCCGCCAACCTGTGGGCCTCGTCCTTCGCCGTGCCGGAGCTTGCCGACCGGGTCTACCGCGAGCTGAAGCACGACCTGGAAAGCCCGACCGGCAGGATCGTGCAGCTCTACCACTGCGCCGAGATCTTGAACTTCCCGCCCGGCTACGCCGACGAGTTGGTGCCGCTCGCCAAGCAGCACGCCGAGAGGTTGCTCAGCGAGCTTCGGGCATGAGGACGCCGTCGTAACCCGCCGCCAACTCCGACGTCAGCTCGGCGCAGATGTTCTCCGTGACCAGCAGTTCGGCCAAGGTGGCCGCGTCGACACCGGTTGCGGCGGCGACCTTGTCGACAAACACCGGCCTGCCGCTCAGCAGGAGCCTGAGCGCGGGCAATGCCGCGCGGGTGAACGTGATCCGCCGCCCGGCCGCGGCGACCATGACCAGCCCGTCAGCCTGCTCCTCGATCGTCGGCGCGAACTCCGTTATGCACACGACCGCCACCAGCGGGCCGAACAAGCCGTGTGTCGTAACGTGCCGGTGTGGTGACATGTCCTGCTCGCGCGCCGCCAGGAACTCGCCGAGGTCCGTCGTCGCCACCAGGTTCACGGCGGCGTCGGTGAAGGCCACTTGCTGCTCGGCCCGCGCCTCCACGCTGCCCCAGCGGTCGATGTCGTGGCGGAGCAGTTCTTGGCGGCGGGACTGGTCGGCCAGCCAGGTCAGGTAATCCACGCCGGTGCGCTGGGGGAAACCGAACGTGAGGTGCAGGCTGAAGCCGTCGCCGCGTTCCTCGCGCGTGGCCCGGTGCCAGTAGCCCCTGGGGATGTGCATGACCGAGCCGGGCTTCATAGTGCCTCGCCAGACGATCTCCTCGGGCGGAGCCGGGTTGGGCTCGGCGTCGCGGTACATCGGCGCCGGGCGGGCCAAGCCGCGGACCTCCCACGACTTCTCCCCGGCCACCTGCACGATGAGGACGTCGTGGTCGTCCCAGTGCAGGGTGAACCCAGCGGCGTCGCCAGTGGTGAGGTAGGCGTTGACCTGCACCAGCTCGCGGCTCCACCACTGGAGTGCCCGACAGGCGACCTCCAGCGTGGCGTCGTAGGTGTTCACCGCGTCGAGGACGAGCGTGGCACCTTCCTTCAGCAACCGCCCCAGCCGCTCCATGTCGACCATGGGGACGCCCTCGGAACGGCGGATGGGGCGGGTGGAGATGAAGGTGCTCGGGTGCAGGTCGCGGCCACTCTGGAGAACGCGCAGCCGAGCGGACGACAAGCTTCGCCGCATGATGAGGTCGAGCAGCTTCCCGGGAGTGAGCAGGCGTGAGCCCAGGGCATTGTCGCGCAGGGTTCCGCGGGCGAACTCGCGCCCGAGCTTCATCGGTCCTTGCCACATGAGCGCCTGCTCGATGCCGGGTACCAGTCGGTGATCCATACCGAAGTCTCCTTGCTGTGGACAGGTAGAAGGGGCTCCGCGTGTGGACGTCGCGGGAGCCCCTTCTGCGGTGGGAGTGGAACGTCAGCGCCTAGCGGTCAGATCACGGGTCGCGGGTCTCACCCGAGTCGCCCGTGGCACCGTCCGACGCCTGCAACTCGGTGCGGTTCTGCACCGTCGAGGCGCGGAAGACCTGCACCACCAGTTCGGACTCGTCCATCTACATCACCTCCTTCCATAGTTGTCGTTCGTCCTCATCTCCCGAGGAGCAGGAGATGGCTCAGGTGGGCTCCTCGCCGCTGGGCGGCCAGGCGGGAGCGTCAGAGAAGGTCTGGCCGGGCGGCAGGAGCAACGCCCCGGCGATGTCCATCAGCCGCCCGCTCACCCGGTAGAGCGCGGCGGGCGGCGCGAACGGCACCGTCAGGTCGAAGCTGTTTCGAAGGCGTGCGTGCGCCGCCTCGGAGCCGAGCGAGCCGTCCCGTACCTGCACCACGTCCAGGGCTCCCGGAAGATGACGGTGGAGATGGAGTCCGGCAAACACGCCGCCCTCAGCCAGCAGGGGCAGGGCAACGAAGCGGGCACTGGTGATGAGTTGCCGTACGAGGTCGTCTTCGCGCACGGCCTTACCACCACACCGACACGTCGCCTGGGTGCTCGTCCATCACGATGATCGCCGCGTCGGTGTTCGAGATGAGCAGTCCCAGCACCACCAAGACGCCGTTGTCCAGGGACAAATGGGCCTTGCTGGGCACCACGAAGCCGTACGTCTCCGGGATGGCCAACACGTCGAGCAGCCCATCGAGGCCGGGCCGCCCCAGCTGGTCGTGCTGCACGCCCCGGTCGGTGAAGATCGACGCCAGGGTGTAGCCCTGGCGCTCACAGAACAGCCCGATTTCCTTGCGCCACAGGGCAATCTCCAGCTCGTCCGGCACCTCGGCGCGCAGGTAGCCGTAGACGACGGGCTGTTTTCTGATGGTCGGCGTGGCTGCAGGGTTGTTGCTCCTGGCCATCACGGTTAGAACCCTTCCCGCAGCCGGTACGCCAGGCGCAGGTGGTTGCACGGCCAGGCTTCGCGGCACCGCGGACACAGGCCGTTGACGTCGATGTGCAGCAAGAAGGCGATGACCGTCAGGCAATAGAGCGTTCGTGGCTCGGGCATGTCGCTGCTTGGCGCATCGTGCCCACCGAGAACGTCCTTGCGGCCGAACGGAATGACGGCTGCCAGTTCGGTCATGGTGATCGTCACCTGCTCCTACGTTCGGCTGCTTGGGCGGCATCCAGCGCCGAGGAAGCGAGGCGTACCAGCGAAAGCGAGGGGAAGTGAGCTGGTACGCCGTTGTCGGGGTTCGTCACCCGACGCCGGATGCCTGACCTAGACCGTGGCAGCGGACGACGTGCCGTAGAAGCGACAGGCGTTCAGAGTGATCACGCTCGCGAGTGTGGGGTAGGACGGGGTGTCCTAGTGCGTGGGACAATGACTTCCGCCAGAGACGCGGCCATGGCACGCGCCCCTCGATCCAAGTCTGAAGTGTTCTTTGGAGCGGATCATGCATGCGGGAGCCGACTTTGGGGACGCTGGTGCCCTTTCGAGAGAGCCAGCCGCTCGATACCCGAGGAGCCGAGATCGCGGAGCAGTCTTGAACCTCGTGACGTTCTCGCGACGAGCAGAGCGTGGAATTGATGACGTGCGGGGTCTCGCCGCAGGGTGTCCGATGGCGCCGATCATGATCTAGTGGCTTGTCACGCAGCCTTGGCCGGGTAATGGGTCCAGGTGCGGATGGGTGAGTCGGTGGCGAAGTTGGTCTTGGGCTGGGCGCGGGCGTTGCGCCAGCGGATGTAGGCGGCGATGGCGGCGT
>NZ_JAPSLK010000063.1 GCF_031180885.1 Saccharothrix sp.
CCCCCCGCACGGCCTGCCAGAGGCAACCACAGATTTCCGGGGTGTGCAATAAAACTTTTGCTCGTACCTCGCAAAACTTTTATTGCACACCCCGGAAATCTGTGGTTGGGCTGCGCCCAGGCCGTACGGGGGGAACACGAGGCCGGCGCTGTGGCTGAACAGCCCAAAGACCAGCGCCTTCGGCGCCACGCCCGGCAAAGTGGGTTCTTTTCCGCGCGTAGCGCGGCTTGCGGTTCGGCCTCGGCTGCAAAGCCAGAGGAAGGGCTTCCGTCTTCCCCCCGTACGGCCTGGGCGAAGCCCAACCGCGCTTTGGTCTTCTCCGCAACCAGCTTTTCCGGTTGCGGAGAAGACCAAAGTGTGGTTGCCTCCGGCAGGCCGTGCGGGGGGAAGACCGATGGCCTTCCTCCCCCGGGGGCCTCCAGGCCCGCTTTTGATCTTGAGAGCGCGTCAGCGCGTCCTGCTTGAGAGCGCGTCAGCGCGTCCAAGTCCAGCGCGATAGCGCGTCCAAGCCCCAGCGCGAAGCGCGTCCCAGTCACCAGCGCGAAGCGCGTCCAGGTCCAGCGCAGCGTGAGAAACCGCAGGTCAACGAAGAGGGGACCCCTCCGGTTTCCGGGAACCAGAAGGGCTCTACTACGGTGATCGTCTAAGCGGTTGAAAAGCCAGCCGCAAGCCAACCGGCGACCGGTGCCCCGGTCGCCAGGTCAGCGTGACAGCTGTGGGCTTGCGGGGCTGGCACCGCATGTCCGTCGCACGCGCTGACCACGAGTTTCGACGTGCGAGAGGAGCCCGACCGTGGTCGGGGACGACGGACTGGACAACACGCTCGCCGCGCGGATCGCCAGCCTGGAAGCGGAAGTGGCGGGGCTGCGCCGAGCGGTGCAGACCCGCACCGTGATCGGACAGGCCACGGGCCTGATCGCGGCCGTCCAGGGGTGCACGCCCCAGGAGGGCTTCCGACTGCTGGTCAGCATGTCGCAACACCACAACGTCAAGCTGCACACCATCGCGGTGCAGCTGATCGACCTCGCCGCCGAGCTGGGCGCCCGGCGGGCGGTGCGGGCGGTGCACCGGACGGCGCTGCCGAACGGGCAGCCCGAACCCGCCGAGTGGCCCGGGGTGGAGGAGGTGGTGCAGGCGGCCCGGAGCCTCGTCGCGGCCTACGACGCCGCGAACGACGCGGTGGCCCCGTTGCCCGACGTCCGAAGACACCTGGCCGACCAGGTCAGCCTGGCCGGCCGGCTGCTCGCGGAGAAGCTGGCCGAGGTCGGCTGGCTCCCGGAACACCGAACGCCTCAACCGGACAACTGAACCACCGCGAACGACTCGGCGGGCAGGTGCGCCACCTGCCCGACGACCTTCGCCTCCGCCGAGGCCAGCAGCACCTCGCCGGGTCCGGACAGCTCGACCTCCGCGTCGCCGCCGAGGTTGCCCACCACGCGCAGCGACCCCCGGTGCAGGACCAGCACGTCGCCGACGACGTCGACCCGGAACCGGTCCAACCGGGGGTCGGCCAACTCCGGCCGCGACCGGCGCAGCGCGATCAGCGACCGGTACAACTCCAGCACCGCCCGGTGCCGTTCGAGCCCAACCTCGTCCCACCGCAGCGTGGACCGCTCCACGGTGGCCGGGTCCATCGGGTCGGGCACCTCGGACTCGCCCCACCCGTGCCGCGCGAACTCCCGCCGCCGACCCGTGCGCACCGCCTCGGCCAGCTCCGGGTCCGGGAAGGACGCGAAGAACTGCCACGGCGTGCTCGCCGCCCACTCCTCCCCCATGAACAGCATCGGCGTGTACGGGGAGCAGAACACGATCGCCGCGCCCACCGCGAGCCGACCCGGCGACACCGACGCGTTCAGCCGGTCACCGACCGCCCGGTTGCCGATCTGGTCGTGGTTCTGCAGATAAGCCAGGAACCGGTACCCCGGCAGCCGCTTGTCGACCGGCCGCCCGTGGTGCCGGTGCCGGAACGAAGACCACGTCCCCGCGTGCAGGAAGACACCCTCCAGCGTCTCCTTCAACGCCCCCTCGAAATCCGGGTAGTACCCGAACGTCTCCCCGCTCAACGCCACGTGCAGCGCGTGGTGCAGGTCGTCGGCCCACTGGGCGTCCAGCCCGTACCCACCCGCCTCACGCGCCGTCACCAGCCGCGCGTCGTTGAGGTCCGATTCCGCGATCAAGACCAACGGCCGACCCAACCCAGCCGACAGCGCGTCCACCTCGGAAGCCATCTGCTCCAACACGTGCACAGCGCTGCGGTCCACCAACGCGTGCACGGCGTCCAGCCGCAACCCGTCCACGTGGTAGTCCCGCAACCACCCGACCGCGTTGTCGACCACGTACCGGCGCACCTCATCGGAGTCCGGCCCGTCGAGGTTCAACCCCGGGCCCCAGTCGTTGCGGCCCGCGAAGTACGGCCCGAACCGGTCGAGGTACGCCCCCGACGGCCCCAGGTGGTTGTAGACGACGTCCAGCAGCACGGCCAACCCGCGCCCGTGGCAGGCGTCCACGAACCGCTTGAACCCGTCGGGCCCGCCGTACGGCTCGTGCACCGCGCCCCACAGGACACCGTCGTAACCCCACCCGGCCACACCGTCGAACGCGTTCACCGGCATCACCTCGACGTGCGTGATGCCCAGCTCCACCAAGTGATCCAGCTTCTCCACGGCCGCGTCGAACGTCCCGCCCGCCGTGAACGTCCCGATGTGCAGCTCGTAGATCACCGCACCCTGCAACGGCCGCCCAGTCCACCCGGAGTCCGTCCACTCGAACGCCGAGTGGTCGTAAACCCGGGACGCCTCATGCACCCCGTTCGGCTGCCACCGCGACCGAGGATCGGGCAGCGCCTCGCCATCGACCATGAACGCGTAATCGGTGCCCTCGACGTCGGCGTGCCACCACCCCCCGTCCCCGGCGGTCATCTCGTGGTCCTGCCCGTCCACCCGCACCTGAACGCGATCACGAGCAGGCGCCCACACCGAGAACGTCACGAATCTCCTCGCACCAGCAGTGCCACCGGGTAGTGGTCCAGCATCTCGCCCAGGTGCCCGCGCACCGGCCGGGACGTCAGCACGTCGGTCCAGTCACCGGGCGGCAGCGGCAGCACGGTGTCCCGCCAGCCCCCGCCCGCCGCCAATCCCACCGGCAACCGGGTCGCCACCGCAACGAGACCGGCCCGTTCGAACGCCACAACGTGCTGTGCCGCAGGCCCGGCCCCCCACAACGGCCGGTACCCCCGGAACAACTCCGGCCGTTCCCGCCGCAAGGTCAACGCCCGGTGCACCACCAACAACTTGGCCGCGCCGGAATCGTCCACCGCCGGCAGCCACCCGTCCCGGATCCGCGCCAGCAGCCGCCGCCGCACGTCGTAGTCCACCGGCCGCCGGTTGTCCGGATCGACCAGGGACAAATCCCACAACTCCGAACCCTGGTAAACATCCGGCACACCGGGCGCAGTCAGCTGCACCAGCTTCTGCCCCAGCGCGTTGGACCACCCCGGCGCGACGACCCGTTCGGCGAACGCCGCCACGTCCCCGCCCAGCGGGCTGTCCAGCACCCGCGCGGGCCACGCCGCGACCGCCGCCTCGAACTCCTCGTCGTGGTCGATCCACGTCGTGCGGACCTTGGACTCCTTGGCCGCCTTGTCCAGGTACGCGGCCATCCGGTCGGCGGTGATCGGCCACGCCCCGACCAGCGACTGCCACGCCAGCACGTTCAGCGCGGGCTCGTCGATGCCGCACTCGGCGGTCCACCGCCGCACCGCCTCGGCGAACTCGTCGGGGATCTCGGCCAGCACCGCGAGCCGCGCCCGCACGTCCTCCGACCGCTTGGTGTCGTGCGTCGACAACGCCGTCATGGCCTCCGGCGACCCGGCTTCCCGCGCCGCCGCCCGGCGGTGGAACTCCTCCACGGGCACGCCGAACCGGTCCGGTGCGCCGCCGACCTCGTTGAGCGCCACGAACCGGCTGTACCGGTAGAACGCGGTGTCCTCGGTGCCCTTGGCGACGACCATCCCGGATGTCTGCTGGATGCGCGTGGCCAACTCACCCCGTGGATCGGCCCGGACCTGCTCGTCCAGCGCCCGCACGGCCGGGCACGTGCACGCCGCCACCGCCGCGTCCCACGCGTCCCGCCCCTCCGGCAGGTACGACCGGTACACCGGGAACGCGACCATCACCTGCGCCACGGCCTCCTCGGCCAACGCCCGGTCCGGGTGGTCCACCAACGCGGCGATCCGCTTCACCTCGGCCCGCAGGATGCCGCGCGCCACCAGGTCCCGGCACTCGTGCTCGACGGCCCCGAAGTCCGTCGCCACGCCCAGTTCCGCCGCCAGCGCGGTGAACGGGGCCTCGCCCGCCGGGTCCACGAACAGCCCGCACACCTCGCGCAGCGCGTCGTACCCGGTGGTGCCCTCGACGGGCCACGACACCGGCAGCGCCTCGTCCACGCCGAGGATCTTCTCGACGACCACCCAGCACCCGGCGCGTTCCTTGAGCCGCCGCATGTAGGCGCCCGGGTCGGCCAGCCCGTCCGGGTGGTCCACGCGCAGGCCGGTGACCTCGCCCGCCGCGACCCAGCGCAGCACTTCGCCGTGGGTGGCCTCGAAGACCTCCGGGTCCTCCACCCGGACCGCCGCGAGCGTGGTGATGTCGAAGAACCGCCGGTAGTTCAGCTCGGCGTTGCCGCGCCGCCAGAACACCAGCCGGTAGTGCTCGTGCTCCTCTTCCTCCTCCGGCGAGCCCGCGAAGGGCAGCAGCAGCTTGTCCCCCTCCCAGTCGAAGTACTTCGCGTACTTCGACTCCCGCCCGTGTTCGAGCAGATCGGACCACCACGGGTTCTCCGGCCCGGTCGCCATGTGGTTGGGCACGATGTCCACCACCAGGCCCAGCCCGGCCCGCCGCAGCGCCTTGCCCAGCGCCTGCCGTCCCGCCTCGCCGCCGAACTCCTCGCGCGCCTTGGTCGGGTCGACCACGTCGTAGCCGTGCGTCGAACCGGACACGGCCTCCAGCAGCGGCGACGCGTACAGCGCGCCCACGCCCAGCGCGTCGAGGTAGTCCACCACCGCTTCGGCGTCGGCGAAGGTGAAGTCGGGCGTGAACTGGATGCGGTAGGTCGAGGCCGGCGCTTTCCGGTCCGGGGCGGTCATTCGACGCCCGTCCGCTGGAGCACCAGCAGTGACCGCGCGGGCACGGTCACCGTGCCGCCGGCGAGCACCGGCTCACCCGTGTCCGGTTCCCGGACGACCCCGGTGAACGTGTCGACCACCACCGTCCACTGCGGACCGTAACTGTCATCCGGAAGGGTGATTTCGATGCCCCCGTGGTGGGCGTTGAACACGAGCAGGAACGAGTCGTCCAACACCCTCATGCCGCGCGGGTCGAGGTCCGGGATGCCCTCGCCGTTGAGGAACACGACGACGCAGCGGCCGAAGTCGTCCTCCCAGTTCTGCTCGGTCATCTCTTCGCCCGAAGGTGTGAACCAGGCGATGTCGCGGAGTTCGTCGCCCTTGCGGATGGGCTTGCCCTGGAAGAACCGCCGCCGGCGCAGCACCGGGTGGGCGCGGCGGAACGCGGTGAGCGCGGAGGTGAAGTCCAGCAGGTCCTTGTTCTTCTCCACCAGGGTCCAGTCGACCCACGACAGCTCGTTGTCCTGGCAGTAGGCGTTGTTGTTGCCCTGCTGGGTGCGGCCCAGTTCGTCGCCGTGCAGGATCATCGGGACGCCCTGGGACAGCAGCAGCGTGGCCAGCAGGTTGCGCCGCTGCCGACCGCGCAGGTTCAAGACCTCGGGGTCGTCGGTGGGGCCCTCGACGCCGCAGTTCCACGACCGGTTGTCGTCGGCGCCGTCGCGACCGTCCTCGCCGTTGGCGTCGTTGTGCTTGCGGTTGTAGGACACCAGGTCGGTGAGGGTGAACCCGTCGTGCGCGGTGACGAAGTTGACCGACGCGTACGGGCGGCGGCCGTCGTCCTGGTACAGGTCCGACGAGCCGGTGATGCGGGAGGCGAACTCGCCCAGCGTCGCCGGCTCGCCGCGCCAGAAGTCGCGGACGGTGTCGCGGTACTTGCCGTTCCACTCCGTCCACAACGGCGGGAAGTTGCCGACCTGGTAGCCACCGGGTCCGACGTCCCACGGCTCGGCGATGAGCTTGACCTGGCTGACCACCGGGTCCTGCTGGACCAGGTCGAAGAACGTCGACAGCCGGTCCACGTCGTAGAACTCGCGGGCCAGGGTGGCGGCGAGGTCGAACCGGAACCCGTCCACGCGCATCTCGGTCACCCAGTAGCGCAGCGAGTCCATGATCAGCTGGAGGGTGTGCGGGCTGCGGACGTTGAGCGAGTTGCCGGTGCCGGTGTAGTCCATGTAGTACTTCGGCTCGTCGTCGACCAGCCGGTAGTAGGCCTGGTTGTCGATGCCGCGCATGGAGATCGTCGGGCCCAGGTGGTTGCCCTCGGCGGTGTGGTTGTAGACCACGTCGAGGATGACCTCGATGCCCGCCTCGTGCAGGGCGCGGACCATGCCCTTGAACTCCTGCACCTGGTTGGCCTGCTCGGGTAGCGCCGCGTAACCGGCGTGCGGCGCGAAGAACCCGATCGTGTTGTAACCCCAGTAGTTGCGCAGGCCCTTCTCGGACAGCCCGTGGTCGGTGATGAACTGGTGCACCGGCATCAGCTCGACCGCGGTCACGCCCAGCGACTTCAGGTGCTCGATCACCGCCGGGTGCGCGAGGCCCGCGTAGGTGCCGCGCAGCCGTTGGGGCACCTCGGGGTGAAGCATGGTCAGGCCGCGCACGTGGGTTTCGTAGATGACCGACTCGTTGTAAGGGGTCTTGGGCGGACGGTCGTTGGCCCAGTCGAAGAACGGGTTCACCACCACCGACAGCGGCACGTGGCCGGCGGAGTCCAGGTCGTTGCGCTCGTCGGGCTTGCCGAACGGGTAGCCGAACAGGGACTCGTGCCAGTCGACGCCGCCGGTGATCGCCTTCGCGTACGGGTCGATGAGCAGCTTGTTCGGGTTGCACCGGAGCCCCTGCTCCGGGTCGTGGGGGCCGTGGACGCGGAAGCCGTAGCGCTGGCCGGGGCCGACGCCGAGGAGGTAGCCGTGGTGGACGAAGCCGTCCACCTCCGGCAGCCGCACGCGTTCCTCGGTGCCGTCCTCGGCGAACAGGCACAGCTCGACGTACTCCGCGACCTCTGAGAACAGGGTGAAGTTGGTGCCGACGCCGTCGTAGGCCGCGCCGAGCGGGTAGGGCGTTCCGGGCCAGGGTCGCACAGGTGCTCCTCCGGGACGAACGGGTCAACCCCTACCGTTCTAGATCATGCCCTGCCGGCGTGCGACCGGACGAGCTGACCGCGGGCCGCGACCAGCAGCAGTCTCGCCTCCTGCAACTCGCAGTAGCGCAGGTGCTCGCAGGCGGCCTCGGCGCAGGCCACGGCGCAGGCGTAGGCGTCGTCGGCACTGGCCCCGTCGACCGTCCGCAGGGCTTCACGGAGGGCCTGCTCGGCGGCGAGGGAACCGGCCAGGGGATCGGTGAGGTGCGAGGGCCGGACGGCCGCGAGGACGCGTTCGACGGCGAGTTCGAGGACGTCGGCGGGAGCCGGGGCGATCATCTGTTCGGGCACCAGCCCGGTGCGGGACACCAGCTCGGTGTTCACGGGTGAATGCCACCTCCAACCGTTGCGCGGGTGACGGCTTGACGATACTCCGCAGTGACGGGAACTGCGGTGACGAGCGTGTTTCCGGTCATCGACGGAGCACCTCCGCGACCCGGAGGACACGCGCGTCGGTGAACAGCCCACCGACCCGGACCGGCAGCGGGATCCGCCAGTTCGGGTACTGGTCGACGGTGCCCGGGAGGTTCGGCTGACGGGTGTCGCCGAGCGCGTCCTGGGGCGATGTGAGCAGCAGCAGGGACGGTGCCTTCGCTAGTAGGGCGTGGAGTGCGGTAACCAGGTCATCGGCAGGGACACCCTCGGTCTTGAGCAGTTCTTCGAGTTCCGCGCGCTCGGTGGCGGCAGACCGGTATTCCCGCTCCACGTCCCCCGCAAACTGCCCCAGTTCGGCTCGCACCCGAACGTGTTCGGCTTGCAGGAACCCGGCGGCGGTGGGGAGGTCGTGGGTGGAGATGCTGGCCATGGCTGTTTCCGTCCACGTTCGTGGGGGCTTCAGCGGGTGGCCGGGTTTCTTGTAGTCGCGCTGGAACCACAGGACGGCGGAGCTGAGCATCCCGTGGGCGTGGAGTTGCTCGGTGACCTTGGGCTCGACGGTGCCGAGGTCTTCTCCGACGACGACGGCGTTGGCGCGGTGCGCTTCGAGCGTGAGGACGGCCAGCATCGCGTTTTCGTCGTAGCGGACGTAGGTGCCGCGCTTGGGCGGTTCGCCGGGCGGGATCCACCAGAGGCGCCACAGCCCGGCGACGTGGTCGATCCGGATGCCGTCGCCGTGTTTGAGGACGCTGCGGAGGACCGCGCGGAAGGGTTCGTAGCCTTGTTCGGCGAGCCGGTCGGGGCGCCAGGGCGGGAGGTTCCAGTCTTGGCCGAGCTGGCTGAACGCGTCCGGGGGTGCGCCGACGCGGACGTCGGGGGCGAAGGCGTCCCGGACGGCCCACGTGTCCGCGCCGCCGGGGTGGACGCCTACGGGGAGGTCGTGGACGATGCCGACGGCCATGGCGTTGGCGGCTTCGCGGGCTCGGGTTAGCTGGGCTTCGCAGAGGTGCTGGAGCCAGGCGTGGAAGGCGACCCGGTCGGGGTCGGCTTGGGCGGTGGCGGGGTCGCGATCTTGTTCGGGCCAGGTCCGCCAGTCGGGCCCGTGCTTCTCAGCCAACGCACAGAACCGCGCAAAGTCCCACAGCTCCCGGTCACCCGCCCCGGACCGCCCACCTTCCCCCGCGCTCTGGTCCACCTCACCGCTCAGCAGCCCCGCCGCTTCACCAGACAGCCCCGCCGCCCCGCTGGGCAAGTCCGCCGCCCCACCGGGCGGCTCCACCCACCCACCCGCGTGGGCTGCATGATCACCACCCTCGCCGCCACCCTCACCGGCGAGCCCCGCCACCTCGCTCGGCAGACCTGCGCGCACACCGGCCGGGTTGGCGCCGGCGTCAGCCGGATTGGCGCCGGCGTCAGCCGGATTGGCGGCAGCGGCGGCGCGGTTCGCGCCGACGCCAGCCGGATTGGCGGCGGCGCCGGCCGGGTCCGCAGCAGCGCCGGCCCAGTCCGCAGCGGTTGCGGCTCGGTTCGTGGCGGCAAGTGGGTGGTTGGCGGCGGTGGCGGCGTGCCCGGCGGTTCCTGCCGGCCGGCCTCCGGGCTCGGCTTGGCCGTGGCCTCCGGCCCCCGTCTCCATTGTCCCACGGGGGTACGACATTCCGGCCGAAGCGCCCCCGGGGCTCATTGTCCCACTCGGGTACGACACTCCCGTTGGAGCGCCCCCGGGGCTCATTGTCGCATCCGGGTGCGACAGGCGGCTCTCCCAGAGCAGTTCGAGGGCGGCCTTCTTCGCCGTCCACACCGCGTCGTAGTCGATCAGGTCCGTGTCGTTGTCCGGGCGCAGGGCGTCGACGCGGCGTCGGGTCTCGTCGTCGGCCCGTTGGTAAGCGTCGGTGTCGGCGATGCGCAGGTACAGCGGGTTGGCGAAGCGGCGGCTCGACGGGGAGTACGGCGACCGTTCCACCGGGACGGTCGGGCTGACCGCCTGCACCGGGTTCACCAGCAGCACACCGGCACCCAGCTCAGTCGCGCTGCGGCGGGCGATCGTGGCCAGGTCGGCGAAGTCGCCCATGCCCCACGACTCGTCCGAGCGCATCGCGTACAGCTGGAGCATCCAGCCCCACGTCTTCGGCACCGGCGGCAGGGCGCGGGGCGCGACGATCACCGTGCGGTCACCCAGGTGGTGGTAGCCCAATGGTGGGGTGGCGGGCAGGTCGAGGGTGCTGCCGTCCTCCAGGGCGAGCACGCCCGGCTCGGTGAGAACGTCGCCCTCGCGGAGGACGATGGTCTTCGGCGCGGGTCTGGGCGCGGCCAGCGCTCGGCGGACCGCCTCGGGGGTCGAGGCGTCGACGCCGAGTTCGGCGAGCACGGCCACGACGACGTCGGGATCGACGTCGGCCCGTTTCTGGTCCGCGTCCTCGTACCACGTCGCCACGCCGTGCGCGTCGGCCAGTGCCGCGAGCTGGTCGTCCACGTGGGACAGCTTCGTCTCAACAGGTGCCCGGAAGCCAGGCGTGGGGGGACTGGTCACCCGATGGTTGCAGATGGTTCACACCTGGTCACCGCGCGGCCGTCGACTCCCGGACCACGAGGTGCACCGACGGCGGCTTCGCGTCGTCCTCCTCGCCGCGCAGCCCGGCCAGCAGCCGCCCCACGGCGTGCTCCCCGCGCTCCCGCCACGCGCCCTCGACGGCGGTGATGCCGACCGCGCTGACCAGGTCGGGGCCGTCCAGGCTGACGATCGACACGTCACCGGGCACGTCCCGCCCGTCGCGCCGCAGCCGCAGGAACACGCCCAGCGCCACCTGGCCGCTCCCGCACACCACGGCGGTCGGCAGCCGGTCGCCGTCCAGCAGCACGTCCACGACCTGCTCGCCACCCGCGACCGTGGACGACGACCACAACGTCCACTCCGGACGCACGCTCAGCCCCTCGGCCACGAGCAGTTCGTCGTAGGACTCGTCGACGTCCTCGGGCAGCACCAGCGCGACGTCCCGGTGACCCAGCTCCAGCACGTGTCCGGCGGCCAGCCGCAGCGCCTCGCGCGGGTCGTCGTCCCGCACCGCGACCAGCGGCAGGTCCAGCGCCTCGATGGCCGCGGCCTCGTCGTCGGTGAGGTCGACCGACAGGGCCAGCACGCCGTCCACCCGACGCCCCAGCGGCGGCAGTTCCTCGAAGAACTTCTCCCGCGCCTGCGCGTCGCGCAGCACGTAGAGCAGGACGTCGTACCCGGCGGCCCGCAACGCGCCTTCGGCACCGGCCAGCAGGTCCCCGCGCCCGACGTCCGCGGTGAGCACGGCGACCGCGTACTTCCGCCCGCCCGCCAGGCTGGAGGCGTCCCGCGCGATCGCGTACCGCATCCGCTTGGCGACCTCGGTGACGTAGCGGCGCGTCGCCTCGGACACGCCCGGCTCGCCCCGCAGCGCCCGCGACACCGTCGCCGCGGACACCCCGGCGGCCCGCGCGACGTCGGACATGCTGGTCAACTCACACCTCCCGGCCTGGCTACGAGCCTAGCGAGAACCGTACGGTGGGCAGCGGGCGAACACCGTGCGGCACGTGATCGACACCCTCCGGGAGGACCGAGGCATGAAACCAGGCGACACCGCGCCCGATTTCACCCTGCCAGACCAGAACGGCACCCCGACCAGCCTCACCGAACTGCTGGCGTCCGGCCCGGTGGTCCTTTTCTTCTACCCGGCCGCGATGACCCCGGGGTGCACCGCGGAAAGCTGCCACTTCCGCGATTTGGCGGCGGAATTCGCGGAAGTCGGCGCCCAACGCGTCGGCATCAGCCGCGACCCGGTCGAAAAGCAAAAGGAATTCGCCGACCGCCACACGTTCGACTACCCGCTGTTGTCGGACGTAGACGGCAAGATCGCCGAACGATTCGCGGTCAAGCGCCGTTTCGGCCCCTTGCCGGTCAAACGCCACACCTTCGTCATCGACACCGACCGCACGGTGCTCGACGTGATCAAGTCCGAATTCGCCATGAACACCCACGCCGACAAGGCCCTCACCACCCTCCGCGCCCACGTCAAGGACTGACGCCGACATCAGACCCGGCATTCCCCCGCCGACAGCCGTTTTTTGTCGGTGGTCGCCGGTAGAATCGATGTCGGGGGCCGTGGCCCGCGCGGCCGTCAGCAGGCACGCGGATGTTCGGTTCCCCGCTTCACGGGCGCAATCCGGCCAGGACGAAGTCCGCGATCTCCGCCGCCAGTCTGCTCGGCGGTTTGGGGCCGTCCGGGCGGTACCAGGTGGGGAGTTGGTTGACGACGCCCAGGGCGATGAGGACGGCGGTGTCGGCGGGGACGCGGGCGCTGAAAGTGCCGTCGGCCTGCGCCTTCTCGACGACCGCGCGGAAGGTCTCGTGGTAGCGGCGGCGTTCGGCGCGGAAGGCGGCCATGCGTTCGGCGTCCAGTTTGTGCATCTCGCGCACGAACACGGCGGTCTCGTCGACGCTCTCCGCGGTCGTCTCCACCAGGCTCACGATGATCCGCCGCACGGTCGTCGCCGCGTCCTCGCCCGCCGCGATGATCCGGTCCAGGTCGGCCATCTGCCGGCCGATCAGCGACCGGTAGATCTCGAACAGCAGGTCGTCCTTGGAACCGAAGTAGTGGTACAGCGCGCCCTTGGTCACCGAGGCCGCCTCGACCACCTCCTGCACGGTGGTCGCGTCGAACCCCTTCGCGGCGAACAGGCGCACCGCCGCCTCGACGATCCGCTCGGGCGTCGACCGACGCGCCACGTCAGGCCCCCGGCGCCAGGGCGCGCACCAGCTCCAACTGGTCCGCGCCGGTCGGGAGGACGGCGATGATCGGGGTGTCGACGCCGTTGGCCGCGTACTTGGCGACCTGCGCCCGGCAGTGCTCGACGCTGCCGTGCACGACCAGGTCGTCCACCACCTCGTCGGGAATCACCTCGGCCGCTTTGCGGCGGTCGCCGGCCTGCCACGCCTCGTGCATCGGCCGCAGCAGCTCGCCGCGCCCGAGCCAGTCGTGGAAGGCCGCGTACGCGGGGACGGTCAGGTAGGTGCTGATGAGCATGCGGCCCAGCCCGCGCGCGGCCTCGGCGTTCTCGGTCGGGCACACGAAGATCCGCGCCGCGAGTTCCTGGTCACCCAGTTCGGCGCGGACCTTGGGCACGTCGTCCGCACCCAGCCAGTTGGTGATGGCGCCGTCGGCCTCGCGGCCGGCGAGGCGCAGCATGTTCGGGCGCAGCGCGGCGAGCATGATCGGCACCGGCCGCTCGGGCACGCGCTCCAGCCGGAACCCGCGCACGGCGAACGTGTCGTACTGCTCGGTGACCTTCTCGCCCGCGAGCGCCGCCTTGAGGAAGCGCAGCGTGTCCCGCGTCCGCTTGAACGGCTCGGCGAAGTCGACCGCGTTCCAGCGCTGGACGATCGCCGGCGACGACGACCCGATGCCGAGCACGAACCGGTGGCCCGACACCTCGGCCAGGGTCGCCGCCGTCATGGCGAGCGTCGCGGGGCCCCGCGTGTAGACGGGCGCGATCGCCGTGCCCAGCCGCAGGTCCGACCACTGCGCGGCCAGGGCGAGCGGCGTGAACGCGTCGGTGCCCGCCGTCTCGGCCGACCAGATGTCGGTGTAGCCGAGGTCGCCGAGTTCGGACACGAGTTCCCGGTGGTCGAGCACGGGAACGCCGACCAGCGGCAGCGTGATTCCCCAACGGCCCACGATCGCCTCCGTCTGCTATGGGTGACGGGGACCACCGTACCTCAGGTACCGACCAGTCGGTATGTCCGCAGAGGGTTCAGCGGTTCGGCGGTTCGGCGGTTCAGAGCGAGATGCCGCGCTCGCGCAGCCAGCCGACCGGGTCGATCTTCTGCGAGCCGCCCAGCCACACCTCGAAGTGCAGGTGCGGTCCGGTGGACTGGCCGCGGTTGCCCATGGTCGCGATCTGCTGGCCGGCGGCGACCTGCTGGCCCTCGCTGACCAGGATCTCGTTCACGTGGCCGTAGACGGTGATCGTGCCGTCGCCGTGCTTGACCCGGACCCACAGCCCGAAGCCGCTGGCCGGACCGGCCTCGACGACCACGCCGTCCATCGCGGACAGGATCGGGGTGCCGATGGCGTTGGCGATGTCCACGCCGTAGTGGGTCGTGCCCCACCGGGCGCCGAAGCCGGACGTGAACGAGCCCTCGGCGGGCTTGGCGACCTTGGGCCGGCGGGCGGCCTCCTCGGCGGCCTTCTGGGCGGCGACGCGTGCCTCCTCGGCGGCCTTCTGGGCGGCGACGCGTGCCGCCTCGGCCGCGGCGGCCTCCTGCTGGCGCTTGAGTTCGGCCTGGCGGGCCGCGTAGCCGGTCGAGGCGTGCTGGATCGCCTGGCTCACGTGCTGGCGGGCCACGAGGCCTTCCGAGCGCATGAGCTTCGCGGCCTCGAGGCCGGGCCGGATCTCGTGCCGGGTCTGGACGGTCGGGGCCTCGGGGGCACCGGACACCGCGATCGCCGCGGCGAGGTCGGTGCTGGCCGCCAACGGCGTGATGCTCGTGCCACCGCCCGCGGCGCCGACACTGGCCAGGGCGCCGAGCGCCACGACGGCCGCCACCTTCTTGCCGGTGACCTGCTTTCTGTCATCCTCCGCGCGGTGCGCACCACGCTTGCCGGTGGCGCTCGGGCGCGTGCTGAACACGCTGCGACCACGGGCCTTGGTATGCCGTGACAAAGGTATGCCTTCCTTGCATCGGGGAGCCCGGTCGGGACGTCTGGCGGGGGATCCAGGTGGCGAGGCTTTCGGGGAGCGACGCCGTGTCCCTTTGGTGACCGAACCGTGACATGCGGCGGGGACCGTAACCCGTGGTGATGAGCGAAGGCAACCCATCGGGCCGCGACTAGCGCTATTTGGTGAGATAACCCACTGATCGTCACTGTGAGTGACGTAGTACGCGGGCGTTCCACATTAGGCCGTTATAA
Source organism: Saccharothrix sp. (assembly GCF_031180885.1). GTDB lineage: Bacteria > Actinomycetota > Actinomycetes > Mycobacteriales > Pseudonocardiaceae > Actinosynnema. The sequence goes on from NZ_JAPSLK010000063.1 coordinate 14,630, forward strand.
ATGCCTGGTCAGCGGGGTGGCGCTGGTGTGACCGAGTGAGGCTCGGCGCGGGCCGGCGGTCGGGGCTGGTGATCGGCGGGGTTGTGGTGTCTGGCTGCGTCTTTGGGCTGGTCGGCGGCGGTATCAGTGGTGGGTTTCGGGGTGGGCGTCGCCTGTATCGAGACAGTTGGGTTTGGTCGGGTTGGTGGTGGGGTACGGAGCGGTGCTGTGTCGGCGGCTTGGCCATGGGGTGAGGCGCGGGAGCGGGGGTGGGCAGCGGCGAGGTGCGGGAGGAGGCGGGGGCGGGTGTGAGCGTGGGAAGTGAAGAGCCGTGGCCCGGAGGGGCCACGGCTCTTGTGTGCGCGCGGGTGTGGGTGGTTGCTAGCGGTAGCGGGGGTCCACTGGAGGGAGAGGGGTGGGTTCCTTGCCCTCGTGTAGGGGCTTCATGGCGTTGAACCACGTCGGGGCGGCTACCGAGCCGCCGAAGACGCCCGTGGTGCCCGGGGCGTTGCCGCACAGGCGCGGGGGTGTGGTGTTGCAGATGACCTGGGGGGCCACGCCGTCGGTGAAGGTCATCACGGCGCCCGCGTAGTGCGCGGTCGCGCCCATGAAGGCGACCGACCAGTGGTCTTCCGTGGTGCCGGTCTTGCCGATCATCGGCCGGTCCCAGCCCGCCTTGCCGGCCGCGCCGGCCGCGGTGCCGCCGGTCTTGATGTCGGCGCCCAGGCCGTTCGCCAGGGCGTTGGCCACCTCGGGCGCCACGGCCTGGTCGCAGGGGGCTTCCTTCAGCGCCACGGATCGGCCGTTGCGGTCCGTCACGCCCTCCACCGGGGTCGGCGGGCACCACTTGCCGGAACTCATGATCGTCGCCGCGACGTTCGCCAGTTCCAGGATGCTGGTCGGGCCGACGCCCAGGGTGAACGAGCCGCGGTTCTCGTTCTTGATCGTCTCGCCCTGGGACTGCTCGCCCGGCTTCACCGGCTCGCCCTTGGTGGTCACGCCGTTCATGGACTCGCGCAACCCGAGGCGGGAGGCCATGTCGACCACCTTGTTCAGGCCGACCTGCTCCTCCAGGATGACGAAAGCGGTGTTCGGCGACTGCGCGAGCGCCTCGGTCAGCGTCATCTTGTCCTTGTAGGTGCCCGCGTTCTTGACGGTGTACCCACCGCGGTCGCCCTTGTAGATCCGGGACGTGTACGTGGCCGGGGTGTCGATCTGCTTGTCGAGGCGGGCCACGCCGGCCTCCAGCGCCGCCGCGGCCGTGAACACCTTGTACGTAGAGCCCGTGCCGAACTTGGTCACCTCGGACGGCAGCGGGTAGGCGCTCTGGCCGGCGTCGGCGTTGTTGCCGAAGTCGCGGTTGGCCGCCAGCGCCCGGACGCGGTGCTTCTCGGTGCCCGGCTCGACGATCGCCATCGCGTTGGCGATGCCGTCCTGGTCCTTCGGCACCTGGCCCTCGGCCGCCTCCTTGGCCAGGCGGGTGGCGACCGGGTCCATCGTGGTGTGGATGGTGTAGCCGCCGCGCTTCAGCTCGTCCACCGGCAGGCCGGCCTTCTCCAGGTAGTCGAGCAGGTACCGGCAGAAGAACCCGTACACCGGGCCGTCGCCCGCGCCCACGCAGCCGTTGGGCAGCAGCTTGAGGTCCGGCACCACGCCGATGCCCTCGGCCTTGTACTCCGCCGCCTTCTCCTCGGCCACCTTCGGGTCCGCGCCGAACGCCCCGTTCTCCCGCATCTTGTCGATCACGGTGTTGCGCCGCTTGATCGCGGGCTCCACGGCGGCACCCGGGTTGAGCCGGCTCGGCTCGTTGACCAGGCCGGCCAGCATGGCCGCCTGCGGCACGGTGAGCTTGTCGGGCGTGGTGCCGAAGTAGGTCTTGGCCGCCGCGCCGACGCCGTAGGTGCCGTTGCCGAACGGGACGATGTTGAGGTACCCGGTGAGGATCTCGTCCTTGGTCATCTTCTGCTCGAGCTGCGTGGCGATGCGCGCCTCGCTGATCTTGCGCCCGATGGTGGCCTCGGTGGCCTTCTCGTAGGCCTCCTTCTCCCCCTTGCCGACCACGAACGCCAGGTAGTTCTTGACGTACTGCTGGGTCAGCGTGGACGCGCCCTGCGTGGTCTCGCCCTCCACGCCGGCCTTGGCCGCCGCACGCGCGATGCCCTGCCAGTCCACGCCCTTGTGCTCGAAGAACCGCTTGTCCTCGATCGCGATGATCGCGGCCTTCATGGTGTCGGCGATGCCCTCCGACGGCACCGGGATGCGGTACTGGTCGTACAGGTAGGCGATCGGCTGCTGGTTCATGTCGAGGACGGTGGTGACCAGCGGCAGCTCGGCCTTGGTCAACTCACCGGACGTCTGGTCCACCGTGTCCGCCGCGCGGTTGGACGCCAGGCCCATCCCGCCCACGACCGGGAACAGCAAGGCGGCCACCAGGACCCCCGCCACGAGGCACAACCCCGCCAACTTGACCAGACCCGTCGCACGCGCGGCGAACACTGAACAACCCCTTCCGGATCCCCTCGGAGAAAAGCCCCCTGGACATAAAGTCGCGCGGCGACCGCCTCAGGTTGCTTGCCGACCCGAAATTACTCCTGCCCCTTCCGGGCGATGGCGAAACCCCCTGTGCCGCACGGCTCGCGGCCGTACGGGTCAATGATCGAACGGATGTTCGAACCTGGCAAGATCACGATCGGGTGATCGTCACGAGGAGCGCAGCCTGATCGTCGCGCTCGCCCGGCGCACTTCAACGCCCGCGTGGTGCGGCAGCACGTCTTCGAGGAACCGGTACCCGCGCAGGTCCGGGTCCACGTCCGCCCGCCGGCTCACGGTCCGCCACCAGGTCGCGATGTCCACCCACCCCGGAGCCGACAGCGACCCGCCGAAGTGCTGCACCGACAGCGCCGCGCACAGGTTCGCGAACCGGACCCGGTCGCACAGCGGCCACCCCGCGAGCGTCCCCAGCACGAACCCGGCCCCGAAGACGTCCCCCGCCCCGGTCGAGTCCAGCGGCGCCACGTTCAGCCCGGACACGTCGACCACCTCGCCGGTCGCGGAGTCCACGGCCACCGCTCCCCCACCACCGCGGGTGACCACCACCATCGGCACATAAGAAGACAGCACCCGTGCCGCATCAAGAGCGGACTCGGTCCGTGTGTACCGCATGGCCTCGACGTCGTTGGGCAGGAACACGTCATACCCGTCCAGCCGCCGCAGCAACTCGGGTGCCCACACCTCGGTCCGGTCCCACCCGATGTCGGCGAACAGCAACGCCCCCGCGGCCTTCGCCGTGCGCACCCACTGCTCGTCCTCCGGCTGGATGTGCACGAAGCAGGCCCGCGTGCGCGGCGGCGGGTTGAGCAACTCGTCGGCGGACACCGGCGGCCGGTGCCCGTGGGTGACCATCGACCGGTCGCGGTCCATCGCCATCGACACGGTCACCGGCGTGTGCCACCCGTAGAACCGGCGGCAGTACAAGAGGTCCACGCCCTCCTGCTCCGCCAGCACCTCCCAGCAGAAGTCGCCGTAGGCGTCCTCGCCGAACGCGGCGGACAGCGCGGTGCGCAGCTGGAGCCGGGACAGCGCGACGGCGAGGTTGGCGATGCCGCCCGGGCACGAGCCCAGGCCCTCGGCCCACACCTCGGTGCCCGGCGCCGGCGGCCGGGGCAGGCCGGTGAAGATGATGTCCAGGAACACCGTGCCGGACAACAGCACGTCGAACGCGGGCTCGTCGGCGGTCGTCATCTCTCAACGATGCCAGGATCAGCCCTCGGCGGCCGCGAACATCTCCCGCATCCGCGCCAACGCGCGGTGTTGCGCCACGCGGACCGCGCCGGGGGTCGACCCGACGGCCACCGCGGTCTCCTCGGCGGACAGCCCCACCGCGACCCGCAGCACCAGGATCTCCCGCTGCCGCTCGGGCAGCCGCCGCAACAACTGGGTCACGGCCTCGATCATCTCGCCGTTCATCGCCCGCTGCTCGGGGCCGTCCTCCAGGGCCGGCGTGTCGGGCAGCTCGGGCACGACCTCGGAGCGGCTGCGCACCGCCCGTCTTCGCGCGTCGGCGACCTTGTGGGCGGCGATGCCGTACACGAACGCCAGGAACGACCCGGGTTCGTACTTGTACTTGCCCAGCGCGGAGACGACGGCGAGGCAGACTTCCTGCGCGATGTCCTCGGCGGACACCAGCGTGCGCTCGCGCGTGCCCACGCGGGCGCGGCAGTAGCGCAGGACGAGCGGCTGGACGCGGGCGAGGAGGTGCTCCACCGCGCGCGGCTCGCCGGCCAGGGCGGCGTCGACCAGGTCGGCCAGCTCGGCCTCGGCGGTCCAGCGCACGGGCTTGGCGGGCGCCCCGCCGGCCAGCAGGGTGACCTCGGGGCGGCCGGTCGCCGCGGGGCCGACCTCGATCTCGACGTCAGCTCGCACGGATGCGTGCTGCACCATCCGGCGACCTCCTCACGCTCGTGTTGCCTCCCGGCTCATCCCGGCTCATTGATGAGGAGGACGCTGCGCGGCCCCTGATACGGGATTCGCCAAAGCTGACCACGAACGCGGTCCACGTGGTGGGAACAGCACCCGAGTGAGGGATGGAATGGACCGTTCGGCCTAATGCGGCGGAGGGCTACTTCACCAGGGCGAACTGCTTGACGCCCAAGTAGCCGACCCGGAACCCCGCTTCGGAGTACGCCAGGTAGAACTCCCACATCCGCCGGAAGGTGTCGTCGAAGCCGAGCCCGGCCACCTCGTCCCACCGCGCGAGGAACCGCTCGCGCCACCGCCGCAGGGTCTCGGCGTAGTCCGGGCCGAACTCGCGGGAGGCCTCGACGCGCAGCGCGGTGTGGTCGCGGACGGTCTCCTCGATCGCCCGCACGGACGGGATCAGGCCGCCGGGGAAGATGTACTTGTGGATCCAGGTGTAGCCGGCCGCGCCAGCCGGCATCCGGTCGTGCGGCATGGTGATGGTTTGGAGCCCGAACCGCCCGCCGGGCACCAGTGACCGGTCGACCATGGCGAAGTAGGTCGGCCAGTACTCGCCGCCCACGGCCTCGATCATCTCCACGCTCACCACGGCGTCGTACCGGCCGGTCTCCTCGCGGTAGTCGCGCAGGTGCACGGTGACCCGGTCGCCCACGCCGGCCGCCGCGATCCGCTGCTCGGCCAGTGCCTTCTGCTCGGCCGACAGGGTCAGCGAGGTGACGGTCGCGCCGGGCGGCGCGGACGGCCAGCGCGCCCCAGCCGGTGCCGATCTCCAGGACGTTCGAGCCGGACTTCACGCCCGCGTAGTCCAACACGCCGTCGATCTTGCGCAGTTGGGCCTGGTCCAGCGGCTGGTCGGGGTGCTCGAACCAGGCCGACGAATAGGTCATGGTCTCGTCGAGGAACACCGCGAACAGGTCGTTGGACAGGTCGTAGTGCCGGTGGGCGTTCTGCCGGGACCCGGCCACGTCGTTGCTGTCGGAGGCCGGGTGACGGCGCTCGACCCAGCGGCGCAGCAGTTGCAGCCGGGGCGGGATCAGGGTGGTCAGGCGGGCGGCGAACGCGGTGAGCAGGTCGGCCAGCCGGCGGGTGGTCCAGTCGCCGACCATGTACGCCTCGCCGAAGCCGATCTTGGCGTCCACCCCGAGGCGGTGGAAGAACGCCGCCGGCCGGTGCAGGCGCATGACCGGCGCGTCGGGACCGCCGGCGCCCAGCCGCGCGCCGCCGGGTAGCTCGACCCGCACGGGCAGGCCGCGCACGGCGTTGCGGAACAGGGCCTCGGCGATGCGGGCCCGCCACGGCGACCTGGGCGGGGTGTGCAGACCGGGCCACCTGCCCTGGTCGGGGCGGGGTACGTCGACGGTGCTCATCGGCCACTCCTCGGCACGATCGGCAGCCTGCGCCCCTTCATCGTGGCACTGAAGGGTGTGCGGCCGCCCCTGTCGGGAGTTGTGGGCACACCGAAGTTCGGCCGCACGGTTGAATGCTCGACAAAGGACCGGATCACGGATGGGACCTGGATCACAGTGATCGAGCAGCTTGCGGTGGAGACGGGCGAGGGCGTGTTCGACGCGATCGCGGCGGGGCCGGCGGACGGGCGGCCGGTGCTGCTGCTGCACGGCTTCCCGCAGGCGGCGGTGGCCTGGGAGCACCCGGTGCACGTGCTGGGGCGGCACGGGTACCGGGCGGTGGCGTTCGACCAGCGCGGCTACTCCCCCGGCGTGCGCCCGGAGCGGCCCGCCGAGTACGGCGTGGACTCGCTGGTCGGGGACGTGCTGGCGGTCGCGGACGTGCTCGGGTTCGGCGGGTTCGACCTGGTCGGGCACGACTGGGGCGGCGCGGTGGCCTGGTGGACCGCCTACGAGCACCCGGAGCGCCTGCGGACGCTGACCGTGGTCTCGACGCCGCACCCGCGTGCGCTGGCGGACGCCATGAAGACCGACGAGGACCAGCACATGCGGTCGGCGTACATGACGGAATGGCGGTCCTCGACCACCGAGAAGCGGATGCTCGCCGACAACGCGGACGCGCTGCGGCGGATGTTCGAGTGGAAGGTGCCGCCGTCGCGGGTGGACGAGTACGTGCGGCGGCTGTCCGAGCCGGGCGCGCTGACCGCGGCGCTGAACTGGTACCGCGCGGGCCGTCCCGGCGGGCGCATCGAGCACGTCACGGTGCCCACGATGTACGTGTGGAGCACGGAGGACGTGGCGTTCGGGTCGACCGCCGCGCTGGACACGGGCAAGTGGGTCAAGGGGCGGTACCGGTTCGAGATGCTGGAGGACGTGTCCCACTGGGTGCCCGAGCAGGTGCCGGAGGTGCTGACATCGCTGCTGCTGGAGCATCTTTCGTGATTTTTCCGTGATTCTTGAACCGCGTCCCGGGCGTGGCACGTGTTCTGGCGTATGACTGAGTTGACCTACTCGGAGCGCAGGGTCGCGACCCTGGCCGCGTGTGGCCACAGCAACCGGGCGATCGCGATGCGCCTGCACATCACCGTGAGCACGGTGGAACAGCACCTGACGAGGGTGTACCGCAAGCTGGCCGTCTCCAGCCGGGCCGAGCTGAAGGGGCACCAGGCCCTAGTGTGACCCCATGCGGGTCGCGGGGTTGCTGCTGGCCGCGGGCGCCGGGCGCAGGTTCGGCGGCCCCAAGGCCCTGGTGTCGCACGGTGGTGCGCTGTGGGTCGACTCGACCCTGGCGGTGCTGCGGGACGCCGGGTGCGCGCCCCTGGTCGTGGTGCTCGGGGCGCGGGCGGCGGAGGTGCGCGCGCGGGCCGTGCTGGACGGGGCCGAGGTGGTCGTGAACGACGACTGGGCGTCCGGCATGGGGTCGTCGCTGCGGGCCGGGCTCGCGGCCGTGGACGCTTCGGCGGACGCCGTGGTGGTGCTGCCGGTGGACACACCGGGTGTGACTGTCGCGGCGGTGCGTCGGTTCATGGACTTGGCGTCACCGTCCGCGCTGGCACGAGCGGTGTACGACGGTGCGCCGGGCCATCCGGTGCTGCTCGGCCGCGACCACTGGGCCGGGGTGTCGGTGTCCGCGACCGGGGACGCCGGGGCGCGGGACTACTTGGTGGCGCACGGGGCCGTGGCGGTGCCGTGCGACGACGTGGCCGACGGTCGGGACGTGGATCGGCCCGAAGACCTGCCGTGATGTTTCAGGTGCCGTTGCGGGGGTTGCCCTCGTCGTCGCACGGCAGGTTCTGCTCGCCGTGCTCGCTGATGAAGTCGTCGCCGATGTCGTCGGCGGTGTCCTGCATCGCGGCCGGCGGGATGCAGGACACCGCCGAACGGTCGGTCCACGTCCCGGATCAGCAGCAGGGACAGGGTGAACAGCGTGGTGAGCACGGCCAGCCCGACCACTTCGGCGCCCTTGCCGCGCGCGGGCAGGTTGAAGGCGAACGCGATCAAACGGCGGCCTCCCCTCGTCCGGCACGGGCTCACCTCCAGTGGCCTGCACCGGCACGGCGGCGGCAACCCGGCGGACGAAGAGCACACCTTCACGGTCATGTGCGTTTGAGCGCGCGGGCGCTGAACACGACGCCCAGGCACAGCACCGGCAGGATGCCCAGCGCCAGGCTCTGCGACGTGGCGTGCGCGAGCAGGCCGATCAGCGGCGGTCCGAGGAGGAAACCCGCCCAGCCGGCGGTGGCCACGCCCGCGATGGCCTGCGCCGCGTGCGCGTCGGACTGCGCCGCCGCCGAGCTGAACGCCACCGGCACGATGCACGCCAACCCCAGTCCGAACAGGCCCAACCCGACCAGCGCGAGCCCGAACTGGCCGACCACCAGGGCCGTGCCCAACCCGACCGCGCCGATGGCGGCCAGCGTCGCCACCACGCGGGCCGGGCCGAAGCGGAGCACCCACCGGTCGCCCATGACCCGGCCGACGAACATCAGCATGGCGAACACGGCGTAGCCCCAGCCGGCGCTCTCCTCGGAGACGCCCACGGTCTCCTTGAGGTACAGGGCCGCCCAGTCGCCGACCGCGCCCTCGCACAGCAGGCCGGCGAACATGATCGCGCCGAGCACCAGCACGTGCTTGTCCCGCCACGGCAGCCCCAGTTTGTGCTCGTCGACGGCGTGGTCGTCGCCCAGCATGGCCCGGGTCAGCGGCCACGCGACCAGCGCGACCAGCACCAGCGCGCCGACCATCTGGCTGGTCAGGTCGACGTCGAGGCCGAGGGCGACCGCGCCCAGGCCGACGCCGACGAAACCGCCGAAGCTCCACCAGGCGTGGAAGCTGGACAGGATGGGCCGGCCGTAGCCGTTCTCGACGGCGATGCCCTGCGAGTTCATCGCCACGTCCAGCGCGCCCTGGGTCGCGCCCCACAGCGCCAGCGCCGCGAACAGCGCCCACGCCGACCACGCGATGCCCAGCAGCGGCGAGGTGAGGCCGTAGCCGAGGAACGTCAGCAGCACGACCCGCCGGCTGCCCCACTTGGCGACGGCGTTGCCCACCAGGAGCATCGCGGCGACCGACCCGACCGGCGCGCCGAGCAGGGTGAGGCCGAGGGTGCCGTCGTTGAGGCCCAGGTCCTCCTTGACGGACGGGATGTGCGGGGTCCACGCGGCGAAGATGGCCGCGTGCAGGCCGAACACGATCGCCGTGGCGACCCGCGCCCGACGGGGCACGTCGAGCGCGGTGTCAGACAAGGCGGACCTCCACCCCGGCCTCGCGCAGCCGCTCGACCTCGTCTTCCGGGGCGTCCCGGTCGGTGACCAGGACGTCGATCTCGTCCGCTCCGCACACCCGGCCGAACGCGGTGCGCCCGAACTTCGAGCTGTCCACGGCGGCGACGATGCGCGCGGAGGCGTCCACGGCGGCCTTCTTCACCGCGCCCTCGGCGAGGTCGTGCGCGGACACGCCGTCGCGGGCGCTGAGGCCGCAGCTGCCGAGCACCATCGTGTCGAAGCGCATGACCTTGAACGCGTACTCGGTGAGCGGGCCGACGAACGCCAGCTCACCGGGCCGGATGTCGCCGCCGGGCAGCACCATGCGCACGTTCTCGGCGCTGCGCAGCGCGTCGGCGGCGTGCAGGGACAGCGGGAGGACGGTGAGCCGCCGGTCGGTGAGCCGCCGCGCGACCTCCAGGGTGGTGCTGCCGCCGTCGAGCACGACGGTCTCGCCGTCGTCGATCAGGTCCGCGACCGCCTCGCCGATGCGCCGCTTGGCCTCCAGGCGCTGCCGCGACCGCGCCGCGTACGGGGTCTCCTCGCCGGTCAGCATGCTGACCGCGGCGCCGCGGACCCGGCGCAGCAGCCCGTCGCGCTCGAGCACGTCGAGGTCGCGGCGCACGGTCATCTCCGACGCGCCGACCAGCTCCGCGAGGGCGCCGACGGCGACCCGTTCACCGCCGCGCAGTCGCTGGAGGATCCGCTCGTGCCGAGTTGCAACATCCATGGTGTTCATCTGAACATGGGATGTGTTCGAACGTCAAACCCCTCCTGGCGGGCGGTGCGCGGATCGGGTAGGACTTGCGATCAGTTGGTTCAGACCACTGGAGGGACCCGCATGACCGAGACCGTGCCCGGCTCCGACTACGGCGATGTCGTGCGCAACCACCTCACCCGGGTGGAGCAGCACAACGCGGCGGCGCTGGACGACGTCGCGGAGCTGGTCCTGGCCACCGTGCGCGCCGACGGCACGATCCTCGCCGCGGGCGCCGGCCACTCGCTGGCCGCCGTCGCCGAGACCTTCTACCGCGCCGGCGGCCTGGCCTGCGTGCGCCCGGTCTACCACCCCGAACTGCTGCCCATGCACGGCGCGATCAGCAGCACCGCCGCCGAACGCCGGTCCGGCCTGGCCGCCGAGGTGCTGCGCGACGCGGGCCTGGCCGCGCACGACGTGCTGTTCGTCTTCTCCACGTCCGGTGTGAACCCGTACCCGGTGGAACTGGCCGTGCACGCCGCGGACTCCGGTGTCCCGGTGGTCGCGGTGACGTCCCTGGCCGCCAGCGCCGCCGCACCGCGCCGCGCGGGCACCACGTTGGCCGAGAACGCGACCGTGGTGCTGGACAACCTGGTGCCGCCGGGCGACGCCACCTACCCGATCGGCAACCCGGTGACGGCGGCCGTGTCGACGGTGGCGACCGCGTTCCTGTGGAACCTGCTGCTGGTGCGGCTGCTGGACAAGGCGGCCGAGGCCGGCGTCGCGCTCCCGTTGTGGCGCAGCGCGAACGTCGAGGGCGGCGACGCGGCGAACTCCGACCTGTTGCGCAAGTACCAGACCCGCATCCCGCAGTTGGGTTGAGTACGAATACGCACGATTCCTCCACACGCCGCCGCTAGCCTCCGGTGGCGAAGGGGGAAACGTGAACAACAAGACCAAGCGCTGGGTGCTGGCCGGGGGCGGGCTGACGGCGGTCGCGGTGATCGCGGCCGGGGCGATCGTGCTGACCTCGGGGGCGAGTCCGACCACCACACCGCCGGTGCCCACGGTGAGACCGCTGCCCGCGCCGGCCGCGCAGGAGTTCGTCAGCGCGCTGATGGCCGGTGACGCGACCCGTGCCGCGGCGGCCACCGACGCCGCCGCGGCATCCGAGCCGATCCTGCGGAAGACGTTGCAGGACATGAAAGGCGTCGAGTTCCACGGTCGGCTGGGCACCGTGGCGCCACCGCCCGAGTCGTCGACGACCACCACGGTGAACCTGGACGTCACGTGGTCGGTGCCGGACAAGACGGCGGTCAAGTACCCGACGACGGTCGAACTGCGGTTGGTCGACGGGAAGTGGCGGGTGCACTGGGCGCCGACCGTCCTGCACCCGCAGCTCGCCGACGGCCAGACGCTGGCCTACCTGCCGACCTCCGGCGACGGCGCCCTGCTCGACCGCAACGGCGCGCCGGTGATGCCCGACCTGGCCCCGTTGGTGATGCAGTCGGTGCGCAAGGAGGTCGGCGACCGCACCGGGGTGCCCGGCTGGCAGATCGCCGGGCTCGACGCCGCGGGCGTGCCGGTGCTCGTGGTGCAGGAGAAGAAGGCCGAGGCGAAGCAGTCGCTGACCGTGACGCTCGACCCGGCGGTGCAGCGCGCGGCGCAGGCGGCGGTGGACCCGGTGGCGCAGGGCGCGGCGATCGTGGCGATCCAGCCGTCCACGGGCGAGATCCTCGCCGTGGCGCAGAACTCCGTCGCCAGCGCCAACGGCCTGATCGCGTTGCAGAACTGGTACGAGCCGGGGTCGACGTTCAAGATCGTCACCACGGCGGCGGCGATCACCGCGGGCACGGCGTCCGTGGACACCGCGGTCGAGTGCCCGGGCAAGAAGACCATCGGGACGCGGCAGATCACCAACGACGGCCAGTTCGACCTGGGGACGGTGTCGCTGCGGGAGGCGTTCGCGGCGTCGTGCAACACCAGCTACAGCCAACTGGCCGCCGACCTGCCCGCCGACGCCCTGCCCCGCGCGGCGTCGCTGTTCGGGCTGGACGCGGACTTCACCGTCGCGGGCATCACCACGAACACGGGCAAGGTGCCGGCGGCGGCGACCGTGCCGGAGCGGGTCGAGGCGGGCATCGGTCAGGGCAAGGTGCTGACCACGCCGTTCGGCATGGCGCTGGCGGCGGCGACCGTGGCGCGCGGGAGCGTGCCGACGCCGCAGTTGATCCGCGAGATCCCGACGACCGGCGGCACCGGGCGCGCGCTGCCCGGGAACGTGGCGTCCGCGCTGCGCACCATGATGCGGGGTGTCGTGACCGGCGGGACCGCGACCGAGCTGGGCGCGCTGGGCGACGTGCGCGGCAAGACCGGGACGGCCCAGCACGGCGACGGTTCGCGCTCGCACGGCTGGTTCATCGGCTACCGCGGCGACTTGGCGTTCGCCGTGCTGGTCGTGAACGGCGACACCTCGAAGGTCGCCGTCAGCACAGCGGCAACCTTCCTCCGCGGCTTCTAGCCTTTTCGGTCACAGCCCTGACCGGCCTTTGGGTCACACCGGTGGCCGGCCTTTGGGCTCACACTCCGGCGGGCGCTTCGTCGAACTGGGTCCGGTACAGCTCGGCGTAGCGCCCGTCCGCCTCCAGCAGCTCGGCGTGCGTGCCCCGTTCCACGACCCGGCCGTCCTCCACGACGAGGATCTGGTCGGCGGCGCGGATCGTGGACAGCCGGTGCGCGATCACCAGCGCGGTCCGGCCGCGCAGCGCCTCGGTCAGCGCGGCCTGGACCGCCGCCTCGGACTCGGAGTCCAGGTGGGCGGTGGCCTCGTCCAGGATGACCACGCGCGGCCGGGCCAGCAGCAGCCGCGCGATGGTCAGCCGCTGCCGCTCGCCGCCGGACAACCGGTAGCCGCGCTCGCCGACGACCGTGTCCAGGCCGTCGGGCAGGGATTCGACCAGTGGCTTGAGGCGGGCGCGGTCGAGGGCGTCCCACAGCTCGTCCTCGGTCGCGTCCGGGCGCGGGTAGGAGAGGTTGGCGCGGATCGTGTCGTGGAACAGGTGCCCGTCCTGGGTGACCACGCCGACCGCCGCGCGCAGGTCGTCGAAGGCCAGGTCGCGGACGTCCACACCGGACAGCCGCACCGCGCCCGCGTCGACGTCGTACAGGCGGGGCACGAGCGAGGCGATCGTGGACTTGCCCGCGCCCGACGACCCGACGAGCGCCACCAGTTGGCCGGGCTCGGCGTGGAAGCTGATGCCGTGCAACACTTCCTCGCCGCCACGACTGTCCAAAGTGGCCACTGATTCGAGCGAGGCGAGCGACACCCGGTCCGCCGCCGGGTACCCGAACCGGACGTCCTCGAACGCGACCGACACCGGCCCGTCCGGGACCGGTCGCGGCTGCGGCTTCTCCTCGATCATCGGCTTGAGGTCGAGCACCTCGAAGACCCGCTCGAAGCTGACCAGCGCCGTCATGACGTCCACGCGCGCGTTGGCGAGCGCGGTCAGCGGCGTGTAGAGGCGGGTGAGCAGGAGGGCGAGCGAGACGACCGTGCCCGCGGCGAGGTCGCCGGTCAGCGCGAGGTAGCCGCCGAGCCCGTAGACGAGCGCCTGGGCGAGCGCGGACACCAAGGTCAGACCGGTCATGAACCACCGGGTGGCCATCGCCGTGCGAACCCCGATGTCCCGCACCCGAGCCGCCCGCTCCCCGAACTCGTCCACTTCCGCCTCGGGCCGCCCGAACAGCTTGACCAGCGTGGCGCCCGGCGCGGAGAACCGTTCGGTCATCTGCGTGGTCATGCCGGCGTTGAGCACGGACGCCTCCCGCTGGAGGTCCGCCATCCGGCTGCCCGTGCGGCGGGCGGGGAGCACGAAGACCGGCAGCAGCACCAGCGCGAGGGCCGTGACCTGCCAGGAGAGCGTGAACATCACGCCCAGGGACAGGCCGAGCTGGATGACGTTCGTGACCACTCCGGACAGCGTCGAGGTGAACGCCCGCTGCGCGCCGATCACGTCGTTGTTCAGGCGGCTGACCAACGCCCCGGTGCGGGTGCGGGTGAAGAACGCGACCGGCATCCGCTGCACGTGCTCGAACACGACCCGGCGAAGGTCGTAGATCAACCCTTCCCCGATCCGCGCCGACTGCCACCGCTCCACCAGCCCGAGCGCGGCGTCCACGATCGCAATCCCGGCGATCGCGACGGCCAACCAGGCGACGACCGACACGTCCCGCCCACCAACGATCGCGTCCACGACCCGCCCCGCGAGCACCGGCGTACTCACCGCCAGCACCGCCGACACGACCGTCAGCAACAGGAACACGACCAACTTGGCCCGATGCGGCCGAGCAAACCCGACAACCCGCCGAAACGTCCCCCGCCGAACCGCCTTGGGCGTACCGGACGCCGCCATCGCACTGCGCATCAAGCCCCATGTGCCATCCACGACACAGGAGAACGCGCAGGTCGGCTTACGGCTTCCCGCTACCGGGTCACCGGTTGTCCGCTGTCGGCGTACCCACGACCCGCCCCCTGCCCCCGCGTTCCCCGGCCCGTCCCCGCCCCCGCGTTCCTCCCTCTACGGGACGCGCGAGCCGCCAAAAGGTCGCGAATCCGACATGTCCCCGATCGGGTGACGTTGGCCCACCCACCCAAACCCCACCGCAACCCCACACAACACCGCGCACCGCACACCCACACCGCCCCGCACACCGCGCACCGCACCGCCACACCGCACCGCACCGCCACACCGCACCGCACCGCCACACCGCACCGCACCGCCACACCGCACCGCACCGCACCGCACCGCCACACCGCACCGCACCGCCACACCGCACCCACACCACGCGCTCCGCCGGGCCAGGCCCCCGCACCACACCGGGCACCCACACCGCACTGGGCGCCACGCCGGACCGGCCACCCGCACAACGCCCCGCCGGGCCAGGCACGCCGCGCCCCGCCGGGCCAGGCATCCCCGCCCAGCCGCGTCCGCACCGCGCTGGGCATCCCCGCCGGGCCGAGTGCGAGCACCAAGCCGAGCGTCCCCACCGCACCAGGCCTCCACATCGGGCCCAGGGCACCACCGCACCGAGCGTCCGCGCTGGGCGGGGCGTCGACACCGGTCAGGCGAACGACCCGTAGAGCCGCCACCCGCGCGCCGCTGTCCGAGCCGCGAGCGCGGCCAGGTCGGTCAGGTACGCGAGCGCGTGCTCCTCGGTCAGGTCATCGCCGTCTGCCTGTCGCAGCCGCGCCCACCGCCGGGCGAGGTCGGCACGCTCCTCCGCGTCCGCCGCCGACAGCCAGTTGATCACCTGGTCGGACACGCCGATCACGAGTGCGTCGTCGTTGTGGATGGGTGAGGCCGGGCGCGGCCTGTCGTCGAGGCCGGTTGGGCGACCGGTGTCCTGGTGATGGGGCTGACCCACTTCCCACGGCGTCGTCCGGGTACTCCGCTGCGCTCTCGATGGCGTCGAACGTGCCACGGGTGCCGAAGGCCCGCACGCGGCAGCGGTTTCGTTGTTGGGCGCGGTGAAGAAATCGGTCGACGGGGCGTTCGGGGTCATCGGGTTGTCGGCCTTCTGGGTACCTCAACCCCTCCCGCCCCCGCGTTCCTCCTTCTACGGGGACGCGCGAGTCGGGGAAAGGTCGCGGATCCGGCATGTCCCCGATCGGGTGATGTTGGAGGGGCCGGGCGTCGGTGCCTTCAATGTGCTGGTCAGGGGGCGGACAGGGGGGCGTTGGTCAGGAGGTGGGGGTGCCGGTGGCCAGGGCGGTGAGTTCTGTCAGGCGGCGGACCTGGGCTTCGCGTTCTGCCTGGAGTTGGGACTGTTCGGTGGCGCCCTCGGCGGCGTGGGCGATCAGGGCGAGGGTTTCGCGGACGGCGCCGGGCATGGGGCGCAGGACCTGGGCCACCAGGTCGTCTACCGCCGCGTCCAAGCGGTCGCCGGGGACGACGTGGTTGACCAAGCCGATGCGCTCGGCCTCCTCGCCGCCCACCCGGCGACCGGTCACGCAGATCTCGGCCGCCCTCGCGTACCCGACCAGCCTCACCAGCGGCAGGGTGCCGCCCAGGTCGGGCACCAGGCCGAGGGAGGTCTCGGCCATGCAGAACTGGACGTCGTCCGCGGCCACGCGGAAGTCGCACGCCAGCGCGAGTTGGAAGCCCGCGCCGATGGCGTGCCCGTGGACGGCGGCGATCGTCACCCGGTCGGGGTCGCGCAGCCAGCGGAAGCCCTCCTGGAACTCCGCGATCAACGCCGCGCCGCCTTCGGGTCCGCGAAGGGTGATCTCCGCCAGACCCGGCTCGCCCTCCACCGGGGCACCGGAGAACATCCGCCGGTCGAGACCGGCGGAGAAGGCACGACCGGAGCCCCGGACGACCACGACGCGGACGTCCGGGTCCAGCTGCGCGCCGATCGTCCGCAACGCCGCCCAGGTGGACGGCGTCTGTGCGTTGAGCACGTCGGGACGGTCGAGCGTGATCGTCGCGCGCGGTCCGTCGACGACGAGCCGCACGCCTCCGCGTTCCAGCAGGCCGGCGTCGATGGTGGTCGGTGCCGACATGCGCGATACCTCCGGGTTCAGGTCGGCGCCGTCTCTCCTCGACGCCTTTTGTTACCGGAGGGTAGCTTACTTCTTCTTCGTGCGGGTGGCGCCACCGCGACCGCGCAGCTGCACACCGGACTCGCTGAGCACCCGGTGCACGAAGCCGTAGGAGCGTCCGGTGGACTCCGCCAACGCCCGGATGCTCGCGCCCTTTTCGTACTTCTTCTTCAGGTCAGCGGCCAGCTTGTCCCGCGTGGCGCCGGTGATCCGGGCGCCCTTCTTCAGGTCAGCCACCTTGTCCCGCCTTCCGTAGACAGCAGGTCGGGCCGTGAAAGCCCCTGTCGTCGCAATGATCGAACACGGCGACCAAGAACGCCAGGCGATCATGCGAAAAGATCGGCGAGCGGTCGATCGGGTGAGGGGCGAACACGGAGAGTGGATCTCCCGTAATGGGACTGAAACCTCTGGCTCAGGCCAACTGCACGAGTTCCAGGTACTCCTGCGACCAGTGGTCCTCGGTTCCGTCGGGCAGCAGGATCACCCGCTCGGGCTCAAGGGCCTCCACCGCTCCGGGGTCGTGCGTGACCAACACGACCGCGCCCTCGTAGCGGCGCAGCGCGTCGAGCACCTGCTCGCGGCTCGCCGGGTCGAGGTTGTTGGTCGGCTCGTCGAGCAGCAGCACGTTCGCCGCGCTGGACACCAGCCCGGCGAGCGCGAGCCGCGTCTTCTCGCCACCGGAGAGGGTGCCCGCCGGCTGGTCGAGCTGCTCGCCGCTGAACAGGAACGTGCCCAGCAACGAGCGGAGCTGTTGTTCGGGCACGTCCGGCGCGGCGTGGCGGATGTTCTCCCAGACCGTGGCCTGGTGGTCGAGGGTCTCGTGCTCCTGGGCGAAGTAGCCGAGCTTCAGGCCGTGACCGGGGATGACCTCGCCCGTGTCGGGCTGCTCCATCCGCCCGATCAGGCGCAGCAGGGTCGTCTTGCCGGCGCCGTTGAGGCCGAGGATCACCACGCGCGAGCCCCGGTCGATCGCCAGGTCGACGCCGGTGAACACCTCCAGCGACCCGTAGGACTTGCTCAGGCCCTCGGCGGTGAGCGGGGTCCGGCCGCACGCGGCGGGCTGCGGGAAGCGGATCTTCGCGACCTTGTCCGCCTGGCGGGTCTCCTCCAGGCCGGACAGCAGCTTCTCGGCGCGGCGGGCCATGTTCTGCGCGGCCACCGCCTTGGTCGCCTTCGCCCGCATCTTGTCGGCCTGCGCCATCAGCGCGCCGGCCTTCTTCTCGGCGTTGGCGCGCTCACGGCGGCGGCGCTTCTCGTCGGCGGCCCGGGCTTCGAGGTACTTCTTCCAGCCCATGTTGTAGATGTCGATCTCGCCGCGCGTGGCGTCGAGGAACCACACCTTGTTGACCACGTCGTCGAGCAGTTCGACGTCGTGGCTGATCACGACCAGCCCGCCGTCGTGGTTCTTGAGGAACCCGCGCAGCCACGCGATCGAGTCGGCGTCGAGGTGGTTGGTCGGCTCGTCGATCAGCAGGATCGTGCTGGACTTCGCCCCCACGCCCGCCTCGGACGCGGCGAACAGGATTCGCGCCAGCTCGACCCGGCGGCGCTGACCACCGGACAGGGTCCGCAGCGGCTGGGCGAGGACGCGGTCGGCCAGCCCCAGGTTCGAGCAGATGCGCGCGGCCTCGCTCTCGGCGGCGTACCCGCCGAGCGCGGCGAACCGCTCTTCGAGCTTGCCGTACTTGCGCACGGCGGCCTGGAGTTCGTCGTCGTCCACCAGTTCGGCCATGGTGGACTGCATCTTCTCCATGTCCCGCAGCAACTGGTCCAGGCCGCGCGCGGACAGCACGCGGTCCTTGGCGATGACCGACAGGTCGCCCTCGCGCGGGTCCTGCGGCAGGTAGCCGAGGTCGCCGGTGCGCCGCACGTCGCCCGCGTAGGGCTGACCTTCGCCCGCGAGGACGCGCAGGGACGTGGTCTTGCCCGCGCCGTTGCGGCCGACGAGGCCGATGCGGTCGCCGGGCTGGACGCGGAGGGTGGCGTCGGACAGCAGGATGCGCGAACCGGCGCGCAACTCGAGATCGGTTGCGGTGATCAAGGCGGGACTCCGAGTGGATTGTGGTCGTGCGGGGTCGACGGTGCTGCGGGTCGCGCGCACCGGACCTACTCGATCAAGACCACCACACGTCCAGTCTACGGGTCGGCCGCCACAGGATTAGCCGCGTGTGTCCACCGGCATACATTTCGCGCATGACGACGAGCATCGAGGGCACGGACGCAGCGGGTGCGGATTTCGCGGGCAGGGTGGCGCTGGTCACTGGTGCCAGTCGGGGCATCGGGTACGGCGTGGCGCTGGAGTTGTTGGCGCGTGGGGCGTCGGTGACGATCACGTCGCGCAAGCCGGACGCTGTGACGGCGGCGGCGCAGTCCTTGGCGGCAGAGGCGGGTGTGCCGGAGTCGCGGGTGCTCGCGGTTCCGGGCAACTCGGGTCGCGCGGACGACCGCGAGGAGGTCGTCACGCGGACGATCGAGCAGTTCGGCCGCCTGGACGTGCTGGTGAACAACACCGGCATCAACCCCGTCTTCGGCCCGCTCATGGAGGCGGACCTGGGCGCGGTGCTGAAGATCTTCGACGTCAACGTGGTCGCGGCGCTCGGGTTCGTGCAGTTGGCGTGGAAGGCGTGGATGCAGGAGCACGGTGGCGCGGTGGTCAACGTGGCGTCGGTGGGCGGTCTGCGGTCGACCGGGGTGATCGCGGCGTACGGAGCCAGCAAGGCTGCCTTGATCCGGCTGACTGAAGAGCTGGCGTTGCAGTTGGGCCCGAAGGTGCGGGTGAACGCCGTCGCGCCGGCGGTGGTGAAGACGCGCTTCGCGGAGGCGCTCTACACCGGCCGGGAGGAAGAGGCGGCGCAGCACTACCCGATGAAGCGGCTCGGGTCGCCGGAGGACGTTGCCCGACTGGTGGCGTTCCTGGTGTCGGACGGGGCGTCGTGGATCACCGGGGAGACGGTTCGCGTGGACGGGGGTCTGTTGGCGACCGGCACCCTCGCCTGACCCGCCGAACCTCGCCCCAGGCGCACGGGGCACGCCGTTCGCGGCGAGCGGTTCAGCGCCCGTGGGGGACGGCGGTCGCGGCGAGCGGTTCAGCGGGACGGGACCAGTGGAGCTGTGGACTGGGGTGCTGTGGACAGGGGTGGCGTCGACAGGGGTGGTGTGGCGGATGGGACCTGCGGGGCTGAGGTCGCGTCTGGGGCGGAGCTGGCTTGGGGTGCGCCGGGGACCGAGGGGAGAGGGGTTGGGGTGACCTGTGGCGGGGGTGGGGCGGTTGGGGGGTGGCTGGGGGTTGGGGCGAGGGAAGGGTGGCTGGGGTGGTTGGGGGGTGGGGGTGTTGAGGTTGAGGTGGACGGGGTGGTGCCGGTGCCGGGGGTGGGGTCGGTGGTCGGTTGGTTCAGGGCGAAGCCGGCTGCGGCTACCAGGGCTGTGGTGGTCAGGGCGCTGCTGACCACGGCCAAGCGTCGGCGGCGGGTGCGGATGCGGTGGCCGTGCCACACGATGTCGATCGGGCCGAACGTGCTCGGCCTCGGCTTGACGTTCAGCTCGTCGAACAACTCCTTCAAACGGTCCTCAAGCACCGCGTGACACCTCCTGCCACAGTTCCTCGTACGCCGGACCCAACCGCCGCCGCAACGCCTTCAGGCCGCGGTTGGTGTTGCTCTTGACGGTGCCGACCGAGCAACGCAGCGCCGCGGCCGTCTCGTCCACGCCCAGGTCGTGCCAGTACCTGAGCACCAGGACCGCGCGCTGCTTCGCCGGCACGGACCGCAGCGCCTCCCACACGACCAACTTGTCCTCGCTCAGCACCGCGGCCTCGGGCTGCTCGGGCAGTTCGCTGCGCAACTGCTCCCGCCGCCACCGCACCCGCCGCCGCTCCGCGATGAACGTGCGCACCACGATCCTCCGCAGGTAGGGCTCCAGGCCCTCGCGCCGGACCAGCTTCGGCCCGGCCAGGTACAGCTTGAGGAACGCGGCCTGCACCACGTCTTCGGCCTCGTGGTGGTTGCCGCACAACAAGTACGCGGTGAAGCGCATCGAGTCGGCGCACCGGTCGAAGTGTTCGGTGAACTCCGCGTCCCAACTCACGCCGTCATCGCCTCGGGGTCGGGGCGGGCCGGCCCACCGAGGGCTCGACGGGGGTGGTTGGGAGCGGGGTCACCGCGATGGGCGGCGCCGTGGGTGCGGGCGTCGCCGACGGCGGAGCGGGCGGGGCCGAAGGCGCCGGCGTGACCTGCGGGGCGGAGGGCGGCGGGGTGACCGAAGGGGCGGAAGGTGCCGGCGTGACCTGCGGCGGTGTGGGCGCGGGGGTGTCCGACGGAGCCGGTGTGACCGCCGGCGCGGAGGGCGCCGGGGTGACGGCGGGCGCGGACACGGTGGGAGCAGGGGGTGTGGTCGGCACCGCGGACGGGGTCGGCTCGCCGGACGCGCCTGCCAACGCGGGCACGGCGATGGCGATACCGCCGACGACGACCGCACCGGCCGCCAGCACGAGTCGAGTGCGCATGACCTGCTCCTTCGCTTGGTGGACCACCTCCTCGTGGGGCCCTTCACCCCTATCCATGCGGTCGGGTCGACTGGGGGTTGTCACGAGTTCGATCAATTCTTCCGAGGTGGCGAAACGGACCATGGTCCGCTAGTGTGGCAAAAAGCGGACTGCGGTCCGAATAAGCGAGAACGCCAAGAGCCGAGGAGAACCATGGCCAAGTTGATGCACATCTCCGCCTCGCCCAGGAACAGCGACTCCGAGTCCCTGGCCATCGCCGCGACCTTCGTGGACGCCTACCGCGAGGCCCACCCCGGCGACGAGATCGAGCACTGGGACCTGTGGGACGGCACCCTCCCCGCCTTCGGCCCCACCGAGACCGACGCCAAGATGACGCTCGTCCGCGGCGGCACCCCGACCGGTGAAGCGCACGAGGCCTGGGAGGCCGTGGTCGCCGCGTTCCACCGGTTCGACGCCGCCGACCGACTGCTGTTCAGCGTCCCCATGTGGAACGCCGGCATCCCGTACGTCCTCAAGCAGTTCATCGACGTCGTCTCCCAGCCGGGCCTGCTCTGGGGCTTCGATCCGCAGACCGGCTACCTGCCGCTGCTCCAGGGCAAGAAGGCCGCCGTGGTCTACACCAGCGCCGTCTGGGCCCCCGGGCTCCCGCCGGCGTTCGGCACGGACTTCCAGTCCACCTTCTTCGACGACTGGCTGCGCTGGGCGGGCATCACCGACATCACCGCGATCCGCCACCACCCCACCGTCCTGGGCGACGTCGAGGACTCCCGCCAGACCGCGACGGCCGCCGCCCGGGAGGCCGCCAAGACCTTCTGACCAGCCAAGACCTTCCGACTAGTCACGGACGACGATCTCCACCGCCCGAGCGCGCCGGGCGGCCTCGTCCAGCACCGCCCGCCGCGGCTCCGGCACGTCCAGCACCCGCGGCGAGGCCAGGGCGAACACCGGGGCCAGCCGCCGGTCCGCCCGCAGCACGTCCAGCGCCTGCCGGTCACCGCCCAGCACGACCGCGTCCAGCGACCCCAGCACGGGCAGCAGCACCCGGGCCACGTCGTCGGCCGCCGCCGCCAGCGCCACCCGCGCCTGCCCCTCCCGCCGCCGGGCGAAGCGCTGCTGCGACCAGCCACCCGCCTTGTTCCGCCCGTGCACCTGCCGGCTGTCGGTCGTCGAGGTCACCACGGACCCGTCCACCGCCACCCCGATGCTGTGCCCGCCCAACCGCACCAGCACCAGCCCGATCCGCCGACTGGCCAGCGCCTGGGACAGCAACGGCTCCAGCACCAGACCTTCGAAGTCACCCGCAGGGGTGAAATCCCCGAACGCCGAGGCGACCGCGGCCGACGCCCCGTCCACCGCCGTGACCACGAACGACGAAGCACTGACCGAGGTCCGCAGCACACCGCCGTGCCGAGCCGCGAAGCGCGAGAACCACCCGTCCAGGCGCTCGGGCTCGACCTCCACCGCCCGCCCGCCGCCGGAGACCGGGCGGACCTTGCTCATGCCGGCGCCACGGCCACCCACACCGGCAGCGGGTGACCGCACTCGGCGGGCGAGAGCCGCTGGACCGCGCCGAACCCGGCACCCGCCAGCTCGTCGGAGATCTGCTCGGCGGTCAGCACCCGGTGCCGGGTGGCGACGGTGTTCGCGACCTCCCAGGACGTCTCCCCGCGCACCAGCCGCACGACCTCCAGCGCGTAGGACTCCCCGTCCGCCGCCCAGTCCCACAGCTGCACGGTGACCTGCCGGTCCTTGCCCCGCCCGGACACCCGCGGCGGTGGCGCGGTGGGCCGCAACCGGCTCAACCGGTCCAGTTCCGGCACCGCGGCCACCAGCAGACCGCCGGGCCGCAGCGCCTGCCGGGCCAGCACCAACGCGTGGGACAGCGCATTCTCGTGGGCCAACCGGGGCAGCAGGTCGTCACCCGCGCGCACCACGTCCACCCCGACCGGCGCCGGCTCGCGCACCACGTCCAGCAGGTCGACCACCTGGTGCTCGCCCGCGCCGAGGACGGCGGCGGCCACCTCGCTCAGCGGGTCGTCCGGCACGGGTACCAGGTCGGTCACCGGGCACACAGTAGGGCCAACCGATCGGGTTACGCCAAACGTGCTGTGGTGACCGCGTAACGCAGCGCGGCCACCACCACCGCTCAACCGATCCCGAAGGGGGTCGGTACCACCACCTCCGGCATCTCGTGCACAATGTTACCGGCGGGTTTACAGATTCCAGACCACAGGCAATCACCACTTGACAGATCGAGTGCCACCCCAGTGAACTCGTGACCCGTATGGACCAACCATTGACTCCACCTGGTAGGCACCACCGCACTGCGTTGGCGGGTAGGGTCACTGGGGCGTGATCTAATGACAGCGGGGAGTCACAATGACCAACGCTGCCGGTCGACCCAACCTGTCCGTCGACGACCTCGACTCGACGGGCCACGGCAGTCTTGCGCAGCTCCTGACCACGGGACCCTTCCCCGAGGCGCTGAGAGCCGCGATCAAGGCCAGCAGGTTGAGCCTCGACCGCATCCAGCACAGGCTCGCCCTGCGCGGGGTCACCATCAGCGTCGCCACGCTGAGCTACTGGCAGTCCGGCCGACGCCGACCTGAGCGACCCGAGTCGCTGGAGGCGCTGCGCCACCTGGAGACCGTGCTGGGCGTGCCGCAGGCTGGCCTGTCGGCGCTGCTCGGGCCGCCGCGCCCGCGCGGCCGGCGGTCCCGGCCGACGACGATGATGCCGATCGACGCCCTGTGGGCGCGTCGCGAGCGAGTCGCCAACCTGCTGCAGAAGGTCGACACGTCCTCCGACGTCAAGCTGGGCCGGATCAGCCAGCACGACCGCATCGAGATCGCCGCCGACGGCGGCCAGCGCTCGGTGTGGGTGCGGCAGATCCTGCGCGCCGAGCAGGACGGCCCGGACCGCTGGGCGCTGGTGTTCGAGACCGAGGAGTCCGACGTCCTGCCGGACGTGGTCAACCTGCGCAACTGCCACCTCGGCCGCTACGTCGAGGACACCGACGCCAACATCATGGTCGCCGAGCTGATGTTCGACCGCCCCCTCGCGCGGGGCGAGACGATCATCATGGAGTACGAGCTGCTGTTCGCCGAGGGCCACTACCCGGCCGGCAACAACACGTTCGCGCGCAAGTTCCGGCTGCCGGTGCGGGAGTACGTGATCGAGGTGCGCTTCGACCAGTCGTACCTGCCCGCGCGCTGCCAGCAGTTCAGCGTCCCGGCCGGCGACGACACCCCGTCACGGCGGCGCAACCTCGCGCTGGACGCGGCGGGCGGCGTGCACGCGGTGGCGCTGGGCTTCGGCCCGGGCGTGTTCGGCATCCGCTGGGAGTGGCCGAAGTAAAGATCGCGTTGCCGGCCCGAAGTCGCGAAGGCCCCCGGACACCGGTCCGGGGGCCTTCGTCGTACCAACGGTTTGCGCCGTTCGGCGGACCGGCCCCGTGGCACCGGGGCCGGTCCGTCAACCAGTTTTAACCGCGGTCGATCAGACGTAACCGTTGATGTGCAGCGACACCGCCCGGATGGAGCCGCGGTCGGCCGCCACCTGGTCCACCACCTTGAACGTCCAGGTCCCGTCGACCGGTTCGGCCAGCAGCGCCGCCAGCGGGCTGTTGGGCCGCCACGTGCCGGTGAACGGCGCCAGGCTCGCGGTCACCGACGAGTACGCCTTCGCGGCCGAGTCGTCGAACACCACCTGGCACAGGTTCGCCCCGGTCCCGCCGCTGCGCGAGAACAGCGTGGCGGTCGCGCCGGACGGCGAGGTCAGCGTGCCGACCAGGTCACCGGAGAACGTGTGGTCGATGCCCACCGTCGTGGCCCCCTCGACGGCGGAGCAGGTCGCGCCGTCCACCGAGAAGGTCAGCTTCGACCCGCGCCCGACCCCGGTCACCGGGATCTGCACCGACGCGCCGGTCGCGTCGTTGTCCGGGATCGCCACGACCGGGCCGCTGTAGGCGAAGTGCTTGGTCTCCCGCGACGGTTCACCGACCGGCACGTTGAACGTGCTGGACGTTGGCGAAGTAGAACCGGCGAAAGTTACGCGAGCGTCCAACCGCACCGGAACACCCAGCTGGGCCGACGCGGGCACGGTGACCTTGAACGTGTTGGTCACGGTCTGCCCGACCTCGACCGTGCCGTAGAACTTCGACCGCGGCGCGATGGTCACGCCGGCGGTCGGCGAGGTCAGCACCAGGCTGGTGGACGTCGCCGTGCCGTCGCCGACGTTGGTCACCGGCAGGGTGACCGTCGCCGTCGTGCCCGGCTTGAGGTACTGGCTGCCGTCGGCGTCGTTGACCACCGAGGGCTTCTGCGCCTTGGCCAGCGGCTGCGGCGACGCGCCCGTGTAGGCCAGGACCAGGTCGGCGCGCACGATGCCCGCGCCGGTCCGGTTGTCCACGCCCGCCTCGGCGATGTCCAGCGCGGTCGCGGTCAGCGCCTCGCGCACCTCGGCCGGGGTCAGGGTCGGGTTGCCGGACAGGATCAGACCCGCGATCGCCGCCGCGTTCGGCGCGGACGCCGACGTGCCGAAGAACGGGTTGAAGCCGGTCACGGAGGTGGCGACGCCGTCGGCGGCGGTCAGGTCCGGCTTCTGCCGCACCTCCTCGCGGGGCGTGCCGTCGGGCGCGAAGAACAGCTTGCGCGGGCCGTCGGAGGTGAACCGCTCCGGCTTCTGCGTGCTGTCGTACGCGTTCGGGTACGGGCCGCGCGGGTTGGCCGGGTCACCGGGTTCCAGGTCGAACGGCAGCGGGTTGTTCGCCGGGGCGGCGGCCACGCTGATCGCGCCCTTGGCCGCCGAGTGGCCGCGGGTCACGCCCGAGGTCGCGTAGGCCTTGAGCCCGTCGGCGGAGTCCTTGAACCGGCCGCCGAGCGCGGACAGCGACAGGTACTGGTCCTCGCCGCGGAACTTCACCACGGCCAGCCGCAGACCGGTCGCGCCGGCCGGGGTTTGCAGCCGCTCGTACGGGTCCTGGACGCCGTCCTGGTTGTTCTGGCTGAACGCGACCACGTTGCCCTGGGCGTTGGCCAGGTACAGGTCGTAGTCGTTGAACGACGACGCCAGCGGGTCGGTCCAGAACAGGGTCACCGGCACGTTGCCCGAGCGGTCGGACAGCGGGTTGAACACCTGCTTCGCGCCCGGGTCGGGGTTGAAGTCGTGCGCGGTGCCGGCGAACTTGCCGATGCCCACGCCCGAGTCGACGAACCGGCCCTCCCAGTGGCCGGAGGTGCCGTCGGCGATGTTGCCCTCGTTGCCCGCGGAGGAGAAGTACACCGCGCCGGCGGCCACGACCTCGTCCACGGCGCGGGCGATCACGCCGTCCTGGAACGGGGATTCGTTGAAGTAGAGGATGTCGTCCACGATCACGTCGCAGCCCAGCTGGAAGCGCAGGCCGCGGATGTTGTCGGCGAAGCTCGCGTCGCCGTTGATCGCGGTGGCGAAGCCGAGTTCGGCGTTGGGCGCGATGTCGTGGAGGATCTCCAGCATCGCGGTGCCCTCGTTGCCCGAACCCTCCTGGCTGGTCAGGACGTCCACGGCGGGCAGTTCGCCGGCGGTCTGCGAGGCGAGCAGGCCGTCCACGCCGTCGGAGATCGCGCACAGCTTGACACCGGTGCCGGTGACGCGGTGGGTCTGGCGGGCGGTGTCGGCGGCGTGCGCCCGGTCGCCCTCGCCGACCTTGGGCGCGGCGACCTTGGCCGACAGCGCGGCCAGCGTGCGCTCCTCGACCTCCCTGGCCTTGTCCTCCTTGGACGGGACCTTGGTGTCCTTCGGGTCCTGCTTGTGGAAGGACTTCCACTCGACGGCGGTCTCGACGCGGCGGACGTCGGCGCGCCCGGCCAGGCCGCTCAACGCGGAGAGCGGGACCTGCGCGCGGACGGTCTTGCCGTGGGTCGAGGTGGAGCGGATCGCGGCGCCGGTCCCGCGGACGGCGGCGACGAGGTCGTCGGTCACCTCGTGGGCCCGGATGTCGACCAGGACGGTGCCGCCCGGCCCGACCTTCACGCCGGTGTTCAGGTGCGGGACCTTGCCGATGCCGCCGGGGTTGGCGCGGCGGCGCTGCTCCACCAGCAGCGCGCTGTCCATTTTGGACTCGGCGGCGGACGCCGACTTCTTGATCTCCTGGAGCGCGGCGATCTGCAGCGCGGTCTTCTGCTCGACGCCCTTGGACGCGTTGGGCGGGTCCGCCGACGCGGGGGTCACCGCGCCGAGCAGGGTCAGCAGCGCGGCCCCCGCCGCGAGCACGGTCTTTCTTCGGGATCTGCGATTCGGTGAGCGCACAGGCGTCTCCCCCAGTTTTCGGGCGTGCCCCCGACGCACGCGGCCGGCGACCGGATGTCTCCGATCGGAGGGGTCAACGTATTGCGCACGGATACTTACCGTCTGCCACCGTTCGGCCTACTTCTCAGACGGTAAGACCCATCACAGTTCACAGTACAAATGCGTCCGTCCACAGCTGACCGGTTCGTCCGGACACCGCGTCGAGCAGGGCGGCGGCCTGGTTGTCGGTCAGCGAGGCCACGAAGTCCACCACCGCCCGACCCCGCGCGAGCGCCCGGACGGCGTCCGGTCCGGACGGTCCGTCACCGGTCGCGCCGACCAGGGTGCCGGGGTCGGTGCGCGCCAACGCGGTGTACTCGGTGGTGGCGAGTTCGATCAGGTCGTGCAGGCGGCGCGGCAGCCGGTCCGCCTCGTGCCGGTCGGTCGCCCACTGCTCCAGCGCCTCGACGAGCGCGGTGAGCAGGCGGGCCTGGCCGCGCTGGTGCAGCGCGAGGTCCGGGCGCAGCAGCACGAACCGGCGGTGCACGAACTTGAGCACCTGCACCTCGTGCCACTGGGCGGTGGCCAGGACTACGTGCCCGGAGCGGGTGGTCGGTTCCTCGATGACGCCGACGGAGTCGACCAGTCGGCGCGTCCACCGGGACGAGAAACCGGCTACCGCTTGTTCGGCTTCGACGGACCCGTCGAAGGGGACGGCGAGCAGTCCGTCGACCAGTTCGGAACGAACCTTCGCGACCGCGTGGGCGAACGCGCCGTCGTCCACGGCCCACGAGTCCTTGGCGTGCAGGCGGCGGCGCAGGGTCTCCAGGGACCGGCCGGGGCGGCGCTGCTGGGCGGCCAGCTCGGCGGCGCTCAGCGCGGCGAGGTCGAGGGCCTGGTCGAGCCAGGTGTTGAGTTCGGCGGAGACGGTGGCGTGCTGGAGCACGCCGACGCGGTGGAAGTCCTCCAGGTCGTGGATCGCGTAGGCGATGTCGTCGGCGGTGTCCATCACGGACGCTTCGACGGTCTGCTGCCACGGCTCCAGGCGGCCGGTGTAGAAGTCGCGGACCTGGGTCAGGTCGTCGAGTTCGGTGACGTAGGTGGAGAACTTCGCGGCGCCCGTGCCCGGCGCGTCCGGCGGTTCGGCGGCGCCGCGGGGTGGGGCGGGCAGGTCGCGCGGGTGCGGGGTGGGGTAGGACAAGCGGGTCCACGGGTACTTGAGCATGGCCGCGCGGACGGCGACGGTGAGGTCGAGGCCGAGGGCTTTGGGTCCCCGGACGTCGGTGGTGGTGACGATCCGGAAGGACTGGGCGTTGCCCTCGAAGCCGTCGGACAGGCCGAACCGGTGCCGGGCCAGGCGATCGAGGACCTGTTCGCCGAGGTGCCCGAACGGCGGGTGGCCGAGGTCGTGCGCGAGCGCGGCGGCTTCGACGACGTCCGGGTCGCACCCGCCGAGCTTGTCTATGACGCCGACGAGTTCGGGCCGGGTGTTGAGGCGTTCGGCGATGGCGCGGGCGGCTTGGGCGACTTTCAGGCTGTGCGTGAGCCGGTTGTGCACCAGCAAACCGGACCCGGTGGAGCTGACGACCTGGGTGACGCCGCCGAGGCGCGCGAAGAACGGCGAGCTGGCCACGCGGTCGCGGTCGACGCGGTAGGGGCTGGTGGCCAGGTCGGCCGTGCCACCTCCGCCGTGGCCGGACCTGCGGAGCGTTCGGGGGTCGTGGTCGCGGTGCATGGCAAGAAAGTAGTCCGCCGGCGGGGCCACGGCACTCTTGGAACGCAAAAAGCCCTTAGGGGCACCCGACAAGTCAGGTGCCCCTAAGGGAAAGAAAGTTCGGCGGCGTCCTACTCTCCCACACCCTCACGAGTGCAGTACCATCGGCGCTGGAAGGCTTAACTACCGGGTTCGGAATGGGACCGGGTGTTCCCCAACCGCTATGACCACCGA
>NZ_JAPSLK010000064.1 GCF_031180885.1 Saccharothrix sp.
CTCGCAGCCGACGCACTTCTCCAGCCCGTCCGGGTGCCGGTTGAGCTGGTGGCGGCCGTGGAACCGCGGCGCGGTGACCTTCTTGACCTCGGGGTACTCCTCGGTGACGACCTTCTTGAACATCGTCCCGAAGGTCACGCCGAAGCCCTTGACGGGATCAAGCATCCCCATCGCCGGCCTCCTCCCTGGATGCGGTAACCGCTGCGGGTTCCTTGGTTTCGCCGGGCAGGTTCGCCACCGGCACCTGGCGCCGCCGCGGCGGCGACTTGGGGACCTCGAGGTCCAGCGGCGGCACGGGGAAGCCGCCGCCGGTGACCGGCACGGCGTTCGGGTCGCGCACCTCGCGCTTGTCCGGCAGCAGGAACGCCACCAGCAGCACGACGCCCAGGACCGCGCCGAACACGGCGAGCACGGTGGACGTGCTCAGCGAGTCGGACTCGATCTCCTGGCGCACGTACCGGGCGAACGCCACCGCGACGAACCACGCCAGCGCGATCGGGACCAGGAACTTCCAGCCCAGCCGCATGAACTGGTCGTAGCGCAGGCGGGGCAGGGTGCCGCGCAGCCAGATGAACAGGAACAGGAACGCGAGCGTCTTGAGCACGAACCACAGCAGGCCGAACCAGCCGGAGTTGAGCAGGTGGTCGTCGCCGACGAACGGGAACCGCCAGCCGCCCAGGAACAGGGTCGTGGCCAGCGCGGAGACGGTCACCATGTTGACGTACTCGGCGAGGAAGAACAGCGCGAACTTCAGCGAGCTGTACTCCGTGTGGAAGCCGCCGACCAGCTCCGACTCGGCCTCGGGGAGGTCGAACGGGGCGCGGTTGGTCTCGCCGACCATCGACGTCACGTAGATCAGGAAGCTCACCGGCAGCAGGTAGAAGTACCAGCCGCCGGCCTGCGCGTCGACGATGTCGGAGGTGGACAGCGAGTGCGAGTGCATGACGACCGCGACGATCGACAGGCCCATCGCGATCTCGTAGGAGATCACCTGCGCGGCCGACCGCAGCGCGCCCAGCAGCGGGTACGGCGAGCCGGAGGCCCAGCCGGACAGCACGATGCCGTAGACGCCCAGCGAGGAGCACGCCAGCACGACCAGCACGCCGACCGGCAGGTCGACCAGCTGCAGCGCGGTGCGCTCGCCGAAGATCGACACCTCGCCGCCCAGCGGGATCACCGAGAAGGCGACGAACGCCGGGATGCAGGAGATCACCGGGGCCAGGAAGAACACCCACTTGTCCGCCAGGACCGGGCGGATGTCCTCCTTGAACGCCAGCTTGAGGCCGTCGGCCAGGGACTGGAGCCAGCCGTTCGGGCCGACCCGGTTGGGGCCGGGCCGCTGCTGCATCCGGGCGACGACCTTGCGCTCCCAGTTGATCATGAACAGGGTCATGACGACGAGGAACGCGAAGATCCCGACGACCTTGACCAGGCTCAGCCAGATCGGGTCGTCGGCGAGGAGTTCGGCAGTGCTCATGCGTTGCCTCCGGGCGACGTAATCTCCTCAGCGGAGCCCGCATCCAACACAGCGGTGACGGTCACGACCGAACCGTGACCGGCGACGAGGGTGCGCCGCACGGTGGCCGCGCCGGAGTTGCCCGGCAGCCACACGACGCCGTCGGGCAGGTCGGCGGACTCGACCGGCAGCGTCACCGCGCCGCGGTCGGTGGACACGGTGACCTCGCCGCCCAACTCGACGCCCAGGCGGGCGGCCGTGGCCTCGGACAGCTTCGCCACCACCGGCCGGGCGGTGCCCGCCAGGTGCGGCTCGTCGTCCTGCATCGAGCCGTTGTCCAGCAGCCGCCGCCACGTGGCGAGCACGACCTGGCCGTCCTTGGGCTGCGGCAGCAGCGGGGCGGACACGGTCGGGGCCTGCGCCCGCACAACACCCCGGCCCAGCCGCTCGAAGTCCGCGGCGGCCGACGCCGGGGTCTGGGTGAACAGGTCGGCGTCCATCTCCACGGCCAGGGTGTCCAGCACGCGGCCGTCGGGCAGGGCGCCGGTGCCCTCCAGGGTCGTGCCGAACGGGCGGTGCCGGCCCTCCCAGTTGAGGTAGCTGCCCGCCTTCTCCACCGCCGGGGCGATCGGGAGCACCACGTCGGCGTGCGCGGTGACCGCGCTGTGCCGCAGCTCCAGGCTCACCACGAAGCCGACGAAGTCCAGCGCGCGCTCGGCCAGCGCCGGGTCCGGCAGGTCGAACGGGTCGACCCCGCCGACCACCAGCGCGTCCAGGCCACCGCTCGCGGCGGCGGTCAGGATGCCGGTGGTGTCGCGGCCGGGCTTGGCGGGCAGGGTGCCCGCGTCCACGCCCCACGCCTGCTCGACCTCGGCGCGGGCGGCGTCGTCGGACACCAGCCGGCCGCCGGGCAGCAGCGTCGGCAGCAGACCGGCCTCCAGCGCGCCCCGCTCGCCGGCGCGGCGCGGGATCCAGGCGACCTTCGCGCCCGTGCTCTTGGCCAGCGCGGACACCGCGGAGAACAGGCCCGGCACCTCGGCGGCGCGTTCGCCGACCAGGATCACCGAACCCGGCTTGCCCAGTTCCTCCACCACGTCGGCGGCGTGCTCGGCCAGGGCGTTGAGCGCGGCGGGCTCGCCGCCGGGCACGCACGCCAGCAGCGTGCCGAACGTCTTCTCCACGGCGGGCGAGGTGAACTGGCCCAGGTGGAACACCTTCGTCTTCTTCGCGCGGGCCGCCTTGCGCAGCCGCAGGAAGACGATCGGCGCCTCCTCCTCGGGCTCGAACGCCACCAGCAGCGCGGCCGGCGCGGCCTCGATGCCCTTGAAGGTGACACCGCCGTTGTCCGGGGTGACGCCCAGGACGGCCGAGGTCAGGAACTCCAGCTCCTCCGCCGAGTGGGCTCGGGCGCGGAAGTCGACGTCGTTGGTGCGCAACGCGATCCGGGCGAACTTGGAGTACGCGTACGCGTCCTCCACGGTCAGCCGGCCGCCGGCGAGCACGCCGACGCCCTTGCCGTCCCGGGCCTTCGCCAGCCCGTCCGCCGCGACCTGCAACGCCTCGGTCCACGACGACTCGCGCAGCTCACCGGTGGCCTTGTCGCGCACCAGCGGGCGGGTGATCCGGTCGTCGGCGGTGGCGTAGCGGAACGCGAAGCGGCCCTTGTCGCAGATCCACTCCTCGTTGACCTCGGGGTCGTCGCCGGCGAGCTTGCGCTGCACCTTGCCGCGCCGCCAGTCGGTGCGCTCGGCGCAGCCCGACGAGCAGTGCTCGCACACGCTCGGCGTGGACACCAGGTCGAACGGCCGCGCCCGGAACCGGTACTGGGCGCTGGTCAGCGCGCCCACCGGGCAGATCTGGATGGTGTTGCCGGAGAAGTACGACTGGAACGGCTTCTCCTCCGCCACACCGATCTGCTGCTGCGAGCCGCGCTCCAGCAGCTCGATGAACGGGTCGCCCGCGATCTGCGCCGAGAACCGCGTGCACCGCTGGCACAGCACGCACCGCTCGCGGTCCAGCAGCACCTGGGTGCTGATCGGGATCGGCTTGGGGAACGTGCGCTTGTGCTCGTGGAACCGGGAGTCCGCGCGGCCGTGCTTGAGCGCCTGGTTCTGCAACGGGCACTCGCCGCCCTTGTCGCAGATCGGGCAGTCCAGCGGGTGGTTGATGAGCAGCAGCTCCATCACGCCCTGCTGCGCCTTGTCCGCCACCGGCGAGGTGAGCTGCGTCTTGACCACCATGCCGTCGGCGACGGTCATCGTGCAGGACGCCTGCGGCTTCGGCATCGGCCGGCCGCCCATCTCCACCTCGACCAGGCACTGGCGGCACGCGCCCGCCGGGTCCAGCAGCGGGTGGTCGCAGAACCGGGGCACGACGATGCCCAGCCGCTCCGCGGTGCGGATCAGCAGCTCGCCCTTGGGCGCGACGACCTCGATGCCGTCGATGACGAGCTTGACGTGACCCTCGGGGACCACCAGTTCCGTGCTCTTGTCAGGGGCGATCGTCATGCGCTTGCTCCTGCGAGAACCTGGGAGTTCTGGTCGCACAGGGCCAGGAACTCGTCCTTGAAGTACTTGATGCCGCTGGTGATGGGGCTGACCGCGCCGTCACCGAGGGCGCAGAACGACCGGCCCAGGATGTTGTCGCAGACGTCCAGCAGCGTGTCGATGTCACCGGCCGTGCCCTCGCCGCGCACCATCCGCTGCAGGATCTGGACCAGCCAGTAGGTGCCCTCGCGGCACGGCGTGCACTTGCCGCACGACTCGTGCTTGTAGAACTCGGTCCACTTCATGACCGCCCACGGCACGGACACCGTCTCGTTGAAGATCTGCAACGCGGTGGTGCCCAGCATCGACCCGGCCTCGGCCGCGCCCTCGAAGTCCAGCGGCACGTCGAGGTGCTCGGCGGTGAACAGCGGGGTGGACGAGCCGCCCGGCGTCCAGAACTTCAGCGGGATGCCGTCCTTCATGCCGCCCGCCATGTCCAGCAGCTGGCGCAGGGTCGTGCCCATCGGCGCCTCGTACTGGCCGGGGCGCTCGACGTGGCCGGACAGCGAGTAGATCTTCGGGCCCGGGGACCGCTCGCGGCCCATGGTGCGGAACCAGTCCGCGCCGCCGTTGACGATGTACGGGACCGACGCGATGGTCTCGACGTTGTTCACCACGGTCGGCGACGCGTAGAGGCCGGCCGTCGCGGGGAAAGGCGGCTTGAGCCGGGGCTGGCCGCGCTTGCCTTCCAGGGAGTCCAGGAGCGCGGTCTCCTCGCCGCAGATGTAGGCGCCGGCGCCGGCGTGCACCACCACGTCGAGGTCGAAGCCCGAGCCGAGGATGTCCTTGCCCAGGTATCCCGCCGCGTACGCCTCCTGCACGGCCGCGTTGAGCCGGCGGATGCAGTGCAACACCTCGCCGCGCACGTAAATCGCGGCGAAGTTCGCGCGGATCGCGTACGAGGTGATGATGATGCCCTCGATCAGCGAGTGCGGGTCCGCCATCATCAGCGGGATGTCCTTGCAGGTGCCCGGCTCGCCCTCGTCGGCGTTGATGACGAGGTAGTGCGGCTTGCCGTCGCCCTGCGGGATGAAGCCCCACTTCATGCCGGTCGGGAAGCCCGCGCCGCCCCGGCCGCGCAGACCGGAGTCCTTGCACTGCTGGATGAGCTGGTCCGGGTGGGCCTTGAGCGCCTTGCGCAGCGCCGTGTACCCCTCAAGCTGCTCGTAGGTCTTCAGCGTCCACGAGCGCGGCGACAGCCAGCGCTTGGTGAGGACGGGAGTCAGTTGGTCGACCACGTCTCCCCCTACTTCTTTTCCGGCAGCGGCGGGAACTCCGCGTCGTCCGGCATCGCCGGCGCGGTCCAGCCGCGGTCCGCCGCGAGCGCGGCGCCCCGCACGGTCTCCGGCGCGGCCGACGGACCGTCCAGGTCCGCCTCCCGGCCCTCGAAGAAGCCCGCGAGCTGGAGTTCGGCCTGGCGGAAGTCGGTGAGCGGCGCGCCCCGCGTCGGGTGCGGCTTCTCCCCCGCCTGCAACGCCTTCACCAGCTCCAGCGCCTTCTCCGGCGTCTGGTTGTCGAAGAACTCGTAGTTCACCTGGAGCACCGGGCCGAGGTCGCACGCGGCGAGGCACTCGGCGTGCTCCAGCGTGATCGAGCCCGGCGCGCCCGGCTCGCCCGAGGTCTCCTCGTGGCCCAGCGGCTTGCCGTCGGTGCCCAGGTGCTCGCGCAGCTTCGCGTAGATCGCGTCACCGCCCAGCGCCGCGCACAGGGTGTTCGTGCACACGCTGACCAGGTGCTCGCCGCACGGCCGCCGCTTGTACATGGTGTAGAAGGTCGCGACCGCGCTGACCTCGGCGTGGGTCAGGTCGAGCTGGTCGGCGCAGAACGCGATGCCGGCCTGGCTGACGTACCCCTCCACCGACTGCACCAGGTGCAGCATCGGCAGCAGCGCCGAGCGCGCGAACGGGTAGCGGGCGATGATCGCCCGCGCCCGGTCCGCGGTGTCCTGGTCGAAGACGTCCGAGTAGTCGACGGGTTCCTGCGTTTGGGTCATCGGTCACAACCACCCATCACCGGGTCGATAGAGGCCACCGACGCGATGACGTCGGCGACCATGCCGCCCTCGCACATCGCGGGCATCGACTGGAGGTTCACGAAGCTGGGTTCGCGCACGTGCACGCGCATCGGCCGGGTGCCGCCGTCGGACACCAGGTGGTAGCCCAGCTCGCCGCGCGGCGACTCGATCGGCACGTACACCTGGCCCGCCGGCACCTGGAAGCCCTCGGTCACCAGCTTGAAGTGGTGGATCAGGGACTCCATGGACTGGCCCATGATCTTGCGGACGTGCTCCAGCGAGTTGCCCATGCCGTCCGCGCCGATCGTGAGCTGCGCCGGCCACGCGATCTTGGCGTCGTCCACCATCACCGGACCGGGTTCGAGGCGGTCCACCGCCTGCTTCACGATCTTCAGCGACTCGTGGATCTCCGCCAGCCGCAGCCGGTAGCGGGCGAACGAGTCCGCCTCGTTCGAGGTCGGCACCTCGAAGTCGTAGTGCTCGTAGCCGCAGTACGGCTCGATCTTGCGCAGGTCCCACGGCAGGCCCGCGGAGCGCAGGATCGGGCCGGTGATGCCCAGCGCCAGACAGGCGTCCACGGGCAGGTAACCGACGCCCTGCAAGCGGTTGCGCCAGATCGGCTGGCCGGTGAGCAGCTTGTCGTAGTCCGGCAGCCGCGAGTCCATGACCTTGATGAAGTCGCGGATGCGCTGCGGCGCGTCGGCCGGGATGTCCTGCGCCAGGCCGCCGGGGCGGATGAAGGCGTGGTTCATCCGCAGACCGGTCAGGAACTCCAGCAGGTGCAGGACTTCCTCGCGCTCGCGGAAGCCCGCGGTCATGCCGGTGAGCGCGCCCAGCTCCATGCCGCCGGTGGCCAGCGCCACCAGGTGCGAGGAGATCCGGTTCAGCTCCATGAGCATGACCCGGATGGTCTGCGCGCGGGCCGGGGCCTCGACGCCCAGCAGCTTCTCCACGGCCAGGCAGTACGCGGCTTCGTTGTGCAGCGGCGCCAGGTAGTCCATGCGCGTCACGAACGTGACGCCCTGGGTCCAGTTCCGGTACTCGCAGTTCTTCTCGATGCCGGTGTGCAGGTAGCCGATGACGCTGC
This sequence comes from Saccharothrix sp., assembly GCF_031180885.1. Taxonomy (GTDB): domain Bacteria; phylum Actinomycetota; class Actinomycetes; order Mycobacteriales; family Pseudonocardiaceae; genus Actinosynnema. Next base: position 7,104 of record NZ_JAPSLK010000064.1, read on the forward strand.
GGGCCTGGGTGACGGTCTCGCCCTCCAGCTCCAGCACCAGCCGCAGCACGCCGTGCGTCGACGGGTGCTGCGGTCCCAGGTTCATGACGATGCGCTCGTCGCCCGCCGCCTCGGCCAGCACCTCGTCCCAGTCGCCGCCGGTCACCGTGTAGACGGTGCCCTCGGTCGTCTGGCGGGAAGTGGCGTCGTACGGGTCGCGGCTCTGCGCGGCGGTGTCGGACTCGCGGCCGACCGCGCTGGTGTCGGTGCCCGTGGTCACGTCGGAAAGCCGTTCGGTCATGAGTAGGACCGCCTCTGGTCTGGCGGGGGGATCTCCGCGCCCTTGTACTCGACGGGGATGCCGCCCAGCGGGTAGTCCTTCCGCTGCGGGTGGCCGTCCCAGTCGTCCGGCATGAGGATCCGGGTCAGCCCCGGGTGGCCGTCGTAGACGATGCCGAACATGTCCCAGGCTTCCCGCTCCTGCCAGTCCGCCGTGGGGTAGACCGGCACGACGCTGGGGATGTGGGCGTCGTCCACGTCGACCGCGACCTCCAGCCGGATGCGCCGGCGGTAGGTCATCGACGTCAGGTGGTACACCGAGTGCAGCCGCTGCGGGGCGTCCGGCCCGTAGTCCACACCGGACACCGAGCTGCACAGCTCGAAGCGCAGCGCCGGGTCGTCGCGCAGGATCCGCGCCACCTCCACCAAGTGCTCCCGGCGCAGGTAGAACGTGATCTCGCCGCGGTCGACGGTGATCTGCTGGATCGTGTCGGCGGGCAGGCCGGCCTCGTGGATCGCGCCGATCAGCTCGTCGGCGACCTCGTCGAACCACCCGCCGAACGGCCGCTCGCTGGGCGCGGCGACGTGGGCGGGCAGCCGCAGGCCGCCGAAGCCCGACGTGTCACCGGACCCCGCGACGCCGAACATGCCCTTGCGGGCCTTGCCCGCGACGATGGGCGCCTTCGGCGCGGCGCCGTTGGTCGCCTCCAAGCCCTCGACGGCGCGCTCGGCGCTGGAGTGCTCGTCCCCTGGCTGCGTCATCTCACTCACTTCTTCGCAAAGCGCTGGGACGACGGGATCAGCTCGGTGCGCTTGCCCTGCTCGGCCAGCAGCGCGGCCCGGTTCTGCCCCAGCGGCTCGTCCATGATCTTCGCGTGGATCTTGAGGATCGCGTCGATCAGCATCTCCGGCCGCGGCGGGCAGCCCGGCAGGTACATGTCGACCGGCACGACGTGGTCCACGCCCTGCACGACCGCGTAGTTGTTGAACATGCCGCCGCTGGACGCGCACACGCCCATCGCCAGCACCCACCGCGGCTCGGGCATCTGGTCGTAGATCTGGCGCAGCACCGGGGCCATCTTGTTGGTCACCCGGCCCGCGACGATCATCAGGTCGGCCTGGCGCGGCGAGGCGCGGAAGACCTCCATGCCGAACCGCGCGAGGTCGTAGCGCGGGCCGCCGGTGGTCATCATCTCGATGGCGCAGCAGGCGAGGCCGAACGTGGCCGGCCAGAGCGAGGACTTGCGGGTCCAGTTGACCAGCTTCTCCACGCTGGCGAGCAGGATGCCGTTCGGGAGCTTCTCTTCGAGGCCCACGGGTCTTCCCCCTCAGTTCCAGTCGAGGCCGCCGCGCCGCCACACGTAGGCGTACGCGAAGCCGACCGTCGCGACGAACAGTGCGATCTCCACCAGGCCGAACAGCCCGAGCCGGTCCGCGGAGACCGCGAAGGGGTAGAGGAACACCATTTCGATGTCGAACAGGATGAACAGCATCGCCGTGAGGTAGTAGGCGACCGGCATGCGGCCACCGCCGACCACGGGCTGGGGTGACGGTTCGATGCCGCACTCGTAGGCGTCGAGCTTCGCCTTGTTGTAGCGGCGGGGCCCGATGTACGGGGCGGCCGTCACGGAGAACAGGGCGAAGGCCGCGGCGAGGGCGAACATCAATACGAGGGGGAGGTAAGGGTCCAGCACTCTCCGTCGTCCTTTCCTCGCGTCGTCGCGGTGGTGGTGGCACCGCCGACCGTTGCGCACCCTAAGGGTGTTGTTGCGGCCCGCCGGAAGTTAGGCGGACCTAACTTTCCGCAGGTCGCTTGTGAAACAGTTCACAAGGCATCTCAGCCGGTTGTGAACTGATTCACAAGACCTGAGGGCCAGTGTAGAACGTCACACAGAGGCGTGAACCCCACCCCCTGGACACGGTCTGACCTGGTCTTACACGGTGCAGATCAACAGCTTTGCGGGCGTGGAGTGAACGGGAGCACACCCGAAACGAAACAGCGCCGACCCGAAGGTCGGCGCTGCGTCGGCTAGCGGGGGCCGATTAGGCCGTTGGGGTGAGTTTCGTGGCCGCCGTAATGAGACGGTCGAAGGAGTCGCCGTCCTTGGGGTCGTAAAGGCCGGCGAGCAGCTTCAGGACCAGTTTCATCAGCGTTTTCCGAGGTAGGCCGTACTTGGTCGCGGTGCGCATGACGGTCGGGTTGCCGATGAGCTTGGAGAAGACGTTGCCGAGGCGGTAGTAGCTGCCCAGGGCCTGCTCGATGCGGACCGGGTAGCCGTGAAGTGCGCGTTCCCGGCTGTAGCCGGTGCGGGCGAGCCCCTGGACGACCGATTCGGCCGCGATCCGGGCCGACTCCATGGCGTAGCCGATGCCCTCGCCGTTGAACGGGTTCACCATGCCGCCGGCGTCACCCACCAGGAGCAGCCCGTCGCGGTAGTGCGGCTTCCGGTTGAGACCCATGGGCAGCGCCGCGCCGCCGATGCGGCTGGTCGCGTTCTCCTCGCGGAAGCCCCACTCCTCCGGGGTGCCGTCGAGCCAGGAGCGGAGGAGCGCTCGGTAGTCCGTAGTCCCGTAGGCCTTGGAGGTGCTGAGGATGCCGAGGCCGACGTTGACCGTGCCGTCGCCCATGCCGAAGATCCAGCCGTAGCCGGGGAGCAGGACGTCGTTCTGGCGGTCCCAGAGTTCGAGGTGGGATTCCAGGTAGTCGTCCTTGGTGCGGGGGCTGGCGTAGTAGCGGCGGACGGCGACGCCCATGGGCTTGGCGTCGTCCTTCTGGATGCCGACGCTGAGGGCCAGACGGGCGCTGACGCCGTCGCACCCGATGATGATCGGGGCCCGGTAGGTGACCGGCTGCTTGTCCGGCCCCGTCTTCGCCTCGACCCCGACGACGCGGCCGTTCTCCTGGATGGCTGCGGTGACGGTCGTCTGCTCGTAGAGGCGAGCGCCGGCCTGCTGGGCGGTCTTGGCGAGCATCTCGTCGAAGTCCTGGCGGGGGCGGACCACGCCGTAGGGCGGGAAGGTCGCCAGGTCCGGCCAGTCCAGTTCGAGCGTGACCCCGCCGCCGACCACGCGGAGGCCCCGGTTGTGCAGCCAGCCGGCCTCTTCGCGGGTGTCGATGCCGAGGTCGATGAGCTGCTTCACGCCGCGGGGGGTGAGCCCGTCGCCGCACACCTTCTCGCGGGGGAACGTGCTCTTCTCCAACAGCAGCACGTCCAGGCCCGCGCGGGCCAGGTAGGTCGCGGCCGTCGACCCCGCCGGGCCCGCGCCGACCACGATCACCTCGGCGTCCTCGCCTGCCCTGCGGCGGCTGGGAGTCGTCATCCCCGCTCCTTGTGCGTCAGTTCACAAAGTCCCGGGGCCGAGTCTACTTATGCCTTCCTGAGGCCCTTCCAGTCCTGCTCCAGTCCTGATGGACGCTCTCAGTCCTGTTAGACCCTCTCACTCTTGCTAGACGGCCTTGTTAGACGCTCTCAGCTTTGTTAGCTGATCTCAGTCTTGTTAGATGGCTTCAGTCTTGTTAGAGGGTCTCAGTCTTGTTGGACGAGGCTGAGCCCGGGGAACGGCCCACCCGGGTACTGCTGGAGCCGCCCACCGATCTCCAACGACCCGAGGTCGATCGCCGCCCACCCCGCGGACTCGACCAGCTCGGCAACCACCTTCGTCGCCTCGGGGTGGTCGCCGGACAGGAAGATCACCGTGCGCGCGTCCCGCTCCAGCCGCTCCGGGCTGAGCGTGTTGAACCCCTTGACCAGCCGCGCGCCCTTGACCTTGTCGGCGACGATCGCGCTGGAGGGCCGGTCCCCGATGTCGGCGAACACGAAGCCCGGGAGGATCGGGTTGCTCGTGTCGACCACGATCTTCCCTGCCCAGTCCCGTCCTTCCGTCACCGCGTCCATAGCGACCCAGGGCACGGCGAGGAACGTGACGTCCCGCCCTTCGACGGCCTGCTCCACGGTCCCCTTGGTCACGCCGTCGATGTCGGGCAGGGTTTCGGGTCCACGGCTGTTGGCGATCACCACGTCGTGCCCGGCCTTGGCCAACTTCTTGGCGACAGACGCCCCGATGTTCCCCGCGCCGACGATCCCTACCTTCACTCGCCCTCCACCGGTCGGGTGGCCGGCTCGGTCGGCTTGGTGGCCGGGTCGTTCGGCTTGGTGGCTTGGTCGTTCGGCTTGGTGGCCCGGTGCAAGGCCACCACCCCGAAGGTCAGGTTCATCCAGGCGACGTCGTCCCACCCGGCCTTGGCGATGATCTCGGCCAGGTTGCGCTGGTCGGGCCAGGTGCGCATGGACTCGGCGAGGTACTGGTAGGCCTCGGGGTTCGAGGACACGAAACGACCGATGAAGGGGAGGATCTTGAGCAGGTAACGCATGTAGACGAACCGGAAGGGCCGGAACGTCGGCGTGGAGACCTCGCAGATCACCAGGCGGCCGCCGGGTTTGACCACGCGGGCCATTTCGCGGAGGGCGGCCTCGGTGTCGTTGAAGTTGCGGAGTCCGAAGGAGACCGTCACGGCGTCGAAGGCGTTGTCCGCGAAGGGCAACTTGAGCGCGTCGGCGGCCACCTTGGGCACATCCCGGTGCCGGCCGCCGAGCAACATCCCGATCGAGAAGTCGGCCGCGACGCACCAGGCGCCGGAAGCCGCGTACTCGACGGTGGAGACGGCCGTACCGGCCGCGAGGTCGAGCACCTTCTCCCCGGCACGGGCGTCCAGAACGCGCCGACTCCACTCCCGCCAGCGCCGGTCGAACCCCAGGGTCATGACGGAGTTCGTGCGGTCGTAGCCCTTGGCCACGCCGTCGAACATCTCGGCCACCTCGCGGGGGTTCTTGTCCAAACCTGCACGCGACATAGCCGAAGCCTAGGTGACGCCGCCGGAGACCGAAATCCCGCACACCCGTACCCGTGATGAACAGCGAAAACCCCATTACCCACGCCCTTGGCACAGGCGTGGGTTTACCGCCCCTAGCAATGTTCACCCGATGTCGCGAATTGATCGCTTTCCGGGCACCTTCGAGCCGCCCCGAACGTTGCCGTAATGAAGAGGAGGCGGCACGGCACAAGGCACACGGACCCCACCCCACTCACCCCTCCGACCCTCGCACCGCACTCCCCACCCCGGTCCGCCCGGTCCGCCCGGTCCGCCCCCCACCGCACTCCCCCGCCCCGAGCCGCCCGGTCCGCCCCGAGCCCACCGCACCTCCGCCCGCCGCACTCCCAGCCCTGCCGCCCACCACACCGCACCGCCGCCGCCCGCCCACTCCTCGATCACCCCGCAGCAGCCAGCACCACCGAGACGCCCCCAGGAACGCCCTCCCCCGAGCCCCCTGAGGCGCGCGGCGCTTGGCGGCGCGGCGCGGCGGTGGACCGGGGGCGGCGCGGGGTCGGGGCGGAACCGAGGCAGGGCGGCGCGGACCGGGGCGGCGCGGGGTGGCTGGGGCGGCGCGGGGTGGCTGGGGCGGACCGGGGTGGCTGGGGCGGACCGGGGTGGCTGGGGCGGACCGGGGCGGCGCGGGCGGACCGGGGCGGCGCGGGCGGACCGCGGTGGCTGGGCGGACCGCGGTGGCTGGGCGGACCGGGGCGGCTGGGGCGGGCGCGGGGGAGTGGAGTTGCGGGGCGGGTGTTGGGCGTTGGTGCGGGGGGTTAGGTGGCTTGTAGGGCGGTGAGCATGCCGTCTACGGCGGCTTGCCAGGGGTACTGTTCGGCCCTTGCGCGGGCGGCTTCTCGTCTGGCTGGTTCTGGGTTGTCCAGGAGGGTGTTCACCGCGCCCGCGAAGGCGGTCGCCTTGTCGGGGACTGCTGCGCCGCAGTTCGGCTGGACGATTTCGCGCAGGGCCGACGACGCCGACACGACCACCGGGGTGCCGGACGCCAAAGCCTCCAAGGCCGCCAAGCCGAACGTTTCGTGGGGGCCTGGAGCCAGGGAGACGTCGGCAGTCGCCAGGAGGTTCGCGACCTCGGTTCGTTGGTTCACGAAACCCAGGAACGTGACCGGTAGGCCCGCGGCTCGACGCTCCAAGGACTCCCGGCGCGGGCCGTCGCCGGCGATCACCAAGCGGATGCGGTGGCCGGATTCGTGCAAGGCCGCGGCGGTGTCGACGCTGCGTTCGACGTGCTTCTCCGGGGACAGCCGACCGCAGTGGATCAAGAGGGCGTCCGCGCCCCGCGCCAAGTCGCGCTTCAGAGAGCGGCTGTGGCGGGTTGGGGTGAAGGTGTGCAGGTCCACGCCGAGGGGCACGCGGCTGACGTTGGTGGCGCCTATCCGGTCGAACTCCTCGCGGGCGAAGTCCGTCGTGCACACGACCGTGTCGTAGGACGCCGCCATGCGCGTGTTCGCCCAATCCGCGCCCGCCCTCGCCAACGCCGGCGGCAGGAGGAACTGCTCCAGCAGGCGGTCCAGGCGTTCGTGGGAGATCACGACGCTGGGGACACCGTTCGCGGACGCCCACTTGCCCATGCCGCGCAACGTCAAGCGGTCCGAAACCTCGAGCCTGTCGGGGCGGAGGTGGTTCAGGAGGTTCCGGACGCGCCACGGGTCCACGGCTCGATAGCCGCCGGTTCCGGGGATCTGCGGGGCCGGGAGGGTGATGCGGCGGACGTTGGCGGACAGGCGTTCGTCGGCGTGGGCCGCGCCGGGCACGACCAGGGTCACCTGGTGGCCGGCTGCCGCGTAGCCCGCCCCCAGGTGGTGCAGGGCGGTGCGCAGGCCGCCTGAGCGCGGGCCGTAGAAGTTGGCCAGCTGGACGATCCTCATGCCGCTTGCGCCTCGGGCACACCCAGGACGACGTGGTAGTGGCCGAGGAGTTCGTCGCACACCGCCGACCACGTCCGGCCGCGCACCCAACGGCGGGCGGCGTGGCCGTAGCGCTTGCGGCGCAACGGGTCCAGCAGCGCGGTCACGGCGTCGCGCAGCTCGTCGTCGGTGGTGAACAGGTAGCCGGTGTCGGGTTGGACCAGGTCGCGCGGGCCGCCGGCGTCGGGGGCGACCACCGGCACGCCGCTGGCCAGCGCCTCCTGCACGGCCTGGCAGAACGTCTCGTGCGGCCCGGTGTGCACGAACACGTCCAGCGACGCGTACGCCTCCGCAAGGGGAACGCCGCTGCGGAACCCCAGGAAGGCCGCGTCCGGCAGGTCCCGGCGCAACGCCGCCTCCTCGGGACCCTCGCCGACGACGACCAGGCGGATGCCGGGAATGTCACGCAAAGCGCGCAGCCGCTCGACCTGCTTCTCCGGGGACAACCGGCCGACATAGCCGACCAGGACCTCGCCACGGGGCGCGAGCGAACGGCGCAGGGCGTCGTCACGGCGGTGGGGCGCGAAGAGTTCCACGTCCACTCCCCTACCCCACCGGTGCACGCGCGGAACCCCGTGTTCGCGCAACGCCTCCACCGCCCACGTCGACGGGGCGAGGGTCCGGTCGGCCTGGGAGTGCAGGCGGCGGGTCCAGCGCCACGCGGCGCGCGCGGTCAGGCCCAGGCCGTAGTGGCCGGCGAACCCGGCGACGTCGGTCTGGTACACCGCGACCGTCGGCAGGCCGAGGCGGCGGGCGGCGGACAGGCCCCGGGCGCCCATGACGAACGGGCTGGCGAGGTGGACGACGTCGGGGCGGAAGTCGGCGAGCGCGGTGAGGACCTTGCGGGTCGGGACGCCGACGGGCAGGGAGCTGAACCGGGGCAGGTCGACGGCGGGCACCCGGACAACCGGGGTGCCGTGGTGGTGGTCGGCGCCCGCGCCGGGGGCGACCACGAGGGCCTGGTGGCCGTGCGCACGCAGGTGCTCCAGCACCCGCAGGACGGAGTTGGTCACCCCGTTCACCTGCGGGAGGAAGCTCTCGGTGACGATCGCTACACGCACGCCGATCACCTTGAGGTGCGAAGGACACGGGGGCGTGACGGATCGGGGAACGAAGGTCGAAATCCTCGCGTCGCGGTTGACGTTGACCGAAGGATCGTCATCGCTTCACCTGGAGGTCGCGTCGCGGACACCAGGGGCGGTGACACTAGCTCGGCATGACCGTCTTGTCGTCCCGACCCGCGCAGCCCGTCGATCCCGGTCTGGTGTCGATCGCGCTGGAGATAGCGGGCCGCCTGGCGAACGACGCGTCGGACGTCATCATGGCGACGGCGGGCCGGGGCGCGCGTCCCGACGACGACGCCTCGCCGTTCGACTGGGTGACCGACACCGACCGCACGCTGGAGCGGCACACGCGGCGGGTGCTGACGGCGGAGTTCCCGGACATCCCGGTGTTCTGCGAGGACACCGACGAGGACGTGGCGTCGGACGCCGAGTTCCGCTGGGTGGTGGACCCGGTGGACGGGACGGCGAACTACGTGGCGGGCGTGCCGTGGTGCGCGTACAGCCTGGCGCTGGTGGACCGGTGGGGGCCGGTGGTCGGCGTGGTCGCGGACCCGTACCGGGCGCAGATCTACGCCGCCGCCCGGGGCCGGGGGATGCGGGCGAACGGGACGCCGGTGAAGCTGGGCGAGCAGGCGGTCAGCTCGATCGTGTGCACGGAGATGACGCGGACCGGGCCGTGGCCGGGGATGGGCGAGTTCATCTCGCGGGCGGCGGTGTCCGGGACCGGGGTGCGGGTGCTGGGGTCGAAGGCGCTGGCGGTGGCGCAGGTCGCGCTGGGTCACGCGGCGGCGGCGGTGCTGCACAGCTACCACGAGTGGGACGTGGCCGGGGCGGTGGCGCTGGCGGTCGAGTCGGGGGCGGCGGTGCTGGACCGGCGCGGCGAGGACGCGCCGCTGCCGGTGGACGGGCTGCTGGTGGCGATGCCCGAGGTGGCCGAGGAGGTCCTCGGCTGGTGGCAGTCGTCGATGACCCGATAAAGTGATCAACAACTGCCGGCCGTCGTGCTGGCATTGTCGTGCCGGTCCCAATAGGGGCCGGAAGTGAACCCGGTTCACCGGTCGGACGGCCGGTTGCCGGGTTTCGCGCTTTCTACGGCACGTCGACTCGGTGGACCGCGTCGACCAGGCCCTGGACGCGCCGCCGCCACTCGCCGCCCACCCCGTAGCACCAGGCGATGGAATCGCTCAGCCACAGCAGTGGATCCTCGTGCGGCCGGAAGTGCTCGTAGCTGAAGTCCTCCGCTTTGCCGACCACCGCCGCGAGCGTGGCGCGATCGCGGGTGTCCTGGTGCCGGCAGCTCTCCAGGGCGAGCCGCGAGACGCCCGAGATGAGCAGGTGGGCCGCAGCCGCGGTGAGGCAGGTGCGCCGTGCGGTGACGTCGTTCGAGTGGTCGCAGAGCCAGAGCTGGGCGCGCATGTCAAGACCGTGCATCAGCGTTGGATACGACATTCGGCCTGATCGTTACCCGGCTACGTTAGTTGCGTTCACGCGTCGAAGTCGACCGTCACCGCGGGTGTCACCGGCACGGACTGGCAGGTCAGGACGAAGCCCGCCTCGACCTCCGCCTCGTCCAGCGCGTAGTTGCGCCGCATGTCCACCTCGCCCGACACGACCAGCGCCCGGCACGTCCCGCACACCCCGCCCTTGCAGGCGAACGGCAAATCCGACCGCACCCGTTGCGCCGCATCCAGAATGGGCGTGTCCGGCGGCAGCGGAACCGTCGTCGTCCGGCCGTCGAGGATCACCGTGCCCTCGCCCACCGACGACAGCACCTGCTCGGCACGCCGAGGCGGGGGCGGGGGCTCGTCGACGTAGAACAGTTCGTGGTGCACCGAGGTCGCCGGAACGCCCAGCGACGACAGCACCGCCTCCGCGTCGCGCACCATCCCGTACGGCCCGCACAGCCACCACTGGTCGATCGACGAGAAAGGCACGACCGACGCGAACAACGCCCGCAGCTTCTCCGCGTCCAACCGGCCGGTGAACAGCTCCACGTCCCGAGGCTCCCGGGACAGCACGTGGATCAGCTGGAACCTGGACGGGTACCGATCCTTCAGGTCCGCCAGGTCCTCGGCGAACATCACCGTGTCGGCCCGCCGGTTCCCGTAGAGCAGGGTCACTTGTTCGCCCGCCGCCAGGGCCGTGGCAGCGATCGACAACGCCGGCGTGATGCCCGAACCGGCCACCACCAGGCCGTGGTGGTCACCACCGGTCGGCGTGAAGTTGCCCATGGGAGGCAGGACTTCCACGACATCGCCAGGGGTCAGGCGGTCCACCAGCCACGTCGAGAACAAGCCCGTGTCCACGCGGCGCACGCCGATCCGAGGCGGCGACCCGACCGGAGCGCAGATCGAGTACGACCGACGCTCGTCGCCCTGGCGCAGGGTCAGGTACTGCCCCGCGCGGAACTCGAACTCCGACGCCAGCTCCGGCGGCACGTCGAACGTGACCGCGACCGCGTCCTCGCACAGGCGATCCACGGCCGCCACGGTCAGCTTGTGGAACACCGGCCGGGCCATCTAGATCTCCTTGATGTGCTCGAAGGGCTCGGCGCAGTCCAGGCAGCGCCGCAGCGCCTTGCACGCCGTGGACCCGAACCGGGACAGCTCCTCGGTACGGGGTGAACCACACCGGGGGCACGCCACCCGCGCGGACGGCGGGGTGAGGGTCAGCGGGACCGGGCCGACGGCGCGCGGGCCGACGCGGGACGGGGGTGCGATGCCCGCCTCGGCGAGCTTGCGGCGGCCCTCGTCGCTGATCCAGTCCGTGGTCCACGCCGGCGACAGGGACGTCCGGACCTCGACCTCCGCATAACCGGCCGCCCGCAGGGACCGCTTCAGGTCGGCACCCATCTCCTCGACCGCCGGGCACCCGGAGTAGGTGGGCGTGATGGTCACCAGGACCCGTCCGTCCTCCTCCACGACCTCCCGCAGCACGCCCAGGTCGGCCAGCGTCAGCACGGGCAGCTCCGGGTCGCGGACCGCCGACGCCACGTCCAGCGCGGTCACCACGTCGCCCCCGGCAGGGACCGGTGCAGGTGCTGCAGCTCGGCCAGCAGGTAGCCCATGGCCTCGGTGTGGACGCCGTCGCGCCCGGCCCGGCCGTTGACCCGCGCGGCGGGCACCGACGTCGGCCGCTCAAGACCCGCCGCCGACAGCACCGTGTCGATCACCGAGTCGAACTCGGCCCGGTAACCAGCGGGGTCCAGGCCCAACCGCTGCTCCACGGGATGCGCCGCGAACAGCTCTTCCACGAACGGCCACACCCGCGCCAGCCCGGCCCGCATCCGCCGGTGCGACTCGTCGGTCCCGTCACCCAGCCGCACGACCCACTGGGCCGCGTGGTCGCGGTGGTAGGCCAGCTCCTTCAACCCCTTCGCGGCCACTGCGGCCACCACGGGGTCGGCGAACCCGAGCAGACTCGAGTACTGCGCGATCTTCCACGTCGAGAACACCAGCAGCCGGGCCATCGTGGTGGCGAAGTCCCCGCCCGCGAACGGGCCGCACTCGATCTCGGCCAGGTGGACGTTGCGGAAGTCCCGCTCGTCGCGCAGGTACGCCAGCGCGTCCTCGTCCCGCCCGCACCCCTCGACCTCGCCGGCCCGGGTGAGCAGCAGCCGGGCCTGGCCGAGCAGGTCGAGGGCGATGTTGGCCAGCGCCACGTCCTCTTCCAGCTCGGGCGCGCGCGAACACCACTCCGCCAGCCGCTGGGACAGCACCAGGGCGTCGTCCCCGAGCATCAGGCAGTAGGCGACCAGGTCGGCACTGTCCACATCGGACGGAATCGCGCGGTCCACGCCGGGCAGGGCCTCGGAGAACCCGGTGCCGAACGCCCAGTGCGTGTCCTCGTGGTCGATCAGCGACTCGTAAGCGTTGTCGAAGCTCATAGGTGCGGCACGTCCTCGGGGATCGAGTAGAAAGTCGGGTGCCGGTACACCTTGTCGCCGCTGGGCGCGAAGAACGGGTCCTTCTCGTCCGGCGAGGAAGCCGTGATCGCGGCGGCGGGCACCACCCAGATCGACACGCCCTCGTTGCGGCGCGTGTAGACGTCACGGGCGTTGCGCAGCGCCATCTCCGCGTCCGGCGCGTGCAGGGACCCCACGTGCACGTGGTTGAGCCCGCGCTTGCCCCGCACGAACACCTCCCACAGCGGCCACGACGAACTCATGCCACACCTTCCTCACGTCGTGCACGGCGAGCGGCGTGGGCCGCCGCGGCGGCACGCACCCATTCCCCGTCCTCGTGCGCCTTGCGCCGGTGCGCGATCCGCTGCGCGTTGGCGGGCCCGTTGCCGCCCACGACCTGCCAGAACTCGTCCCAGTCGGGCTGGCCGAAGTCGTAATGCCCCCGCTCGGGATTCCACTTCAGCGCCGGGTCGGGCAGGGTCACCCCGAGCTTCTCCGCCTGCGGCACGGTCATGTCCACGAACTTCTGCCGCAGCTCGTCGTTGGTGTTGCGCTTGATGCGCCACTTCATCGACTGCTCGGTGTTGGAGCTCTCCGAGTCCGGCGGGCCGAACATCATCAGCGACGGCCACCAGAACCGGTCCACGGACTCCTGCACCATCGCGCGCTGGGCGTCCGTGCCGCGCATCATGGTCATCAGCAGCTCGTAGCCCTGCCGCTGGTGGAAGGACTCCTCCTTGCAGATGCGGATCATGGCGCGCGCGTACGGGCCGTAGGAGGTGCGGCACAGCGGCACCTGGTTGCAGATGGCCGCGCCGTCCACGAGCCAGCCGATGGTGCCGACGTCGGCGTAGGACAGCGTCGGGTAGTTGAAGATCGACGAGTACTTCTGCCGGCCGTTGATGAGGTTCTCGGTCAGCTCGCCGCGGTCCGCGCCCAGCGTCTCGGTGGCCGCGTACAGGTAGAGCCCGTGGCCCGCCTCGTCCTGGACCTTGGCCAGCAGGATCGCCTTGCGGCGCAGCGAGGGCGCGCGGCTGATCCAGTTGCCCTCCGGCTGCATGCCGATGATCTCGGAGTGCGCGTGCTGCGCGATCTGCCGGATCAGGGTCTTGCGGTAGCCGTCGGGCATCCAGTCCCGCGGCTCGACGCGCTGCTCACCGCTGACGGCGCGCTCGAACTCCGCCTCCAGGTCCATGCCCTCGATGTTACACCTGGAGTCGGATTTCGGGAACAAGTGTCACAAGCGGCGGCGCACCCACCAGTACAGCGGCAGCAGCACGGCCCACACGCCGAGCAGGAACGTCGAGATGGGCAGGATCGCCAGGGTCCAGGTGCGCCCCGCCACCCGCGCGACCTCCGGGTCGGCGGTGTCGTACTCGATGCGCACGAGCTGGCCCGGCTCCAGCCCGTCCGGGTACAGCAGGCCCTGCGAGGGGCTGTAGACCTTGCCGTCCGGCGTCGCGAACCGCACCACCGTGCGCTGGAACGAGACCGAGACCACCTCGGCGGTCTCCCGGCCCATCCGCTTCTCGATCGCCAGGTCGTCGCGCACGCACGCGGCGAGCAGGGTCGCGCCGATCAGCGTCACGAGGCCGCCCAGGACCAGCAGCGCCCGGCCGACCAGCAGCTTCACCTTCCGCCGACGACCCGTCCGCACTGCGTTGTCCACCACAACTGAGGAGTCTAGGGCTGGGCGGACGCGGAATCTCAGCGATGACTCCATACCCTCGACGCCGTGACCACAGCTCCCGCCTCCCGGACCCGACAGCGGTTGCGCGTCCACACCAGGCGCGTCCCGGCCGGTGGCCTGTTGGGCAGGCTGCCCGCGCCGACCGGCGCCCTGGCCTGGGTGCGGGACGGATCAGGCCTGGTCGGGTGGGGTGAGGCGGCCAGGGTCGAGGTGTCCGGGCCGGACCGGTTCGCCGCCGCCGACGCCTGGTGGCGCGAGTTCACCGCGCACCTGGACGTGGACGACGAGCTGGGCGTGCCGGGCTCGGGACCGGTCGCGTTCGTGAGCATGGCGTTCGCCGACCGGCCGGGGCACTCCGTGCTGGTCGTGCCGGAGGTCGTGGTCGGGCGGCGGAACGGTGAGACGTGGCTCACCACGGTCGGCGAGAGCGAGCCGCACCCCGTGCAGCCGGTCACCCGGCCCTCGACCGTCCGGTACGCCGACGGCGAGCTGTCGGTGACCGCGTACCGGGAGGCCGTGCGCACGGCCGTGGCCCGGATGCGGGCCGGTGAACTGGACAAGGTGGTTCTCGCGCACGACCTGCTGGCCGTCGCCGACGCGCCGATCGACCACCGGTTCGTGCTGGAGAGCCTGGCCCGGCGCTACCCAGAGTGCTGGGTGTACGCGGTGGACGGCCTGGTCGGGGCCACGCCCGAGCTGCTGCTGCGCCGGTCCGGCCCGGTGGTCGACTCGCGCGTGCTGGCGGGCACCACGTGGCCGCACGACGGCATGTCCGACGACGAGCTGGAAGCCGCGCTCATGTCGTCGGGCAAGAACCGCGAGGAGCACGAGTACGCGGTGGCCTCGCTGGCCGACACGCTGCGGCCGTTCTGCGCCACCATGTCCGTCGAGGGGCCGTCGGTGCTGCGCCTGCCGAACGTGTCGCACCTGTCCAGCGACGTCATCGGCACCCTCAACGACTCCCCCTCGCTGCTGCGGCTCGGCGAGGCCCTGCACCCCACGGCGGCCGTCGGCGGCACGCCCAGGGCGGACGCCATCGCCGTCATCGAGGAGCTGGAGGGCATGGACCGGGGCCGCTACGCCGGTCCGGTGGGCTGGATCGACGGCAACGGCGACGGCGAGCTGGGCATCGCGCTGCGCTGCGCCCGCGTCGAGGGCCGCACCGCACGGCTGTTCGCGGGCTGCGGGCTGGTCGCCGAGTCCGATCCGGACTCCGAGGTCCGCGAGGCGCACGCCAAGATGCTGCCGTTCCGCGAAGCCCTCGAAGGCATGTGACCCGGCTCACCGGGACGCCGGGCGGTGTTCCGGTCAACCGGTGTGTGACCACTGCACTGGACAAACCGCCGGACCTGCGCGGCCCTGACCCGGCGTCGGCGTTCGCGGAGCTGTTCGACGCCCACGCGCGGCCACTGCGCGGCTACCTCGCCGGACGCGTCGGCGAGTCGGCGGCCGACGACCTGGTGGCCGAGACGTTCCTGGTGGCGCTGCGCCGCCGGCACACCTACGACCCGGACCGGGCGCCGATCAAGGGCTGGCTGTACGGCATCGCGACCAACCTGGTCCGCGAGCACGTCCGCCGCGAGGTCCGCGGCCACCGCGCCGGCCTGCGCGCGGTCGGCCGGCCGGAACCCGACCACGGCACGTTCGTCGCAGACCGGGTGGACGCCGAACGCGCGTCCAAGCTCGTCGCCGCCGCGCTGAACGACCTGCGCGACGAGGACCGGGACGCCCTGCTGCTGACCTCCTGGGCCGGCCTGACGCCCGCCGAGGTCGCCGCCGCCCTCGGGGAGCCCGCCAGCACCGTGCGCTCCCGCCTCCACCGCACCCGCGCCCGCCTCCAAGCCCTGCTCACCGACAAGGACCGCTGATGAGCGACCTCGACGACGTCCTGGACCAGATCAACCACCGGGCCCGCCACTCCACCGGCGACCTGGACGACATCCGCGCCCGTGTCCTGACCGCCGCCGCCGAGGAACCCCCCGGCCCGGACCGGTTCACCGCCCGCAAGACCGCCTCCCGCCGCCTCCGCTGGGCCGTGCCGGTCGCCGCCGCGGCCGCCGCCGTCCTGGTCGCGGGCATCGCGCTGAACCAGGCGCCGCCCACGACCACCGACAGCGCGTTGACCGTCGCCACCTCCTCGGCGCCCGCCGTGCAACTGCTGTCCGCGCAGGAGGTCCTGAACAACGCCGCCGACGCCATCAAGGCCGTGGACCCCGTGCTCGCGCCGGGCCAGTACCGGTTCATCCGCGAACACGCCTGGTACCAGCGGGGCGTGACGATGGGCGTGCCGGTCGACGCGCCCGACCAGACCCCGCGCGGCTACACCTGGCTCAAGGAAGTCGCCTACGAGAAGTGGATCCCGCAGGACCAGTCCCAGGACTGGCTGGAACGGCGGGCCTGGCTGCCCGGCCTGAAGTGGCTCGGCGGCTCGGTCCCGCAGTCCGAGGCGCGGGAGCCCGAGGCCACCGACACCGACACCGGTGAGCGGCGCGGCAAGTGCGGGAACTTCTTCCCCGACGCCCAGCCCGCCAAGGCCTGCGGCGACCCGACCGACTGGGACAACCCCGCCTTCTACGAGGCCCTGCCGCGCGACCCGCAGGCGATCGTCGACTACCTGCGCGGCGCGACCGCCCACCGCGGCTCGTCGCCGGCCGTGATGTTCCACTGGGGCGTGCAGGTGCTGCGCTCCGGCCTGATGCCCGCGGACCTGCGGGCCGGCTGGTACCGGGCGCTGGCACTGCTGGACGGCGTGAAGGTCTACGAGTCGGCGGTGACGCTGGACGGCCGCACGGGTGTCGCCATCGGCATCGAGGACGAGGAGGAGCGGCGGGACCTGATCGTGGACCCGGCCACCGGCGAGTTCATCGGCGAGCGCACGGTCGCCGGCCCGAAGCCGCACCACTCGTGGATCACGCCCGGCACGGTCACCGGCTACAGCGCCATCACCACCAAGGTCGTGGACGCCATCGGCCAGAGCTGACTCAAGACGAAGCGGCCCCTCCGGACTCGGAGGGGCCGCTTTCACGCGTCTCAGTGCTGGTGACCGGCGAGGACCTCGTGCGTCTCCCGGATCTTCCGGAACGCCTTCGGCTCCGCCACCACGGCCTGCGTGGCGAACGTCGCCGCACCCGGCGCGGCGGCCGGCTTGCCCTTGGTGAACAGCCAGGTCTGGAACAGCTCGTCCAACTGCTGCCCCGAGATCGACTCGGAGAGCGCGACGAACTCCTCGATCGACCCGTTGCCGTACTTCTTGGACTGCGTCCACCGCTTCAGGATCGTGAAGAACGCCTCGTCGCCCACCGCCACGCGCAGCGCGTGCACGGCCAGCGCACCGCGGTCGTAGACCGCGCCGTGGAACAGGTCCGCCGCGCCCGGGTCACCGGGCAGGACCTGCCAGAACGGGCTGTCCGCCGGGTACAGGTCGTAGATGTACTCGGCGTTCTCCTGCGCCGTGCCCTCGCCGACGTGCTCGGACCACAGGAACTCGGCGTAGCTGGCGAAGCCCTCGTTCAGCCAGATGTCCCGCCACCGCTGCACCGACACCGAGTCGCCGAACCACTGGTGGGCGACCTCGTGGGCCACGACGTAGGTGTTCGCGCCGCGCCGGAAGAACGCCGGGTCGTAGGTGGACCGGGTCTGGTTCTCCAGGGCGAAGCCGATGCCGGGCGCGACCACTCCGCCCTGCGCCTCGAACGGGTAAGGCCCGAAGCTCTGCTCCAGGAACTCCGTGACCTCGGGCGTGCGCTCGACGCTGGCCTTGGCGGGCAGCTCGTTCTCGCCCAGGTTCAGCGAGTACGCGTTGACCACCGGCTGGCCGTTGGGCGCGGTCGACTGCCGCACCTCGAACTGGCCGATCGCCACGTAGGTCAGGTAGGTGGCCTGCGGCTTGAGGCTCCGCCAGCGCCACCGCGTCCAGCCGTTGATCTGCTTGGCGGTGCCGTTGAACAGGCCGTTGGAGATGACCTCGACGCCGTCCGGCACGGCCACGGACACGTCGAAGGTCGCCTTGTCGGTCGGGTGGTTGTTGCTCGGGTACCACCACTGCGCGATGTCCGGCTCGTCGATGGCCAGCGCGCCGTCCGGGGTGCGCTTCCACGCCTTGTAGCCGTCGACCGCGTAGTTCGAGGGCACGTCGGAGTACGTGACGACGATGGTCACGTCGGAGCCCTTGCGGAGGCTCGTCTTCGGGTCGACCACCAGCTCGCCGCCGTCCTGGGTGAAGGAGGCGACGCGGTTGTTCACCCGGATCGAGCTGACCTTGAGCAGGAAGTCCAGGTTGAACCGGCTCAGGTCCTGGGTTGTCTTGGCGACGATCGTGGTCGTGCCGGACAGGTTGTCGGTGGCCGGCTGGTAGTTCAGCCGGATGTCGTAGTGGGAGACGTCGTACCCGCCGTTGCCGGCATTCGGGTAATACGGGTCGCCGATGCCCGGTGCGCCGGGTTCCGCGGCGGTCGCGGTGCCGGCGAGCAGCAGCAGTGAAGCCGCGGTGGCGGTGCCTAGCGTGAGCTTCGCTCTGAGGGACATGCGGGGAAGCTAGCTTTCACGCAAGGCGTGCTGTACCCCCGTCCGTAGGTTCCTGGCTATTGGAAAGCAGTTGACACCGCGGCCTTGAGACGGCTGTGCAGATCGCGCAATTCGGCGCGTTTCGCCCGGATTTCCACCACGCGCATTCCGTTGGGCGCGGTCAGGGCTCGTCTCAACTGGTCGGCCGTCTCGACCAGCGTGTGCGGAACGCCGTGGGCCGCGCAAAGGTGCGCGAAGTCGGTGCCGTGCGGGGTGCCGAAGACGCGCTCGAACGTGGCCGCGTGCTCGGGCGCGCCCTGTTCGAGGAGGGTGAAGATGCCGCCGCCGTCGTCGTTGAGGACGACCACGGTCAGGTCGGGGCGGGGTTCGCCGGGGCCGAGCAGCAGGCCGTTGGTGTCGTGCAGGAACGTCAGGTCGCCGATCAGGGCGAACGCGGGGCCGGCGGTGAGGGCGAGGCCGGCGGCGGTGGACACGCTGCCGTCGATGCCCGCGACGCCGCGGTTGGCGTGCACGCGGACGTCCGGGCGGGGCGTGGCGACCAGGTCGACGTCGCGGACCGGGTTGGAGGAGCCCAGGAACAGGTGCGCGTGCGCCGGGAGGGCGTCGAGGAGGTCGCGGGCCACGTGCAGGCCGGTGGGCCACGGTTCGCGGTGGAGCAGGTCGTCCACGGCCGCGGCGGCGGCCTTGTCCGCGTGCCGCCAGGCGGCCGACCACTCGGGGTCCACCTCGTGCTCGCCGAGGACCAGGTCGGTGGAGGTGTGGGTGGCGGCGAACTGGGGGTCCGGCCAGTCCGGGGCGTCGGACAGGACGTGCACGGTGGGGGTGGTGGCGAGCAGGCGCATCACGCCCCGGGATAGGGTGGGGCGGCCGACGACGACCAGGGCGTCCGGGGTCAGCTCGGCGGGCAGGTCGCCCGCGTTGAGGATCAGGGAGCCGTGGCGCAGGGCGTTCGCGGCGGTCGCGGTGGGTTCGGCGACGACCGGCCAGCCGGCGCGTTCGGCCAGGTCGTCGACGTCCTTGTCGGTGTCGCCGACGACCACGAGGGTGCGCGGGCCGAGGTGGTCGGCGGCGTGCACGGAGGTCGTGCTGCGCGGGTCGACGCGGGTCCAGGGCATGTCGAAGGGGCGGCCGTCGATCGGCTCGACCCAGTCGTCGCCGTCCGGGACCAGGGGTTCCCGGAAGGGGACGTTGACGTGCACCGGGCCGGTGTCGCGGGCGGTGGCGACGGCGCGGCAGACCAGGGAGCGCCACAGGCCGTTCTGGCCGGTGCGGCGTTCGGCGATGGGGAACTGGAGGGTGTCGACGCCGAGGACGCCGTGCTGGTCGACGGTCTGGCTGGCGCCGGTGCGGTACAGCTCGACCGGGCGGTCGGCGGTGAGGGCGATGACCGGGGTCTTGGTGTGGCGGGCTTCCAGGACCGCCGGGTGGAGGTTGGCGACGGCGGTGCCGGAGGTGCAGGTCACGGCGGTGACCTGGCCGCTGCCCTTGGCCAGCCCCAGGGCCAGGAAGCCCGCGCTGCGCTCGTCGATGCGGACGTGCAGGGTGATCCGTCCGTGCGCGGCGGCCTCCGCGAGGGCGATGGAGAGCGGCGCGTTGCGGGAGCCGGGGCTCAGCACGACGTGCCGGACGTCGTTGCGGATCAGCTCGTCGACGAGCACCCGGGCCTGCGCGGTGGACGGATTCACCTGGACATTGTCGCTCAGCGCTCGATCGGGCGATTCACCTTGCTGAGTCGAACGGGTGTTCGAACAATTGGATCATGACCCCTGCACAGCACCGACACGCCGTCCCGGCCCTTCGGCAGCCTGGCCCGCTCTCAGCTCCGGCGCGGGCATATTGTCCCCTGCGTGGCAGACCAGGACGTTTCCGAGCTGTTCGACCCGACCCGCTGGAAGCCGGTCGAAGGCTTCGACTTCACCGACATCACCTACCACCGCGCGGTGGACCAGGGGACGGTGCGCATCGCGTTCCACCGGCCCGAGGTGCGCAACGCGTTCCGCCCCCACACGGTCGACGAGCTGTACCGCGCGCTGGACCACGCCCGGATGAGCGCGGACGTGGGCTGCGTCCTGCTCACCGGCAACGGCCCCTCGCCGCGCGACGGGGGGTGGGCCTTCTGCTCGGGCGGTGACCAGCGCATCCGCGGGCGCAGCGGGTACCAGTACGCGTCGGGTGAGACGGCCGACACCGTCGACCCCGCACGTGCCGGGCGGCTGCACATCCTGGAGTGCCAGCGGCTGATCCGGTTCATGCCGAAGGTCGTGATCGCGGTCGTGCCGGGCTGGGCGGCAGGGGGCGGGCACAGCCTGCACGTGGTGTGCGACCTGACGCTGGCCAGCGAGGAGCACGCGCGCTTCAAGCAGACCGACGCCGACGTCGGCAGCTTCGACGGCGGTTACGGCTCGGCGTACCTGGCGCGCCAGGTGGGCCAGAAGTTCGCGCGCGAGATCTTCTTCCTCGGCCGGACGTACTCGGCGGCGGAAATGCACGCGATGGGTGCCGTGAACGCCGTGGTGCCGCACGCGGAACTGGAGAACACCGCCCTGCAATGGGCGAAGGAGATCAACGGCAAATCCCCGACCGCGCAGCGGATGCTGAAATACGCCTTCAACCTCATCGACGACGGCCTGGTGGGCCAACAGCTGTTCGCCGGCGAAACCACCCGCCTGGCCTACATGACCGACGAGGCGGTGGAGGGCCGAGACGCATTCCTGGAAAAGCGCGACCCGGACTGGTCCAACTACCCCTACTACTACTGACCCACCCCCACCATGACCACCCTCGCCACCCTCCGCGAAGCCCTGGCCCCCGCCCTCCCACCCGAAACCAGCGACCCGACAACCCCGCTCACTCGTCACCCGACCAGCCCACCGGACACCGCACGCACAGCCGGCTCAGCCACGGGTTCGGCGGACTTCGGGGCTGCGGGCTCGGCGGACGGCGGGACAGTGGTCGTGTCCGGGCTGCCTGGTGGGCGGGAGTTGGGAGTGCTTCGCGGGTGGGAGGCGCGAGCCGCTCTTGCCGTCGGCACATCCGGTTCTACTGGCGAGCCGAAAGTTGTCCTGCTCTCGGCCGCCGCCCTCGTGGCGTCGGCCGAACTGACCCACGCCCGGCTCGGCGGACCCGGTACCTGGTTGCTCGCCCTGCCCACCACGCACATCGCGGGTGTCCAGGTCCTGGTCCGCTCGATCGTCGCGGGCACCGAGCCCGAGGTCATGGACCTCGCCTCGGGCTTCCGGGCGTCCGGGTTCGCCGCCGCCGCGCGCACGGTCCTCCGCACCCCCGGGCCGCACTACACCGCGCTGGTCCCGACCCAGCTCGCCCGGCTGGTCGCCACCGAAGGCCCCGGGCTCGCCGCGGTCCGCGAGTTCGACGCCGTCCTCATCGGTGGCGCGGCCACGCCGCCCTCGCTGCTCGACCGGGCCCGGGAGGCGGGCGTCAACGTCGTCACCACCTACGGCATGAGCGAGACCGCCGGCGGCTGCGTCTACGACGGGCACCCGCTCGACGGTGTCCGGGTCCGGCTCGTCGGCGGCCGCATCGAGATCGCCGGGCCCACGCTCGCGCTCGGCTACCAGGGCGGCGAGCCGTTCGGCGAGTGGTTCCGGACCGGGGACCTCGGGCGGATCACGGCCGGCGGCACCCTGGAGATCGTCGGGCGGGCGGACGACGTGATCATCAGCGGTGGGGAGAACGTGTCGCCGCACGAGGTCGAACGGGTGCTCGCCGCCCAGCGCGGGGTGCGCGAGGTGTGCGTCGTGGGTGTGCCCGACGAGGAGTGGGGGCAGGTGGTGGTGGCCGCCGTCGTCCCGGATGACCCCGACACACCGCCCGACCCGGAGGCGCTGCGGCAGGCCGTGCACGACGTCGTCGGGCGGTTCGCGATGCCGAAGCGGGTGGTCTTCCTCGGAGAACTGCCGACCAGGGGGCCTGGGAAGGTCGATCGCGCCGCGGTCGCTCGCTCGTTCGGGTGAGTTTTTCCCACGGCCATCTTCTTGTTGGTTGACAACTAACACCAGCACGCGCTTGGCTCGAGCGAAGAACCGTGACGGGTGGCCCCTGTAGCGGTCCCTCCGCTCCACCTGTCCGGGCGAGGAGTGCTGCGATGACGAGGCGCTACCTGTTACCACTCGCCGTGACCGCCGTGCTGGCCGCCGGCCTGGCCGCACCCGCCAACGCCGCCGCCGACCTGGCCGCACCCGCCGACGATGCCGCCGCCGCACCCGCCAACGCCGGCGCACCGGCCGCCGCCGGCGCGCCCGCCGTGAACGCACCCACGACCGCGAGCGCACCCACCGCCGGCACGTCCTGGCGCGCCGACCTGTCCATTGTGGACGAGGACGACAGCGGCGTCACCTCGGACGGCGGCACCGTCCGGCTCGACCGCGCCGCGCCGACCCCGGCCAGCGCGCGAGCCGCCGTGCGCACCGGCTTCCTCCAGCTCGCACCGCACCACTTGGACACGCCCGCCAACACCGTCTCCGCCGCCGTCAAGAGCACCGTCCCCGCCGGCGCCGAGGTCGCGGTGGACGTCCGCGGCGCGCTCGGCGACGACCAGTGGACCGAGTGGGTCGAGGCCCGACCGGACGCCCCCGCCGTCCTGCCGACCGCCACCCGCACCGTCCAGGTCCGCCTCGCCCTGACCGCCGAGAGCCCGACCGCCGAGAAGCAGGGCCCCGAGGTCCGGGAACTGACCCTCACCGCGACCACGACCGACTCCTTCAACACCGAGGCGGCCGGCCTGTCCTACCGGATCTTCGCCACCCGCGAAGGCCTGGTCGGCGGCACCACCGCGAACGGCCACGTCATCAAGGCCCGCGACCACTTCGTCGCCCTGCCCTCCCGCCGCGGCCTGTCCGCCAACAACTCGGGCACCTACAGCGTCCGCGTCTGCGCGTCCAACGGCCGCTGCGAGTGGGCCCCGGTGTGGGACGTCGGCCCGTGGAACACCAAGGACGACTACTGGAACCCGGCCAGCGTCCGCGAGATGTGGAAGGACCTGCCGCAGGGCAAGCCCGAAGCCCAGGCCGCCTACCAGGACGGCTACAACGGCGGCAAGGACCAGTTCGGCCGCACCGTCGCCAACCCGGCGGGCATCGACCTGGCCGACGGCACCTTCTGGGACGGCCTCAAGCTCACCGACAACGCCTGGGTCACCGTCACCTACCAGTGGACCGGCTCCGGCCCCGCCGGCTACGTGCGCACGGCCGGCGACCCGCTGAACGTCCGCAGCGGCGCGACGTCCACCGCGACCCAGGTCGGCCTGGCCGCGAACTACGCGATGGTGCGCGTCGAGTGCCAGGTGACCGGCCAGTCCGTCACCGGCTCGCAGGGCACGTCGAACATCTGGTACCGGGTCGCGGCGGGCAAGTACGTCGCCAAGGCGTACGTCTCGGGTGTGTCCGGCGCCACGACCTGCTGACCCGGCAACGGGTCCCCGGGGTCCATCACGGAGGATGGGCGGCATGGCCACAGTCGCCCAGTGGATCTCGGGGACCCGTCCCCGCACCCTGCCGAACTCCATCGCGCCCGTCCTGGTGGGCGCGGGCGCAGCGCACCACATCGACGGGTTCGACCCGGCGTACTCGGTGCTCGCCCTGGTCGTCGCCGTCGCCCTCCAGATCGGCGTGAACTACGCGAACGACTACTCCGACGGCATCCGCGGCACCGACGCCAACCGGGTCGGCCCGTTCCGCCTGGTCGGGTCGGGCGCGGCCAACCCGAAGGCGGTGCGGACGGCGGCGTTCGCGGCGCTGGGCGTCGCGGCCGTCGCGGGTCTGGTGCTGGTCGTGCTCAGCGGCCGGTGGTGGATGGTCGCGTTCGGCGCGGTGTGCATCGCGGCGGCGTGGTTCTACACCGGCGGGCGCAAGCCGTACGGGTACTCCGGGCTCGGCGAGCTGGCCGTGTTCCTGTTCTTCGGCCCGGCGGCGGTGCTGGGCACGCTGTACGTGCAGACCGGGGAGATCACCGGCATCGGCATCGGCGGCGCGATCGCGATGGGCTGCTTCTCCACCGGCGTGATGATCGCGAACAGCCTGCGCGACATCCCGACCGACCTCCAGGCGGGCAAGCGGACCCTGTCGACCACGTTGGGGGACAAGGACTCCCGCCGCCTCTACCTGGCCCTGGTGACCGTCCCGTTCCTGCTCACCCTGGCGATCGGCCTGCGCGTCCCGCTGTCGCTGCTGAGCCTGCTCGCCCTGCCGCTGGTCTTCCTCGGCGCGCGCCGGGTCGTCAAGGGCGCCAAGGGGCGCGACCTGATCCCGGTCCTGCAGAGCACCGGCCTGGCGATGCTCGTGTGGGGCGTGATCACCTCGGTGAGCCTGGCACTGGACTGACCCACCGGCCGGACCGACGCACCAGCCGGGCTTGCCCGTCGGCCGGACGGCACTCGTGGCCTACCAGGCGTCCTCGGTGAAGCCGCCGGGGAGTTCGTCGTCGTCGCGCGGTCGGGGCTTGGGTGGCTCCACCCGGATCTCCTCGCCCCGGCACAGCGCGGCCAAGCGCTCGCGGTCGGCTTCCAGGGCCGCGCGGACGCCGCGGTCGTGGGCGGCCTCGCCCATCAGGACCTGGCGCCAGCTCAGGTGGCCGCCTGCGATGCGGCGTTGCAGCGCCTGCAGTTCCGGTGACGCCTCGTTCGACTTCGCGAACGCCATCACGCGCCGCACGTCGTCCGCCGAGGGTTCGCGGGCCGGGTAGCGCAGCTTGGCCGCCTCCCGCATCGCCTGTTCGGCGGCGGCCACGGACCGGCCCAGCACCTCCTCGGCCGTCATCACCTCAGCGGTCCGCCACATGCTCACGGTGAACCCCTTCCCGACGAACCGATCGACGCTGCGACGCACGGCACCCGCCCCGCGTTCCCTCGACGAGCCACATTTCTAGACCGACCACGTCCCGGTCGAGCGGAACCGGGTCAGCGTCGCCAAGTGCGGCGCCAGGTCAAGGCCCTGCGCGGCGATCCACTCGTCGTCGTAGTAGGTGTTGGCGTACCGCTCGCCGCCGTCGCACAGCAGGGTGACCACGCTGCCGCGCAGGCGGGACGCCCGCATCTCGGCGATGAGCTGGAACGCGCCCCACAGGTTCGTGCCGGTGGACCCGCCGACCCGCCGCCCGAGGACCTCCTCGACGTGCCGGATGGTGGCGATGGACGCGGCGTCGGGCACCTTGACCATCCGGTCGATGACCTGCCCGACGAACGACGGCTCGACCCGCGGCCGGCCGATGCCCTCGATGCGCGACCCGCGCGAGCCGACCAGGGCGGGGTCGCTGTCGCGCCAGGCGTCGAAGAACACCGAGTGCTCCGGGTCCACGACGGCCAGCCGGGTGTGCAGCTTCTTGTAGTGGATGTACCGGCCGATGGTGGCGCTGGTGCCGCCGGTGCCCGCGCCGACCACGACCCACTCGGGTTCGGGCGCGGCTTCCAGCGCCATCTGCTGGAAGATCGACTCGGCGATGTTGTTGTTGCCGCGCCAGTCCGTGGCCCGCTCGGCGTGGGTGAACTGGTCCATGAAGTGCCCGCCCAGCTCGGCGGCGAGCCGGCGGGACTCGTCGTAGATCGCGCTCGGCTCGTCGACGAAGTGGCACCTGCCGCCCTGCCGCTCGATCAGCGCCACCTTCTCCTTGCTGGTGGAGCGGGGCATGACGGCGATGAACGGCAGGCCGAGCAGGCGCGCGAAGTAGGCCTCGGACACCGCCGTGGAGCCGGAGGACGCCTCGATCACGGGGGTGCCGCCGACGACCCAGCCGTTGCAGATGGCGTAGAGGAACAGCGACCGGGCGAGGCGGTGCTTGAGCGAGCCGGTGGGGTGGGTCGACTCGTCCTTGAGGTAGAGGTCGATGCCCCATTCGAGTGGAAGGGGGAAGTGCAGCAGGTGCGTGTCGGCGCTGCGGTTGGCGTCCGCCTCGATGATCGAGACGGCCTCGCACACCCATTCCCTGGTCCGGGAGCTGCATCGGTCTACGGAAGTGGTCACGCCGGCACGATAACTTCTGCGACGTGACCTCACGTGGGAGCCGGACGCTGCGGGGCTGCCTGCTCGCGGGCGGCGTGGGCGACGCCCTGGGCGCCGCGATCGAGTTCGACCGGATCGACCGCGTCCGCGGCCGGTTCGGTCCGTCGGGCCTGACCGACTACGCGCCCGCCTACGGACGGCTGGGCGCGATCACGGACGACACCCAGATGACCCTGTTCACGGTGGAGGGCCTGGTCCTGGCGAAGCGCCGGGGCAGTGACCCGGTGCACGAGGTGCGCGTCGCCTACGGCCGGTGGCTGCGCACGCAGGGCGGTCCGGAGGTCGCACCCGACGGGTGGCTGCTGGACGTGCCGGAACTGCACGAGCTGCGCGCGCCGGGCAACACGTGCCTGGCGGCGCTGCGGTCGGGCCGGCTGGGCACCGTCGAGTCGCCGATCAACGACTCCAAGGGCTGCGGCGCGGTGATGCGCGCGGCGCCCGTCGGGTGGTGGTCCGACGACGTCCGCGAGGTGTTCGCCCTGGCCACCGCGACCGGCGCGCTGACCCACGGCCACCCCAGCGGCTACCTGTCGGCGGGGGTGCTGGCGGTCGTGGTGCAGCAGCTGCGACTGGGCGCGACGCTGCCGGAGGCGGTGGACGTGGCGCGGGACGAGCTGGTCCGGTGGGAGGGCCACGAGGAGCAGTTGGCGCTGTTGGACCTGACCGTGGAGATGGCCGCGCGGGGCGTGCGCCCGACACCCGAGGTCATCGAGACGACCCTCGGCGGCGGCTGGGTCGGCGAGGAGGCCCTGGCGATCGGCCTGCTGGCGGCCCTCACGTCCCGGTCCCCGGCGGACGGGCTGCTGCCGGCCGTGAACCACTCCGGCGACAGCGACTCGACCGGCGCGATCTGCGGCAACCTGCTCGGCACGCGGGACGGGCTCGACGAGGTGCCGGAGCACTGGTTGGCGGACCTGGAGCTGGCGGACGTGATCACACGGCTTGCCGACGAGGCGGCGGAGCTGTTCACGCCCTGACGTCGCGCGGTTTTGTCGGTGCTTGCCGGCACTTTCGCGCCCGTGATCCCCCTGCTGCGCGACCCGGCGTTCCGCCGGTACTTCCTCGCCCGAACGTCCTCCCACCTCGGTGACGGCCTGATCTCCATCGCGCTGCTGTTCGGCGCGCTGCGGCTCGGGGCGTCGCCGACCGAGGTGGGGCTGGTGCTGCTGGCCGGTCGGTTACCGGTCGTCGTGCTCACTATCGCCGGCGGGGTGGTGGGCGACCTGCTGTCCCGCCGCGCCGTCATGCTCACCGCCGACGTCGTCCGATGCGCCTCCCAAGGCCTCACCGCCGCCCTCCTGATCACCGACACGGCCGCCCTCTGGCACCTGGCCGCCTTGCAGGCCGTGGCGGGCGCGGCCAACGCGTTCTTCGCCCCCGCCGCCGCGGGCCTGGTCGCCGACGTGGTGCCCGAAGCACAGCGCCGCCAGGCGAACGCCCTGGTCAACGGTGCCCAGAACGCCGCGATCCTCGTCGCCCCGGCGGTGTCGGCGGCGCTGGTCGCCACCGTCGGCGCGGGCGTGTCGTTCGCCGTGGACGCCGCCACCTTCGCCATCAGCGCCGTCGCGCTCGTCACGCTGAAGGTCCCCGACAAGCCGATGCCGGCACGCCCGGCCCTGTTCGACGCCATCCGCCACGGCTGGCGGGACTTCCGCGCCCGACCCTGGCTCCAGGCGACCACGGTGCAGGTCGCCGTGATCAACGGCGTGTGCATCTCCCCGTTCCTGGTCCTCGGCCCGATCATCGCCGAACAACGCCTGGGAGGCCCCCTGGCCTGGGCCTTCATCGGCAACGGTTTCGCCGTCGGCGCCCTCCTGGGCAGCGCCCTGGCCCTGCGTTGGCGACCACGGCACCCGCTGCGCGTCGCCGTCACCATCCCCGTCGCTCTCGCCCCGCTGCTGGTCCTGCTCGCCCACGGCGCGCCCGTGCCGGTTCTCGCCGCGGCCGCCCTCCCTGCCGGCGTCCAGTCGGCGCTCTACGCCGTCCTCACCGACACCGCCCGGCAGGTCCACGTGCCCGCCGACCTGGTCGCCCGCGCCACCGGCTTCTCCACCGTGGTCGGCCTGGCCGCCGCACCCCTGGGCATGGCACTGGCCGGACCCGCCGCCGAACGGGTCGGCACCCACACCGTGCTCCTCGCCGGCGCACTGGTCGCCGTGCTGAGCGCACCCGCCGCACTCGCCGTGCGCTCGGTCCGGCGGCTCCCGGCCGAAGCCGGGGTCAAGACCCTCGACAAGGCTTAATCTACATAGGTAGGATAAGCCCCGTGGAACCGTTGGAACGCGTCGGCCGGGCCACGCTGGACGTGCTCGACGTCCTGCTGGACGGCGACCGCCCGCGCTGGGGGCTGGAGATCATCAAGCTGACCGGGCGGCCGTCCGGCAGCGTCTACCCGCTGCTGGACCGGCTGGAACAGGCGGGATGGGTCACGTCCTCGTGGGACGACGACGCCGACCGGCGGGGGCCGCGGCGGCGCCTGTACGCGCTCACGCCCGACGGGGCGCGGGAGGCGGTCAAAGTGCTCGCTCGCAAGAAGTCGACGGCGAAGAAGACTTTGCCGAACACCGGACCGGAGGCCGCGCGATGACCCGTTTCGCCCTGCTCGTGGTGACCTTTGCCGCCGCTCTCCTGCCCCGCCACCTGAAGCACCGCTACCGCGAGCAGTGGCGCGCGGACGTGCTCGGCGCGGCCGAGGCGGGGTTGTCGCCGTTGGGGGTGGCGTTCGGGGCGCTCAGGATCGCGAACGTGCGCAAAGCGCTCCTGCCGATCGGCGTGCTCGCGATCGGGCTGCGGCTGCGGGAGAGCCGCAGGTTCTCCGCGGTGCTGGCGGTGATGGTGCTCGCGAACCTCGGCGGGATGTTCCTGCTGGTCGTCTGACCCGGCGGCTACCTCTCGGGGGCTTCGCCGCGGAGTTGGGCGCGGAGCTTCTCGCGTTCGGCGCGGCGGGCCGCCTGCTTCTCGTCCAGGCCGCGCGCCACCCGCATGCGCAGGCCCTTGAACACGAACAGCGACAGCGGCAGCGCCACGACGACGCCCACCGCCAACGCGACCAGCAGCGGCACGTTGAGCAGGACCAGGACCGCCGTGACCGCGGCGACCATGCCCAGCCGCGCGCAGACGTACAGCGTCACATCACGACCCAGGTGTTGCACGGTTACCCAGGCTACGCGCCCGCGGCCGCGGTGTTGGGCCGGCCCTCGAAGCGCGTGGACAGCACCACGGTGGTCCGCGTGCGCGCCACGCCGGGGATGCGCCGCAGCCGGCCCAGCGAGCGCTCCAGGTCGTCCACGGTGGCCACGCGGACCTTCACGATGAACGACTCGTCCCCCGCCACCCGGTAGCAAGACTCGACCTCGACCAGCTCGGCCAGCGCGTCGGCCAGTTCGTCGTCGTCCGCGGTGTCGGTGGGGTGGATGCCGATCAGCGCGGTCACCCCCAGGCCCACGGCGCTCGGGTCGACCACGGCGTGGTAGCCGACGATGACCCCGGTGGCCTCCAGCTTGCCGACCCGCTCGTGCACGGCGGAGGCGGACAGACCGACCTTGCGCCCCAGGTCGGCGTAGGTGGCCCGGCCGTTCTCGCGGAGGGCGGCGATGATCTGGCGATCAAGTGCGTCCACCGGGCCTAGCGTAGGGGTAGCGGCACCGATGTCCGAACCGCCCACTTCGTCCCTTACTACCTCTTTACCATCACCCAAGCGTTCGAGTACCCGAAGGCCGGGATGCCACGATGCGTCCGGTAGGTCTGTTCGGCATCGGGGAGGAAGACCGTGACCGTCACGCAGGGACACCAGGGGGAACGGCTGCTCACGCCGGGTGAGGTGGCCAGTCTGTTCCGCGTCGACCCCAAGACCGTGACCAGGTGGGCGACCGCCGGCCGCATCGGCTCCATCCGGACCCCCGGCGGCCACCGCCGGTTCCGGGAGTCCGAAGTCCAGGCCCTGCTCTCGCAGTTGACCACCGAGGCGACCGAACCGGTACGGCACTGAGTCCGTTCACCCCGGTGACACGGGTAACCTCGTGGCAAAGGAGGTGGCGACCATGCTCTACGTGCTCGCGCTCATCGGTGCGCTCACCATCGCCGTGCTGCTGTGGCGCGCGTTCGGGCCGGATCGGGTCGACTCCGCCCCCAGCCGCCGTGTGATCGCGCCGGACGACGACCCGGAGTTCCTGCGCAAGCTGGGCGAGCAGGCGAAGAAGAAGCGTCCGGAAGAAGAGTGACCGCACGTCGAAGAGGGGCCTCCGGCACGGAGGCCCCTCTTCGGGTGCTCAGGTGACCTTGTTGGGGAAGTCGTCGGCGACGGTCGCGGCCAGCTCCAGCAGGGCCAGGCGGGTCTCCGGGCCGAGCTTGTCCAGCTCGATCTCCGCGCCCTCCTCCAGGTGCGCGTCGAACGGGATGCGCACGACGGCCCGGCACCGCTGCGCGAAGTGCGCGGCGAGCTTGTCCAGGTCGACCTTGCCCGAACCGGGCCGCACCGAGTTGATCACGGCGACGGACTTGGCCACCAGGTCGCGGTAGCCGTGGGCCTCCAGCCAGTCCAGGGTCGCCGCGGACGTCTGCGCGCCGTCCACCGAGCCGGACGACACCAGCACCAGCGAGTCGGCCTGGTCCAGCACGCCCTTCATCGCCGAGTGCATCAGGCCGGTGCCGCAGTCGGTGAGGACGATGTTGTAGAAGAGTTCGAGCAGCGCGACCGTGCGAAGGTAGTCCTGGTCGCTGAACGCCTCCGACACGGCCGGGTCCTGCTCGGAGGCGAGGATCTCAAGCCGGCTGGGCGACTGCGAGGTGTAGGCGCGGACGTCGCTGTACTTGGTGATGCGGGCCGCGTCGCGCAGCAGGTGCCGCACGGTGGCGGTGGTCTCGCGGGGCACCTTCAGGGCGAGCGTGCCGCGGTCGGGGTTGGCGTCCACGGCGATCACCCGGTCACCGCGCAGCGACGAGAACGTCGAGCCGAGCGTGGTGGTCGTGGTGGTCTTGCCGACGCCGCCCTTGAGGCTGAGCATCGCGATCTTGTAGCACCCGCGCAGCGGCTGGTTGATCCGCCCGATCAGCTCGCGCCGGCGCACGTCCGCCGGGCTCTCGCCCAGGTTGACCAGGCCGCCGGTCATGGAGTGCACGGTCTTGCGCCAGCCCGACTGCGGTGGCCGCTTGGCGCGCTTGATCAGCTGCTGCGACGACACCTCGTGCGCCGTGGCCTGCTGGGGGCGCTGCGGCTGTTGCTGCTGCTGGGGCTGGATGCTCTGCGGGAAGTTGTTCGGGAACGGGCCCTGGAACTGGTGCGGCCCGGACTGGCCGGCGACCTGGTACGGGCCGCTCTGGTTGCCCACCTGGTACGGCCCCGACTGGTTGCCCACCTGGTAGGGGCCCGACTGGTTCCCGACCTGGTAGGGACCGGACTGGTGGCCCACCTGGTAGGGGCCGCTGTGGTTGCCGACCTGGTAGGAGCCGGACGGCGTGCCCTGGGTGGGGTCGATGTAGGCCGTGGCGGGATCGACGTAGTGGGCGCCCGAACCGTCGACCTGGTAACCGCCGGACTGGTTCGGGTTGGGCTGCTGCCCTTCCGCGCCCGACGGCGGCTGCCACGACGACTCAGGACTCTCGTAGCGACCGGTCACCGCTGGGGTCCTCCCTGCGCAAAGCGGATCGAGCCTCCCCCGACCTCACGGTTGCGACGGTAGTCGGCCGCCGGCGGTTCCACGACACTGGGTACGCCGGTCAGCCGACACCCGCGTAAGAGTGCAATCCAGTCGTGACCAGGTTGATGAAGAACAGGTTGAACACGTTGAGCGCGAAGCCCAACGCGTTGATCCAGGCGGCGGGACGGCCGCGCCAACCGGCGGTCGCGCGGGCGTGGAGGTAGGCCGCGTAGACCACCCAGCACACGAACGCGACGGTCTCCTTGGGGTCCCAGCCCCAGAACCGGCCCCACGCCGCCTCGGCCCAGATCGCGCCGCAGATGATGCCGATCGTGAACAGCGGGAACGAGAACACCGTGCTGCGGTAGGCGACCCGGTCCAGCACGTCGGCGTCGGGCAGCTTCGCGAACCGCGCCCGGCCGGAGGACTTCAGCAGGTACAGCACGCTGGTCACACCGGGCACCAGCAGGATGCCGCTGGACACCGAGATCACCGACACGTGCACCACGAGCCAGTACGACTGGAGCGCCGGCTGCACGGGCGCGGCCTCGGCGTACAGCACCGTGCCGCCCAGGAACATCAGGATGACGACCGGCACGAGCACGAACCCGCCGAGCTTGCGCACCGGGAACGTGCGCATCAGCACCAGCCACGTCGCCACGGCGGCGAACGTCAGCAGCGAGCCGTACTCGTACATGTTGCCCCACGGCGCGCGCTCGGTCGCGAAACCGCGCAGCACCAAGGAGGACAGTTGCAGCAGCGCGCCCAGCACGGTCAGGGCGACGCCCATGCGGCCGAGCTTCTCTGCGCGGGACCGCTCGTGCCTCACCACCAGGCCCGGCGTCCACGTGCCGTCCTCGGCGGTGCCGGCCACCTTCGCGGCGCCGACCAGCTCACGCGCCTTGGTGCGCCCGAAAGCCGCCTCGCACAGGTAGAACACGGCGGCGACGAAGTACACGGAGACGGCCGCACCGTAGGTCCAGTCGCTGTACGTGGACAGCGTCTCGTTGACCGGCATCACTTCTCCTTCTCCAGCAGGTCACGCGCGAGCGAGCCGAACTCCTCGCCGTACCCGGCCTGGTCGGTGCGCGCGAGCCCGCCGACCTCGACAACCGTACGCCCGTCCGCCGCCGGCACCGCCCGGACCCAGACGCGGCGGCGCTTCACGCTCAGCGACACGCCCAGCCCGAGGATCACCAGCACCGAGAACGCCAGTACCCACACCTGGGTGGGGTCGTGCGACACCTGGAGCGACACCCAGTCCTTGACGCCCTCGAACTTGATCACGGTGCCGTCGTCGAGCTCGAGCTCCTCGCCCTGCCGCAGGTTCTGCCGGGCGACCTTGGTGAGCTTGCCGTCCTGCACCTGCTTCTCGTCGATCGAGAAGATCGACTGGCCGCGGCCGGAGTCGGTGCCCAGGTCGCCCCGGTAGACGTCGATCGCCACCGCGGGGTCGCGCGCCTCGGGGAACACCGAGTCGAGCAGCTCGCCGCGGAACCCGGCGGTCGGCGCGAGCAGACCGGTGATGGCGAGCTGGTTCTTGCGGCGCTGCTCGGTGTCGGTGATGCCGGGCGGGTCGAACTTCGTCGCGCCCTCGGAGGCGAGGGTGACCTCGTTGACCGGGCGCCACTGGGTCGTGCCGGTGCGGGTCTCGCCGTTGGGGAACTTCACGGTGAAGATCGGGGTGTAGCCGTGGCCGAGGAGGTAGACCCGGTCGCCGGCGGTGCGCAGCGGGCTGTTGACCTCCAGCGGGTACGGCCGCCAGGTGCCGGTCTCCAGGTCTTCGCCGGACTGGTAGTCGATGTCCGCGCGGAAGCTCTGCGCCTGCCCGTTGTGCAGGTAGGTGGCGTGGAAGTCGTTGACCCGCACGCAGAACGGGGACAGCTGGGTGCCGTCGACGCGCAGGCCGGGCCGGAAGCTGTCGAAGTTGAACACGCCGGAGTTGCAGAACTGACCGCCCTTGGACTGGACGATCACCTGCCCCTCGTAGCCGACCATCTTGCCCAGCGCGAACGCGACCAGCAGGCCCAGCAGGGAGAAGTGGAAGACCAGGTTGCCGGTCTCGCGCAGGTAGCCGCGCTCGGCGCTGACGCTGCGCGCGCCGTCGGCCTCCTCGCGCTCGACCAGCCGCCAACCCTTCAACCGCGCCTTCGCCGACGCCATCACGGCTTCCGGGCTCGCGGCCAGCTCGGCGGTCGCGTGGTGCGGCAGGCGGGACAGGTTGCGCGGTGTCAGCACGGGCTTGGCCCGCATCTGCTTGTAGTAATCCCACGTGCGCGGCAGCAGGCAGCCGACCAGCGACACGAACAGCAGCACGTAGACCGCGGAGAACCAGTAGCTGGCGTAGACGTCGTAGAACTGGAGGCGGTCGAGGAACCGGCCCCACCACCCGTTCTCGGCGATGTACTCGGCGACCTTCTGCGCGTTGAGCGAGCGCTGCGGCAGCAGCGCGCCGGGCATCGCGCCCAGCGCCAGCAGGAACAGCAGGGTCAGCGCGGTGCGCATCGCGGTGAGACCGCGCCACGTGTTGCGCAGGAAGGCCAGGAACGCTTTCACTACAACGGCAGTTCCACGTCGGTGACCACGGCGTCGCGCAGCCAGAACACGAAGTCGCCCCACAGCCCGGTGACCAGCGCCACGCCCACCCCGATCAGCAGCAGCCCGCCGAAGACCTGCACCTGGCGGACGTGCGCCCGCAGCCACCCGGTGACCCGCACCGCCCACCGCGCGCCCAGCGCGATCAGGATGAACGGCAACCCGAGCCCGATGCAGTAGGCCAGCACCAGCACCACCCCGCGCCCGGTGGCCGACCCGACCTCGGTGCCGCGCGCCAGGGCGAGCACCCCGGACAGCGTCGGCCCCACGCACGGCGTCCACCCCAGCGCGAACACCCCGCCCAGCAGGGGCGCGCCGATCAGCCCGCCGCGCGGCGTGCGGTGCAGCCGGATGTCCTTCTGGAGCGCCGGCACCAGTCCGATGAAGACCAGCCCCATCGCGATCGTGACGACACCGCCGATGCGCTGGAGCGTGTCGGCGTTGAAGTACAACGCGTCGCTCAACCCGAGCACCACGAACGACGTGAGCGCGAACACCACGGTGAACCCGAGCACGAACAACCCGGCCGCCCCCGCGACGCGCCACCGCCCCGCCTTGCGCCCTTCCCCCTCGTGCACGGCAGGCGCCTCGGCACCGACCAGCCCGGCCAGGTAGGCGAGGTACCCCGGCACCAGCGGCACCACGCAGGGGGAGGCGAACGAGATCGCTCCGGCGAGCACCGCGACCCCCGTGGCCAGCACCAACGGCCCGGAGATGGCGAGATCGGTCGCGTTCACGCCAACCAGGGTAGGGAGCCTCCGGAGGACCACGCCCACCGGCTGCCCTTAGTGATGACCCCCGTCACTCCGCTAGGGGCCTTTCCCCGTTCCCCTATCGGTTAAACCCGCCTTTCCACCCTTGTAGGTGAGTGACCTGCTTCATAGCGTCACCACCATGCGAGTTCACCGGCTCACCCTGCCCGTGCTGGCCGTCGCACTCGCCGCCGTCACCGCCCCTGCACCCGGTGGCGCGGCGCAGGCCCCCGTGGAGTGGCGGGAGGTGTTCTCGCCGGACGGCACCATCACCCAGGTGGCCGTCCCGAAGGTCCTGGAGACCAGAGCGGAACCGTCCGAGGTGGCGGCGGACGTGGTCGCCGTCCAGGAGACCGGTGCCCCCGACCAGCGGTTCGACCTCGTCTTCGTCGGCGACGGCTACACCCGGTCCGACCTGGCGACCTACCACGACCACGTGGTGAGCAAGTGGACGGAACTGTCCGCCGTGGAGCCGTTCAAGTCCTACAAGCAGTACTTCAACGTCTGGAAGGTCAACGTCGTCTCCCCCGAGTCGGGCGTGGACAACGACCCGACCCTCGGCACCGACCGCGACACGGCCCTCGACATGGGCTTCTGGTGCCAGGGCCGAGACGTGAACACCGAGCGCCTGCTGTGCGTGAACCAGACGAAGGCGGGCCAATTCGGCGCACTGGCACCCCAGGCCGACCAGATCATCGCCCTCGGCAACACCACGAAGTACGGCGGAGCGGGCGGCGGCATCGCCACGGCGGCGGGCGCGAACGACCAAGCCGGCCAGATCGCGGTCCACGAACTGGGCCACTCGATCGGCGGCCTGGCCGACGAGTACGACTACCCGTACGACCGCTACACCGGCGACGACCCGACCGAACCCAACGCGACCACCGACCCGACGGGCGCGAAGTGGTCGAAGTACAACGGCCAGCCGTCGCCGGACGGCGGCACGGTGGGCGCGTACGAAGGCAGCCGCTACTACCGCTACGGCCTGTACCGCCCCACCGGGAACTCGATCATGCGCACGCTCGGCCGCGAGTTCAACCTGATCGGCCGCGAGGCGATGGTCAACGCGTTCAAGGCCAAGATCCCCGAACTGAACTGACCAGGCCGTTCCAACAGCGCACAACTCCCGCTCTTCAGCGCACAGCGCCCTGCACTTCGGCGCGCAGCGCCGTCGGGCAGTGCCGCCGGGGCACACACCCCAACCCGGGCTTCTTGCTTGTGTCATCCCCGTATGGCCCGCCCGAAGGGCTACCACAGATTTCCCGGGTGCAGCCAAAAAGTTTTGCGAGGAACGAGCAAAAGTTT
>NZ_JAPSLK010000009.1:0-10014 GCF_031180885.1 Saccharothrix sp.
GTGGTTGGCTTTGCCAGGCCATGCGGTGGGGGAACCGACGCCCTTCCTCCCCCATCGGTGGTCTGCCCGCCGGCGAGGCGCTTTTGATCTTGAGAGCGCGCAGCGCGTTCGAGCTTGTGAGCGCGTCAGCGCTGTTCAAGAGCGCGAAGCGCGTTCCTCCTCCAGCAGCGCGGAGCGCGTTGCGTCTACACGCGCGAAGCGTAGGTTTGAGAGCGTAAGCGCGGCTCTAAAGATCAAAAGCGCCTCGCCGGCGGGCGAGCCGCCAAGGATGACACAACTACAACGGCGGGGGCTTCTTGCTTGTGCCATCCCCGCATGACCCGGCAAAGCCGACCACATTTTTGGTCGGGTGCCGCTAAAAATTTTGCTCGTTCCTCACAAAATTTTCGGCTGCACCCGACCAAAAATGTGGTAGCCCTTCGGGCGGGCCATACGGGGATGACACAAGCAAGAAGCCCAAGTTGAGGTGTGTCCGCTCGGGCGGACTGCCCGCGCGGCAACGCAGACTGCAAGCATGGGGCTGCGAAGGCGACGACTGCAGGACGCGGTCAGTCCAGGGACGCGGTCAGTCCAGCGGACGCGGACTAGTCCAGGGGGCGCAGGATGCGGTCCAGCCACTCGCCGACGGCTCGCCGCAGGCCCTCCAGGTCGGCCTTCAGGTTGTGGTCGCCGGGCAGCAGCACGACCTCGCGGTGGTGCGCCGACTCCGGCCGGCCGAACGGGTCGTTCTCGCCCTGGACCACCAGCGCCGGCACTTCGAGGCCCGCCAGCTCGTCCATCCGCGACTTCTCCGGCTTGCCCGGCGGGTGCACCGGGAACGCCAGGCACAGCACCGCCACCGCCTGGCCCTCCGCCGCCGTCCGGCACGCCACCCGCGCCCCGGACGACCGACCGCCGAACAGCAGGGGCATCTCGTCGAACCAGGTCTCGCCCAGGTCCTCGGCCACCGCCAGCCACGCCGCGTCCAACTGCTTCGCGGGCGCGGGCGCGCGGCGGCCGGCCACCCGGTAGGGCTGTTCGACCAGGGCCACGTGCACGCCGGCGTCCACGGCGGCCCGGGTGGCGGCCACCAGGTCCGGGGCCGCGATGCCGCCGCCGGCGCCGTGGCCGAGCAGCAAGCCCGCTCGGCCCTCGCGAGAGCAGTGCAGCTCGGCCCGTGCCGGGCCGTGGGGTGTCTGGATCGTCCGAGACGTCATTTCAGCTCGAACAGGGTCGGCTCGGGCGCCTGGTCCTCGGTCAGCGACACGCGCTCGACCAGTGACGGGTCGTTGTTCTTGATGCTGTTGACCTTCATCGACACCGGCCGCAGCTCGAACGAGTTCACCAGGTCCAGGTCCGGGGTGAGCAGCGCCTTCGGGTCGGTGCTGTCCGGGTTCAGCCAGTCGTGCCAGCGGTCGCGCGGGAGCACCAGCGGCATGCGGTGGTGGACCTGGGTCATCTCGCCGATGGCGTCGGTGGTGAGCACCGCGCAGGTGATGATCGGCTTGCGCTCGTCACCCTCCTGCTTCCACCACACCGACCAGATGCCCGCCATGGCCAGGCTGGACCCGTCGCCGGGGTTGATGAAGTACGGCTGCTTGCGGCCCTCGCCGGGCTGCCACTCGTACCAGCCGTCGGCGGGGATCAGGCACCGCCGCTTCGCCGCCGAGTCGCGGTATGCGGGCTTCTCCAGCACGCTCTCCGCCCGCGCGTTGATCATCTTGGCCGCGCCGGACAGGTCCTTGGCCCAGTGCGGCACCAGGCCCCAGCGCATCACCCTGATGCTGCGCTCGACGACGTCCGGGTCCGGGTTGCCCTCGTCGTCGCGGGGGTGGCGCTCGACGACCGCGAGCACCGGCTTGGTGGGGGCCACGTTGTAGTCGGGGTTCGGGGCATCACCCTCGGTGCCGTCCACCGCGTCGAACTCCGCCGCCAGCAGGGCCGGGTTCTTGGTGGAGGCGTACCTGCCGCACACAACCGATCACCTCCGAATGGTCATCGTCGCACGTCGTCACGACCGGTGCGAGCCGTCGACCACCCGATGCGGAATCATCAGGCCATGACTCAGCAGTGGTCCGCTCCCACCGCCGACGGCCCCGTGCACGCGACGGTACCCGTGCCCGGCTCCAAGTCGATCACCAACCGCGCCCTCGTGCTTGCCGCGCTCGCCGACGGCCCGTCCGTCCTGCACGCGCCGCTGCGCAGCCGCGACACCAACCTGATGGTCGCGGCGCTGCGGTCGCTGGGCGTGGAGATCACCGACGGTCCCGACGGGTCTTGGCTGGTCACACCGCTGCCGATGCACGGGCCGGCGGCCGTCGACTGCGGTCTGGCGGGCACGGTCATGCGGTTCCTGCCGCCCGCCGCCGCGCTGGCCGTGGGCGAGATCGTGTTCGACGGCGACGAGCACGCGCGGGTGCGGCCGATGGGCACGATCCTCGACGCGCTGCGCGCCCTGGGCGCGGACATCGACGGCGACGCGCTGCCGTTCACCCTGCACGGCAAGGGCGGCCTGCCGGGCGGGCAGGTGACGATCGACGCGTCGGCGTCGTCGCAGTTCGTGTCCGGGCTGCTGCTGTCCGGAGCCCGGTACGAGAGCGGGGTGACCGTCGTGCACGACGGCAAGCCCGTGCCGTCCCTGCCGCACATCGAGATGACGGTGTCGATGCTGCGCGAGGCCGGGGTGGTGGTCGACGACGCGACGCCGAACGAGTGGCGCGTCGAACCCGGTCCGATCGCGGGTCGTGCGTACGCGATCGAGCCGGACCTGTCCAACGCGATGCCGTTCCTGGCGGCGGCGGCCGTGACCGGTGGCGAGGTGACCATCCCGGGGTGGCCGGTGGCGACGACCCAGCCCGGCGCGGCGGTGAAGGACATCCTGGAGCGCTTCGGCTGCACGGTGGTGGTGGACGAGCGAGGGCTGACCGTGCGCGGGCCTGGCCGGCTGACCGGTGTGGACATCGACCTGCGGGACGAGAGCGAGCTGACGCCGACCGTGGTCGCCCTGGCCGCCCTGGCGGAGGGGCGGACGCAGGTGCGCGGGGTCGCCCACATCCGGGGGCACGAGACCGATCGGCTCGCCGCGTTGGCCGCTGAGGTGAACCGGCTGGGTGGTTCGGCATCAGAGACCGAGGACGGGCTGATCATCACGCCGGCGCCGCTGCACGGCGGGGTCTGGCGGGCGTACGCGGACCACCGCATGGCCACCGCCGGTGCGATCATCGGGCTCGTGGTGGACGGTGTGGCGGTGGACGACATCGGGTCGACCACCAAGACGATCCCCGACTTCCCGGGGATGTGGGCGACGATGCTGGGAGCGCGCTGACCGTGGCCCGGGACTGGCGGCGGCTGGACGAGTCCGACGTGCGCGTGCGCCCCGGCAAGGGGACCCGGCCGCGCAGCAAGCGCCGACCCGAGCACTCCGACGCGGTACCCGCCATGGTCGTCGGCGTGGACCGCGGCCGGTGGACGTGCGCGGTCGAGGAGGACCCGGACCGCCTGGTCACCGCCATGCGGGCCCGGGAACTGGGCCGCACCCCGGTGGTCGTGGGCGACCAGGTCGGCCTCGTCGGCGACACCTCCGGCGCGCCGGACACGCTGGCCCGCATCGTGCGCGTGGCGGACCGGACGTCGGTGCTGCGGCGGACCGCCGACGACACCGACCCGTTCGAACGGGTGGTCGTCGCGAACGCCTCCCAGTTGGTCATCGTGTCGGCCCTGGCGGAGCCGGAGCCCCGGCGCGGGTTCATCGACCGGTGCCTGGTGGCCGCCTACGCCGGTGGGCTGGAACCGTTGCTGTGCTTGACGAAGTCGGACCTGGCGTCGCCCGATGAACTGCTGGCGGCGTACTCGGAGCTGAACGTGCCGGTGGTGGTGACGCGGTCCGATGTGGACCCTGCGGCTTTGCGGGAACGCTTGGTGGACAAGGTTTCCGCGTTGATCGGCCATTCCGGGGTCGGCAAGTCGACGTTGGTGAACAAGCTGGTGCCGGACGCGAACCGGGCCGTGGGCGTGGTGAGCGGGGTCGGGAAGGGGCGGCACACGTCGACCCAGGCGGTGGCGCTGCCGCTGCCCGAGGGCGGGTGGGCGGTGGACACGCCGGGCATCCGCTCGTTCGGGCTCGCGCACATCACGCCGGACGACATCGTGAAGGCGTTCCCGGACATGAAGGAGATGGCGGAGGAGTGCCCTTCGGGGTGCGGCCACCTCGGTCCGCCGGAGGACCCGGACTGCATGTTGGACGAGCTGGTGACAACGGGCGAGGCGTCACCGGGCCGGCTGGCGTCGTTGCGGCGGTTGCTGGAGTCCCGGGGCAAGCTGGAGGAGTACGACTGACCGATCAGAACATGTGCGGGTAGGTGTGCGTGGTCGGGGGCACGAAGGTTTCCTTGATCGTCCTGGGGCTGGTCCAGCGGATCAGGTTGAACATGGAGCCGGCCTTGTCGTTGGTGCCCGAGCCCCGGCTGCCGCCGAAGGGCTGCTGGCCGACCACCGCGCCCGTCGGCTTGTCGTTGACGTAGAAGTTGCCCGCCGCGAAGCGCAGCGACCTGCTCGCCTCCTGGACCGCCGCCCGGTCCGTCGCGAAGACCGCCCCGGTCAACGCGTACGGGGTGGAGTTGTCGACGACGTCCAGGATGTCGGCGTAGTCCTCGTCCGCGTAGACGAAGACCGAGAGGATCGGGCCGAAGTACTCCGTGGTGAAGATGTCGTTGCGGGGGTCGGTGCCGACCAGGATCGTGGGGTCGACGAAGTAGCCCACCGAGTCGTCGCACGTTCCGCCGGTCAGGACGTCGATGGTGTCGTCGGAGCGGGCGGCGGTCAGGGCGTCCCGGTGCTTGGCGAAGGCTCGTCGGTCGATCACCGCGCCGCCGAAGTGGGTGAAGTCGGTGACGTCGCCGTAGGTCAGGGACTTGGTCGTGTCCACCAGGCGGTCGCGGGTCGTGTCCCAGACCGAGCGGGCGATGTAGGCGCGGGAGGCAGCCGAGCACTTCTGGCCCTGGTACTCGAAGGCGCCTCGCACGAGGCCGGTGACCAGGGCGTCCGGGTCGGCGGACGCGTGGGCCACGATGAAGTCCTTGCCGCCGGTCTCCCCCACGACCCTCGGGTACGAGCGGTAGGTGTCCAGGTTCTCGGCCATGGTGCGCCACAGGGCCTTGAACGTCTTCGTGGAGCCGGTGAAGTGCAGGCCGGCGAACGACGGGTGCGCCAGGGCCACCTCGCTGACCGCCTGGCCGTCGCCGGTCACCATGTTGACCACACCGGGCGGCAGGCCGGCCGCCTCCAGCAGCCGCATGGTGTGGTGGGCCGCCAACTGCTGGGTCGGGGACGGCTTCCACACCACGGTGTTGCCCATCAGCGCGGGCGCCAGGGGCAGGTTGCCGGCGATCGCGGTGAAGTTGAACGGGGTGATCGCGAGGACGAACCCGTCCAGCGGCCGGTGGTCGAAGCGGTTGCGCTGGCCCGGCGCGGACGCCGGCTGTTCGGCCAGGAGCCGGCTCGCGAAGTGGACGTTGAACCGCAGGAAGTCGATCAGTTCGCACGCCGAGTCGATCTCGGCCTGCTGGACCGACTTGGACTGGCCGAGGACGGTCGCCGCGTTCAGGGTGTCCCGCCACGGCCCGGCCAGCAGGTCCGCCGCCCGCAGCAGCACGGCCGCGCGTTCGTCGAACGGCAGCTCCTGCCACGCCGGCGCCGCCCGGCCGGCGGCGGTGATCGCGTCCTCGACGTCGGCGCGGGTGGCCTGCGCCGAGACGCCCAGCACGTGCCGGTGGTCGTGGGGCTGGACGACGTCGAACCGGTCGCCGCCCGCCATCCGCTGGAGGCCGCCGATGGTCATGGTCAACTCGTGCGACTCGCGCTCCATGCCGACGATCCGCCGGCGCAGCGACTCCCGCTCGGGTGACCCGGGTCCGTAGCTCCGGACGGGTTCGTTGGTCGGCGAAGGCACTGAGGTGACCGCGTCCATGCCGCCATCGTGGCACGCGGTAGTACGGTGCGCAGCCGTGGCGAAAGTGACCGGCATCGGCGGCGTCTTCCTGCGTGCGCGCAACCCGGTTCGGCTGGCCGGGTGGTACCGCGAGCACCTCGGCGTGCCCATGTCCGAGCACGGCGCGGTGACCTTCCACTGGACCGCCGAGGAGACCACGACGTTCGCGTTGTTCGCCAACGACACGGAGTACTTCGGCGAACCCGGTCAGCGCGCGATGCTCAACTTCCGGGTCGACGACCTCGACGCCCTGCTCACCCGGCTGCGCGCGCGCCACGTCGAGGTCCTGCCGCAGACCGAGGACTCCGAGTACGGCAAGTTCGGCTGGGTCGTCGACCCCGAGGGCAACCGGGTCGAGCTGTGGGAGCCCGCGCCCGGCATGTAGCCCTACATCAGCTCCAGCAAGAACGGCAGTTCCTGGGGCGCGTACCAGGCCAGTTCGTGGTCCTCGGCCTCGCCGAGCGCGAACTCCGCGTCCGGGTCGCCCATGTCGGCCGCGTCCACGACCTCCGCCGCCTCGCGCACGGCGTCCTCGGCGTCGGAGGTGTCGAGGTGGATCGCCGCGATCTTCTTCAACGGCACCGACCCGGTCACCTTCACCACCGAGAAGTCCAGGTCGGGGCGCAGCTTCACCTCGTCGACGTC
The DNA here is from genome assembly GCF_031180885.1 of Saccharothrix sp. GTDB lineage: Bacteria > Actinomycetota > Actinomycetes > Mycobacteriales > Pseudonocardiaceae > Actinosynnema. Next base: position 6,611 of record NZ_JAPSLK010000009.1, read on the forward strand.
GACCGCCACGACGGCCCGCCGGGGCACGCCCTTGTCCTCGCCCGCGATCAGCCGCAGGGACGCGCGCGCCGCGTCGAGCATCGCCGAGTACTCCAGTTCCTCGGTGTCGCCGGTCGCGTAGGACTCGCGCAGCGCGGGCGTCAGCGCGAAGCCGGTGCCGCCCACGGGCGTGAACTCGCCCTGCTCCACCAGGTCGCGCAGCATCGCCACGGTCGCCGGGAGGTACACCCTCATCAAGACACCGTCCCCATCAGTTCCTCCACCGACTCCTCGACCATCGCCGCGAGGACGTCCACATCGGACATCGCGTCCCGGTCGGCGTTGAGCCCGAAGTACACGCCGCCGTCGTAGGACGTGACCCCGATCGACAGGGCCTGGTTCTTGGCCAGGGGGACGACCGGGAACATCTCGGTCATCTTCGCCCCCGCCGCGTACAACGGCACCTGGGGACCCGGCACGTTGGTCACCACCACGTTGAACAGCCGCCGCGAGAACGAGCTCGCCGCCCGCGCGCCCAGGGCGTGCAGGGTCGGCGGCGCGAAGCCGGAGAACCGGACCAGGGTCTCCGCGGCGACCGAGTGGCCGGACTCCTGGTGGGCGCGCATGGCGTGGCTGACGTGGTGCAGCCGCACGACCGGGTTGGGCTCGCCGACCGGCAGGTCCACCAGGTACGCGGACACCCGGCTGCCGTTCTGGTCGTCGTCGCGCACCGACATCGGGGCCATCGCCCGCATGGTCGTGTGGCCGGTGACGACCTCGCCGCGCGACAGCAGCCACGTCCGCAGCGCGCCGGACAGGACGGCCAGGACGGCGTCGTTGACCGTGCCGCCGTGGACGCGGCGGATGGCGCGCAGGTCGTCCAGCTTGGTCCGGGCCACCGCGAACCGGCGCTGCGGCGAGATCCGCACGTTCAGCGGGCTGCCGGGGGCCGGGGTGGCGGCCGTGCGCACGGCGGAGGCCAGGCCGCCCAGCGCGCCGGCGACCTTGCGGACCGTGGCCACGGTGTCCATGGCGGCCGAGCGGACGTTCTCCACCAGCTCACCGGGCCGCTGCACGACCTCGGCGACGGCGTCGGCGACCAGTTGCAGGCCGCTCGGCTCGGGCTGCGGCATCCACAGCGACTCCACCGGCGGGCGGGGCGTGGCGGACACGTCCAGGATGACCTGGCCGATCTCGGGCGCGCCGATGCCGTCCACCATGGCCTGGTGGGTCTTGGTGATCACCGCCGTGCGGTTCCGCGCCAGGCCCTCGACCAGGTAGATCTCCCACAGCGGCCGGGCGTGGTCCAGCGGCCGGGACATCAGGCGCGCGACCAGGTCGTGCAGCTGGCCGTCGGTGCCCGGCTTGGGCAGCGCGGAGCGGCGGACGTGGTAGGTGACGTCGAAGTCCGGGTCGTCCACCCACACCGGGCGGGCCAGCCGGCCGGGCACGTGCACGACCTTCTGCCGGTAGCGCGGGACCAGCGACAGCCGCTGCTCGATCAGGTCGACCAGCCGGTCGTAGTCGAAACCCGCCTTCGGCCGGCGGAACACCGCGACCCCACCGACGTGCATCGGCGTCGTGGAGTCCTCCAGGTACAGGAACGAGGCGTCCAGCGCGGAGAGTCGGTCGGGCATGCCGCCAGGCTAGTCGGTGCAGCGGGCGACGAGGCGGTTCACCGCGTCGACCTCGGCGGCGTCCCGGGCGTGCCGGGCCAGCCGGATCGCGGCGGCGGCGGGCATCGCCTTGCGCACCTCGACGTCCACGTTCGACAGGAAGCTCTTCATCAGCAGGTTGCGGGCGAGGCGCTTGAACGGGCGCAGCGGGGCGACGGCGATGGCCAGCCAGCTCAGCGCCACGTCCACCTTGCGGTCGCCCCTGGCCGCGTTCGCCCAGTCCACGACCACCGGACCCTCGGGACCGAGGACGACGTTGCCGGGGTGCAAATCGAGGTGCAGCAGGCAGCCGTCGCCGTGCAGGAAGTCCGGGGCGGGGACATCGTCGAGCTTGCGGTGCAGGTCCGCCAGCTCGTGACCGAGGGCACCCGCGCGCCACGGCTTGGCGTCCAGCTCCTGCGACATGCGCGGGCCGGGGACGTACTCCATGACCAGGTCGGTCTCCGATGCGTCCTGGACGCGCGGCACGGGGATGCCGTGCGCGCTCAGGTGCCGCATGAGCCGGGCCTCTTGCCGCAGGTCGCGCCCGGTGCGGCTGCGCTTGAGCAACAGGCCGTCCGGACGCAGGTAGACGTCCGCCTCCCGGCCGCTGGCCAACAGACGGTGCGCCTCGTCGCGCGGGGTCATGTGACGATCATCATGATTGACAGGCGAAGCACAAGCCCCATTCGGGTGGAGGATGCTGATCCCGCCCGGCCGCGTCGGCTCGTCGCGTCGCCTTTCGCTCCGATCACGTCCTTCTATCGGAGCGAAACGCGACGCGACAAGCCGACTTCCAGGCGGCCGGGCCGCCGCGACGAAGGAGCGGCAAAATGTCACAGTGGATATTTCGCCCAAGGACCGCTTTGTCACTGTCTATGGCCGCAAGCCCGTGTTGGAGGCCTTGGACGACCCTCGGCTTGAGGTCGACAAAGTGCTGCTCGCGGAGGGTGCGCGGGGTCCGGCGGCGAAGGAGATCCTGGACGCGGCCCGGCGGCGCGGGGTGGCGGTGCAGCGGGCCACGGCGCAGCGGGTGAAGGTGCTCGCGGGCAACGGGCGGCACGACCAGGGCGTGCTCGCGGACGTCGTCGCACCCCGGATGAGGCCGCTCGCGCTGGGGCTCGCGGACCGGCCGCGCGGGGTGCTGCTGCTCGACGGGATCACCACGCCCGCGAACGTCGGCATGATCCTGCGCACCGCGACCGCCGCCGGCCTGGACGGCATCGTCGTGCCCCGGCGCGGGGTGGCGTCGATCGACCCGCTGGTGGTGAAGGCGTCGGCCGGGGTGGCGTTCCGCGCGCCGGTGCTCAAGTGCGCGACGGCCGGGGAGGCGGCGGCCGAGTTGGCCGCCGCCGGGTACCCGATCTACGCCCTGGACGCGGGCGCCCGCGACTCGATCTACACCGCCGACCTGCCCGAACGGGCCGCGTACGTGCTGGGCAGCGAGTCCACCGGGATCTCCGACGACGTCCGCCCGCACGTCACCGGGTGGCTGTCCATCCCGATGGCGGCGGGCGTCGAGTCGTTGAACGTGGCGTCGGCGGCGGCCGTGCTGTGCTTCGAGGTGGTGCGCCGCCGGCTCAGCCGGTGAGCCGCGTCAGCCGGTCAGCGCCCCGGCGGGTTCGGTGAGCGCTCCGGCGGGATGTGTTTCGGCGGGTTGTGTTTCGGCGGGTTGTGTTTCGGCGGGTTGTGTTTCGGCGGGTTCGGTGAGGGCGTCGAAGGCACTGTCTACAAAGGACTGTGCGCCGCCGGTCAGCCGGACGACCCGGG
>NZ_JAPSLK010000009.1:10114-183473 GCF_031180885.1 Saccharothrix sp.
TGTGTTTCGGCGGGTTGTGTTTCGGCGGGTTGTGTTTCGGCGGGTTGTGTTTCGGCGGGTTCGGTGAGGGCGTCGAAGGCACTGTCTACAAAGGACTGTGCGCCGCCGGTCAGCCGGACGACCCGGGCGCCGTCCGCGGCCTCGCCGGCCAGCTCCGCGAACTCGTCCACCGCGCAGTCGTCGGTGAAGCAGAGCGGTCCCGCGTGGCCGTCGGCCCGCGCACGCGTCCCGGAGGATCCACGCGGCTTTTCGGATGCGTCAATCCTGGAGCTGGAGGTCGAGCAGCACTTCAAGTTCCTCGACGGTGGCATTTACGGACCGGTGGTGCACGCCCACCATTCCGACCGCCGCCGCACCACGCACGTTCACCGCGAGGTCGTCGACGAACACGCAGTGCGACGGCTCCAGGCCCAGGCGTTCGGCGACGACGAGGTAGATCCGGCGATCGGGCTTGGCGAAACCGACCTCACCGGAGGTGACGACGACGTCGAACACGTCCTGCCACGCGATCGGCGGCGCCCACACGCCGTCCGCATTGGACAGGATCGCGGTGCGGACCCCGTGCCGCTTGGCCGTGCGGGCGGCGGTGAGGAGGGGCGGTTCGGGGTTGGCGAAGTCGTCACCGAGATCGGTGAGCACCCCACCGAAGTCCAGCACCAACCCGCGCACGACGACCTCCTTCAGGTGATCTTGGTACGCCAGAGCCGATCTCCACCTCGGTTCGAGCATGTCATCCCCCAACCGAACCGTGCGCGCCACCACCCCACCGACCCCCGACACCCGGGCCGCGTCCGTCCACCACCTCCTGACTGCCGTCGTGGAAGCGGTCGACGGCCGCCGCCCACTGCGCCAACTAGCCGACCACCTGACCCCGCCGGCTGCCGCAGAGGTCGGCCGAGCCCTGGGCCAGGGCGCGCGCCTCAACCGCATGCGCGTGTGCCGGATTTCCCCGGAGGTGACCGAGCTGTCGGCGGTCGTCAGCACCCGAACGGGCCGGGTACGCGCCCTGGCAGCCCGAATGGAATGGTCGAACAACCGCTGGCGCTGCACCGCCTTCCACCTGCTCCCTTGACCCTGATCCGTAGCACCTGACCCACCAACCCCGCTGGCTGGGAGCCCACCCTGGGCTCCCAGCCAGCCCAACCCGGCGACTCCCGCACGCCCGGCACGGCGCTAGCCAGGCCCCCGCGACACAGCGGCACCGGCCGGCCCGACACGGCGGCTTCCACAGCCCGACACATCGGCTCCCTCAAGCCCGCCCACGCGCCCCCGGCCCATGCGCCCCCACCCACGCGACAGCCCCCACACACGCCGCACGCCACGCGCCGGCCCGCCGCCCTCACACGCGCCAGCCGCCCGCGCCAGCCCCCACGCACCCGCCAGCCCCCACGCACGCGCCAGCCTCCGCACACGCACCGGCCGCCCGCGCCGGCCCCCGCGCCCGCCGCACGCCACGCGCGCCCGCCGCACGCGCACACGCACCCGCCGCACGCCACGCGCGCCCGCCGCCCACGCACGCGCGCCCGCCGCACGCGCTGGCCCTCCCGCGTACGCGCCGGCCGCCCACGCCGGCCTCCCGCACACGCGCCGGCCTCCCGCACACGCGCCGGCCTCCCGCACACGCGCCGGCCTCCCGCACACGCCGGCCGCCCACGCCGCCCGCGCATGGGCCGGCACCCTCCCGCACACTGGCCCCAAACGCCCCCTGGCCGGCCACAGCGCCCCCGGCCCACCTCTCCCCAGGCCGCCCGGTCCAGTCGAGCCTTGTACGAACGCACCAGCCCCGAACCGCCCACCCAACCTCGCCCTCTCGCCACCACCCCAGACCCGGCGAGGGCCTTGCCTCACGGGGGCCGTCGACCGCGCTCCTTGTTTACGGGACGCGCGAGGGCGGGTTTGGTCGCGGATCCTGTATGTCGCTTGATCGGGTGAATCGGGCCGGGCATGGCGGTGCCCCCGGCAGGGAGGGCCGGGGGCACCGGGGATCGAGCTGGTCAGTGGCGCTTGCGGTTGGCCTTTTCGGCGGCTCGGGCGGCGGCGCGGCGTTCCTTGCGGCTGGCGCCCTGGTTCGGGCCGCCGGCTCGTTGCTGGCTGCCGCCGGTCGTCTGCTCGTCGCCGCTCTCCGACGGACCCGAGTAGGTCAGGCCCTGCTGGGCGCCGCGCTGGTCCAAGCCCTTGCCGCGCAAGGCCGGCGGGATCGCGTTGCCGCTGGACAGCTGGGCCAGGGCCGGACCCGCGGGGGCCTCGGCCGGGGTCTGCTGCTGTTCGGCGGCGGCCGCGGCGGCCGCACGGGCGCGCGCGCGGCTGCCGGTCAGGGGACCGGCGCCGGCGGCGATGGAGACCTGGACCGGGGGTTCCGGCGCGGGCTCCGGCTCGGCCGCTTCGACCTGGAGGTTGAACAGGAAGCCGACGGTCTCCTCGCGCAGGGCGTCGAGCATGGTGTTGAACATGTCGAAGCCCTCCCGCTGGTACTCGATCAGCGGGTCGCGCTGCGCCATCGCGCGCAGGCCGATGCCTTCCTTCAGGTAGTCCATCTCGTACAGGTGCTCGCGCCACTTGCGGTCCAGCACCGAGAGGAGGACCCGCCGCTCCAGTTCGCGCATCGCGCCCGGGCCGACGCGGCCGTCGATGTCGGCCTCGCGCCGGTCGTAGGCCTCCAGCGCGTCCTTCTGGAGCAGTTCCTTCAAGGACTCCTTGGTGATGTCCTCGTCGGACTCGAGGAGTTCCTTGTAGTCCAACGTGATCGGGTACAGGGTCTTGAGCGCCGTCCACAGGCGGTCGAAGTCCCAGTCCTCCGCGTAGCCCTCGGCGGTGGCGCCGTCGACGTAGTCGCCGACCACGCCGGTGATCATGTGCTCGACCTGCTCGCGCAGGTCCTCGCCGGCCAGGACGCGGTGGCGCTCGGCGTAGATCACCTTGCGCTGCTCGTTCATGACCTCGTCGTACTTGAGGACGTTCTTGCGGATCTCGAAGTTCTGCTGCTCGACCTGGGTCTGCGCGGACCGGATCGCGCGGGTCACCATCTTGTGCTCGATCGGCACGTCGTCCGGCACCCGCAGGCGGGTCATCACGGTCTCGACCATCGCCGCGTTGAAGCGGCGCATCAGCTCGTCCTTCAGCGACAGGTAGAACCGTGACTCACCCGGGTCGCCCTGGCGGCCGGACCGACCGCGCAGCTGGTTGTCGATGCGCCGCGACTCGTGCCGCTCGGTGCCCAGCACGTACAGGCCGCCGGCCGCGCGCACCTCTTCCGCCTCGGCCTTGACCTCGGCGGTGATCTCCTCGATCAGCTTGGACCAGGCGGCCTCGTACTCCTCCGGGTTCTCCACCGGGTCCAAGCCGCGCTCGCGCAGCTCGTGGTCGGCGAGGATGTCCGGGTTGCCGCCCAGCACGATGTCCGTACCGCGGCCGGCCATGTTCGTCGCCACGGTCACGGCGCCCTTGCGGCCGGCCTTGGCGATGATCAGCGCCTCGCGGTCGTGGTGCTTGGCGTTGAGGACCTCGTGCGGGACGCCCATCCGGACCAGCAGCTTCGACAGGTACTCCGACCGCTCGACGCTGGTGGTGCCGACCAGCACCGGCTGGCCCTTCTCGTGCCGCTCGGCGATGTCCTCGGCGACCGCCTCGAACTTCGCCTCCTCGGTCTTGTAGACCAGGTCGGGCTGGTCCTTGCGCTGCATCGGCCGGTTCGTGGGGATCGGCACCACGCCCAGCTTGTAGGTCTGGTGGAACTCGGCCGCCTCGGTCTCGGCGGTACCGGTCATGCCGCCGAGCTTCTGGTACAGGCGGAAGTAGTTCTGGAGGGTGATCGTGGCGAGCGTCTGGTTCTCCGCCTTGATCTCCACGCCTTCCTTGGCCTCGATGGCCTGGTGCATGCCCTCGTTGTAGCGGCGGCCCGCCAGCACGCGGCCGGTGAACTCGTCGACGATCAGGACCTCGCCGTTGCGGACGATGTAGTCCTTGTCGCGGGTGAACAGCTCCTTGGCCTTGATCGCGTTCTGGAAGTACCCGACCAGCGGCGTGTTGGTGGAGTCGTAGAGGTTCTCGATGCCGAGCTGGTCCTCGACGTACTGCACGCCGGCCTCGGTGACGCCGATGGTGCGCTTGCGCTCGTCCACCTCGTAGTGGGTGTCCTTGCGCATCTTGGTCGCCAGGCGCGCGAACTCGAGGTACCAGCGGGACGACTGGTCGGCCGGGCCGGAGATGATCAGCGGCGTGCGGGCCTCGTCGATGAGGATCGAGTCGACCTCGTCCACGATCGCGAAGAAGTGGCCGCGCTGGACCATCTCGTCCTGGCTCCACGCCATGTTGTCGCGGAGGTAGTCGAAGCCGAACTCGTTGTTCGTGCCGTAGGTGATGTCGGCGTGGTAGGCGGCCCGGCGCTGCTCCGGGGTCATCTCGGAGAGGATCGCGCCGACGGTCAGGCCGAGGAAGCGGTGGATGCGGCCCATCCAGTCGGCGTCGCGCTTGGCCAGGTAGTCGTTGGTGGTGACGACGTGGACGCCCTCGCCGGCGATCGCGTTGAGGTAGGCGGGCAGCACCGAGGTCAGGGTCTTGCCCTCACCGGTGCGCATCTCGGCGATCTGCCCGAGGTGCAGCGCCGCGCCACCCATCAGCTGCACGTCGAAGTGCCGCTGACCCAGGGTCCGCTTGGCACCTTCGCGGACCACGGCGAACGCCTCGGGGAGCAGCTCGTCCAGCGACTCGCCCTCGGCGTAGCGCTTCTTGAACTCCTCGGTTTTGGCGCGCAGCTCGGCGTCGGTGAGGTCGACGACGTCGTCTTCGAGGTTGTTGATGTGCGCTGCGATGTTGCGCAGGCGCTTGAGCATCTTGCCTTCGCCGGCGCGGAGCAGTCGGGACAGCACCATCTCGGGTCGACCTCATTACCTCATCGCGTCGCGCCCTGGGATGGGCGCCTTCCAGCGGCTCGCCACGGGGGATGACGAGCCCACACCACCCGCCATCGTAGGCAAGCCGTGAAGGTGTGTGCACAGACACAGGTAGGAAGGGGTGCGGAACTACGGGTAACCGGCCGATCACCCGGTCGGGGAGGCGGGTCGTGGGCCGTGCGTGGGCGGGTTCGCCGGGTCGCGCGGTCGGGCGTGTCGGGCGTGCTGGGCGGCTGGTGGGTGGGGTGGGTCGACGTGATGGAGGTCTCGGGCGCGGGGTTGGTGGGCGCGCTGGGGCAGGGGGCGGGCTGCTGATTGGCGGCGACGGATCGCGGGACGGCGACGGGTTCGGCGGGGAGCGGGGCGGGCGGGCAGCGGGCGGGCGGGCGGGCAGCGGGCGGGCGGGCAGCGGGCGGGCGGGCGGCACGCGGACGGCGGGGTGGGCGCGCGCCTGACAGGCAGCGGCGCGGGCGGTGGCGCGGGCGGCGGGGGATGGGCTGCGGCGGGCGATCGGCAGCGAGCGGCGACGGGGCCGGCGGCGGGCCGGCGGGCGGCGGCAGGCGGCCAGCCGGGGGCGGGGCGACGGCAGGCGGCGGGAGTGCTGGCGGAAGGCGGCCAGCAGCGGCCGGGGCGGCGCGAGCGGGGCAGGCGGCGGCCGGGGCGAGCGGGGCGGGCGGCGGCCGGGGCGAGCGGGGCGGGCAGCGGCCGGGGCGAGCGGGGCGGGCAGCGGCCGGGGCGAGCGGGGCGGGCAGCGGCCGGGGGTGGCGAGTGGGTGGTGGGAGGGTGGGTTGGGTTGCTGGGCGGAGGGGGTGCTGGTCCGGGCCGGGCCGGGCGGGCCGACGGAGGGTTGGGTGGGGGCCGTTTGCCGCGCTCCTTGTTTACGGGACGCGTGAGGGGGCGGTTGGTCGCGGATTCTGTATGTCACACGATGGGGTGACCACTGGTTTCCGGGCCTGGACGGCACGAACCCCGGCGTGCAGAGAAACGCCGGGGGTCGTTGAGGTTGGGTTGGGCCGGCTCCCTCAGGCCAGCCGGATCACGCCGTAGTCGAATCCCTTCCGTCGGTAGACGACGCTGGGGCGCCCGCAGTCGGCGTCGGAGAACAGGTAGAAGTCGTGGCCGACCAGTTCCATCTCGTAGAGGGCCTGGTCCACCGTCATCGGCTTGGCCGCGTGTTCCTTCTCGCGCACGATCTGGCCGGGCAGCTTCTCCTCGACGTCGTCCCACCGCTGCTGCGAGGGCACTTCCGCCATGCCCCCGTAGGTCGGTTCGGACTCCTCGGCCTCGAGCAACGCGGTGTGCCCGAGCCACATGCCCTGTGCTTGTCCCTCGTGGTCGGTCTGGACGGGGGGAAGCGGCGCCCCCAGTCCGCTGGTCGCCTCGGCGACCGAAGTCGGGCCCCGTCGCCCGTGGTGCACCCGCCGTCGGTCGTGCGACCGGCGCAGGCGGTTCTCGAGCTTGGTGACCGCGGAGTCCAGGGCGGCGTAGAAGTCGCCCGCACACGCTTCGGATCGGATTACCGGGCCACGTCCTTTGCCCGTGATCTCCACCCGCTGGCAGTTCTTCGACTGCCTGCGGTTCGGCTCGTGGAAGAGTTCCACGTCAAAGCGGATGACCTTGCGGTCGTATCGCTCAAGCCGGGCCAGCTTCTCGGCGACGTGCACCCTGTAGTGATCGGGCACCTCGACGTTGCGGCCCTTAACGACGATGTCCATACACGACCTCCCTCGCGTTAGCTGCGAGCAATGGCATTGGATCGCTGCGGCACCGGTCGCGCGATCGCCTTCGCGCGTTGTCGCTGAGGGTTGTCCTCAGCGCTCCACCGGCGCCAGGGTCATGGGCTGTTCGCCTCCTCCCCGCGTGCCGGGAACGCTGATAGCGGTGCACGTTAGCCCGGTATTCGCCGATGCGACAGCCCCCGAGGCGGGGGAACTCCATGATTTTTCGTTCGTGACGCAGAGCGACGGAAAACGGGCACCGGCGGTGCGCCAGGCGGACGCGCCGAACCGACGCCGGGACGGCGGCTCACCCGTTCGGCCCAGGAACGCGCGGGCGGCCGCCGCCTCGGTCACTGCGCCGAACGGCCTCCGTGCGCGCCTCATACCCGGCCAACGGGCGAGCGCGCCGAGGGGTTCCCGCCTCGAATCACCCGTGTGGGTGGGTTGAGCGGGCCGCGGTCAGCGTCAGGACGGCGGTTACGCGATACCCGGCCGCCCGCAACACCGAACCGCACTCCGCCGCCGTCGCACCCGTCGTGACCACGTCGTCCAGCAGCACGACCGCTGTTCCCGGAGGTGGCAGGCCTGTCGGGAGCACTCGCACGCGACCGCTCAGGTTGGCTCGTCGGGCCGCCGCGTCGAGCCCGACGGAGTCGCGCACGCCCGCTGAGAAACCCAGGATCGGGGCCACCGACGCACCGGACGCCCGGGCGATTCTCATCAGGTGGGAACCACCGCGCCGTCGGGACGCCGCCCGCCGTGACGGAGCGGGCACCAGCCACCATTTCCCGAACTCGTCGGGACGCACACCGGGAAGCCTCGGCAACGCCGCCGCCACGAGCGCGCCGAACACGGCCGCCAGCTCCCGCCGCCCGCGTTCCTTGAACGCGAGCAGGAGTTCACGTCCGGCGCCCGCGTAATCGGCGAGCGTGAACACCGGCGGGCCTTTACCGGATGCGCGGACGGATCGGGGTGGGCCGAACGCGCCGAGGCACCGGGGACAGCACAGCGCACCCTCGGCTCGGCACGCGGCGCAACGGGGCGGAAACAGCAGGTTGATCAGCATGTGATCGAGCGTGCCGGCGACCACCGACAATTTCGTGCGCGGCGGTGAGGGAGGAGTTGCGAAACCCCCGGGTGCCGGTGGCCGGAGGTGCGATCTCAGGCCGTCAGCCCGGGTAGAAAGCCTTTGCGCCTGATTCGACCTTGACCGCGGACGCCCGCCACACGTCGCCCACGTCGCCGGCGCTCCACAGGCCGCTCTCGTCCACGGCCACCACGTTGCGGCCCGGCGCGGCGGTCACCGAGCGGACCGGGACGGTCAGGTTCGAGGCGTTGTAGCGCTCCACCTTCAGGCCGTCGACGTTGACCTTGGCGATCGGCAACGAGGCCAGCGACGTCCCCGCCACCAGCACGTCCTGCGCCAGCCAGTCCACGGTCAGCACCGCCGTGCCCAGCACGGTCGGCTGGAGGTTGCGCGCGAGCCGCAGCGACACCGACGAGTCCTGGCCGCGCACCACGGCCGCGACCACCAACCGCCCGCCCGCGACCGCCGCGACCCGGGTGCCGTCCCGGGACAGCCGCAGCTCGGTGATCGGCCCGAACGTCGACGACAGCTCGGAGGCGTTCACCGCGTTGGCCCGCCACCCGGCGTCGGTCTTCAGCACCTGGACCACGTTCGAGCCGTCCGCGACCGTCCACACCTCCTTGCTGGGCTCGTCCTCCCGACTCCCCAGCAGCCACGTGGGACGCGTCAGCGTCGCCGCGGGCAGGTCGACCGCGGCCAACGGCTCTTCGAGGTTCCCGACGCGCAAGCGGACGTTCTTCTCGTCCACCCGGCTCACCACGGCCAACTGCGTGCCGTCCAACGACTGCGCCGCGCTGACCACCTGGTACTCGCCCGACCCGGACGGCCCCTTGATCGGCTCGCCGCCCGCGAGCTTGCGCACCTGGCCGCCGCTGACCACCAGGCCGGACAGGTCCGCGTCCGGCGTGACCAGCTCCTCCCCGGTCCACGGCTGGACGTCCGCGAGCCGCCACTCCGCCTGGTCGGCCGAGATCCGGGCACCTTCGACCAGCACGCGAATCCGGCTGCTCGACACCCCGACCAGCGACTTCACCACCTGCGCGACGATCTGCTTGCGCACCTGCACGGTGAGGTCGCCGACCTTGGTCAGGTCCACCTGCAACGCCCCGTCGTCGGCTTCCTGCGTGTTGGTGCGCTGGGACGCCCCGTTCGGGATCGCCGTCACCAGCGCGCCGCGCATGCCCACCGCGGGACCCTTGAGCAGCAGTTCCGTCACCCGGCGCGGGATCGAGGTGGACGGCGTGACCACCACGTACCGCGGGTCGGGCACCAGGACGGTGAAGTCGGGGTTGTAGAAGTACAGGGTCACCCGCCGGTAGTTCGAGTTGAACCCGGACTGGGGCACGTAGATGCCGTCCGGCGGGTCGGAGATGCGCCACTCGCCGTCCTCGTCGGTCTCCAGGCCGACCGAGGCGGTCAGGTCGCCGACGCGCTGCACGAACGAGTTGTCGACCTCCAGCGAGCCGATGTTCTTGCCCTGCAGCAGGACCGTGCGGCGCTTGGGGTCCGAGGGCAGGTCCGCGCCGGTGGGAACGGTGTTGAAGGTCGACTCGATGATCGTCGGGGCGACCTTGATGTCCCAGGTCTTCTTGGCGTCCTCGGTGAGGTAGGCGCGGGCGGCGGCGTAGTCGCCGTCGGGGTTGGCGGAGGCGTTGACGAACTCGCGGACCAGGGTGAGCGGGTCGATGCCCTTGGCGGGCTTCGGGGCGGCGGCCTCGGTGTTGTTGCCGGCGGACGGGTTGATCGGCACCGGGGAGGTCTGGGTCGGGATCGCGGCGCAGCCCGACAGCGCGAGCAGAGCCGCAACCAGGGCGAACAACCGCCGGGCCGCCGTGCGACCGGGCGTCGTCGGGCGTGGGGAGGTCACCGGACCTCCTCGCGTTCGCCCGTCACCGGCTCGGCGGGCTGCCACGTGATCTCCTCCTCGGTCAGCTCGACCTCGCCGGTGGCCTCCTCGTCCGGTTCCGGCTCGGCCACCACGGGCGGCAGGTCGGGCGGTTCCAGGGGCAGCGGGCTCGACGTCAGCTCGTGGCCGTGGCGGCACGGCAGGGTCAGCCGGAACACCGCGCCGTACCCGCGCTCGCCCCACGCCTCCAGCCAGCCGCCGTGCAGGCGGGCGTCCTCCAGCGAGATCGACAAGCCGAGGCCGGTGCCGCCGGTGCGCCGGTTGCGCGACGGGTCGGCCCGCCAGAACCGGTTGAACACCAGCTCCGCCTCGCCGGGCCGCAGGCCGACGCCGTGGTCGCGCACGGTCACCGCCACCGCGTCGCCGTCACCGCGCAGGGTCAGCTCGACGGGCAGGCCTTCGCCGTGGTCGATCGCGTTGGCCAGCAGGTTGCGCAGGATGCGCTCGACGCGCCGGGAGTCCAGTTCGGCGGTCACCTCGTGGTCGGGCAGGTCCATCACGATCGTGGTGCCGCTGCTGTTCGCGATGGCGCGCACGGAGTCGTGGGCACGCCGCGCCAGCACGCGGATGTCCACCAGTTCGGCGGCCAACTCCTCGACGCCGGCGTCCAAGCGGGAGATTTCGAGCAAGTCGCCGAGCAGCGACTCGAACCGGTCCAGCTCGTCGACCAGCAGCTCAGTCGACCGGGCCAGGCCGCTGGGGAACTGCTCGCGGGACGCGTGCAGCACGTCGGCGGCCATCCGGACCGTGGTCAGCGGGGTGCGCAGCTCGTGCGAGACGTCCGAGGTGAACCGCCGCTGGAGCTGGCCGAACTCCTCCAGCTGGTGGATCTGCCGCTGGATGCTGGCCGCCATCTCGTTGTACGACTCGGCCAGCCGCGCCACGTCGTCCTCGCCGACCACCGGCATCCGCTCGTCGAGGCTGCCGTCCGCGAACCGCTCCGCGATCTCGGCGGCCTGCCGCACCGGCCGCACGACCTGCCGGGTCACCAGGTTCGCGATCACCGCGAGCAGCAACAGCAGCACCACACCGCCGACCACGAGCGTGGACTGGACGACGTCCGCGGTGGCCTGCTCACCGGTCAGCGGGAACAGCAGGTAGAGGTGCATGGCGCGGGACGACGTGCTGACCGGCTTGCCCACGATGAGCAGCGTGGTCGGTCCGGTGGGCCGTTCCACGGTGGTGATCTGGTAGCCCGCGCTGCCCTGGTCGAGCATCTTGACCAGGCCTTTCGGCACGTCCCCCCAGGGGCCGACGGCCGTGGGCAGCCCGTCCGGGCCGACCTCGACGGGGTCGTAGAGCACCGGTTCGAACGCGCCCGCGCCGGAGGACGACGAGTCCAGGCCCGCGCCCGCCGCGTTGATCTTGTTCAGGGCGGCGGTGAACCGGGCGCGCACGCTGTCCGGGCCCGGGTTGAGGCCGGACAGGTCCGGCTGCACCGCGGCGGCGCTGGCGTCGGCCTGGCGGATCGCCGCCTCGGTCTTGGTCTCCAGCAGCTGGCCGGTGATCTGCACCTGGAGCACCATGCCCAGCACGAACACCACGGCCGAGGACAGCGCGAGGGTGCTCACCACCACGCGCAACTGCAACGACCGCCGCCACAGCTCGCCGAAGGCGACGCCGTGACGGCGGGCGCTCTCGATGCCGCGCCGCAGCTCGCGCCGGGCGGAGTCGAGCAGGGTCATCTCGCACCTGTCACGGAGGACCGGCCTTGTAGCCGACGCCGCGGACGGTCAGGACCACCTCGGGGTGCTCCGGGTCGCGCTCCACCTTGGACCGCAGCCGCTGCACGTGGACGTTCACCAGGCGGGTGTCGGCCGCGTGCCGGTAGCCCCACACCTGCTCCAGCAGGACCTCGCGGGTGAACACCTGGCGCGGCTTGCGCGCCAGCGCCACCAGCAGGTCGAACTCCAGCGGGGTGAGCTGGATCGGCCGGCCCTCGCGCAGCACCTCGTGGCCCGGCACGTCGATGGTCAGGTCGCCGATCTGGAGCACCTCGGCGGGCTCGGCCTCGGTGCGGCGCAGGCGGGCGCGGATGCGCGCGACCAGCTCCTTCGGCTTGAACGGCTTGACCACGTAGTCGTCCGCGCCGGACTCCAGGCCCAGCACGACGTCCACGGTGTCGCTCTTGGCGGTGAGCATGACGATCGGGACGCCCGACTCGGAGCGGATCGCCTTGCACACGTCGATGCCGTTCATGCCGGGCAGCATGAGGTCGAGCAGGACCAGGTCCGGTTTCAACTCGCGCAGGGCGGGCAGCGCGCGGGCGCCGTCGGCCACCACCGCGGTATCGAAACCCTCGCCCCGCAGCACGATGGTCAGCATCTCCGCCAGAGCGGGGTCGTCGTCCACCACGAGCACGCGTGCCTTCATACCCAACATCGTCCCACTAATGGTTGGAGCGCTCCGCACCACCCAGGGCTCATCGCCGCTGGTCGTCGCACGGGTCCACTCCGTGGTCGCTCTCGGTCGCCGTTCCACGTGCCGACCTCGCCCTCGCCGAAGGGGTTCGTCAGCGACTCATCGGTGCGGCGGTCACGTTTTGTTACTTCGTAATACTAATGGGTGAAATAGCGGTCGAGCAGCGGTTGGACGTCGGTGTTCGCCGCCCCGTCGACGACCTCCCACGGTGACAGCCAGTGCGCGGCGGCCAGTTCGTCGTACACGGCGGCGCACCGGGCCTGGAGGTCGTCGTCGGACTCGTAGAGGTCGCGTTCGCGCTGTTCAGTGGCCTCGCGGTGGGCAGCGCGGTCGGCGGCGACGGCCACCGGGACGCGGAGCAGGAGTTGGAGGTCCGGCATCGGGGTCCCGAAGCGGTCCACCTCCAGCGCCTTGACCCAGGCGACGAACTCGCCGTCGGCGTGCTCGCGCAGTCGTGCCGCCCCATAAGCGGCGTTCGACGCGATGTAGCGGTCGAGGAGGACGACGTCGTACTGGGCCAGGTCGGCGCGGATCTTGGCGGCGGCGTCGCGGCGGTCTAGGGCGTAGAGGACGGACATGCCGTGGACGGAGTCGGTGATGTCGCCGAGCCGGCCGTGCAGGGCGTCCCGGACGAGGTCGGCGTGCACGTCCTCGTCGTACCTCGGGAAGGCGCCGGTGACGACCTTCGCGCCGCGGGCGGCGAGGCCGTCGGTGAGCGCCTTGGCGAGCGTGCGCTTGCCGGCCCCGTCCAGGCCCTCGATCACGACGAGTTTTCCCACGCCGCCACCCTAAGGGGCGGCCTTCCTCATCGATCGGGGGCATCAGATCGCCCAGTCGGGTGACTGGGCGATCTTTCTCTCACCAGAACGAGTGACTACGGTGTTCCCAACCTGGGGCCTGTGCGGAAGAGGGTGGTGCCGCGGTGACCGCGGATTCCGGCCACGCCACGTCGGCCGAGTCGGTCGACCACCCACCCGGGTTGCCGCGCGCCCTGGCCGAGACGCTGCGTTACGGCCCGTTCCACCGCGCGCTGCACGACGCCATCGCGCACCGCGGGCTTTCCCTGGCCCGGTTGCGGGCGCACCTCGGGCAGCACGGCGTGCAGGTCGGGCAGTCGACGCTGAGTTACTGGCAGCGGGGCTTGCGTCACCCGGAGGTGCCGCGGGCGTTGGAGACCGTCCGCGCCCTGGAGACTGTGCTGCGGTTGCCCGCCGATTCGCTGGTCGCCCTGGTCGGCACTCGTCCCCAGCCGCGCCCGACGCGGGGATATGCGGAGCCCACCTGGGTCGCCCCGACGGACTTCGAGGCCGTGCCGGACAACCGGGACCTGGAGGTGCTGTCCGCCCACGACACCGTCCTGGTCGGCCCCCAACGCGAACGCCGCACCGTGACCACGCGGCTGGTGGTGCGGGCGCTGCGGTCGGGGCCGGACCGGTTCCTGGCCGTGCACCGGGGCGACGAAGGCTCGGCGGTGGAGAACGCCCTGGTCAGACCGGCCGAGGGGTGCCGGCAGGGCAGACTCCGCCGGCAACCCAGGACCCTGGTCTTCGAGCTGCTGTTCGACCGCCGGCTGGACGAGGGCGAGGAGCACGTCTTCTGCTTCACCGTGGTCGACGACACCGGCGGCCCGACCCCCGGCCACGTCCGCACCTTCCGCACCCCGTGCCGCAGCTACCTGCTCCAACTCGCCTTCAGCCGCCGAGCACTGCCGGCCCGGTGCACCAAGCAGTTCCGGGCCGAGCCGAACACCGTGCCGGTGGACGTGGAGGACTTGGTGTGCGGGATCGGCGGGGTGGTGAGCGCGTATTTCACGGACA
The DNA here is from genome assembly GCF_031180885.1 of Saccharothrix sp. Classification (GTDB taxonomy): domain Bacteria; phylum Actinomycetota; class Actinomycetes; order Mycobacteriales; family Pseudonocardiaceae; genus Actinosynnema. Next base: position 23,953 of record NZ_JAPSLK010000009.1, read on the forward strand.
TCGGGCCGGGGACCGCGGGCATCGGCGTGGAGTGGAGCGCCTAGTAGACGTCCAGTCGGGGTGCGGATGAGGCCATTTGCGCTGCTTGGGCCACTGCTTGGGCGTCCTCGACCCGGGCGACCCGTACCGAGAACGCCGGTATGGCTCGTCTTGTGGGTTTGGTCGTGTAGACGGCGAAGGCCTTCGAGGTTCGGTCGTAGGTGATGCCCTTTGTCTGGTTCCAGTCGACCTGGATGAACTGCTTTCGCAGGACGCCCACGAACAGGAACAGCAGGCGGCGGTCCGTGCAGGCGAGCACTCCGAAGCCTTCGCCCTGGGCCGAGGTCAGGGCCAGTACGCGTTCCTCCGGGTACAGGTAGCCCGGGAGGAGGTTGATCTCTTTCATCGAGCCCATCAGCGCTCCACGTGTGCGCTCGACGGCGGAGGCCACGTCCGGGCGGAGCGCCGGGGGTGGTGAGGGCTGCGGCGGTGGTGCCGCTGCCACGGTTTGCGCGATCTGGCGGACGGCGGTGTGGAAGGTCCAGCGGTGGCCGTCCCAGTAGCGGACCAGGGCGTCGTCGAGAGGGTCGGGGAGCCAGGCGGCGGGACGGGTCATCACTCGCCCCCGTCGTCGGACAGGTCGCCGTCGCCGCCGGCGTCGGTGTGCGCGCCGACCGCCACCGGTACGGGGGTCGCGCCGCGCCGCCTCGGGTCGGACGCGCGCCACTCCACCGCCTCGGCGGTCTCGGTGAACTCCAGGACGTGGTCGTCACCCAGGTCGAGCAGCAGTTCCCGCACCTCGGCGGGCGTGGCGTAGAAGAACTCGCGCCGGTTGTTGACCAGGTTCACCCGCTTGTGCGCCAACCGCTGGTGGAGGGCGGTTTCCAGCGCCACCGCGTCGGTGGAGAAGAACAGGGCGTGCGTGTCGAACCGGAACGGCACCGAGGCGTCGCCGAGTTCGCGGACGCGGTCCATCGGGTCGAGGCGGCGGGTCATGCCGATCTTGACCATGGCCGGGCCGAACGCGCCGATGTTGGAGATTACGTAGACGTACCCGGCGCGCTGGTTGGCGGCCCGCTCGTCCACGCCCGCGATCGCCTGGTCGACCTCGGCCAGTTGCTCGCGGGCCTTGGCGAGGGCTTCGAGGTCGCCGTTGGCCTCCAGCCGCGCGACCACGGCGGCGAAGTGCGCCCGTTCCTTGGCCAGCTTCGCCCGCTCCCGCTCGATCTCCTTGGCGACCTTGGCCTCCTCGCGCAGCCTCTCGCGGTGGGCCTTCGCCTCTTCGCGCTCGTACTCGGCTTTGACGAGGTGGTCGGCGGTGAGGTCGATCTCGACCAGGCGGAGGCGGTGGTAGTCGAGAGAGATGGAGATGCCCATGAGCGCGCCCAGCTTGCCGACGGTCTCGCGGGTCTTGGAGAGCTTCTCCTTGACCGACTCGCGGGTGTGCGGCTTGACCGAGCGGACCGCGTTGTCGGCCTCGGCGTTGTAGGCGCGGAGCATCAGCTTGGCCATGTCCCGGCCGAGCTTCTGGCCTTCCTTGACCGAGCCGTTGACCGCCCAGTTCACCTGACTGGTGACAGCGTCGCCCTTGGCGGCGTCCTTGATGCGCTGCTTCAGCGTCGCCAACGCCTCCTTGTAAGCGAGGACGTCGTCCAAGGGGTGCGCGTACTCGTAGACGCCGACTTCTTGGAGAAGGGCCAGCTCGCGGGTCTCGACCAGCTGCGATTGCAGGGCCGCCAGCTCGGCGGACAGTTGTCGCCGCGATGCACCTAACGCGTCGAAGGTGGCTTTCTGCTGGTCGACGGCCGCTCGAAGATCACGCAGCTCGGCTTCCGCGGCCTGAGCGCCCGCACCGCGGAGTTGGTGCACCCAGCCGCGCAGTTCGTTGATCGTGGCTTGCGCGCCCATCAACTGGTCGTACAGCGCCGCTGCCTCCGGGTTCTCCCTGTTTCCGAACAACGCCACGCTCGCGCCCCCTCGATGTCACTGTCTGCGATGGCATTCGTGCATCGCGGGAAATGATTTCGGCGTTACGGATCATGGGGCGTGAACGCGGAACGGCCCGGAGCCGAGGCTCCGGGCCGTGGGCATACCTTGCGAGGCCGCCGTCGGCTTCTCGCGCCGCCTTTCCCGACGATCACGCTCTTCGATCGGCGGGAAACGCGGCGCGATGAGCCGACCTCCCGGGCGGCCGAGCCGCGCGACGCCAGTCGCGCCATTCGACTCAGTAGCGGTAGTGCTCGGGCTTGTAGGGGCCCTCGACGTCGACGTCGATGTACTCCGCCTGGTCCTTCGTCAGCTTGGTGAGCTTGCCGCCGAGCGCCTCCAGGTGGATGCGGGCGACCTTCTCGTCGAGCTTCTTCGGGAGGCGGTAGACCTCCTTGTCGTACTCCTGGTGCTTGGTGAACAGCTCGACCTGCGCGATCACCTGGTTGGAGAACGAGTTGGACATCACGAAGCTCGGGTGGCCGGTCGCGTTGCCCAGGTTGAGCAGGCGGCCCTCGGACAGGACCAGGATGCTGTGCCCGTCCGGGAACACCCACTCGTCGACCTGCGGCTTGATGTTGATCCGCTGGATCCCGGGGTACCGCTGGAGGCCGGCCATGTCGATCTCGTTGTCGAAGTGGCCGATGTTGCCGACGATCGCCTGGTGCTTCATGCGCTCCATGTGCTCGATGCGCACGACGTCCTTGTTGCCGGTCGTGGTGATCACGATGTCGGCCTTGTCCAGAACATCCTCGAGCACCTGCACGTCGTAGCCGTCCATCGCGGCCTGAAGCGCGCAGATCGGGTCGATCTCGGTGACGATGATCCGGGCGCCCTGGCCGCGCAGGGACTCCGCCGCACCCTTGCCGACGTCGCCGTAACCGCAGATCACGGCCACCTTGCCGCCCATCAGCACGTCGGTGCCGCGGTTGATGCCGTCGATCAGGGAGTGGCGGATGCCGTAGCGGTTGTCGAACTTCGACTTGGTGACCGCGTCGTTGACGTTGATCGCCGGGAACAGCAGTTCGCCGGCCGCCGCCAGCTGGTACAGGCGCATGACGCCCGTCGTGGTCTCCTCGGTCACGCCGCGGATGCCCTCGGCGATCTTGGTCCACTTGCCGGAGTCCGCCGCCAGCGACTTGCGCAGCGTCTCCAGGACGATCTGCCACTCCTCCGGGTCGTCCTCCGAGGCCGCCGGCACGACGCCCGCCTTCTCGTACTGGACGCCCTTGTGGACCAGCAGGGTGGCGTCACCGCCGTCGTCGAGGATCATGTTCGGGCCGCCGCCGTCGGGCCAGGTCAGCATCTGCTCGGCGGTCCACCAGTACTCCTCCAGCGTCTCGCCCTTCCAGGCGAACACCGGCACGCCCTTGGGCTCCTCGACGGTGCCGTGCGGGCCCACCACGACCGCCGCGGCGGCGTGGTCCTGGGTGGAGAAGATGTTGCACGAGGCCCAGCGGACCTCGGCGCCGAGGGACACCAGCGTCTCGATGAGCACGGCGGTCTGCACGGTCATGTGCAGCGAGCCGGAGATCCGCGCCCCCTTCAGCGGGTACACCTCGGAGTACTCGCGCCGCAGCGCCATCAAACCGGGCATCTCGTGCTCGGCCAGGCGGATCTCCTTGCGGCCGAACTCAGCCTGGGAGAGGTCGGCCACGGCGAAATCGATGCCGTTGCGGGTCTGGAGCCTCTCGGCGGTCATGACGGGTTCCTCCATCTCGGGGTCGGCTGCCGACCCTACCGCCCGCCACGCCGGGGCTCCGGGTCGGCTGCGACCGGACCGGCGATGCACCACTATGGCGGGGCTGGCGAGGACGGCTCGCGGGAGGTTTCGTGCTGATTCCCGGCCCCGACACCCGGGTGGTCGAACTGCGCGTGCACGGCGTCCAGGGCACCACCCCGCAGTCCCTGGTGGACGCGGTGGCCGCGGTGGACGTCGCCGGTGACGGGCTGGGGCGGATCGTGCGCCCGGCCGACCGGCTGCGCAGACCGGCGCCGGGGCCGGTGCTCCAGGCGGGCGGGCGGCCGGTGCCGCGGGTGGTCGAGGGGTACGTGTGGGGCGGGATGACCTCCGGCGGGTGGGCGAAGGCGACGTGGGCGTTGCTGTTCCCGTTCTCGCTGGCGAACGTGGCGCACTGGATGCTGCCGCCGGTGCCCGCCGGGTCGGTGTCCGCGCACCTGCTCGGGGTCGCGCTGCGGGCGCTCTTGCGGCTCGCGGCGCTGCTGCTGACCGTGCTGCTGGTGGCGCAGGTGGCGGTGATCAGCCTGGACCTGGTGGCCGCGCAGTGCCTCGCGCCCGGGTCGACGTGCCTGTGGGGGCCGTTCGTCGACCTGCCGTGGCTGCGGTCGGTGGTCGGGATGGCGCCGATCGCGCTGGTGGTGCTCGTGCTGCACCGGGTGTCCAGTGTGGACTGGCGGATCGAGCGCAAGCACGTGCCGGCGTCCGGCCCAGTGGGGTCGAGCCTGCCCGGTGCGCACGTGGCGACGGACCCGGACGTGCCCGCGCTGCGGGTGCTGCACCTCGTGGCGGCGCTGGGGACGGCCGTGGTGGTCGGGTTGGGCGGGCCGCTGGGGCCGCTGGTCGCGCCCGGGCGGCACGGTGTGGCGCTGTGGGTGTGCTGGGGGCTGGGCGTGGCGCTGGTCGGGTTCGCCGCGCTGGCCGGGATGCTGCTGGACGACCCGACCGGCGGCGCGCCGCACCGGGGTGGCCGGTGGCTGCGGGCTGTGCTCGGACGTCGGCCGCGGCGGGTGCTGCTGGGGTGCGCGTGGGCGGTGTTCGCGGTGGCGGTGGGGTTGTTGACGCGGCTGCCGGACCGGTTGCCGGGCGCGGACCTGGCCGTTCAGGTGGTGGCGGCGCTGGTCGCGCTGGTGTGCGTGGGCCTGGGTCTGCTGCTGGTGCCGGCGGCGTTGCTGGCCCGGCGGGCCTGGCGGGACCTGCCGCGCGACCAGCGGCCGTGGGCGGGCGGGTGGATGGCCGCGCCCGTGGTGGCGGTCGCGGCGCTGCTGGGCGGCGGGTTCGGGGCGGGTCTGGCGCTGACGCTGCGGCGGCTGCTCGGGCACGGCGTGCTGCCGCGCGGGTACGACTACATCGCGCTGCTGTGGGGCTTGGCCGGGGTGGCGGGGCTGGCCGCGGTGCTGGTGATGGCGTTGACCACGGGGATGGTGCGGTGGAGCGCGCTGCGCCGGGGCGAGGAGTGGGCGCGGGAGGCGGCGCTGCTGCACTCCGGTCGGGCGCGGGACGTCGTGCGGGCGGCGCGGGCCTGGTGGTGGGCGCGGTGGCAGCAGCGGCACAGCCACCACGTGGTGCTGATCGCGGCCGGGGTGCTGGTGGCGGGCGCGGTGCCGGCGGCGGTGCTGCGGCTGCGCGAGGTCGACCCGCCGGGGTGGGCGCGGCCGTTCGCGGCGGCGGGGGTCGTGGTGCTGGCCGTGCTGGCGCTGTCGTTGCTGCGGGCGGTGTGGTTGGCGGCCCGGCGACCGGACACCGCGCGGCAACTCGGGGTGCTGGCCGACCTGGCGGCGTTCTGGCCGCGCGAGGCGCATCCGGTCGTGCCGCCCTGCTACGCGTTGAAGGTGGTGCCGGAACTGGTGTCGCGGGTGCGGGAGCACCTGGCCGACCCCGGCACGCGGGTGGTGCTGGCCGGGCACTCGCAGGGCTCGCTGCTGGCGGCGGTGGCGGCGGCCCGGCTGGTGGAGGAGCTGCCCGAGGACCAGGTGGCGCGGCTGGGCCTGGTGACCACGGGGTCGCAGTTGCAGTGGGCGTACCAGCGCGCTTTCCCGGCGGTCGTGCCGCACAGCTCGCTGGCCGCGTTGTCGGGTGGCTTGAACGGGCGGTGGCGGGCGCTGTGCCGGGGCACCGATCCGTTGGGCGGGGCGGTGACGACGTGGGGCCGGCAGGTGTTCGACGGCATGTTGCTGGGCGTGGGCTTCCTGCCGGACGGGACGACCGGCGCCCTCCCGCCCGCGCAGCGCGGCCCGACCGGGGCGTTGGTGCTCGGCGGCGACCACTGGCTGCCGGACCCGCAGCGCGGCCCGTTCCCGGGGCGGCGGTGGGCGCCGGGCGTGAACCGGCACGCCGACTACACGTCCGACCCGGAGTGGGACCGGGCGGTGGCGGTCGCGGCCGGCCTGGAGGACCTGGCCGCGCCGACCGCGGCACCCGGCCTGGTCCTGCCGGTGGCGCGCAACGCGCCCGGACCGACGTCGTCACCCGATGTCGTCCCGGGCGGGTGAGGACGGGGTTCGGCACCGCCCGGATGGAGCAGTACCGGGCCGTGCCGTCGGCCCTCTTCTCCCATGTGGAACCTCTCAGCGGGGGTGGAGATGGCTGAACAGGACTGGCCCGTCCGCACCCTCATGGACCGGCTGCGGCCGGCCACCCGGCAGGAGCTGCTGGGCATCGGCGCGCTGGTGCGCTACCCGGCGGACCGGCGCGTCATCGAGCAGGGCGCGACGGACAACCACGCCCTGCTCCTGCTCGACGGGGTGGTGAAGGTCCAGGTCACCGACGAGTCCGGGGAGACCGGCCTGCTGGGCGTGCGCGGGCGCGGCGACCTGGTCGGCGAGATGGCCGCGATGGACGGCAGACCGCGCTCGGCGACCGTCGTGACCTGCGGCGACGTCGTGGCCCGGCTGATCACGTCGAAGGAGCTGATGGCGTTCCTGCACCGGCGCACGGACATGTTCGTGGAGCTGATCACGATGCTCAACGAGCGCCTGCGCTGGGTCAACGACCGCCGCCGCGACTTCCTCGCCCGGCCGGCGGCGGAACGCGTCGCGCGCGTGCTCGCCGAACTGGTCGGCACCCACGGCACCGAGCAGGCCGGGGGCTGGGTGCTCGGCATCCCGCTGACCAAGGTCGAACTGGCCTCCATCGCCGGGATGAAGCCCCGGACGGCCGAGAAGGCGTTCAGCGACCTGCGGAAGGCGGGTGTCGTGGTGAGCCACGTCCGGCGGGACGTGCTGATCCCGGACCTCGACCGGTTGCGCCGGTTCGGCGGGATGTGACGCGCACCCAGCGGGATGTGACGCGCACGTTGTGACGTCCACCCCAGTGGGGAGGCTCACCCCAGGTTCGTGAGCAGGCGGTCGGCGGCCTCGGTGCGGCCGGTGTCGGCGAGCAGGCCCGCCGGGGCCAGGACGTAGGAGCGGTCCACCGAGATGGCGGCCGACTTGAGGATCGGGCGCAGCACGGGGTCCTCGCGCAGCGTCCGGTCCACTTCGGACAGATCGGGCGCGTGGCGGAACACGCCGCCGGACAGCACCAGGCGGCCCGCGCCCTGCGGGCCCAGTTGGCCGTCGACCAGGCGCAGGTGCCGGCGGACGGCCAGGACCGCGGCCAGGGCGGCCAGGCGGAGGTCGACGGCGGGGTCCTCGGCCAGGTAGCGGACGTCCGCGGCCCGGCGGTCGGCTTCCGTCGCCAGGACGGCGGCTTCGGCCTTGTCGATCAGCTTCTCGGTCACCGCCTCGGTCACGACACCGGGCGCGGACCAGCGCATCCCCAGGTCGCCCTCGACGGTGCGGCGGTCCGGCGGAAGCGCCACGGTGCGCTCCTTGGTGTCCACAGTGGACACTGCCGAGTAGACGTCGGTTGTGGCGCCGCCCACATCCACCACCAGCACGGCGCCCTCACTGTCCTGTGTGGCCAGCCGAGACACGCCCTTCAGGACCGCGTCCGGCGTCACAGCCCGCACCAAGCGGCGGAAGCGCGGTCCCCGGGACAGGCCCTTGCCGCCGATCACGTGCCGCAGGAAGACCTCGCGGATCGCCGACCTGGCCGGGCCGGGGGCCAACTCGCCCACGTCCGGCAGGACGTTGTCCGCCGCCACCACCGTGCGGCCGGCCAGGAGGTCCAGGGCTCGCGAGCGCGCCTCGACGTTGCCCGCCAGCACGATCGGGCAGGCCAGGCGGTTGCGGCCGATGCGGTCCGCGTTGTGCAGCAGCACCGACGTGTCGCCGCCGTCCGTGCCGCCGACCAGCAGCACCAGGTCCGGCTTCGCCGCGCGCAGCGCCCGCAGGCCGGCACCGTCCAGCAGCCCCGCCGAGACGTGCACCACGCGGGCACCCGCGGACAGCGCCACCCGGTACCCCGCCTCGGCGCTGACCAGCCGCTCCTGCCCCACCACCGCGAGCCGCAGCCCACCGCCCGCCGACGAGCAGGCCAGCACCTCGTCCGCACCGCCCAACTCGGCCGACACCGCGGCGACCCCGTCCAGCACCTCCGGCGGCGACGTCGGCCGCTGCGCGGTCCCGAGCAGGTCGCCGGTCGCCGACACCAGGGCGCCCTTGGTCCACGTCGAGCCCACGTCCAGGCAGAGCACGGTCATGTGGGGAAAGCTACCCGGTGACGGCCGGCATCCAGGCTGGTCCGCCGTCAGGACAACCCTCGACGAGGAGGAGAAGCACCGTGCCGGGGAACGGGCTTTGGCGCACCAAGTCGATCGAACAGTCGATCGCCGACACCGACGAGCCGGACACCAGGCTCCGCAAAGACCTCACCGCGTGGGACCTCACGGTGTTCGGCGTCGCCGTCGTCATCGGCGCGGGCATCTTCACGCTGACCGCCTCCACGGCGGGCAACCTCGCCGGGCCGTCGGTGTCGCTGGCGTTCGTGCTCGCCGCGGTGGCCTGCGCGCTGGCCGCGCTGTGCTACGCGGAGTTCGCGTCGACCGTGCCGGTGGCGGGCAGCGCGTACACGTTCTCGTACGCCACGTTCGGCGAGTTCATGGCGTGGATCATCGGCTGGGACCTGGTGCTGGAGTTCGCGGTCGGCGCGGCGGCGGTGGCCAAGGGGTGGTCGCTGTACCTCCAGACGGTGCTGGGGCAGCTGGGCCTGGACCTGAAGACGACCGCAGTCGTCGCCGGGTTCGAGGTCGACTGGGGCTCGCTGCTGCTGGTCACCACGCTGATCGTGCTGCTGGTCGTGGGCACCAAGCTGTCCTCGCGGGTCAGCGCCGTGATCACCGCGGTGAAGGTCGCCGTGGTGCTGCTGGTGATCGTGCTGGGCATCGGCTACGTCAAGGCCGCGAACTACAGCCCGTACATCCCGCCCGCGCAGACCGGCGGGTCCACCGCGACCGGGTTGGAGCAGTCGCTGTTCTCGCTGCTCACCGGCTTCGAGGGCAGCACGTACGGCGTGCTGGGGCTGCTCGCGGCGGCGTCGCTGGTGTTCTTCGCGTTCATCGGCTTCGACGTGGTCGCCACCACCGCCGAGGAGACGAAGAACCCGCAGAAGGCGGTGCCGCGGGGCATCCTCGGGTCGCTGGCGATCGTGACCGTGCTGTACGTGGCGGTGTCGCTGGTGATCACCGGCATGCTGCCCTACGACCGGCTGAAGACCCAGCCGGACGGGTCCCGCGCGACCCTGGCCACGGCGTTCGCGGAGAACGGCGTGGACTGGGCGGCGACGGTCATCTCGGTCGGCGCGCTGGCCGGTCTGACGACGGTCGTGATGGTGCTGATGCTGGGCCAGTCGCGAGTGCTGTTCGCGATGTCCCGCGACGGCCTGTTGCCGCGCGGCCTGGCGCGCACCGGCACGCACGGCACGCCGTACCGGATCACGGTCCTCATCGGCGTGCTGGTCGCGATCGCGGCGGGCTTCTTCCCGGCGGGCAAGCTGGAGGAGATGGTCAACGTCGGCACGCTGTTCGCGTTCGTGCTGGTGTCGGCGGGTGTCCTGGTGCTGCGCAAGACCCGCCCGGACCTGCCGCGGGGCTTCCGGGTGCCGCTGGTGCCGTTGGTGCCTATCCTGTCGATCGCCGCGTGCGTGTGGCTGATGCTGAACCTGACCGCGTTGACGTGGGTCCGGTTCCTGGCGTGGATGGCGCTGGGCGTTCTCGTGTACTTCGTCTACAGCCGGCGGCACTCGTTGCTGGGCAAGGGGCACGGGGTCACCAACGTGCCCGTGGTGAAGCCGGACGAGGTGCCGTAGCGTCGATCGACGTGACCGATCCGGTGCACAACGAGCTGTCCGGCGAGGCGACCACCGTCGTCCAGGCCGGCTCGATCACCGGGGGCGTTCACTTCGGTGTTCTTGGACGGCCCGCGCCCACCGCGCGTGGGATCGCGGAGTGGCATCCATTCGACCTGGATGTCCACCCGGCGATCACGGTGGGCGCGGGCCGTTTGCCTGATTTGCCGCCTTATGTGCGGCGTGCGCACGACGATGAGCTTGATGCGCTGTTGGCTGCTCGTCGGCCGGTGATGGTGGTGCTGACGGGTGAGTCGTCCACCGGCAAGACCCGGGCGTTGTACGAGGCGGTGCTGCGGCACTTCCCCGATTGGCCGGTGGTGTACCCGCGCACTGCCGAGGACCTGTTGGCGGTGGTGAGGGCCGGGGTCGGGCCGGTGTGGTGTTGTGGCTGAACGAGACCCAGGACCACCTGACGGGCTCGCGGAACGCCTGGCCGAAGCGGGCAACATCTTGATGCTCCGCCGGCTCGCCGCGACCGGCTCGCTCCAAGCCGTGTGAGGCTCGCCGAGCAGGAACTCGCTGCGGGCCGGGTGGCGGCGGGTGTGGCTGAAGTCGACAAGCTTCGCGTGCCGGACGTCGTTCCCTCGCGACGACTCCTGGCACTCCTGCTCGCCGCCGGCCAGGAGGACCGCGCACGCACCCTCGCGTCCCAGTCGGGAGCCGGTGTCGAACGGCTGGCAACGGCCCTGGTCGACGTCGACCGGCGGGCGGAGGCGATCGACCTGCTGCGCCACCACCTCGACGGCCTGGGGCGGGAAGCGGCCTGGGAGGAGTTCAACCTGTACATGCTGCTCGCCGACCTGCTCGTCGACGCCGGTCGCGGAGCCGAGGCGCTCGCGCTGTGCCGGTCGTCCGAGTACTGGCCGGAGAGGTGGGTGGCCACGCGACTGGCTCGCGCGGGCAACCTCGCCAGGCTGCGGGCGATGGCCGACGTCGGGCTCATACCCGCCCAAAGGGAACTGGCCGCGCTCCTCGCGGAACGCGGCCAGTTCGCCGAACTCGAAGACCGGACCCGCCGAGGCGACGAGTACGCCGCAAAGCAGCTCGTCGTCCTCGGCCGCACGGACCTCTACGAAGTCGCCAGCGACCGGTCCAGGTCCGGCTCCAAGTAGATCAACCGGGCCGCCGGGACCTTGTTCCGCACCCGCTGCTCCGCCGAGTCGATGGCCTCCGCCACCTCCGCCACCGTCAAGCCCGGGTTCAGCGCGATCTTCGCCGCCACCAGCAGCTCGTCCGGCCCGATGTACTGCGTCCGGATGTGGATGACGCGCTGGACCTTGCCCGCCGCCAGCTCGTCCACGATCACGTCCAGCTCCGCCGGAGCCGCACCCTCGCCGATGAGCAGCGACTTCATCTCCACGATCAGGATGATCGCGATCACGCCCAGCAGCACGCCGATGCAGATGGTGCCCACGGCGTCCCACACCGGGTCGCCGGTGATCATCGACAGCCCCACGCCGAACAGCGCCAGCACCAGGCCGACCAGCGCGCCCAAGTCCTCCAGGAGCACCACGGGCAGCTCGGGGACCTTCGACTGGCGGATGAACTGCCACCACGTCGCGTCGCCCTTGATGAGCTTCGACTCCACGATCGCCGTGCGGAAGCTGTAGGTCTCCAGGCCGATCGCGACCACCAGGATGCCCACCGCGACCCACGGCGACGACAGCGGCTCGTGGGCCTCCAGCTTGTGGATGCCCTCGTACAGCGCGAACACCGAGCCGAGGCTGAACAGCAGCAGCGCCACGACGAACGAGTAGAAGTACCGGTCCCGACCGAAGCCGAACGGGTGGTTCAGCGTGGCCTTGCGCTGGGACGTCTTCTGCCCCAGCAGCAACAGGCCCTGGTTCGACGTGTCGGCCACCGAGTGCACCGCCTCGGCGAGCATCGACGACGACCCGGTGATCAGGAAGCCGACGAACTTGGCCAACGCGATCCCGGCGTTGGCCACCAACGCGGCGATGATCGCCCTGGTACCGCCTCCTGCTGACACGGTTGCTCCCTCACCCAAAACGTCCGGTTTGCCGCTGTCGACCCTAGTGCCGAGACCTTAGTCGCTGCCTGCGGTTGCCCGGAAAAGCCGGGTGGGCGCGTCGGCCGTGACGACCACCGCGGGGTCCGCCGCGGGCACCCACACCGACTGGCCGCGCGAGACCTCCAGGACCTGGCCGCCGCAGTCCAGCTTCGCGCGTCCCTGCGTCACCAGCAGGATCTGCGGACCGTGGTGGTTGACCCGGGTCTCGCCGCCGGCGGCCAGCTCCAGGCGGGACAGCTCGAACTCGGGGCTGGGCGTCCGGTACGTCCACACGCCGGGCTGGGTCTCCTCGCCCGCCAGCACCGCCATGTCGCCGCACGTGAAGTCCAGCACCCGCATCAGCTCGGGCACGTCCACGTGCTTGGGCGTCAGGCCGCAGCGCAGCACGTTGTCCGAGTTGGCCAGGATCTCCACGCCGGTGCCGTGCAGGTAGGCGTGCAGGTTGCCGGCTGGCAGGTGGATCGCCTCGCCGGGCTTGAGCACCAGCCGGTTGAGCAGCATCGCGGCCAGCACGCCCGCGTCACCGGGGTACGCCTCGCCCAGCTCCAGGATGGTGCGGCACTCCAGGTCGAACTCGCCGCGCTCCTTCACGTGCAGCACGCACGCGTCCAGCACCTGCGGCAGCAGGGCGTCCAGCGCCGGCTGCGGCAGGGTGATGAGCGTGGTGAACAGGGCGCGCAGGCCGTCCTCGTCCGGCTGCGCGGCCAGCAGCTCGGTGTACGGGGTCAGGTCGGGCGCCTCCAGCGACCGCAGCAGCGCCACCGTCCGCTCCGGCGCCCGGAACCCGGCCAGCGCGTGGAACTCGGTCAGCGCGCAGATCAGCTCCGGCTTGGCCGACGGGTCCTTGTAGTTGCGCACCGACGACTCGATCGGCACGCCGCTCTTCTCCTCCAGCGCGAACCCCAGCGCGGCCTGCTCGGCCGACGGGTGCGCCTGCAGGCTCAGCGGTTCGTCGGCGGCCAGCACCTTGAGCAGGAACGGCAGCCGGCTGCCCCACCGCTCGGCACAGCGCGGCCCGAGTTGGGCGTCCGGCTCCTCGGCGAGCAGGTCGAGCAGCGAGCGCTCGCCGTCGGGCCGCAGCACCCGGGACGGGTCGCCGGGGTGGGCTCCCATCCACAGCTCGGCCTCCGGGTGCGGCGCGGGCACCTCCCTCCCGAGCAGCTCGGCGATGGCGGTACGCGAACCCCACGCGTACGCCCGCACCGCGTTGTGCAGCAGTTCCACAGCGAAATCCCCTCACACGGCCGGCGCGTACAGCCCCGGGCCACCCAGCGTCCCCGCCGCGAGCCCCAGGTACAGCGCGGCCAGTTCGAACCGCAGGGCGAGCAGCGCGGAGCACACCGCGTCGCCGCCGGTCACTTCCTCGGCCGGTTCGAGCACGTCGGCTCCCGGCAAGGTGTCCTGCGCGGAGCGCCGCGCGACCTCGGCCGCCCGGCCCTGGCGCACGGCCAGCAGCAGCACCCGCACCAGGCCGTCGGACTCGTCCTCCGGGTCGGCGAAGATGTCCGCGCCGGAGGTGCCGTGCACGGCCCGGCGGTGCAGCACCGACCTGGTCAGCGCCTGCGGGTAGCCCGCCACGTCGCTCACCAGGCCCGCGTAGCAGGCCAGCACGCCCGCCCCGTGCGCCGCGACGGCCGTCGCCGGCTCGTCCAGCCCCCACAGCAGCGGGGTGCGGTCGGCGACGCGCAGCGCGAGCGTCTTGGCCGGGTTGACGAACGACTCGTGCATCGGGTGGTCGCGTTCGGCCTCCCGGTCCAACTCGTCGGCCACCAATTCGATGTCGACGTCGAGCAGCTTGAGCGCGTTGAGCGCCACCACCCACGCGGCGAACGCCCGCGCGAACCCGAAGCCCTGCGGCACCGGCACGCGGGGCGGGATGAGCAGCGCGTGACCCGCCGCCGACGCGGCCACCGGGCCGTCCGGCTCGGCGGTCAGCAGCACCCGCGCGCCCCGCCTCCCCGCCCGGTCGACGGCCTCGGCCAGCACCACGTCACCGGGGTCCTCGGTGTGCGCGAGGACCACGTCCAGCGCGCCCACCCAGGTCGGGACGTCCTCGGCGACCACGACCGGCACCGGGCACGCGGGCCCGAGCAGCGCGGTCACCAGCTTCGCCACGGCGGCCGCGACACCCGGCCGGGTCACCAGCACCAGGGCGCGCGGGCGTTCGGCGAACACCCGCCGCACACCCAGCTCCTCCGCCGCCTCGGCGGTGGCCCGGACCTGCGCGCCCGCCCGCGCGGCGGCGCGGAGCAGACCGCTCGTGTCGACGTCGGCGAGCCGGGCCTGGTCGTCGAGGAGGCTGTCGTCGAGCACCCGATCACCCCGCCGACGGCTCGACAGCCTCGTCGAGCAGCAGCACCGGGATGCCGTCCCGGACCGGGAAGGACCGGCCGCACGACGTGCAGGTCAGGAAGTCGGCCTGCGGGTCGTCGGCGGTGCCCGGCTTGAGCGGCGCGTGGTCCGGGCCCGGACAGGCCAGGATCTCCAGCAGCTGGGGGTCGAGTTGGACGGCCACGGCTGTCATCCCCTCACGATCGCCAGGACCTCGTCGCGCAGCGCGGCGACGGAGGCCGCGTCGGCGGCTTCGACGTTGAGCCGCAGCAGCGGCTCGGTGTTGGAGGCCCGCAGGTTGAACCACGAGCCGTCGGGCAGGCCGACCGTGAGACCGTCCAGCTCGTCCAGCGTGACGCCCTCACGCGCGCCGAACTCCGCCTTGATGGCTGCCAGCCTGCCCGCCTGGTCGGCCACCGTCGAGTTGATCTCGCCGGAGGCCGCGTAGCGCTCGTAGTCGGCGGTCAGCGCGGACAGCGGGCCGTCCTGCTCGCCGAGCGCGGCCAGCACGTGCAGGGCGGCCAGCATGCCGGTGTCGGCGCGCCAGAAGTCGCGGAAGTAGTAGTGGGCGGAGTGCTCGCCGCCGAAGATCGCGCCGGTGCGGGCCATCTCCTCCTTGATGAAGGAGTGGCCGACGCGGGTGCGGACGGGCGTGCCGCCGTGCTCGCGCACGATCTCGGGGACCGCGTGCGAGGTGATCAGGTTGTGGATGATCGTGCCGCCCGGGTCCTTGGCCAGCTCGCGCACCGCGACCAGGGCGGTGATGGCGCTCGGGGACACCGGCTCGCCGCGCTCGTCCACCACGAAGCAGCGGTCGGCGTCGCCGTCGAACGCGACACCCGCGTCCGCGCCCTCCTCCTTCACCCGGGCCTGGAGGTCCACGATGTTCTTCGGGTCCAGTGGGTTGGCCTCGTGGTTGGGGAAGCTGCCGTCCAGCTCGAAGTACATCGGGACGACCTCGATGGGCAGGCCCTCGAAGACCTTGGGGACGGTGTGGCCGCCCATGCCGTTGCCCGCGTCCACGACGATCTTCAACGGCCGGGAGCCGGAGAGGTCGACCAGTTCGTGCAGGTAGGCGGCGTACTCGGTGAGCATGTCCCGCTCGGACAGGGTGCCCGGGGTCACGCCCTCGGCGTCCGCGACGCCCTGCTCCACGTCGGCGCGGATCTGCGCGAGCCCGGAGTCCTGGCCGACCGGCGCGGCGCCCGCGCGGCACAGCTTGATGCCGTTGTACTGGGCCGGGTTGTGGCTGGCGGTGAACATCGCGCCGGGCAGGTCGAGCTTGCCGGAGGCGAAGTACAGCATGTCCGTGCTGGCCAGGCCGATGCTGATGACGTCGACGCCCTGGGCGGTGACGCCCTCGGCGAAGGCGGCGGCCAGCCCCGGCGAGGACTCGCGCATGTCGTGGCCGATGACCACGGCCGGTCCGCCGACCAGCCGCGCGAAGGCCGCGCCGAACTCGCGGACGACGTCCGCGTCCAGCTGTTCGCCTACGACACCGCGGATGTCGTAGGCCTTGACGATGCCGGACAGATCGCGCACAGCCACACTCCCGGTTCGGCTCTTGACGTGGGCGTGCCGAAGCCTACCGGCGCTGACGTCAGAGCTGTGTCGGGTCCGTTCAGTCTTCGTTAGGATCGGGCAGAACCCGCAGGTGACCTCGCCGGATCGTGCCCGCGGGCACCTCCGGGGCCTCCACCGGCCGATCCGCCCGGCCCGCTTCGCGCACGGCCTCGGCGAGCGCCGTCAGGTCGTCCACGGTGGGTTCGGGTGCCACGAACTGCCCCTGGTGCCGGACGACCTCCCAGCCGCGCGGCGCGGTGAGGCGCAGGGCGTGTTCTTCGCAGAGGTCGTAGCTGTGCGGCTCGGAGTAGGTGGCTAGGGGTCCGACGACCGCCGTGGAGTCCGCGTAGGCGTACGTGAGCGTGGCGACTGCCGGGTTCGCGCACCCGGTTCGCGAGCACCGTCTCACGCTCCGCACGGCGGGGACGATATCGCGTCCGGGCGCAGGTGTGTTGGATTGCCCTCAGCGCGTCGGTGGACTTGGCCAAGTCGGTGTTGGATGGCGCCGCCTTCGGCGTCGCGCTGAGGTCGCCCGAAAGTCGGCCCATCACCCGGCCTCCACCCCGGTCAAAGGGCATGACCGGGCTGGAGACCGGACGACAGACCGACGCGACCTCAGGTCGAGGGCGGCCCCCTCGGTCGGGGGAACTAACCTGTACGCCGTGGTGATGGCCAGGGGATCCCGACGTCAAGGCCCGTCGAGGCGGCGCAGGCGCGACCGCCACGGACGGGGCCTGCGCGGCCCGCTGTACCCGGCCACGCTGCCCGCGGCCCGCAGCCGTGCGGAACGCTTCGACGCCTTGGTCCTGGAGGCCCTGGAGCCCATCGAGGCCCGCTGGCGCACGGAGCTGACCCAGCTGGACGTGGCGGTGGACGACGTCCCGGACGTCCAGGCCTCGTCGGACGACGGCGACGTGGTCGAGGACGGCAACGTCCCCCTGGCCCGCCTCCTCCCGGCCGGCACGGACCGCCGCGCCCGCATCGTCCTCTACCGGCGGCCGTTGGAGGCCCGCGCCAAGGACGGCGCGGACCTGGCCGACCTGGTCCACGACGTGCTGGTCGAGCAGGTCGCGAACTACCTGGGCCTCGACCCGGACGTGATCGACGGCGAGTAGCCGGGGGTCACGCCCGGCGGCGGGACGGGATCGCGGTCAGGGCGGTGAACAAGGCTGCGGCGGCCTGTACCAGCAACAACAGTTCCCGCAGGGTGCTGGACGCCTCGACCCGCACCTCGGACGCGGTCGCCGGCACCGGCACCCCCACCAGGTGGCCCCAGGCCCGCACCACAGCCACCGGCCGCCCGTCCACGGTCGCCGACCACCCCGGCTCCTCGTCCGCCGCGACCACCAGCAACCGCCCCTCCGGCCCCTCCGACACCCGCACCCCCACCTCCGGCGGAGCCGACTCGACGGGAGCGATCCCCGGCACGCCCAGCGAGTCCGGCGGCGTCCCACCCGTCCGGGCGCGCCGAGCCAGCTCCGGGGACAGCAGCACGGCGTTCCCCGCCGCCAACTGGACCCGGTACACCGGCCGCCCGTCGGACATCGGCGGCGCGACCGCGACCAGGTCACCCACCGCGTCCCGCAGCCGTTGCCCCGACGCCCGGTCCTCCGTCACCACGAACGCCACGCCCGACGCCGCCGCGTGGGCCAACGCCGCCCGAGCCGCCCGCGGCTCCCCGCCGACCAGGTCCCGGTGCCACCGGTCCAGCCGGGACGCCGCCCCGGGCACCGGCACGATGTCGTCGTCGCCGAACGCGGGCATCCGCCCGGCCACCTGCCGCGTGGGCGTCCCGAGCACCAGCACCGACCGACCGGTCCGGGGCAGTTCCTGCGCCACGGTCGACGGCAGCCGGGCCGCCGACGCGGTCAACGGACCGGTCCGCATCCCGAGGAACCCGCAGCACGCCAGCGCCGCCACCGCGACCACCCCGGCCAGCGCGAAGACCCGTTCGAAGGCCAACGGCCGGGCATCGCGCCGACAGGCCGCCAGCACCACCCACAGCAACCCCCACGACGCGACCACCAGCGGCGCACCGGTCCAGCCCCGCTCCGCCGACCCGCCCCCGATCGGCGACACCTCGACCGTCCGCAGCACGATCACCGACAGCCCGGCCCCGACGACCACCACCAGCCCGGGCACCATCGCCCGCGAGAACCGCGACACCATGGCGACCAGCGCGAACAGCACCACCAGCCCACCGACGAACGGCAGCGCCCCCGGCCCACCCGGCCGCAACGCCAGCAGATCCCACACCGCGACCGGCTCGGACGGCATGAACGCGCCCACCCCGTGCAGCACGATCGACGGGTCCCGCAGGACCACCGCCGGCCACGGCATCAGCAACGCCATCGGCAGCAGCACCACGATGAACAGCCCGGCCACCCGCCGCCGCCCGTCGCCGACCCGCCCCGGCAGCGCGACGAACCCGACGAGCGCCCCCACCGCCACCAAGGCGTGCACAAGAGGCGAAAAAGCACCGACCACGGCCAGCCCCAGCGCGGTCCCCGACGCCACCGGCAGCCACGACGTCCCCGAGCCGCCCCGCAGCACCGCCAGCACCCCGGCGAACACCGCCGGCAGCAGCACGTGGACCACGACGACGTCCAGCCGTCCCTGGCTCACCGCCGACGTCGCCGCCGGGGCCAGCGCGTACGCCGCCGCCACCACCGCCCGCACCGGCCGCCGCACGGGCAGCCGGCGCGTCGCCACGTAGGCCGACAGCCCGGCGAGCGGCGCGTTGCCGATCAACAGCAGCGCCACCGCGACCGCCGGACCGCCGACCAGCACGCCCAACGTCCCCAGCACCGCCAGGGCCGCCGGCGCGGGAGCCGACGTGCCGCCCGCCACCGGGTGCCACGCCGCCAGGTACTCCGACCACACCTCGGCCAGCGACGGCACCGGCAGCAGCCGCCCACCGGACAGGTCCAACCCGATCCGCGACGCGTTCGCCAAGACGCCGAAGACGACCAGGCCGAGCACCAGCACCAGCGGCGGACCCAGCACGAGCGACCACAGCATCCGCGCCCGGTCGACCTCGACGAACACCACGGACCCGCCGCGCGGCACCGGCGACGGCCGCGGGCGCGGCGACGGGCGCAACGAGCCCCGCACCGGCGCCTCCACCGGCACCGTCGTCGCCGGCCGGCGCAACCCGCCGGTCACCCGCACCGGCCGCCGCCGCGACAGCACACCCGCGGGCAGCGCGGACGGGCCGACCACCCGACGCTCCACTTCGGACGGTGGCGACCACGCGACCGGCCGGACATCGTCCTCCGGCAACCGCCCCAGCGCCGCGTCGGCCTCGACCCGCCGCCGGATCAGGTACGCCGACGCACCCCGAACCGCGTTGCGCAGCCTCGTGATCCGCGTCGTGAACAGCCCGCGCACCACGCCCTTGTCGGGTCGTGCCGCACGGGCCGCGCGCAACCCGGCGCGTCCACCCAGGACGTACCCGACCGCGCCCAACTCCCCGCGCGCATCGGAAAACCGCCGCACCACAAGGAAACCCAGCGCGCGCAGCAACCCCAGCACCGCGAGCCTCGGCACGCCCCACAGGAACGCCAAGCCACCGCAGTTGACCAGGAACGTCCGCAGGCCGTGCGCCCGGTCGACGCCGCGCAGCAACGGCCCCGGCCGGGCCACGGCCGCGTCGAGCTTGCGCATCCCCCGCGAGACCGCCCGCACGTGCCGCATCCGCGCGACCGGGACCGACAGCACGAGGTGCCCGGCGCGGTTGGCGCGCCAGCCGAAGTCGATGTCGTCGCGCAGCAGCGGCAGCTCCCGGTCGTAGCCGCCCAGCGACTCCCACGCCGTGCGCCGGATCAGCGAGCCCGCGGACGGCACCGCCAGCGCCTCCGTGCTCTGCTGGAACGACCCGGCGAACTCCACGCCGCCGATGCCGGTCTGCCGGTGCCCGGACGAGTCGGTGGACAGCCCCGCCTCGACCACCAGCCGCGGGTCGGCCCAGTCCAGGCTCAACGGGCCCAGCACCGCCGCGGACGGCGACACCTCGGCCGCGGTCAGCAGCAGGGACAGGCAGTCCGGGTCGGGCGCGCAGTCGTCGTGCAGCAGCCACAGCCAGGCGCCCGGGTCGCCCCACCGCTCCACCGCGTGGTCGACGGCCGCGTGCACCGCCTCGGCGAACCCGGTGCCGCGGGGCAGGGTCAAGATCCCGTCTATCACCCGATCGGGACCAACCGCGGCCTCGGCGAGGATCTTCGGCGTGCGGTCGAGGGACCCGGTGTCGACGGCGATCACGTGCCGCGGCCGGGGGCGCTGCCGGCGCAGCGCGGACAAGGCCGTGCCCAGCCACTGGTCGCCGTCGTGGCACACCAGCACGGCGAGCACGGGCGCGGTGCGCAGCCGTGGAGTGGCGCCGCTCGTCAAGTGCCGCTCCCGTCCGTCCGACTACCCGTGGGACGACACGGTAGGCCAGGGCACCGCGCGGACGATCACACGGCGCGCTTTTTGAGCTTCCTCCGCTCCCGCTCGGACAACCCGCCCCAGATCCCGAAGCGCTCGTCGTGCTGCAGCGCGTACTCCAGGCACTCGGAGCGCACCTCGCAGCCCAGGCAGATCCGCTTGGCCTCGCGCGTCGAGCCGCCCTTCTCCGGGAAGAACGCCTCCGGGTCGGTCTGCGCGCACAGGGCGCGCTCCTGCCAGTCCTGCTCGTCGGTCGCGTCGAAGAGTTCCGTGAACACCACCGACTCCCGCGCCGGCGCGTCCCCGTCCACGTCACGACCCCCGTCGAATTCCCGCATACCGTCCGCCTCCTCGCCTTCCGCTCTCCCCGGTTGGCGGACACCACTCGCCGTCCCCACAACGACGAATGACACCGATGTGATTACACCTGTGTCACAACACCCGGTCAAGCCGAGTCCACAGGAAGGGGGATATTCGATCGATCGGCGGGAATAACCTTGACTCGCAGCACAGACGGTGATTCGCGCGGCACGCGGAGCGACCAGGACGCCCCGATCGGCCGAACCCAGCCTGCCTTGTCGACCACCGGTGGGGGAAGGCCACACTGGTGGGGTGAAGCGATCAGCGGTGCGACCCAGTCCACTGTTCCTCGGCCTGCTCGCGATCACGGTGGCAGGCGCCGTGCTGACCTTGTTCGGCAACCCCGAATCCCCGATCGACGACCCCCTGGTGATCGCCGGCACCGTGCTGTTCGTGCTCGGCGGCTGGGCGGTTTCCCTGTGCCTGCACGAGTTCGGGCACGCGGTCGTCGCCTACCGCGGCGGCGACTACGCGGTGAAATCGCGCGGTTACCTGACGCTGGACATCCGGCACTACACCGATCCGATCATGTCGCTGGTGCTGCCGCTGGTGCTGCTGGCGTTCGGCGGCATCCCGCTGCCCGGCGGCGCGGTGTGGATCAACCACCACGCCCTGCGCAACAAGCGGGTCGAGTCGCTGGTGTCGCTGGCGGGACCGGTGAGCAACCTGGTGCTGGGCGCGTTGCTGAGCCTGGCGGTGCTGCTGTTCCAGCCGCCACCCGGGCTCTCCGCCGCGCTGTCGTACCTGGCGCTGCTGCAGATCTTGGCGTTCGTGCTGAACATCCTGCCGGTGCCGGGCCTGGACGGGTGGGGCGTGATCGAGCCGTGGATGTCCTACCAGGCGCAGCAGTTCGGGGCGAAGGCCCGGCCGTGGGCGCCGCTGGTGCTGTTCGCGGTGCTGCTGGCGTTCCCGGCGATCGCGGCGATCTTCTTCGACCTGTCCTACACGGTGTTCGGGCTGGTCGGCGGCGAGCCGCTGTGGGCCGGGCTCGGTCAGGGCGCGTTCATGTTCTGGCGCTGACTCGCCCCGGTAGTTCAGCGCTGAGTGCGGGCCGTTGTGGCCCCGGTGGGAGGATGGCGTCCCGTGAAGGTCGTCGTACTGGTGGGAGGGGTGGGCGGGGCTCGGTTCCTCGTCGGCCTCAAGTCGTTGTTGGGTGCCCCTGAGCACGAGGTCACCGCGGTGGTGAACACCGGTGACGACGTGTGGATGCACGGGTTGCGGATCACCCCCGACCTGGACACCTGCATGTACACCCTGGGGGGTGGGATCGACGTCGAGCGCGGCTGGGGTCGCGCGGACGAGTCCTGGACGGTCAAGGAGGAGCTGGCGAAGTACGGCGCGGAGCCGACGTGGTTCGGCCTCGGCGACCGGGACATCGCCACGCACCTGGTGCGCACCCGGATGCTCCGCGCGGGTTACCCCCTGTCGGCCGTGGTGGAGGCGCTGTGCCACCGCTGGCAGCCGGGTGTGCGGCTGCTGCCGATGTCCGACGACCGGGTCGAGACCCACGTGGTCGTGTCGGAGGGCGACGAGACCCGGGCGATCCACTTCCAGGAGTGGTGGGTGCGGCACCGGGCGTCGCTGCCGGCGCAGTCGTTCGCGTCGGTCGGCGCGGAGACCGCGACCGCCGCGCCCGGCGTGGTGGACGCGATCCTGGAGGCGGACGCGGTGCTGCTGGCGCCGTCCAACCCGGTGGTGAGCGTCGGGACGATCCTGGCCGTGCCGGGCATCCGGGACGCGCTGCGCAAGACCGAGGCCGGCGTGGTGGGCCTGTCCCCGATCATCGGCGGCAAGCCGCTGCGCGGGATGGCGGACGCGTGCCTGACCGCGATCGGCGTGGAGACGTCGGCGGAGGCGGTGGGCCGGCTCTACGGGTCGCGCAAGACCACCGAGGGCGGCGTGCTGGACGGGTGGCTGGTGCACACCGGCGACCGGTGCGACGTGCCCGGTGTGGCGGTGCGCGCGGTGCCGCTGCTGATGTCCGATGTGGACGCCACCGCGGCGATGGCCCGCGCGGCGCTGGAACTGGCCGGTGTGTCCGTTGGCTGACCACGCTTCCGCCGGGGCCGTGACGATCCTGCCGGTGCCCGGGTTGCCGGAGTTCCGCCCCGGCGACGACCTGGCGGGCGCCATCGCGTCCGCCGCGCCCTGGCTGGAGTCCGGGGACGTGGTCGTGGTGACCAGCAAGGTGCTGTCCAAAGTGGAGGGTCGGCTGGTGTCCGTGCCGACCGACCCCGAGCAGCGGGACGCGGTGCGCCGGTCGTACGTCGAGGCGGAGGCGGTGCGCGTGCTCGCCCGCCGCGGGCGGACGCTGATCACCGAGAACAAGCTCGGCGTGGTGCAGGCGGCCTCCGGGGTCGACGCGTCGAACGTGGCCGGCGACGAGATCGCGTTGCTGCCGGTGGACCCGGACGGGTCGGCGTCGGCGCTGCGGGCGGCGCTGAACAAGGGGTTGGGCGTCGAGGTGGCGGTCGTGGTGACCGACACCATGGGCCGGGCGTGGCGGGTCGGGCAGACCGACTCGGCGATCGGCGCGTCCGGGCTGGCGGTGCTGCACCGGTACGCGGGGTCGGTGGACGCCCAGGGCAACGAGCTGGTGGTGACCGAGGTGGCGCTGGCCGACGAAGTCGCCGCCGCGGCGGACCTGGTGAAGGGCAAGCTCGGCGCGGTGCCGGTGGCCGTGGTCCGGGGCCTGGCGCCGGTGGACGACGGGTCGTCCGCGCGGGACCTGGTGCGGCCGATCGAGGACGACATGTTCCGGCTGGGCGTCGACGAGGCGGTGGCGCAGGGGCGGGCCGAGGCGGTGCTGGTGCGCCGGTCCGTGCGGTCGTTCACGGCCGACCCGGTGGACGCGTCCGTGCTGCGCAGGGCGGTGGGCGCGGCCCTGACCGCTCCCGCGCCGCACCACACGCGCCCGGTGCGGTTCGTGCACCTGCGGGCTCGTCGGGTGGCCCTGCTGGACGCCATGCTGGCGCGCTGGCAGGCCGACCTGCGGGCCGACGGGTGGTCCGAGGAGCGCATCGCCAAGCGGGTGGCGCGCGGCGACTTCCTGCGCGACGCGCCGGAGATCGTGCTGCCGTTCCTGGTGGCCGAGGGCGCGCACAGCTACCCGGACCCGGCGCGGACGGCGGCGGAGCACACCATGTTCACCATCGCGGGAGGCGCGGCCGTGCAGGGCCTGCTGGTGGCGCTGGCGGCCGAGGGCCTGGGCTCGTGCTGGGTGTCGTCGACGATCTTCTGCCCCGAGGTGGTCCGGGACGTGCTGGACCTGCCGGACACGTGGGAGCCGCTGGGCGCGGTGGCGGTGGGCCACCCGGTCGAGCCGTTGACCCCGCGCCCGCCGCGCGGTGTCGAGGAAGGGTTCGTGGAGCTGTGAGCCTGCACGCGGACGCGGTGGACGTGTTGACGGCGTGGCGGCCCGTTCAGCGGGAGCAGGAGGCCCTGCGCCAGGCGTACCTGGGCTTCCTGGCGGCCCGCCCGGACGGGTGCGAGCGGTCGTGCGAGCCGGGGCACATCACCGCGTCCGCGCTGGTGGTCGACGCGGCCGGTGAGCGCACGCTGTTGACGCTGCACCCGCGGGTGGGCCGGTGGTTGCAGTTGGGCGGGCACTGCGAGCCGTCCGACGAGACGCTGGCCGGGGCGGCGCTGCGGGAGGCCACGGAGGAGAGCGGCATCGAGGGCCTGACCATCGACCCGACGCCGATCCACTTGGACGTGCACCCGATCACGTGCTCGCTGGGTGTTCCCACCAGGCACTTCGACGTGCGGTTCCTGGTGCGCGCGCCGATCGACGCCGCTCCGGTTCGCAGCGAAGAGTCCGTCGACCTCCAGTGGTGGCCGCTGGACGCGATGCCGTCGAACGTCGACGACCTGCATCCGATGGTTGCTGCTGCTGTGTCGCGGGGCGCCGCCTCCGGCGTCGCGGGCGAGGCCGCCGGGAAGTCGGCTCGTCGCGCCGCGTTCCCCGCCGATCGACAAGCGTGATCGTCGGGGAACGCGACGCGACAAGCCGACGCGGCCTCGCGCTCAGATCGCGCGGTAGTCGCGCGGCGAGAAGCGGGGCGCGAAGCGGGGCTTGCGGGCGCCCGAAAGTTCCACGTACCGGACCGCCCGGTGGCGCTGGGGCGAGTAGGGCGCGAGCACCTCGGCCATCCCGTCGTCGTCCAGCGGGCGGCCCAGCAGGGCCCAACCCACCAGACCGGCGAGGTGGAAGTCGCCGAAGCTCACCGCGTCCGCGTCGCCCCACACCCGCTGCGCCACCTCGGCCGCCGTCCACACCCCGATACCGGGCACCTTGCACAGCAGCGCCCGGCCGGCCTCGCCGCGCAACTCGGCCGCGTTCTCCAGCCGGTGCGCGACCTGCGCGGCGGCGATCAGGGCACGGCGGCGCGCGCCGTCCACGCCCGCCTTGTGCCACTCCCAGTCGTTGATCGACAGCACCGCCCGGGGCGTGGGCGGCACGAACATCCCGGTCGCCGGTCCCGGCGCGGGGGTGCCGAAGCGGCGGCACAACTGCGCGTAGGACCGGTGCGCCTCGATCGCGGTCACCTTCTGCTCCAGCACCGCCGGCAGCAGGCAGTCCCACACCCGCCCGGTGGACCCCAGGCGCACGCCCGGGAACCGGCGTCGGGTCTCGGCGATCAGCGGGTGGTGGCTCTCGAACGCGGCGTCGTCGTCCTGCGCGCCCAGCAGCGCGGGCAGGCCGTCCAGCAGCCACTCCGCGCCTTCGCCAAACGCTTGCGCCTCGACCGCGTCCGAGCGCGTGATGTGCAGCGTGCCCGGCCCGACCGGAGTGTTCGCGGTCAGCCAGACCCCGCCGACCGCGCGGAACGCGACGTCACCGGGTCCCCGCCGGAGGGGGCCGAGGACGGCGCCCACGTCCAGCGGGAAGTCCGGCCGCCACGTCCTACGCATCGGTCGAGAACCGCACCCCTGCCTCGGGCAGCACCACGCCCGGCCACACCCGCGCGCCGCCGATCAGCTCGCACCGGGCGCCGATCACCGCGCCGTCGCCGATCACCGCGTCCTTGATCACCGCGCCGGCCTGCACCAGGGCGTTGGCCCCGATCACGCTGCGCTCGACCACCGCGCCCTCGCCGACCACCGCGCCGTCGAACAGCACCGACCCGACGACCACCGCGCCGGACGCCACCGTGCAGCCCGTGCCGATGGTCGACCCGCCGGTCACCCGGGCGCCGTCGTCGACCTTCGCGTCCGCCAGCACGATCGCGTCCCCCGGCGCGGCCGGCAGCGCGGCGGAGGGCGCGACCCCGCGCACCAGGTCCGCCGACCCCTGCACGAACGCGGCGGGCGTGCCCAGGTCCAGCCAGTAGGAGGTGTCGACGTGGCCCTGCAGCCGCGCGCCGGACTCCAGCAGCCCGGGGAACGTCTCCCGCTCCACCGACACCGGCCGCCCGGCCGGGATGGCCTCGATCACCGGGCGCTTGAAGACGTAGCAGCCGGCGTTGATCTGGTCCGTCGGCGGGTTCTCGGTCTTCTCCAGGAACGCGGTCACCCGGCCCTCGGCGTCGGTCGGCACGCACCCGAACCGGCGCGGGTCCTCGACCTTCACCAGGTGCAGCGTGACGTCCGCGTCGTTGGACCGGTGGGTCTCCAGCACGCCGCGCAGGTCCACGCCGGAGAGGATGTCGCCGTTGAAGACCATCACGTCCGGCTCGCGCAGCAGGTGCGCGACGTTGCGGATGGCGCCGGCGGTGTCCAGCGGCACGTCCTCGACGACGTACTCCAGCTCCAGCCCGAGCGTCGAGCCGTCCCCGAAGTGCTCCTCGAAGACCTCCGCCTTGTACGACGTGCCGAGGACCACATGCGTGATCCCGACCTCCCGGATGCGGGACAGCAGGTGCGTGAGGAACGGCACCCCCGCCGTGGGCAACATCGGCTTGGGGGCCGAGAGCGTCAGTGGCCGCAGGCGGGTCCCCTTGCCCCCGACCAGAACCACCGCCTCGGCGCCTTGCAGCTCCGACATGCCGTTTTGCCTCCTCCGCTTACTTCCGCTCGTGGATGCGAATACTCTGGCACGAGCACCTTGACGACACGGGCGCAGGTCCTGTGTCGCGGAGCGTCACCGATCGGCACCGCCGGCTCCCCCGCGAGCCGGCCCAAGGGAAACGCAGGAGAGATCCGGATGGACCCCCGCGCTCGGGCCGACGCGGCGCTCGCCCGTGCTCGCGCACGTGGCATCCACGTCGTCACCCCGGACAACATGACGAGCCCGATGGACTCGTCGGCCACCCAGCAGATCCCGAGATCCATGGTCAACGCCGCCGACCCGCGCATGGTCGACCCGGAATCCACCATGATCCTCTCCGCCCAGGCCGCCGCCGGCCGGGCCCCGCAAACCCAGCCGATCACCACCCAGCCGCACGGGCCGCAAACCCAACCTCTGGCCGCCCAACCTCTTGGCACACAGCCGATGCCCGCCCACCCGCAGCCCACGCAGCCGATGGCCGCACAGCCCGGTATGCCCGCCCAACAGGCACCACAGCAGGCCCCGCAGCAGGCACCGCAACCCGCCGCACAGCCCCCCGCGCCCGAGCCGGAACTCCGCGTCGCCCCCGGCCCGGTCCCCACGGTCCAGCAGGTGTCGACTTCCCGCCCGTCGCTGTCCCAACGCCTCTCCGGCGGCCCGGAACAGCCCCCGCAGGGCCTGTCCCAGCGCCTCAACGGCTGAACGGCCAATTCACGCCTCAACGGTGAGTCGGCCGCGCAGCGGCTGCTTTTAGGCCGCGCTCCGCGCGGCGGGCTGCTCCCAGCCACGGCGGGGCCTCGGTTCCCCCACCGTATGGCCTGCCCGAAGGGAGCCCGAAGGGCTACCACAGATTTCCCGGGTGCAGCCAAAAAGTTTTGCGAGGCACGAGCAAAAGTTTTTAGCGGCACCCGGTGAATCTGTGGTTGGCTTTGCCGGGCCATGCGGTGGGGGAACCGACGCCCTTCCTCCCCCATCGGTGGTTCTCCAGGCCGCTTTTGATCTTGAGAGCGCGCCGGCGCGTTCAAGCTTGGGAGCGCGTCAGCGCTGTTCAAGAGCGCGAAGCGCGTTCCTCCTCCAGCAGCGCGGAGCGCGTTGCGTTGAGCCCCGCGCAGCGTGGATTTGAGCGCGTAAGCGCGACTTCAAAGATTAAAAGAGCCTCGCCGGCGGGCGAGCCGCCAAGGATGACACAACTACAACTGCGAGGGCTTCTTGCTTGTGTCATCCCCGCATGACCCGGCAAAGCCAACCACAGATTTCCCGGGTGCCGCTAAAAACTTTTGCTCGTGCCTCGCAAAACTTTTCGGCTGCACCCGGGAAATCTGTGGTAGCCCTTCGGGCGGGCCATACGGGGATGACACAAGCAAGAAGCCCGAGTTGAGGTGTGTCCCCACCGGTGGACTGCCCGCACCGCAACGCGGACTGACCGCTTGGGCAGCGGGGGACCGACGACTTGCTAGGACTTGCGGGTCACCAGCTTCAGGCGCAGGCCCAACCCCGTCCGCACCGCGAACCGCAGGGGAGCCCACAACGGTCCCTGGTGCCGGTCGGACAGGTACCGGTAGGCGCTGCTGTGGTGCGCGGCCAACATCCGGTTGGACATGCGGGAAGTCGAGTGCCCGCCGATGTGCGTCACGGACGCGTCCGGCACGTACACGTTCAGCCACCCGGCCCGGCCCAGCCGCTCGCCCAGGTCCACGTCCTCGAAGTACATGAAGTACCGGGGGTCGAACCCGTCCACCGAGTCCCACGCCTCCCGCCGCAGCAGCAAGCAGGACCCGGACAACCAGCCCGCCGGACGTTCCCGCACCGCCGCGCTCTCCTGCCGGTACTCGCGCGTCCACGGGTTGCCCGGCCAGATCTTGCCGAACACCGCGTGCCCCAGCCCCCGACCCAGCGACGGCAGTTGCCGCGCCGACGGGTACACCTCGCCGCTCGGTTCGCGGATCAACGGCCCGAACGCCCCGCCGCGCGGCCACCGCTTGGCGGCCTCCAGGAGCACGTCCAGCGAACCCGGGTCCCACGACACGTCCGGGTTGGCCACGACCACCCAGCCGTACTCGTCGGACAGGGAGGCGACGCCCCGGTTGGCCGCGCCGCCGTAGCCGAGGTTGCCGCCGGTGGGCAGGAAGGTCACCGAGTCCGACGCCGCCGCGCGTTCGGGCACGCCGTCGGTGGAACCGTTGTCGGCGAGCACGACCGTCACCGGGCGGGTCGTGGCGTCCGCCAGGGTGGACAGGAACGTGTCCAGGGTCTCCCCGGGCGAGTAGGTGACGGTCACGACCGCCAGTCCGTCTCCGTAGCGCGTCACGCCGGCCACCCTAGTGGCGTCAGCGGTGGTGGGTCCGGAAGGCCCTCTCGTAGGCCAGGCGGTGCCGCGCGGCGGACGTCGACCACGTGAAGTCCTTGGCCCGCACCAGGGCCGCCGACGACAGGGCCGCCCGCCGGGCCGGGTCGTCGAGCAGTTCCGACAGCGCCGCCGCGATGTCGCCCGCGCCGACCCCGCAGTACGCGACCGCGTCGCCGCCCACCTCGGGCAGGCTCAGCCGGCGGGTCGTGAGCACGGCCGCGCCGCAGGCCATGGCCTCCAGCACGGGCAGCCCGAACCCCTCGCCCAACGACGGGTACGCCACCACGTCCGCTCCGCCCAGGAACCCCGCCAGCTGCGAGAACGGCAGGTACCCGGCCCGGATGACCCGGATCCGGTGCGGCACCGCGTCCAGGGCGCGTTCGACCTGGCTGTCCCACCCGGGCTGGCCCGCGAGCACCAGCGTCGGCGGCGACACCCGGCCCCGGCACGCCTGCGCGAAGCCCCGGATCAGCGCCGGCACGTTCTTGCGCGGTTCCAACGCCCCCAGGAACGCCACATAGGGCGCGTCGCCGAGGGACAGCGTCCGGCGGACGGCCGCGACCTCCTCGGGCGTCGGCGGGTGGAACCGCTCGGTGTCCACGCCGTGCTGGGCGATGTGCAGCAGCCGCCGGTCCGCGCCCGCGACCCGGGTCAGCTCGTCGGCGGTGGCCCGGCTGGGCACCACGCACAGCGCGGCCCGGCGCAGCGACGCCCGGGTCCACGCGCGGAAGAAGCGGGCCTTGACCGACGAGTGCAGGACCGGGTCGGTGAAGAAGGTCGCGTCGTGCAGGGTGACCACGGAGGCGGCCCGGTTGGCCAGCGGCACGGTGTAGTGGGGCGAGTGCACGACCCCCACGCCGAGGCGGGAAGCCAGGCGCGGCAACGAGGTCTGCTCCCAGGTCAGGCGCGCGGTCCGGGTGGCGACGGCGTCCGCGGCGGCGACCACGCGGGAGTTCGGGGCGAGCCTGCCGTACAGCTCGGCGTCCCGCGGCTGGCACACCACGGTGATCTTCGCGCCGTCCGCGTCCAGGGCCGCGACCAGCGAATCCACGTACCTGCCGACACCACCGCGGTCCGTGGGCACGGCGGTGGCGTCGATCAGCACGCTGGGTTCGACGGACGGCACGCGGTGAAGAGTACGTGTGGCGACGGCCGGGTTAAGGTGGATTGGCTCAAACGGGACGCGTCCGACCGGGCGACAGGTGCGCCGACCACACTCGGCGGGCGGTGTTGTCCCAGGTGAAGGCCTCTGCGCGGACCTTCCCGGCGGCAACTATGCGGTGCGCTACACCTTCGTCGGTCAGCACCGTCCGCAGCGCCTCGGCCAACGCGGCCCGGTCGCCCCGGGGCACCACCAGCCCGGCTCCCCCGCCCACCTCGACCAGCGCCGGTGCGTCGGAGTGGACCACCGGCACGCCCGCCGCCATCGCCTCCGCGACGGGCAGCCCGAACCCCTCGGCCAGGCTGGGTGCGGCGAGCACGGCGGCCCGGCGCAGGACGTAGGCCAGCCCGGCGTCCGGGAGGCGGCCCAGCAACCGCACGTGGGGCGCGCGCAGGTCCACCCCGCCCCACCCCTGCGGTCCGACGACCACCAGCGGCACGCCCAGCTCGGCGGTGGCCTCGACCAGGGTGTCGAAGCCCTTGCGCGGCTCGATGGTGCCGATGGCGAGGACGTACCGGTCGGGCACGTCCACCGGTTCCTCCGCGGCGAGGTCGCTGACCCCGTTGTGGACGACGTGCACGGGCGCGCTGCCCGGCGCGTACCGGCGCAGTTCGTCGGCGACGGCTTGAGTCGGCACGACGATCGCCTGCGCCCGGGACACCGCGCGGGCGATGACCTTGCGGTGCCAGGCGACGCCGCGCCGGGTCAGCGTCTCGGGGTGGGTCCACGGGACGGTGTCGTGCACGGTGACCACGACCCGGCCGCGCGGCGGGGCCAGCGGGGTGGGCGCGTGCACGGCGTCCCCGCCGGGCCAGTACGGGATGCCGTGCTCCCACGCGGCGATCAGGGCGCGGCGCGGCAGCGGCAGCACCTTCGGCCCGAGCACGCCGGGGACCCGGGCCGCCGCGGTGTCGGCCTGCCTGCTCACCGCGCCGGTGACCTCCCAGCCGGGCGGGGCGGTCCGGGCCAGCGCGGCGGCCAGCTCGCGGGTGTACCGGCCGGTCCCGCCGGGCACCGGGGCCAGCAACTGCTCGGTCAGCACAACCAGGTTGGGCACGTCGCGTACCGTCTCACGCCGTGTCCACCCCCGGTACAACGGTGGTCGTGGTGACGTGGCGCGGTCGCGAGCACATCACCGCGTGCCTCGACGCGCTCGCCCGGCAGCGTCCGCAGAGGACACTCGTGCTGGACAACGCGTCCGACGACGGCACCGCCGAACTGCTCGCCCGGCACCCGAGCGCGCCCGAAGTGGTCCGCCTGCCCCGCAACCGGGGCTACGCGGGCGGTCTGGCGGCCGTGCTGCCGCTGATCGACACCGAGTACACGGCCTGGCTCAACGACGACGCGGTCCCCGACGACGGGTGGCTGGCCGCCCTGGAGCAGGCGCTCGACGACACCCCGGACGCCGCCGCGGCCACGTCGTCCATGCTGCTCGCGGACGGGTCGACGCAGTCGGTGGGGGTGGCCCTGACCGCCGACGGGCACGGCGCGGACCTGGTGCTCGCCGGGCGCGAGGTGTTCGGGTTCTGCGGCGGGGCGGCCCTGCTCCGGACGGACGCGCTGCGGGCCGTGGGCGGCGTCCCGGCGGGGTTCTTCTGCTACTACGAGGACACCGACACGGCGTGGCGGCTGCGCCTGGCGGGGCACCGGGTGGTGTCGGTCGGCCCGGCGCGGGTCCGCCACCGGCACGGCGCGAGCACCCGGCCGGGCTCCCGCCTGTTCCACCGCTGGAACGAGCGCAACCGGCTGCTCATGCTGCTGCGCTGTGCGCCTTTTCCGGTCGCCCTGGGCCAGTTGGCGCACTTCACGGCGTTGACGGCGGTGCTGGCGTTCCGCCGGGGTCCGCGACCCCCGAACTTCCGCGTGCCGCTGCGTATCCAGGTGCTCGCGGAGATCCTCTTCCGGTTACCGGCGACGCTCGCCCAGCGGGTGGCCGTCGGCCGCCGGGCGACCGCGTCCCGCCGCGCCGTGTGGCGCGAGTGGGCGGGCAGGTAGGAGGGGTTCGTGGAGCCTGCCGAGCGCGCCGTGGTCCGGGTGTTCCGGGACGGCGGTGCGGTGGGCATGGGCTTCCCGGTGGGCGAGGACCTGGTCCTGACCTGCGCACATGTCGTGGGCGACGAGGTGGACTTCCCGTTCCTGGGCGCTGGGTCCGCGGTCTCCGAGGTGTTCCGCTCGGACTTGGCGGACGTCGCCGTGCTACGGGTCGCGGATGTGCCGGCGGGTCCGCGGGCGCTGCGGGTGGTGGCGCACGAGGGGTTGCGGGACCACCGGGTGCGGGCGTTCGGCGTGACCGCGCACCGGCCCGACGGCGTGTGGTCGCACGGGGTGGTCCGGGGTCCGATCGCGGGCGGGCGCATCCACGTCGAGGACGACCGGTCGTACGGGGTGCCGCTGTCCCGGGGGTTCAGCGGTGGTCCGCTGCTCGACGACGAGTTGGGCGCCGTGGTCGGCATGGTGGTGGAGGTCGAGGAGCGGGCCGACCGCCGGATCGGCTACGCCCTGTCCGGGACCGCGCTCCACGAGACATGGCCCGACTTGGCCGCTTCGGCCGCCTCAGGCTCACCTTTCCGGGGCTTGGAGCCGTTCGGTCCCGAGGACGCCGAGCACTTCTTCGGCCGGGCCGCCCGCGCCCGTGAACTCCGGGACCTGCTCGACGGCACCGGTGTGCTGGTGGTCGCCGGTGCTTCGGGCTCCGGCAAGTCGTCCCTGGTCATGGCCGGCCTGCTGCCCTTGCTGGACGGTGATTCGATCATCGTCCGCCCGGCCATGACCAGCACTCCCCGGGCGGCTCTCTCCGCGGTCCTGGACGTCGAAGTCACCCCGGAACGCGTCGAGGACGCCGTGAACCGGGTCCTGGTCCACCGCGACCTGCGCCGCCTGACGATCGCGGTGGACCAGTTCGACGAGGCCGTGGCCCGCCACCCCGACGCCCCCGACTTCCTCCACGCCCTACTCTCCCTGGTCCGCCACCGCGCCCCACGCGTGGACGTGGTCGTCACCACGACCACCGAACCCCTGCTCCGCGTGGCCACCGACCCGCGCTTCTCCACCCTCCCCGACCGCACCACCACTGTCGGCACCCCCGACCTGCGCAAGGTCATCGAGGGACCACTCCGCCCGGTCGGCATGCCCGTCCTCCAAGAGGGTCTGGCCGGCGCCGTGTCCACGTACGCCGAGCAGGTGTGGCAACGCTTCGACCCGACCGAGATCCGCCACGCCCTGACGCAACTGGTGAGCCCGCTACCCGGCGGCGGCCACGTCCGCCGAGCCGTTCCCATCGAGGACTTGGGCGAGATCGCCGGTCCCCTGGCCCGCACCCGCCTGGTCACCGCAGGACCGTCCACAGTGGAGCTGGCCCACCACGCCCTGGTTGACCACTGGCAACGCCTCCACGACCGGGTCGAGGAGTCCCGCGACTTCCGCACCGGGCAAGACACCTTGGACCGCACCGCCCACCACTGGGCAAGCACCCGCGACCGCGCCCTCCTACCTCGCGGCAAACCCCTCCGCAAGGCCCGCACAATCGCCCGCACCCACCCTTTGACCCCGACCCAACGCCACTTCCTCACCGCCGCCACCAAAGCCCGCACCCGCCGCACCACCGTCCGCACGCTGGCCGCCGCCGTGGTCGCGCTGTTGGTGTTGTCCCTGGTCGCCGCGATCCGCATCGCCGACGACGAGCAAACCCGGTCGACCACCCTGAACGACGACTTCGCCGACACCGCAGTCTCTGATGGCAGCGGCCGGTGGATCGCCTACGCCCGCGGCGAGGCCAGTGAAGTGCGGGTACGCGCCCCCGATGGCCGGACCACCGCCGTGCCACTGCCCGGGCGGCTGAAGGGCACGGGGTTCTCCCCGGGCGGCTTGTCCCTGGTCGGCGTGCTACCCACCGGAGAGGCGGTGGTCGAGAGCGGGACCGGTCTCCTCGCGGTGTCCGAGTTCGGCACCCGTGAGCTGGGTCCAGGGAAGCTCGCGGACCGACCGGGGCAGGCCGAGCCCACCGTGACGCGGTGCGACGGCACGCGGGTGGTCGCGGTCGGCGCGGTCAGCGGCGCGACGGTCGCGGAGGACTGGGGCGTGACGTGCGCGTCCGCCATGTTCAGCGCGGATGGCCGAGCCGTGGCGGCACGTCGACGCCCGTTTCCGCGCCGACCCCGATCAGGTGGAACCGGACCTCCAGGTGACGGTGCCCCCGGAGGCGTCGTTCGGCCCGATCGCGGTGCACTTGTGGGAGCGCGATGTGACCTGGGCACTGCCCGCCCTCCTCGGCGCGGACACCGAGCGGCTGAGCGTGCTGCCCGGAGCGGCGCAGGGCGGGTACGTCGTCCCGACCGGTGTGCACTTGGAGTCGGGTGATCCGGAGGAATGGATGGCGACGCTGTGCGGTGTGGCAATGCGCAACGGGTGGGGTCTGGAGGACGAGACGGCGCCCGCGACCGCGTTCCGGGGACCGGTGTGTTGAGGGAGAGGAGAGGTGTGGCCGAGTACATCGCCATCAGGACCGACGACGGGTCGTTCGTGCCGTTCGAGGTGGAGGAGGAGTACGACGGGCCCGTCCGGGCCGGGCGGAAGCTCGACGAGGCGTTGGGGGTGGTCGACCAGACGTTGGAGGCCGGGGTCGACAACGCCCGCCGGCTCGCCCGCGCCATGGCGCAGAAGATCGGGAACATGCCCGACTTCCGGCCGGACAAGGTGATGGTCGAGGTCGGGTTGAAGGTCACCGCGGAGGCCGGGGTGGTGATCGCCAAGTCCGGGGTCGAGGCGCACGTCAAGATCACCGCCGAGTGGCAGCGGGCGACCCTGCCGACCCCGCCTGCCGAGGACGACGACGATCACGACGACCCCGCGGAGGACACCGGTTCGGCCGGATAGGGCACCTTCGTCGAACGCCTCGGACCGGCATGAGGCAGGCTTAGCGCGTGGAGCGAGCGAGCC
Source organism: Saccharothrix sp. (assembly GCF_031180885.1). Lineage (GTDB taxonomy): Bacteria > Actinomycetota > Actinomycetes > Mycobacteriales > Pseudonocardiaceae > Actinosynnema. The sequence goes on from NZ_JAPSLK010000009.1 coordinate 59,031, forward strand.
TGCCTGACGTGTCGGTGGTCGTGGTGAACTACCGCGGCGCCGAGGACACCATCACCTGCCTGCGCGCCCTGTACGCCGACCTGTCCTATCCGGCGGAGAAGTTGCAGGTCGTGTGCGTGGACAACGCGTCGGGGGACGGCAGCGCGGAGCGCATCCGCGCCGCCGTGCCCGCGGCCGAGGTGGTCGAGGCGCCGGCCAACCTGGGCTTCGCCGGCGGCTGCAACCTGGGCGCCCGGCACGCGACCGGGTCGGTGCTCGCGTTCCTGAACAACGACGCCCGCCCGCACCCGGACTGGGTGCGCGCGGCGGTGCGGGTGCTGCGGGACGAGCCGACCGTGGGCGCGGTGGCGAGCAAGGTGCTGGACTGGGACGGCGGGGCGATCGACTTCGTCGACGGCGGGCTCACCTGGTTCGGGATGGGCTACAAGCGGCACGCCGGCGAGCCCGACGACGGGTCGCACGACGCCCCCAAGGACGTCCTGTTCGGGACCGGGTCGGCGCTGCTGGTGCGCGCGCCGCTGTTCCACGAGCTGGGCGGGTTCGACGAGCGGTTCTTCATGTTCTACGAGGACGTCGACCTCGGCTGGCGGCTGAACCTGCGCGGCTGGCGGGTGCGGTTCGAGCCCCAGTCGCTGACCTACCACAAGCACCACGCCTCGATGTCCACAGTGGACACCAGCCGCGAGCTGTTCCTGTTGGAGCGCAATGCCCTCGCCGCCCTCTACAAGAACGCCTCCGACGAGACGCTGGCCAAGGCGCTGCCCGCCGCGCTGGCGCTGTGCGTGCGCCGGGCCACCGCGCGCGGCGAGCTCGACCCGACCCAGTTGGAGATCACCCGGCGGCCGGCGGACCCGGCGGCGGACGCCGAGCCGGTGCCCGTGCCGCGCCAGGCGCTGGCCGGGTTCCTGGCGATCGACCAGTTCGTGGAGCTGCTGCCCTCGCTGGCGGAGTCGCGCAAGGTCGAGCAGGCGGCGCGCTCGGTGAGCGACGCGGACCTGGTCACGCTGATGCGCAAGGCCCTGGAGCCCGCGTATCCGCTGGAGCGGTACCTCGCGGCGCACGACGTGCTGGTCGAGGCGTTCGGGCTGGACGAGCTGTACGGGCGTCCGCGCCGGGTGCTGATCGTGACCGGCGACGCGATCTCCGAGCGCATGGCGGGTCCCGCGATCCGGGCGTGGCACATGGCGGACGTGCTGTCCGCCGAACACGACGTGCGCCTGGTGACGTTCAACCCCCTGTGCATGCCCCCCGAAGCGCGCTTCGCGGTACACGGCGTGCAGCCGCGCGACATCGACCCGCACCTGGTGTGGGCGGACGTCGTGGTGCTGCAAGGACACGCGCTGGAGTTCCTGCCGCAGCTGCGCCGGCCGCAGTCGAACAAGGTCGTGGTGTGCGACATCTACGACCCGATGCACCTGGAACTGCTGGAACAGGGCCGCGACGCCACCGACGAGCAGCGCGAGAAGGACCTCGAAGGCGTGCAGCGCGTGCTGGACAATCAGTTGCGGCGCGGCGACTTCTTCCTGTGCGCCTCCGAGCGCCAGCGGCACTTCTGGCTGGGCCACCTGGCCTCCATGGGCCGACTCACCCCGGCCCTCTACGACAACGACCGCACCACCCGCTCGCTGCTGGCCGTCGCCCCGTTCGGCCTGTCCGGCAAGCCTCCGCAGCGGACCGGCCCCGGCCTGCGCGACGCGCTGGGCATCGCCCCGGAGGACAAGGTCGTGCTGTGGGCGGGCGGCGTGTACTCGTGGTTCGACCCGCTGACCCTCATCCGGGCCATGGACCGGTTGCGGGACAAGCACCCCGACGCGCGCCTGGTGTTCCTGGGGATGAAGCACCCCAACCCCGAGGTGCCGGACATGGACATCGCCGACCACACCCGGTTGCTCGCCGACCAGCTCGGCCTCACCGGCTCGCACGTGTTCTTCAACGAGACCTGGGTGCCCTACCACGACCGGCAGAACTGGCTGCTGGACGCGAACGCGGGCGTCACCACGCATTACGAGCACGTGGAGACGACGTTCGCGTTCCGCACGCGGGTGTTGGACTACCTGTGGGCGGGCCTGCCGATCGTGACGACGGACGGTGACGCGTTCGCCGACCTCGTGTCCCGTGAGGGCTTGGGCGTGGTGGTGCCGTCCGAAGACGCGGACGCCCTCGCCGCCGCGCTCGAAAAGGTCCTCTACGACAAGGACTTCGCGGCGGCCTGCGCGGAACGCATCGCCGTCGTGCGGGAACGCTTCACCTGGGAGGCGGTCCTGGAGCCGCTCGTGGAGTTCTGCCGCCACCCGCGCCCGGCCGCCGACCGGCTGCCCGGCGTCGCGCCGATGGTGCGCAACCCACCGTTGGGGCGCAAGGAAAAACTCCAACGGGACGTGAAACTGGTGCGGGACTACCTGAGCCAGGGTGGTCCGCGCGAGGTGGCCAAGCGGGCGACCGGCCGCGTGCTGAAGAAGTTGCGCGGTCATGGCTAAGCCGCTCAAGGTGCTCATCGACGGCACCCCGCTGCTCGGCCACCGCACCGGGATCGGCCGTTACACCGCCGCGCTGGCGGAGGAACTGGCGTCCATGCCCGACGCGGTGGACGTGCGCGCGGTGGCGTTCACCCTGCGCGGGTGGCGCGCGCTGCGCACCGTGCTGCCGCACGACGTGGTGGCCCGCGGCCTCCCGGTCTCGGCCCGCCTCCTGCGCCAGTTCTGGCTGCGCGGCCCGTTCCCGCCGGTCGAGTTCCTGGCCGGCCCTTCGGACGTCATGCACGCCACGAACTTCGTGCTCCCCCCGGCGATCCGCGCCGGCGGCGTGACCACGATCCACGACCTGGCCTTCCTCGACGCCCCCGGCGAACTACCGCCGTCCGACCGCAGGCTCCCCGAACTGGTGCAAAAATCCGCGCTGCGCGCGGACATCGTGTGCACCCCGACCCAGGCCGTGGCGAACGTCGTGACGGACCGCTTCGGCGTAGACCCGGACAAGATCGTCGTAACGCCCCTCGGCGTAGACCCGGCGTGGTTCGCCGCCCGGCCCCCGTCCGACGGCCTCCGCTCCCGCCTGGGTCTGCCCAGCGAATACCTGCTGTTCGTAGGCGCAGGCGGCCCTCGCAAGGGCCTGTCCACCCTCCTCGACGCCCACGCCGCAACCCCGTCCCTGCCGCCGCTGGTCCTGGCCGGCCCCGGTGAGTCCCGTGTGGACGGTCGAGTGCTCCGCACCGGCTACCTCAACGACGTGGACCTCCGCAGCGTGGTCGCCGGCGCGGCCACCCTCGTCCTCCCCTCCCGCGATGAGGGTTTCGGCCTCCCCGTGCTGGAAGCGTTGGCGTGCAACGTCCCCGTCGTCTGCACCGACGTCCCGGCCCTGCGCGAAACCGCCGGCGGCCACGCCACCCACGTGCCGGTCGGCGACTCGGAGGCTCTGGCGCACGCCCTGACCACCGCCGTGGAAACCGAACCCAACGCCACCGACCAGGCCGCCCGCCGTGCCCACGCCTCGGGCTACACCTGGCGCAACACCGCGGAAAGGACCTTGGAGGCGTACCGGCTCGCCGCCGCCGCACGCCGGTAGCGTCGAACGGGTGACCGATCACAAGGAACGCATGCTGCGCGGCGACCTGTACCGGGACAACGACCCGGTCCTGGTCGCCGAACGCCGCCACTGCCAAGCACTCCTCGACGACTTCAACGCGACCCGCTCAGGCGAAGACGAGCGCCGCGCCGAAATCCTCAAGGAACTCCTCGGCCACATCGGCGAAGGCTCGTGGGTCATGCCCAGGTTCCAGTGCGACTATGGCTACCTGATCCGCTTGGGCCGCAACAGCTTCCTGAACTACGACGCCATCCTGATGGACTGCGCCCCCATCACCATCGGCGACGACGTGTCGATCGGCCCCCGCGCCCAACTCCTCACCGCTCTGCACCCCGTGGAGGACCACGAACTGCGCAGGCAGCGCTGGGAGACCGCCGCGCCCATCACCATCGGTGACAACGCGTGGCTCGGCGGCGGCGTCATCGTGTGCCCCGGCGTGACCATCGGCGACAACGCCGTCATCGGCGCGGGCAGCGTGGTGACCAGGGACGTTCCGCCCGGGGTGTTCGCCGCCGGCAACCCGTGCCGGGTGGTGCGCGCGATCTAGCGCCGGGGCGCGGGCTTCCCGGCCAGCACGGCCCAGGAGATCTGGCGCGACCCCGTCACCGCGCAGACGCGGCGGAGGAACCGCTGGCGGTCGTCGAGGCGCGGCGGGGTCGCTTCGGGGAGTCGCCCGTGTTCGGACATGCCGCACAGGCTCCCGCACGGCTCGCGCGCAAAACCAGTGCGACAAGGCCGGTCCACTCCAACGGCGCAACACCCACCTCAGGTGGTCACTCCCCGCGTTCACTGCGATGATGCCGGCATGAGTTTCACCGCAGTGTGGCCGATCAACGACCCGGACGACACGGAAGCCGCCGACCAGCTCACCGTGCAGACGCCCGAGGACGTGGACACCCTCCTGAGCCGCCTGGCCGAGCCCGGCGCGGGCCCCGCGGTGATCGAACACCAGGACCGTCCCCTCATGGACGACACCGAAGGCCTCCTGGGCGAACCGGGCCAGACCCAGATCCCGGACCACGACGTGGCGGCGGCGGTCCACCAGGGCTACGGCTACCTGACCTACGCCGACCCGGACCACGACTACTCGACCCTGGACGGCGAGCAGGACTCCCCCGAGTACCGCTCGGAGTACGTCGACTACCCGGCGGGAGCCGGCGTCCCGGTGGAAACCCTGGCCATGGCCCTCGGCGAATTCCTGACCACCGCCCAACGCCCCACCTGCGTCCGCTGGCGAGACGTCTGACGTCAGGAGACCAGCGTCGGGCGGTCGGCTTCCCAGCGGCCCTCGGTGACCGCCCGCATCCCCGTCACCAACCGCTCCACGTCCTCCTGCGGCCGGACGACCAACCTCAAGAACCGCCCCGACAACCCCAGCTTGTTGGAACACTCCCGCACAAAGACCTGGTGCTTGCCCAACAGGTGGTCCCTCATCTCCGCCCCACCCACCTCCCCCGTCAACTTCACCAGCAGGAAGTTGGCCTGCGACGGGAACACCTCCAGGTCCGGCACCCGGGCCAGCTCGCTCCCCATCCGGTACCGGTCCATGGACAGCTTCACCAAGCTCTCCCGGTACTCCTCCGCATAATCGCGGAACATGAAGATCACGGCCTCCGCCAACGAGTTCAGGTTCCACTTCGGCAAGGCGGCAGCCATCACCCGGACCAACCCGGGGTTCGCCACCATGTACCCGAACCGCACCCCGTGCAGCCCGAAGTTCTTCCCCAACGACTTCAGCACCACCACGTTCGGCCGGATCGTCGCCTCCAGCGCCACCGACGGGTTCCGCTCGACCTCCACGAAATCAACAAAAGACTCGTCCACCACCACCAAGTCCAAGTTCGCCAGCTCGTCCAGGAACCGCACCACCTCCCGCCGGGGCAGGTACCCACCGTCGGGGTTGTTCGGGTTGCACAGCACCGCGACCCGCGACCCCCGGTTCCGGATGAACTTCACGTACTCGTCGAGGTCCAGCTCGAACCCGTCCGCCTCGGGCAGCAGGAACATGTCCACCCGCTTGCCGGTCTCCAGCGGCTGGTCGGTCCACCGCCCGAACGTCGGCACCGGCACGGCCACGGACTCCTCGACCCACAGCCGGTCGATCCACGTGATCAGCTCGGTGGACCCGTTCGCCAGCGCGATGGTCGCCGGGTTCATCCCCAGCACCGACCCCAACTGCGCCGCGATGGCACCGGTGTCGCTGGGGTAGAACTTCAGCACCGACTCCAGGTTCCGCCCCAGTTCGGCGAACATCTCCGGGGTCGGGAAGTACGGGTTGCACGGGATGCAGAAGTCGACCAGCCCGGACCCGAGCCGCCGGGACAGCTCGAAGTACGACGGGCTGTGCGCGGCGTGTCGGAACACGTCCGTGTCCATGCTGTGCCGCACTCGACCACCACTCCCCGGATACGTCGGACCGTCACCGGGGTCTACGTACTCTCAACCAAGCCGGTTCAGGGCACCGCACCGACCGCGAACGCCTCCCGCAACGCCTCCCGCCAAGGCCGCAACGGCGTCAACCCGGCCGCCTCCCACTCCTTCCCGGACAGCACCGAGTACGCCGGACGTGGCGCCGGTCGCGGGAAGTCCGCTGTCCCACAAGGCTTCACCCGAGCCGGATCAGCCCCCAACTCCTCGAAGATCGCCCGCGCGAACCCGAACCACGTGGTCTCGCCACCACCAGTCGCGTGCAGCACCCGAGAAGCAGGCCCTTCGCCCACCACCAGCGAAGCCAACTGCACCAACCCGACCGCCAAATCAGCCGACCACGTGGGCGACCCCCACTGATCGTCCACAACGGACAGTTCCGCCCGCTCCGACTCCAACCGCGCGATCGTCTTCACGAAGTTCGGACCGCCGGCCCCGTACACCCAAGCCGTCCGCACGACCCAAGACCGTTGCCACGCCTGGAGAACCCGCCGCTCCCCATCCAACTTCGTGCGCCCGTAAGCAGAACGCGGCCCAGTCTCATCCCCAGGCTCGTAGGGCCGTGAACCATCCCCCGCGAACACATAATCAGTCGAGACATGCACCAACGGCACGTTCTCCGCAGCACAAGCCAGAGCCAAGAACTCCGGCCCCACCGCGTTCACCAGCGAAGCCCGCTCCTCATCGGTCTCCGCCGCATCAACCGCCGTATAGGCAGCCGCATTCACCACAACGGGCTTCAACCCGCCATCCCGCGCCGACGAAGCAAAAGACGCCACCGCATCGGCCACGCACTCCCGATCGGTCACGTCCAACTCACCGGACGACGGCCCGTGCACCAACCCGTCCGCAGGCGCAGCCGCAACCAAATCCCGCCCGAGCTGCCCGCGCCCTCCGGGCACCAACAACGCCAGCACGCCGCTCAGCCCGCCAGTGCCGCGCGCTGCTTGAGCGGCTCCCACCAGGCCCGGTTGTCCCGGTACCACTCGAGGGTGGCCGCCAACCCAGCCGCGAAGTCGACCTGCGGCGCGTAACCCAGCTCCGTCGAAATCTTCGTGATGTCGACCGAGTACCGCCGGTCGTGCCCCTTCCGGTCGGTCACCGGCTCCACGTACGACCAGTCCCGCCCGGTCGCCTCCAGCAGGCGCTCGGTCAGCTCGCGGTTGGTCAGCTCGGTCCCACCGCCGATGTTGTAGATCTCGCCGCCGCGCCCGCCTTCGAGCACCAACTGGATCCCCCGGCAGTGGTCGTCGACGTGCAGCCAGTCGCGCACGTTGAGCCCGTCGCCGTACAGGGGCACCTTCTTGCCGTCCATCAGGTTCGTGACGAACAACGGGATGACCTTCTCCGGGAACTGGTACGGCCCGTAGTTGTTCGAACACCGCGTGATGCACACGGGCAGCCCGTGCGTGCGGTGGAACGCCCGCGCCAGCAGGTCGGAGGACGCCTTCGACGCCGAGTACGGCGAGTTGGGCTCAAGCACGTGGTCCTCGGTCCACGACCCCTCCTCGATGGAGCCGTACACCTCGTCGGTGGACACGTGGACGAACTTCGCCACGCCCGCGTCGTGCGCCGCTTGGAGCAGCGTCTGCGTCCCGAGCACGTTCGTGAGCACGAAATCGGCGGACCCGGAGATCGACCGGTCCACATGGGACTCGGCCGCGAAGTGCACGACGACGTCCGTCCGGCCCATCAGGTCGGCCACCAGCTCGCGGTCGCAGATGTCACCGCGCACGAACGTCAACCGCGGGCTGTCCGCGACCGGCGCGAGGTTGGCCTCGTTGCCCGCGTAGGTGAGCTTGTCCAGCACCACGACTTCGGCGTCGCCGTAGGCCGGGTAGGCGCCGCCCACCAGTTCCCGCACGTAGTGCGAGCCGATGAACCCGGCCCCACCCGTCACCAGCACGCGCATGGTCAATTGCCCTTCGTAGCGGTCGTCCATCGCAGTCTGTCACGGTGTTAAACCCGTGCAACCCACCCGGTTGTTACAGCGTCTCCCGTATATGAAGAACTACAGGACCGCCGCGGCACTTCCCCATTAGCCTGGGGTGCAGCCGCGCACACCGGGGGAGGCAGCGCCAGTGGACACGAGTCCGCCCACATCGACCAGCAGGTCGATCGCGCTGCGTGTGCTTGTGGTCACGGGGCGTTCCCTCATCGCCGTCGTGTCGGCGGCTGTGCTGCTCGTCACGTGGTACGGCTGGAACTACCTCCGGGACATCGACGAGGGCATCACCACCACCGACGTCATCCAGACCCAGGTCGACGAGCAGGGCGTGGCGCGCAAGCCGCTGGACGGCGCCATCGACATCCTCCTCGTGGGCGTGGACAGCCGCACCGACGCCCAGGGCAAGCCCCTCTCCCCGGAGGTGCTCGCGCTGTTGAACGGCGGCGTCGCGGACGGCACGCTCAACACCGACACGATGATCCTGGTGCACATCCCGCAGGACGGCACGCGGGCGGTGGCCATCTCGTTCCCGCGCGACGCCTACGTGGACATCGCGGACGGGTTCGGCAAGCACAAGCTCAACTCGGCGATGGCGCGGCAGCGCAACGACACCGCGCAGAGGTTGCGCAACGAGGGCGTGACCGACGAGGCGCGCATCGAGCGGGAGTCCACCCAGGCGGGCCGCCGCACGCTGATCAAGACCATCGAAGGCCTGACCGGCGGCGCGGTCACCGTGGACCGGTACGCCGAGGTCAACCTGGCGTCGTTCTACGAGGTCACCAAGGCCATCGGCGGCGTCGAGGTGTGCCTGAACCAGCCCACCCGGGACTGGGCGTCGGGCGCGGACTTCCCGGCCGGCCGGCAGACCGTGGAGGGCGCGGCGGCGCTGTCGTTCGTGCGCCAGCGCGGCGGGCTGCCCGGCGGCGACCTGGACCGGATCGTGCGCCAGCAGGTGTTCATCGGCGCGCTGGCCCGCAAGGTGCTGTCCACCGGCACGCTGACCGACTTCGCCAAGCTCGACGGGCTGGTGTCGGCGATCAAGAAGTCGGTGGTGCTCAACGAGGGCTGGAACATCACCGAGTTCGCCGAGCAGATGCAGGGCCTGGTGTCGGGCAACATCCAGTTCCGCACAATCCCGGTGGGCGACCCGACCGACACGTGGTCCGACGGCAACGTGCTGCCGGTGAACCCCGCGCAGGTGCGGCAGTTCATCAAGTCGTTGGCGACCGACCCGGTCTCGTCGTCCTCGTCGGCGCCGACGACCACGCCGTCCGGGCCGCCGCCGTCGAGCATCACGGTGCACGTGTTCAACTCCTCGGGCACCCAGGGCCGGGCCATCACCGTGCTGGGCATGTTGGTGCAGAAGGGTTTCCTCCGCGGCGACGCGGAGACCGGCAGCTACCTCGCCACCACCGAGGTGCGGTACGCGCCGGGTGAGAAGGCCGCTGCCGACCGGGTGATCTCCGCCCTGGGCGGTAACGCGACGGCGGTCGAGGACGACTCCGTGGCCAGGGGACAGGTGCACGTCCACGTCGGCGCCGACTACTCCGTCGCGCCGCCGTCGGACGAGCCGGAGCAGGCGTCGGCGGGCGGCGTCACCACGGTCCCCTCGACGACTCCCCCGATCACCGCCGACGGTGTGGTCTGCGTCAACTGAACTGCCCGCTCCGGCGGGAAACCGACGTCCGACCGGCGCAAGCCGACTAGCCTGATCGCCACCGGCGCGCGTGCAGAGGGAGGGTCGCCAGTGAAGGCCGCGGGGATCATCGGGCGCACTCTGGTCGCGTTGCTGTCCGCGGCCGTGCTCGCCGTGTCCGGGTACAGCTGGGCGACGCTGAAGCGCGTGCAGGAGAGCGTGAACACCACCGACGTGCTGACCGCGTTGGAGGACATCCCCAACGCGCCACCGGTCGAGGACGGCGCGCTGGACATCCTCCTGGTGGGCAGCGACAGCCGCACCGACGCGCAGGGCCGGCTGCTGCCCGCCAACGTGCTGCGCGAGCTGCGCACCGAGGCGACCGACACGGTCAACACCGACACGATCATCGTGGTGCGGGTGCCGCGCAACGGCGGCAAGGCCCGCGCGGTGTCGATCCCGCGCGACACCTACGTGACGATCCCCGACCACGGCCCGGAGAAGATCAACTCCGCGTACGGGGTGACCAAGTTCTTCACCATGGAGCGGCTGGCCGCGGAGGGCGTGGCGGACCTGGAGGAGCGGTCCAAGCGCGGCGACCAGGCCGGGCGGCGGGCGCTGGTGCAGGTCGTGCAGGACCTGACCGGGGTGCGGGTGGACCACTACGCCGAGGTGAACCTGTACGGGTTCTACCTGCTGACCCAGGTCATCGGCGGCGTCGAGGTGTGCCTGAAGCACGCCACCCGGGACCCGGACTCGGGCGCGGACTTCCCGGCGGGCGTGCAGAGCATCTCCGGCGGCGACGCCCTGGCGTTCGTGCGGCAGCGCAAGAACATCCCGAACGGCGACCTCGGGCGCATCACGCGGCAGCAGGTGTTCCTGTCCGCGGCGGTGTCCCGGCTGATGTCCGCGGGCACGCTCGCCGACCCGGCGAAGCTCAACGGCCTGCTGGACGCCATGCGCAAGTCGGTCGTGGTGGACGAGAAGTTCGACCTGGCGACGCTGGCCGGGCACGCGCAGGGCCTGGCGGGCGGCAACGTGGAGTTCACGACCATCCCGGTGACCGGGGTGGGCGCGGTGAACGAGCGCGGGCAGAGCGTGGTGACCGTGGACCCGGCGCAGGTGAAGGCGTTCGTGGCGGAGGTGCTGGGCGAGAAGACCCCGACCCCGCCCACCACGACGTCGGGCCAGAAGTTCGGCGGCCGTCCGGCGTTCTCCTTCGACGGCGCCCGGCGGGCCGCCGCCCAGGGACCGCCCTGCATCGACTGACCCCTCTCACGCGCCGCGGCGCCGGGAGTGGCAGGGTTGACCACATGACCGTCACGGAAGTCCTGTTCACGCCGTTGCTCGCCGCCGGTCCCGGCCGTCCGCTGATCACGCACTACGACGACGCGGCGGGCACCCGGGTGGAGCTGTCCCGCGCGACCATCGCGAACTGGGCGGCCAAGACGGCGAACTGGCTGCGCGACGAGCACGACGTCGAGCCGGGCGACCCGGTGGCGGTGCTCCTGCCCGCGCACTGGCAGACCGCGGGCGTGCTGCTGGGCGCGTGGTGGTGCGGCGCGGCGGTGACCGACGACCCGGCGGGCGCGAAGGTCGCGTTCGTCGCGCCCGGTGGCGAGGCGCCCGGTGCGGACGTGGTCGCGACGGTGTCCTTGCACCCGATGGGCATGGGGTGCGGCGCGCCGGTGGACTACGTGGACGAGGTCCGGGTGTTCGGCGACGAGTTCATGCCGTGGGCTCCCGTGCCGGGCACCACGCACGCGCTGGGTCAGTCCACTGTGGACGAGGTGGTGGCCGAGGCCAAGCAGCGGGCCGAAACCCTTGGCATCACGGCATCTTCGCGCGTCCTGTCCACTGTGGAGTGGACGCACCCGGACGGACTGCTGAACGGCCTCCTGGCCGTGCTGGCGGGCGGCGGTTCGCTCGTCCAGGTCAGCAACGCCAACCCGGACGCCCTCCCCGCCCGCCGCGCCGGCGAGCACACGACTCTCGACCTGGTCGGCTAGCGCGCCCGCCCTCGCCGGCCAGCCGCCACCGTCGGCTATGCGTCCGCGGTCGCCGTCTTCCGGCGCAGAACCCGGTCGAGGGTGAGCGCGCCACCGTTGAACCCGAGCGCCAGTGCCGCGACCCCCAGGGCGAGCACGAGTTCGAAGCCGCCCTGGCCGAGCAGCCCGTTGGGCAGGTGGACGATGAGCAGCGCGCCCATCATGTCCACGAACAGCAGGACCCCGGCGACGGGCAGGGCCGCGCCCGCGATGAGCAGCGCCCCGCCGACGAGTTCGACCAGCGCGGCGAACCAGGCGGACACCGCGGGCAGCGGCACGCCCATGCCCTCGAACGCCTGCGCGGTGCCGGCGGGCCCCCACTCGGTGAACTTCTGCCAGCCGTGCGCGACGAACACCACGCCGACGCCGATCCGGCCGAGCAGAGCCGCCACGTCGCTCACGCGAACCATCTTGTGTTCCTTCCTGGTCGGACCTTGGTCGCGCCCGACGCTATATGAAATTTCAACCATTTCCCGCCCCGCGGACCGGGTTGACAGCGTCTCGACAGGCGCGTAGAAAACCAATCGGTTAGATAACCAAGAAGTTAGGCACTCCATGGCAGACGATCCGCTGAGCCTCACCTTCGCGGCCCTGGCCGACCCGACCAGGCGGGCCATCCTCGCCCGCCTCGCCGAGGGCGCGGCCACCGTCAAGGAACTCTCGGCCCCGTTCGCGATGAGCGGTCCCGCCGTGTCCAAGCACCTCAAGGTGCTCGAACGGGCGGGGCTCGTGGTGCGGGGTCGCGACGCCCAGTGGCGGCCGTGCACCCTGGACGCGACGCCCTTGCGGGAGGTCAGCGAGTGGACCGACGGGTTCCGCCGGTTCTGGGACGACAGCTATCGCCGCCTGGACGCCTACCTGGAGCGGATGAAGGAGCAGTCCGATGACCACTGAGACCAGCGCCTGGACCACGCCCTCCGACGTGGAGGTGGCGGTGACCCGGACGTTCGACGCGCCGCAGAAGCTGGTGTTCGAGGCGTTCACCGACCCGGAGCACATCGTCCACTGGATGCTCGGCCCCGAGGGCTGGACCATGCCGGTGTGCGAGGTCGACCTGCGCCCCGGCGGCCGGTGGCACATGGTGTGGCGGCGGGCCGACGGCACGGAGATGGCGATGACCGGTACTTACGTCGAGGTGACGCCGTTCTCGAAGTTGGTGCAGACCGAGTCGTGGGGCGACGACTGGCCGGCGACCGTCAACACCACCACGTTCACCGCTTCCGGCTCGCGGACGGTGGTCGTGCACACCATGAAGTTCCCCGACCGCGAAGCCCGCGACCGCGCGATGGACACCGGCATGACCAGCGGCGCGGACACCAGCTACGACCGCCTGGAGACCTACTTGGCCGGGGCGTAGCGGAGCAGCACGACTCCGTTGCCGAAGGTCCGCGTGTCGAGCAGTTCCAGATCCACCGCCCGCCGGAACAACGGCCGCCCGTCGCCGATCGCCACCGGGTGCACGTAGATCCGGTATTCATCGATCAGCCCGTGCCCGACGAAGGCGTCGGCCAGTTCGGCCCCACCGACCGTGAAGGTCCCTTCCAACGCCTTGACCTGCTCGGGCACGACCTCCCGGCGGATCGTCGACCCCCACCCGGCCTCACCGAGGGTCCGCGAGTAGACGATCTTCGGCTTGTCCCGCCAGATGCCCGCGAACTCCACCTCGGCGGGCGTGGCGGAGGGTTCGCGGTCGGCGGTGGGCCAGTAGGCGGCCATGAGGTCGTAGGTGATCCGGCCGTGGATGAACCCGTCCACCCGCGACAGCCAGTCGTTGAAGTGGAGGTGCAGTTCCTCGTCCACCCGGTGCCAGTCGATCTCCCGGTCAGGCCCTTCGAAGAACCCGTCCACCGACACCCCTGCCGCGAGGATCACCTTCGCCATGCGGCGCAGGCTACGCCCGAGTCCTCTGTCGAGCGACGTGCCGCGCCCTCTCGACTGCGGCCGGATTCCTGTTCGCCGGCACCGCACTGTGTTCAAGGCGGTGCCGGCGACCGCATGTTCAGTCGTCCGGGACGGCCTTTCCCCTCTTCGGGTGAACCCTTCCAGACCAGCGGAAACAGCCCACGGGTTGTCGGTGCCGGGTGGAACGATGGTCACATCGGACTGGGGGGAGGTGGACGGATGGCGGAGTACTCGGCGCTCACGATCGCGAAGTGGTTCTCGGCGTGGGCCGAGGAGGTCGAGCAGGCCCACCTCACCAACCTCAAGCTCCAGAAGCTGCTCTACTACGCCCAGGGACACCACCTGGCATGGGCTGGTGCACCGCTGTTCCGGGAAGACCTGCAAGCGTGGTCGCACGGCCCGGTCGTGCCCGAGGTCTACCGGGCGTTCAAGGACTTCGGGAGCGAACCGATCCGGCTTCCGGAGAGCGACTCCTTCTCGTGGGCCGACGTCGACGAGACGACCGCGCAGTTCTTGATGAAGGTGTGGAACACCTACGGCGGGTTCGCCGCGTGGCGACCCCGGCATCCCACCGCAGTTCGCCGATGCGGACCAGTTCATCGTGCTGTGCTACGACGGGCGCAAGCCGATGGCCGGCGTTCGGACCGGAGCGGTCCTGCACATCCTGTGGATCGAGCGGGAGTTCAACGAGCTGTACGCACATTCCTGATCGGGAAGTGACGGTTCCGGTCCGGGGTCCCGCGCAAGGCGAAACCACCAGACCGCACCGGTGCACTCAGCCGTTGAGCAGAGCGCGGGACATCACGACCCGCTGGATCTGGTTGGTGCCCTCGTAGATCTGGGTGATCTTCGCGTCGCGCATCATGCGCTCGACCGGGAAGTCGCGGGTGTAGCCGGCGCCGCCGAAGAGCTGGACGGCGTCGGTGGTCACCTCCATCGCCACGTCCGACGCGAAGCACTTGGCCGCCGCCGTGATGAAGCCGATGTTCGGCTCACCGCGCTCGGCCTTCGCCGCCGCCACGTAGACCATGTGGCGGGCCGCTTCGATCTTCATGGCCATGTCGGCCAGCATGAACTGGACGCCCTGGAACTCCGAGATCGACTTGCCGAACTGCTTGCGGTCCTTGACGTACGCGATGGCCTGCTCCAACGCGCCCTGCGCGATGCCGACCGCCTGTGCGCCGATGGTGGGACGGGTGTGGTCGAGGGTCTTCAGGGCGGTCTTCAGGCCGGTGCCAGGCTCGCCGATGATGCGGTCGGCGGGGATGGTGCAGTTCTCGAAGTGGATCTCGCGGGTCGGCGAGCCCTTGATGCCGAGCTTGCGCTCCTTCGAGCCGACCACGAAACCCGGGTCGTCCTTGTGCACCACGAACGCCGAGATGCCCTGCGACTTCTTCGGGGCGTCGGGGTCGGTCACGGCCATCACCGTGTACCAGGTGGACTCGCCCGCGTTGGTGATCCAGCACTTGGTGCCGTTGAGCACCCAGTGGTCACCGTCGAGCCGGGCGCGCGTGCGCATGGACGCCGTGTCGGAGCCCGCCTCGCGCTCGGACAGCGCATAGGACGCCATCGCCTCGCCCGCCGCGATCGACGGCAGCACCTGCTGCTTGAGCGACTCGGAGGCCGACAGCAGGATCGGCATCGTGCCCAGCTTGTTCACCGCCGGGATCAGCGACGACGACGCGCACACCCGCGCGACCTCCTCGATGACGATGCACGTCGCCACCGAGTCGGCCCCCTGCCCGTCGTAGGCCTCGGGCACGTGGACCGCCGCGAACCCGGACTTGACCAGCGCGTTCAGGGCCTCGACGGGGAACCGCTCCTGCTCGTCGACGTCGGCCGCGTACGGCGCGATCTCCTTGTCGGCGAGTGCTCGGACCGCTTCGCGCAGCGCTTCGTGCTCCTCGGCCAGCTGGTAGGTACCGAAGCTCGCGTCCACGTCAAGTTACCTCCGAGTAGCAGGACCTACCGGAGATGTTAGCGCGCGTTCACTGGAATATCCCGTGTGCGCTGTACTACAAGCGCCCGGACGTGCGGAAACAGGACTCGGCCACCAGGGGCCGGGAGGGTGTCGCAACCGGCGCGCAACGCCCGTCGGGCACGCACACCACCCGCCGCCCGGGCCTCGTCGCGCAGCGGGGCTCTTTCACCGCGCAGTGCGCCAGCACGTCCGCTCGAACAGCGAAGCGCCGCCTGAAGCGCTCAAAGAGAAGCGCGCAGGGCCTCGTCCTTCTCCAGGACCAACCGTTCGAGCGACTCCTGGAACTCCGCCATCCGCGCCTGCAACCCCGCGTCCGACGCCGCGAGCATCCGCACCGCCAGCAACCCGGCGTTGCGCGCCCCGCCCACCGACACCGTCGCCACCGGCACCCCCGCCGGCATCTGGACGATCGACAGCAGCGAGTCCATGCCGTCCAAGTACTTCAACGGCACCGGCACGCCGATCACCGGCAACACCGTCGCCGACGCCACCATCCCCGGCAGGTGCGCCGCCCCACCCGCACCGGCGATGATCACCTTCAACCCCCGGGACGCGGCAGAACGCGCGTAGTCGATCATGCGCTGGGGCGTGCGGTGCGCGGAGACCACGCTGACCTCGTGGGCCACGTCGAACTCCGCCAGCGCCTCGGCCGCCGCCTTCATCACCGGCCAGTCCGAGTCGCTGCCCATGATCACACCGACCGACGTCACCGCTGTCCTCCGTGGATGTCGTAACCGTCCAGCCAAACCCCGTGGGACAGCCAGTGCGCCGCGAGCCGCGCCCGCTCGCGCACCTGGTCCATCCGCTCCCCGAGCAGCGTCACGTGCCCGATCTTGCGGCCCGGCCGCTCGGCCTTGCCGTACAGGTGGACGTGCGCGTCCGGGTAGCGGGCGAACAGGTGGTGCAGCCGCTCGTCCGGGCCCATCTCCGGGGCGTCCGCGGCGCCGAGCACGTTGGCCATCACGACGGCCGGCGCGACCAGGTCGGTGGCGCCCAGCGGGTAGTCGAGCACCGCCCGGAGGTGCTGCTCGAACTGGGACGTCCGCGCGCCCTCGATGGTCCAGTGGCCGGAGTTGTGCGGGCGCATGGCCAGTTCGTTGATCACCAGGCCGTCGGCGGTCTCGAACAGCTCCACCGCGAGCAGCCCGACCACGCCCAGCTCGGCCGCGATCCGCAGCGCCAGCTCCTGGGCCTGCTCGCCCAGCGCACCGGTGTCCGGCGCGGGCGCCAGGACCTCGACGCAGATGCCTTCCCGCTGCACCGTCTCCACCAGCGGCCACGCCGCGCCCTGCCCGAACGGCGACCGGGCGACCAGCGCCGACAGCTCCCGCCGCATCGGCACGCACTGCTCGACCATCAGCGGCGTCCCGGCAGCCAGCAGCTCGGGGACCACCCGCTGCGCGCTCTGCGGCGTGTTCAACATCCACACGCCCCGCCCGTCGTACCCGCCGCGCTGCGCCTTCAGCACGCACGGCCACCCGTGCTCGGCGCCGAACTTCAGCACGTCCGCGGCGTCGGTCACCTCGCGGAACGGCGGCACCGGCAACCCCAGCGCACCCAGCCGCTCGCGCATGACCAGCTTGTCCTGGGCGTGCTGGAGCGCGTCGGGACCGGGGTGGACGCGCACGCCGTCCGCGACCAGCGCCCGCAGGTGCTCCTGCGGCACGTGCTCGTGGTCGAACGTGAGCACGTCGCACGACTTGGCGAACGCCCGCAACGCGTCGAGGTCGGTGTGCTTCCCCAGCTCGACGTCCCGCGCGACCAGCGCCGCGGGATCGGAGTCAGACTCGGCGAGGACCCGCAACGACTGCCCCAAGGGGATGGCCGCCTGGTGGGTCATGCGCGCGAGCTGCCCGCCGCCGATCATGCCGACAACGGGAAGACGAGTTCGGGAGTCCACGGTAGAGGGATCCTACTGTGCTGGATTGCCGCGACTGACGTCGCGGCGGCGAGACCGCCTGGTAGTCGGTCCGTCGCGCCCCGGTTCCCTCCGACCGGAAGAGCTGATCGGGGGAACCGGGGCGCGACAAACCGACGCGGTCTCGCGCACGAACAGGACAGTCCCGCACACCCCCGATGTGTGCGGGACCGCCCTTCGAAGCGCACCTGACATCAGGCGCGAGCACTAGATCCGGTGCGAGCGCTTCACCCAGTGGTAGGCGAACACCAGCAGCGCCACCGCCGGCACGGCGAACACGAAGAACTCGATCACCTGGAACGTCCCCGCCCGCTCGACCGGCTGGTAGTCCGTGAAGTGGCTGACGACCCCGTGGTCCGCCATGCACTTCTGGAAGCTGTTCCCGTCGGTGGAGGTGCGTGCGCAGACCATGGGGAAGTCGACCTCGCGGCCCGCCGCGTCGAGGTAGCCGCCGTCCACGTGCAGCCCGTGGTCCTGCGCGAGCTGACCGTACGGGCGCTCGCTGTCCTCGCCGTACGGCCACACCTCGCGCACCGGGGTCTGGTAGTACGGCCGCCACCCGATCGCCACCACCATGCGGGCCACGATGAAGCCGCCCAGCGTCAACGCCATCGCGACGATCGTCCGCCGGGTGAGGGCGCTCAGCGCCAGCCCGAGACCGAAGCCGAACGCCGCGTACCCGATCTGCACCAGCGGCGACGCCTCGAACACGAATTGCTGGAAGGGCTGGTACGGCTGCCACTCCGGCGGGAACGTGCTGTTCACCGCCCGTGCCAGCACGAGCGCCGACGAGCCGAACCCGGCCGCCAGCCCCACCGCGGGCACCCCGAGCAGCACGATCTTGCCCAGCGTCCAGCGGGCCGGCGACAGGTCCTGGCTCCACACCACGACCGACGTCTTCTGCTCGTACTCGCGCGACACCAGCGGAGCCGCCCAGAACACCCCGATGACCGCACCGATCCCCATCGGCGCCATCGCGGCGAGCTGGCTCAGGC
This sequence comes from Saccharothrix sp., assembly GCF_031180885.1. Taxonomy (GTDB): domain Bacteria; phylum Actinomycetota; class Actinomycetes; order Mycobacteriales; family Pseudonocardiaceae; genus Actinosynnema. The sequence goes on from NZ_JAPSLK010000009.1 coordinate 77,468, forward strand.
CGTAGACCCCGATGACGCCGAGCATGTCGACCCGACCGGTGTTGCGCACCACCGCGGCCACCACCAGGCACACCACCGCACCCACGCCGAGGAGGACCGCGAGCCCGCCGATGGACCAGCGGTGCTGCCGCCAGGTGAGCCACACCAGGTCGCCCCAGCCGACCTTGTCCCGCCGCTGCACGGGAACCGCCGTCACGGTCATGCGCCGATCCCCTTCCGGGTGGCCGCGAGCTGCGCGAGCACGTAGTCCTCCAACGTCACCGGGCGCTCGGTCCACTGCCCCGCGACCACCGGCCGCGGCTGGTCCTCGGGCAGTTCGAGCAGGAACGTCGACTGGTTGCCGCGGTGGCGCGCCTCGACGACCGTGCCCAGCGCGGGCGGCACGTCCGACTTCGGCCCGGTGTAGAGGACGTGCCGCGCGAGCAGTTCGTCCAGGTCACCGCCCGCGAGCAGGCGGCCGTGGGCGAGCAGCAGCAGGTAGTCGGCGACCCCGCCCAGCTCGGCCACGACGTGCGTGGACAGCAGGACGGTCATGCCGGTCTCCTCGACCTCCGTCAGCAGCTCCGCGGTGACCTCGCGGCGGGCCAGCGGGTCGAGGTTGGCCAGCGGCTCGTCGAGCATCAGCACGGTCGGCCGCGAGCCGATGGCCAACGCGAACGCCACCTGCGCCTGCTGACCGCCGGACAGCTTCCCGCACGCCTTGCCCAGCGGGATCTCGAACCGCTCCAGCCACCGCTCGGCGCGGGTCTGGTCCCAGACGGTGTTCAGGCGCGCGCCCATCCGCAGCATGTCCGCGGCGGAGAAGTGCCGGTAGACCGGCTTGTCCTGGGACACGAACGCCACCCGGCCGGACGTCACCGCCGTCCCCTCGTCCGGCTTGAGCAGCCCGGCCAGCACGCTCATCAGCGTCGTCTTGCCCGCGCCGTTCGCGCCGACCAGCGCCGCGACCCGGCCGGCGGGCAGCTCGAACGCGCAGTCCCGCAGCGCCCACTTGGTCCGGTACCGCTTGCCCAGCCCCTGGGTGCGCACCGCGAGCGCGGTGGTGTCGACAGACTCGACCACGGTCGTCATGCGACCGCCTCTCCTTCCCCCTCGGTGAGGACCGAGCGCACCAGCGCGTCGATGTCCTCGGTGTCCAAGCCGGCCTCCCGCGCCGCCCGCACCCACTCGGCGAACCGCGTTCTGAGCGCGGCCATCACCTCCGGGTCGCCCGAGCCGAGCGCTGCCTTGACGAACGTTCCCGAGCCCTGGCGCGCCTCCACCAGGCCGGACAGCTCCAGCTCCCGGTACGCCTTGAGCACGGTGTTCGCGTTGACCCCGCTGCTCGCGACGACGTCGCGGACGGTCGGCAGCCGGTCCCCCGGCACGAGCCACCCCAACCGCAGCGCCTCCCGCACCTGCCGCACGAGCTGCAGGTAAGCGGGGAGGCCACTGGCCCGGTCGATGCGGAACTCCACCCGCCGCCTCCCAAGTGTTCTACTCAACTAAGACACTAGAAGACCAGAACACGCCCGACCCTGTCAACGCCGGCCCGGTCGACAAAAGCGCCAGGCCCGTGCCGCCGGGGGGCGGGCGGCACGGGCCTGGCAGGGGGAGGGGAGTTTTCAGGGCGGGCGCTGGACAGGGGTCTCAGCAGCGCCCGGGTCTGTGCGGAGCCGGCGGCCCCGAGCGGTCAGCGGCCGAGTTGTCAGCGACCCAGCGCGGTGAGCAGTTCCGACGCGCCTTCGTAGGTCGTGGGCAGGGGTTCGAGCCACACCTTCGCCGGGCCACTGGGCGCCACGTGCGGATCCACCGCCAAGCGGTCCGCAGTCAGCACGCGCAGGTTCAGCACCGCCCGGTGCAGGCGCTCGTCCCGCTTGAGCAGCACCGCCGCCACCGACGGCCCGATGGACGCGATCGTCTCGCCCGAGTCGAACACCTCGCGCAGCGCGTCGGCCAGCAGCGTCATCGCCACCACCCGCGACCAGCCCGTAGTCCGGCTCAGGTCCAGCCGCACCAGCACCAGGACGTAGTCGTCGCGCCCGGACGCCCGGTTCTCCGCGTACACCTCGCGCAACCTGGTCCGCAGGTACGCGGCGGTCGCCAGCCCGGTCAGCGGGTTGTCCGCCGCGCAGTTGGACGCCTGCCGCGACATCACGTCGCCCCAACCCAGCGCGGTCGCTCGAAGCATCCGGGCCGGGATGGCGTCGACGTTCGGGGACACGATGCCGGTGGACCCGGGCGGTTCGGCCAGGACCGCGTGCAGCGCGGCCAGGTCCAGCAGGGTCTCCGCGAGGCCCGCGCCCGCCTCCGCCCGGGCGCTGCCCAGCCGGTACAGCGCGGCGCTCGGGTCGGCCGCGCCCATCAGCACCCCGCACACCTCGTCCACCTCGGCCAGCGGCCAGTCGGCCGGGTACGCCCACCCCGCCGCCATCGTCGCCGTGCGCCACCTGGATCTCAGGGCTCGCGCCTCGTCGCCGGAGCCGGAGCGCCGCGCGTCGGACCGTCGACCGGCGCCACCTTTGGCTGCTTCCCGCACACCCACCCGGATGCCTCCTCGACCTGGGGATTCGGATACGTGACGTCGCCACACCTCATCCATGACGGCGGTACGGGTCCCAGTTGGGGGGTTCGACGTGACTGCTCTCGATGCGGTAGGTCACACTGGGCGCGCGAGGAGGGAAAACACGTGGCGACCGTTCCTGCTGACGTCCAGGGACCGAGCGACGCGGAGCTGATCGACTCCGTGCGCGGCGGGGCGATCGACGCCTACGGGCAGCTCTACGAGCGCCACGTGAGCGCGGCCTACAACCTGGCCCGCCAGCTCACCCGCTCGTCCGCCGAGGCCGACGACCTGGTGTCCGACGCCTTCGCCAAGGTGCTGGAGACGCTGCAGGCGGGCCGCGGGCCGGACTCGGCGTTCCGCGCCTACCTGCTCACCGCCCTGCGGCACACCGCCTACGACAAGACCCGGCGGGACAAGAAGGTCGACCTCGCCGAGGACGTGTCCGAGGTCGCACCCGAGCAGACCGCCGTGCCGTTCCGGGACACCGCGGTCGCCGGGCTGGAGCGCTCGCTGGCCGCGAAGGCGTTCGCCCGGCTGCCCGAGCGCTGGCAGACCGTGCTGTGGCACACCGAGATCGAGGGCCAGTCGCCCGCCGACGTGGCGCCCATCCTGGGCCTGACCGCCAACGGCGTGTCCGCGCTGGCCTACCGGGCCCGCGAGGGCCTGCGCCAGGCCTACCTCCAGGTGCACCTCGCCGAGACCACCGCCGAGCGCTGCCGCGCCACCGTCGACCGGCTCGGCGCGTGGACCCGCGGCGGCCTGTCCAAGCGCGAGACCACGCAGGTCGAGGCGCACCTGGACGAGTGCGCCGACTGCCGCTCGCTGGCCGCCGAACTGGCCGACGTCAACGGGGCGCTGCGCGCGTTCGTCGCACCGCTGGTGCTGGGCGTCGGCGCGGCGGGCTACCTGGCCGCCACGGCCACCACCGCCAAGGCCGCGACCGTGGTCGCGGTGGGCGCCGGCGCGGGTGGCGCGGCGAGCGCCGCCACGTCCGCGCCCCGCCAGATCTTCGGCACCGCGGCGTCGGTGGCGGCGCTCGCCGTCGCGGTGGCGATCGGGCTCGCGTCGGGCGGCGAGCAGCAGGTGCCGGCCGCCCAGGTCGTGCCGCCGCCACCGGCCTCCAGCCAGCCGACCCAGCCGCCGCAGCTGCCCCCGCCACCACCGGCGGCCGAACCCCCGTCGGAGACGCCGTCGGAGACGCCGTCGCCCACCCCGAGCCCCGACCAGCCGACGCCCGCACCGCAACCGCAGCCCCAGCCGCAACCCCAACCGCAACCGCAGCCCGAACCCGAGCCGCAGCCCCAGCCGACGCCGCCGACGCTCGTGCCGACCGTGCCCAGCGGGTTCACCCTGCGGCCCAACGAGCCACCGGTCGCGCTGCCGATCACGGTCCGCAACACCGGCGAGACCGCGTCCGAGCCCGTCGGCGCCGCGCTCCGGCTGCCGCCGGGCGTGCAGGCGGTCGGCCCCGGCCAGTCGTTCACCGGGCAGCGCCTGGTCCGGCTGGACGGCGCCCCCGAGCAGACCGTGGGCTGCCCGGCGGGCCGCGGCGAGATCACGTGCGCCACCGAACGGGGCATCGCGCCCGGCGGGTCGGCGACCTTCGTCTTCCGCCTCAAGGTCGACCACGACTACGAGGGCGGCACGGCCGTGATCACCGGCACGATCAGCGCGGGCGCCGCGGTGTCCGTGGACGTCCGGGTCGACGTGGCCGTCCAGCCCGCCGACGACGAGGTCGACCTGGCCGTGCACAAGTGGCACCACGGGTACTGGGACCCGCGCATCGACATCCGGGCCGCCAACACCGGCGGCAAGGCCGGCACGCTGCGGCTGGTCGTCGAGTCGGACGAGAACGTGCACGTCGTGGCCATGCGCCCGGACTGCCAGCAGGGCGACCACCTGATCACCTGCGAGCGGCCGCTCGAGCGCGGGGAGTCGTTCCGCCTGTCGGTGTGGGCGTTCGGGCTGCCGTACCGGGGCGGGAACGTCACCGTGACCGCCACCCTGGGCACGGCCACCAAGAGCGTCGTGGTCCCGGTCAACCTGCACCCCGGCGACGGCGAGGGCCAGGTCCCCGAACCGCCCGTGGTCGACCCGGAGCCCCTGGTCGTCGCCCTCAAGCCGACCAAACCGACCAAACCCGCGGTGACCACCACCGAGCCCACCGAGCCGACCGACCAGCCCACGCTGCCGTCGCCGCCAACCCTCCCGCCGCCAACCCTCCCGCCGCCAACCCTCCCGCCGCCAACCCTCCCGCCGCCAACCCTCCCGCTGCCCACGGAGCCGCCCACCACGGAGCCGGGCACGCCGAGGTCCACCGACCCGTCGACACCGCCGCCGCCGGACCGCGAGGACCCGCCCGGCCGCACCGACCCGCCCGGCCAGCCGTGGCTGTCCCCGGGGCTGCGCGACCTGCTCCCGGATCTCTGCCGCACCCCTTCGTGATCGGTTCGGGACGGCCGTGGGTAGGCTGCCCCGGTGCTGCCACTCGTGCGCAGGGCCTTCAGCCGTCTCCCGGAACCGGTCCGCTTCCTGATCAACAAGCACCGCGAACTGATCAGGTTCGCCGTCGTCGGCGGCACGACCTTCGTCATCGACAACGGCATCTGGTACGCCCTGAAGCTGACCGTCCTGCAGGACAAGGTGGTCACGGCCAAGGCGATCGCCGTGCTGGTGGCGGTGATCTCGTCCTACGTGCTCAGCCGCGAGTGGTCCTTCCACACCCGGGGCGGCCGTGAGCGGCACCACGAGGCCGCGCTGTTCTTCATCGTCAGCGGCCTGGGCATCGCGGTGAACCTGGCGCCCCTGTACCTGTCGCGGCACGTGCTCGACCTGCACAGCCAGGTGGCCGACTTCCTCAGCGGCTCGGTGATCGGGATGCTCGCCGCGACCGCCTTCAAGTTCTGGGCGATGCGCAGGGTCGTCTTCCCGGAGGCCGGCGCGCGCCCCGAGGTCCGCCCGCTGCGCGTGGTCGCCGACGACGAGCGCGAAGTGGCCTGACCCACACCCCACGCAGTGGCGTGAACAGCGCTTTCACCCGTTCTCCGTACACTGCCTTGAGTGTCCGTTGTCGAGAGCGTCGTCCGCCGCCTGCCCGCGCCGCTGCGCAAGATCGCGCTGCGGCACCGAGAGCTGCTGAAGTTCGCCCTGGTCGGTGGCACGTGCTTCATCATCGACACGGCGATCTTCCTGGGCCTGAAGTCCACCGTGCTCACCGAGAAACCGGTGACCGCGAAGATCATCGCCACCCTGGTGGCCACGATCGTGTCCTACGTGCTGAACCGGGAGTGGTCCTTCCGCACCCGCGGCGGCCGGGAGCGCCACCACGAGGCCGCGCTGTTCTTCCTGGTCAACGGCCTGGCGATCGGCATCAACTCGGTGCCCCTGTGGGTGTCCCGCTACCTGCTGCACCTCCAGGAGCCCAACGTCAGCCGACTGGTCGAGGAGATCGCCGACTTCACCAGCGCCCAGATCATCGGCACCGCCATCGCCATGGCGTTCCGCTGGTACGGCTACAAGAAGTGGGTCTTCCCCGAGGCCGACTTCCGGCCGCGGATCAAGCGCTCCTACGACTCCCCCGAGGACGAGGAAGCCCTAGGCCACTCCTGACCCCAGCACGGCCAGGGCGGCGTCGTGCAGGTGACCGTTCGTCGACAGCACGTTCCCGCCGTCGAACCGGTCCACCCCGCTCAGGTCGCTGAACCGCCCGCCGGCCTCCCGCACCAGCACCTGGAACGGCGCGACGTCCCACGGGTTCACGATCGCCTCGGCCGCGATGTCGATGGCCCCCTCGGCGACCAGGCAGTGCTGCCAGAAGTCGCCGAACGCCCGGTTCTCCCAGCAGGCGTCCACCAGCCGCAGGTAGGCCTCCCGCGAGTGGTGCTCCACCCACGACCCGAGGTGCGTGGTGGACAGGTACGCGTCGGACAGGTCACGCACCCCCGACACGGCGATCTTCCGCTCCCCGCCCGCGTCCCGCGTGAACGCGCCCTGCCCGGCGGCAGCCCACCACCGCCGCCCCAACGCCGGCGCACTGACCACCCCGACCTCGGGCGTCCCGTCCACGACGAGCGCGATGAGCGTCGCCCACACCGGCACCCCGCGCAGGAAGTTCTTCGTGCCGTCGATCGGGTCCACGACCCACGTGCGCCCGGCCCCGACGTCCCCGCCCCGCTCTTCGCCGGCCACCTCGTCACCGGTGCCGGCCAGCAACTCCCGGATCGCGTCCTCGACGGCGACGTCGGCGTCGGTCACCGGAGTCCGATCGGGCTTCCGCTCCACCACGAGGTCCCGCGCGCGGAACCGGGCAGTCGTGATCGCGTCGGCGGCATCGGCGAGACGCAGGGCAAGCGCGAGATCGGTGGACACGCGCCGATCGTGCCACGCCCACCGACCGGGACACCCAAGCCCCACCCCCGACGCGGGACAGGCGCGGTCAGCTCACGGGTTCGGTGATCTTCGGCCGGGCCTCCGGAGCCGCCGAGCGGACCGCGTCCGCCGCCTGGTCGTCCGGCTTCGTCTGCGACGCCCGTTCCGCCTCCACCCGGGCCGTGTAGATCTCGACCTCGCGGGCCACCTGCGCCTCGTCCCACCCGTGGACGCGGGCCATCAGCCGGGCCACCTGCTCGGCGCAGTCCACACCCCGGTGCGGGTACTCGATCGAGATCCGGGTCCGCCGCGTCAGCACGTCCTCCAGGTGCAGCGCACCCTCGTGCGAAGCCGCGTACACGACCTCCACCTGCAAGTAGTCCGGCGCGTGGGGCACCGGCCGAAGCAACTCCGCGTCCGACGCGCCCAACACCTCGTGCACCAGCGAGCCGTACCGGTCCAGCAGGTGGCGCACCCGGTAGGGGTGCAGCCCGTACCGGGTCGCCAGCTGGTCCGCCTGGTTCACCAGAGCGTGGTAACCGTCGGCACCGATCAGCGGCACCTTGTCCGTGATCGACGGCTGGATCCGCCCCGGCAGGTCGACCGACGCCGCGTCCACCGCGTCCGCGCCCATCACCCGGTACGTCGTGTACTTGCCGCCCGCGATCGCCACCAGACCGGGCGCGACCCGGGCCACCGCGTGCTCGCGGGACAGCTTCGAGGTCGACTCGCTCTCCCCCGCCAGCAACGGCCGCAGACCCGCGTACACGCCCTCGATGTCGTCGTGCGTCAACGGCGTGGCCAGCACGGCGTTCACGTGGTCGAGGATGTAGTCGATGTCGTTCTTGGTGGCCGCCGGGTGCGCCAGGTCCAGGTTCCAGTCGGTGTCCGTCGTTCCCACGATCCAGTGATTCCGCCACGGGATCACGAACAGCACGGACTTCTCCGTGCGCAGGATGAGCCCCGACTCGGACACGATCCGGTCGCGCGGCACCACGATGTGCACGCCCTTGGACGCCCGCACCCGGAACCGCCCGCGCGACCCGGACAGCCGCTGCAACTCGTCGGTCCACACCCCGGTCGCGTTGATCACCGCGTGCGCCCTGACCTCGGTCTCCCGACCGTCCTCGACGTCGCGCACCCGCACGCCGGACACCCGGTCCGCCTCCTGCAAGAACCCCACGACCTGCGTGGACGACCGCACGACCGCCCCGTAGTGCGCGGCGGTGCGGCCGACCATCATGGTGTGGCGGGCGTCGTCGGCCTGCGCGTCGTAGTACCGGATGCCGCCGATCAGCGCGTCGCGCTTCAACGCGGGCACCATCCGCAGCGCACCCGCCCGGGTGAGGTGCTTCTGCCCCGGCACGGACCGCGCCCCGCCCATCGTGTCGTACAGGAACAGCCCGGCGGCGGTGTACGGGCGCTCCCACACCCGCTTCGACAGCGGGTACAGGAAGCTCACGGGTTTGACCAGGTGCGGCGCGATGCGGGTGAGCATCAGTTCGCGTTCCCGCAACGCCTCGCGGACCAGGCCGAACTCCAGCTGCTCGAGGTAGCGCAGGCCGCCGTGGAACAGCTTCGAGGACCGGCTCGACGTGCCCGACGCCAGGTCCCGCGCCTCCACCAGCGCCACCCGCAGGCCCCGGGTCGCGGCGTCCAGGGCGGCACCCACGCCAACCACGCCACCGCCGACGACCACCAGGTCGAACGTCTCCGACCCGAGCCGCTGCCAGGCCGTTTCCCGCTCCTGCGGACCGAGTCGACCAGGGTTGTCGGTTCCGGCGGGCGTCTCGCGCGTGGCCACTGTGCAACGCCTCCCTGATACTGACGGCTGGTCCGGACCAAGGACTTGACTTGACCACGTTACCCGCCGGTACGCCACCGTAGACAACTGATCAGCAAGCGAACTAGCGTCAACGCACATCGTGGGTGGGCAGCGCCGCCGGACCCCGGGCACGAGCGCTGTCCCCTGCCAACGCAAGGAGGTCGGCGGATGAGCAATGGCTCGATCTTCGTCTGGGAGACCCTCGGCACCGCGATCCTGATCCTGCTCGGCGCGGGTGTCGTCGCCAACGTTGTCCTCAAGAACACCCTGGGCAACGGCGGTGGCTGGCTCCTGATCAACTTCGGCTGGGGTTTCGCGGTCTTCGCGGGCGCCAGCGTGGCCGCGCCCAGCGGTGCGCACATCAACCCGGCGGTCACCCTCGGACTCGCCATCTCGGACAAAGTCGAGTGGGCGCAGGTGCCCGTCTACTTCGCCGGGCAGATGGTCGGCGCGTTCCTCGGCGCCGTGCTCGCCTGGGCGGCGTACAAGGCGCAGTTCGACACGCACGACGACCTGCCCAACACGCGCGGCATCTTCTGCACCGGCCCGACCGTGCCGAGCGTGCCGTGGAACCTGGTCACCGAGATCATCGGCACGTTCGTGCTGGTCATCTGGATCCTGCTGAGCCCCGGCGCCAAGGCGGCGGAAGGCGGCATCCCGCAGTTCGGCAACTCCGCGCTGGGCTACGCGGCGGTGGCGTTCCTCGTCGTCGGCATCGGCAACTCGCTCGGCGGCCCGACCGGGTACGCCATCAACCCCGCCCGCGACCTCGGTCCCCGCATCGCCTACGCGGTCCTGCCCATCCGCGACAAGGGCAGCGCCGAGTGGGGCTACTCCTGGATCCCCGTCGTCGGTCCGCTGGTCGGCGGCGCCCTCGCGGCGCTGCTGTACCTGGCCCTGCCGGTCTGACCCCGCCCCGAAAGGACCCTGACGCATGACGAAGTACGTGGCAGCGATCGACCAGGGCACGACGTCGACCCGGTGCATGGTCTTCGACCACTCCGGACGGGTCGTCTCGGTCGACCAGAAGGAGCACGAGCAGATCTTCCCCAAGGCCGGGTGGGTCGAGCACAACCCCGAGGAGGTGTGGACCAACACCCGGCAGGTGGCCGCCGGCGCGCTGGCCAAGGCCGACCTGACCGCGGGCGACATCGCCGCCGTCGGCATCACCAACCAGCGCGAGACGGCGGTCGTGTGGGACCGCACCACCGGCAAGCCGGTCTACAACGCGATCGTCTGGCAGGACACCCGCACCGACAAGATCTGCCAGGACCTGGCCGCCCTGGGCGGCGGTCAGGAGCGCTACCGCCCCAAGACCGGCCTGCCGCTGGCGACCTACTTCTCCGGCCCGAAGGTCCGCTGGATCCTGGACAACGTCGAGGGTGCGCGGGCGAAGGCCGAGGCCGGCGACCTGCTGTTCGGCAACATGGACACCTGGGTGCTGTGGAACATGACCGGCGGGGTGGACGGCGGCGTGCACGTCACCGACCCCACCAACGCCTCCCGCACCCTGCTCATGGACCTGGACACGCTGAGCTGGGACGAGGGCATCGCCGCCGACATGGGCATCCCGCTGTCCATGCTGCCGGAGATCCGGTCGTCGTCGGAGACCTACGGCCAGGTCCGGGAGCGCGGCGCGCTGGCCGGCGTGCCGATCTCCGGCATCCTCGGCGACCAGCAGGCGGCGACGTTCGGGCAGGCGTGCCTGTCCCCCGGCGAGGCCAAGAACACCTACGGCACCGGCAACTTCGTGCTGCTCAACACCGGCACCGACAAGGTGATGAGCGAGAACGGCCTGCTCACCACGGTCTGCTACAAGATCGGCGACGCCGCCCCGGTCTACGCGCTGGAGGGCTCCATCGCGGTGACCGGGTCGCTGGTGCAGTGGCTGCGCGACAACCTCGGCATGATCGGCACCGCCGCCGAGATCGAGGAGCACGCCAAGACCGTGGAGGACAACGGCGGCGCGTACTTCGTGCCGGCGTTCTCCGGCCTGTTCGCCCCGTACTGGCGGTCCGACGCGCGCGGCGCGATCGTCGGCCTGACCCGGTTCGTGAACAAGGGCCACCTGGCGCGGGCGGTGCTGGAGGCGACCGCGTTCCAGACCCGCGAGGTGATCGACGCGATGAACGCCGACTCCGGCGTGGCCCTGACGTCGCTGAAGGTCGACGGCGGCATGGTGGTCAACGAGCTGCTCATGCAGTTCCAGGCCGACATCCTGGGCGTGCCGGTGATCCGGCCGGTGGTCGCGGAGACCACGGCGCTGGGCGCGGCCTACGCGGCCGGGCTCGCGGTCGGGTTCTGGGAGTCCGAGGACGACATCCGCCAGAACTGGGCGCAGGACAAGCAGTGGGACCCGGCGCTGGACGAGGAGACCCGCGAGCGCCAGTACCACTTCTGGAAGAAGGCGGTGACCCGGACCTTCGACTGGGTGGAGTAGCAGTTGTCCTTGTTGGACGCTCGCGTGGTTTCCCCCTCCAAAACTGCGCGAGCGTCCAACAGTCCTATGCTGTCCCGCCCCCACCGGTCTCCGGTGCGCCCTTGGGCTTCTTGATCGGCTGCTGGGGCTGCTGCGGCGGGTCCGCCGGCGGGGTGCCGAGCACCTTGAAGGTGATCGCGTACGGCTCGTCGCGGCAGGTCATCACGGCCTGGTAGGTGCCGGGCGTCGACACGACCGTGGTCTTGCCGGCCAGTTCGGGGAAGTTGCCGGCCTCGGTCTGGAGTTCCAGCGGCGCGACGAAGCCGGACGAGGTGATGGTCCGGCCGGCGCAGTCGTTGGTGACCGGCATCTTGCCGTTGATCTCCCCGCCGGGCTCGACCTCCAGCGGGAAGAGGCTGAACGCGCGCAGCGGCGGCGGTTGGAGGATGGTGAAGGTGACCTCGGCGAAGTCCGGGCTGCTGTTGCACTTCACGGTCGCCGTGTAGGTGCCGGGGGTCTTGATGACGTGCGTGTTGCCGCTCACCTGGCCCTGGGCGGTCGGGCCGCCGGGGAACTTGCCCCACTCGATCGGGGCGACGAAGCCGGGTGAGGTCACCGGGCCGAACCCCCTGCCGCCGCACGCGGGGGCCGGGGCGGTCGCGGTGATCACGCCGCCGGGCTGGACCTCCAGCGGCGACAGGGTGAACGAGGCGCCGGGAAAGCCCTGGCCGGCGGCGGGTGCGGTGGTGATGGTCGTCAAGAGGAGCGCGGCCGGCAAGGCCGTCACAGGTCTCATGCGATCCCCCTCAGATCATTTCGGCGTAGACGATCACGTTGTCCTGGTAGCTGCGCGCGGACCGGTCGAACACGCCCCCGCACGTGATCAGGCGCAGCACCGGGTCCGGGGTGTCCCCGTAGACCGCGTCCGTCGGGAAGCGCTCCTTGGGGACCTGGTCGACGCGCACGACCGCGAACCGGGCGCTGGTGCCGTCGGCGCGGGCCACGTCGACCGTGTCGCCGGGCGCCAACTCCTTGAGCCGGTGGAAGATGCCCGGCTGGGAGTTGCCGTCGACGTGGCCCAGGATGATCGCGGGGCCGGGCTCGCCCGGTGCCCGCGCGTGGGTGTACCACCCGGCCCGCATCGGCTGCTCGACCGGCGGCACCTCGATCGTCTCGTCGGGGTTGAGGCCCAGCGGGACGAGCGTGGAGCGCGCGCCGATCTTCGGGATGACGACCTCGGTCGGCTCGACCCGTCCTCCCGGCGCGGCCGGCGGGTTCGTCGTGGCCGACGGGTTCGTCGTGGCCGACGTGGTGGTGATCGGCGCCGGGGTGGTCACGGGTGGTGGCGGCGGCTCCGTGGTGGTCGAGCAGCCGGGCAGTGAGCACGAGGACTGCCTGTACCTGAACGTCACCACGCCCCGGCGTCCCGGTCGCGGCAAGCCGGTGGTGGTGTGGCTGCACGGTGGCGCGTTCCAGTTCGGGGCCGGTTCGGACTACGGCGCCGGGCGGATGGCCGCGCTCGGGGACGTCGTCGTGGTGACGGTCAACTACCGGCTGGGGGCCTTCGGGTTCCTGGCGCACCCCGAGCTGGCGGGGTCGGGCAACTACGGCCTGGCCGACCAGCAGGCGGCGCTGCGGTGGGTGCGGCGCAACGCGGCCGCGTTCGGCGGCGACCCGGGCAACGTGACCATCGCGGGCGAGTCGTCCGGTGCCCGGAGCGTGTGCGCCCACCTGGTCGCGCCCGCGTCGCAGGGGCTGTTCCACCGGGCGGTCGTGCAGAGCGAGCCGTGCACCATGGTCGACTGGCCGGCCACCGACGGCACGCCCGAGGCCGAGCCGCCGGGGTTCCCGCGGTCGCGCGCGGTCGCCGAGCGGCAGGGTGTGCGGTACGCGGAGGCGTTGGGGTGCGCGGACGTGGCGTGCCTGCGGGGCAAGACGCCGGCGGAACTGCTCGGGACCCCGGAGTGGTTCGCGCCGACCCACGGCACGGCCGTGCTGCCGGTGGACCCGGCGGTCGCGGGGTGGGTGGCCCGGGTGCCGGTGCTGCACGGGATCACGCGGGACGAGTACCGGATCTCGGACGGGGCGGCGGCGCCGAGGCTCCGCCGCCCGCCGGTCGTCAGTCCAGGTCGTCGTGGCGCATGAGCTGGCGGCCGGCCTCGGTGATCGAGCCCGTCAGGGACGGGTACACCGAGAAGGTCGTCGCCAGGTCTTCCACCGTCAGCTGGTTCTGCACGGCCAGCGCGATGGGCAGGATCAGCTCGCTCGCGTTCGGCGCCACGACCACGCCGCCGATCACCACGCCGGTCGCCGGGCGGCAGAACAGCTTCACGAAACCGCGCCGCAGGCCCTCCATCTTGGCGCGCGGGTTGGTGGCCAGCGGCAGCATGATCGTCCGGGCCGGGACCTCGCCCGAGTCGATCGCCTGCTGGCTGATGCCGACCGACGCGATCTCCGGGTTGGTGAAGACGTTCGCCGCGACCGTCTTGAGCTTGATCGGGCTCACGCCCTCGCCCAGCGCGTGCCACATCGCGATCCGGCCCTGCATCGCGGCCACCGACGCGAGCAGCAGCACACCGGTGCAGTCGCCCGCCGCGTACACGCCGGGGACGTTCGTGCGGGACACGCGGTCGACCGGGATGTAGCCGCCGCGGCCCAGTTCGATGCCGATCTTGTCCAGGCCGATGTCCGTCGTGTTCGGCACCGAGCCGACGGTCATCAGAGCGTGACTGGCCTCGATCGTGCGACCGTCTTCCAGGTGAATCAGGACCTGGTCGCCGACATTCTCGACCCGGTCCGCGCGGGCGTGCTTGACCACGGCCGTGCCGCGCTCGGCGAACACGTCCTCCAGCACGACGGCCGCGTCCGCGTCCTCGTGCGGCAGCACGCGATCCCGGCTGGAGACCATGGTCACCTTGACGCCCAGCTCGGTGTAGGCGGAGGCGAACTCAACGCCGGTCACACCGGAGCCGACGACCGCCAGGTGCTCGGGCAGTTCGGGCAGGTCGTAGATCTGCCGCCAGGTCAGGACGCGCTTGCCGTCCGGCTCGGCGCCGGGCAGCACGCGCGGGGTCGCGCCGGTGGCGATCAACACCACGTCGGCGGGCAGGACCTCGGTGCCGCCGTCCTTCAGCTCGGCGACCACCTCGTGCTGGGCCAGGCCGGGCGCGTTGTCGCAGAACTTGGCGGTGCCGTTGACGATCCGCACGCCCTCGCGCTGCAACCGCGCCCGGACGTCGGACGACTGGGCCAGCGCGAGGCCCTTGACCCGCCCGTGCACCACCGGCAGGTCGACCGCGGCGGTCGTGTCCGACGTGCGGATGCCCAGCTCACCGGCGTTGCGGAAGGCGCTGCGGCCACCGGCCGAGGCGATGAACGTCTTGGACGGCACGCAGTCGTACAGCACGCACGCGCCGCCCAGGCCCTCGCGCTCCACGATGGTGACGTCGGCCCCGTGCTGCGCCGCGACCAGCGCCGCCTCGTAACCTGCGGGCCCACCGCCCATGATGACGATGCGGGTCACGACACGTCCTTCCTCAGGTTCTCCTCCGGCGCGTTTACCGTACGCGGTCGGGTGCCGGAGCGTGTCGTCCGGTCTTCTGGTGCTTCCGGGTGATCGATAGGTCGCTAGGCTGTCGTCGTGCCGCTCTATGCCGCGTACGGGTCCAACATGGATCCGAACCAGATGATGGAGCGAGCCCCGTACTCGCCGATGGCGGGGACCGGATGGCTCGTCGGCTGGCGCCTTTCCTTCGGTGGGGAGGACCTCGGCTGGGAAGGCGCGCTGGCCACCATCGTGGAGGACCCGGAGTCCCAGGTCTTCTGCGTGCTCTACGACGTGAGCCCCCGCGACGAGTCCCGGCTGGACCGGTGGGAGGGCGCGCTCGGCCTGTACAAGAAGATCCGCCTGCGGGTGCAGACCCTCGAAGGCTCGGTCACCGCGTGGCTGTACGTCCTGGACGCCTACGAGGGCGGCCTGCCGTCGGCCCGCTACATCGGCGTGGTGGCGGACGCGGCCGAGGCCGCCGGCGCGCCGGACGACTACGTGGCCGACCTGCGCACCCGCCCGTGCCAGGGCATCGGGCCGTGACAGCCGTGAGATGAGCCGAAGCGGGTTCCGGACGTCCGCGTCGTCCGCAGGGACGACGATCCAGCCGTGCGCCGGGGTCGTCGCGCCGCCGTAGACCACCGCGATTTTGTGGGTGGGCCAGGTGAGGTGCACCGCTTGATCCCGTGCTTCGACGTGCGGTGCGGGCAGGCCCGCGTCGACCAGGGCCAGCAGCAGCGCGCACGCGGCCGGTGAGCCGACGCCGGGCGCGAGGTCGACCAGGTTCCCTTTGAGCACCGACCGCAACTCGGGCTGACGGCTCAGCACCTCATCGGCGCAGGTCAGGGCGGTGTGGCGGGGTGCGTGGCGGAGCACTTCGGCCAGGGCCTGGCCGATCGGACGGCAGCGCAGGCCGTCGACCTCCGAGCTGTCACCGGGTGGTCCGTGGTGGACGGTCATCCCGGCCAGCGGCTCCACCCGGACGCCGTCCGGCACGTGGACGTGCACGGTTCCGGTGCGCGCGGCCGTGACGCCGTGGAGGAACAGGGCGGTTTCCCCGGACAGCACGGCCGCCGGGCCGGCGTGCAGCAGGACGGCCGCGCAGCGGGTCCGGGGGTCGAGCACGCGGTGTCGTTCGACCAGCACCTTCCGGCCGAACGGGACCAGGTCGGTGCGCAGGTGGGCGCCATGGGTCATGCCGGAACCGAGGGCCGACTGGCCGGTCCTCGTACCGGGTTCACCCGATCAGGGCGGTGGGAGCAGGTCCGTGACGTGCTGGACCAGGCGGCGCGGGTCGGTCGGCGAGATCGTGCTCCACGGCTCCTGGCCCGCGGTGGCCCGGCGGAGCTGCACGTAGCGGCCGTTGGGGTTGTCGAAGAACGCCACGACGTGCTCCGGCCGCACCCGCTTGCCCCACTTGTCCCGCACCGCCCCGCCGAACTGGCCGCGGTTGCCGGCGTCCTTGAACATGTCCGCGAGCACCTTCGCGTCGTCCTGCCGGACGCCCCGCTCGCGCAGCGCCGCCTCCAGCTTGTCCGGGGTGCCGGCGGCCGCCGCGGCGGCGTCGAGGTCCGCGCTGGGCAGCGTCACCGAGTGGCCCGGACCGGGCGGGGCGGGCGGCAGCACGGACAGCGCCTCGCGGGGCAGGCCCTCGGCGGAGGCCGGGCGCAGGGTGAGCCGCTCGCCGTCGAGCACGGCGAGCACCGCGGACTGGCCCTTGGCCGCCGCCAGCACCCGCACGCTGCGGCCCAGCCACAACCGGCCGTCGACCTCGCGCTGCGGCCGGTTCAGCAGGTGCAGCAGGTCCTCCAGCATGGGGTCCAGCGACACCGGACGGCCCAGGCCGCGGCTCTCCAGACCCGCCCACGCCCGCCGCTCCAGGTCGGCCCGCTCCGCGTGCGTCTTGCCCGGTGAGGGCACCTTGAGCACCAGCGGCATGGTTTCCAGCCGCAGGTGCTCCCAGAGCACGTCGAACTCCAGCGCCGAGATGGTGACGGGCTCGCGCACGTCGTGCATGCCCAGGTCCAGACCGAACGTCGTCATCAGCGGGTCGTGCTCTCCCCGATCACCGGCGGCGAGATGTGCCCGCCGAGGCCGTAGATGTCGTCAGTTTCCCGAAGGTAGTCCGCGCCGTCGTGCTCGGCATCCTCTTCGTCGTCCGCCCGGCCCGCGCCGAGACCGCCGAACGGGTCGAACGCCTGCTGCACCGGCACCGGGGTGGCCCGCTTGTGCACCGTGTCCCCGCCGCCCTGCTGCGCCGCGCCGAGGACGCCGCTGGCCGTGCCGGAGCCCGCCGCGACGTGCTGGGCGTTGGCCGTGGTGGCGAGCGCGCCGAACTCCGCGGAGCTGACCACCGTGGTGCCGCTCGGCCGGTTGCCGGTGACCTGCTCGGTCGTGGACTGGGTGTGCTGCTCGGTGGTGGTGTCGGTGTGCTCGCGGCGGTCCTGCCGCCGGTTGTCCGAGCCGCCGGCCCCGATCACGCCGCCCGGGCCGAACGTGGTCGTGCCGGGCTGGGCCGAGGCGCCGAGCGGGGTGTTGGCCGGGCGCGTGGTCGAACTGGCCTGGGTGGTGCCGGAGACCGTCGTGCTCGCGCCGGTCGGCTGGGGCGCCGCCGGGCGGGCCTGCGGCGCGCCGCCACCGCGGTTCCAGCCACGGCCGCCACGCCCGCCGTAACCGCGACCGCCGCCGCGCACCCCGCTGTGGAACCCGTGACCCGGGGCCACGCCGGGCGCGTCGTTGCGGACCACGTCGGAGGCGGTGATCACCAGCTGCGGCGGCCGGTTGAACTGGCCCAGGGTGGTCACGTTCGAGGTGGTGGAGGACGCGTAGGTGGTCATCACCTCGCGGGCGCGCTGCTCGGCGGCGTTGCGCACCTTCTCCTGGATCTCGTGGTCGGTCTGCTGGCCGACGAGGTGGGTCAGGGCGCTCACCACGACGCCCGGGTCCTCGGCGGTCACCTTCACCGGCGGCGGCATGTCCGCGCGGGCCTTGGCGATGTAGTCGGCCTGCAGCTCCGCGGACAGGCGCATGACCTCCGCCCCGCCGCGCGCCTCGTCCGCCCACGCCGCCAACGGGTTCATCCCGTTGCGCGCCTGGTCGGCCGCCGAACCCTCCCACTTCGCGCCGGAGCCCAGGACGCCCGCGTGCAGCTCGGAGTTGATCTCGGCTAACGCGGCCGAGACGCCCTCCCAGCGCTCCATCGAGGCGTGCGAGGCCTTCGGGCCGGGCCCGGCGTTGATCTTCTGGTAGAGCTCTTCGTGGCTGTACCCGCTCCAGCGGTGGCCCTCGGGCATGAAGATTCCCCTCGCCTGCGGCGGGCTCAGCAGCCGCCCTGCTGCCCCATCAACCCGGTGTTGTCGTCTTCGATCGTCTGGTACTGCCGTTCCACCAGAGTCAGGGCGTCCATCGCGCCCTTGAGCTGCTGCTGGTAGTTCTGCAACGCGGTGAGCGCCGAGTCGCCGGACTCCAGCGAGCGCTCGTTGAACTTCTCCGCCGCGTCCTGGCTGACCGGGTCGCCGGCCCAGGGGCGGACCCGGACCTCGGTGATGGCCAGCTCGATCTGCTTGTCGAGCTTCGTCAGCGCGCCCGCGAACGCGTTGCGCAGGCTGGGGATCGCGCCGGGCTCGACGCTGAGCGTGTGCGACAGGGCCGGTGGTGGCGTGCCCGTGTCCGCGCCGTGGCCGTTTCCGTGGCCGTGGTCTTCCGACGGCATGGACGACCTCCCCGTCTTCCGAATCGCGCGTCAGCATGGTCACTCTAGCCACACGGTCCGACAGCGGGGAGTGGGCGGAGCGCACTTCCCCCGCGTGGGTCAGCCGCGTTGCAGCAAACCGGCGACAGCGGCTTCTGCCACCCGTTGTGCTCCTTGGCAGAGAATGTCTTGGGACACCTTCGTTTTGTTACCGCCGTCGCGGAACATGACGTCGAGGAACTGACCTTGCGCGACGTCCACCTCGACGTTGCACACCTCGTCCAGGCCGGGGGTGCGGACGGTCAGCCCGGGAAATCCCCCGACGGTGGTGGGTCGGGCGTCCACTTGCGCGTTCTCCGACAGCCAGACGCCGAGCCCCTCGACCGTGACCAGCGCGAACCGCACCACGTTCCCGCTGATGCCGCTGCGCATGGTGCACGCCTTCGCGTTGCCGAAGCTGGTCTCCACGTAGGGGCTGGGCGCGTGGTCGATGCTGAGCTGGAGGCGTTGCTCCTCGCTGAGGACGGCGCAGGGGTCCACCTGGTCCAGCGGCAGGTCCCGAGGTCGCGGTGGCAGTTGCGGGACCGTGGTCGTGGTGGCCGGGAGCGGTTCGTCGACGCGCCCGTCGGCCTTCTTCTGGGGCAGGGGCGTGCACGCGGTGGTGACCAGCGCGACCAGCGCGGTGATCATGCGAGCAGCCCTCATGCGCACCTACCGTAGCCGTGTCCACACGCCGTGTGAACCGTGGTCTGGTGTGAAACCGCATTTTTGCGCGACCCGTTCCCCCGCTTTGTCGCAGGGGGCGAGGGTGAGGGTTTCGAGGTCGAGAAATCCGAACGCGAACCCGGCGACCGCTTCGAGGCTCGCGGTGGCGATGCCCTTTCCGCGATGTTGCGGAGAGACCCAGCAGAACAGTTCTCCCTTGGCGGAGACGCCCACCTCGGCCACCGCGATGTTCGACAACTGTTCACACACCGCCCACGAGCAGCCGGCGTCGGTTTCCCACTCGTTCGCCCGGCGCGCGATGTGCTCGCCGGCGTCGTCGAGGGTGGCGAACCGGTCGGCGAGGGCGTGCCGGTCGTCGATCCGGTCGTCCACCCGCAACTGCCGCAGGTAGTGCTCACCAGCGTTGATCTCGACCGGCTCCATGGCGGCGAGACTAATCCGTGGCCAGCCGGGACCACTGGAGGAGGTCGTGGTGGACCCCGTGCACCAGCTCCGCCCCGCGCAGGGTGCCTTCGAGCGTGAAGCCGCACTTCTCCGCGACCCGGCGGGAGGCGTGGTTGGCCACCGAGTGCCGGTAGCCGACCCGGTGCAGCCCGACCACCTCGAACCCGAACTGGAGCGCGGCTTTGAGCGCCGAGACCGCCACCCCTCGCCCCCGCTGGGTGCTCGCGGTCCAGCAGACGGCGAGCGCACTCCGATCGTGGTGGTCGAGGTCCCGCAGGCACACCTCCCCGGCGATCCTGCCGTCCTCGTCCCGCACCACCCACGAACACCGCTGGTCGGCCGCCCACTGCCAGGCCCGGTACCCGATGAAGGCGAGGGCGGCGCGCTCGTCGGGGAGGCGGTAGCCGGAGAGCCACTGGCCGATGGCGTCGTCGTCGAGGGCGGCGAGGAGGGCGGGCGCGTCGGCGGCGGTGAACTGGTCCAACACGAACCCGTCCGCTTTGAGGTCGACCGGCTCCATGGTCCGACGGTAGCCGGGGTCCTGGAGGAGCGGGAGTCAGTCGGTGATGAAGGCGTCGTGGTGTTCGGCCAAGGACTCCAGGGTTGCCCGGTGCGCGTTCGCCGGGGTGCCGTCCGGAGCCGTCGACAGCTCGATCACCCAGTCGGCGTCTTCGACGTCGTCCTCGCCCGCCAAGAGGTCCTTGTGCACCGTGCACGGCGTCCAGCCGGCCGCCGACAGCGCGCTCGCCAGCGTTTCCGCCTCGTCCCGGTCGTGCAGCACGACCAGTAGATAGTCGGTCAACTACCAGTCCCCGTTCCAGCGGTGCCGCACCAAGCCGTCCAGGTCCGGCAGCCTCAACGGTTGCCCATCCGGCCGACGATCAGCGCCACGGCCGGCACGAGCAAGAACACCAACGGGTTCTTCACCACGAAGAACAACGCCACGCACAGCAACCCGACCGCCGGCACCGCGACCTGCAACCACCGCCGGTCGACAGCAGGCCGCACCGGCGCCGCCGACGGCAGCGGGGCGACCTGCGCGAACCGGGGGTGCGGCTCGGGCAGGTCGCCGAACAACGCCAGCACGTCGCCCCGGGTCTTGGCCGCGGTCACCCGGGCGGTCCGGTCGCCGTACTCGTCGACGTCCAGCCTGCCCTCGGACAGGTGCTCGCCGAGCAGCTCCATCGCCTGCTGCCGCTCGGCGTCACCGATCCGGATGTCCCGCTCGCCCACACCCCAGAGCTTATTCCTTGATCTCGGCTTATTCCTTGATCTCGCAGATGACGGTGCCCTGTGTCACGGTCGCACCCGGCTCCGCCGCGAGCCCCGCCACCACGCCGGCTTTGTGCGCGGTCACCGGGTTCTCCATCTTCATGGCCTCCAGCACCACGATCAGGTCACCCGCCTCGACCTGCTGCCCGTCCTCGACCGCGACCTTGACGATGGTGCCCTGCATCGGCGCCGCCACCGCGTCACCGGACGCCGCCGCACCGCCCTTGCCACCGGCGCGCTTGCGCGGCTTGGCCTTCGCCCCGCCGCCCTTGACCGCCGGCGCGGCCGCGGCGAGCCCGCCGGGCAGCGACACCTCCAGCCGCCGACCGCCGACCTCGACCACGAGGGTCTGGCGCGGCTCGTCCTCCTCGACCTCCGCGCCGTCGGTGAACGGCGGGATGGTGTTGTCGAACTCGGTCTCGATCCACCGCGTGTGGACGGTGAACCCGTCCTCGCTGCCCACGTACGCCGGGTCGCGCACGATCAGCCGGTGGAACGGCAGCACGGTCGCCATGCCCTCGACGACCATCTCGTCCAGCGCCCGCCGCGCACGCTCCAGCGCCTGCGTCCGGTCCTCGCCGGTGACGATCAGCTTCGCCAGCAGGGAGTCGAACTGGCCGCCGATGACCGTGCCGCTCTCCACACCCGCGTCCACCCGCACGCCGGGGCCGGACGGCGCGACGAACGTCGTCACCGCGCCCGGCGCGGGCAGGAAGTTGCGGCCCGCGTCCTCGCCGTTGATGCGGAACTCGATGGAGTGGCCGCGCGGCGTCGGGTCCTCGGTGAACCGCAACTTCTCGCCGGCGGCGATCCGGAACTGCTCGCGCACCAGGTCGATGCCCGCGGTCTCCTCCGACACCGGGTGCTCGACCTGGAGCCGGGTGTTGACCTCGAGGAACGAGATCGTGCCGTCCAGCGCGACGAGGTACTCGACGGTGCCCGCGCCGTGGTAGCCGGCCTCCTTGCAGATGGCGCGCGCCGACGTGTGGATGCGGGCGCGCTGCTCGTCGGTCAGGAACGGCGCGGGCGCCTCCTCGACCAGCTTCTGGTGGCGGCGCTGCAACGAGCAGTCGCGGGTGCCGACGACGATGACGTTGCCGTGCTGGTCGGCCAGCACCTGGGCCTCGACGTGCCGCGGCTTGTCCAGGTAGCGCTCGACGAAGCACTCGCCGCGCCCGAACGCGGTGACCGCCTCGCGCACGGCGCTGTCGAACAGCTCGGGGATCTCCTCCAACGTCCGCGCGACCTTGAGCCCGCGCCCGCCGCCGCCGAACGCCGCCTTGATCGCGACCGGGAGCCCGTGCTCCTTCGCGAACTCGACGACCTCGTCCGGGCCGGACACCGGGTCCTTGGTGCCGGGCACCAGCGGCGCGCCGGCGCGCATCGCGATGTGCCGGGCGGTGACCTTGTCGCCCAGGGCGCGGATGGCGTGCGGGGTGGGTCCGATCCAGATCAGACCCGCGTCGAGGACGGCCTGCGCGAAGTCGGCGTTCTCGGACAGGAACCCGTAACCGGGGTGCACCGAGTCCGCGCCGGAGCGCTTGGCGACGTCCAGCAGCTTGTCGACCGAGAGGTAGCTGTCGCCGGGCGTGCTGCCGCCCAGGGCGAACGCCTCGTCGGCGAGCCGGACGAACGGTGCGTCGCGGTCGGGATCCGCGTAGACGGCGACGCTGGCCAGACCGGCGTCCTTGCAGGCGCGGATCACCCGGACGGCGATCTCACCGCGGTTGGCGACGAGGACCTTGCGCAGCGACACGACGTCCTACCTCCTGGCAACGCTGATGTGGAGTGATGGCTCGGGAGTTTAGTGACTGGCCAGTAATACGGGATGGAGAGACAGCTCACGTCGGGGTGGGACAATTGGCGATCGTGTCACGGCCGAACCTCCCAGCGCTGCTCACAGCTTGCTTTGCTGTCGCCGTCACGGCGGCCGGGATGGTCTTCGCCTGGTCGTTGCGGCCGGACGACACCGCCGAACGGGGGGTTTCGCCGACGCAGGACGAGTTGCGCTGCGGCACCACCGCGTGCCAGGTGGCGGTGACGACGGATGTGGGCCGCGACACGGTGGCGGTGCTCGTCGGCCAGGGCTCGGGCCGGATCAGCACCAACGGCGCGTCCGGCCGCAACATCTTCGAACTGACCATCGCCGAGCAGGGCGCCACGATCACGGACGGCTCGCTGGAGTGCGTGGACGCGGAGGTCGCGGTGTGCCTGGTCCGGGGGCCGGGGCCGGCGGAGGTCCTGGGCGAGGTGCTGGTCCGGAGGTCGGGGGCGTGGTCACGGGCGCAGGTCCCGTACGTGGCGGGCGGCGGCTACCTGGGGTTGCACGACGTGGACGCCGACGGGGTGGCGGACGTGGTGGCGGTCCAACGCGCCTGCGCCCCCGGCGTCGACTGCACCCGCCGCTTCGCCCAGGTCTTCTCCCTGGTGGGTCCGAAGCCGGAACTGGGCTGCACCCAGGTGGTCGCCGACCAGACCCAACTCCCCGGCTGGCCCACAGTCCAACCCACCCCGACCCAACTCCGCCCCTGCGGCGAGTAACCACCCGACGCGCTGCCCCGACGCGCTGCCCCGCCGCCGACCTGACGCCACGTGCTCAGCTCGCACCGCCCGCCCAGCTCGTACCGCCCGCTCGGTTCACGCCGCCCGCCCAGCTCACGCCGCCCGCCCAGCTCACGCCGCCCGCTCGGTTCACGCCGCCCGCCCAGCTCACGCCGCCCGCCCAGCTCACGCCGCCCGCCCAGCTCACGCCGCCCGCTCGGTTCCCACAGCCCGCTCGGCTCGGCGGCACCCACCCGCCCGGCTCGGCGGTCCAGCCCGGCCGCCCCACCCGCCCAGCGCGGCCTGGCTGGACCCCGCCTGCCGCAACCTCGCCCGGCTCCACCCGACTCGACCCGGCGTCGCCCGACCCGGCACCGCCCGGCTCGGCGTCGCCCGACCGAACCCAGCTCCACCCGACCGACCCGACCCGGCCCCGCTCAACGCGACCCGGCCCGGCCTCACCCGACCCGACCCAGCCCAGCCCGACCCAGCCCAGCCCGACCCAGCCCAGCCCGACCCAGCCCAGCCCGACCCAGCCCAGCCCGACCCAGCCCAGCCCGACCCGACCCAGCCCAGCCCGACCCAGCCCAGCCCGGCCCGACCCAGCCCGGCCCGACCCAGCCCGACCCAGCCCGGCCCGACCCGGCCGGCCTCACCCAAGCCGGCCCGGCCTCACCCGACCCGGCGTCGCCCGACCCGGCGCCCGACACGACCCGACCCCGATCCGGCGCCTGGGCCGGCGCGGTTCGGGGTCGGGGTGGGCGGGGTCGGGTGTGGGCGTGCCTTGGGTCTGCGTTGCCTGCCGTTGTCCCGCGCTCCTCGTTCACGGGACGCGCGAGTCGCTGGTTGGTCGCAGATCCTGCATGTCGCCCGATCGAGTGATCTTGTCCACCAAGATCAAACCGACCCCACCATACCCCTTTTCCAGGCGTTATGCCGGCACAGCCTCCCGCGGCCCGCTCAACAGCGGAGGGGTGCTGGGGGCGTTGAGGACCTCGTCGTCGAGGAGGTTCTCGGAGCGGGCGACCAGGACCGGGACGGTGATCTGGCCGGCCACGTTCGTCGCCGTGCGGATCATGTCGAGGATCGGGTCGATCGCGTAGACGACCGCGACGCCGGTGGCGATGACCTCCGGCGGCAGGTTCACCGCGCCCAGGGTCAGGGTCAGCATCGTGAACCAACCCGTTGTGCCGGCCGTCGCCAGAGCGCCGAACACCGCCACGGCCACGATCGCCACGTACTGCCACACCCCCAGCTCGATCCCGAACAGGTTCGCGATGAACACCGTCGCGATCGCCGGGTACACCGCCGCGCAACCGTCCATCTTCGTGGTCGTGCCCAGCGGCACGGCGAAGGAGGCGTAGTCGTTGTCCACGCCCAGGTTCGCGGCGGTCTGGCGGCTCAACGGGAGGGTCGCGCCGGAGGAGCGGGAGACGAAAGCGAACTGGATCGCGGTCCAGGCCTTCGAGAAGAACGTCACCGGGCTCACGCGGCCGACGAAGCGGAGCAGGACCGGGTAGACCACGAACAGGACCAGCAGGGTGCCGCCGTAAACAGTCGTGATCAGGCTGAACAGGGGGCGGACGAAGTTGTTGCCGTAGGTCGCGAAGGCGGTGCCGATCAGGCCGAACACGCCGATCGGCGCCAGCAGCACGATCCAGCCGACGATCTTCTGGATCAGGTCGAACGCCGACCTCGTCAGGTTGACGAACGGCGCCGCCTTCTCACCCAGCGCGTACGCGGCGAACCCGACCAGGATCGCGATGAACACGACCTGGAGCACCTCGCCCTCCGTGAACGCGGAGAACAGGTTCGACGGCACCAGCGTGTCCAGCAACGTCGACCACGACCCGCCCTCGCGGCTCGCCAGCCGCTTGAGCGCGGCCTCCGTCGGTTCGACCTGGACGCCGGTGCCGGGCTTGAAGACCAGCGCGATCGCGAGGCCGATCAGGACCGCGATCAGGGACGTGATCGCGAACCAGAGCAGCGTCTTGCCACCCAGGCGCGCGGCCCGCTGGCCACCCAGGCGGCGCAGGCTCGTGATGCCCACGACGATCGCGGTGAACACGAGCGGGATGACGGTGAGTTGGAGGAGGCTCGTGAAGACGTCGCCGAGCTTCTCCAGGGTGGTGGTCAGCCACGTCTGGCCGGTGGACTTGGCCACCCAGCCCGCCAGCGCACCCAGGACGAGGGCCGCGAGGACGGTGACGCCGAAGACCTTCGGCTTGGTGTAAGTGCGGATGAACGACATGTCGACTTCTTTCGGGTGCGCAGGGCTCGGCGGGCGGCTACTGCGCGTGACAGCCCGTGTTCTGCCTGCGGCCGAAGTCGATGTGGCGACGGCGCGTCAAAAATGCGTTCATCGGCTCCCCCAACGCGATGTCCCTGGGTGGAGCTTCCCGGATCACCGGAAATGTGACAACGGCTACCAGATGTCGGACACCACGACGTCCAACCGGCGCAGCAACCGCCTGGTCAGGGGCAGGCTGATGCCGATGACGCTGGACGGGTCGCCGTCGATGCCGTCGACGAACCAGCCGCCGAGCCCGTCGAGGGTGAACGCGCCCGCGACCTGGAGCGGTTCGCCGGTCGCCAGGTAGGCCTCGAGTTCGTCCTCGGTGGGGGTGCCGAAGCGGACTTGGGTGGCTTCGTGGTCGGCGACGCTGTCGGTGATCTCGCCGTTCTCGACCTTGAGGATCGCGTGACCGGTGAGCAGGGTGCCGGTGGTGCCGGCCATCTTCCGCCAGCGGGCGCGGGCGTTCTCGACGGTGCCGGGCTTGCCCTGGACCTCGCCGTCGGCGGTGAGCAGCATCGAGTCGCAGCCGACGACCAGGGCGTCCTCCTCGTCCGCCGCGATCACCTCGGCCTTGGCGCGGGCGAGGGCGGTGACGAGTTCGCCGGGGGTGGGGTCGGTGAGCGCGGCGGCGACGGCGTCCTCGTCGACGCCGGACACGCGGACGACGGGCTCGATGCCGGCGTTGCGGAGGACGTTCAGGCGGGCGGGAGACGCGGAGGCTAGGACGAAGCGCACGGCGGCACCCTAACGCCCGAGCGACCGGCGACCGAACAAGAACCAAGCGGCCGGTTGGACACAGGGGGTGGGCCGGTCAGCGCTGTGGGGAGCGGCCCTGTGCGCCAGCGGTGACGCGGGGGCCGTCACGGGGCGGTGATCGGCTCACGCTGGGCTTGTCACCAGTGGCGTGGGGAGGCGCGAATGGTGCTCGACCCGATCTCGGGTGCCTTGGGCGCGGTGCTCGGGACCGCGTTCGACGGGTTGCTCCAGCACGGTGTGGGCGGGCTCGCGCACCGGGTGGACGACCGGCGGCGGATCAAGGCGTTGGCCAAAGCCGGACCGGGTGGTTCGGCGGGTGGCCGAGGAGCTGGTCGGGTTGCGGCGCACCGAACTGCCCGGGGTCTCCGACCAGGAGTGGCAGCGGGCGGTCGAGGCGGTTCGGGACGTGCTGAACGCGGTGCCGTGGGAGCGGCTGGCCAAGGATCCCGCCGATCTGGTCAACGCCGAGAGGCTGGCGAAGAGGGTGCCGGCCGCGGATCAAGAGTTGAGCGCGGGTGGGCGGGCCGCCTACGAACTGCTGCTGGCCGGGTGTTGTGCGGGGCTGGCCGAGTTGGCGCGGTCGGTGGACCGGATCATGCGGGACCTCCAGGTCGGGGTCAGCGACGGGGTCACCGAGTTGCTGGAGCGCGACGCGCAGCGGGCCGACGACTTCGAGCTGCGGTACGCCGACTACGTCATCCGGACCACCAGTTCGTTCGAGCTGTTCGGGGTGGCGCGCGGGCGCGGGCCGGGGCGGCACTCGTTCGACCGGTCCTACGTGAGCCTCGCGGTCGCGCGGCGGACCGGGCAGGACGATGACGCGTTGACCGGCGCGGGGGTCAGTGCGGCAACAGCGTTCGAGGACGCCCGCCGGGTCCTGCTGCGCGGGTCGGCGGGTGCGGGCAAGACGACGTTCCTGCGGTGGCTCGCGCTGACCGCCGCGCGGGACGGGCTTGTGCCGTTCTTCGTGCCGTTGCGGCAGTTCGCGGACGGCCCGCTGCCCACGCCGGAACGGATCCTCGACACCACCGCCCCCGTGCTGGCCGAGGAGAAACCCGACCGGTGGGTGGTCGGGCGGTTCCGCGACGGGCGGGCGTTGCTGCTGGTGGACGGCATCGACGAACTCGGGTCGGAGCGCCGCGCGGAAGCCGCGCAGTGGCTGGAAGACCTCGTCGCCGCCTACCCCGACGCCCGCTACGTGGTGTCCACGCGCCCGTCCGCGGTGGACGAGAACTGGCTGGGTGGAGCCAGGTTCACCACCTACGACCTGCTGCCGATGTCCGCCGAGGGCGTCCGCGACTTCCTCACCGCCTGGCACGACGCCGCCCGCGCCGAGCAGCCCGACTTCACCGCGTGGCTCGACGAGTGCGAGCACAGCCTGGCCGAAACCCTGGCCACCCGGGCGGACCTGCGCAAGCTCGCGTCCAGCCCGCTGTTGTGCGGACTGTTGTGCGCGCTGCACCAGGACGGCGGCATGCACCTGCCCCGCGACCGCAAGTCCCTCTACGACGCCGCCCTCGACCTGCTGCTGGTCCGCTGGCACGAACAACGCGGCGTCCACGTGGACCGGGACCGGTTCGGCTTCTCGAAGGAGGAGCAACTGGTTGTGCTGCAACGGTTCGCGTACTCGCTGGTGCGCAACAGCCGGCAGTTGGTCGCGAAGTCCGAGGCGCACCAGTGGATCGGCAGCGCGATGCGCGGCCTGCGCCCGCACGACGCCGAGCCTTCCCAAGTGCTGCAACGGTTCCTGGAACGCACCGGGCTGCTGCGCGAGTCCCTGCACGGGGACGTCCAGTTCGTGCACCGCACGTTCCGCGACTACCTGCCGGTTGGAGCTGATGCAGAACGAGGTGCTCAAGTCGCTGGAACCGTTGGCGGGACACGGTTCTCTTCGGTCGCTGCACCTCACGCAGTGCCCGGGTGTGCGGGACCTGTCGCCGTTGGCTCGTACTGGTGTGGAGGAGCTGTCCTTGCACTTCACGCCTGCGGATTTGCGCACTTTGAAGGGGGCTCGCCTGCACACGCTGCGCGTGCGGCACTCGGCGTTGGAGACGGGGCTGGCCGCGATCCCGGCGGACCTGCCGCTGCGCGTGCCGGCCGTGGACAACCGGCCGCCGGGGCGGTCGCTGCTGGGCGTGTCGCGGTGGCCGGGTCTGCGGGTGGTCGAGTGCTACGGGATACCGCACCCGGCGGAACTGGCGGAGCTGGCGGAGTTGCCGGCGTTGGAGCGGCTGGTGATCCGGCAGCCGGAATCAGCCGTGGAGTTGACCGGGCTGGCCGGTCGGGTGGCCGTGGAGGTGGCCGCTTAGCGCAGGTGGACGGGCCGGCCGGCGTGGCGGACGGTCGGGTGGCCCGGCGTGGCGGACGGGTCGGGCGGCGGCGCGGCGGACGGGTCCGGCGGCCGCGTGGTGGTCACGGGTGGCCGGCGCGCTGGTCGCGTCCGGCCGGCGCTGCGTAGAACTACCGATGCGAGGGCGGCCGGGGTTGGGCAACCTCGAAGACGTGCAGCGCTGGGCTCTGGTGGTCCGCCGGATCGACCGGGCTCGCGGTCGGCGGTGGTGGCTGGTCGTGCCCGCGGCCCTGGTGGTCGCGGTGGCGGCGGGGGTGGTGTCGACCGACCCGGTCGGGTACGGGGTGCCGTTCTGGCCGTTCCTGAGCCGGGATGACCGGGACGACCTGCGGGTCATGGAGTCGGTGACCGGCGTCGCGCGGGCCGAGCGCGATCCCGCGCGGGTGCCGTTGGCGGTCGCGGCCGACGGCGTCGAGGTCCTCGAATCCCACCTGCACCCGCCGAACGGGGCGGTGTGGATGCGCGTCCGCTACCGGGTGCACGACGGCGTGCGCTGTCGGGAAGTGATGGTGTTGGGCGACCGCGTGCAGGTCACCAGTCGGCGGGTGGACTGCTGACACGATGGGTGTCATGCGTTCGGACGAACTCGTGGCGGCTTGGCGACACCTCGGCGTCGAAGAGGGCTCGACCCTGGTGGTGCACTCGTTGCTCCAGCCTCGGCCACGTGGAGGGCGGTGCGGCCGTTCGTCGAGTTCGCGGTTCCCCGGCTGACCGCGCGGTTCCCCGGCTGACCGCGCTGCTCGCAGGTTGCTGATCTCACCGGTCTTGAGGTCCGGCGCGGGCAACGCGCTTCGCGCTCTCAAGATGAACGCGCCGGCGCGCTCTCAAGATCAAAAGCTGAAAGCGCAAAAGCGGCGCTCGCCGCGCGGCAGGCCCCCGGGGGTGGAAGGGCGTCGGTTCGTCCCCCGTACGGCCTGCCGGAGGCAACCACCCTTCGCTCCTCTTCGCAACCGGTGAAGCGTGGTTGCGAAGAGGAGCGAAGCGCGGTTGGGCTGCGCCCAGGCCGTACGGGGACGAACCGAGGCCCTTCCTGTGGCTCATAGCCCATCGGCGCGCCTGCGGCGCGAAAGCAGCGCCTGCGGCGCTCGGGTCAGCTGGGGAGGGCGGAGGTGCGCCAGGCGCCCGGGCCGTGCGGTAGCGGGCGGCGGACCATGCGGGTTGGGTCGGACCACGCCGAGCGGCGTGTGGTCGGTTCCTCGACCGGGCCGCTGCCCAGGGTGGCGACCACGGCCGCCAGGGCCGCGAGTTCCTCGTCCGTCGGGGTGCCGCGCACCACCCGCAGGTGGGGCACGGCGACCTGGGACTCGACAGCGGCCTCGGACTCCACAGCGACCTCCGGCTCGATCACAGCGGGATGTTCCCGTGCTTCTTGGGCGGCAGGGTTTCGCGCTTGTCCCGCAGCATCGACAACGCACGGGCCACGTAGGAGCGCGTGTACGACGGTGGGATCACGCTGTCGATGTAACCACGTTCCGCGGCCACGTAGGGGTTGCAGAGGGTGTCTTCGTACTCCTGCTGCAACTGCGCCCGCAGCGCCTCGACGTCCTGGCCCTCGGCCGCGGCGGTGGCGAGCGTCTTGCGGTGCACGATGTTCGCCGCGCCCTGCGCGCCCATGACCGCGATCTGCGCCGTCGGCCACGCCAGGTTGATGTCCGCGCCCAGGTGCTTGGAGCCCATCACGTCGTACGCGCCGCCGTACGCCTTGCGGGTGATCACGGTGACCAGCGGGACGGTGGCCTCCGCGTAGGCGTAGATCAGCTTCGCGCCGCGCCGGATGATGCCGTTCCACTCCTGGTCGGTGCCGGGCAGGAAGCCGGGCACGTCCACGAAGGTGAGCACCGGGATGTTGAACGCGTCGCAGGTCCGCACGAACCGCGCCGCCTTCTCCGAGGCGTCGATGTCCAGGCAGCCCGCGTACTGGGTCGGCTGGTTGGCCACCACGCCGACCGAGTGGCCGTCCACCCGGCCGAAGCCGACCAGGATGTTCGGCGCGAACAGCGGCTGGACCTCCAGGAACTCGCCCTCGTCGAGCACCCGGGTGATGACCTCGTGCATGTCGTAGGGCTGGTTCGCCGAGTCCGGGATCAGCGTGTCCAGCTCGCGGTCCTCGTCGGTGATCGAGTCCTCGACCGACCCGTGGACCACGTCGTCGGGCGCCTCGAACACCGGCGGCTCGGACATGTTGTTCGCGGGCAGGAAGGACAGCAGCTCCTTGACGTAGGAGATGGCGTCCTCCTCGTCCGAGCCGAGGTAGTGCGCGTTGCCGGACTTGGTGTTGTGGGTGCGCCCGCCGCCCAGCTCCTCGAAGCCCACGTCCTCGCCGGTGACGGTCTTGATCACGTCCGGGCCGGTGATGAACATGTGCGAGGTCTGGTCGACCATCACCACGAAGTCGGTCAGCGCCGGCGAGTACACGTGCCCGCCCGCGTTCGCGCCCATGATCAGCGAGATCTGCGGGACGACGCCGGACGCGGCCACGTTGCGGCGGAAGATCTCGCCGTAGAGGCCGAGCGAGACGACGCCCTCCTGGATGCGCGCGCCACCGCCCTCGTTGATTCCCACGATCGGGCGACCGGTCTTGATGGCCAGGTCCATCACCTTGACGATCTTCTCGCCGTAGACCTCGCCGAGCGAGCCGCCGAAGACGGTCACGTCCTGGCTGAACACGCACACCGGGCGGCCGTCGACGGTGCCGTAGCCGGTCACGACGCCGTCGCCGTACGGGCGGTTGCGCTCCTGGCCGAAGTTGGTCGAGCGGTGCCGCGCCAGCTCGTCCAGCTCGACGAACGAGCCCGGGTCGAGCAGCAGCTCGATGCGTTCGCGCGCGGTCTTCTTGCCCTTGGCGTGCTGCTTCTCCACCGCCCGCGCGGACCCTGCGTGCACGGCCTCGTCGTTGCGGCGGTACAGGTCGGCCAGCTTGCCGGCCGTGGTGTGGACGTCCGGCTCCTCGCCGATGGGGGCGGTCGCACTGCTCATGAACGGGCAGCTTAACCAGACCACGGACGTGAGGTACCGGTGAGTAGCCCAGCTCACTGTGTGCATTGGCGCGACTCCGTCGCGCGGCTCGGCCGCCCGAAAGTCGGCTCGTCGCGCCGCGTTTCCCGCCGATCGAAAAGCGTGATCGTCGGAAAAGGCGACGCGACGAGCCGACGGCGGCCTCGCGGGGAAGAGCGCCGGCTTCGCCTTCGGCGTCAGCGTGTGGCGGGTTGGGCTTGACCTCTACCGCGCTGGAGGTTGCAGGCTTGAACACGAGCGGCCCGCCCCGCCTCCACACCGCTCCGACAGCGCGCGGGGCGGGTCGCCGTCGGTCGTCCGGGGCTCATCCCGCGGCAACCACGCTTTTCGGTTGCCGCGGGATCAGCGCCGGACGGCCGACTTCCGGGCGACCCGCCGCATCGCCGCAGGCGATGCGATCCAACACAGTCGCTCCTAGGCTGCATGACGTGAGCACGCCACTAGACGCCGATGTCCTCCGCGAACGGCTCGTCGGCACGCACTACGCCAAGCTCGACGTGGTCGCCTCGACGGGGTCCACAAATGCCGACCTGCGGCGCGAAACCCAGGACAGGTCCGTTCTCATCGCCGAGGAGCAGACCGCTGGGCAGGGGCGGCGGGGGCGGTCGTGGACATCGCCCGGGGGTGGGCTCTACCTGAGTGCGCTGTTCCGGCCCGAAGGGGTTCCGCCTCAGCGGTTGCCGTGGCTGACGCTGATCGCCGGGGTCGCGCTGGTGCGCACGGCCGCGTCGGTGGGGGTCCAAGCGACCCTGAAGTGGCCGAACGACCTGCTCATCGGCGACCGCAAGGCCGCGGGCGTGCTGGCCGAGATCACCGCGGACCACTCCGTCGTGGTGGGCATCGGGCTGAACGTGGGCAAGCTGCCCGAGGGCATCGAGCCCGGCGCGGGCGGGCTGGAGCCGACCAGTCTCGCCGACCACACCGACCGGCCCCTGGACCGCACCGAGGTCGCCACCACCCTGCTGGACGAACTCGCCCACCTCGAACGGGCCTGGCGCGCCGCCCAGGGCGACCCGCACGCCTCCGGCCTGTACGACGAGTACGTCCGCGAGTGCTCCACGCTGGGCCGCCGGGTCCGGGTGGACCTGTCCGGCGGGCAGCTCTCCGGCACCGCGCAGGACCTGGAGGTGGACGGCACGCTGCTGGTCCGCGACGACGACGGCGTCGACCACCCGGTTTCCGCCGGGGACGTGGTGCACCTCCGGGTACGGTGAGGGCCACCAGCGCTGACGCGAAAGGACCGCCGTGGCCTACCCGGACGACCTGCTCAGCCCCGGCGAGCACGTCGTGCTCCACAAGCACCCGCACTGGAAGTCCCTGGTCCTGCCGGTCCTCGTCCTGGTCCTGGTGGCCGCGGCGGCGATCACCCTGGCCGTCCTGACCGACTGGGGCCCGATCGCCTGGCTCGTGGTCGGTGTGCTCGCGCTGGTCCTCGTGGTCTGGCTGACGCTGGTGCCCGTGGTCCGGTGGCGTACCACGCACTTCATCGTCACCAGCGACCGGGTGATGTACCGGGAGGGCGTCCTCAAGCGCACCGGGCTGGACATCCCGCTCACCCGCATCAGCAGCGTCCGGTTCGCGCAGGCCCTGCCGGACCGGGTGCTCGGGTGCGGCACGCTGGTCGTGGAGTCCTCGTCCGACGAGCCGCTGGAGTTCGACGACATCCCGGGCGTGGAGAAGGTGCACTCCCTGCTGTACCGCGAGATCAACGACAACCCGGACGACGATCACCAGCCGGGGGAGAGGGTCGGCGATGGGCGCGCGTGAGGTCGGTCTGCCGGACCGGGTCGGCGGCGAAGGGCTGCCGGAGAGCGTGACGATCTGGGAGGTCGGTCCCCGCGACGGCCTCCAGAACGAGAGCGCCGTGGTGCCGGTGGAGGTGAAGCTGGAGTTCCTGGACCGGCTCGCGGACGCGGGCGGGAAGGTCTTGGAGGCCACCAGTTTCGTGCACCCCAAGTGGGTGCCGCAGTTGGCCGACGCCGAGGAACTGCTCGCCGGCCTGAACAAGCGGGACGGCGTGAGCTACCCCGTGCTGGTGCCCAACGAGCGCGGCCTGGACCGGGCGCTGAAGGCCGGCGTCGAGCACATCGCGATCTTCGCGTCGGCGACCGAGACGTTCGCCCGCAAGAACCTCAACTCGTCGCTGGACGAGCAGTTCGCGATGTTCGACCCGGTCGTGGCGCGGGCGCGGGCCGAGGGCCTGAAGGTTCGCGGGTACGTGTCGATGTGCTTCGGCGACCCGTGGGAAGGGGCCGTGCCGCGCGAGCAGGTCGTGGGCGTGGGCAAGCGGTTGCTGGACATCGGCTGCGACCAGCTCTCCCTGGGCGACACGATCGGCGTGGCCACGCCCGGCCAGGTCACCGCGCTGATCCGCGGCTTCGACCGGGTGGACCAGCTCGCCGTGCACTTCCACGACACCTACGGCCAAGCCCTGTCCAACACCTACGCGGCGCTGCTGGCGGGCGTGCGGACGGTGGACTCGTCGGCGGGCGGCCTGGGCGGGTGCCCGTACGCGGAGTCCGCGACCGGCAACCTGGCCACCGAGGACCTGGTGTGGATGCTCGACGGCCTGGGCATCGCCCACGGCGTCGACCTCGACAAGCTGTGCGACACGAGCGCGTGGATGGCCGGGAAGCTGGGTCGTCCCAGCCCGTCGCGAGTGGTGCGGGCGCTGCGCGGGTGAAGGCCGTCGAGCTGACCGAGGAGACGTGGCCGCTGCTGGTCGAGCTGTTCGGCCCCAACGGCGCGGTGACCGGCTGCTGGTGCACGTTCTTCCTGCGCGACAGCGCCGGGTGGCGAGCCGGCAAGGGCGACGGCAACCGCGACTTCCTGAAGTCCCGGCTCGGCGACCCGCTCGGGTTGCTCGCGGTGGAGGACGAGGCCGCGTTGGGCTGGGTCGCCGTCGCGCCCCGGTCCTACTACCCGCGCCTGGCGACGACGAAGGCGGCGGCCGGCGAGTTCCCGCCCGACACGTGGTCGGTGACGTGCTTCTTCATCCACCGCACCGCCCGCAGGCGCGGGGTGGGGACGTTCCTGCTGGAGGAAGCGGTCGCGTTCGCCGCCCGGCGGGGCGCGACGCACGTCGAGGGCTACCCGGTGGACACCGGCGGCGCGAAGAAGGGGTCCGGCGACCTCTACCACGGCACGTTGAGCATGTTCACCGACGCCGGATTCGGTCTGGTGGAGCGGAAAGGCGCGAACCGGGCGCTGGCCCGCCGAGCGGTCTGAAATTCCTCCGATCGGGGCGGGAACCGCGGTAGGGGTCGTAACGTCCAACGCGCGACCGACGACCATGCCCGGCGACGGCGCAGACCGGAGGTGGCCGTGACGACCGATCACCGAGCCCAGGTGGACGAACTGCTGGCGGACTACCGCCGCAGCCGGGACCAGCTCGCGTCCGTGCAGCGCGACCTCGCGAAGGTGAGCGCGTCCGCGACCAGCCCGGACGGCTCGGTCACCGCGATCGTCGGCGCCCAGGGCACGCTGACCGACCTGGAGCTGACCGACGCCGCCTACCGGATGCGGCCCGCCCAGCTCGCCCAGGTGATCGTGCGGACGACCCAGGACGCCGCCGCCCAGGCCGCCGAGCGGGCCTACCGGGCGATGGCCCCGGTGCTGCCCGCCGGGACCGACCCCGAAGCCCTCCTGCGCGGCACCGCCGACCTCCGCCCGGAGGAGATCGCGCCGCCCGCGCCCAAGCGGCCCCGGGTCGTCGAGGACGACGAGGACTTCGAGCAGCGCGACTGGCTGAACGTCGAGCACACCGGGGGACCGAGATGAGCGGTTTCGAGACCGACCTCGCCAAGCTGACCGCCGGCGCCGGCGACTTCGGCGCGTTCGCCGAGCGGGCCGGCACGATCTTCGGCGACCTGGGCGGCCTGCTCGACTCGTTCGGCGCCTGCTGGGGCGCCGACGCCATCGGGCAGAGCTTCGCCTCCTCGCACGTCCAGCCGGCCGGCGACGCCCTGAGCCGCCTCGGCGACCTCGGGCGCGAGTTCACGGGCATCGGCGAACGCCTCACCGAGACCGCCCGCACCTACCGCGCGGCGGAAGACGGCACCAGCACCTCCTTCGGCGCGATCTAAAGGGGCAGGGCATGGGCATCGAGCTGCCGGCCGAACTGGCCGAGGTCGCCGCCAAGGCGGGCGTGACCTGGCCGCAGGCCGACGAGGACGCGCTGCGCTCCTCCGCGACCGCGTGGCGGGAGGCCGGCACCAGGCTCTCCGCGCTGGCCGGCGAGTCCGACGGCGCGGCGTCCCGGGCGCTGACCGGCCTGACCGGCGAAGCCGGCGACGCGGCCCGCCGCCACTGGACGGCGTTCACCGGCCCGGACGGCAAGCTCGACCAGGCCGTCCGGGGCTGCAACGCCGCCGCCGACCGGTTGGACCACGCGGCCCAGCAGGTCGGCGCGGCCAAGGTCGAACTGGTGCGGGAACTGGTCAACCTGGCCAAGAACAACGACGCCGCCAACCAGGCCGCCGCCGCGGGTCACCCGACCGCGTTGCTGGGGCTGGACACGGCGGTGCGGGGTGCGGCGGCCAACGTGGCGCACCTGACGGACACGCTGACCAACGCGGTGCGGCTGGACAGCGGGGTCCAGATCGGTGGTCGGCCGCTGCTGGACGTGAACCCCGGCGTGCACGGCCCTTCCGGTGACGCACCGGCCGGTCCCGGTGGCCCTTCCGACGGTCGCGGCACGGGCGCTCCCGGCGCTCAGCCCGGCGCTCAACCGGGTGCCGGCGGCCAGCCCGGTGGCTTGCTGGGCGGCGGTGGTCCGCTGGGCGGCGGTGGACTGCTCGGCGGACAGCCCGGCCAGGGTGGTCTGCTGGGCGGCGTCCTCGACGGCGGCCAGAGCCAGGCTCCGGCCGGTCAACCGGGTGGCCACGGCCAGCCGGGTCAGGGCGGTCAGGGCGGTGGGCTCCTCG
This sequence comes from Saccharothrix sp., assembly GCF_031180885.1. Lineage (GTDB taxonomy): Bacteria > Actinomycetota > Actinomycetes > Mycobacteriales > Pseudonocardiaceae > Actinosynnema. The sequence goes on from NZ_JAPSLK010000009.1 coordinate 114,188, forward strand.
GCCGGGTGGTCGAGACGGTCGCGGCGCCCGTGGCGGGGGTCGTGAACCCGGTGCTCGACACGACCGGCCAGGTCGTGCAGGGCGCGGTGGAGGTCGTCGGCGACACCGCCCAGGGCGCGACGGACACGGTCGGCCGGACCGTGCAGGGCGTGGCGGACGTGCTGCCCGGCGGTCCTCCCGGCCAGGACGGTCCCCACGGCAACGACGGCCGGCACGGCGGTCCGCACGGCCGCACCGACGCCCCGGGACGCCCGCAGGCGGCTCCCGGCCTGGTGGAGCAGATCGTCTCGCCGGTGCTCGGCAACGGCCCGGCCCAGCCGGTCGTGGAAACGGTCGGCCGCGCGGCGGACACCGTGACGCAGTCGGCGGCGGTGGTCATGGACCGGCCCTTGCTGCCCACGGACACCCCGCACGGACCTGCCCAGCCCGCGGCCCAGGCACCCGGCACGCCCCAGGGACCCGGTGTCGGTGGTCCCGGTGGTGGCCTCGGCGGCGGTCTTGGCGGCCCGAGCGGTGGTCTTGGCGGCCCTGGCCTTGGTGGCGTGAGCGGTGGCGGTGCGTCCGCGCCGGCGGCTGGTGCGGCGGCGAGTGGTGCGGCGGCCGCGGCCCAGTCCACGGCGGCTGCCCAGGGGCAGGCGCAGGGCGCGGCGGCGCAGCAGGCGGCACGCGCGGGCCAGGTCACCGGCCAGCCGGCGGCCACGGCCGGCCAGGCCGGTGCGGCTTCAGGTTCCGCTCCCGGTGCGGCTTCAGGTTCCGCTTCGGGTTCGGCGTCCGGTGCCGCTCAAGGGGGTTCGGCCCAGGCGGGGCAGAGCGCCAACCAGGGCCAGACCACACCGCAGAACCAGAACCAGAGCCCGCAGGGCAACCAGAGCCAGAACCAGTCCGGGCAGAACCAGTCGGGGCAGTCGGGACAGGCGAAGGACGCTGCCGCCGCCAAGGACCCGGTCAAGGACGCCGCGAAGGCCGCCGAACAGGCCGCCTACGGGCTCGCCGTCCTCCCCCTGGCCCGCGACGTCCTGGTGCGCGGCGGCCAGGCGCAGGGCTTCCTGCCGGGCTGGGTGCCCGGCCAGGCGGCGACCGGCGCCCCCGCCCAGGGGTACGTCGGCACCGGCCAGGGCTACCCGGCCGGCGGGTTCGGCTCGATGTCCGGCGTGCTGGGGACGGGTCCGGCGGTGTCGATGGAACTGCCCGGCGCACCGCAGAAGCCCGCGCAGACCGCCGAGCCCAGCGACGAGTCGGTCGCGCTGTTCCTGCTGCACATGTTCCCCGGCGGCACCCTGCCGCCCGCCCGGCGCACCCCCGCGCGCCAGTTGCCGACCCCGTCCGAGGAGCAGGAGTTCGCCTCGGGCCTGCGGTTCGAGCCGCAGGGGCACCCCGACGGCGACCTGGTCGACGCGTCCGCGCGGCCGCTGCCGAGGTTCGTCCACGGTCCGGCCGGCGAGCCCGACCCGGCGCTCCTCGACGGCCACGACCCCCAGGCCGGCATGCACGAACGCGACTGGGACCGGCGGTTCCTCGTCCGCGCCGACCCGCCGGAGTACGCGTGGCCGCCCGGCGAGCTGTTCCCCGAGGGCGGGTACGAGGCGGGTCAGCCCGGCGTGCTGGCGGAGGGCGTCGAGCTGGACCGGTTCGGCACGCCCGAGGGCCGGGTGCTGTCCGAGCTGGGCACGCCGTTCGCCGAGCGGTCCCTGCCGCCCGCCGCGCTGGACGCCGGCTACCACCGCTACCGGGTGGTCCGCGAGCTGCCGGTGTGGTTCACGCTGTCCGCCGAGTGGTTCGGGCAGCCCGGCGGCGGGGTGCGGTACCGGACGACCTACCCGGTGGCCGAACTGGTCGCCCTCGGGTACCTGGAGGAGGTTCGATGAACGCCGAGTCCATCCAGGGCTGGCTGCTGGCCGTGGGCGTGCCCGCGGAGGTCGTGTCGATCGGGGCCGAGGCGGACAACACGTGGTGCCTGGTCCGCGACGACGAGGGCTTCGAGGTCTTCTGGCGCGAGCAGGGCAACCGCTACGACTGGGCCCGCTTCACCAGCGAGGACGTGGCCTGCCACTACCTGTTCGGCCGCCTGGTGTGGGCGCAGGTCGTGCGCGGCGCGGTCGGCCTCCTCCCCCAACCCGAGCAACCGCAGCAGCCGGAGAACGCGGAACAGGCAGCCGACCAGACCCAACCGGTCCCGGCCGCCACCGCCTCCGGCACCCCCACCGACCCACCGGCCGGCGAACCCGCCACCGGGTCGTGAGGTCGGTCCGCCAACGGGGCCGCTACCGGGGCGTGGGATCCGACCGCCAGGTCACGCTCACCACGTCGTCGGCCTTGGGCACCGGCAGGTAGACGGCGAACGTCGCGGGCCGGGCGGTGGACAGTTCGAGCCGCCCGCCGTCCGCGTCCACGAGCGCCCGCGCCAGCGCCAGGCCCACGCCGGTCGACCCGCCGCCCGAGACACCGCGCTCGAAGATGTGCCCGGCCAGCTCGTCCGGCACGCCCACGCCGCCGTCGGCGACCTCGACCACCACGGTCCCCTCGTCCCGGCGCGCGGACACGACGACCTGGCCCTCGCCGTGCCGCAGGGCGTTGTCCAACAACACCCCGATCGCCTCCCGCAACCGGGCCGGGGTCGCCCGCGCCAACAACCCCTCCGGCACCCGGACCCGCAGAGCACGGCCCTTGCCCCGCAACGGCTCCCGCCACTCCTCGGCGATCTCGGTCAACGCGGCCCGCAGGTCCAGCGGCTCCGCGCCCACGGCCCGCGCCGCGCGTGCCGCCGCCAGCAGCTCGTTGAGCACCTCGGCCAGCCGCTCCGCCTGCTCCAGGGCGGCCCGCGCCTCCGACGCGGTGTCCGGCTCCGGGTGCTCCGCCAACCCCTCCAACCGCAGCTGCAACGCCGTCAGCCGGCTGCGGAGCTGGTGCGACACGTCGCCGACCAGCTCCCGCTCCCGCTGCACCAGCAGCGCCAACGCCCCGGCGGACCGGTCCAGCGCCTCGGCCACCAGGTCCAGCTCCTCCACCCCGTGGCGCCGGTCGTCGCGCCGGAAGTCACCCGCGCCCAGCCGGGCGGCCCGCACCGCCACGTGCCGCAGGGGCGCGGCGAGCTTGCGCGCGGTGACCGTGGCGACGACCGTCCCGGTGCCCACCGACAGCACCACGAGCAGCACGACCAGCGCCGCGACCTGGTACTGGGAGGTGTGCATCGGCCCCGACGGGATCTCCAGCCGCACGGTCCCCTGCTGGGCGATCGGGATCTCCACCGACAACGGGTCCGCCCCCGGCGAGGCCCCCAACTCCTTGCGCCCGCTCGACGACGTCACCACCAGGTGACCGCCCTCGGGCACACCCACCTCGACGGGCCCCAGGTCGATCGGCAGGCCGGTGGCGATTTGGTCGTCGATGGTCGCGGCGATCCGCTGCGCCCGCACCGACAGGTCACCGCGCGCGCCGTCCTCCACCAGCCGCAGGGCGGTGTAGCCGAGGGGGATGCCGAGCGCGAACCCGGTGACGGCGACGGCGAGCAGGATGGCCCGCAGTATGCGGCGGCGCATCAGTCAGCGGTGTTGAACCGGAACCCGACACCGCGCACGGTCGCGATCCGCCGCTCGACGGACCGCACGTCCCCGAGCTTCCGCCGCAGCCACGACATGTGCATGTCGAGGGTTTTGCTGCTCTTGAGTTCCGGGTCGTTCCAGACCTCGGAGAGGATCTCGTCCCGGTGCACGACCTGCCCGGCGCGTTGGATCAGCACGCGCAGCAGTTCGAACTCCTTGTTCGCCAACTGCACCTCCTGCCCGTCCACCGTGACCCGGCGCGCCGCGAGGTCCATCCGCACCCCGTTGACCTCCAACGTCCCGGGCGCACGGCGGCGCAGGAGTGCCCGGATCCGAGCCATCAACTCGGCCAACCGGAACGGCTTGGCCACGTAGTCGTCCGCGCCCGCGTCCAGCCCGACGACGAAGTCGACCTCGTCGGACCGCGCGGTGAGCATCAGCACGGGCACCCCGCGCCCCCCGGCCCGCAACCGGCGGCACACCTCGAGCCCGTCCATCCCCGGCAACCCGAGGTCGAGCACGAGCAGGTCGACCCCACCGTGCGCGGTCGCCTCCAACGCCCCAGGCCCGTCCCCCACGACCTGCACCTGGTACCCCTCCCGCTGGAGGGCCCGCGACAACGGATCCGCGATAGCCGGATCGTCCTCCGCCAACAAGACCACGCTCACGCACCCAGCGTAGGCGCACCCGGCCGACCGGAACCCACCCCGGCCACCAGCCCCGCACGACGTTTTTCGGCGCGCAGCGCCGGGAGCGGGCCGCCGAGGCCACAGCGCCACCCGGGCTTCTTCGCTTGTGTCCAGGCCCGGAGGCCTCCAAGCCGGCTTTTGATCTTGAGAGCGCGAAGCGCGTTCGGCTCCAGAGCGCGAAGCGCGTTCGGCTCCAGAGCGCGAAGCGCGTTCCATTTGGGAGCGAAGCGCGGTCAGGCCAGGGCGGCGAGGGCGGCGTGGACCATGACGCGGACGCCGACGAGCAGGGCGCGCTCGTCGAGGTCGAAGCCGGGCTGGTGCAGGTCCCGCTGCTTCTCCACGCCGTTCCACACGCCGAGCCGAGCAAAAGACCCCGGCACGTGCTCCAGGTACCAGCCGAAGTCCTCACCGCCCGACGACTGCTCGGTGCCGGCCAGCGCGTCCTCGCCCAGTGCCGCCTCGATGCCGGCCCGGAGCAGCATGGTCGACTCGCGGTCGTTCACCACCGGGGGAACGCCCCGCCTGTGGTGCAAGTCGAACCCGACACCCGTCGGGGCCAGCAGAGCCCCGGTCAACTCCTTGATCAACGGCTCCAGCTCGGCCCAGATGTCCCGGTCACCGGTCCGCAGCGTCCCCCGCAGCACCCCGTCCTGCGGCACCGCGTTCGCGGCCTCGCCGGCGTGCACCGCGCCCCAGACCAGCACAGTCCCCGAACGAGGGTCGACACGACGGGACAGGAGGGTCGGCAGGCCGGTGATCACCGTGCCCAGCGCGTGCACCAGGTCCGCCGTCAGGTGCGGGCGGGAGGTGTGGCCGCCGGGCGAGGTCAGGCGCAGTTCGAGCAGGTCGCTGGCGGAGGTGATGGCGCCGATCCGGGTGCCGATGCGGCCGACCGGCAACCTCGGGTCGCAGTGCAGGCCGAAGATGCGCTCCACACCATCGAGACCACCGGCCGCCAGCACGTCCAGCGCCCCACCGGGCATGACCTCCTCGGCCGGCTGGAAGACCAAGCGCACCCGACCGGGGAGTTCCGTCGCCGAAGCCAGCGCCAAAGCGGCACCCAACAAAATCGTCGTGTGGGCGTCGTGCCCACACGCGTGCGCGACTCCGTCCACTGTGGACGAGTACGGGGCGCCGGTGTTCTCGGTGACCGGGAGGGCGTCGATGTCGGCGCGCAGGGCCACGCACCGCGGACCGCTGCCGACGTCGCACACCAGGCCGGTGCCGCCGGGCAGGACGCGGGGCTTGAGGCCGGCCGACCGGAGGACGTCCGAGATCAGCTCGGTGGTGGCGAACTCCTTGCGGGACAGTTCCGGGTGGGCGTGGATGTGGCGGCGCCAGGCCACCACCTCGGACGCGTTGGCGGTCAGCCAGTCGTCCAGCCACGAGGGGCCGCGCCCCGCTCCCGGATCTTCCACAGGGGCAATGCTCACCCCGCGTTCCGTCAACAGCACCTCGGAGCCCTCCTCACCCGACGGCAGGCGCGAGTCGAGGACCGTCATGCCGCACCACCCACGAGCCGGGCACGCTGCGCGTCGTCGGACGCGGCGGCGATGGTTGTCCAGGCCAGGGCGAGTGCTCCGTCGAGCACGGCTCGGTCGGCCGAAGCCGAGGCACAGGCGGTCTCGAACTCGATTTGGTGGTTCACCGCGTCTCCGCAGTCGATGGCGATGGTGGGGTGGATGGCCGGCAGCGCCCTGGTGATGTTGCCCATGTCGGTGCTGCCGATCTTGCGGCCGCGCTCTTCCTCCGCGCTGAGCGGCGAGCGGCCGAGGGAGGTGACCGCGCGCCGGTAGGCGTCGGCCAGCCAGGGGTCCGGGGTGAGTTCGGCGTAGACCGGCGAGACCTTGACGACCTCGTGGGTGCAGCCGGTGGCCAGGGCGCCCGCCTCGAAGCAGCGGTTGATGCGCTGCTCCAGGCGGTGCAGGGACTCGATGTCCTCCGCGCGCAGGTCGAACATGGCCGACGTGCGGTCGGGGATGACGTTGGGGACGGTGCCGCCGCGCGTGACGATGCCGCTGACCATCTGGCCGGGCTCCAGGTGCTGGCGGGCCAGGCCGATGGCGACCTGGGCGACGGTGATCGCGTCGGCGGCGTTCACGCCCAGGTGGGGCGCGGCGGCGGCGTGCGACGGCTTGCCCGAGTAGTGGACCTCGACGTCGGTGATGGCCAGCGACCGGGCGGCGATGGCCTCGTAGGGCGCGGGGTGGACCATCATCGACAGGGACACGTCGTCGAAGACGCCGCGTTCCAGCATGAGGACCTTGCCGCCGCCGACCTCCTCGGCGGGCGTTCCGATCACCCGGACGGTGAGGCCCAGTTCGTCGGCCACGTCCCGCAGCGCGAGGGCGGCCCCGGCGGACGCGGCGGCGATGACGTTGTGTCCGCAAGCATGTCCGACCTCGGGCAGCGCGTCGTACTCCGCGCACAGGCCCAGGACGAGGTCGCCGGAGCCGAACGAGGCGGTGAACGCGGTCTCCAGATCGGCCACGCCGCGCTCGACCTCGAAGCCCTCGGCGGCCAGCAGGTCGGCCACCTTGGCCGCGCTGCGGTGCTCGGCGAAGGCCAACTCGGGCTCGGCGTGGATGCTGCGCGACAGTCCTACCAGCGCATTCGAGTACCGCTCGACGGCCGAGCGCGTTCTCACCTCGAAGTCGGTACCCATTTGCGTCCATCCTGCATCACGGTTCGACACGCCGTGCGCCGACGACGTTGATCAACGCCGGCCGGTCGCGCGGCTGCGCCAAGCGGTGCGCGAGTTTCGGTCAGACCGATCAAGTCCGCGCAGGCGCTCCTACGGCAGGAGACCATATAACGACCGCCGCGTCCCATCTAATGGGATACAGCCCCACGCCGGCAGCCTGCGACCGGACCGCGACCCGACCCCCAGGCAGTCAGGTCCCGCGCCGTTCGGCGGCCGGACGACGAGCGGTCAGCCCTTCTTGGCCTTCCGCCACTTGTCCCACCGCTTCTTGTTACGCCAATAAACGAGGGCGAACAGGACCAGCGCGATACCACCGATCCACAACTTCCTGCGCGTCTCGGGGTTCACGCCGGTGTCCGGCTGCTGCGGCGCGTTGATGTCCGGCCCAGGTGAGACCGTGTCGGTCGGCTGGACGGCGGCGACGTGCACGTGGTCTGTGGCGTTCGCCACTCCCGTCACGGTGAAGGCGCCGGCCAGCACGAGGAGGCACACCGCGAGCACAGATCGCCACATGGTCACCAAGACTAGCCGATGGTTACCTCGGTCAGCGGTCGTCCAAACCGGTGCCTGTCTCACGCCCGGTGAACGCGGCAAGGATGCGTTCCGCGGCCAGGGTGGCCGTCAGCTCCCCGTCGCGCACCTGCCGCTCCAGCTCCGGCACCAGCGCCTTCACCGCCGGGTTCGTGCGCAGACCGGTCAGCAGCTGGTCGTTGACCATGGCCCACGTCCACTCGACCTGCTGGCGCCGGCGCCGCTCGGCCAGCTCTCCGGCGTCCCGCAGCGCGGCCTGGTGCTTGACGATCTGCTGCCAGACCGTGTCCAGCCCCGCCCCGGTGAGCCCGCTGCACGTCAGCACCGGCGGGTTCCACACCGCGTCCGGCGCGCGCAGCAACCGCAGCGCGCCCGCCAGCTCCCGGGCCGCCTTGCGGGCGTCCTGCTCGAACGGCCCGTCCGCCTTGTTCACCGCGATCACGTCGGCCAGCTCCAGCACGCCCTTCTTGATGCCCTGGAGCTGGTCGCCGGTGCGCGCGAGGGTCAGGAACAGCGAGCAGTCGGTCATGTTGGCCACGGCCACCTCGGACTGGCCCACGCCGACCGTCTCCACCAGGACCACGTCGAACCCGGCCGCCTCGACCAGCACGATCGTCTCGCGGGTCGCCTTGGCGACGCCGCCGAGCGTCCCGGAGGTCGGGGACGGCCGGATGAACGCCGCCGGGTCCACCGCCAGCCGCGCCATGCGGGTCTTGTCGCCCAGGATCGACCCGCCGGTCCGGGTGGACGACGGGTCCACCGCCAGCACCGCGACCCGGTGGCCCTGCTCGGTCAGCATCGACCCGAACGCGTCGATGAACGTCGACTTGCCCACGCCAGGCACGCCCGTGATGCCGATCCGGTGCGCGCCGCCGGAGTGCGGCAGCAGCTCCACCAGCAGCTCCTGCGCGAGCCGCCGGTGGTCCGCGCGGGTCGACTCGACCAGCGTGATGGCCCGCGCGAGCGTGCTCCGGTCGCCTGCGAGCACGCCCTTCGCGTACTCGCCGACGTCGGGCGTCCTAGGCATGCCCGAGCTGCGCGGACAGCTTCTTCAGCAGGTCACCGGCCGCGTCGGCGATGACCGTGCCGGGCGGGAAGATCGCCGCCGCGCCCGCCGCGCGCAGGTCGTCGAAGTCCTGCGGCGGGATGACGCCGCCGACCACGATCATGATGTCCTCGCGGCCCAGCTCGGCCAGCGCCGAGCGCAGCGCGGGCACCAGCGTGAGGTGCCCGGCGGCCAGCGAGGACACGCCGACGATGTGGACGTCCGCCTCGACGGCCTGGCGGGCGACCTCGTCCGGCGTCTGGAACAGCGGGCCGACGTCCACGTCGAAGCCGAGGTCGGCGAACGCGGTCGCGATCACCTTCTGGCCCCGGTCGTGGCCGTCCTGGCCCATCTTGGCGACCAGGATGCGCGGGCGGCGGCCTTCGGCCTCCGCGAACTCGTCGACCACCCGCCGGGTCGCGTCGACGTTGGACACCGAACCGACCTCCTCCCGGTAGACGCCGGTGATCGTGCGGATCTGCGCCGAGTGCCGGCCCCACACCTTGCCCAGGGCCTCGGAGATCTCGCCGACGGTGGCCTTGGCGCGGGCCGCGTCGACGGCCAGCTCCAGCAGGTTGCCGTCACCCGAAGCCGCGTAGGTCAGGGCGTCGAGCGCACTGTCCACAGCGGACTGGTCGCGTTCTTCCCGCAGGCGCTGGAGCTTCGCCAGCTGCTGGGCGCGCACGCCGGCGTTGTCGACCTTGAGCACCTCGATCTGCTCGTCGAACTCCACCTGGTACTTGTTCACGCCGATCACCGGCTGGCGGCCGGAGTCGATGCGGGCCTGGGTGCGGGCCGCGGCCTCCTCGATGCGCAGCTTCGGGATGCCCGCGTCGATCGCCTGCGCCATGCCGCCCGCGGCCTCGACCTCGGTGATGTGCGCCCACGCGCGGTGCGCGAGGTCGTGGGTCAGGCGCTCGACGAACGCGCTGCCGCCCCACGGGTCGATCACCCGGGTGGTGCCGGACTCCTGCTGGAGCAGCAGCTGGGTGTTGCGGGCGATGCGCGCGGAGAAGTCCGTCGGCAGGGCCAGCGCCTCGTCCAGCGCGTTGGTGTGCAGGGACTGGGTGTGGCCCTGGGTGGCGGCCATCGCCTCCACGCACGTGCGGGCCACGTTGTTGAACACGTCCTGCGCGGTCAGCGACCAGCCCGAGGTCTGGCAGTGCGTGCGCAGGCTCAGCGACTTCGGCGACTTCGGGTCGAAACCCTTGACCAGCTTCGCCCACAGCAGGCGGGCGGCCCGCATCTTGGCCACTTCCATGAAGAAGTTCATGCCGATGGCCCAGAAGAACGACAGGCGCGGGGCGAACGCGTCGATGTCCAGACCCGCGTCCCGGCCCGCCCGCAGGTACTCGACACCGTCCGCGAGCGTGTAGGCCAGCTCCAGGTCGGCCGTCGCGCCGGCCTCCTGCATGTGGTAGCCGGAGATGGAGATGGAGTTGAACTTCGGCATGTTCCGCGAGGTGAACGCGAAGATGTCCGAGATGATCCGCATCGACGGCTGCGGCGGGTAGATGTAGGTGTTGCGGACCATGAACTCCTTGAGGATGTCGTTCTGGATGGTCCCCGCGAGCTGGTCCGGCGTCACCCCCTGCTCCTCCGCCGCCACGACGTAGAGCGCGAGCACCGGCAGCACCGCGCCGTTCATCGTCATGGACACCGACATCTTGTCCAGCGGGATGCCGTCGAAGAGCTGGCGCATGTCGTAGATCGAGTCGATCGCCACGCCCGCCATGCCGACGTCGCCGGCCACGCGCGGGTGGTCGGAGTCGTAGCCGCGGTGGGTGGCCAGGTCGAACGCGACCGACAGGCCCTTCTGGCCGGCCGCGAGGTTGCGGCGGTAGAAGGCGTTGGACTCCTCGGCCGTGGAGAAGCCCGCGTACTGGCGGATGGTCCACGGCTGGTTGACGTACATCGTCGGGTACGGGCCGCGCAGGAACGGCGCGATGCCCGGGTAGGTGGCGAGGAAGTCCAGGCCCTCGGTGTCGGCGGCGGTGTAGACGGGCTTGACGCCGATGCCCTCGGGCGTCTCCCACACCAGCGCGTCCGGGCCCTTGCCGGTGGTCTGGTGCAGCGCCTCCTGCCACTGCTCGGCGGTGGCCGCGGTCGGCTCGCCCAGCTCGACGTCGGCGAAGTTCGGGATCATCGCTGTACTCCGAGGAACTCGAAGGTGTGCTCCAGCACCCGCAGCGCCGGACAACCGGTGTAGACGTACTCGTCGATGGTGGCGTCGGACTTCTTGCCCGCCAGGAGTACCCGTTCGGCACCCGCTTCGCGCAGGGCGTCGGCGACCGGGGCGGCCAGTTCGGCGTAGCTGGTCTCGCTGCCCGCCAGGCAGGCGATCCGGGCACCCGACTTCCGGAAGGCCTCGACCACGTCCTCGACGGTCTTGGTCGCGCCCGCGGCCGGGGTCTCGATGCCGCCGGCCTGGAACAGGTTCGCGGCGAACGTGGCGCGCGCGGTGTGCGCGGCGACCGGGCCCAGCGTGGCCAGGAAGACCTTCGGGCGTTCCGGCGCGGCGTCGGCGGCGTCCCGCAGCGCTTCGTAGGCTTGCGCGTACCGGATGCGCGGGAGGCCGCCGGACGGCTCCTCCGGGGCTTTCTCGCGCTTGACGGGCTGCTCGGTGAGGTTCGGGAACTCGCTGACGCCGGTGATGGCGTCGGTGCGGTCGGCCAGGTTCTCGGACCGCTTCGCCCAGGTCTCGGCGATCTTGCCGGCCACCAGCGGGAACGCGTTCGGCAGGCCGCCCGCGGCCTCGATCTCGCGGAACCACGCCCAGGCGGCGTGCGCCAGGTCGTCGGTCAGCTTCTCCACGTACCAGGAGCCGCCGGCCGGGTCGATCACGCCCGCCACCCGCGACTCCTCCAGCAGCAGCGACTGGGTGTTGCGGGCGATGCGGCGGGCGAAGTCGTCGGGCAGGCCGATCGCGTGGTCGAACGGCAGCACGGTCACCGAGTCCGCGCCGCCCACGCCCGCGCCGAACGCGGCCACCGTGGTGCGCAGCATGTTCACCCACGGGTCGCGGCGGGTCATCATCGCCGGCGAGGTGACCGCGTGCTGGACCTGCGGGGCAGGCGCGCCCGTGACTTCGGTGACCCGCGCCCACAGCCGGCGCGCGGCCCGGAACTTGGCGATGGTGAGGAACTGGTCGGCGGTGGCCGCGTACCGGAACTCCAGCAGCCGCACGGCGTTCTGCGGCGAGAGGCCGAGGTCGGTCAGCACCCGCAGGTAGGCCACGCCCGCCGCGAGCGAAGCGCCAAGCTCCTGCGCGTCCGAGCCGCCGGCCTCGTGGAACGGCAGGCCGTCGACCACGACCACGCGCAGCTCGGGGAAGTTCTCGGCCTTCTCGACCAGGTCCTTCAGGGCTTTCAGATCCGCTTGCTGACCGGTGCGGGCCTGGACGCCGATCGGGTCCGCGCCGACGTTGCCCCGGACCTGACTGGCCAGCACCGGGCGCTGGTCCCAGATCCGCAGCATCTCCAGGCCGGTGGCCCGGAAGTCCGCGCCACCGTCCACGACGACCGGCGCGAGGTCGAGGTAGACCTCGGCGAGGACGTCGTCCAGCTCGTCCTTCGGGGTCTTGAGCCAGAGGGACGTGACGCCGTTCTCCAGGTCGGCCATGACCGCGTTGCGGTCGGCCACCCGGTGCAGCTGCCGGACGTCCCAGCCCTCGACCGCGCCCTGCGGCTTGCCGCCCCGGGTGAACGGGGCCAGGCCGGGGAAACCGGCGGCGGGCGCGGTGTCGTCGGCGGTGTAGAGGGGTTGGAGGCGGATGCCGTCGTAGGTCGTGGTCACCAGGGACTCGAACTCCGCGCCCGACTTGCGGAGCACGCCCTGGACCAGTTCCAGCCACTGCTCCCGGTCGGGTGCAGAAAATTCGGCGGCCAGCGCCAGTTCGCCAGTCGGCTCCATCATGCTCCGCAGTGTTACTCAGCAGTAGTTCGGCGGCTATGTGAGGTTCACCGCCGTGACCGATGCAGTCGTGTCTACCAGTGCCTCCTTGAGCCTGTCTTGCGCGGTGAACAATGTGCTTCGTGGAAACCGAGCGCCTGATCGCCGGCCGCTACCGCCTGCACCACGTCCTGGGCCGCGGCTCCATGGGCACCGTGTGGGCCGCGCACGACGAGGTGCTGCGCCGGGACGTCGCGGTGAAGGAGGTCCTGGTGCCGCCGGGCACCCCGGAGACCGAGGCGGAGTTGCTGCGGGAACGCACACTGCGGGAGGCGCGCTCGGTCGCGCAATTGGCTCACCCGAACGTGGTGACGCTTTATGACGTTCAGCAGGTCGACGGCGACCCGTACGTGGTGATGGAACTGGTGCCGTCGGAATCGCTGGCGGATGTGGTGCGGCGGCGGGGTCCGCTTTCGGCGGTTCAGGGTGCCGTGGTCGCCGATGCGGTGGCTGCGGCTTTGGAGGCCGCGCACCGGGCGGGGATCACGCACCGGGACGTGAAGCCGGGCAACGTGCTGGTGGCCGACGACGGGCGGGTGAAGCTCACCGACTTCGGCATCGCGCGCAACGTCGCCGAGGCCACCTTGACCAGTCGTGGGATCACCCTGGGGACGCCGGCGTTCATCGCGCCGGAGGTGGCGGCCGGGGGTGCCGTGTCGCCGGCGGCGGACCAGTGGTCGTTGGGTGCTTCGCTGTTCGCGGCGATGACCGGGCAGCAGCCGTACGAGGGCGCGAACGTGCTGCAGACCATCAACCAGGTGGTGCACGGGGAGGTCCCGTCGGCGGCGGTGTGCGGTGAGTTGGCGCCCGTGGTGGCGGGTTTGATGACCAAGGACCCGGCGGCGCGGATGCCGTTGTCCGAGGTCCGCCGCTTCGTGCGGCCGTTGCTGCCGGAGCCGGGCACCGACGTGTTCCCGGCGTCGGACGAAACCCGCCCGGTGGTGGAGATCGTCCGCCCGCCGGTGGTGAAGACCCCGGTGCCCGGCGACACCCCGTTGGCCGCCGACCCCGGGCCCCTGCCGTTCACCCACACCCTGCCGAGGCCGTCGCCGTTCTGGGTGGTGGGGGTGTTCGCGGTGGTGTTGTTCCTGGTCGGGGGCAGTGCGGGGTTCGCGATCACGCGGACCCTGGCCGGCGCGTCGCTGCTGCCGCCGCCGGAGGTGCCGGGGCCGTCGCTGCCGGCGATCTCGTCGACGGTGTCGCTGCGGCCCACCACCGCGTCGGCGGCGACGGCGAAGGGCGAGCAGGGGGCGGAGTTCACGATCGAGGTCGGGGCGGACTGGACGAGTTTCCTGGAGCAGCGCACGAACAGGGGGCTGGTGCCGAGCACGGTCGTGCACCTGGTGGCACCGACCGGGGTTTACGAGGTGAGTGTCCAGCGGTTCCCGGACTTCTACCCGCGGCGGAAGATCGAGAACTACCTGGAGCTGGTGCGGTCGCGGTGGGGGGAGGACATGTACTTCGGCGAGGTGATCGAACAGGCGGAGCCGTTGCCGGTCGGGGGGCCGGAGCCGGCGGTGCAGTTCAGCTACCGGACGGTGGAGCGGGCGACCGTGCCCGGGGGGCGGGAGGAGCCGTTGCGGCGGTCCCGGTACTCGCGGGTGTTGCCGCGGGGGACGGACCTGTGGGTGGTGGAGGTCGTGTTCCCGACGGAGCAGGAGGAGACGGGCCGGGACACCCTGTTCAACCCGATCGCCCAAACCTTCACCGTGACCTCCTGACCCACGCCACCCCACCCCCACTCACACACCACCACCCACCAGCCACACCCCACACCCACACAACACCGCCCACCGCACGCCACCCGCCCAGCGCCACCCACCCCACACCGCCCACCCCACACCGCCCACTCAGCACCGCCCACTCAGCACCGCCCACTCAGCACCGCCCACTCAGCACCGCCCACTCAGCACCGCCCACCCCACACCGCCCACCCCACACCGCCCACCCCACACCGCCCGCTCAGCGCCCCCGCCCTACGCCCCCCGCCCAACGCCCCCCGCCGGCGGGTTGAACACGTTCGTGCAGCTAAAATTTTCAGTTGACTGAAGTAAAATTTTCTGCCCTCCAGGCCAACCCACACCCAGCCATCCCGCCGCCCAACCCAGACACCGCTGGCCCGCCGCGCACGCCGCCGAGCCTCGCCCGCCTCCGCCACCCGCGCAGCCCGCCCACCAACCCGCCGCCCGCCGGCCCGACCCCGCCGGCCACCCGGCGCCGCGCGCCCAGCCAGCGCCGCTTCCGAACCCGCCACGCACCGGCCACAGCGCCGCCAGCCGACCCGCCGCCCGCCGCCCGCCCAACCCAGCCAGCCAACCCGCCGCCCAGCCCAGCCCAGCCAGCCAACCCGCCGCCCAGCCCAGCCCAGCCAGCCAACCCGCCGCCCAGCCCAGCCAGCCACCCGCCAGCCGCCAGCCGAGCCCTGCCAGCCCGGCCGCACCCGCCACCCGGCGCCGCCCGCCGACCCGCCGCCCGCCAGCCCAGCGCCGCCAGCCGGCCCAGCCACACCCCGCCCAAGCCCCATGGTGTCGTTGCCCAACCCGCCGCACATGTCATCGCTGCGAGCGGACGAAGCCATCGTCGCCCTCCGATCAGCCCCCTCCCCGGTCCAGCCGGGTGCGCGGGTGTGTGGCGGCAGGTGCTGTGGCGGGCTATTAGGCTCGCGGCGTGACCGCCATCAGTGAAGACCTCACCGGAGACAGCGCCCTGGAGCAGCACGCCGCCGCCGTGCTCGCCGAGAGGACCGGGGTGGCTCGGCACGACATCGCCGTCGTGCTCGGGTCCGGGTGGCGGCCGGCCGCCGACCTCATCGGCGAGCCCGCCGCCGAGGTGCCCATGGGTGACCTGCCCGGGTTCGAGAAGCCGACCGCGTTCGGGCACGGCGGCACGGTCCGCTCCGTGCCGGTCGGTGAGAAGAACGTCCTCGTCCTCCTCGGGCGCACGCACGGCTACGAGGGCAAGGGCGTCGGCAAGGTCGTCCACGGCGTGCGCACCGCCGCCGCGGCCGGTGTCCGGTCGGTCATCCTCACCAACGCCGCCGGCGGGTTGCGGGAGGGCATGTTCGTCGGGCAGCCCGTGCTGATCAGCGACCACCTCAACCTGACCGCCGCGTCACCGCTGGTCGGGGCCCGGTTCGTGGACCTCACCGACCTCTACTCCGCCCGCCTGCGGGACATCGCCCGCGAGATCGACCCCTCGCTGGAAGAGGGCGTCTACGCGGGCCTGCCGGGTCCGCACTTCGAGACGCCGGCCGAGATCCGGATGCTGCGCACGCTCGGGGCCGACCTGGTCGGCATGTCCACCGTCCTGGAGGCCATCGCCGCGCGGGCCGAGGGCGTGGAGGTGTTCGGGTTGTCGCTGGTGACGAACCTCGCCGCGGGCATCACCGGCGAGCCGCTGAACCACGAGGAAGTGCTGGAGGCCGGCGCCGCCGCCGCCAGCCGGATGGGCACGCTGCTGCGCGAGCTGGTGGCCCACGCATGACGCTGACCCCGGCGCTGCGCGACGCCGCGTTCCGGTGGATCGCCGACGACCCCTCCCCCGACACGCGCGCCGAACTCCAGGGCGTGCTGGCGCGGGCGATGGGCGGCGAGCCGGGCGCGGTCGAGGACCTGGCCGACCGGATGGCCGGGACGCTCACGTTCGGCACGGCCGGTCTGCGCGGACCCGTGCGGGCCGGGTCGAACGGGATGAACCGGGCGGTGGTGATCCGGACCACGGCCGGGCTCGCCGCCTGGCTGCGGGCGAAGGGGCACGACGGCACGGTGTTCGTCGGCCGGGACGCCCGCCACGGGTCGGAGGAGTTCGCCGAGGCCGCGGCGGGTGTGCTGGCGGGCGCCGGGTTCACGGTGCGGGTGCTGCCCGGGCCGCTGCCGACGCCGGTGCTGGCGTTCCTGGTGCGCAAGCACGGCGCGGTCGCCGGGGTGCAGATCACCGCCTCGCACAACCCGCCCGCGGACAACGGCTACAAGCTCTACCTCGCCGGCGGCGGCCAGATCGTGCCGCCCGCCGACCGCGAGATCGAGGCCGCGATCGCGGCGGTGCCGGCGGCCGTGTCGGTGCCGTTGTCGAAGGACTACCTGCCGGTCTCGGACGCGGACGTCGACGAGTACCTGGAGCGGGTCGCGTCGCTGCCGCGCGGCACGGCCCGGGACGTCAAGGTCGTGCTGACCCCGATGCACGGCGTGGGCGGGCAGTTCGCCGTGGAGGCCCTGCGCCGCGCCGGGTTCACCGACGTGCGGGTGGTGCGGTCGCAGGCCGTGCCGGACCCGGACTTCCCGACCGTCGCGTTCCCCAACCCCGAGGAGCCGGGCGCGGCGGACGAGCTGCTCAAGCTCGCCGCCGAGGAGGACGCGGACCTGGCCGTCGCGCTGGACCCGGACGCCGACCGGTGTGCCCTGGGCGTGCGGGAGCGGGACGGGTCGTGGCGGATGCTGCGCGGCGACGAGACCGGCGTCCTGCTCGGCTCCCTCGTCCTGTCCACTGTGGACACCCCGGATCCCTTGGTGGCCACGACGATCGTGTCCTCGTCCCTGCTCAAGTCGATCGCGGCCTCGTACGGCGCGCGGTACGCGGAGACGTTGACCGGCTTCAAGTGGCTGGTGCGCGCGGGCGAAGGGCTGGTGTTCGCGTACGAGGAGGCGCTGGGCAACTGCGTCGACCCGCAGTACGTCAACGACAAGGACGGCATCTCGGCGGCCGTGCTGGCGTGCGACCTCGCGGCGGGGCTGAAGTCGTCCGGGCGGACCCTGTTGGACGCGCTGGACCAGCTCGCGCTCGACCACGGCCTGCACCTGACCGACCAGGTGTCGTTGCGGTTCACCGACCTGAGCCGGATCGGCGCGCTGATGGCCCGTTTGCGCGCGAACCCGCCCGAGGGTTTCGCGTTCGAGGACCTGCTGCCGGACGCCGATGTCGTGCGGCTGACCGCCGAGGGCGTGCGGGTGGTCGTGCGGCCGTCCGGCACGGAGCCGAAGCTGAAGGCCTACCTGGAGGTCGTCGAACCGGTGTCCGGCGACTTGGCCGCGGCACGGGCGCGCGGTGCGGACCGCTTGGCCGAGTTGCGCGCCCGGGTCTCGGAACTGCTCACACCATAAGGGCGATCAGCAGGCACAGGATCGCGACGACGAGGGACACGCCCGCCACCACGTACGGCCGCTTGGTCGGCGGGCTGACCCGGTTCTGGGTGAACGCGGAGACGGCGATCCGCCCGGCGATGTAGCTGACGGTGCTCAGCGCGACACCGAGCGCGAGGATCATCGTGTTGACGTCCCACGGGCTGTGGTCGACCCCCGGCCACAGCGCGATGAACACCAACGGCAACCCGATGAGCCCGACCCCGACCGCGACCCCACCACCCCACGTGATCTTCCGGTTCCGGCTCATCGTGGCGATGCTACGAGTGTCCATTTCTCCCTCCCGGTCACCTATGGAGACGCGCGACGCCGTTGTCGGTTCCACGTCCCACGCTATCGGGTCGGTACGACGGTGCCGGCTGTGGACTACGACGGGCCGTGCCGGCGGGTCTCCAGCGGCTGTTCGACATCGACGTCCGGGCGACCCCTGTTCGGGAGCACGGCGTGGACGACAACCCGGTCCGGAGGGCTACGAGTACGACTGGTGAGGCGCCCGGGAGCGTGGGCCGGCAGGCTGGCCGGGTGCCGAGGTTGCTGATCGTCCACCACACGCCGTCGCCGGGGATGCAGGAGCTGTTCGAGGCCGTGGTGAAGGGGGCCACCGATCCGGAGATCGTCGGGGTCGAGGTGGTGCGGGTGCCGGCGTTGTCGGCGGGGGTTTCGGATGTGCTGGCGGCGGACGGGTTCGTGTTGGGCACGCCGGCCAACATCGGGTACATCAGCGGGGCGTTGAAGCACTTCTTCGACACCGTGTACTACCCGTGCCTCGACGCCACGCGCGGGCGGCCGTTCGGGGCGTACGTGCACGGCAACCAGGGCACCGAGGGCGCGGTGAAGGCGATCCGGGACATCACCGGTGGGCTGGGGTGGAAGGCGGTCGTGGAGACCGTCGAGGTGATGGGCGGGCCGGACAAGGGTGCGTTGGAGCGGTGCTGGGAGTTGGGGGCGACGGTCGCCGCGTCCCTGATGGAATGAGCCCCATGACGGTGGTTTTCGTGGACGGCTGGTTCGGGCCCGACCCGGGTGACTGGCAGGAGCTGTGGGGGCTCGACCTGGCCGGCTCCCGACGGGTGGTGCAGGACGACTGGGACACGCCGCAGCGGGAGCTGTGGGTGGAGCGGTTGGACGAGGTGCTGGCCGAGTCGTCGTCGCCGGTGCTGGTCGCGCACAGCCTGGGCACGTTGACCGTCGCGCATTGGGTCGCGGGTGGTGGGCGGCGGCCGGTGAAGGGGGCGTTGCTGGTCACGCCGGCCGACGTCGAGCGCAATCCGGATCCGGCGATCCGGGGGTTCGCGCCGATCCCCCGTTCCGCGTTCCCGTTCCCGACGATCGTGGCCGCGAGTCGCACGGATCGGTGGATGACGCCCGAGCGTGCGCAGGAGTTCGCGGATGCGTGGGGTGCCAAGCTGGTCGACGTCGGGCCGGTCGGGCACCTGACCGTGGCCGAGGGGCCTGGTTCCCTGGCCTGCCGGTCGGGCGCTCTTGGAGGAGTTGCTTTAGGGGATCAGGGCGAGCTGCTCCGGGGTCGGTTGTAGTGATGCGGCGGCGAGGTTTGCGTGCAGGTACTTGACCCTCTTGGTGGCGGGGATTGGTACCGCGCCCTGGTGGTGCACCCGGGCGAGGGCGACCTGGGCTGGTGAGACGTCGTGCCGGGCGGCGATGGCCCGGAGTGCCTCGGTGGTGGGGTCGGGGTGGGTGGGTTCGGTCGGGCGGAGGTCGCGGGCGATGAGTTCGTGGTCGGCGGGCGGGATGTCGAGGAGGGTCACGCCGAGGTCGAGCGCCCGGTGGAGCGTGCGGACCGCCTCGGGGTCGCTGCCCGCCCCGATCGCCTCCCGTCGGCCGCCTCCCCCGGTCGCGCCGCCGCCAGTCGCCGCGCCCGCATAGCCGCCCGCGCCACCCGCGTAACCGCCCGCGCCACCCGCGTAACCGCCAGCGCCACCCGCGTAACCGCCAGCGCCACCCACGTGACCGCCCGCCCCGCCCGCATAGCCGCCTGCGCCACCCGCATGGCCACCCGCCCCGGTCGCATGACCGCCGGCACCACCCGCGTGACCGCCAGCGCAGCCCACATGTCCACCAGCGCCACCCGCATCGCCGCCAGCGCCACCCGCGCCGCTCGCATGGCCGCCGGCCGCGGTCGCGCCTGTATGGCCGCCGGCCCCGGTCGTCGCGCCATGTCCGCCGGTGCCAGTCGCACCTGCGTGTCCGCCGGCGTCGCTCGCGCCAGCGCGGCCGCCCGCGCCGCTCGCGCGGGCGTGGCCTCCGGCCCCCGTCTCCATTGTCCCAGGGGGGACCGACGAATTTGTGTGCAGGCCTTGGGC
The DNA here is from genome assembly GCF_031180885.1 of Saccharothrix sp. GTDB lineage: Bacteria > Actinomycetota > Actinomycetes > Mycobacteriales > Pseudonocardiaceae > Actinosynnema. The sequence goes on from NZ_JAPSLK010000009.1 coordinate 134,103, forward strand.
ACCGACCTCCAGGGTGCCCAGGTGGCGGGTGTTCATTTCCTCGGGTCAGCGGTTGGAGAGGCGGAGCATTTCGGGTGGGTAGCGGTCGCCCGCTGGAGCGGGGGTGGCGGCCTCGATGGCCTTCAGGTCGTCGGCGGACAGGGTGATGTTTGCCGCGGCGGCGTTTTCCTCCAGGTACTTCACGCGTTTGGTGCCCGGGATGGGGACGACGTGGTCGCCCTGGTGGTGCACCCACGCCAATGCCAGTTGGCCGGGGGTGACGCCGCGATCCGCAGCCAGCGAGCGGAGGGCTTCGACGATTCGGAGGTTGTGGTCGTAGTTGTCGGCGGTGAAGCGGGGCATGGTGCGGCGGGCGTCGTCGTCGCCCAGGTCTTCTCGCTTGACCTGGCCGGTCAGGAAGCCGCGGCCGAGCGGGGAGAACGGGACGATGCCGATGCCCAGCTCCCGGCACGTCGGGACGGCCGTCTCCTCGATGTCCCGCGACCACAGCGACCACTCGCTCTGCAACGCCGTGATCGGGTGCACCGCGTGCGCCCGCCGGATCGTCGCCGCGCTCGCCTCGGACAGGCCCAGGTGCCGGACCTTGCCCTCCGCCACCAACTCCGCCATCGCGCCGACGGTCTCCTCGATCGGAACGGTCGGGTCCACGCGGTGCTGGTAGTACAGGTCGATGTGGTCGACGCCCAGGCGCCGCAGGGACGCCTCGCACGCCTGCCGCACGTAGGCCGCGTCGCCGCGCGGGCGGCGGTCCGGGTCGGCCAGGGAGAACTTCGTGGCCAGCACCGCCTGGTCGCGGCGGTCCCGCAGGGCGCGCCCGAGGAGTTCCTCGTTGGTGAACGGGCCGTAGACGTCCGCGGTGTCCAGCAGCGTCACACCCAGCTCCAACGCGCGGTGGACGGTGCGGATCGACTCGGCCTCGTCGCCGGGGCCGTAGGACTGGCTCATCCCCATGCAGCCCAAGCCCTGCGGCCCGACCTCCAAGGTCCCCAGGAACGTCACGCGGTGATCCCTTCCACGAAGGTGTGCTCGATCTGCTCGTAGTGGGCGATCTTGTAGTCCAGCACGTCGAGGCACGACTGGAGTTCGGCGATGCGCTCGCGGACGGACGCGCGGTGCTCGAACAGCATCTGCTTGCGCCTGCCCGCGGTGGCCGCGCCGCGGTGCCGCAACTGGGCGTATTCGCGCATCATCCGGATGGGCATGCCGGTGGTGCGCAGACGGGTGAGGAAGATGAGCCAGCCCAGGTCGTCGTCGCTGTAGGTGCGTCGACCCCCGGAGTCCCGAGCGGGCGGGTCCACCAGGCCGATCCGTTCGTAGTAGCGCAGCGTGTCGATCGACAACCCACTGCGCTCGGCCGCTTGAGCGATCGAGTACGTCACCCCACGACCGTAGGAGCTGGAGTGCACTCCAGGTCAACCCGATTCGGGTACTGGTTCAAGTCGGGTCAGCGGCGCACGGCGATGGCGTCGACCTCGAACTTCATGTCGGGCATCGCCAAGGCGGCCACGCCGACCAGGGTTTGTGCCGGTGGGCGGGTGCCCCAGATGTCGGCGACGGCCTTGGCCCAGATCGCCAGCTTGGTCTCGTCGTGGTCGACGACGTGGCTGCCGAGGCGGACGACGTCGCCGAAGCCCAGGCCCACGGCGGCGAGCGCGGTCCCCAGGTTCTCCAGCGACTTCGCGACCTGCTCGGCGAAGTCGTCGGACACCACGCGCCCGTCCGGGCCGGACGCGTACTGGCCCGCGATGAACACGACCTCGGTCGCCGGCGCCGCGACGACGTGGCTGTAGCCGAACGGGACCGGGTCGTGCAGGCCCTCGGGGTTGGTGATGCGCATGGTGTCTCCTGTCAGGTGGTGAACCAGCGGCGGACGCGGTCGGGCACGTCGGGGTTGGTGCGCTGGACGGTCGCCATCACGTCGGCGACGGTCTGCGCGGCCAGCTCCCTCCGCCACGCCAGCTCCGCCACGCCCATGGCCTGGTCCACGGCGCACCGGCTGTGGTCGGCGTGGTTCGCGCCGGGGCCGCGGCGGCGGATCTCGGTGCAGCGGAAGGCATGGTCGGGGCCTTCGATGGCGCTGACCACGTCCATGAGCGTGATCCGCTCGGGGGTCCTGGCCAGGCGGAAGCCGCCTCTCGGCCCGGGGGTCGAGGTGAGCAGGCCCGCCCGGGCCAGGGCTTGGAGCTGCTTGTTGAGGTAGGCGGCGGGGAGGTCGTAGTAGGCCGCGAGGCGGGCCGCCGGGACGGCCCGGTCACCGACCCACGCCAGGTCGAGGCAGCAGTGCACCGCCCACTCGACGCCCTCGCCCATCCGCATATCTGGATATTAGATGTCCAGAATTATGGCGCAAGGGAGTGATCATGCTGTCGCGAGCGCACGGAGGGCCTCGTAGGAGCGCTGCACGAACTGGGCGCGCAAGCCCGGACCCGAGTTGGCCAGCGCGACCAGCGCGGTGCCGGTGTCCGGGCTGTACCCGGCGAAGGCGGTGAACCCGCGCGTGCCGCCCGCGTGGAAGAGCAGCGTGCGGCCGGGTCGGGCGCGGCGGTTCCAGACCAGGCACACGTCGTCCGTGGTGCCCGGCCGGACCACGCGCGGGCGAGCGACGTCGGCCAGGGCGGCGGGCAGCGGGGTGGCGTCCGGGTCGAGCAGGGCGGTCAGGTAGCGGAGCAGGTCGGGGGCCGTGGAGCGCAGTGCGCCTGCCGCGGGGAGACCCGGGATGGCCCACGGCGGGCGCGGACGGCGGTGCCAGTGGCCCGTGGCCTGGCGGGTTCCGGTGCAGTCGGTGTCGTGCAGGCCGAGCGGGCGCAGGACGCGAGCGGCCAGCAGGTCCGGGTACGGGACGCCGGCCGCGCGGGCCAGTGCCAGGCCCAGCACGGCGACGCCGTAGTTCGAGTAGCGGTAGGTCGGGGGTGTGCGCGTCTTGGTGCGGGGCAGGGCCGCCAGCAGGGCGTCCGGGCCGAACGCCGCGTACGGGGTGCTGAACCACCTGGGCAGCGCGGTGCGCAGCAGTCCGGGCGGGAGTCGCGGCAGGCCGGAGGTGTGGGTGGCCAGTTGGGCGAGGGTGATCGGGGTGGGCGTCCCGGGCAGGTAGCGGCGGACTTCGTCGTCGTGGGCGACTTCGCCGGACGCGACCATCTGGGCCAGCAGGAGCGCGGTGAACGTCTTGGTCAACGACCCGATCTCGAACCGGGTGCCCGGGGTGAGCGGGTCGCCGCCGCGTGCGGTGGTGCCGGACAGCAGCACGGTGTCCTCGTACTGGCGGCGGGCGGCCACGGCGACGCCGGTCGCGCCGGGTGCGGCGGTCAGCAGTGGGGCGAGGAGTTCGTCCATCAGGCGCCGAGGAGGCGGGACAGGGCGAGCGTCCCGGCGATCACGGCGACGACCGTCGGGTGCTGGTGGTCGGTGAACCGGGTGGCCGGGTCGTCGGAGACCGGTTCGCCGTCGCGGGGCAGGAGGCCGTCGTCGTGCTGGGCGTTCGCGAGGGCGTGCCACTCGGCCGGGTCGAGGTGCGGTTCGGGCAGGCAGGCGCCGACGATCAGCAGTTCGCCGACGAGGTCCCACTGCCCCACCTCGGCCCAGACGTCCACCCACACCGGCAGCCAGGTCGCCAGGTGGTCGGCGATGTCGGGCGGCAGGTCGTGCGGGCGGGCGCCCCAGTCGGTGAGGTGGAAGACGGTGTGGGTGACGTGGTAGCCGGCGGTCCAGTCGATCGCCCACGGCTGCGGGGTGCGGCCGAGCCAGGTGGCGCGGGTCAGGGCGGTCCAGTCCGGGTCTGGGCCGATGCCCGTGGTGCGGTGCGCGTTGGCCACGGCGAGCCGGCGGTTCGGGAGGACTTCGGTCGAGTTGTCCACGGCGGCGCTGTGCTCCAGCAGGGCGTGCAGGCGGTCGTGGCGCAGGCCGGCGCGGGCGAAGTGGGCGTAGGTCTCCAGCGGGTCGGTGAGCAGCCAGTGCCGGAGTTGGCGTTCGTAGAGCAGGTCGCCCGCGCGGAACTCGGACCAGGTGAAGTCGAGCAGGTCACGGGCTTGGGCGAGGGACGCGGGGCCGGCCACGCCCTCGCGCAGCACCAGGGACGCGGCGAGGGCCGTTTCGCCCAGGGGCTTGTAGTGGCGGTCCGGGTCGCCGATGTCGGTGGCGTCGGGTGGGAACGCGCCGAGGTGGCGGTGGGTGTGCAGCCAGTCGAGGGCGGTGGTGGCGAGCTTGTGGGCGTGGTGGGCCGCGGTGGTGGTCACGCGGCCTCCAGCAGCCTTCGGGTGATGGCGAGGTCGAGGGCGAGGCGCGCTCCGGTGCCCGCGTAGAGGTGGAGGTGTTGGGCGAGGAGCGTCGGGTCGAGCGGGGTTTTGATGCTTTCGTGGTGCAGCAGGGCGATCCAGCGGGCCAGCCGGACGGCGGTCGCGTAGTCGCGGCGCAGCACCGACCGGGTGACGCCCCGGGCCACCGCCGTCGGGTGGTCGAAGACCGCCTCCACGACCGGGCCGCCGAGGTCGGGCAGGGCGAGTGGCGCGAGTTGGGCGACGTGCACGGACCAGGTCTGCCACTCGTCCGGGTCACCCAGGACGGCGTCGGCGCAGCCCGGTGGGCAGGGATCGGGTTCGTCGGGGTCGGCCAGGCGGAGGAGGGCGGTCGCGGTCGCCCAGTCGCGCCAGGCGGTGACGTGCTGTTCGTGGGAGGCGGGTGTGCGGACGACGGGGAAGCAGGCGAAGGAGTCGGAGACGACCTCGACGTCCCCCGGGTCGAGCAGGTGGCCCGCGAGCAGGTGCGGCGCGAACAGGTCGGCGCCGACCAACCGGACCGCGCCGAGGACCAGCGTGCGGTCGGCGGACGAGTCGACGTGCTCCACCAACCCCGGCCGCTCCCGACCGCGCAACGCGTGGACCACCTGGCCGGCGAGCACGTCGGCCGCGCCGGCCAGGGAGGTCTCGGCGAGGCGGCCACCGGTCGTCATCGGCGGGTGCCTTTGGCTTGGGTGGTCACCGGTCCTTCGGCTCTTTCGGTGTGGGGGGCGAGATGAGCAGTCCGAGCAGGAGACCGCCGGCCGCTTGCGGTTCGTGCAGCGGGGCGTCGCTGACGGCGGTTTCGGGTGGGGCCATCAGGGCGGTGAGGGCGGTGCGTTGTTCGGTGGTGGCGATCGGGTGGGTGAGGGCGTGGAGGGCCATCGCGGTTCTCCTCGAATCGGGACACCGCTGTCGGTGTCCGGCCGACTACAGGTTCGAGTGCAACACAGCGAACGGGGGTTGAGCCGCCGAACCATCCGAGTGAGTGACAACGCAGGATGGCCCCGCAGCGCTCGCGAAGGTGTTGGCACGCCACGACTTCCGGGGTCGAGGCGAGGTGAGGTGGGGAGGGATCGGCCAGCTGGCGCGGGGGCCGGTGACGGATCGCGGGAGCGGGCACGCGCGGGCATGAAGGGGCACGGGGGCACGGCAGCGGGCGCGGGCGCGCGGGAAGGGCGAGCGGGCACGCGCGGGCATGAAGGGGCACGGGGGCACGGGGGCGGGCGCGGGAATGGGAGCGGGGCCAGGCGCGGGAGCGGGAGCGGGGGCAGGCGCGCGGGAAGGGCCAGCGAGCGCGCGGGCATGAAAGGGCACGGGAGCGCGAGGAGGCGAGCGCGGTCCCGCCCCTGCGGCAGGCACCGGCGGGCAGGTACGGCTGGCGGTGGGGCACAGCAGCGGCCGGACAGCCGCCTGCGCCAGCGGCTGAAGCAGCGGCCGGCATCGGCGGCTGGCTGGTGGCGGCGGGCGTGGCTCGGAGCGCGTTTGACCCAGCCCGCGCGCGGGCTGCGCGTGGGCGGGGTGGTGTCAGACGCCCGAGGTGGGTCAGTCCTCCTTGGGCATGCTCCAGGCCTCCAGGTGGGCGGCCATGCCGGGGACGTCGATCTGTTCCCGGCCCAGGGCGCGGACCAGGTCCAGGGCCTCGTCCTCCTCCGCGTCGATCCACCAGCCGTTGATGTCGCACAGCGTCACCGCCGCGACCCAGCCCAGCCGCCAGTTGCCCTCGGCGAGTGGACGGGTGCGCACGATCGAGTCGAGCAGGGCCGACGCTTTCAGCCAGAGCGTGTCGTAAGCCTCGACGCCGAGCACCGTGGCCCGTGGCCGATGCGCTGCGGAATCGAGGAGACCTAAGTCGCGCACGACCAGATCTCCGCCGGTGACGGCGGTCGCCAGCACGAGCAAGTCGCCGGCGTCGAGGTAGTTGACCACTGCTTGACGCGCTCCCTGTCCTGAGCGGCGGGGACTTCGGCGCGGCCACGCCTCGTCCGGGATGCCTCCGGCACCTCCGACCACCTCAGGTCCGTGTAACCCGACCGCACCGGTGGCGGCGGGGATGGTGTCGACCGCGCGGCGCACCGAGGTGCACGCCGACCGCGGCCCGATCTTCAACGGCGCACCATACCGGGGCGGCCGGCGGCGACGGGTGCGTTCGCACCGGACGACGGGGGAACGAAGCGGGTTGCGTCGATTGAGCTGCATGAACCCAGACTATCGAACACTTGTTCGAACGTCAGGGCACTTCACTCGATCGGGAATGAATGGAAGTTCAGGCCGACCCGAGCCGGTCCAGCAACCCCCGGTACTTCGGCAGCACCCGCCCGAGGACCTCGGACAACTGCTCCTCCTTCTGCAACCTGGCCCACCGCTCGGCCAGCGCCAGCCGCACGACCTCCTGCTTCGACCGGCCCTCAGCCGCGGCGAGCTCGTCGAGCCGCCGGTTCTCCTCGTCGCTCAGACGCAGGGTCATCGCCATGTCCAGCACGGTACCAACCTGATACCACACTGGCTAGAGCGGGTTTTATAACACTGTTGCGATAGAATGTCGGGGTGCCACGACCGAAGACCCACGACGACGCCCTCCGCGTCCGCCTCCTGGACCGGGCCGGCGAGCTGCTGTCCACCGAAGGACCGGGCGCTTTGAGCTTGCGCAGGCTCGCGGCGGATGTCAACACGTCAACCACGGCGGTGTACTCGCTTTTCGGCGGCAAACCGGCACTCCTGGACGCCCTCTACGAGGAGGCCTTCCGGCGCTTCGGCGACCGGCTCGCGGCGCTGCCGGAAACCGACGACCCCGTCGAGGACATCGTCCGGATCGGCCTGACCTACCGGGACAGCGCCCTCGCCGATCCCCAGTTCTACCTGGTCATGTTCAGCAAGGTCGTCCCGAACTTCACCCCGTCGGAGGAAACCAACGCCGCCGCGGCCGAGACGTTCACGCCGCTGGTCGCCAACGTCGGCCGGGCGGTGGACCAGGGGCTGTTCGTGGACGCACCGCTGGAGCACATCGCGCTGGCCATGTGGGGCATGGTGCACGGCCTGGTGAGCCTGGAGCTGAACGGCAACCTGCCGCCGGGCGTGGAGATCGCCCCAGCCTACGAGCGCGCGATCCGGGCCCACATCGACGGCTGGCGCAAGCGGTTCTGAGGGAAGACGAGTTCCGACGCGCGGGCCGCGAAGGGCGAGGGCGGGTGTCGGGCGCGCGGGTTGCGCTGGGCGAGGGCGGGGGCCGAACGCCGGGCGCGCGGGCGGGGTGGGTGCGGGACGAGCGGGAAGAGGGGTGGGGTCCGGGGAGGAGGCCGCCGCGAAACCTCCCCGGACCCCCCGGTGGGCCGTCCCGGTCAGGACAGCCCGTCTCGGAGGGCGCGGATGAGTTCGCCGTCGGCGGTGTCGCCGTCCAGCGACCAGATCATCGCGCCACCCAGCCGGCGTTCGGCCACGTAACGACCCTTGCGCTTCATCTCCACCGGGTCGTCCCACGTCCAGAACGTCGTGCCGTCGAACAGCCACGCGTGCCCGGCCTTCGGGTCGCGGTGCACGGTGAACTTGCCCAGCTGCGCCTTGAGGATCCGGTAGTCCTCGTACCCGGCCTCATGAGTCGCGGGCGCCGGACCGGTCGCGGGCTGGAACAGGCCGTTGTTCTCGTTGCGCACACCCGTCCAGCCGCGGCTGTAGAACGGCACGCCGAGCACGGTCTTGCTCCGCGGCGCACCCCGCCGCAGGTAGTGGTCGATCGCGACCTGGGTGCTGAACTTCGGCGTCGTCGGGTCGGCCGCGGGCGTGCGCAGGGCGGACTGCTGGTTGGTCAGCGGGTCCCACGCGCCGTGGTAGTCGTAGCCCTGGATGGTCGCGAACGTCAGCAGCGAGAACACCTTCGGGATCTCGAAGCCGCGGTCGGCCTGCGCCGGGTCGGCGGGCAGGAACGCGGTCAGGTCGTAGCGCTTGCCCGTCCGCCAGCTCAGGCCGGTGAGCTGCTTGCGGTACTCCACCAGCAAAGCCGTGAAGTTCTCGCGGTCCTCGGGGCGGACGACGTTGCCGGGCGCGCCGGGGCTCGCGGGCCACTCCCAGTCGAGGTCGATGCCGTCGAACACGCCCGCCGCCGCGCCGGGAGCGGCGCCGACGAGGTTGCCCTTGAGCCACAGGTCGATGCACGACTTCACGTGCGCCGCACGGGATTCCGGCGTGAGCGCCGCGTCGGAGAAGTGCTTCGATCCGGTCCAGCCGCCGAGCGAGATGTTGACCCGCAGCTTCGGGTACTTCGCCTTGAGCTGCTTGAGCTGGTTGAGGTTCCCCAGCAGCGGCTGCCCGGCCTCGTCGGCCTTGCCGTTCACGCTCTGCTCCGCGGAGAACGGCCGCTGGTAGTCCGCCCACGGGTCGGAGCTGACGCACTTGCCGGTCTCGTCGAGGAAGCCGAACGCGTAGTTCAGGTGGGTGAGCCTGGGCGCGGTGCCGTTGTCGACCAGGTTCTTCACCAGGAAGTTCCGGCCGTAGCCCGCCCAGTTCGTGTAGTAGCCGACCGTCCGCACGCCGTCCCGGTCGTGCGCCGCGGCGTGCGGCGCGAGCGACACCGTGAGCGCGGACGCCAGGAGGGCGGGGAGCACCCATCTCCTGCTCGACATGCTTCTCCTCGCGGGTGGAGGCGGCGGTTGTGTGGTCCAGACCACGGTAGGACTGAGGTCTAGACCACCTCTACGGCCGTTCGGCCGAATCCGGTCATCCCGACCACTTCCGCTTCGGCTCACCGTTCACAGTTGTTGCAAAAGTTTGCATGTGCGCCAAGGGCGTCGGGCGCGCTAGCGTGCTCGTGTTCAAACTTGAATACCCGATCCACGAGGGGGAACGGTGACGATCCTGGTGACCGGCGCGACGGGCAACGTCGGCAGGCACGTGGTGGCGCAACTGGCGAAGGAGGGGGTCGAGTTCCGGGCGTTGAGCCGCAACCCGGACAAAGCGGGCTTCCCGGCCGGCGTCGAGACTGTGAAAGGCGACCTCGCCCGGCCGGAGGAACTACCGCTGGACGGCATGACGGCGGTGTTCCTGCTGGCCGTGCTGGAGTCCGAGGACGCGGCCGGCCTGGCGACCGCCCTGCTGGACCGCGCCCGGGACCTGCGGCGGGTGGTGTTCCTGTCCAGCGACGCGGTGACCACGCAACGGCCGGGGAGCTACGAACTGCACGAGTCGGTGGAGAAGGCGATCGAGGCGTCCGGCAAGGAGTGGACGCACGTGCGGCCCGGCGAGTTCATGTCCAACAAGCTCATCTGGGCGCGGAGCATCAAGGAGGAGAACGTCGTCCGGCACGCCTACCCGGACGCGCCCGGATCACCCGTGCACGAGGCGGACATCGCGGAGGTGGCGGTCAAGGCCCTGCTGGAGGACGGCCACGCGGGCAAGGCGTACCCGTTGAGCGGACCGGAACTGCTGACCCTCCGGCAGCAGGCGGCGGCGATCGGCAAGGGGCTGGGCCGGGAGATTCGCTTCGAGGCGCTGACCTACGGGCAGGCACGGGCCTCGCTGATCCGGGACGTGGGCCTGCCGTACGACGTGGCGGAGTACATCCTCGGTTACCACGCGCAGTTCAACGAGGAGCCGCCGGCGGTGTGGCCGACGTTCGAGGAGGTCGTGGGCCGGCGCGGCCGGACGCTCACCGAGTGGGCCGCAGACCACGCCGCCGAACTCCGGCCCTGAATCCGAACTGGTCGCGCCCCGACTAGAAGGGGCGCGACCAGCGCGGGTCAGACCGCGCCGTACTGGCGGTCGCCGGCGTCGCCCAAGCCGGGGACGATGAACCCGGAGTCGTTCAGGCGTTCGTCGACGCTGGCGGTCACCAGGCGGACCGGCAGGCCCGACTCCTTCAGGTGCTGGATGCCCTCGGGCGCGGCCAGTGCGCACACCGCCGTCACGTCCGTCGCACCCCGGTCGGTCAGCAGGCGGATCGTGTAGGCCATGGAACCGCCGGTCGCGAGCATCGGGTCCAGGACGAACACCGGTCGACCCGCCAGGGACTCCGGCAGGGACTCCATGTACGGGGTCGGCTGCAACGTCTCCTCGTCGCGGGCCAGGCCCACGAACCCCATCTGGGCCTCGGGGATGAGCTTGTGGGCCTGGTCGGCCATCCCGAGGCCCGCGCGCAGCACCGGGACCAGCAGCGGCGGGTTGGCCAGGCGGTAGCCGGTGGTGCGGGCGACCGGGGTGTGGACGCGCTCCTCGGCGACCGGGGCGTTCCGCGTGGCCTCGTAGACCAGCATCACGGTGAGTTCGTGCAGGGCGGCGCGGAAGGCGGCGTTGTCGGTGCGCGCGTCGCGCATCGTGGTGAGCCGGGCCCTGGCCAGGGGGTGATCGACGACGAGGACGTCCATGGTCAGACAGTATGTGGTACAGGTAGGCGGTGCCCGACGGCTCCTCACCGCCCTCCGTGGCCCGGTTCGTGGACGGCTCGGGGCACACCGTCGGCGCGGGCGTGGTGCTGAGCCGCACGCACGTGGTCACCTGCGCGCACGTGGTCAACCTCGCGGCCGGGCTCGACCCGCACGCGCAGACCCGGCCGACGGTGACCGTGCGGGTCGAGTTCCCGGTGCGGCGGCGGTGGCCGAGGCGGCGTCGTGGACCCCTCCCCCGCAGCGCGAAGGGCTCCCCGGCGGAGACCTGGCGGTGCTGTCGTCCGCCGCGCCGGACGGGGTCGAGCCGGCCCACCTGATCGCCACCCCGCCCCGGCCGGGCGGCCCGGTGGACGTGTTCGGCTTCCCCTGAGACCGGCCGGAGGCGACCCGGGGTCGCGCACCCGACCGCGACCGTGACGCCCTCGCGGAGCTGTCCTACCTGCGGGTGTCCAAGCCCCGGGAGGGCGGTGGGCCGGGGTTCGTCGGCTGATGTGGTACAGGTAGGCGATGTCCGCCGGTTCGCTGCCGCCCTCCGTCGTCCGGTTCACCCGTGGCGGCGGGATCGTGGGGCTCGGGGTGCTGGTCGGTGGGCGCGAGATCGTCACGTGTGCGCACGTCGTCAACCTCGCGCTCGGGCGGGACAAGCTTGACGCGGAACGGCCCGAGCGGGTCGAGGTTCAGGTCGGAGAGCGCACTTTCGAGGCGCGGGTCGAGCAGTGGGTGCCGCCGCCGGCGCGGGAAGGTGCGCCGGGTGACGACGTCGCGGGGCTTCGGCTCGACGACCCGGCACCGGTCGAACCCGCCCGGCTGATCACCACGCTGCCGGGTATCGGGCAGGAGGTCCGGATCTTCGGCTACCCGGGGAAACCGGTGCGGCCCAACGGGTCCTGGGTGACCGCCGTCGTCCGCGGCGAGGTGGACGGCGGGCTGGTGCAGTTGGACTCCGCGTCCGCGATCCAGGTCCAGCCCGGCTACAGCGGCAGCCCGGTGTGGGACGTCGCGAGCGGCCGGGTGATCGGGATCGTCGCCACCGCCGGGCGCAACGCGGCCGACAGCTACGCCGTGGGCGCGGACCGGTTGCGACAGGTGTGGCCCGAGGTGCTGGACCGGCGCCGGCGGTGGCACGTCGAGAACGGGCTGGAGCACCTGACCGTCCTGCAACCGGCCGGGCCTCGGTTCGGCGGCGAACCGCCGGTCGACGGGCTGTTCGACGACGTGGCCGACGTGCGCCCGGACCTCGTGGTCGTCGCCGGGGACCTCACCGCGCACGGGTTGCGCACCGAGTTCGAGCAGGCGTTCGCGTGGCTGGACGGGCTGGCCGAGGCGGTCGAACTGCCGCGCGACCGGGTGGTGGTCGTGCCGGGCACCCACGACGTCAACCGCAAGGCGTGTCAGGCGTACTTCCTGCGCATGGAGGCGGAGGAGCGCGAGCCGCTGCCGCCGTACTGGGCGAAGTGGGAGCAGTACGCCGAGGCCTTCCAGCGCTTCTACCGGGACGTGCCGGTCGCGTTCACCGCCGACGAGCCGTGGTCGCTGTTCGCGGTGCCGGAGTTGGCGGTCGCGGTGGCCGGGTTCAACTCCACCATGGCCGACAGCCACCTCGGCGACGCGCGGCCGGAGTTCGGCGACGAGCAGGTCACCCGGCTGTCCCGGGGGCTCGACGAGTACCGGGACCGGGGCTGGTTCCGCATCGGCGTGGCCGACCGGTGGGCTGTGCCGCGGCTGGGCCTCCCCCGGCACAGCCTGCACGTGACGCTGGACGGCTCGCTCGCCGCGGGCTCCTACGAGGTCATGCGGATCGACTCGACCGGTGTCGACCGCCGGACCAGGCTGGTCGCGGAGGACCGCTGGGTCCGGCACGACCGAACCGACATGTTCTGGTCGTCGGCCGAGAAGACCTTCGGCAACGCCGAGGGGCAACGCCGGCGCACCGAGGTCCGGCACGCGGACGGGTTCTTCGAGCGGGTCCTCGACGCGACGAAGGTGGACCGGCCCGGCGCGACCGTGACGCCGAACCGGGAGAACTCCTACCTGCGGGTCACCGAGCGGCGGCCCGGTGGCGGGGTCGAGCAGTGGCCGGTGTTCGTGACCGAGGGCGCGGTGACCCGTGAAGTGCTCGACGGGTTCCGGGACATCCACCTGCGCTTCGCCGAGCAGGCCCCGCAGACCCGCTCGGAACTGGTCCACGGCGGCCCGCCCGCGCCCGCGGACGTGGTGGCGCACGCGTTGAGCCTGGGCATCCGGGTCCGCAGCTGGATCGACTACCAGGGCCTGGTGGACCTGCGGGCGCTGGAGGAGCGGCAGCGGCGGGCGCTCGCCGAGGACGTGGTCTACCCGCCGGAGCTGTACGTGCCGCAGCGCTACCGCGAGCTGGGGCGGTTGCGGGCGGGAGAGGAGCAGGTCGACCTGCTGGACCGGGTGGTGCGGTGGCTGTCCGCGGACTCGGCGCGGTTCGTCATGGTGCTGGGCGACTTCGGGCGCGGGAAGTCGTTCCTGCTGCGGCAGTTGGCGCGCGTGCTGCCCGCCCGGCTGCGCGGCCTCACGCCCGTGCTGATCGAGCTGCGCAGCCTGGAGAAGGCCCCGTCGCTGGACACCCTGCTGGTCCAGCACCTGTCCCGGGCCGGGGTCGAGGAGATCAGCGCGCCCAAGCTCAAGTACATGATCGACAGCGGCCGGGTGGCGCTGCTGTTCGACGGCTTCGACGAGCTGGAACTGCGGGTCGGCTACGACAACGCCACCGACTACCTGCGCGTCCTGCTGCAACGCGTGGACGACCGGGCGAAGGTCGTGCTGACCAGCCGCACCCAGCACTTCCGGCTGACCAGCGACGTGCTCAACGTGCTGGGCGAGCAGGTCACCTCGATGACGTCGAGCCGGGTGGCGCTGCTGGAGGACTTCACCGACGAGCAGATCCTGGACTTCCTCACCCGCCACTACCGCGGCGACGCCGACCGCGCCCGCGCCCGGTTCGCGTTGCTCGGGGACGTCCGCGACCTGCTCGGCCTGTCCCGCAACCCGCGCATGCTGTCGTTCATCGCCGACCTGGACGAGCAGCGGCTCCGGGAGGTCGAGCGGCAGGAGGGGCGGATCAGCGCGGCGGAGCTGTACCGGGAACTGGTGGACCACTGGCTGGTCAAGGAGACCGACCGGCAGCGCCACCGGTCGGGCCTGCCGTCGCTGACCGAGCGGGAGCGCCTGGACGTCTGCACCACCCTGGCGCTGCGGTTGTGGGCGACCACCGCGTCCGCGATCCGCGAGTCGGACCTGGGGGCGGCGGCGGAAACGCTGGCCCTGCTCACCGAAGGCGGGTACTCGCTGGCGCAGGCCCAACACGCCGTCGGCTCCGGGACGCTGCTGGTGCACACCGACGACGGGTTCGGGTTCGTGCACCAGTCGGTGATGGAGTGGCTCGTCGCGAACGCCGCCGCACAGCGCATGGACGCCGTGGCGGACATCGCCAACCGGGTGATGTCCCCGCTGATGGTGGACTTCTTCTGCGACCTCGCCGGCCACGACGCGGCCCGGGCGTGGGCGCGCGGGGTGCCCGGCGACGCGGCGGAGGCGGTGAAGCAGAACGCGTCCGCGGTGCTGGCCCGGCTGGGCGGCCCCGAGCGGACCGACCTGAGCGGGATGGACCTGCGCGGCCACGACCTGGCCCGGTTCGACCTGCGCGAGGCGAAGCTGGGCTGGAGCGACCTGCGCGGGCAGCGGTGGACCGACCTCCAGCTGACCGGGGCCGATCTGACCGGCGCGAACCTCACCGGCGTGCGGGTGACCGGCGGTGACCTGACCGGCGCGGCGCTGACCGGGACCACGTGGCGGCGGGCGGCGTTGATCGGCGTGCGGGGGGTGGCGGACCAGCCCGAACTGGCGGACGCGGCGGTGGTCGGGCGGGACCCGGCGGAGGTCGTGACGGCGGCGTCCGGCGGGGCGGAGGCGGTCGCGTACTCGCCCGAGGGGGACCTGCTCGCGGTGACCCGCGGGTCGGTGGTGGAACTGGTCGACGTGGACACGTTGAAGGTGCTGCGAGTGCTGCGCGGCCACACCGACTGGGTCCTGGACGTGGCCTTCTCGCCCGACGGCACCCGCGTGGCCACGGCGTCCGCGGACGGCACGGCCCGGGTCCACCAGGTCACCGGGGAGCACGAGGCCACGATGACCGGGCACACCGGGCCGGTGTGGGCGGTGGCGCTGTCCCCGGACGGCCGGGTCCTCGCGACGGCGGGCGAAGACCACACGACCCGCATGTGGTTCGACGGCCGGCCGTACGCCACCTTGGAAGGGCACACCGGGCCGGTCTGGGCGGTCGACTTCGCGCCCGGCGGGGGCCGTCTCGCCACGGCCTCGGCCGACGGCACGGTGATCATGTGGACGCTCGCGGGCAACGTCGCCGGCAAGATCACCACCTCGCAGGGCCCGGTGCGGGACGTGGCCTACTCGCCGCACTCGACCCACCTGGTCACGGCCGGCGCGGACGGCACCGCACGCCTGTGGACGGTCCAAGGCCGGTCCGCCGCCACGTTCCGCGGTCACACCGCGCCGTTGTGGGCCGTCGCCTTCTCCCGGGACGGCGGCTCGGTGGCCACCGCGTCGGAAGACGGCACCGCCCGCCTGTGGGACCTCGACGGGACCCAGCTCGCGGTGTTCGAGGGGCACACCGGACCGGTCCGGGACGCCGCGTTCCTGCGCGGCGGCAGCCGCTTGACCACCACGTCCACCGACGGCACGGTGCGCAACTGGAGCACCGTCGCGGGGACGCAGGTCTCGGTGGTGCCCGACCGCGAGGGACCGGTGCAGTGCGCGATCTTCTCCCCGGACGGCACGCAGTTGGCGACCGCGTCCCACGGCCGAGCGCACATCTGGACCACGACCGGCGCCTCCTACCTCGGCGACCAGGACGACCCGGTGACCCGACTCGCCTACTCGCCGAACGGCTCGGGACTCGCCGCAGCCTCCAGGAACGGCACGGTGCGCATCTGGTCGACGGGCGGTGAGCGCTTGATCCACGCGCACAACGGCCCGGTGAACGACGTGGACTTCTCGCCGAGTGGCCACCTCCTCGCCACGGCAGGGGACGACACCACCGCGGCCGTCTGGCGCACCGGGGGCCGGCTGTTCACCATGATCAGGGGCCACACCGACAGGCTGACGGCGGTGTCCTTCGCACCCGACGAGAACGAACTGGCCACCGCTTCCTACGACGGCACAGTGCGAACGTGGAACACGTTGAGCGGCGAGCAGATCCACCGGATCGGCGAATCGCTCGGCCCGGTGAACGACGTGGTCTACTCGCCGGACGGCCGCCGCCTCGCGATCGGTTCTCGCAACGGCTTCGCCGCGCTCTGGCGACCCTCGCGCCCGCTCAAGGTCCTGGAGGGCCACACGAGGCAGGTGTGGGCGGTGGCCTTCTCCCCGGACAGCCGGACCGTGGCCACCGCCTCCGAGGACGGTACGGCCCGCATCTGGACCACCGACGGCAAGACGATCGCCACGCTGGAAGGCCATGACGGTCCAGTGTGGACGGTCGAGTACGCGCCGGACGGGCAGCACGTCGTCACCGGCTCCTACGACGGCACGACCCGGATCTGGTCCCTCAGCGGGGAGTTGCTCGTCACGTTGATGAGCAGTCCACGCGGGTGGGCGGCGGTCACCCCGGATGGGGCCTACCGGACCGGTGGGGACGTGTCGGACCTGGTGTGGTGGGCGGTCAAGCTGTGCCGGTTCGAGGTGGGGGAACTGGACGAGCACTACGAGCACATCCGGCCGATGGGGGACGGTGCGCCGATCCCCGGCCTGCGGCCCGTGTCGCACTGAGGGGGTCGACGTGTCCCGCACGGCTGCGCTGATCGCCACCGACACCTACCGCGACCCGGCCTTCAACGCCCTCCGCCGCCCGACGAAGTCCGCCGCCTGCTGCGCAACCCGGGCCCGGTCTACCAGCGGTGGGGCATGCGCATGCTGGAGGAACTGGCAGCGGACGGCAACGAGACAGCGGCGACAACCCTGCGCGTGCTCGCCCCTCCCGTCATGCCCATCCCCGTCAGCCCTGAGGACGAAGCACGCCGAGCCGCGCTGAACGCCCGCCTGGCCACCGCGATGAAGGCCCCGCTGACCAAGGCCGCGACCGCGTTCGCCACCCACGCCACCCACGCCACCCGACTCGCGACCCGCACGACGCCGTTCCGGCCGCCGCTGCCGCCCTTCCAGCACGTGCCCCTGCTGGGCGAGGGCGGTCACAACGTCTCGTTCACCTCTGATTCCCGGGCGTTGGCCTCGGGCTCGCGGATGTGGAACACCAAGGGCTGGGGGAACTTCGACGGTCCGCCGAACGCCGGTGCGCACACGTTCAGCCCGGACGGCCGACTGGCGGCCAGGGTCCGCGAGGGCGACGTCCCGGTTCCACGTCTGGGTGTGGGCGCGCGACCCGAAAGATCGTCGGGCCCGGGCACACCAGGACTTCGTTCAGCGGTGACTCGGCGTCGGTGGCGTCCGGCCCGAACGTGTGGCGCACGGGCACCTGGGTACTCGCGTGAGCGGTTCGACGACGGCGTGGAGCTTCCCCGAGGGGCCGGACGTCCAGATCTGGACGCGGTTCCCCGCCGACGCGACCGGCCTGCACCCGCTGCCCGCCCCTCCGCGAACCTCGCCCCCCGTCGGGTTCCGCGCGGTGCTGGTCGGCGCGTGGATCGCCCTGACCGCCCTGACCGTTCTGCTGAGCGGTTGGCTGCTCGGCGATTGGCTGTTCACGACGATCGCCGGCGGACTGGTCGCGTTGATCGGCGGTGTGGTCGTCAAACGGTGGTGGCACTCCTAGACTCACCATGGTGAGTGACGAGTTGGTGCCGGACCCCAGTCGGATGCGCGCCTCGGACGCCGACCGCGAGCAGGTCGCCAAGGTGCTCCAGAAGGCGCACAGCGAGGGCCGGCTCGACCTGCACGAGCTGGACGAGCGGCTCGGGCAGGCCTACGCCGCCAAGACCTACGGCGAACTGGTGCCGCTCACCGCCGACCTGGGGATGCCCGGGATCGCCGTGCCGCAGCCGCTCCAGCAGGTGCAGCCCTACCAGCAGCAGGTGCCGTCCGGCCGGATCGGGGGCACGTCCGGGCCGTCCACGTCCATCGCGTTCTGGTCGGGCGTCGACCGCAAGGGCGACTGGGTGGTGCCCGCGTCGCACAGCGTGGTGGCGATCATGGGCGGGGTGGCGCTGGACCTGTCGCGGGCGCGGTTCGTGCAGCAGCAGACCACCATCACCGTGTTCGCGTTCTGGGCCGGTGTGGAGATCTTCGTGCCCGAGGACGTCACCGTGCGGGTCGACGGCACGGGGATCATGGGCGCGTTCGAGGACTCCACCTACAAGACGCCGACCGTGCCGGGCGGTCCCGAGGTGCGCATCACCGGCGTGGCCATGATGGCCGGTGTCGAGGTGCGGCGGCCCAAGCGGAAGAAGCTGAAGGGCCACCAGCGGGACGAGCTGGAGGATTGAGACCGGCTTCTCACCCGGTCGTGTGAGGGGCTAGTCTTCGGCGTCCCCGCCCCCGCCCACCACCCCGCCGGCCACCGCGGTGCGGACCACCACCGAGGGCACGCCCGCGGTCACCACGACCGCGGCGCAGGTCCCGCCGAGCACGCCGGGCAGGTCTCGCGCGCGGTGCCGGACAAGACGGTCGTGCTGACCTTCGACGACGGCCCGGACCCGCGGTGGACGCCGCAGGTGCTGGACGTGTTGCGGCGCAACGACGTCAAGGCCACCTTCTTCGTCACCGGCGTGTCCGCCGCCCAACACCCGGACCTGCTGGAACGCATCGTCGCGGACGGGCACGAGGTCGGGCTGCACACGTTCACCCACGTCGACCTGAGCCAGATCGGCGAGACCCGCACCAGCCTCGAACTCGACCAGACCCGGCTCGCCCTGG
This sequence comes from Saccharothrix sp., assembly GCF_031180885.1. GTDB lineage: Bacteria > Actinomycetota > Actinomycetes > Mycobacteriales > Pseudonocardiaceae > Actinosynnema. The sequence continues at coordinate 152,659 of NZ_JAPSLK010000009.1, forward strand.
CCGGTGCCGTCGGCCGCACCAGCACCCTGGTCCGCCCGCCGTACTCGGCCACGCCCGACGCGCTGGACGACGACGACCTGGCGGCCGTGGAGCGGGTCGTGGCGTCCGGGCACCTGGTGCTGCTGTCCGACCTCGACACGGAGGACTGGCGCAACCCCGGCCCGGACGCGATCGCCGCCGCCGCGACCCCCAAGGACGACCGCGGGGCCGTGGTCCTGATGCACGACGGCGGCGGCGACCGGTCGCAGACCGTCACCGCGTTGGAGCGGCTGCTGCCGGCGCTGAAGGAGCAGGGCCGGCAGTTCCGGACCGCCGGCGACGCGCTGGGCCTGACGGACGCGGTGCAGGAGGCCGGTCCGGTGGAGCGGTCCGCCGGTGTCGCGGTGTCGCTGGCGGTGCGCGCGGCCGCGTTCTCGACCGAGCTGATGGGCTGGCTGGTCGTGGTGTCGGCGATCCTGGCCCTGCTGCGGGCGGTGCTGCTGCTGGGCACCACCGGCATCCACGCCCGGCGCAAACCCGGCCGGCACGCGAGGCCCCTGCCACCGCAGCCGGTGACCGTGATCGTGCCCGCGTACAACGAGGAAACCGGCATCGAGGCGACCCTGCGCACGATCCTGGCCAGCACGGCGGACGTGCGGGTCATCGTGGTCGACGACGGTTCGACCGACCGCACCAGCGAAGTCGTGCGGTCGCTCCACCTGCCCCACGTGGTGCTCATCCGGCAGCCCAACGCGGGCAAGGCGGCGGCGCTGAACACCGGTCTCCGGCACTGCCGCACCGAGTTGGTCGTGATGGTCGACGGCGACACGGTCCTCGAACCCGACACCGTCCACGAGCTGGTGCAGCCGTTCGCCGACCCGAGGGTGGGCGCGGTGTCCGGCAACGCCAAGGTCGGCAACCGGAGCGGTCTGCTGGGACGTTGGCAGCACATCGAGTACGTCATCGGCTTCAACCTCGACCGCCGCATGTACGACGTCATGCAGTGCATGCCACCGTGCCCGGTGCCGTGGGTGGGTTCAGGTTGAGCGCGCTCCAAGAGGTTGGCGGGGTCCCCGAGGACACGCTGGCCGAGGACACCGACCTGACGATGGCCCTGGAACGCGCCGATTGGGCGGTGACCAACCAGGAGTCGGCTCGGGCGTGGACCGAGGCTTCGGCGTCGTTGGGGCAGCTGTGGCGTCAGCGCTACCGGTGGTGCTACGGCACTTTGCAGGCCATGTGGAAGCACCGGGGCGCGGTGTTCGAACGGGGCTTGGGTGGCCGGTTGGGTCGGCGGGGCTTGCCCTACCTGGCGTTGTACCAGGTCGTGCTGCCCGTGCTGGCTCCGGCGATCGACGTGTTCGCGGTGCTGAGCCTGTTCACCGATCCGGCGCGGGGCGCGTGGGCCTGGTTCGGCTTTTTGATCCTGCAACTGATCCCGGCCGTCATCGCCTTCCGGTTGGACAATGAGCGCCTTCGCCCGTTGTGGGCGGTGCTCCTGCAACCGGTGGTCTACCGGCAGCTCATGTACCTGGTCGTCATCCAGTCGGTGGTGACCGCCATCGCCGGCGCCCGGCTCCCCTGGCAGAAGCTGAAGCGGACCGGCACGGCCGCCCAGGCCGCCCCGGAGCCTCTCCTCGAAGACCCCGCCACCACCGCCATCCGCCAGCCCTAGCACTGTGACCAGCCGAAACAGCTTCACTTAGGACGGGCGTCCCAATCCGCTTAGACTCGGGCCATGGCTGCCACATCGACTGCGCCGTCGCTGCCGCCGGCGCTCGCGGACGCGGTGCGCGACGACGCCTCGCTGCGCCGCTTCCTGCACGGATTGCCCGGGGTCGACCAGGTCGGGGTGGAACAGCGCGCGGCCGGGTTGGGTACGCGCAGCATCAAGAAGGCCGCGAAGCTGTGGGCCATCGACACCGCGATCTCCATGGTCGACCTGACCACCCTCGAAGGCGCGGACACGCCCGGCAAGGTGCGGTCGCTCGCGGCCAAGGCGCGGCGGCCCGACCCGGAGCGGCCCGAGGTGCCGAAGGTCGCGGCGGTGTGCGTGTACCCGGACATGGTCGCCACGGCCGTCCAGGAACTCCAGGGCACGGGGATCAACGTGGCGTCGGTGGCGACCGCGTTCCCGTCCGGCCGGTCCTCGCTGAAGGTCAAGCTGGAGGACACCGCCTTCGCCGTCGACGCGGGTGCGACCGAGATCGACATGGTGATCGACCGGGGCGCGTTCCTGTCCGGCCGCTACGGCCAGGTGTTCGACGAGATCGTGCAGGTCAAGCACGCCTGCGGGGACGCGCACCTCAAGGTCATCCTGGAGACCGGCGAACTCGCCACCTACGACAACGTCCGCCGCGCGTCCTGGCTGGCGCTGCTCGCGGGCGGCGACTTCATCAAGACCTCCACCGGCAAGGTGACGCCCGCCGCGACCCTGCCGGTGACGCACGTGATGCTCCAGGCGGTGCGGGACTGGCGGACCCAGACCGGGCAGCTGCGCGGCGTGAAGCCGGCCGGCGGCATCCGGGCCACCAAGGACGCGATCAAGTACCTGGTGGCGGTGCACGAGGTCGCCGGGCCCGAGTGGCTGACGCCCGACCTCTTCCGGTTCGGCGCGTCCACGCTGCTCAACGACCTGCTGATGCAGCGGCGCACCCAGTTGGAAGGCCACTACAGCGGCCCCGATTACGTGACGGTGGACTGATCATGTGGGAATACGCGCCCGCGCCCGAGTCGCGGGACATCGCGAACCTCAAGCCGAACTACCGGATGTTCGTCGACGGGCAGTTCGTCGAGGGCGGCGGTGAGCCGCTGAAGACCGTCAACCCGGGCACCGAGGAGGTGCTGGCCGAGGTCTCCACGGCCTCGACCGCCGACGTGGACAAGGCCGTCAAGGCCGCCCGCCGCGCCTACGACCGGGTCTGGGGCAGGATGCCCGGCGCCGAGCGCGCCAAGTACATCTTCCGCATCGCCCGGCTGATCCAGGAGCGGGCGCGCGAGCTGGCCGTCCTGGAATCGCTGGACAACGGCAAGCCGATCAAGGAGTCGCGGGACGTCGACGTCCCGACCGCCGCCGCGCACTTCTTCTACCACGCCGGCTGGGCCGACAAGCTGGCCTACGCGGGACTCGGCCCCGACCCGCGTCCGCTGGGCGTGGCCGGCCAGGTCATCCCGTGGAACTTCCCGCTGCTGATGGCCGCGTGGAAGATCGCGCCCGCCCTGGCGTGCGGCAACACGGTCGTGCTCAAGCCGGCCGAGACGACGCCGCTGACCGCGCTGGTGCTCGCGGAGATCATCCAGCAGGCGGACCTGCCGCCGGGCGTGGTGAACATCCTGCCGGGCGCGGGTGACGTCGGCGCGGCCGTGGTGAACCACCCGGACGTGAACAAGGTGGCGTTCACCGGGTCCACCGAGGTCGGCAAGATCATCCAGCGGCAGCTCGCGGGCGCCAACAAGAAGATCACCCTCGAACTGGGTGGCAAGGCCGCGAACATCGTGTTCGACGACGCCCCGCTGGACCAGGCCGTCGAGGGCATCGTCAACGGCATCTTCTTCAACCAGGGCCACGTGTGCTGCGCCGGGTCGCGCCTGCTGGTCCAGGAGTCCGTCGCCGACGAGCTGCTGGAGAAGCTGCGCGTGCGGGTGTCGACGCTGCGCGTGGGCGACCCGCTGGACAAGAACACCGACATCGGCGCGATCAACTCGCGCGAGCAACTGGCCAAGATCCACGAGCTGACCGCGTCCGGCGAGGCCGAGGGCGCGGAGCGGTGGACGTCCGCGTGCCCGTTGCCGGACAAGGGTTTCTACTTCGCGCCGACGGTGTTCTCCAACGTGTCGCAGGCGATGCGGATCGCGCGCGAGGAGATCTTCGGGCCGGTGCTGTCGGTGCTGACCTTCCGCACCCCGGACGAGGCCGTGGCCAAGGCGAACAACACGCCGTACGGGCTGTCCGCGGGCATCTGGACCGAGAAGGGCTCGCGCATCCTGTGGGCGGCGCAGAAGATGCGCGCCGGCGTGGTGTGGGCCAACACGTTCAACCGCTTCGACCCCACCGCCCCGTTCGGCGGCTACCAGGAGTCGGGCTTCGGCCGCGAGGGCGGTCGCACGGGGCTGGAGGCGTACCTCGATGTCTGAGCGGATTTCCGTGGCCAAGACCTACAAGCTCTACATCGGCGGCGCGTTCCCGCGCTCGGAGTCGGGCCGGTCGTACCCGGTGACCGACACCAAGGGCGCCTTCCTGGCCAACGCGGCCCAGGGGTCCCGCAAGGACGCCCGGGACGCGGTCGCCGCCGCCCGCAAGGCGTTCCCGGGTTGGTCCGGCGCGACCGCGTACAACCGCGGCCAGGTGCTGTACCGGGTGGCGGAGGTGCTGGAGGGCCGGCGCGAGCAGTTCGTCGCCGAGGTCGGCGCGGCCGAGGGCGTGGCGGTCAAGAAGGCGCAGGCGCTGGTGGACGCGGCGATCGACCGCTGGGTCTGGTACGCCGGGTGGACCGACAAGATCGCCACCGTGCTGGGCGCGTCGAACCCGGTGGCCGGGCCGTACTTCTCGTTCTCCGTGCCGGAGCCGACCGGCGTGGTGGCGGTGCTCGCGCCGCAGCAGTCGTCGCTGCTGGGCCTGATCAGCGTGGTCGCCCCGGTGGTCGCGGCGGGCAACACGGCGGTCGTGGTGGCCTCGCAGGACCGGCCGCTGCCCGCGGTGACCCTGTCCGAGGTGCTGGCGACGTCCGACCTGCCCGGCGGGGTGGTCAACGTGCTGACCGGGCGGACCGCGGAGATCGCACCGTGGCTGGCCTCGCACGCCGACGTGAACGCCCTCGACCTGACCGGTGCGCCCGAGGCGCTGCGAGCGGATTTGGAGCAGTCGGCGGCGGGCACCGTGAAGCGCGTCCTGCGGACCCGCCCGTCCGAGGACTTCACCCGCGAGCCGGACCTGTCCCGGATCCGCGCGTTCGTCGAGTCGAAGACCGTCTGGCACCCGATCGGGGTGTGATCGCTCAGTCCCCCGGCTTCGCTGGTGCGAGGTCGGGGGACGCCAGGCAGCGCGCGGCATGCTCCGCGCCCGCCCGGAGGGCCGTCGGGGTGTCCGCGCCGGCGAGGTGGGCGACGAGGTAGCCGGAGAAGAAGGCGTCCCCGGCCCCGTTGGTGTCGACGATCTCGGGCACCGGCACGGCGTCCACGTGGTAGGTCTCGCCGTCCACCACCGCCGTCGCACCCTTCGCGCCCTGGGTCGCCACGGCCTGGCCGTGCTTCCGCAGGAACGCGAGCAGTTCGGCCTCGGACATGCCGTCGTCGTTCATGAACAAGAAGTCGGCACCGTCCACGAAGTCCTGGTGGAACTCGGACTTCCCGTCGTAGTCGTGCACGTCGCACCACACCGGGACGCCACGCTCCCGGGCCGCCGCGAGGAACGGGCGAGCCGGGTCGGCCAGGTCGATCACGGCCGCGTCAGCAGCGGCCAGGGCTGCGAGCGCACGCGAGTCGTGCTCGGGGGCAGTCAGGGACGGTAGTTCGAGGTAGATCGACAGCCGACCGCCCTCTGGGGTCATCAGGTTCAGGTGCTGCTCACTGGCCGGCGCGGTCTCCGCGATCAGCTCGATCCCCGCCGCCGTCAACACCTCGGTGATCAGGCGGCCTTCCTCGTCGTCCCCGATGACCGTGCGCAGGGTGACCTCCGCGCCCAGGTAGGCCAGGTTCAGGGCTTTGCCGGCGGACGTGCCACCAAGGACGGCACGGTGGCCGCGCGCGAAGACCGTGTGCGGGCGCGGCTCGGGCAGGCGGTCGAGTTTCACCAGGCGGTTCCACGACACGGGTCCGGCGACGAAGACCTTCGGCATGACGATCATTCTGCCCCGCGTCGCCCCACCGCCCACCCCACCCGCCACCCAGCCGCCCGGCGGCGAAGCCGCCGAGTGGGCAGTCCTCCGGGGGACACAACTCAACCCGGGCTTCTTGCTCGTGTCATCTCCGTATGGCCTGCCCGAAGGGCAGGCCATACGGTGGGGGAACCGAAGCCCCGCCTGTGGCTGATAGCCGGCCCGCCGCGCGGAGCGCGGCGAAAAGCGAAAAGCAGCCGCTGCGCGGCAAAAAGCCAGGGGCGACCGGGAGGAAATGGCGGCTATGCCGGGTGGGTGACCGCCGCCAGCAACCCCCGCAACGGTGCCAGCGACCCGCTCATCGACTCCCGGCACGCCGACGTGAACGCCTCCGCCTCCAGCGAGCCGAAACCCACGACCCACCCCGCCTCCAGCGCCAACTGCCCGAAGAACGCCCGTTGCGTGCGGCCGTTGCCCTCTCTGAACGGGTGCAGGGCGTTGACCTCGGCGAAGTAGTGCGCGAAGCGGTCGAGGAAGGCCTGCTCGGCCAACTCCCGCAGGTACTGCTCCTTCTTCAGCTCGCCGAACAGCCAGTCCGCGTAGGGCTCGATCTGCTGCCACGCGGCGAACGTGACCGTCTTCGCGATGTTCACCCGCCGGACCTCCCCCGCCCACGGGTACAGGTCGCCGAAGATGTGCCGGTGGAACTTCCGCAGGTGGGCCAGGTCGTAGAGCCCGGGTAACGGGGTGATCGCCAGTTCACCCAGGCGCAGGGCGCTCAGCCGGGCCTCGGCCCGGTCGCACTCGTGCCGGTCGGTGATGCCGAAGTGGTTGCGGAGAACGCCGGTGGTCGGGTCGGTGTAGGGGTCGTCCGAGGTCACCGGCGGCGGATGGCCTCGATTTCGCGAGCGATGGCGTCCTCGATGTCCAGTTCGCCCGCCGCGACCTCCCGCATCGTGCGCTCGGTCTCGGCCGGCACGTCCAAGCCCTCCAGTCGCACGCTGGCCACCGCGTCCGCAAACGCTTGCTCGGGGTCGCGGAACAGCCGGCGGAAGTAGCGTGCCATGGCCTCGTTCGACAGCGGGGCGCTGCTGGGCTCGGACTCGGGCAGGTCGCCGCGCGCCTCGCGCCACGGTCCCTCGGCGTGCGCCATGTCGCTCAGCTCGTGGCGGCTGAACTTGCCGTAGCGGTCGACCACGTCTTCCACCACCGCGCGTTCCCGCTCCGACAGGCCGCGCGGGTCGCCTTCGTCCCACTCGCCGACCTCGGTCTGGAAGCGGTGCCGGTAGTACACCTCGGGCACGACCGGTCCGCGCCGCCACGCCTCGATGCGCGCGGTGAACATGGGTTCGTCGTACTTGGCGAGGTGCCAGGCCTGGGCGTAGTACAGGAGCTTCTGGAGCTTCATCGGCGACTCCGGGCCGGTGGCGTGCAACACCGCCGCGGCCACGTCGTGCACGTCCGCCATACCCGCCCCCACAGCGCCTGACCAGCGAAAACCCGTGACCATCATGATACCGGAACGTGGCCTGCGCCGTCAGTCCGTCCGCCAGCCCAACCGGCCGTCGGTGGTGACGAGCGGTTCGCAGTGGCCCAGCCGGCTGCGGTGCTCCAGAGCCGTCGCCACCTGGTCCAGCATCTCGTCCAGGCTGGTCCACTCGGGCTTGAGCATCTCGCCGCGCTCGCGGTCCCACTCGACCACGCACCCGGACAGCACGCCGGGGCGCAGGTCCAGCGCGAGCGCGTCGCCGCAGCCGTCGAACGCGATCGGCAGCCACTTGGGGTGGAACCCGACCGTGGGGGTGCCCGCCTCGGAGTCCAGGTCCACCGGCCAGAACCGTTCTTTGAGCCGCCACGAGCGCAACGCGTTCGTCGGGCCGAGCGGGGTGTAGAAGGGCGGCAGCACTTCGGCGAACGCCAGGTTCTCGGTGCCGCCGCACACGGCCCACCAAGCGCGGAGGTCTTCGGGCGGCGCGAGGCCGCTCGCCGCCTCCAGCGCCTCGACGGCGGCGGCGTCCTCGGGGGCGATGAACGCGGCACCGGTCGAGGGGGCGTGGTCGGCGAGCCACGCCACGATCCGCTCCCAATGGCGCAGTGCTCCCACACACCCATGATCAGGTGAGGACGGCTCGTGGGGTACCGCCCATCAGGGGAGGATCTGCCCGAACGAGGTACGAAAGGCTTGCGGATCGGGCAGGATCGGGGCGTCAGGCAGTACCAGAGGGGGGCTTGGGTGAACTCGGGTTTCGCCGTCGACACCGCGGCGCTGACGGCCTACAGCGGCACCGCTTCGGGCCTCGCGGGCGAGGTCGGCGCGATCGGCACGTCCACGTTGGCCGGGACCACGTCGCTCGCGGCGGGCAGCTTCGGCAAGATCGGCGACGAGGTCGGTCTGGGTGCGGCGTTCCAGCAGGCCGCGCAGACCCAAGTGGACGGTGTGGCCGCCGCGTCCAGCGGGCTGTCGGCGTTCGCCACCGCCGTGTCCAAGGCCGCCACCGCCTACACCGAGCAGGAGGCGCAGCAGGGCGCTTCCCTCAACCGCGCGTACCGGGTCTAGCGATGTTCGACGTAGCCGGGTTCCTGGCTTCCCTGGTCCAACCCATGAAGGACGACCTGGCCAAGCTGGAGGGCGACACCGGTGGCGCGACCCGCGCCGCGGACTCCTTCGGGCGGGCCGCCTCGGCGCTGGCCGAGGTCGACGGGCGGCACACCGGCGCCGCCAACACCGTGCTCGGCACCTGGTACGGGGACAAGGCGACCGCGTTCCAGGGGCGCGTGGCGTCGTTCTCCAGCGGCGTGCAGTTGTTGTCCCGCAACGCCACCGCGACCCAGAACGCGGCCACCACGGCGGTGAACGCGGTCAACGCCGGCAAGCGCACCATCCAGGGCCTGATCGACGACTTCACCGGCTACGCGCAGCCCCGGCTGGCCGCCGCGGTCGCCGCGTCGCTGTTCGGCGGGATCGGCGCGGTGCTCGCGGTCGCGGCGGACGTGGTGGCCAAGGCGCGCGAGTACGAGGGCAGGTCGAAGCAGGAGCTGGACCGCGTCCGCACCGAGCTGACGAACGTGGCCAACCAGCTGAAGGCGTTGCCCAAGCCCGACTTCAAGGGCCTCGGCGACCCGCTGGGCGTCGACTCCGGCGGTGACACCAAGGTGTCGTCGGTCGACGGCGGCGGGCGCGACCCGTCCTCGCCCGGCAGCCCCGGCGGCGGTGGCGGAGGAGGCGGTGGCGGCGGCTCCGGTGGTGGCGGAGGCGGCGGTGGGGGTGGTGGCCCGTCGGGTCCGCGCCTGCCGGTCGCGATCCCGCCGCAGCCCGGCACCGGCGTGGGCGTGAACCTGCCGGACGGCAGCAGCGCCGAAGCGCCCAACGAGACCGCCGCGCGGGCCGTGCGCGCCGCGCTGTCCGCGCTGGGCACCCCGTACGTGTGGGGCGGCGCGAACCCGCCGCAGGGCACCGACTGCTCGGGCCTGACCCAGTGGGCGTACGGGCAGGCCGGGTTCGACATCCCCCGGCCCGCGTCCTCGCAGGCGATGGGCGCGTCCGTGCCGCCGGGCCAGCTGCTGCCCGGCGACCTCGTCGTGTGGGACGGGCACGTGGCGATGGTGATCGGCAACGGGCAGATGGTGGAGGCGGGCGACCCGGTCCAGGTGAACCCGATCCGCACGGACAACATCGGCATGGGCTTCATGGGCTTCTACCGACCGACGGGCTGAGGACGTGGACGAGACGCAGCGCGCGGCCCGGCGGGTCGCGGACGTGGAAGCACAGGTGTCGCAGCACATCGCGCGCACCGGGCCGGTGCTCGGCCGGGCGTCCTCTTCGGACGGCGCGGTGACCGTCGTGACCGCACCCGGCGCACCGCCGCGGGAGATCCGCATCTCCCCCGGCGCGCTGAACATGGGCGCGGACGCGCTGGGCGCGGAGATCGTGCGGGTGGCGGCGCGGGCGTCGGCCGACGCGGCGGCGCGGATGCACCAGTCGCTGGCGCGGTTGACGGACCCGGCGACGTCGAAGGCGTTGACCGAGATCGGTTTCCCGGCGGGCGGCATCGAGGACGACTTCGGTGACACGTACTTGCGGGGGCCGCGGTGAGCGTTCAGGAGGAGCGGATCTCGGCGGCCGACCGGCTGACCGACGTGCTGGCGCGGGTGGTCGGGACGGCGACCCACCCGTCCGGGCTGGTGACCGTGACGGCGTCCGCGGTGGGCGCGCTGAAGGCGGTCCGCATCCAGCCGGCGGCCCTCGGTCAGGGACCGGACGCGGTGGGCGGGATGGTGACCGAGACCGCGGGGCTCGCCGTGGATGCCGCGGTGCAGACCAGCTACAACGAGCTGGCCAAGTCGCTGGGCGACAGCATGGCGATGGCCATCGAGGACTTCGCCGGACCATCCCCCTTCGCCCGCCGAGCCGAAGCCGAGCAGCACGCCGGCCCGCCGACGCCGGGGTCCGCGCCCCAGCCGGGCTCTGCACCGCGCGGCGGCCTCCGGCCCCCGGAACCATCGTCTCGCCCGACACCGACAATTCCGGGTGATCCGCCTCGGGCTGCGCCCCCGCAGCCGGGTCGGCCGACGCCGCCGTGGGCCGGGCAGCGGACCGGTGCGCCGAGGTCCCGACCGGCGCCGCCGCCCGAGGACGACGACGATGACGACTTCTTCGCCGACCCTTTCCGTGGTCAACGGCGGTAGGTGGATCTCGACCCCGTAGGCTTTGGCCGCATCGCAAAGGGGCATGGCGTGACCGGGAGGTCGGATGGCTCAGGACATCGTCCCGATCGAGCTGGGACTCACCCAGGGTGATGTGGTCACCCTGTGGGCTCCCCGCTGGCGGGAAGAGGGCGAGGAGTGGGAGGCCTTCCTCGGGCACGAGGACGACCTCTACGCCTTCCCCGACGCCGCGCACCTCGCGGCCTTCGTGCGCACGGCGCAGGAGCACGACCTGACCGACCACCCGGCGTGGCACGTGGTGCCGGGCCTGTCCGTCGGCGAGCTGTCGCCCGACGACAACCACCAGTTCGACCTGGTGGGCGTGCCGGAGCTGGTCGCCGAGGAACCCGACACCTGGGTCATCGGCGAGCTGGCCGACGTGGTGTCGATCGTGCGGTCCCTGGCGGACGTGTGCGACCTGGAGAAGGTCCACGAGGTGCTGGACTCGGCGGAGGGCTTCGCGCTGCTGCCGCAGGGCACGCTGCCGTTCACCGGCCGCGAGGGCCAGGCGCTGTGGACGGAGCTGGCCGAGGTCGTCGCGGAGAAGTGGGACGACGTCCTCGACGCGATCGACGGGGTCGTCACCACGCCCGACGTGGACGAGCCGGCGTTGAAGGTCGCGCAGGAGGAGCTGGCGGCGTTCGAGGCGGAGAACGCGGTCGACGTCGACGGCGAAGAGGACGACGAAGACGACGAGGACGCCGACGAGCCCATCGGGTTCTGGGGCGAGGTCGGCATCGACCCGATCAAGATCATCACCGGTGCCGGCGAGTACTACACGCTGCGCTGCTACCTCGACGACCAGCCGCTGTTCCTGGGCCGCAAGGGCAAGATCGACGTGTTCGGCTCGCCGCGCGCGCTGTCCCGGTTCGTGGTCGAGGCCGACGACAGCGACCTGGCCGAGGTGTCCACGTGGGGCGAGTTGGTCGTCAAGGCGACCGGAGGCGACCTGGAGGTCGAGGTCGACCCGGACAACGTCTACGTGTTCACCGGCCTGGACGAGGACATCGCCGAGGGCCCGGACGCGGTCGACCCGACCCAGCTCGACCTGGCGGTGGAGCTGCTGGAGGACGCCGGCGACTGGGCGCACGACGACACCGTGAAGGTGGCGCTCAACCAGTCCGAGTCGCTGGGCTGGTTGGTGTCCTACGTGCTCAAGCCGGACCCGACGCGGCTCGCGCCGAGCGCGCCGTTCGACAAGGAGGTGGCGGCCTGGCGGGCGCTGGTCGCGGCCTTCGAAGACCGCCTGCGCGTCCACTAGACCGCCTGCGCGTCCGCTGGACGCGTTCGCTGGAGGCACCTTGAGAAGGGCCTCCCGCCGGCCCCATCGCGTGGCCGGCGGGAGGCCCTTCGTCATTCGCTGATCGCGGGCACCGGTTGGCGCCACTCGGCGACGGCCCGGTCCAGCACCCGGTCCAGCGCGGTGAACAGCCGCGAGTCGTCGCGCTCCTCGCCCCACAGCACGTAGCTGCTCACCGACACCGGCGGCGCCCAGGCCAGCTCGACCAGTTCACCGCTGTGCAGCAGGTCGGTGACCGCCACGTGCGGCAGCAGCGCCACGCCCAGCCCCGACCGGGCGGCGATCTTCACCGCCTCCAGGGTGCCGAATTGCAACGGCGCCACGGTCCGCGGGCCGGGCAACGAGGTCCGCAGCGCCGTGTCGTACACGCACGTCGGCTGGACGATCAGCGTCCGCGCGCGGCACAGGTCCTCCGCCTCGACGACGTCCCGGCCCGCCAGCGGGTGGTCCGGGGTCGCGACCAGTGCCAGGTCCTCCGAGGCCAGGCGACGGGACGGGCGGCCCGTCGGCCCGGGGTCGACGAAGTGGATGAGCGCGAGGTCGATGTCCCCGCGCTCCATCGCCTCCGTCATCCGCGCCGGCCCCTCGTGGTAGGTGCGCAGGGCGAGCCGCACCTCCGGGTACGCGGCGTGCAGGTGGCGGATGACCCCCGGCAGCCGGTAGGTGGTGATGGACTCGCTCGCGCCGATCGTGAGGCGGCCGGCAGGCGGCGCTTCCGGCGCGAGCGCCGACAGGGCCTCCTCCGACAGGCGCAGCAGCCGGTTGGCGTAGGGCAGGAACCGCTCGCCCTCGGCGGTCAGCCGCACGCCCTCCCGCCTGCGCTCGAAGAGACGGGTCCGCACCGCCGCCTCGAGGTTCTTGATCTGCGCGGTGACCGCGGACTGCGAGTAACCGAGAACAGCCGCCGCGCGGGTGATGCTGCCCGTTTGCGAAACGGTTCGAAAGGCATTCAACTGCCTCATGTCCATTGTTACTCCCCCAGCTGGAGGCTCCGTTCAGGTCAAACAAGACGGATCGCGCGCCTCGACCGCCGCGATTGTATAGCTTTCAACTGAATTGGGGTGTGCCATTCGGGTGATCGACACCGATTGCGAGGGTATGCCGAATCGGTATTCGATTCTGCAATTGAGGCCATTCCACGCGGTCACCGTGGTACCCCCAACGGCGGTACCACGGCCGGCACGCCGCACTCCGTGAGCGCGGCGGCCAGGACCGGGTCGTCGCAGGCGAACGCGGTGACCCCGGTGCCCAGGCTGAGCACGGTCGCCAGGTGCACGGCCTGGTCGGCGTCCAGCGCCTCGGGCCGCGACTCGGCGAGTTCGCGGATCAGCTCCGAGACGGAGACCTCCAGCACGCCGACCGCGTCGAGCACGGCGTGCGCCCGGCGGCGCACCTCGGGCGGCAGCTGCGCGCCGGCCAGTTCGGCCCGGCTCAGTTCGCTCACGGCCACCAGGCAGTCGCGCAGCACGGGCCGCGGGTCACCGCACCGCGCCAGCCTGACCAGGGTGGAGGTGTGCAGGTAGATCATCGGCGGTCCTCCGGTCGATCACGGTCCGGCCGCGCGGTCGCGGTGCGCGGCGACCCGGACGCGGTTGCCGCAGGTCGCCGACGAGCACCAGCGCCGCCGGCCCGCCCGGGAGGTGTCGACGAAGAACGTCCCGCACACCTCCGCCTCGCACTGGTGCAGCCGGTCCCGCCGCGGCCCGCCGACCAGGTCGACCAGGTCCCGGGCCACCAGTCCGAGCGCCTGCGCCGGGGTCGGCCGCTCCCGCACGCGCCGCACGCCGTCCGGTTCGGCGACCAGCGACACGGCGGGCGGGGCGTGCGCGGCGCACCGGTTGACCAGCTCGACGTCGGCGTCGGCGGGCGCCCGGCCCGCGGTGACGTCGGCCAGCAGCCGGTAGGCCGCCTCGCGCAGCGCGCGGAACTCGCCCACGTCGACCGGGTCGGGGTCGGTCGCGGGCGGCAGGTCGTGGCGCGTCAGCCAGGCGGTCAGCGAAGGCGCGTCGCCCAGCTCGTCGCGCGGCTGCCCGAGCCGGCTGCGCACGGTGGCCACCAGCGCCAGGCTCGGGTGCTCGGGTGTCGCGTTCAGGTGCTCCTCCACGGCCGTGGCGCGCGGCCTGGTCCGCCGCGCGCCGTCGGGGTTCTCCACCGGGCTCAGACCGGCTGCTCCCGGGGCATCAGCAGCGCCGAGGCTACCGCCGGCAGCGCGCCCACCAGCAGCATCACCACCGGCCACGACGAGGCGTCGAGGACGATCGGGATGAGCAGCGGGGTGACGAACGCGCCGCCGAAGACCATCGTGTTCTCCAGGCCGAGCGCGGTGCCGGAGCGCTCGGCGCCGGCCATGGTGGCGATCTCGGCGTAGTGGACGCCGTGCCAGCCGCAGGCGAGGAACCCGGCGGCGACGAACAGCCCGACCACCAGCCACGCGGGCGCCACCTGGTAGAGCGCGACGCCGGCGAAGGCGGCGGCGATCAGCCAGCTGTAGACGCGGACGAGCGTGCGCCGGTACCGGCCGCCCTTCTTGTCGGTCCACCGGCCGGACAGGACGCGGGACGCGCCGCCGAGGACTTGGACGACGACGAGCGCGATGACGACGGCGGTGATGTCGAGGTCGAGGGCGGTGGTGAGGAAGACGGTGCCGAAGGTCAGGACGGTGAACTGGGGCAGGTCGAGCAGGAAGGCGGTGATGGCCACGCGCCAGATGTCCCAGCGGACCAGGGGGTTGGGCAGGGTGGTGGCGGCGATCCCGCCGGCGGCCTTGGTGCGCGCGATGGGCGGCTCGTCCAGCCAGAGGACGACGGCGATCGTCGCGGCGAGCATGAAGGCGGTGAGGAAGAGGAAGACCCAGCGGAACCCGGCGCCCAGCGCGAGCGGCGGCATGATCGCCGCGCCGAGCGCGCCGCCGAGGGGCACGGCCGCGACCCGGAGGCTGATCGCGAAGCCGCGCTTGTCCGGCGGGAACCAGCCCATGACGGCTCGTCCCGAGGCGCCGTTGACGCAGCCGCCGAGCGCGCCGGACAGGAAGAGGACGACGGCGAGTGCCCAGGCGGCGGGGGCGACGTCGTCGGAGGGGACGAGGAACGCGGTGACGTAGGCGAGGGTGGCGGTGGTGCCGGCCAGGCCGATGATCAGGACGTTCCGCTCGCCGATGCGGTCGGACAGGATGCCCCAGAACACGTCGGTGACGAAGATGCCGGCGGTGACGGCGGCGAGGACGAGGCCGAGTTCGGACAGGGAGTAGCCGTAGGCGGCGGCGAGGATCGAGCCCGAGGTGGGGATGCCCTGGAAGGCGGCGCTGAAGGCGGCCTGGGCGAAGATCCCGATGCCGAGGATGCCCCAGCGGTAGCGGGGGGAGTGCTGCTTGCCGGTGCGGCCGACGAGGACTTCGCGGCCGGGCGGGGGTGCGGTGGGGTGCGGTCGGTCCTGCGTCTGCTGGGACATCGGGTACCGGCTCCTGGTTCCTGTAATGGCTTCAACCCATTACATGCTGACGGAGGGATGGGTTGGTCGACAAGGGGGTTGGGTGGCGGGGCGCGCCTTCGGGACGGCCCCGCCACCCGTTCGGCTCAGCTTGGTGATCGGTTTCGGCAGGTTCTCGTTCGGTTTCGGCCGGTTGTCGGCCGGTTCCCGGTCAGTTGCCCGCCGCCGCCGTCGTCATCGTCTCGAGTTCGGCCGTGGTGACCGGCCGCGTGCCCTTCTCCCGCACCACGAGCGCGAAGCACCCGCTGGGCGAGGACACCTGGTGCACGCTCTCCGGCTTCTCGATGAAGAGCGTGCCCGCGGGGTACCGGTCACCGTTGTCGTTGTGCAGCTCGCCTTCGAGGATCAGCAGCAGCTCGTATCCGAGGTGCTCGTGCAGGTCCCCGTGCGAGCCCGGCTTGAAGTGCGCGATGTACGCCTCCGCACCGGACGGCCCGGTCTCGGCCTGGGTGTAGAGCCACTCGACGTCCACCTGGTTGCGTCCCGGCTGCACGTACTCGGACCACTTGATCTGGCCGTTGTGCAGGCCGCCGGTGAACAGGGACGAGTAGATCTTGATGTCGCGCATGTCGTTGCTCCCCAATCAGGAAAATTTTTGCTTCGTGAAGGAATAATTTTCAGCGCGGTGAAGGGTTTGAAGCAGGGCCGCCTTCGCCAAGCCAACGCTGGTGCGGACGCCGGTGCCGGTGGTGGCGACGCCGGGCGGGGCTGATGCGGACGCCGGTGCCGCCGCCGGACGGGCCGACGCGGACGCCAGTGCCGCCGACGCCGGCCCAGCGGGGTTGCTCGGCCGCCGTCGCCGACGCCGGCTGGCGAAGAGGTTGGCTCAGCCGCCGGCTGTCCCGATGCCTGCGCGGCCAGGGCGGGCTCAGCCCATCCCGATCCCGAAGCCAAGCGCCGCCGGGGCGGGCTCAGCCGATCCCGATCGCCCCTGGCCCAGCTCGACCGCAGGCTCAGCCGATGCCGGGTGCCGCCGGCATTGCCGCGTCCAGCAGCTCGTCGGCCAAGTACTCGACAGCGTCCGGGAACGCCACCCCCGCCGCCCGCTCGACATCCCGAGCCCGCAGCTCGTTCCGCCGGATCTTCCCCGACGTCGTCTTGGGCAGCGCGAAGAACTCCAACCGCCGAATCCACTGGTGCGGCGCCAAGTTCTCCCGCGTGTGCTCCAGGATCCGCCGCGCCGTGTCCTCGTCCGCCGACGCCCCGGCCACCAGCGCCACGTAAGCCTTGGGCACCACCAAACCCACCGGGTCCGGCGCCGGCACCACCGCCGCCTCCGCCACGGACTCGTGCTCCAGCAGCACGCTCTCCAGCTCGAACGGCGAGATCCGGTGGTCGTAGGACTTGAACACGTCGTCGGTCCGCCCCACGTAGTGCAGGTACCCGTCCGCGTCCCGCCGCGCGATGTCGCCGGTGTGGTAGTACCCGCCCGCGAACGTCCGCGCGTTCTTCTCCTCGTCGTCCACGTACCCGGGCATCACCCCCACCGGCCGCCGCGACAGGTCGACGCACACCTCGCCCTCGTCGCCCACCGCGCCCGTGGTCGGGTCCACCAGCACGATCTCGTAGCCCGGCAACGGTTTGCCCATCGACCCCGGTCGCACCGGCAGGGCGGGGCTGTTGCCGATCTGGGCGGTGGTCTCGGTCTGGCCGTAGCCGTCCCGGACGGTCACCCCCCACGCCGCGCGGACCTGGTCGATCACCTCGGGGTTGAGCGGCTCGCCGACGCTGCCGGCCTCGCGCAGCCGCACCGGCCACCGGCGCAGGTCCTCCTGGATCAGCATCCGCCACACCGTCGGCGGCGCGCAGAACGTCGTCACCCCGTGCGCCACCATCCGGTCCAGCAGGTCCCGACCACCGGGCGTGGTCACGCTCAGCACGGTCGCCTCGGCGTTGAGCGGCACGAAGAACGAACTCCACGCGTGCTTGGCCCACCCCGGCGCGGACACGTTGAGGTGCACGTCACCGGGCCGCACCCCGTTCCAGTACATGCCCGACAGGTGCCCGACCGGGTAGCTGACGTGGGTGTGCCGCACCAGCTTCGGCCGCGAGGTCGTGCCCGAGGTGAAGTACAGGAACAACGTCTCGTCGGCGCGGGTCGGCGCGTCCGGCCGGAACACCGCCGGCGCCGACCGCAGGTCGTCCAGCGCCAGCCACCCCGGCACCGAACCCGCGCAGATCCGCGTCACGTGCGCGGGCAGCCAGTCAAAGGAGCCCGTCAGCTCAGGTGTGGTCAGCACGTGCCGCACATCCGCCCGCGACACCCGGTCGGCCAGGTCCGCCGCCGCGACCGTGGTGAACGTCGGCACCACCACCACACCCAGCTTCATCGAGGCCAGCAACGCCTCCCACACCGCGAGCTGGTTGTCCAGCATCAGCAGCAGCACGTCCCCGCGCCGCACGCCCGCCGACCGCAACCCGTTGGCCAGCCGGTCCGACCGCTCGGCCAGCTCCGCGTACGACACCCGCTCCTCGACCCGGCCGCCCACCACGTGCAGCGCGGTCCGGTCGTTGCCCCGCGCGACCGCGTCGAACCAGTCCAGCGCCCAGTTGAACTCGGTGAACTCCGGCCACCGGAACTCCGCGTGCGCCCGGTCCGGGTCGTCGCGCAACTCCAGCAGCAGATCCCTGGCCGCGCGGAACTTCTCGGTGTTCGCGTTCATCACAACCCCCGTTCAGATCGCGACGGCCGCACGCGGCCGGGCGGACAGGACGACCGGCGCGACGGCCGGCCGGTGGCGCAGCACGTCGGCGGCGATGGCGTCGGCGTCGTGGTGGAACCCGGTCATCGGACCCGGCCGGCCGTTGCCGATCTGGGTGAACCACCGCGTGTTCTCCGTCGGCACCCCCAGCGCGTACAGGTCCGGGTCGGGGTTGCCCAGGGCGTCGACCACGTGGAACGGCTTGCGGGTCACCGCGATGCTCCCCGCCGGGAACCGCTGCCCCGTCGCGCTGTCGACGTTCACCAGCTCGGTGATCAACCCGTCCGCCAACGCCTGGCTGATCAACGGATCCGCCGTCGCCGCCAGCTGCGGACGCGGGATCCGGGCGTCCACCAACGTGGTCACCTCCCGCCGCGACCCCCGCACGAACGGCGAGTGCAGCACGAACGCCCCCGCCGCGTGGTCCGCCACCACCTCCGTCGCCGGCCCCACCACGGTCAGCAACCCGGCCCGGATCAACGCGCACGCCTGCGCCACCCGGACCGCCGGCGGACCCGCCGACACCATCGTGTTGATCGGGTTGAACCACGACAGGAACATCCGGTGCGACTCCGGCCGCAACCCCGCGAAGTCCACCGCCTGCCGCACCACCGCCCGCGTGTCCCGCAGGATGTCCAACGACGCCTTCAACGGGTTGTCCACGTTGCCCTGCCGCGCTTCGGCGATGTCCTGCTCCAGCAGGTCCAGCAACGTCCCGTGGAACGCACGCGGCGAGTCGAACTCCCGGTCCCCGAACGGCCGCGCCAACCGCTCCAGGTCCGGCGGCGGCACGTCCGCCAACCCCCACGCCTCCAACAACCCCCGACGATCGGTCGACTTCGCGTGGATCGCCGCGAACCGCTGCGCCGCCTCCTCCGACAACCGCCGCCGCACGTGCGCGGTGTAGTAGACGTGCTCGACCTCGAGCTTCAGCAGCGGCAACACGTCCCGCGCGAAGTCCAGCTGAGCCGACCCGGTCGTCCGCTGCGCCCGGCGCCGCGCCTCGACGATCGCCTCCTCCGTCACGAACACCGGCCGGTACCGGTACGTCGGCGACTTCTGGTTCCGCCCCCGCGCCAGCATCACCAACCCGCTGCGCGACCCCGCCACCAGGTGCGGCTCCGCCCCGCTGGGCACGTACTCCGTCCGCCCGTCCCGCTCGACGAACCGACCACCACGGCCCTCGGTCAGCTCCGCCATGACGTCGAAGAACGTCAACCCCAGCCCGACCACGCCCACCTGCTCGCCGGGCCCGATCGCCGACAGCGGCAGATCCGCTGCCGAATCCCCGCGCACGTAAGCCAATCCGACCCGTTGGCGAGCGAAAGTCAGCAACGCCTTCTCCGCGTCATCCGGCGTCACCCGCGGATGCCCGGTGGTCAACACGACCTTGTCGGCGGTGACAACGGTCCCACCCGACCCGGTCACCACGGTCCGCCCGTTCTGCCGGGTCAACCGCACCGCCCGCTCCGCCACGTGCCGAACCGTCACACCCAACGGCGCGTTCGCCGCCATCGCCTCGAACGCGTGCCGCAGGTACTCCCCGTACACCGCACGCGGCCCGTAGTCGTTCGGCCCGATCCCCGACCAACGCGGGTGCTCCCGGAGCCACTCGGCGAACGACGGCCCGTACCCCGCACGCGTCGGCCCGCCGTCGGCGCTGTTCGAGAACACGGAAACCTCACCGGCCGCCGTGTTCATCAGGAACCAGGGCGCCTGCGTGGTCCGCCAGATCCGCCCCGCGCCGGCCTCACCGGGCTCGAACAGGTGGATGCGGACGGGTCCGCTCGCGGGTGACTCCGATAACTGCACCAATAGTCGTTCAAGGACCGAAAGCCCTCTCGGCCCGGCGCCCACGATGGCCACGTGCAATTCGGGGCGCAGCACGACGTCCGCCACGACGTTCCTTTCTCGGGTCCAGTCGATGACATTTCCGTCGCCATTCCCACGGCGAGGGTGATCACGTTCTGGTCCGAAGGTATTGCCGGGCAGGCGGGGCAACAAGATCCGAGACGGCCGCTTTCGTCGATACGACGATCGAAGACGCCGATGTCCCGGTACCAGCCACAACGCGCTCGACCGAAAAGCGAAGGGCCGGACGCGCACGGCGTCCGGCCCTTCGCCCGAAGAACTTCCCGGATCACTGCTGGAGCGCGGCGTACCCCGGGTTGATCACGTCCTCGATCAGCGCGCGGCGCTCGTCCAGCGGCAGGAACAGCGAATCCGCCGCGTTCACCGTGAAGCGGTGGAGGTCGCTCCAGTCGAAGCCGAACTGGTCGACGACCATGCCGAACTCGCCGGACATCGAGCAGTCGCTCATCAGCCGGTTGTCGGTGTTCACCGTGACCCGGAAACCGAGGTCCGACAGGCGCTTGATCGGGTGCTCCGCCAGCGACGCCACGGCGCCGGTCTGGATGTTGGAGGTCGGGCACATCTCCAGGGCGATGCGGCGGTCGCGCACGTACGCGGCGAGGTGGCCGACCTGGTCGTCCTTGATGTCCTCGGTGATGCGCACGCCGTGGCCCAGGCGCTCGGCGCCGCAGTGCTGCACCGCGCGCCAGATCGACTCGGGGCCGTCGGCCTCGCCGGCGTGGATGGTGAAGTGGGCGTTCTGCTCGCGCAGCCACTCGAACGCCGGGAGTTCGCGGTCGGCCGGGAACCCCAGCTCCGGGCCCGCGATGTCGAAGCCCACGACGCCCTGGTCGCGGTAGCGGACGACGAGCTCCGCGATGCGCTGCCAGCCGTCGTTCTGGCGCATCGCGCACAGGAGGGTGCCGACGCGGATGCGGTTGCCGGTCGCGGCCTCGCCCTGGCGGAAGCCCTCCTGGACGGCCTCGACGGCCTGCTCCAGGGACAGGCCCTTCTCGGTGAACAGCTCGGGCGCGTAGCGGATCTCGGCGTAGACGACGCCGTCCTCGGCCAGGTCCTGCGCGGCCTCGGCGGCGACGCGGACGAGGGCCTCTTCGTCCTGCATGACCCCGCACGTGTGCGCGAAGCCCTCCAGGTAGCGGACCAGGGAGCCGGAGTTGGCGTTGTCGCGGAACCAGTCGCCCAGCGCGACCGGGTCGGTCGTCGGCAGGCCCTGGTGGCCGGACGCCTCGGCCAGCTCGATCACCGTCTGGGGGCGCAGGCCGCCGTCGAGGTGGTCGTGCAGCACGACCTTCGGCGCGCGGCGCAGGGCCTCCGGGGAAAGCGGGGTTGGCATGGCGGTCACCGTACCCGCGACACGCCGTGACCGGTTCGCCGTGGCGATGATCATGCCCGGTACGATCACTCCGGAGTCATCCCACGTGGCGAGAACCACTCTCTCGGATGGCTCCGGCGGTGTTGTGCACTCGTGATGCACAACTTTCCGCGACCGATCCCCCAGCTTGGGTCACTCACACGGCGGATGGTCACCGACAGCGCTCAGGGGTGCGCCGCGGGTTACCTTCGAGTAGGGTCGGCTCGCGTCACCCGAACGGACTACGAACTTGCGTCGAGGGGGCACTTCGGGCCGGGGGGTGGTACAGCCGGGACCCCCGACGCGGTTAGGCTCCCGGAGGTCTCCCCTCCCCTGGACGAAGGCATTCGAAGCCGTGAACGAGAACAACAACTCCACGATGTCCTTCGATCGGATGCGCAACATGCTGACGCGCGCCGCGGAGATCCGTGAGAGCGAACAGCAGCAGATCTTCGATGCACTGGACGAGATCCACGCGCGGATGTCCCCGCTGGAGTCGCTGGGTTCCGTTCGCAAGCGGCTGTCGGAGCTGCCCGACCGCACCGAGGTCAGCGTGCTGGCCGAGCGCCTGGACGAGGCGCTGGCCAAGCTGGAGGCGCAGGACAACGCCGTCCAGGGCATCGGCCGCGCGGTGGACGGGCTGGTCGACAAGCTGGCCAAGCCGTTCGCCCAGCTCGACGGTCGCCTCGACGGCGTCGCCGGCCGGTTCGAGGGCGTCGCGGGCCGCATGGACGGCCTGGAGGACAAGCTCTCGCACATCCACAAGCGGCTCGACGACCTCGAACTGCACCTGGACAAGCAGGACGGCAAGGTCGAGGCCGTGCCGGGCGCGGTGACCGGTCCGCTGCGGGAGCGGATCGAGGCGCTGGAGGTCGCGCTGCGCGGTCGCCTGGACGAGGTGGACGAGGGCGTGCACGAGCACCTCGACGGCACCCGCGAGGCGCTGGCCCGTTCCGTCGCGGACTCGTCGTCGGCGCTGCAGGGCCGCCTGGACGAGACCCGCGACAACCTGAACTCGACGCGCGAGTCGTTCACCGCTTCGCTGCAGCAGACCCGCGAGCAGCTCGCCGGCTCGCTGGCCGAGACCCGCGAGTCGCTGGCCGGCTCGCTGGCCGAGACCCGCGAGTCGCTGGCCGGTTCGGTGGCCGAGACCCGCGACACGCTGGCCGGTTCGGTGGCGGAGACCCGCGACACGCTCGCCGCGTCGCTGGCCGACACCCGCAGCACCGTCCACGGCAAGCTCGACGAGGCCCGCGAGGCGCTGCACGCGGCCCTGGACGAGACCCGCGACCAGGTCGACGCGACCGACCGCCTGGAGGCGCTGGCGCAGCGCCTGGAGCAGGTCACCTCGCGCCTGGACACCATGACCACCCGCCTGGACGCGGTCGAGGACGACTTCGCCGCGCGCCTGGGCGAGCTGACCGGCGTGGTGGAGCAGGGCATCGCGAAGGTCGAGGGCACCCTGTCCGCGCGGCCGGACTCGGACTCGCTCGCGCAGATGGTGCGCAAGAGCAACCAGGAGTCCGAGCTGCGCATCGGCGGCCAGCTGGACGAGGCCATGGCGACCTTCGCCGAGCTGATCCTCGGCGGCGGCTCCCCCACCCCGCCCCCGCCGCCCACCGCCCTGCCCCGCCCGCAGCGGCGCACCCGCAAGAACGGCCCGAAGCCGACCGACAACCGCAACGTGGACGACGACGACCTGACCGCCGAAGGCGCCTGACCGGCCCGCGGCGCGAGGAAAGGCCCGGCATCCCTGGGAGGGGAGCAGCCGGGCCTTTCGCGTGTCACGGCGTGGCCTCCGGCCCCCGCTTCCATCGTCCCACGCACCACCGACAATTCCGCGCGCCCAGCGACCGAAGAGCAACAACCGGCACCCCCGCAACCCCCGCCCCCGCAACCGCGCCCGCGCCACCCGCAACCAACCGGCGACCGGTGACAACGCGGCGGCGGCGGACGGCGGGCGGTAGCGGGCGGCCAGCGGCAGCGGCGGCAGCAGGCGGCCAGCGGCAGCGGCGGGCGGCGGCGGCTGGCGCGGCAGCGGGCGGTGGCAGGGGTGTGCGGTGGTTGGTCAGGGCGGCAGCAGTCGCGGCGGTAGCGAGGTCGGGTGAGTCGTGAGGGCCGGCCGCACCTGCACCGCTTCGCCGGTCAGCGGGTTGCCGATCGTCTGGCGTTCGGCCGGATGCGGGTTCGCCACAGCGTTCGAGGTCGCCGGGTCGGTCGCGGGCCCCCGACTACCCCCGGACGGTGTCGATCACCAGGGGACGCCCGGGAGCCGGCGACTCGCCGATCGACCAGCCACCCTCCAACGACGCCAACGCCGCTCCAAAAGCATCCGGCGTGTCCGTCCGCAGCTCCAGCAACGGCTGCCCCTTCGACACCCGGTCGCCTGGCTTGGCCAGGCACAACACCCCGGCACCGGCCTGCACCGCGTCCTCCTTGCGCGCACGCCCCGCGCCCAGCCGCCAAGCCGCCACACCAACGGCATACGCGTCCAGCGACACCAGGTACCCGTCCTCGGGCGCCTCCACGACGTGCTTGTGCGCACCCACGGGCAACGGGGCCTCAGGGTCGCCACCCTGCGCCCGGATCATCCGGCACCACACCTCGTACGCCTCACCACTGGCCAGCACCGCCGCCGGATCAGCGGAAACACCGGCCCGCGCCAGCATCTCCGCCGCCAGCGCCAACGTCAGCTCCACGACGTCGGCCGGACCGGAGCCGCGCAG
The DNA here is from genome assembly GCF_031180885.1 of Saccharothrix sp. Classification (GTDB taxonomy): domain Bacteria; phylum Actinomycetota; class Actinomycetes; order Mycobacteriales; family Pseudonocardiaceae; genus Actinosynnema. The sequence continues at coordinate 176,592 of NZ_JAPSLK010000009.1, forward strand.
CACGTCCACCGACTCGGCGACCTCGACCGCGTTGCCCACGGCCCGCCCCAGCGGCACCGACATGTCCGTCAGCACCGCGGAGACGGCGAGGTCGTGCTGCACGCCGATGGACACCAGCGCCTCGGCCAGCGCCCGCGCCTGCTCCTCGGTCTTCATGAACGCCCCGGAGCCGACCTTCACGTCCAGCACCAGCGCCTCGGCGCCCTCGGCGATCTTCTTGGACATGATCGAGCTGGCGATCAGCGGGATGGCCTCGACCGTCCCCGTCACGTCCCGCAGCGCGTAGAGCTTCTTGTCCGCCGGGGCCAGGCCCTCGGTGGCCGCGCAGATCACCGCGCCGACGTCCCGCAGCTGCGCGGTCACCTCGTCCACGGACAACTGCGCACGCCACCCCGGGATGGACTCCAGCTTGTCCAACGTGCCACCGGTGTGCCCCAGACCCCGGCCGGACAGCTGGGGCACGGCCGCACCGCACGCCGCGACCAGCGGGGCCAGCGGCAGGGTGATCTTGTCGCCCACACCGCCCGTGGAGTGCTTGTCCACGGTCGGCCGGCCGACGTCCAGCGAGAGGCGCACACCCGACTGGACCATCGCCCGGGTCCAGCGCGCGGTCTCGGCGGGCGTCATGCCGTTGAGGAAGATCGCCATGGCCAGCGCCGACATCTGCTCGTCGGCGACCAGGCCGCGGGTGTAGGCGTCGACCACCCAGTCGATCTGCTCGTCGGACAGCGCACCGCCGTCCCGCTTGGCCCGGATGACGTCGACCGCGGCAAAACTCATGGCAGATCCCCTGGTCCGAAGGCGTCGGGCAGCACGCGGCTCATCGGCAGCACGCCCGAGGGCGTGTCCACCAGGCAGTCCGGGCCGCCCAGTTCGTAGAGCACCTGGCGGCAGCGCCCGCACGGCATGAGCAGTTCGCCCGTGCCGCTGCGGCACGCCACGGCGACGAACTTCCCGCCGCCGGTCAGCTGCAACTGGCCCGCCATCGTGCACTCGGCGCACAGGCCGACGCCGTAGGACGCGTTCTCCACGTTGCAGCCGGTGACGACGCGCCCGTCGTCGCACACGGCCGCCGATCCGACCTGAAGGCCCGAGTACGGGCAGTACGCCGCCTGCGCGGCGGCGACCGCCCGTGACCTCAGGTCGTCCCAGTCGACGTCAACCACGGCGGTACACCACGCCGTCCGCCGCGGGCATCCGCAATCGTTGTGAGGCGACCGCGAGCACGATCAACGTCACCAGGTGCGGCGCGTAGGTGGTCAGCTCGCTGGGCACCTCGTCCAAGCTGTAGTACACCGCGTAGAGCGCGATCGCCGAGACCACCCCGCCCGCCGCCGCGAACCAGCGCCGCCGGATCAGCTGCCAGATCACGATCACGGCCAGCAGCAGCACCGCGCCGTAGATCAGCGCGAGGAACGTCTTGCCGCCGCTGCGCAACTGCAACCCGTCCGCGTAACCGAACAGGGCCGCGCCACCCAACAAACCACCCGGCCGCCAGTTGCCGAAGATCATGGCCGCGAGGCCGATGAAGCCGCGGCCGTTGGTCTGGCCTTCGAGGTAGCCGGGCTGGCCGGGGTTGAGCACCAGCGCCGCGCCGCCCATGCCGGCCAGCGCGCCGGAGCCGATGACGCCGATGTACTTGTAGAGGTAGACGTTGACGCCCAACGACTCCGCGGCCACCGGGTTCTCGCCGCACGACCGCAGCCGCAGGCCGAACCGCGACTTCCACAGCACCAGGTAGCTGCCGATCACCAGCGCCACCGCGAGCATCGTCAACGGGGACACGCCGGTCACCAGGCCGCGCAGGATGCCCGCCACGTCGGACAGGCCGACCCGCTGCTCCGCCTCCAGCTCGCCCAGCCAGTCGGAGAACCCGGCGGCGGAGTAGGTGTCGAACTTCGGCACGGCCGGTGACTCGCGCGGGTTGTGCGACAGCGGGAAGAAGATCAGCGTCGACAGGTACTTGGTCAGGCCCGCGCCGAGCAGGTTGATGGCCACACCGGACACGATGTGGTTGACGCCGAACGTGACCGTGGCGATGGCGTGCAGCAGGCCGCCCAGCGCGCCGAACACGGCCGCCGACAGCAGCGCGGCCCACGGACCCCACTGGTAGCCCGCCCACGCGGCGCCCCACGTGCCCATGATCATCATGCCTTCGAGGCCGATGTTCACGACACCAGCGCGCTCCGCCCACAGACCACCCAAGCCCGCCAACAGGATCGGCAGCGCCAACCGCACCGCGGTCTGGATGGTGCCCGTGGACGTCAACTGCGGCACACCGGTCAGGTAGGACGTGGTGGACAGCAGAACCACCGCGCCCGCCACACCGATCATCGCCGTGGCCCACACCGGGAGGCGCCGAGCCTTGCGCGGCGGCGGAACTGTGGTCGGAGCCTCGGACGGGTTCATCAAGGACGTGCTCATGATGCCGCCTCGCTGACGCTCGCCGGATCAAGAGCACAAAGCACTGTGTTCAATGGTTCGCTCGCAAGGTCGCTCACGCCGCCACCGTCCCCAACTCCTTGCCGACCCGGCGCTGCTCGGCGGCCAGCTCGAACCGGCGGACCACCTCGTACGCGACGACGACCGACAGCACGATCGCACCCTGCATGATCGTCACGATCTCCCTCGGCACGCCGACGTTGTCCAACGCCAGGCCCGACTTGTCCAGGAACGCCCACAGCAGCGCGCCGAACGCGATGCCGCCCGGGTGGTTGCGGCCCAGCAGCGCGATCGCGATGCCGGAGAACCCGATGCCCGCCGGGAAGTTCAGGTTGTAGGTGTGGTCGCGGCCCAGGATCTCCGGCATCGACACCAGGCCCGCGATGCCGCCGGAGAGCAGCATGGCGATCAGCACCATCTTCTTCGCCGACACGCCACCGGCCGCCGCCGCCGTCGACGACTCGCCGGAGGCCTTCAGCTCGAAGCCGAACCGGGTGCGGTTCATCATCACCCAGTACCCGATGCCCAGCGCCGCGGCCAGGAACACCAGGCCGAACACCGTGCCCGAGGCGCCGAACGAGATGCCCGGCACCCAGCCGCTCTCGTGGATCTCCGGCGTGCGGATGTTGTTGCCGCGCAGCTCGCCGAAGACGTCCTCGCGGATCAGGTACGCGGCCAGGCCCAGCGCCAGGCCGTTCATCATGATCGTGGAGATGACCTCGTTCACGCCGCGCGTGACCTTGAGGATCGCCGGGATCGCCGCCCACAGCGCGCCGACCAGCGCGGCCACCAGGATGATCGCCAGGGCGTGCAGGCCGGGCGGCAGGGCGAACGAGCCGCCGAACACCGCCGCGACCACGGCGGCCACCCGGTACTGGCCCTCGACGCCGATGTTGAACAGGTTCATCTGGAACCCGATCGCCACCGCGAGCGCCGCGATGTAGTAGGTGCCGGTGCTGTTGATGATGTCCACGGCGGTCGTGCCCTCGCCGACCTGGGACACCATGGCGCCGAACGCCTCCGCCGGGTTCGCGCCGGACACCACCAGCGCGACGCCGCACAGCAGTGCGGAGAACAGGATCGCCAGGGCGGGCGGCAGCAGCTTGCCGCGCAGGATTCCCATTACTCGCCTTCCACTTCCGCGCCCGGCACGGCTTCCACCGCGGGGCTCGTGGCGCCCGCGCCGGTCATCGCGCTGCCGAGGTCCTCCGGGGTCACCGTGCTCGGGTCGGCGTCGGCGACCAGCCGGCCGCGCAGCATGACCTTGATGGTGTCCGACAGGCCGATCAGCTCGTCGAGGTCCGCCGAGATCAGCAGCACCGCGAGCCCGCGGGCCCGGGCGCGCTTGATCTCGTCCCAGATCAGCGCCTGCGCGCCGACGTCCACGCCGCGCGTCGGGTGCGAGGCGATGAGCAGCACCGGGTCACCGGACAGCTCCCGGCCCACCACGAGCTTCTGCTGGTTGCCGCCGGACAGCGCGGCGGCGGGCACGTCGATGCCGGGCGTGCGGACGTCGAACTCGTCGACGATCCGCTGGGTGTCCTTCTTCGCGCCCGGGAGGTCCAGCCACTGGCCCTTGGACACCGGCGTGCGGGTCTGGTAGCCGAGAATCCGGTTGGCCCACAACGGTTGCGTGAGCAGCAGGCCCTGCCGGTGGCGGTCCTCGGGCACGTACCCGATGCCGGCCTCGCGCCGCGCCAGCGTCCCCAGCTTCGTCAGGTCCCGGTCGCCGAGCAGCACGCGGCCGTGGTGCGCCTTGCGCATGCCCATGATCGTCTCGACCAGCTCGGTCTGCCCGTTGCCCTCGACGCCGGCGATGCCGACGACCTCGCCGGAGCGCACCACCAGGTCGATCCCGTCGAGCACCGGCCGGGTGCCCTCTTCGGCGACCAGGCCCAGGTTCTCCACCAGGAGCACGACCTTGTCGGTGACCGTGGACTCGCGGGTCTCCGGGCTGGGCAGCTCGCTGCCGACCATCATCTCGGCGAGCTGGCGGGAGCTGACCGTCTTCGGGTCGGCCGTGCCGACCGTGGTGCCGCGCCGGATCACCGTCACGGAGTCGGCGATCGCGCGCACCTCGTCCAGCTTGTGCGAGATGAACAGGAACGTGAAGCCCTGCTCCTGCATGCCGCGCAGGGTGGCGAACAGCTCGTCGACCTCCTGCGGCACCAGCACCGCCGTCGGCTCGTCCAGGATGATCACCTTGGCGCCCCGGTAGAGCACCTTCAGGATCTCCACGCGCTGCCGGTCGGCGACACCGAGCCGCTCGACCAGCACGCCGGGGTCGACGGTCAGCCCGGTGGACTCGGCGAGGCCCTGGATGACCTTGCGGGCCTTGCCGCCGATGCCGTGCAGGGATTCGGCGCCCAGGACGACGTTCTCCTGCACGGTGAGGTTGTCGGCGAGCATGAAGTGCTGGTGCACCATGCCGATGCCGGCCTTGATCGCGTCCGCCGGGCTGCGGAAGCGGACGGGCTTGCCGTCGACCTCGATCGTGCCCTCGTCGGGCTGCTGCATCCCGTACAGGATCTTCATCAGCGTGGACTTGCCCGCGCCGTTCTCACCGCACAGCGCGTGCACTTCGCCGGCCCGCACGGTCAGGTGCACGTCGCTGTTGGCGACCACGCCGGGGAACCGCTTCGTGATGCCCGACAGCACGACGGCGGGCGTGGCGGCAGGGGTGCTAGTGCTCATTCAGGCTCCTAAAACCACGCAATGGGCCTCGCGAGTGGGTGCTCGCGAGGCCCATGCGCACGGCGAGGATCAGCTCGTCGGCTTGTCCGAGACCTTGATCTTGCCCTCGATGATCTGGGCCTTGTAGCCCTCCAGGACCGCCTTCAGGTCGTTGTCGATCTTGCCACCGGAGGTGGCGTAGCCGACGCCGTCGACCTTGAGGTCGAAGACCTTCGGCAGGGTGGCCAGGTCGTTCTTGGCGACGGCCTTGACGAAGTCGTACACGGCGACGTCGACGCGCTTGAGCATGGACGAGATGATCACGTCCTTGGACTCGGCGACGGTGGCCTGGTTGTACTGGTCGGAGTCGACACCGATCGCCTTGACGTTCGCCGCCTTCGCGGCCGAGAAGACGCCCTTGCCGGAGGCACCCGCGGCGTGGTAGAGCACGTCCGCGCCGGCATCGATCTGGCCCTTGGCGGCCTCCTGGCCCTTGGTCGGGTCCTGGAACCCGGTGAAGTCACCGGCCGGGGTCAGGTACTTCTTCTCGATCTTGATGTCCGGCGCGGCGGTCTTGGCGCCCTGCTCGAAGCCCGCGTCGAACTTGCCGATCAGCGGGATCTTCACGCCGCCGACGAAGCCCACGTGGCAGGTCTTCGACTGGTAGGCGGCGATGACACCGGCGAGGAAGGAGCCCTGCTCCTCGGCGAACACCAGCGGGGTGACGTTCGCGGCGCCCTCGACGACACCGTCCACGATGGCGAACTTGACGTTCGGGAACTCGGGCGCGACGACCTTCAGCGACTCGGCGTAGGCGAAGCCGACACCGATGATCGGGCTGTAGCCCTCGCTGGCGAGCTGGCGCAGGCGGGTCTGCTTGGCGTCCTCGGCCTCGTTGGGCGCGGCGGTCAGCTCCTTGACCTCCTTGATGCCCAGGTCGGCCTTCGCCTTGTCCAGGCCCGCCGCGGCGGAGTCGTTGAACGACGCGTCGCCCCGGCCGCCGATGTCGTAGGCGAGACCGACCTTGAGGGCGCTGCCGTCCACCTTCTCACCGGTGGCGGTGGTGCCCGAGGTCGCGGTGGCGGCAGCCGGCTTCTCCGCCAGCTTGCACCCACCCGACGCGTTGTTGGTCGACCCGGTTCCGGTGCCCCCGTTGTCCTTCGCACAGGCGGCCATCGACAGAACGCTGGTCAGCGCGATCGCGGCCACCGCGATGCCACGCATTCGACGACGCACGGCTCGTCTCCCTCCCTGCTCATCGAGCAGACATTCCCGACGGCGGTGTCGGGTTCCGAGTGGCGAACCGTACCCCGTAGTAATGACCACTGCGCACGTGGCGGCCCGCACGTGACCTAATCGTTGGTGCTGCCCGGTGAGTCCGCCACTCGGCGTGATCTCCCCGTCTCAACCTGTTGATCGCGACTACGGAGAGTCACGGATTGAACCGTTATTAGGACAGTCCCGTAGTCAACTGTGGAGGCCAGGACCAACGGCGGGGCCCTGGCCTCCGCACCCTCCGAGACCCCCTCACAAGCCGGCCTCGAGGGGTTGCCGACGACCCGTGCAAGCGGTTGCTTCGACCCTTCGCAGCACGGTTGCCCGGCGGTTGCTTTGATCGCGCGCAGCGCGTGGCCCTTTGGCGCGCGCAGCGCGTGGCCCTTTGGCGCGCGCAGCGCGTGGCCCTTTGGCGCGCGCAGCGCGTGGCCCTTTGGCGCGCGCAGCGCGTGGCCCTTTGGCGCGCGCAGCGCGTGGCCCTTTGGCGCGCGC
>NZ_JAPSLK010000009.1:183573-210585 GCF_031180885.1 Saccharothrix sp.
AGCGCGGTGGCTCTTGGCTTTTCCGCCCTCCCCGTATGCCCGCCCGAAGGGCTACCACAGATTTCCCGGCGCGGCCAAAAGTTTTGCGAGGAACGAGCAAAAAATTTTAGCGGCGCCCGGGAAATCTGTGGCGGGCTCCGCCAGGCCATACAGGGAGGGTGGAAAGCCCCGCTTTTGCTTTTCCTCCCCCGGAGGCCTCCCAAGCCGTCTTATCTTGAGAGCGCGTCAGCGCGTTTCAAGCTTTTGAAAGCGCTTTAAGCGCTTTGAACAACGCGCGAAGCGCTCTCGAGCAGCCGCGCCGACGCGCTCTCAAGATCAAAAGCGGCCTGGAGGCCGCCGATGGGGGGAAGGGCGTCGGTTCCCCCACCGCATGGCCCGGCAAAGCCAACCACAGATTCACCGGGTGCCGCTAAAAACTTTTGCTCGTTCCTCGCAAAACTTTTTGGCGGCACCCGGTGAATCTGTGGTAGCCCTTCGGGCAGGCCATACGGTGGGGGAACCGAAGCCCGCCGTGGCTGATAGCAGCCCGCCGCGCGGAGCGCGGCCTAAAAGCAGCCGCTGCGCGGCAAAAGCACGGGTGGACTACCGGGTGCGGACGAGCAGGGCTGCCGAGTGCGGACTAGCGCGCTGCCGGGGTGGGGGTGGGCGACTGCCGGGTGCGAGTGAGTGGGCTGCCGGGTGCGGGTGGGCGACTGCCGGGTGCGAGTGGGTGGGCTGCGGGAGGGATCTCCCCGCTGTCGTCCGGCGAGCGGAAGGTGCCGCGGACAACTCGGCTGCGGGCCACCCGTTGGTGGCGCGTTGGGACCGCGTTGGCGGGGGCCGCTGAACTCCAGCCTGCACCGGTATCCACCCCAGGAGGCAGCCTTGGACCCCCGCGCATGGCTCGACGACTACGAGTCGCGGATCGCCGACCTGCAACGCAAGTCCGTCGACCTGCAAGAGAACTTCGCCGCCGCCAACGGCCGCGCCACCAGTCAGGACGGGCAGGTCACGGTCACCGTCGGGCCCAACGGCGCGCTGATGAACCTCGAACTGGGGCACCGCGCGTGCGACCTCGGCCCCGCCCGGCTCACCGCCTTGATCCTGGAAACCGCACGGTCCGCGCAGAAGGTGGCGGCGGCCAAGGTGGTCGAGGCGTTCGAACCGCTCGGTGCGGACACCGAGGCGATGCGGTTCGTCCTCGACTCGATCGCCGCCCACGAGGAGCCCGAGGATGTCGACGAGTTCGACCCGGAACCCGAGCCGGAGCCCGAACCGCAGCGCGTCCCGCACCGTCCGCAGCCGGTCGCGCCGCAGCGGCCCGTCAGGCGGGCGCCGCGCGACGACGACGAAGACGACGACAACCAGCCCTGGTGACCTAGGAAGGCCAAGCCATGACCGCCCCCGACAAGCCGATCGCTTCGCCTCCCGGGATGGAGATCACCGAGGAGAACAAGTTCAAGGGCTCCTTGTTCATCGAGGCCTTCGACGGGCTGATCGACTCCATCGGCAAGGACGCCGAGTCCGAGACCGAGAAGGTCCTGGACATCACCTTCAACGCGATCGGCGCGGCCTCGTCGGTCGCGATGTTCGCCATGGACCCGTTCGGTTCGCTGCTCGGCGCGGGCATCGGTTGGCTGATCGAGCACGTGTCGTTCCTCAAAGAGGGTCTCGACCAGCTCATGGGCGACCCCGAGGACATCCAGGCCAACGTCGACGCGACCAAGAAGCAGGCCGCCGAGATCCGCGTGCTCGCCGAGGACCACAAGCAGGGCCTGGTGAAGTTCGACGGCTGGACCGGGCAGTCGTCCGAGCGGTTCCAGGCCAGCATGGACGCGATGGGCAAGGAACTCGACGACCTCGCCAACGCCGTCGAGACCAAGGCCAAGATCGTCGCGATCTGCGGCGTGCTGGTGCAGGTGCTGCGCGACATCGTCCGGGACATGATCGCCCAGTTGCTCGGGTCGCTGCTGGCGGGCGCGATCGCCGCCGCTGCCGCCGCGATCCCGACCTTCGGCGCGTCGATCGCGGCGTTCATCGGTTTCGCGGTCGGCAAGGCGGTGGCGCTGGCGACGAACATCGCGGCGCGCATCGCCCGGCTGATCGCGGCGCTGACCCGGAACATGGCCCGGATCAAGAACCTCGACGACGTGGTCACCAAGATCGGCAAGGGCTGGGACCGGTTCGAGAACATCGCCGACGTCGCCGAGATCTCCTGGGAGAGCTACAAGGCCGCCAAGGACGTCGACAAGGACATCGACAAGGCCAAGAAGCAAGACGACGAGATGGACAAGGTCCAGGCGGCCAACGACAAGGCCAAGGAGGCCAACGAGAAGTACCAGGCCGCCAAGGACGAGGAGAAGAAGCAGGCCGACGAGGCCAAGGCCGCGGGCGACAAGCTCAGCGAGGCCTCGGACAAGGCCGCCGAGGCCAACAAGAAGGCCCAGGCGGCGGCGGACGAGGTGAACAGGGCGGCCGCGTCCGGTGACCAGGCGGCCTACGACGCGGCGAAGGCCAAGTTCGACGCGGCCAAGGCGGAGGCGGACGCGGCGCGCGGCGAGGCGGCCAAGGCGGCCGAGGTGGCGGCGCGCGAAGCCCGGGACGTGTCGGACGCGGCGGACAAGTCCAAGGAGGCGCTGGACGCCACCAAGGCGCCCGACGACGCCGCCAAGGCCGCCTACGACGAGTACAAGAAGAACAACCCCGGCGGCGCCGCGGACCCCGCGCAGGAGGCGGCGGCGAACGACATGTCCGCCAAGAACGACGCCGCCAAGGCCGCGAACGCCAAGTACGAGCAGGCCAACGCCGACTTCGCCGCCGCCAACGCCGCCGCGGCCGAGGCCAACGCGAAGGCCTTCGCGTCCGGCAGCGACGCCGACATCGCGGCGGCCGAGCGCGCGTCGAAGGCCGCGCAGGAGGCGGGCAGGTCCGTCGAGCAGGCCGCCGCCGAGGCGAAGTCGTCCGGCGAGGCCGCGAAGTCCGCCTACGACTCGTACCAGGCGAAGTACTCCGCTCCGTCCACGGACACGAGCGGTTCGCCCAAGGTCCAGGTCTAGCCACCCCGCAGGAGAGAACCGCTCATGGCGCCCAAGAACCCCGGTGGCAGCAGCAACACCAGCCCGTCGCCGTCACCGTCGCCTTCCCCGTCACCGACGCCTCCGCCGCCGCCGGTGGGTGGCCCGACGGGGTCGTCCGGGTTCGGCATGAGCAGTTCCACCATGGACGGCCTCCAGTCCAAGGCGGGGGACTTCCAGTCCAGGCTGAACGCCATCACCGGGGGCCTGCGCGGGTTGCAGTTGGGCGGGAACGCGCTCGGACCCATCGGCCTGTTCGCGGTGCCCGCGTTGAACAACTCGAACAACAACTCGGTGGCGCAGGCGGAGCGGGCGGCGACGACGTTCGGCAACGTCCAGGCGGGGTTGAAGGCGACCGCGCAGACGCACTTCGACACCGACCGCAACAGCCAGAAGGAGTTCAACAAGTTCAACCCGGACTCCGGGGCGCAGAAGCCGCCGGGTGGGCCGACCACGGCTCCCCCGGTGTCGCCGAAGCCGTCGGGGCCGCAGGTCAGCACGTTCGGCGGGGTGAAGGGCGGGACGGGGCCGGGTGTTCCGGGCGCCACGCCACCGGGTGGCCCTTCGGTCGCGCCCATCACCGGCCCCAAGGGCGGCCCGACGACCACTCCGACCGGCGGACCCAAGACATCCGGCGGACCTTCCGTCGCGCCCATCACCGGCCCCAAGGGCGGCCCGACGACCACTCCGACCGGCGGACCCAAGACACCTGGTGGCCCGTCCGTCGGGCCCGTCACCAGCCCCAAGGGCGGACCCACGACCACTCCGACCGGCGGACCCAAGACATCCGGCGGACCTTCCGTCGCGCCGATCACCGGCCCCAAGGGCGGGCCTGTGCCCACCGGGGCGTTCCCGTCCACGACCGTTCCGCCGACCGGTGCCGCACCGACGAGCACCCCGAAGGGTGGGGGCAGCACGCCGTCCGGCGGCCCCAAGGTCCCCGGCGGCGTTCCCGGTGGTGTTCCCGGCGGCGTTCCCGGTGGCGTGCCTGGCGGTGTTCCTGGTCGTGGTCCGGGAGCGACCCCACCCGGCACCAACCTCGGTCCGGGCGCGAAGACGGCGGCGGGCGCGGCCCCCACGGCCACCCCGCCGACCACCAACCCTGCCACCTCCACCCCCAAGGGCGGCACGGTCCCCCCGATGGCCGGCGGCGTGCCACCGATGGGCGCGGCACCGGGAGGTCCGGCGGCGGCGAACACGGACCGGTCCAGCAAGTTCACCGGCGGCCCGACCAAGGGCGTCTTCGACACGCCCAAGCCGCCCACCGGCAACGGCACCATCGACAAGGCCCCGACCTCGTCCCCGTCCACCCCACCCTCCGCACCGCCCACCCCGAAGTCGGACACCGGCGGCCCCAAGCCACCCCCCACCCAGGTCCCGCCGAGCCAGAACACGCCGAGCCAGAACACGCCGACTTCGACGCCGGGTCAGAACACGCCCCCGTCCGGCGCACAACCGAAGCCCAACGTCCCCACCCCGCCGATCAACCCGGCCGCCACCCCGACGACCCCGGGCGCGGTCCCACCGGTGGCGGCCCCCGGTGCCACACCCGGCGCAACCCCGCCCGGCAGCGACCGCACCAGCAAGTTCGCCGGCGGCCCCGGCAAGGGCGTGTTCGACGCACCCAAGCCGCCCACCCCGGACGGCACCATCACCAAGGCACCGCCGTCCTCCCCCTCGACCCCACCCCCGGCCCCCAAGCCGACCCCGGTCACCCAAGCACCGGCCACCCCCACGCCGACCCCGGTCACCTCACCCCCGGTCGCGCCGGCCCCGGTCTCGCCCAACACGGACCCGCAGCCCCGCACCCGCCCGGCCCCCGCCCCCGCGACCACCTCCACGAACCCGAACCCGAACCCCGCGCCAACCCCCAACACCGGCGCGAACCCGGCCCCCAACACCGCCCGCCCCCCAGCACCACCCATCACCCCAGGCACCCCGGCCCCACCCACCGTCAACCCGGTCGTCGCCCCCGGCGTCGTGGTCAACAGCGGCGGCAAGGCGCAGGTCGGGCCGCCCCCGCGCCTCGCCCAGGTCGCCAACACCATCAAGAACGTCAGCCGCGTCTTCCAGCCCGCCCCACCCCCGACCCCGACCTCCGACCCCACCCCCACGGTCACCACCCCCAGCCCGATGGCACCGGTCCTCAAGCCGAGCGCCAACCCCGCCTCGATGGACCTCGACACTCTCAAGGGCCACATCACCCAGGCCGTGCAGGAAGGCGCACCCGTTCGCGCCCGCATCCTGCTCAACCGCCTGAACGGCACCGACGTCCACGCCGAGCTCCAGGCGCACTTCGACCAGGAAGTCGCCGACACCCCGAGCGTGCCGCCGGTCGACGTGCCCAAGCAGGTCAACTTCGTCTGGTTCGGCGCCACGCCCAAGCCCGGCGCGGTCGAGAACATGGTCGAGTGGGCCGGCAAGGCGGGCCAGACCGACGGCCAGTGGAAGATCACCCTCTGGACCGACAAGGGCGCCGCCAAGTGGGACCCGGACGTCGTCAAGCAGCTCAACGACGCCGGCATCGACATCAAGACCGACACCGACGCCCTGGTCAACGACCTCTCCCTCGACGTCGAGAGCCGTGCCGACAACCGCAAGCCGACCCTCGCGGAGATCTACAAGCACGCCGACCAGGCCGGCGCCTACAACCTCGCGTCCGACATCGTTCGCTACGCCGTCCTGGCCAAGCAGGGCGGCGTCTACGCGGACGTCGACATCGCCCCCGGCTCGGTCGACCTCAACGCCATGGGCGACATCCGGATGCGGCAGGACGACGTCCCGCTGTTCGCCCCGCGCCTGCGCGACGAGACGAGCGTGCGCGACGAACTGGGCCTGGGCAAGAACGACCCGATCACCCCCGAGCAGGTGGCCGAGGCCGCCGACAGGCGGTACGACAAGGGGTCGCTGAACAACAACTTCATCGTCGCCCCGCCCGGTTCGAACTTCATCCGGTCGTTCGCGGACACCATCCCGCAGAAGTACACGTCCCTGAAGAACCAGATGCCGCCGCAGACCTTCGACAGCGAGTTGAAGAACCTGGCGTCGGACATCTCCGGTCCGACCGTGCTGAACGACTCGCCGGTCCCCTGGATGAAGCCGTCCGACGGCCTCATGGGCCGCTACACCATGCACAACTCCGACCTCGGCTTCCAGCCGGTCGAGAACGGCCCCCTCAAGCCGCTGGTCAAGCCCACGGACTTCAACGCCCTGTTCGACCCGGCCGTCAAGGACCAGTGGTCGGGCCTGAAGTGGGTCACCGACCTCAGCAGCGACCAGCTGGACACCCCGGCCGTCCCGTCGAACGACCCGGGCCCGTCCAGCCGCCCCGCCCCGCAACCGGCCACCACCCCGGACACCACCACCGACACCACTCCGGCACCCCCGAACACCGAAGCACCGCCGCAGTCCCGGGACATCGCCAACGACGAGTCCTGGCGGCACAGCACCGAGAGCACCGCGGACTGGTTCACCCCGGACAACCCGCAGCCGTCGAGCCAGTGGGACTCCGTGCGGGACAAGGCACCCGTGCGCACGGTGGACACCGAGGTCGCCGACGTGCAGCGGTCGAGCACGCCGGGCAGCATCGACTCGATCACCGGTCTGATCAAGCACGACGTGCGCCGGATGGAGGTGGCGCCCGGCGTGTGGGTCAAGGAGTACACGCTCAAGGTGCACCTCAACCCGGCCGACGGCGTGTCACAGTCCACTGTGGACGATGTGCGGAACAGGGCGACCGAGGGCGTCGACCGGCTGCTCAACCAGGGCTACCGGCTGCCGTCCGGTGACCAGTTCCACGCCCGGGTCGAGTTCGTCACCGACCCGGCACAGGCGCACACCAGCATCAACGTCTCCACCAACACCAACCCGGACCAGCTCAACTGGAGCACGAACTCGTCCGCGAACGTGCTCGCCCACGAGGTCGCGCACTACTTCGGCCTGCCCGACGAGTACAAGGACGCCGACAACCCGGACGCCCGCATCTTCAACAGCGACGGCAAGCCGCTGCCCGCCGGGCACACCCGGTCCAACCTGGTGGTCCAGGACAACGGCCTGATGGGCGCGGGCGTGGACGCCGACCCGGAGCTCAAGCCGCGGCACCTGTGGCAGATCGAGCGCACCACCAGCAGCCAGGTGATGGTCCCCGACGCCGACCACGCCACCCTCCACGACCCGGACTCCCCACGCCAATCCCCACCCCCCCGCCTCCCCGACCACGGCCTCCGCCCCGACACCGACGTCCGCCCCGTCGCCCCACCCGCGCCCACCACGACGGCCGGCCAAAGCGCACCCCCACCCCCGCCGCCACCGCCTCCTGCGCCAACCACGACCACGGCCGGCCAGAGCGCACCCCCACCACCGCCGCCACCGCCTCCTGCGCCAACCACGACCACGGCCGGCCAGAGCGCACCCCCACCACCGCCGCCACCTCCCGCACCGGCCAACCAGAACGCGGGCCGGAACAACCAGGGCGCACCGCCACCCCCACCACCACCCGGCGGCCCCTCGGCGCAGCAGAACGCCGGCCCGCCCCCACCGCCACCCCCCGGCGGTCTCCCGCCGCAGCCGGACGCCGGCCCGTCCCGCCCACCGGCCACGTTCTCCGCGCGCCTGAACGACTCCCTCACCGAGGGTGTCTCCTCGCGCCTGCCCGACCCCCTGCCGTCGTCCCCGCTGGACATCGCGGGCGTCCAGATCGACGTCGGCCACATCCAGGCCGGTTTCGACGCGATGTTCGACACCCTTCAGCACGACTACGGCATCACCACCCGGCCCGCGGTCGACCCGAACCTGATCGTGCGCCTCGACGAGGGGACGTTCGCCCGGCACTTCGCCGTCCAGCAGGCGATGGACGAAGCCCTCAGCGTGAACGACCGGGGCCCGACCGACCTGACCGTCGAGCAGCTCACCGACCAGGGCATCGACCCGCGCCAGGTGCGCACCGAGATCCTCAGCCCGGACTTCCTGGCCCGCCTGAACAACGGCGACCCCGACGCGACCGCCCGCCTGAACCAGCTCCTGGACCAGATCGCCCAGCTCAAGGCCGGTCAGGGCGACGCGGACGCCATGCGCCGGCAGTTGATCCAGAACACCGAGACCAACCCGGCCCGCGCGATCAACGGTCACGTCCTGCTCAACACCGGCCACCTCAACGGCCTCTCCACCGACTCCGCGCGCCGGGCGGACGCGATCCGGCACCTGCTGGTGCACGAGTTCATGCACGCGCACTCGGTGGGCAGCGACCGGACCTTCGCACACCGGCACGGGGAGGGCGGCCTCTACAGCGCCAACCTCAACCCCGACGAGGCGATGACCGAACTGCTCGCCCGCCGGGTCACCGACGCCCTGGCCGGTCGGCTGGGCGAAACGCCGCAGTACAACGAGTTCCCCGGTGGCGGCAACCGCTACCAGGACAACGTCGACCGCCTCGCGAACGAGCTGAACCGGCCGAACCGCCCCTGGAACCCGTTCAACGCGGACCATGCCTTCCGCACCATGCTGAACGAGTACTTCCACGGCCCCACCCCGGCCCCCACCACCCAAACCCCGCCGGCCGACAACGGCGGCACACCACCACCCCCTCCACCACCCGCCAACAACGGCGCCAACCCGGCGGACGACAACGGCGCACCACCGCCCCCGCCACCGCCGCCCGCCCCGCGCACCCGCCCGGCACCGCCGCAGGCCATCCCGATGGTCGTAGTCACCCCGCCGGTCCCCACCACCGTCCTCCCCGGCCCCCTCCCCGAGTTCTTCCAGTCCAACCAGGGCCTGGGCACGATCGCCACCAACGACGTGCACGGCGTGGCCAAGGTGACCGGCGCCATCACCACTCTCCTCAACACCCAAAACCCCAACGCCAAGCAACTCGGCGTCGACCACATCGGCCACCAGCTCGACACCAACTTCGAGTCGTTCCTCGGCCCCGGCCGCACCTTCCAGGTCAAGGTCGGCGGCACCTGGCTCGACGCCAAGGTCCAGGCCGTCCTGCACAACCCGGCGGCCGACCCGACCAGCACCCCGCCGCAGACCACCAAGGTCGACATGCAGGTCAACAGCGGCGCGACCACGTCCACCACGACCAACCTCACCACAGCGAACACGGTCGGCGTCAGCGCGTCCGCCAGCCAGGGGCTCGGCGCGTACGGGGCGCTCTCGGTCAGCGCCCCGCTCTCCACCCCGGCCACGACCGTCACCACGAGCACGTCCACCGTCGACAACCGGGTGATCCGCGCGGGCGAGACGTCCACGCAGGTCGACGTCCCGGTCGCCGTCCTGGTCACCCTCTCCGACCCCGTGTCGGGCACGGTCCTGGACCAGGCCAACGTGCGCACCGACAACGACGGCCCGATGAGCGTGTCCCTCCAGATCCCGGACGACCTGCGCCACCTCGGCCCGGGCGTCCCCGGCGACATCAGGCCGCCGAAGGACGACTGGGGCACGAAGGTCGAGCACGTCGTCCCCGAAGCGGTCCACGTCAACCCAGCCGACGCGAACGCCGCGTTCAAGGCCCTGTCCGAAGCCCTGCACCCGTCGATCACGCTCCCCGGCGCGGACGGCCGCACGGCCCTGCGGGACTTCCTCAGCGGCACCAACATCCGCGACAACCTCGGCCCGATGCTCGGCGGCTGGGTCACCTCACCCAACCTGACCAGCCCGAACGGCGGTCACACGGGCGCGGTGCGGATGACCGCGCACCCGGTGACCGCGGAACTGCTCGGCACCCACAACTCCGCCCAGCTGCGCCTGCACGACGCCACCACCACCGGCACCGGCGTCAGCTCCACGGTCAGCAGCGGCGTCGACGTGAGCGCGGCGGTCGGCGGCGGGGTGGGTGCGCCCAGCGTCGGCGTCGGCTCGGCCGGCCTCACCGGCGGCTACGGCGCGAAGACGTCGGTCACCGTTAACACCGGCACCACGACGACCAACAAGACCGGCATCCAGGTCAAGGGCGACACCGGCCTCTACAAGGTGACGACCAACGTCGAAGTCCAGACGTCCAACGGGAAGAGCCACACCTTCCCGGTCACCTCCTACGTCCGCATGGGCCTGCACGAGGCCGCCGCGCACGGCCTGCCCACCCCGCCCGGCACGCGCGACACCCTCACCAAGCCGACCAAGGACGGCAAGCCCCGCTACGAACCGCTCTACCTGTCCACCGGCCTGGCCGCGGGCAACATCCGGGTCGGCGAGTTCGCGCCGGCGAGCAACGTGCTGCCGGCCGTGGAGCAGGCGTTGCGCGACGTCCCCGACCTCAAGGGCCTGCTGCCGGACTGGGAGAAGGCGGGCAACCGGCTCAAGACCGCCCACAAGTCCGCGGAACTGGCCCAGCAACTAGCCAACCAGCGCAAGCTCGACGCCGAACTCTCACCCACCGCGCTCAAGTCCAAAATGGACAGCCTGCTCGGACCGGGCGTCCAGGTGCGGTTCAAGCGCGAGGGCAAGGCGCACGACACCTTCGTCAACGTCAAGATCACCGCGAAGCTCGCCGAGGGCACGCACCTCGGTGAAGCGGACGCCCGCAACATCCGCGGCTCGTCCTCGACCGCGCCCAAGCTGGACAGCTCCGCCGCCACCCAGAAGGGCTTCAGCGTCGGCGTCGAGGGCCGCGGTGGCGCGTCGCTCAAGCCGCCGGGCGCGAGCGTGTCGCCGACCGCCACACTGGCCGCCAAGTACAACCAGTCCACGGCCGTGAAGACGACCGCGGGCCCCACAGTGGCCGGCAACTCCCTGCACGTGGGCAGCGCGGACGCGCAGGTCTTCGCCCACCGGGTCGACTTCACCATCGAGATCACCGAGTTCAGCCGCACCCAGTCCTGGGTCAAGCGGGTCACCGTCGGCTCGCCGAACCTCCAGGTGCCCGATCCCAAGACGGTCGCCACCGTCACGTCGGCGGACAACCCCGACCTCGGCGGCAAGGTCCACCTGTGGGTGTCGGACGGGTCGGCGCTCAAGACCGACCAGAAGGCGTTCAAGCCCGGCGACCCCACCACCGTGCCGCTGCCGCCCAACGTCACGGTCTCCTCGGTGCTCAACCCGCCCACCACCAGGCCGAAGCAGCCGGACTGGCTGCACGTCGAAGCCGTGGCTAACGCGGAAACGTTGCGGGACAACGCGATCAAGCTGCTCAACGAGGCCGCCGGCGGCAAGGACACCGCGCTGACCGTGCCCGGGACCGAGTCGCGCAACCAGATCGACAAGATGTTCTCCCCGGAGAACCTCAAGGCGAACCTGCGCAAGATGACCGAGACCGGCGTCGGCGAGACCGGTCTGCGCTACGACCGGCGCGTCGCCGACCGGACCGGCGCGATCGGCATGTCCGTCGAGCTGAGCGCCCCGCGCCTGGTCTCGGTCTCGGACATCACGCCGACCGAGAACTCCACCACCGGCGGGTCGAAGGCGGCCGAGACCACCACCAAGAACAAGTCGGTGGACGGCACGGCGTCCGCCGGGTTCGGCGCGCGGCCCAGCGGCGCGTCGCCGAAGGGCGCGAGCGGGTTCACCGTGCAGGGCAAGTGGACGCCGTGGTCGAAGTCCGACGCGCAGACCACCGAGGTCGGCGGCTCCGTGGACCGCAACCTGGTCACCCCGCCCGCCGAACGCACCGTGCTGGTGCAGATGGACGCCACGTTCATCGTCGCGACCGAGAGCCGCAACGAGAACGCGGCGCACAAGGGCACCCCGCGGGCCAAGGCGGCGGCCGTGCTCATGCCGGGCGGCGTGTTCGTGCGGGTCAGCGAGCAGACCGCGCGCGAGATGGGCCTGCTGCCGGACGTCAAGCAGCCCGAACCCGCCAAGCACGGCACGATGCAGCCGCCCAAGCGGCTCAACCCGAACGAGCCGGGCGCGCTGGGCCTGAGCCTGGTGGACAAGGCGCCCGACCTGTCGACCACGGTGAAGGACCTCGCCGCGCAGGTCAACAAGGGCACCAAGCTCATCCCGGACTCGGTGCTCGACGACTCGATGGGCAACCTCCAGCGCCTGGTCGACCTGACCTCGCCGACCGGCGTGAAGGCGCTGGTGGACAGCGCGCTGGACGGCGGCGTGCCGCTGCTGCTGCACAAGCCGGGCGCGGTGATCGGCAAGGACAGCTACCAGGTCACGCTGAAGGCGCACGTGGGCGTGCCGGTGTTCGACAAGGCGGTCAACGACGGCCGCGAGATCGAGCACACGGTCTCCGGCACCCGCAAGGACGCCGACGCGCAGGGCAAGGGCACGAGCTGGGGCGTGGGCGTGAAGGTGCCCGCCAGCGCGGTGCCCGACGCGTCGGGGAACCTGTCCGGCAACGTCGGGGTCGCGGTCGGCGCGAACGTCGGCGTCGGGCAGAGCAAGACCACGACCGACGCCACCACCGACCAGTTCGGCCACCTGCACGCGGGCGGCGGGCCGGCGGTCCGCTACGACGTGCCGGTCCGGTTCGAACTGGTGGTGGAGAAGGGCAGCAAGGTCGTCGGCCACGCGGTGAGCCCGGAGACGACCCTCGGCGTGCGATTGCACGCGGACAGCGTGCGGGTGCAGCCGCCGACCGGCCCCGAAGCCCGCGATGGCTACCGCGCCGAGGCGGACAGCCGTCCGCCGACCGACGCCGGGCCGGACCAGGTCACCGCGTGGCAGAGCGCGGGCGCGGGCCTGCCGACCACCGCGTCCGTCGAGGGCATGAGGGGCGCGGCGGACGTGCGGCGGGCCGCGATCGCGGCGTTGCAGAAGGCGGGCGCGGGCAGCGGGATCACCGGCAAGGGCACCGCCCCGCTGAACGCCCTGCTGTCCACGCTCAGCTCCGAACACCTCCAGGCCGGCCTGCCCGGCATGACCAAGGCGCCGCTCGACGTGCCCGGCCTGCACGAGTCCACCCTGGGCTCGGCGCAGCACGCGGACCTCAAGGTGTACGCGCGGCTGGTGAACCCGAGGCTCGGCTCGCTCAGCGACTCGGTGAACCTGGAGAACCCGACCTCGACCGTGCACGCGGTGTCCACGGACGTGAAGTCCGCGCAGACCGGCGACGTGTCGATCGGCGTGGCCGGCGGCGGGTTCTCGCAGGCCGCCAAGGACGCGCAGGGCAACCCGGACCCGGTCCACACGCCGAGCTTCACCACCGGCGGGATCGAGGGCAAGCACGCGAGCGAGGCGTCCACGACGGACTCGTCCGGCCCGACCGGCAACAAGGTGCAGAACCTCAAACCGCAGGGCCGCACCGGGTTGGTGGAGTTCGACGTCGAGTACCGGTTCGTGGCCGACCTGGGCGGCGGCAAGGTCGGCGTGTACGACCTGACCGTGCCCGGCTCGGCGGACGTCCGGATGCCCGCCGCCGACGTGGAGAACCTGCTCGGCCGCCCGTTCGGCGAGGACCTGGGCGCGGCCCAGAAGCAGGTCGCGGACACCGCGAAGGCGTGGCGCACGGCCGAGGTCGCGGTGGACGACGCCCGCCACGCCGCGCAGGACCTGATCACCGACTCCGCCGCCGCGAAGGCCGAGGCGCAGCAGGCCGTGACCGACGCCCACGGGGTGCTGGAGAAGGCCGTCGAGGCCCACGACAAGGCGGCGCAGAACCTGCCGGAGCTGCAAAAAGCGCTGGAAGACGCCCAGATCGAGGAGCAGAAGGCCGCCGACGACCTCCGGGACCGGCAGAACGACATCCCCGACCTGGAACGCCTGGCCCGGCGGACGGCCGAGTTCGCCAGGCTCGCCGACGAGGACGTGCGGACGACCGGCGACACGGTCGGCGCGCGCGAGGTCCAGGTGCGCACGGCGACCGAACGCCTCCGGCTGGCCAACGAGAACCTGGACGCCGCGAACGAGGCCATGGCGACGTTCTCGGGTCCGCCCGAGGGTCGTGGCGCGCTGGAGACCGACGTCCGGGAGGCGACCGAGGTGGTCGAGGCCCGGACCCAGGACCTGAAGAAGCTGGAAGACAGCCTCAAGGACGCCCAGGACGAGCACAAGGCAGCCCTCGACGAGCAGAAGGACACCGCCGAGGCGGCCGAGAAGGCCGCGAAGAACCTGGCGGACGCCCGCAAGGCGGAACTGGCGGCGGTCGAACGACTCACCCTGGCCACCACCGCGCTGGTCCAGGCCGAACTGAACCTGCAGCCGGTCGCCGAGGCCACGGCCCAGGCCGAGCTGGACCGCCAGGCCGCGCAGGCACGCTACGACCAGGCGGTCGAGGACGGCCGGCGCATCGTGGAGAACGCCGACCAGGCCATCCTCGCCGCCGAGACGACCCTGGCCGAGCGCCGCGCGGCGGCCGACGCCGAGCAGGCCAAGTGGTGGGCCGCCAAGTCCGCGGTGGACCAGCAAATCACCGCCTTCAACACCACCCCGCCGAACCAGCCGCCCGCACCCCCGACCCCGCCGGACCAGCCCCCGCCCCTTCCCGCCGAGTCGGAGATCCAGCCGGCCCCGCCGAACGCACCGGCCCCGCGCGGTGTCCCAGTGCAGCCGATGGCCGATCCCCTGCCGGTCACCCCGAGGTCCACCCCCACCGGCCCCGCCCCCGAGCGGTCGTTCGACTTCACCGACGACCTCTCCGACACCCAGCGCACCCAGCTCGACGACCTCGCCACCGAACTCAGCGAGGCCACCGCCCAACGCGACCGCCTCGGCTACCTCCCACCCACCGTCGAGGTCTCCGGCGCCAACGCGGCCACCGTGGCGCAAGCCCTCGCCCAACAGGGCATCGAGTCCAAGGTCACCCCCGGCCGCGCCGACGGCGTGGACGTCAAGGTCGACTGGGACCTCAAGCGCCCCGAGGGCTACGTCGCCCCCACCGCACCCGTCGGCGCGAAGATCACCGAAACGGTGATCACCGCCCAGGAACCGTCACGCTCCGTCCTCGACGACGAGTCCTGGCGGCACAGCACCACCACAGACGCCGAGTGGTTCACTCCAACCAACCCGGTCCCCAACGCCACCATCGAACAGGCCCGCACCACCGCCCCGGTCACCTCGACGGTCCGCGGCGAGGACAGCGGCGTCATGGCCAACTCCGCCGTCAGCCCCGACGGCATCACCCTGAACCCGTGGCGCGGCCCCATCGCCTACGACGTCCGCACCATGACGATCGACGGCGTCGAGGTCCACGACCTGACCGTCAGGCTCCACCTCGACGGCCACCCCGACCAGGCGGCGGCCGTGCAGGAGCGCACCCGGGCCGGCGTCGAGGAGCTGTTCAACCAGGGCAACCGCCTCCCCGGCGGCGGGCAGCTCCACGTCACCGTCGAGTTCACCGACCACCCCTCCGACGCCCACGCCACCATCACCCTCACCGACCCGGAGGGCCGCGCCGACCAGCTCACCTGGCCGGTCGACACCGACGCCCGCCACCTCGCCCACGAGGTCGGCCACTTCCTCGGCCTCCAGGACGAGTACCTGGAGACCGACGCGGTGAAGCCGGTCTTCCAGCACCAGGACGGCAAGGGCCGCGTCATGACCGACAACGCCCCCATGACCGCCGGCATCGACGCACGCGACACCACCCTCAAGCCCCGGAACGCCTGGCTCATCGAGAACCGCATGAGGGCGTTGGAGTCGTTCAACCCACCCACCGCCGAACCTTGGTCCGACACCGCCGCTCCGCCGAACGGGCCCACCAAGCGCACAGCGGACGAGATGGAGATCGACGACGTCCCCGGCGAGCAGTCCAACAAACGCCACGAACCCGACGACGAACCGTCCGACGTGGACGATGAAGACGTCGAGATGACCGACGACAACACGGTCACCCTCGACAACGCGGGCGGCATCCAGAACACCGCCTTCGAGAACCTCGCCCAAGGCCGCACCCTGACCCCGATCACCCCGGGCGACCACCTCGACCGCACCCGCCGCAGCATCGAGAACAACGAGCCGCCGGCGTTCGTGGTCAACATGATCGTCCGGGCGAGCGAGCTGGACCAGCTCGACACCGTCATCGCGGGCGTCATGGCGAACACCCCGCCCGACCTGCGCGGCCGGGTCGCGTTCGTGCTCGGCGTCAACGCCCCGACCCGCGCGGAGATCGACACCGCCCTGGCTCAAGCGAATGCCACCGTCCAGGCCCGCCCGGAACCGATCGCCCTGGTCAACCTGCCCCACCCCAACCGGGGCTTCGCGTTCGGCGAGACCCGCAACCGCACGCTGGACAGCAATGCGCACCGCTTCGCCGTCCACGCCCTCGCCGCCAACGGCACCCACCCGTACGTGTCGGTGATGGACTTCGACGCGAGCGACCGCCGCACCCCGTCCGGACGGCACGTCTTCGCCCACGTGACGACCCTCATGGACGCCACGGACGTGGACGACAACCCCGAACCGCTGCGCCCCCTGCTCGTCGGCGGCGGCTACCGCGTCACCGACCCGCAACAACTCGTCCAGGACACGCTCGCCCGCATCAACGCCGACCAGTCCCTCACCCCGGAGACCCGCCAGTCCTATGTGGACACGGTCACCGACCCGGACTTCGTGGCCCGCTTCGAGCAGCAGATCGCGGCCGACATGCACGCCCGCCGCAACCAGTCCGGCATCCACCCGCTGCTGCCCTACACGCCGGAGCCGAACCTGTTCTTCGACGCCCTGGTGCCGCTGGTGGACGACACCGTCCGGTTCGGCCCGGACGGTGCGGAGTTCGGCGGCCTGGGCCGCTCGCTCAACCGGTTCTACGCCGCCGAACTGGCCGCCGTGCACGCACCCGACCTGGCCGACGACGACCCGGCGGACGTGCGCGAGCGGGTGAACGTCGACGCGCAGAACAACCGGCACCCGGTGCGCGGCCAGGCGTTCACCACGGACTTCGTCGACGGCGCGACCGGCACGGACCTGTCCCGCCTGGCCTACGGGCAGGTCAAGGACGGCAAGCTGCCCCAGTCGCACACCGCCCTGCCGAACGTGACCGAGCGGTTCGTGGCGAACAAGAAGGCCAAGGAAGGCACCCGGTTCGCCAACCAGCGCGCCGAGGCCGCCGCCGGCCGGGTCCCCGAGCCGTTCCCGGTGCCGCCGCCCGGCCAGACCTCGACCACCTGGAACCCGTCCACCACCACCCACAAGCAGCTGGGCGCGCCGAAGAAGAACGCCCTCAACCCGGCCGTGTCGACGCCGGTGCCCGCACCGTTCCAAGGCGTCACCGCGGGCATCCAGCCGGAGCACAAGGTGGTGTCGGCACACGGCCTGGTCACCTCCGACCACGTCAGCGAGGCCCGGCGGCACCTGCGGTTCATCGCCACCGACCTGCTGCCCACCGCCCCGCCGCCCACCGCCGACGGCCTGTACGCGGCGATCGGCCAGGCGGCCGGCGTCGACCCGGTGACCCTGCGGCACGGCGTGGTGACCATGGCGTCGAGCGACGAGGCGGCGCAGACCGTCGCGGAGTTCACCGTCGCCCGCCCGATGCGCCGGGGTCACCTGTACGGGGCGCTGGTGGAGCACCTGAACTGGTCGTTCCGCGACCCGGACGAGAACACCCGGGCGGGCAACGCGCGCGACCTGACCGCCCGCCTGATCGCCACCCGGTTGGGCGTGAACGTGGTCATCCACCAGGGTGGCCAGCCGACCGTCCTGCACCCCCTCAACGGCCCGGCGCAGCACTCCGTGGAAATCGAACTCGTCGTGGTGAACGGGGTGGCGACTTACCGCCGCCGTTAGGGAAAAGGTCTCGAAAAGGTCTCAAAAAGCCGGTTCGGATCACTCACCCGAGTGATCCGGACCGCACAGCCACGCCTTAGGCGCGGTGAAGTGAATGCATCAAGGACGACCCATTTGTTCTGTCAGTCACAGACGGCGGCGGCCATTGGGTCGTGCCGACCGGGCGGGACTAGCATCCGGGGGTCAAGGTCCCTCCCAGCACGGGGAGACCAGTCCACCACTGACGCTGGAGGCCGTTGCGCATGGCCGGCACCACCGCAACCGAGCGGTCGGGCACCTCCAAGGGAGGCGGCACGCTCTACCGTGGCGATCTGGGCATGTGGTCCTGGGTCGCCCACCGCATCACCGGTGTGTTGACGTTCTTCTTCCTGTTCGCGCACGTCCTGGACACCGCGCTGGTGCGGGTGTCGCCGGACGCGTACGACAAGGTCATCGAGACCTACAAGAACCCGATCGTCAACCTGTTCGAGGTCGGCCTCGTCGGGGCGGTGCTCTACCACGCGCTCAACGGCATCCGCGTGATGCTCGTCGACTTCTGGGAGAAGGGTCCCCGCTACCAGCGCCAGATGCTGTGGGCGATCCTCGGCCTCTGGGTGCTCGTGATGATCCCGGGCACCTACTTCATGCTGGTCCGCACGGTGTCCGAGATGTTCGGGGGTCACTGAGATGAGCGAGCTGACCCTGGCCAGGCCGCGCTCCCCGCGCCGCCCCGCCGCCCGCCGCAGCAACGGCGAGCTGTACAGCTGGCTGTTCATGCGCATCTCGGGCGTGGCGCTCGTGGTGCTGGTGCTCGGCCACCTGTTCATCATGAACGTCCTCGACGGCGGTGTGCACCGCATCAACTTCGGCTTCGTCGCCGGCCGCTGGGCCTCGCCGTTCTGGCAGTTCTGGGACCTGGCGATGCTGTGGCTGGCGCAGATCCACGGCGGCAACGGCCTGCGCACGGTCATCAACGACTACGCCCGCAAGGACGCGACCCGGTTCTGGCTCAAGGTGCTGCTGTACGTCTCGATGGTGCTGATCATCAGCCTCGGCACGTACGTGATCTTCACCTTCGACCCGAACATCACCGACTGACCCGCCGCGGGGAGTACCTCGACATGCAGTTCCACAAGTACGACGTCGTGATCATCGGTGCCGGCGGCGCCGGGATGCGCGCCGCGATCGAGTCCGGTCAGCGCGCCCGCACGGCGGTCCTCACCAAGCTCTACCCCACCCGCTCCCACACGGGCGCCGCGCAGGGCGGCATGTGCGCCGCGCTGGCGAACGTGGAGGAGGACAACTGGGAGTGGCACACCTTCGACACGATCAAGGGCGGTGACTACCTGGTCGACCAGGACGCCGCCGAGATCATGGCGAAGGAGGCCATCGACGCGGTCCTCGACCTGGAGAAGATGGGCCTGCCGTTCAACCGCACGCCCGAGGGCAAGATCGACCAGCGGCGGTTCGGCGGCCACACCCGCAACCACGGTGAAGCGGCCGTGCGCCGGGCCTGCTACGCGGCCGACCGCACCGGCCACATGATCCTCCAGACCCTCTACCAGAACTGCGTCAAGCACGGCATCGAGTTCTTCAACGAGTTCTACGTGCTCGACATCTGCCTGACCGAGACCGAGGACGGCCCGGTCTGCACCGGCGCGGTGGCCTACGAGCTGGCGACCGGCGAGATCCACGTCTTCCACGCCAAGTCGGTCGTGTTCGCCACGGGCGGTTTCGGCAAGGTCTTCAAGACCACCTCCAACGCCCACACGCTGACCGGCGACGGCATGGGCATCGTCTTCCGCAAGGGTCTCCCCCTGGAGGACATGGAGTTCTACCAGTTCCACCCGACCGGTCTCGCGGGCCTGGGCATCCTGCTCACCGAGGGTGCCCGCGGCGAGGGCGCGATCCTGCGCAACGCCTCCGGCGAGCGGTTCATGGAGCGCTACGCCCCGACCATCAAGGACCTCGCGCCGCGCGACATCGTCGCCCGGTCGATGGCCCTGGAGGTCATCGAGGGCCGCGGCGCCGGCCCGAACAAGGACTACGTGCTGCTGGACTGCACGCACCTGGGCGCCGAGGTCCTGGAGACCAAGCTGCCCGACATCACCGAGTTCGCCCGCACGTACCTCGCGGTCGACCCGGTGAAGGAGCCGGTGCCGGTGTACCCGACCGCGCACTACGCGATGGGCGGCATCCCGACCAACGTGCACGGCGAGGTGCTGCGGGACAACGACCACATCGTCCCCGGCCTGTACGCCGCGGGCGAGTGCGCGTGCGTCTCGGTGCACGGCGCCAACCGCCTGGGCACCAACTCGCTGCTGGACATCAACGTGTTCGGCCGCCGCGCGGGCATCGCCGCCGCCGAGTACGCCAACAGCCACGACCACGTGGACCTGCCGGAGAACCCCGCCAAGGTGGTCGAGGAGCAGGTCGCGCTGGTGCTGTCCGAGCACGGCCACGAGCGCGTCGCGGACATCCGCACCGAGCTGCAGGCCACGATGGACAAGAACGCGTCGGTGTACCGCACCGAGGACACGCTCAAGCAGGCCCTGCACGACGTGCAGGCGCTGAAGGAGCGGTACCAGCGGATCACCGTGCAGGACAAGGGGAAGCGGTTCAACACCGACCTCCTGGAGGCCGTCGAGCTGGGCTTCCTGCTGGAACTGGCCGAGGTCCTGGTGGTCGGCGCGCTGGCGCGCAAGGAGTCCCGCGGCGGCCACGCCCGCGAGGACTACCCGAACCGCGACGACACGAACTTCATGCGCCACAGCATGTACTACAAGCAGGGTGAGGGCCTGTCGGCGGACATCCGCCTGGACTACAAGCCCGTGACGTTCACCCGGTACCAGCCGATGGAGCGCAAGTACTGATGACCGCTACCGCTGAAGTGTCCACCGGCTCGCGCGGCGCACAGCCCCCGGTGCCGGACGGCGCCATCACCGTCACCCTGAAGATCCGCCGGTTCAACCCGGAGGTCGACGACGAGCCCCGCTGGGACGAGTTCGAGATCCCGGCCCTCCCGTCGGACCGGGTCCTGAACCTGCTGCACTACGTCAAGTGGTACCTGGACGGCACCCTGACCTTCCGCCGTTCCTGCGCCCACGGCATCTGCGGCTCGGACGCCATGCGCATCAACGGCGTGAACCGCCTGGCGTGCAAGGTGCTCCTGAAGGACCTCCTGGCCCCCAAGGGCAAGCAGACCACCATCACCATCGAGCCCATCAAGGGCCTGCCGGTGAACAAGGACCTGCTGGTCGACATGGAGCCGTTCTTCGAGGCGTTCAGGGCCGTCAAGCCGTACCTGATCACCTACGGCAACGAGCCCACCCGCGAACGCATCCAGTCGGTGGCCGACCGCGAGCGCTTCGACGACACCACGAAGTGCATCCTGTGCGCCTGCTGCACCACTTCGTGCCCGGTCTACTGGACCGAGGGCTCGTACTTCGGCCCGGCGGCGATCGTCAACGCCCACCGCTTCATCTTCGACTCGCGGGACGAAGGTGCGGAGGAGCGCCTGGACATCCTGAACGACATCGACGGCGTCTGGCGCTGCCGAACGACGTTCAACTGCACCGACGCCTGCCCGCGCGGCATCCAGGTGACGAAGGCCATCCAGGAAGTCAAACGCGCCCTCCTCTTCAAGCGCATCTGACCCCAGCACACCGGAAGGGCGGGACCACTCACGGTCCCGCCCTTCTGCTTTTGCTTTCGGCGCGCAGCGCCGTCGGGCAGTGCCGCCGGGGCACACACCCCAACCCGGGCTTCCTGCTTGTGCCATCCCCGTATGGCCCGCCCGAAGGGCTACCACAGATTTCCCGGGTGCCGCCAAAAAGTTTTGCGAGGAACGAGCAAAAGTTTTCGGCGGCGCCCGGGAAATCTGTGGTCGGCTTTGCCGGGTCATGCGGGGATGACACAAGCAAGAAGCCCCCGCTCTTGCAGTTGTGTCATCCTTGGCGGCTCGCCCGCCGGCGAGGCTCTTTTGATCTTCAAACGAGACGTTCCCCGCTCAGGCCCACGCTTCGCGGGTCAAAACAGGACCCCGCTCCTCACCACTGAAGGAGGAACGCGCACCGCGCTCTAAAGAGCCTGGAGCCCCTCCATAGGAGCGTCAGCCGGTCGTCTGGGACGCCTGAGCAGCCGCACGAGCAGCACGAGCAGCCTTGGCACGCCGGTTCCGCAGGTACAAGAAGAATGCGGCGATGACGCCCAACCCCGCCACCGCCGTAATCGGCAACCCGACGGTCCCGAACGCCTTTTCCATGGCCGCGTCCTGCGTATCCCGCGACTCAGCGACCTGTCCCACAGCCGCACTGGTCGGCGTCAGCTTCGGCTCCGTGGTCTTCTTCTTGGCCTGAGGCGCGCCGTCCACCAACCGACCCACGGACGCGTCCTTGGGCAGCTCGAAACCCCAGTCCAACAGCCGCGCCGCCTGGTCGGTCATCCGCACCGGCTGCTGCTGCCCGCGCAACAGCACAACGACCAACCTCCGACCATCCCGCTCGGCCGCACCCACATACGTGTGCTGGGCGTCGTCCGTGAATCCGGACTTTCCACCCAAAGCACCCCGATACGACGTCAAAAGCTTGTTGTCGTTGTAAACCGGCACGGTCCCGACACCGTTCTTCGCCGGGAAGTCGATCTTCTGCGTCACCACGGCCTTGGCGAAGTCCGGGTACTTCATCGCCGCGCGGAAGATCAGCGCCACGTCGTAGGCGGACGTGCTGGTGCCCGGCGCGTCCAGCCCGGACGGCGTGACCGCCCGCGTGTCCAGGGCACCCAGTTCGGCCGCCAACGCGTTCATCTTGCGGATCGCGCTCGGCAGGCCGCCCAGGCGCCTCGCCAGCGCATGGGCGACGTCGTTGCCCGACGCCATCACCAGGGACTGGAGCAGCTGCTCGACCGTGTACTCGGCACCCACCCGCAGGCCGATGCACGTGCACTCCTGGTCGACGTCCTCCTGGGTCGCGGCCACGGTGGCGTCCGGGGACAGCTCCTTGGCCACCACCATCGCCAGCAGCACCTTGATGACCGACGCGGGCCGTTGGCGGCCGTGCGGGTCGTAGGCGGCCAGGACGGCGCCCGAGTCCATGTCGGCGACCAGCCACGTGCGGGCGCTGATGTCGTCGGGGAGCTTCTGGGCGTTGGCGGGCAGCACCAGCCCGCACTCGCCCAGCCGCTCGCCGCCGACCGGGTTCTCCGGCACCTCCAGCGGGCGTGGCGGTTGGGCGCCCGGGGGCACCTGTTCGGACGTGTCCACCGCAGGCGGCGGTGACACCCGGTTGTCGCACGGGGCGGGCTGCGCCTGGGCCGGGGACGCACCGAACACTGCGGTGGCCAACAGCGTGCAGGCAGCCAGGGCCGTGGCTACAGGCCGTCGTGTCGCGGGGGAACGCACCCGCCCAGGCTATCCACCCCGGTTGAGTGACGTGCACCCGCCACGTCCGATACTGCATCCGTGAAGCTCTCCCGCGGCATGTCGCTGTTCCTGGTGGCCTTCGGGGTGTGGTCCTGGGTGATCTGGCCGAACTTCCTGCGCAACATCTGGAAGGACCCCCGTTCGTGGGACGCCGGCCCGACCGCGTTCTTCACCGTGCACCTGGTGCTCGTCGTCGCGTCGCTCGTGTTCGGCACGATCATCGGGGTGCTGGGCGTGCGCGGCCTGCGGGCGCTCCGCAAGTAACCCACCACACACCCTGGAGGCTCCGCCGTGGAGTTCGTGCGCCTGTTGCTGGTGTTCCTGCACCTGCTCGGCATGGCAATGCTGGTCGCGATGTTCTTCGTCCAGAACCGGGCGGGCAAGGACGCGCCGCTGAACAAGGGCTGGCTGCACGGCGTCGGTCTCCAGCTCATCACCGGTGTGGCGCTCTACGCGATCGCCCCGCTGACCGACGCCGACTACAACCACATGAAGCTCGGCATCAAGACGCTGGTGCTGGTGGTCATCGGCGGCCTGGCCGCGGCGAACCTGAACAAGCCCAAGGCGCCGTCGTGGCTCCCGCAGACCCTCGTCGGCCTGGTCGTGGTGAACGTCGGCCTCGCGGTCTTCTGGCAGTGACCCAGCGCCTCTGACCCAGCGCCTCTGACCCAGCGGCTCTGACCCAGCGGCTCTGACCCAGCGGCTGCGCACCCAGCGGCTCTGACCGAGCGCCTCTGACTTAGCGGCTGCGCAGCAGGGTTCAACGCCTGCGCAACAGGAAGCCCGCCACCAGTCCCGCGCCGACCAGTCCGGCGGCGGCGCGGGCGCTGGGGGTCTTCGTGACCTCCACCACGGGCCGGATGACCGCGGGCGGCGGCGGCTGGGGTGGGTCCTTGAGGAGGTTCTCCCGGGCGGTCGCGGTCCAGGCGGTGATGAACAGCAGGAACTGGGCGACCAGGTTCGCGAACACCAGGACACCGATGATCGGGCCGAACGCCACGCCGGCGGGCGAGGACGTGACCATGGTCAGGTAGATCGTCCCGACCTGCTTGAGCACCTCGAACCCGATCGCCGCCGCGGCCGCGCCCTTCAGCGCGCTGCGCCAGCCGACCGGCTTGCGCGGCAGCTTCGCCAGCACCCACAGGAACACCAGCCAGTTCGCGGCCAGCGCCAGCACGATGGTGCCGACCTTGAGCAGCGCCTCGGCCCACCACACGCCGTCCAGGCCGACGAACTCCAGCACGAGCTGGGCGAACCCGCTGCCGACCGCCGTGAGGCCGAACGAGACGACCAGGGCGAGGCCCAGGCTCAGCAGCGCCAGCAGGTCCTTCAGCGCCGTCTTGAAGAACGGCAGGTCCGCCTTGGCGTGGCCCCACTGGGCGGTCAGGGCGTCGCGGAGGTTGCTCATCCAGCCGAGCCCGGAGTAGGCGGCGCCGAGCAAGCCGAACACGCCGACCGTGCCCTTGGACTCGATCGCCTGCGCCACCACCTGGTTGATGGTGTCGCCCAACGTGCCCGGCACGGCTTCGGCGATGCCCTGCTTCAGCTCGTCCAGCAGCTCGGGCTGCGAGGACAGCACGAAACCGGCGATCGCGAAGCCGATCATGAGCATCGGCACCAGCGAGAGCACGCTGAAGTAGGTCACCGCGGCGGCGTAGTGCGCGCCGTACTGCTTGGAGTAGCGCTCACCGGCGCGGACCAGGTGATCGAGCCACGGGCGCTCGCGGCGCAGCCTGTCGAGCTTGGACTCTTCCGCCACCTACCAGACGCTAGGGGTTCGCGTGATCACGCGCCACTCGGCAGGAACCCCACCTTGTCGTACGCGCGCGCCAACGTCTTCCCAGCGACCTCACGCGCCCGCTCCGCGCCCTTGGCCAGCACCTTGTCCAGCTCCGCCGGGTCGGCCAGGAAGCCCGCCACCTTCTCCTGGATCGGCGTGGCGAACTCGGTGAACACCTCGCCGAGGTCCTTCTTCAGGTCGCCGTAGCCCTTGCCGTCGTAGTCCGCGACCAGCTCGTCGACCGTCCGGCCGGACAGCGCGGAGTAGATGACCAGGAGGTTGCTGATCCCGGGCTTGTTCTCGGGGTCGTAGACGATGTCCCGCCCGGTGTCGGTGACCGCGGACCGGATCTTCTTCGCGGACCGCTTGACGTCCTCCAGCAGCTCGACCACGCCGGTGGGCACCGACTTGCTCATCTTGGCGGTCGGGTCCTGGAGGTCGTAGATCTTGGCGGTGTCCTTGACGATGTAGGCCTCGGGCAACCGGAACGTCTTGCCGTAGCGCGTGTTGAACCGCTGGGCGAGATCCCGGGTGAGTTCGAGGTGCTGCCGCTGGTCCTCGCCGACGGGGACGTGGTGGGCGTTGTAGAGCAGGATGTCCGCGGCCTGGAGGATCGGGTAGGTGAACAGGCCGACGCCGACCTGGGTCTCCTGGCGGGCGGACTTGTCCTTGAACTGCGTCATCCGGCTGGCCTCGCCGAACCCGGTGAGGCACTGGAGGACCCACGCGAGCTGCGCGTGCTCGGGGACGTGGCTCTGCACGAACAGCGTGGCGCTGTCCGGGTCGATGCCGAGCGCGAGCAGCTGGGCGGCCGAGGTGCGCGTGTTCTGCCTGAGGACCTTGGGGTCCTGCTCGACGGTGATCGCGTGCAGGTCGACGACGCAGTAGAACGCGTCGTGCGTCTCCTGGAGCGCCACCCACTGCCGGATCGCACCGAGGTAGTTGCCGAGGTGGAACGACCCGGCCGTCGGCTGGATGCCGGACAGGACACGGGGGCGGCTCACCGGAGCGGCCTGGCCCTCGGCGGCGTTCGCGGTGTTCGCGGGGTTCGCAGCAGACACGCCACGATTCTCCCAGGCCCCGCCTACTCGCCGGGAAGCGGCCGGCCCCGCGCATTCCTCCGGCCGCGGAACCCGCCGTGCGCGACCTCACCCGGCCCCAACGCGACCTCGCGTGGCCCCAGCGTGACCTCGCGTGGCCTCACCCAGCCCCACCTGGCCCACGTGACCTCGCGTGGCCTCCGGCCCCCGAGTCGATCGTCTCACGAGGGACCGACAACTTCGGCCGCGAACCCCGGGCAGCGCAGATGCCGAGCCCGCGGGGAGCTTGCCCGACCGCTCCCGAGACCAGCAGACGACCGCCCGCGAAACCGGCAGACAGCTCGCTCGCAAGACCGGCGGGTGGCCCGCTCGCAAGACCGGCAGACGGCCCCGCTCGCAAGACCAGCAGGCGGCCGTACCCGCGGCCGGAAGGGGCGCTTACAAGGCCCGCATGGAACCTCTCGCGACCTTAAGGGCGAGGCGCGGGGTTCAGCTCTTCGCTGCGTCGAGGGCCGGGGCGGGGACCGCGGCGGGCAGGGTGGCCGTCGGGTCGAGTGCCGAAGCGGGCTCGACCAGGGCGTTCGGGCCGGACTGGGCGCGCTGCACCGCGGCTCGACGCCGGCGGACCAGGCCCGTGACCAGGCCGACCACACCGAACGCCACCGCGGCGACACCGACAGGCGCGTTCAACGTCACCGGAGCCGCCGCGACCACAGTCGTGCCCGCCGCCGCCACACCCGTGGTGACCAGGGGCGACACCGTGCCCACGACCAGACCCAGTGCTGCACTGCGACCGCGCACTGCCGAGCCTCCTCGCAAAGCGTCACCCCACGGACGGGTGAACCTTGTTGACGGTCGGCCGCGAACCTACCGAAGCTGTGGAGCTCCGTGTGTTGAGTTCGGGTAAAACGCGACCGGACGGCAGACTAGCCATCCGCGATCACCCACTCGCCCGTGGGGGTTACCTCACGGCATCCACTCGGCCATATGTCGTAGTGCGCTGCCGGGCAGGTCGTCCGGCCAATGCCGCAGTGGCGTGCAGCTGTTCGACGGTACGGGCGGAGCCGTGTTCGGAGCCGGCCATGCGGCTGATGGTCTCCTCCATCAACGTCCCGCCCAGGTCGTTCG
>NZ_JAPSLK010000065.1:0-29432 GCF_031180885.1 Saccharothrix sp.
CTTCGCAACCACGCTTCACCGGTTGCGAAGAGGAGCGAAGGGTGGTTGCCTCCGGCAGGCCGTACGGGGGACGAACCGACGCCCTTCCACCCCCGGGGCCTGCCGCGCGGCGAGCGCTCGCTTTTAGCTTTGAGTTTTCAGCTTGTGATCTTGCCTCGGCTCACGCCCGGTCGACGCACACCGCCCGCCCCACGGCGTACCAGTCGTGCATGAACCCGTCGTCGTCCTCCCACGCGTTGAGCTGGAACCAGGACGTCCCCTGCGCCCACAGGTTCGGCGAGACCTGCCCCGCCGGCGTCACGCCGCCCGCGCCGATGAACGACCACCCCGCCGACAGCCACCGCTGGTGCGACTCGCACCGGACGTCGAACATCTTGTCCGACTGGTCGGTCACCGAGGTCGCCGTGCGCACGGTCTGGCCGGGCAACGGGTCCGCGCACACCGCGTAGGTCGACAGCCGCCAGTTGCCCGCGTACCCGTCCGGGTCTTCCATGCCGGTGACGGCCACGCTCGTCACGTCGAACGCGAAGGCCACCTGGTTCACCCAGACCTGCCCCTCGCCCTGGGTGTTCCAGCCCGCGGTCAGGAGCTTCTTGCCGGTGGGGCAGGTCGCGCGGACCTGCTTGTTGGTCGAGTTGGTCTCCGAGTGCTGGACCACGATCTGGTGCCCCGGGACGGGCAGCGCGCAGACCGCCTCCACGGTCACGGTCCACTCCCGCTCGGTGCCGTCCTCGTCCTCGCGGGCCAGGGCGACGGCGGCGGTGGCGGTCGGGATGAGGGCGGTGATCAGGGTGTCCCGGGGCGCGCCTCTGGTGTAGGCGCGGGCGCCGATGAGCTGCTTGCCGGACGGGCAGGAGACGGAGTTGATGCGGCTGGTGGCGGACGTGAGGCCGATGGAGTCGGACCAGACGAGTTCGTCGCCGGGAATCGCTGCGTGCGCGGGCCCCGCGGCAATCAGGGCGGTGGCGGTCAGGGTGGCGGCGGCCGTCAGGGCGGCCAGGGCAAGAGGACGGATCACGCGGACCTCGCAAGGGAAGTCGGGTTTTACCGTCCGAGACGCGTAGCGCGGCCCGTGGTTGCTACACGAGTCGGGACAACAGCTCCTCGTGGGCGTCGTCCCAGGCTTCGAACGCCTCGTGAACACCGCGGACCAGGCCCGATGCCGGATACCGCGCGTGCAATCCCGCCAGGAAGGGCCGCAGGACGCCCGAACGGTCCACGTACTCCACCAATTGGACGATCACCGCGTGCTCCACCGCGTCCGACAGAGCATCGGGGTCGAAGTCGGCGGTCGGGATGGGCAGGACCTCGCCCGCCGCCTCGGCCACCGCCCGGACGCCCAACCGGTCGGCCACCACCCCAGCCGCCAGCCGGACCGCCGGGCGCAGCTCGGGGTTGTCGCCGCGCAGCACGTGGACCAGGTCCGGGGTCAGGCGGGAAGGCGTGATCACCGGCTTGGGCCAGGTGCGGGCGAAGCGGGCGGACCACTCGCCCAGGAGTTCGTCGCTGCGCACCGACCACGGGACCGAAGGCAGTTCCGCCGCCAGGTCAGGGCCGCCGACGAGCCGGGTCCAGTCGCGCAGCCAGGCCGGGTCGGGGCGGAACAGGCCGGACAGGCCGGTCAGGGTGGACGGTGTGCCGGCGGCGGCCCGCACCACCGCCCGGCGCAGTTCGTCGACCGGGTAGAGGTCCTTTTCCCGCAACGATTTCCGGTGGCGCAAGTACTTGCCGCGCAACGAAGACAGGAAGCCGCCGCCGGCAGTCAGGAAGCGGTCCAACTGAGAACCGCGCAGAGCCGCCACGCGACGGTCGTACTCAGCCAGATCGTGCGAGGCCAGCGCGTTGATCAGGGCGTACCGGTCGACCCGGGGCGAACCGGGCACGCGTGCCACGATCGGCCAGTACTCGCGCCAGCGGGCCGCGTCGCAGTACGCGCGAGCCAGCCATTCCGGTTCGTGCGCGTCACCGCGGCACCGCAGGCGGTCCTCGAACAGGCGCAACGCGTGTTCGGCCAAGCCGTCCGCGAGCAGGTGCCCGCCATAACCGGCCAGCCACCGGTTCCACACCTCGGCGGGCAGTTCCAGCGCCTCCTCGTCGGTCAGGTCTTCGCCGCGCAGCGCGCGCAGTTGGACGGTCACGCGGGGGTGGAAGTCGTTGCCCGTGGGCGGGAAGTGCGTGCCCAGGACTTCGGTGACCGGGCGGCGGCCGTCCTCCAGCATCAGCAGGTGGTACAGGGCTTCGGCGCGGGCGGCGTCGTCGCGGAGGTGCTGGTCGCGGCCGGCGGCGTACCAGTCGGCGGCGGCGCGGTGGATCGCGCGGACGCGGTGGCCGTGCCGGGGGTCGCCGGTCATCATGCGCAGCATCGCCCGGCGCACCTCGTGGTGGTGGCGCAGGCCGTCGGGGGCCTCCGCGACCAGCCACACCTCGTCGGCCAGCAGGTCGACCAGGGTGTGCTCGTCGCCGTGGTCGAGGTCGAGGTCGCAGTGCGGCGCGAGGACGTGCCGGACCAGGTCGGGCGTGACGCGGCGGAGCACCAGGCCGGGGTGGGCGAGCCGGCGGACGCGCTCGTCGCGGATGTGGGACAGGAACCGGTCGTACAGCACGGCGGCGCGCAGTTCGTCGTCCAGCCCGGGGTGGGTCTCGTGCGCGGTGGCCACGAACCGGCGGCGCTCGGCGTCGGACAGCTTGCCGTAGAAGCGCGCCGCCACCCGCAGTGCCAACGGGTTGCCGCCGACCGCACGGGCGACCGCGCCGGCCGCGTCCCGGTCCACGCCGAACCCGGTGATCACGCGGACCGCCGCGTCGGTGTCCAGATCGCCCAGTTCCAGCGGCGGCACCATGGCCAGATCGTCCAATGTGGACACCGGAGCCCGCCCGGACACGATGACCCGCAGGTGGTCCAGCCCCATCTCGTGCCGCAACCGCCAGATCCACTCCTGGATGCGCCGCTCCGGGTCGTTCCACCCGCCGCGCCGCGCCCCCGCCACCGGCCGGTCGCGCTGCCACTCCTCGAAGGTGTCCAGCACCAGCACGACGGTCCGCCGGCGCAGGTCGTGCAGGTCGAGCAGGACCCGGGCCTCCAACTCGAACCCGGTCGCGGTGCGCACGTCGGTCTCCACCGACTCCACGGCCAGGTCGGTGCCCACGTGGCGGCGTTCCTCGCGGGCCTGGTGGCGCAGGGCGGAGAAGTCGGCGGAGGCTATCGGGGCCGCCCAGCCCAACTGGCGGGTGACCTCGAAGGACAGCTCCAGCTCGGCGTTGACCCGGAACACCACCCGGTCGAAGTCGATCACGACGGCGATCGGCCCGTCCGGGACGTCGGCGTCCAACTGCCGCTCCAGGTACGGCTCGACCAGAGCGGCCAGCAACGTCGACTTGCCCGCGCCGCCGACACCCGTGACCGCCAGCACCGGCACCGGACCGGCCGGGTCGACCGGCGCGCACACGAAGTGCCGCAACGCTTCCAGTTCCCGGTCGCGGCCGTGGACGCCCATGTCGAGCAGGTTCTTGTAGCTGTCGCGAACGGCCATCAGGCCGGCCCGGCGGCGCGCCTCGGCCAGGTGACCCTGCCGCCCGCCCAGCGGGGCGGCCCACGTCAGCGCCTGGAGGATCGCCCGGTCGTCCCGCTCCTCCCGGGCGAACCGGCGGAACAACGGCCGCGCCCCGTCCCGTCCGGCGGCGGCCAGTTCGCGCAACGTCTTCCCGGCTTCGTCGGTCGGGACCCGCTCGGCCTCCGCCAACGCCGCGGTCACCCCGCCCTCGGCCGCGAGCCGTGCCAACGCCTCTTCGCGCGGCCCGCTGCGCATGGTCCACCGCCACTCGCGGCCGACCAGCGCCCGGTCGAAGTCGATCGCCACGAGATCCAGGACCCGGTCGGCCTCCTCGGCGGGCAACCCGCGCACCAGGTCCCGCGGCGCGACCGATCCCGACAGCGCGCCCCGGGTCCGCACGGCACGCACCGCGGACTCGGCGACCGGCGGCGGCTCGGGCGGGGCGAGCCTGCGCACCAACGCCTCCCGCTCGGCCGACGACCGCCGCGCCAGGAACGCTTCCAGCAACCTGTTCTCCTCAGGTGTCGTGGGCACGGTCATCACGCCACCTCGCGGGCCTTCAGCATGCCCAGGACCAGCTCGATCGCCTTCGCCGCCGCCCGGTACCCCGTCAGGTTCCCCGCCTTGGCCCGCTCCAACGCGAACTCCGCCAGCGCCACGTCGTCCTCCCCCGGCCGCCCGCCCGGCCCGACCAGCGCATAGGCCACGTCCTCCGCCGTGGGCGGCTTCAGGTCCTCCACCGACAGCGCGAACCGGTCCGGCGGCGTCTGCTGCCACGACACCATCACCAGCCGCACGGTCCGGTAGTCCGGCAGCGCCCCGATCAGGCTCAGCAGCAGGTTGTCGATCCCGTGCTGGTCGCTGACCCGCGCCCGGTCGAACCCCTCGAACACCAGCCACACCGCGCGCCGACCGGCCACGCCGTCGAGCACCGCGCCCAGCCGCGGCGCGATCCCGTTGCGGACCTGGCTCTGCCCGGTCGTCACCGGGGCGCCGCACGCCGGGTCCAGCTCGGCGGACAGCGTCCCCGCGATGTGCTCGGCGAACCCGGCGGCGTCGGTGCCCAGCGCGTTGGCCACGTCCAGCGCCACCACGACACCGTCGCTGTAGGTGCGCACGTACTCCCCCACCAGCCGCTTGGTGAACCGCAGCCCGGTGTCCGGCTCGCCGCGCACGATCAGCAGCCGGTCCTCGGCCGGCGCGCCCTCGCGCAGCGCCCGCCACAGCCGCTCCTGCGTGCCCCGGCGACCCACGACCCGCTGCGGCCCGGCCGGTCCCCGGACTTCCTGGAGGTAGGGCACGACATCCTCCAGTTCGTCCAGCTTCGACAGCCACCGGCACACCGGCACCGCCCGGTTGCGCGCCTCGGCCGGCACGCTCGGCGCGTCCCCGACGGCCTGCAACGTCCGCCCGCCGCCCTGGTGCAGGGCCACCACGCGCCACTCGTCGTCGAACAGCGGCGCGCCCGACGAGCCGGCGACGGTGTTGGCGTCGTGCAGGTACCGCACGGCGGGTGCGCCCAGCTGCTCGTCGAGCTGCCCGATGGACCACAGCAGCGGTTCGGCGACGCCGCTCGCCCGGCCCGGGTGGTGCAGCACGTGCACCGGGAACTTGTCGCCCGGCGGCCGGCTGCCCAGGCGGGTCCTCCGGTCCACCCGGCGCGGCTCGGCGAGCCGGATCAGCGCGAGGTCCCACGGGCCGTCGGACTCGGTGATACCGGCGATGTCGCGGACGTCCAGCAGCCCCAAGCGTTCCGACGCCGTGGGCAGGCTGCCCCACGCGAGCCACTGCTCGTGCGGCTCCGCGACCTCGCCCTCGAAGACCCGGACCTGCTCGGGCACCACCTGGAGACCGGCCGCGCCGCGCGGCTCGGCGGCCGGCGGCGGCAGGTAGTCCTCGGCGTAGCCGAACGTCAGCGTCAACTTCTCCCGACTGCCCTCGACCGCCGTCAGCACACCGTTCTCCACGCGCACCAGGTCCTGCACGACGTGCGCGGCGGTCGCGACCAGCGTGGGCCGCACCAGCACGCCCGTCCCGTGGTGCCGGCCGTCGACGTCGATGCGGCACACCCGGTCGCAGCTGTCCAGGAACCGGCGGGCCGACACCAGCGCGCTCTTGGGCGTGAAGTCGCCGTTGACGAACAGTTGGAGGTTGAACGCGGTCGCCCCGACCATCGCGGTCAGCCGCTCCTCGAATTCGGGCAGCACCAGCTCCTGGTTGATCAGCTCGATGGCCAGCGCACGCAGGAGCCCGCGCCCCTCGGCCACGTGCAGCGCCTCCGCCGCGAACTCCAGCGGGTCGGCCCCGGTGTCGCGGCGCAGGTGGATGCCGTGGGCCAGGCGCAGCCGCTCCCACACGCGGTCCACCAGGACGGGGTCGTCCAGCTTGACCGCGTGCGCGAGCGCGACCACCTTCGGGTCCCACCGACCCTCGTCGACCGGAGCCGCCACGGCACTACACCCCCACCGCCGCGTCCAGGTCGGAGGTGATCCGCTCGGCCGCGTGCGCCCAGTTCTCGCGCAGGTGGTTGCCCGCGAAGTGCAGGCCCAGCACGGACCGGCCGTCGCCGTCGAGGTCGACCAGCGCCGAACCCGAGTTGCCGCCCAGCGTGCTGATGTCGTGGGTGAGGATCCAGCCCTTCGGGTCGTGCTCGACCTCGCCCGCGCCGGCCATGATCGCGCCTGGCGCGAGCCGCTTGAAGCTGCGCACGCCGGCGAAGATGCTCGCGAACAGGTCCGGCGAGGTCGACCCGCCGGGGTAGCCGACCAGGTAGACGCCGCGCCCCCGGGTCGCCAGGCCGCCCATGCTCACCGGGTCGTCGCCGCGCGCCACCTTCACCGGGGCCGGGAACGGCCGGCCGGGCACCGGTTCCAGCTCCAGGATCGCCAGGTCCAGGCCGCCGAAGTTCAGCTCCGGGAACT
Organism: Saccharothrix sp.; assembly: GCF_031180885.1. Classification (GTDB taxonomy): domain Bacteria; phylum Actinomycetota; class Actinomycetes; order Mycobacteriales; family Pseudonocardiaceae; genus Actinosynnema. The sequence goes on from NZ_JAPSLK010000065.1 coordinate 6,473, forward strand.
CGGGGTGGCGGGTGGAGTCCTCGCCCTCCCGGCCGACCGCGACCACCCGGCGGATCGGGAACCGCCGCTCGGGCAGCGCGCCCTTCACCTCGTGTCCGAAGTGGACGGACACGCCGGTCTTGAGCCGGCCCTGGAACCGGCCGTCCCGGCGCACCCCGCCGGGCGCGATCGCTTGCAGCACGTGGTAGTTGGTGGCCACCAGGCCGTCGCCGACCATCCACGCGGTGCCGTGGTAGCCCAGCCGGACCTCGGGCGACGGGTCGTCCACCCGCCCCACCGCCCGGCACACGTCCCGCACCGCGTCCGACACCCGCGACAGCGAGGCCGCGAACAGCCCGAGCGACGGGGCTCTCAGGTCTACGAAGTCGTCCTCCACGAACAGCACGGGCCGCGACCCGTCCGCCCGCACCACCGCTTCCAGCCCGGACATCTCCGCCTCGCCCAGCGACGCGTCGGCGCCGTCACCGTAGAGGCGGCTGATCGCCTCGTTCGCGTTGCCCAGCAACGCGCGCACGGCGTCCTCGTCGGGCCGGATCCCGGTCTTCCGCTCCACCCAGGCGATCTCGGCCTTGAGCTTGTCGAGGAGTTCGGGCTTGGGCGGCGGGGTGCCGGGGGTGGCCCCGGCGCTCTCCAGTTGCGCCGCGCCCTGTCCCTGGCCCAGCAGGTGGAGGTAGTTCCTGGCGTCGGTCATGGCTTCACGTCCAGTTCTGCGCCGATCTTGCCGATCACGGTCGCGGTGCCCGCCGCCGAGCCGGCCGCGACGAGTCTGTTGTCGGCGACGTGCAGCACCAGGTAGGTGATGCTCACGTCGGCCACCAGTGATACGTCGTCCGCCGCGAACGGCCGGTCGCTGACCAGCTGGGTGGTCGTGCCGGCCGCGCCCTTGACCAGCACCACGTACTCCACCGACTCGTCGTGCAGCGCGTCGCGCAGGCAGGCGTCGGCCCACGGCGAGCGGCTCGCGCCCGAGGGGACGGTGGAGATGGCGGTCAGTAACGCGTCGACCGAGGCGACGAACGACTTCAGCTGGTCACGGTCGGCCTTGCGGTCGTCACCGAGCTGTTCGGCGCGGTCGGCGACCTCGTTCCGCTTCTCGATCAGGTCCGCGAGGGAGTTCTCCAGGCGGGTCGCCTTCGGCATCCGGAAGTCGTCGTGCACGACCGGGACCCCGGCGGCCAGCAGCTTCCCGATCACGCTCGCCGCCGAGGCGACGTCGTCGGCGGGGACGGCGACGGTCGTCACGTTCCGCTTGGGCGAGGCGAGGCTCATCAGGGCGGGGACGGCCTGGGCCACGATCGCGCCGACCGCGAGCGGCGCGGCCACCTCCTGCGCGGGTGGCCGCACGCGTTCCAGCAGGTCGTCGGCGGTCTTCGTCAGGCGTGCCAGCCCCGTGCGGACCGACCGGTGGGCGGCCTCGCCGGCGGCCAGGTCGACCTCGCCGGTGACCAGGACCGACTTGGTGGGCTTGAGGTCCGTGACGACCTTCGCGACCGCGCCGGCGGCGTCCTCCAGCGCCCGCAGGGCCAGCGCGCTGCCCCGAATCGCCTGGTCACCGGCCGCGGACGTCTGGCCGAGCTGCACCTTGGACAGGTCGGGCACGAGCGCGGCCCACTTGTCCCGCTCGGCTTTCTCGGCCTCCTCGGCGATCTTCGCCTGGGCCGCCTCGTTCTGGGCTTTGCGCAGGTCAGCCGAGTCGCGCCACTCCGCCAGCTCCGCCTGCGCCCGCTCGGCGGCGATCCGGGCGGCTTCGGCGTCGGCCGCCGCCTTCGCCGCCTCGGCGACCTTCTTCGCGGCATCGGGATCGGCCTGCCCGGCCGCCTCGATCGCGGCGAGCACGGCCGGTACGCCGTCGTTGGTGCGGGTCATGGCGAGGACCTCCTGCCGTCACGGCGTGTTACCCGCCGTCACTCCGGTCCTCGCCACGTCCACCCGGCGTATTACCGATGGCCCAACAGGTTCACCCGTTCAGGCGAACGTCCTGCTCACCGCCGGTAGGAGCGCAGTGGCCACAGCTGGAACTTCGCCACCCGTGCCGCACCGCCCTCCGCGAACACCCGGACCCCGTCGCTGCCCGCCGACGGGAACACCTGGTCGGTGATCACCGCCTCGCCCGCGCCGCCGAACACCTCCACCGACGACCGGTCCACCAGCACCCGCAGCCGCACCCGGCCGTCCACCGGTTCCAGCCGCACCCGCTGCACGCCCGGGAAGTCCGCGCTGAACCCGACCTGCCCGGACCGCGTGCGGTCCACGTACAGCTCCCGCGCGCCGGAGTCGTAGCCGATCACGGTCTTCTCCCCCGGCCCGGTCCGCACCTCCAGCCCGAACCGGTCCGCGTCGCCGAGCGCGAACGTCGTGTCGACCTCGTACGACGTGCCCCGCGCGACCGACACCGCCCCGTCCCGCACGGTCATCCCGCCGCGCACCACCGCCGCACCGCGCAACGACCGCAGGGCCGCCACGGGCTGCTGGGTCAGCACGATCCGGCCGCCGCGCGAGACCAGCCCCATCTCCCGGGGCACGCTCTGCGCGCCGCGCCACGGCGAGGTCGGCACCGCGCCGCCGTACTGCCAGTTGTTCATCCACCCGATCATGTGCCGCTTGCCGTCCGGCGCGCCCTCCCACGACACGGCGGCGTAGTAGTCCTTGCCGTGGTCCACCCACGAGGCGCGCTGGGTGGACGACAGCGCCGGCGCGTCGGCCGCCACGAAGTGGTCCACCAGCAGGTGGCCCCACCCGCCGGTGTTGCGGTCCACCAGCCGGACCTGCGCCCGCCGACCCTGGTACGACCGCAGGTCGAACGACGCCCAGTCCAGCGTCCCGGAGTCGTCGCCGGTCACGCTCTGCACGACCGACCCGTCCACCAGCAGGTCCACCGTCGTCTCGACCGACCACGGCGCGGCCGGCGCGTCGGAGAGCACCACGTGGTCGACGTTCACGTGCCCCCACCCGCCGGTCTCGGCGTCCACGACCCGCAGCCGGGCGGTGCGGCCGGCGAACTCGCGCACGTCCCACGCCACCCAGTCCAGCGCCTCGTTGTTCCGGCCGGTCGCGGTGCGCACCACCTGCCCGTCCACCACCAGGTCCACGGCGGTCCGGCCGGGGTGGTGCCCGCCGCCGACCAGCAGGTTCAGCCACGGGCGGTCGACGGTGAACCCCGGCGAGGTCAGCGTCCCGGTGGTGGCGTCACCGCCGAGGAACGTGTTCACCAGGCCGCCGCCGACCCACCCGGACACCGGGTGCTGGCCGGGCAGCGTCCCGGTCGCGGGCCGGGTGCCGAACGCGTCGCCGGTGACCGTCCACGACCCGTAGTCGGCGCCTTCGAAGTCGGCCAGCACGCGCCCGGCGGGCGGTTCGGTCGAGGACCCCGGGACCCGCGGGTGCCGCCCGCCCGCCACCTTGAAGTTCAGGTACCGCGAGGAGACGGTGAACTCCGGCGAGGTCAGCGTGCCGGTGGCGGGGTCGCCGCCGTGGAAGCTGTCCGCGTAGCCGGAGCCCTCGATGCCGGGCTGGGCCGAGAACACCGGCCCGTCGCCGAACGCGGTCCCGGTCGTGGTCCACGTCCCGTACCCGGGTTGCTCGAAGTCCTGCAGCACCACCCCGGAGGGCGGGGTGTACGAGCCGTCGTCGTCGGGGGTGAACCGGGTCCCGTCGAAGTCGCCGACGAAGTACTGCGCGGCCGACCCGCCCGCGATGCCGCCGGGGTTGAGGTTCACCACCAGCACCCACTTCACCCGGTTCGGGTCGCCGTCCACGGCCAGCGGGAACAGGTCCGGGCACTCCCACACGCCGCCCACCGCGCCCTGCGGCCCGAAGTCGCTCAGGTGGGTCCACGTCTTGAGGTCGGGTGAGCTGTAGAAGCGGACCTTGCGGTCCACCGACAGCGACACGGTCATCAGCCACCGGCCGTCGTGCCACTGCACCTTCGGGTCGCGGAACTCGCGGGACCCGATGTCCAGCACCGGGTTGCCCGCGTACTTCGTCCACGTCCGGCCGTTGTCGGTGCTGTAGGCCAGCGACTGCGCCTGGCGGCCGTCGGCCTTGTAGTGGCTGGTGTAGATCGCGACCATCGCCGGGTCCTCGGCGGTGCCGAAGCCGGTGGTGTTGCCGTGGTCGACGACCGCGCTGCCGGAGAACACCATCTCGGTGTCGTCGTGCGGGATGGCGAGCGGGAGTTCCCGCCAGCGCACCAGGTCCGGGCTCACCGCGTGGCCCCAGGACATGTCGCCCCACGTGTTGCCGTTGGGGTTGTACTGGTAGAAGAGGTGGTACTCGCCTTCGTGGTAGACCAGCCCGTTGGGGTCGTTCATCCAGTTCCGCTCGGGCGTGAAGTGGAACTGCGGCCGGTACGGCTCGTCGAACGACGGCTGGGCGGCCGCGGTCGGCGCCAGGCCGACCACGGCCGCCACCAACAATGCGATGACCCTCACGGTGCCGGGTAACAGGGCGATGACCCTCACGGTGCCTCCAATGCGCCGGTCATGATCGCGACCGCGTCGGACATCGAGATGGACTTCGGGTCGACCACGGCCTTGCGCCGGCCCAGCCGCTGGATGTGGACGCGGTCGGCGACCTCGAACACGTGCGGCATGTTGTGGCTGATCAGGATGACCGGCAGGCCCCGGTCCCGGACCTGGAGCACCAGGTCCAGCACCGCCCGGGACTCGCGGACGCCCAGCGCGGCGGTCGGCTCGTCCATGATCACGACCCGGCTGCCGAACGCGGCGGCCCGCGCCACGGCGACCGCCTGGCGCTGCCCGCCGGACAGGGTTTCCACGGCCTGGCCGGGGTTCTGGATGGTCATGATCCCGAGGGCGTCGAGCTGGCGGCGGGCCTCCTCGCGCATCCCGGCCCGGTCGAGCATCCGGAACACCGTGCCGAGCACGCCCTTGCGGCGGCGTTCGCGGCCCAGGAACAGGTTCGCGGCGATGTCCAGCGACGGCGACACGGCCAGCGACTGGTGCACCGTCTCGATCCCGGCCCGGCGGGCGTCGATCGGGCTGGAGAACGACACCGGCTGCCCGTCCACCAGGATCTCGCCCTCGTCCGGGACCAGCGCCCCGGACAGGGCCTTGATCAGGCTGGACTTGCCCGCCCCGTTGTCGCCGATGACCGCGAGGATCTCGCCGGGCAGCAGTTCCAGGTCGGCACCGGCCAGCGCGGTCACCCGGCCGTAGCGCTTGACCAGGCCGCGGGCTTCGAGCACGGGGGTGGTCATGGCTTCACCTTCCGGATCCACTGGTCCAGCGACACCGCGACGATGATCAGCACGCCGACGGCCATGGTCTGCCACAGCACGTCCACCCCGGCCAGCGCCAGGCCGTTGCGGAACACGCCGACGATCAACGCGCCCAGCAGCGACCCGACGATCGCGCCACGCCCGCCGAACAACGACGTGCCGCCGATGACCACCGCGGTGATGGAGTCCAGGTTGTCCAACTGACCCGCCTGCGGGCTGGCCGAGGCGATGCGGCCGATGAGGATCCACGCCGCCACCGCGTACACGAGACCTGCGGTGGCGTAGACGCCGAGCAGCACGCGGCCGGTGCGGATGCCGGACAGGCGCGCGGCTTCGGCGTCGTCACCGGTGGCGTAGACGTGCCGGCCCCACGCGGTGTTCTTCAACGCGAAGGCCATCGCCGCGACCAGCAGCACCATCATGATCGAGCCGTAGGTGATGCGGGTGCCGCCGATCGTGAACGTCTGACCCGTCCACAGCAGCAGCTTCGGCATGTCCGTGCCGCGGATCGTCGCGCTGGACGAGTACCAGAGGTTCAGCGCGAAGAACACGTTGAGCGTGCCGAGCGTGACGATGAACGGCGGCAGCTTCAGCCGGGTCACCAAGACGCCGTTCAGCAACCCGCACAGCGTGCCCACGACGAACCCCAGCAGCAACGCGGGCACACCGGGCAGGCCGGTGTCCGCGGCGACCTTGGCCATCACGATCGAGGTCAGCACCATGATCGCGCCGCAGGACAGGTCGATGCCCGCGGTGAGGATGACAATCGTCTGGCCGACCGCGAGCGTCCCGACCACCGCGACCTGCTGCACGATCAGGGAGATGTTGCCCGGGGTCAGGAACCGGTCGGACAGCAGCGCGAACACGATGACCGCGACCAGCAGCACCACGGCCGGGCCGATGGTGGCCTGGGCGTGCAGCAGGTGCTGGAGCCGGGTCAGCGGGGAGCGCCGCGCCTCGGGGGCGCCGGGCGGGTTGCCGCTCGGTTTGGCGGACAGGGTGGTGGACATCAACCTCAGCCCCAGCAGTTCTGCAGGCCCCAAGCGGAGTCCTTGGACTCCACGCCCTCGGCCGCCTGGTCGGTGATCAGGGTGACGCCGGTGTCGACGAAGTCCTTGCCGGGGGTGTTCTGCGGCTTGGTGCCGTCCTTGGCGAACTTCGCGATGGCCTCGACGCCGAGCTGCGCCATCTTCAACGGGTACTGCTGGGCGGTCGCGCCGATGATCCCCGCCTTGACGTTCTGCACGCCCGGGCAGCCGCCGTCCACCGAGACGATGGTGACGTCCTTCTCCTTGCCCGCCGCCTTCAGCGCCTCGTACGCGCCGGCCGCCGCGGGCTCGTTGATCGTGTAGACGAGGTTGATGCCCGGGTCCTTCTGGAGCAGGTTCTCCATCGCGGTCCGGCCGCCGGACGGGTCGCCGTCGGTGACGTCGTGGCCGACGATGCGCGGGTCGGACTCGTCGCCGATCTTGTTCTTGTCCTTGACGTCCACGCCGAAGCCCTCCAGGAAGCCCTGGTCGCGCTGGACGTCCACGGACACCTGGTTCGGGTTGAGGTCGAGCAGGGCGATCTTGGCCTGCTTGCCCTCCTTGGCGAACTTGGCCTTCGCCCACTGCCCGATCAGCTTGCCGGCCTGGTAGTTGTCGGTGGCGAAGGTGGCGTCGGCGGCGTCGCCGGGCTCCAACTGGGTGTCCAGGGCGATGACCAACAGACCGGCCTGGCGGGCCTTGTCCACCGACGGCACGATCGCCTTGGAGTCGTTGGGTGTGATCAGGATGCCCTTCGCGCCCGCGCCGATCAGGTTCTCGATCGCGTCCACCTGGGACTGGTTGTCACCGTCCTGCTTGCCCGCGAACGACTGCACGGTCGCGCCCGTCGACCCGGCGGCCTGCTGCGCGCCCTCCTTCATCTTCACGAAGAACGGGTTCGTGTCGGTCTTGGTCACCAGTCCGACGAGCGTGCCGCCGCCACCGGACGACCCGCCGTCCCCGCACGCGGCCAGCGCCAGCAGCGCCGCCGCGGCCAGCGCCGTGCGCTTGGCGGTCGAACACGCCATGTCTCCTCCTACGTCAACGTTGACGTAACCAGCTGAGCGGATTGATCAGCGCCCTTGTGAGCTGGCTACGAGGTTGGGACTTCCCTTGAGTCATCGTTGACGCTAGCTTCGTGACCGAAGTCACGACAAGTTGCCGTTACGCAAGCGTTACCCCCGGGGTGGAGCAGCATGGACGAGCGGCGTGAGCCGACGATGCGGGACGTGGCCGCGCTGGCCAGGGTCAGCACCAAGACCGTGTCCCGCGTCATCAACGGTCTGCCCGGCGCGGGCCCGGAGGTGGTCGAACGGGTGCGCGCGGCGGCCCGGTCCCTCGGCTACCGGCCGAACCTGACCGCGAGCAGCCTGCGCCGGTCCGACAAGCGCAGCGCCACCATCGGCGTGCTGTTCGAGGACCTGTCCAACCCGTTCGACTCGGCGCTGCTGCGCGCGGTGGAGGACCGGGCGCGGCAGAACGGCGTGCTGGTGCTGGCGGGCAGCAGCGAGGACGAGCCGCTCCTGCAACGGGAGCTGCTGGAGTCGCTGGCCACCCGGCGCGTGGACGGCATGGTCGTGATGGCGGTGGGCGGCCACCAGGACGCGCTGCAGCAGGAACGCGAGCGCGGCACCCCGATGGTCCTGGTCGACCGGCCGCCCACGTTCGGCGGGACGGACAGCGTCACCACCACCAACCGGGACAGCTCGCGCGAGGCCGTGCTCCAGCTGGCGGACTTCGGGCACCGCGACATCGCGTTCCTGGGCGACCGGCGGACCCTGTGGACCAGCCAGGAGCGCTACACCGGCTACCTGGAGGGCCTCGCGCACGCCGGCCTGAAGCTGCGCGAGGACCTGGTCCGGACCGACCTCAAGGGCCCGGACGCGGCCGAGCGGGCGACCGCGGAACTGCTGGACCGCGATCCCCGCCCGACCGCCCTGTTCACCGCGCAGAACCTGGTGACGGTGGGCGCCATGCGCGTGCTGCGCGCCCGCGACCTGCACCACCGGGTGGCGTTGATCGGGTTCGACGACTTCCCCCTGGCGGACATGCTCCAACCCGGTGTCACCGTGGTCCGCCAGGACGTGCCGGCCCTGGGCCGCAAGGCCGCGGAACTCGTCTTCGCGCGCATCGAAGGCGACACGTCCCCGCCCGTGCACGCCGTGGTGCCCGCGTCCCTGGTCCGCCGGGGTTCAGGCGAGATCCGGCCGCACTAGACGATGTTGTGCCCGCCGTCGGCCACCAGGTTCTGACCGGTGATGTAGCTCGACCGCGGCGAGGCCAGGAACAGGACGACCTCAGCGATCTCACGGGGCTCGGCGACCCGCCCCAGGAGGGTCGCCTCGCCGATCCGCTGGGCGATCTCCGGGTTCATCGCCATCACGGTGTCGGTGGCCACCGGCCCCGGCGAGACGGTGTTGACCCGGATCGCCCCCTTGAACTCCACCGCCCACGTGCGGGTCAGCGACTCGACCGCCGCCTTGGTCGCGCTGTAGACGGCCGCGCCCGGGACGCCGATGGCCGTGGCGGCGGTGGAGACGTTGACGATGCTGCCGGAGCCCTTGGCGAGCATCTTCGGCGCGAGCGCGGCGGTGAGGAAGAACAACGCCCGGACGTTGACGTCGAACAACCGCTCGTAGTCGGCCGGCGACTGCTCCACCGTGGGCGCGAACGGGAAGATCCCCGCGTTGTTGACCAGGATGTCGACGTCCCCCACCACCTCGGCCAGTCGCTGCACTGCCGCCAGGTCACCCATGTCCGCCTCGACGAACCTGGCCACACCCCCGTCCGCTTCGACCTCCTTGACGGTCTCGGCGCCCCGGACAGCGTCCCGCCCGGTGACCACCACCTCCGCCCCGGCCCCGGCGAGCAGCCGCGCGGTCTCCCGGCCGATCCCCGCCGTGCTGCCGGTGACCAGCGCGACCTGACCCTTGAGTTCCATGGACCCACCCCAGTCGTTCGATGTCTTGTTCGATGTTCGGTGACGATCGAACATCAACCTAGCGGTCGTTGTTCGATGTTCGCAAACCATCGAACGCGGTAAGATCGAGGCGTGCGCCACAAGGACAGCGACCCGACCGTCGAGGAGTTGCAACTCCCCGACGTGCTGGCGGCCCTCAGCGACCCGCTCCGGCTGGGTGTCGTCCGGCTGCTCGCCGACGGCGGGGAGCGGAACTTCGGCGAGTTCTGCGCGCCGGTGGCGAAGTCGACCTTGAGCCACCACCTGCGGACCCTTCGGGCGGCCGGGATCGTCCAGAGCCGCAACGAGGGCACGCGGTGCTACCTGACCCTGCGCCGAGCGGACTTGGACAGCCGCTTCCCGCAGTTGCTGGACGCCGTGCTCAGCGCCGCCGACCACGACGAGGTCGGCAACCACGTGGGCCTTCAGACCGACTAGGCCATTCGCCGCGCTCCGGCGGCTTTGCCTTTCGCCGCGCAGCGGCGCTCTTTCGCGCCGCAGGCGCTGCTTGTGCTCGGGCTATCAGCCACAGGAACCCCCAGGGCCTGCCACGCGGCGAGCGCTCGCTTTTGATCTTGAAAGCGCGCCGGCGCGTACGTCCTGAGAGCGCGCCAGCGCGTCCATCCTGAAAACGCGAAGCGCGTTCCTCAGACGGCCAGCCAAGCGTGGGTGGCGGTGACCAAAGCGGCGACGCCGATGTCCAGGGTCGGCTCGATGACCGGGGCGAAGAGCGGTGAGTGGTTGGCCGGGATCGTTGCCGCCACGTGTCGCAGCTCGTCGAAGGTCCGAGCGCCCGCGAACACCGTCGGGTCGGCCCCGCCCAGCAGCCAGTACACCAGCGGGACACCGGCGGCGGTCGCGAACACGCCGACGTCCTCGCTGCCCGTAACCGGGCCGGGGTCGACTACCCGTTCCGCGCCCACCACACCCGCCAACGCCGCGCGGGTCCGCTCGGCCGCTTCCGCGTCGTTCACCGCCGCCGGGAAGCTGCTCAGAACCGTCACCTCGGGATCGCGTGGAGCGCCGGAGGCCGCTGCCTCCGCGCGCACGATGCGTTCGATCGCGGTGAGGGCCCTGGTCCGCACCACCGGGTCGTAGCTTCGGACGCTGATCAACAGCTCGGCGTCGTCGGGGATGATGTTGGCCACCGTACCCGCCCGCACAGCGCCGACGGTGACCACGCAGGTGTCGCCGCCGGCGATCTCCCTCGACACCACGGTCTGGAGGCGCAGCACGGTTGCCGCCGCCATGACCACCGGGTCCACCGCCGCCTCCGGCCTTGAGCCGTGGCCTCCACGGCCGTGCAGCACGACCCGGACGGTGTCCGCCGCCGCGAACGCCGGACCCGGGCGCACGCCCAGGAAACCCGCCGGGATCGGGGCCACGTGCTGGCCCAACACCACGTCGGGCTTGCCGAAGCGGTCGAACAGGCCGTCGTCGACCATCGCCTCCGCGCCACCGCCGACCTCCTCGGCGGGCTGGAACACCGCGAGGACCGTGCCGCGCCAACCTTCGCGCTGGGCCGCCAACCGGCGGGCCGCGCCGATCAGGCACGTCACGTGCACGTCGTGGCCGCAGGCGTGGGCGACCGGGACCCGCTCGCCCTCCCGGTCGGCGACCGCCGTGCTGGCGTAGGGCAGGCCGGTCTTCTCCAGCACGGGCAACGCGTCCATGTCGGCACGCAGGAGCGCGGTGGGGCCGTCGCCGTTGCGCAGGACGCCGACCACGCCGGTGCCGCCCACGCCCTCGGTGGTCTCGAAACCGGCGGCGCGGAGTTCGCGGGCGGCGACCGCGGCCGTGCGGGTTTCGGCGAAGGCCAGTTCGGGGTGCTGGTGGAGGTCCCGGTACAGGTCGGCGAGGTTCACGTCGATCACTATCGACGGCCGCGCCGCACCGGGCAAGCCGGCCGATACACTACGAACGTAGACATACACACAGGTCAGCGGCAGCGAGGAGTGGCATGCCCAAGGTCATCGACCACGACGAGCGGCGGGAACACATCGTCGACGTGACCTGGGACCTCATCGTCCGCGGCGGGTTCGAGGCGGCGACCATGCGGGAGATCGCCGCCGCCGCCGGGTTCGCCAACGGCGCCCTGAAGCGGTACTTCGCCAGCAAGGACGCCCTGGTGGAGGCCACGTTCGACCGCGCGCTGTCGGCGGTGCACGCGCAGATCACCGCCGCGACCGCCGACCGCTCGGGCCTGGAGGCGCTGCGCGTCCTCTGCTACGGCGCGATGCCGCTGGACGCCAAGCGCATCACGGCGGGCCGGGTGCTGCTCGCGTTCTGGGACATGTCCCTGGGCAACCAGCGGCTGCACGACCGCTACGCCGAGCACCTGCGGTCCTGGCGCGGCGCGCTGCGCGAGCACATCCGCCGGGGCCGTGCGGACGGCGACATCCGCACGGCGACGCCGGACGAGCAACTGGTGGACGAGATCGTGCTGCTCACCGCGGGCGCGAACGTGATGAGCCTGGTCGGGCCGCGGTTCTCCACCCGCAAGCTCCAGCGGCAGCACCTGGATTCGTTCTTCGAGCGGCTGACGCGCGCTTAGCTCACCAGGAGCCGTCGGAGCGGACTTCCCGGTCCGTCCACAGGGGATCCAGCGCGGCGCGGAGTTCGGGGCCGTGGTCGGCGGCCAGGCGCAGGGCGCCCAGGTTCTCCCGGAGCTGGGCGAGGCGGCTCACGCCGAAGAGCACGTTCGCGACGGCCGGGTTGGTCAGGCAGAACGCGATGGCGGCCTGGGCGGGGGTGGCGTCGAAGCGGGCCGCGACCAGGGCGACCTCGTCCGCCGCCGCGCGGATGGCGTCGCGGATGCCGCCGGGGTCCGCGCCGATCTTGCGCTCGGGGAACTTGCGGCCGGCCAGGATGCCGCCCTCCAGCACGTCCGACGCCTGCAACGCCAGCCGCCCGGACTCGAACAGCGGACCGTAGTGCTCGCCCTCGGCCATGGACCGGCGGGCGACGCTGTACTTGAGCTGCGCGAACGTCGGCGGCACCATCCCCTCGGCGGCGGCGAACCCCAAGGCGGTCGCCAGGTCGGAAGCCACCCAGTTGTTCACGCCCCACACCGCGAACCGGCCGGCGCGGATCTGCTCGTTGACGTCGGTGACGATGGCCCGCACGTCCGGCGGTGACAGGTAGTCCCCCACCACCACGCTGTCGAACCGCTCGACCCCGACCCGGGCCAGCGAGGTGGTCAACTGCCCCGCGAACCCGGTCGCCGGGTACTCCCAGAGCCACAGCTTGCCGCACAGGTGGTACTCGTCGCGCCCGATCCCGGCGGCGCGCACGGCCTCGCCGAAGATGATGTCGGTGCGCGCCTGCTCGGCGTGCGGACCCATGTTGTAGTGCGCGACGTCGAACAGGGTCGCGCCGGCGTCCACCGCGTGCCGCAGCAGTGCGACCGCGTCGTCGAACTCCATGCGGTCCCAGGTGTTCCACGAGCCGAGCCCGAGGACCGGCACCCGCGGACCACCCGGACCCAGCACCCGCTGTCCCGTCATCGGACCTCCTCATCGCCGCACGTTAGTCTACATACATAGACTAAAACCTTGATCCCTTCGAGTACAGCAGAGAGGATGAGGTCCGTTCATCTACAGCCGTTGACGGAGGACGCCGTGTCGACATCCCTGCCCGCCGATCTGGTGCTCACCGGCGGCACGGTGCTCACGTTCGACGGCCGGGACCGGGAGGCGGACAGCCTGGCCGTCGCCGACGGGCGGGTGGTCGCGGTCGGCGACGTCGCCGGGCTCGTCGGGCCGGACACCCGCGTGGTGGACCTGCGTGGTCGCACGGTCATGCCCGGTGTCAACGACTCCCACCTGCACGGCGCGTGGCTGGGCGCGTTGTGGCCGCGAACCCTGTTCGGCGAGGGCGCGGGTGAGCACGGTGAGCCCTTGATCGTCGACGGTGAAGGGCGGCGGAAAGCGATCCTGCACGCCGGCGACCTCGCGGCGCGGTTGGGCATCACCAGCTACACCGAGCCCGGCCTTGGCCCCGGTGAGGACGGCGGTGTCACCGGCTGCTTCGGCAGTGCCGTGTTGGACGAGTACGCCGCCCTGGCGAACGAAGGGCAGCTGCGTGCCCGGGTCACCGTGTTGCGGCTGTTCGGCGAACTGGACGGCCCGAGTTCCCTGGACGCCTTCGAAGCGGGCCTGGCCACCGCGCCGCCGGCGGCCGACCCGCGCCGGCTCAACGTGACCGGCGTGAAGATCTTCGCCGACGGCATCCCGCCCACGCGCTCGGCCTGGACCCACCACTGCTACCCCGACGGCACCTCCGGCCGCCTGCTGGTCGACGGCGCGCACGACCCGGACCGCGAGGCCAACCTGCGCGCCATGATCACCCTCGCCCACCGCGCCGGCCACCAGATCGGCGTGCACGCCACCGGCGACCGGACCATCGAGGTCGTGGTCTCCGCGATGGCCGACGCGATCGCCGCGCACGGCCCGGCGGGCCGCCACTACCTGATCCACGGCGACCTGATCCCGCCGCACGTGCTGGACCGCCTGCCCGCGCTGGGCATCGGGCTCAACACGCAGCCCGGCATCGCGGTCACCACGGCCCCCTGGCTGGCCGCCGCCCTGGGCGAGGACGTGCTGCGCGCCGCGTGGCCGCTGCGGGAGGCGTTCGACCGCGGTGTGCGGGTGTGCCTGAGCTCCGACGCGCCCGTGCTCGACCCGGACTGGCGCCGCTCGATCGCCGCCGCCGCCCGCTGGCTGGACCTCCCGCCGAGCCGGGTCCTGATGCGCCGACTGCTGCGCGCCCACACCGTGCACCCGGCGCACCAGGACGGCGCGGAGTCGTGGAAGGGCACGCTGGAGGTCGGCAAGGCGGCTGACCTGTGCGTGCTGGACGCCAACCCGCTCGACGTCGCGCCCGCCGACCTGCCGCACGTCGACGTGGCGATGACGGTGGTGGACGGGCGGGTCGTGTTCGAGGCCTAGAGCCCGGGGAACGCCTGCCGCAGCTCGGCGAACAGCACCCCGTGCCGGCCGTACCCCATGGTCGCGGCGGCGGTGTGCACGACCTCGACCACCGCGCGCAGCGGGTCCTCCCCGACGACGGAGAACAGGACGGGCAGGGCCATCGCCTGCTGGAGGAAGTTGTCGGTGCGGCCGTCCAGCGTGGTGATCACGGTCTGCGGCACGGTCGGGTCGGACAGCAGCCGGTCCCACGGCTCCCGGTCGTCCGCGAACGGCAGCGGCTCGCCCCGGTCCACCGCGTCCAGCGCGGGCGCGATCCACGCGACCCCGTCCAGCCCCGCCTCGACGCACGCCCGCCGTGCCGCCCACCGGGCCACCCGCCGCCGCACGTCGTCATCGGCGGCGGCCAGGGCGTCCAGCAACGGCCGGTCCATGCGGCCCAGGTCCACGGCGGGCCGGCCCATCGCCACCAGCCGGGGATCGGGCAGCACACCACCCCACTCGCGCGCCAGCGCCTCGTGCCGGGCCTGCTCCGCCGCGCGCCGCCGTTCCCGTTCGGCCTCCTGGCGGGCGCGTTCCTTCTCCTCGGGCGAGGGCGGCGGTGGCTGCTTGCGGGCGTAGGCGTGCCAGTACTCGGCCTGGGCGCTGGACTGGCGGACCACGCCGTCCGGCGCGGGCGGCGCGGGCCAGAACTGGAGCAGGTAGCGCTCCTGCTCGACGTCCTCCGGCTCGGTGTCTTCGGGCTCGGCGGCGTTCTCGCGGTCCATGCCGACACCGCAGTAGCGCACCCGGTAGTCGGTCTCGACGAGGTCCAGTTCCACCGACCACTCGCCGGCCCAGCCCACCAGGGCGGCCTCGCCGACCGGCCGGAAGGACGCCTCGACGACGTCTTCCCATTCCGGGCCAAGGGCAGGCTCGGTGTCGTGCCGCTCGACGGTGAAGCCGACTTCGCCGGTGTGCAGCCCGGTCATGAGGAACAGCGTCCCCGGCACGGCCGCGCCGAGCAGGCCGTTGCGCTGCCCGCCGAAGCACTCGCCCATGTCACCGCCGATCTCGACGTCGCTCTCGACCGACAACTGCCCGTAGTGGACCCACACCTTGTCCTGTAAGAGAACCCGCACGGTTGCACTATCGCGTACGTCCACATGGGCGGTGTGACGCGGTACCCGGAACCGGGCGGCGAGGATGTTCGTATTCCCCTGTGTCGAGCCAAGATCGTTCGAAAGGGTGGTGGACCAGGTGACCGACGGCCGCGAGGAACTCGTCCCCCTGCGCACCGACTTCGACGCGGCGTGGCGCGGCTTCGACCGCCGCCAGGTACGGCACTACGTGGCGGCGGTGGAGGCGGACCTGCGCCTGCTCGCGGTGGACCGCGACGCGGCGGTGGCCCGCGCCGACGACCTCGCGCGCGAACTCGAACGCGCCCGCGCGGAGATCCGGGAGTTGAAGGAGACGCTGGACCGGGTGTGCCGCACCCCGGTCGAGCCCGACGCGCTGTCGGAACGCCTGCGGCGGATGCTCGAACTCGCCCACGCCGAGGCCGACGAGGTGACCGCGCGGGCGCGGGCGGCGGCCGACCAGAGCTGGGAGACCACCCGCCGCGCCACCGAACGGCTGCGGGAACGCCACGAACGCCTGGTCGCCGACCTCGACGCGCGCCGCCACGAGATGGAGACCGAACACCGCGACCTGCTCCGCCGCACCCGCGACCAGGTGGACGCGATGACCCGCGAAGCCGAACAACGCCGCCGCGACCTCGACCGGCAGGCCGCCGAACTCCGGGCCCGCGTGCAGGCCGACTTCGAGGTCGCCATGGCCGCCCGCCGCGCCGAAGCCCTGAAGGACATCGCCACCCGACGCGCCACCGCCCAGGCCCACGCCGAACGCCTGGTCCGCGAAGCCCAAGAGCAGGCTCACCGGATCGTGGCGACGGCCCAAGCCCGAGCCGACCACCTCGACGCCCGCCGCGCCGACATCGCCCACTCGCTCCAGGAAGCCGAACGCCTGCTCGCCGACCTCGACCCCCTGCTGGAGCCCACGCCGGAGGAAGCCGAACTCCTCGCCGCCTGACCTCGCTGGTCCGTTCGAGTCACTGCGACGACGGCCGGCGGCCGGGCGGGTCTGACCGGGTGCGCTGGACCGCGCACCCGGTTCTCACTGGGACAGCGGTTCCTGGAACACCATGACGGGCACGTCCCGCACGGCCCGGGCCGCGGCGACCGGCTCCTGCGCCGGCACGTCCACCACCTCGACGACCTCGACGGCGTCCTCGACCACGTCCTCGGCGGGAGCCGGCGCGGGCGCGGTGTCCGCCACGAGGTGCTGCTGGGCCTGGTTGATCCACAGCAGCCACATCACCTCGTCCCGGTGCCCCCGGAACTCCGCCTTGAGCGCCGAGAGCGCACCCCGGACACGAGCCACCAACACCTGGTCCGCGGCCACGGCGCCCCAGACGGCACGCGCACCCGCGTCCCGCGCCTTCACCATCAGCCGCACCTGCTCCGCCAGCTGGTCGGCGGCAAGCTCCGACCAGGCGGCAGCGATCTTCGAAGCTCGGTTCACACCCACATCCTCACCCAGCGACCCCCACCCCGGTGGCACGACACGAAGTAATCCATCTCTCGTTTTCCCATGTCCGCAGTGGACCGACCACCAATCGAGACACGGCGGCGCACGCCACTGCGGGGATCCACAGTGGACCCGCACGGCACCCCGGGTCAATCAGGCCAAGCGGAGCAACGCGCGCACGGTGGTGCCCGTGGGGCCGGAGTGGAGGCGGACGAGGTCGGCCAGGTCGTTCACCATCAACAACCCGCGCCCGGACAGCTGCCCCGGCTCCGGCGGCCGGCGTCCCGCCAACGGGTCGCTCAACCGCCCACCGTCCCGCACGTCGCACACCAGGTGCCCGTCGGCCCGCCACACCCCCACCCGGCAGGAACCTCCGCTGTGCCGCAAGCTGTTCGTGGCCAACTCGGTGACGATCAGCTCGACGTCGGCCACCCGCTCGCGCCCGACCCCGTCCGCCCGCTCGGCCGCGAACTTCCGCGCCTCCCCGAGGTCCCCGGTCCCGGACACCTCGAACACCGCGTCCGCGGGCGGCTCCGGCAGCGGCTCGTTGTACCGGGACAGCAGGCCGGGCACGTCGTAGTCCGAACTCGGGTAGGACGACGTCCCCTCCCACACCACCGGGTGCGTCACGAGCGCGTCGGCGACCGCCACCGGGGACAGGGTCGACAGGTCGTACGGGCACAGGATCGTCACGTCCCGCCCGTCGAACGCCAGGTTGATCAGCGCCTCGTGCTGCGCGCACGCCGGGTACTCCACCTCACTGCGCCCGGCCCAGATCGGCTCGCCCACGATCCGGACGTGCCGGTCCCGGTGCCGGTCGGCGAAGCGGCGCAGGACGCGGGCGATGATGCGGCCCGGGTTGCGGCCCTCGACGGCCATGTCCAGCAGGGTCACGTGGCGCGCCAACGTGCCCAGCCCGGACCGCACCAGGTCCAGGCGCGCGCCCGGCACGGCCATCGCGACGGGTTGACCGGCGTCCAGGCCCTCCTCGGCGAACGGGACGAGCGCCGACAGGTACTCCCGGTCGGTCCGGTAGAACAGCGCGGGGTGGGTGAAGGGGTTCACGGGATCGGCTCCACCCGGACGTCGGGGATGTCGAGGACTTCGACCAGGCGGGCCGCACCGGTGGCGCGGGTGCGCAGGACCAGGTCCCCGCCGCGGCGCCTGGCCGAGTCGGCGAGCAGCAGCAACCCCCGGTGGTCGATGAAGGTCAGCTCCGGGGCGTGGACGACCAGCCCGCCCGGCCCCGGGTCGATCCGCTCCAGCAGTTCCCCGAGCAGTTCGTGCCCCGACGCGTCCAACTCCCCACCCAGCTCGACGACCTCGCGACCCGCGCCCCCGGCGGCGGCGTGCAGCCGGAACGGCGCGGGCCGGTTCGCGCACGGGTGCACGCCGGCCAGCCGGGCCACCGCAGGCTCGTCCAGCCGGGTCGTGTCGTACCCGCACAGCGCCGAGAACGGGTGCCGCGCCATGTACCGGTCCACCAGGTGCTCGTAGCGCAGGAACGACGCGAGCTGCGCGGGCGTGCGCACCAGCGGCGTGGCCTCGGCGGCGACCCGCAACCCGGTGAACCCGTCCGCGATGGCCTCCTCGGTGGCCTTGGCGTACGCACGCACCTGGGCGTGCGGATCGACCGCTAAATCACTCTGATAGGTGTCACTCAAGGAGCGGATCTCGGCCGCGCCGGACGCCAGGGCGTCACCGATGCCGGCCACTCCGGACAGGACGTCCACATCGGCCCCGACCGCGACGTACCGGACCCGCTGGCCCAGCGCCAGCCCCTCGGCGAGGTACTCCCGCACCCGCACCAGGAAGTCGCCGGTGTCGTCGTACGACCAGCAGACGTGGTCGTGACGACCTAAGTCCCGTGCGTGCTGCACGCTCCCCGACCTGCGCATGAGCCAACCCCACCGTGAGAGTCCCGGATCGCCGGGCCGCGCGGGCTGGCTGCTGAACCCGGGGCTTTCGTGAGCCGGGGCGACCCGACACCCGGCACTGTACACAGCCCGTGCGCCCCGGGAAGGGGGCACACGGGCCGCGGTGGCACAACCGTGCCGAACAGGCTGGTCAGAACACCGACACGCCGTACCTGGCCAGCGCCTCGGTCACCGGCTGGTAGAACGTCGTCCCGCCGCGCCGGCAGTCACCGCTGCCGCCCGAGGTCAGGCCCAGCGCGGTGCCCCGGTCGTAGAGCGGGCCGCCGCTGTCGCCGGGTTCGGCGCAGACCGTCGTCTGGATCATGCCGCGCACCGTGCCGCCGCCCGAGTAGTGCACGGTCACGTTCAGCGCGGTGACCGTGCCGCTGTGGGTGCCGGTGGTGCTGCCCCGCCGGGTGACGGACTGGCCCACGACCGGGTCGGCCGCCGACGTGATGTCCGTGCCGCCGACGGTGCCCGAGATCGTGACGGAGGTGTTGGTGTAGCGGACGATGCCGTAGTCGTTGCCGGGGAAGCTGGACCCGGTGCGGTCGCCCAGCTTGGTGTTGTGCCCCGAGTCGGCGTACCAGGCGGTGGCCTCGTCGGTGCAGTGGCCGGCGGTGAGGAAGTAGTACGTGCTGCCGCTGCGCACGTTGAAGCCCAGCGAGCAGCGGTACCCGCCGCCGTAGATCGCGTCGCCGCCGGAGATCAGCGGGGTGAAGGTGCCGGTGGCGCGGTCGACGCGGACCGCTCCCCCGGTGCGGTCGGCCGCCGAGCGCAGGTGCGCCAGGCGGTCGGCGGAGACGGTGCTGTCGGCGGTGACGACGACCTGGTTGCCGGCCGGGTCCAGCGCCCACGCCGTGCCGGGGGTGCCGGTGTCGAGCGCGGCCCGCAGCTCCTCCAGCTGCCGGGTGCTGCGGGTGACCAGCTTGGCGTGGCCGCCGGCCGCGCGGACGGCGTCGGCGGCGGCCTGGTCGGTGACGTTGACGACGAGCTTCCCGGCGTCGAGGTGCGCGCCGGCCGTGCGGTCCGCGCCCAGGGACGCGGTCAGGGTGTTCAGGTCGGGTGCGGCGGTCGCGTTCATCGGGGTCAGCGCGGCGGCGGCGAAGACCGCGGCGATGACGAGGGCATGGCGAACCGTTCTCATGGCTCCGCCCTTTCGCAGGGCGAGGGGTTGCGGGTAGGCGCAAACCCCCCGGACGGGGTGTTTGAGACTCGTCCCACCCAACGGGACTCCACAGGTCCACACAAGGCTGCGAAGGGCTGACGCTTGCTGCACCGCGGAGGTCCGCAACCCTTTCGGGTTCGCGAACGGCCCAATGGTTTGCCGCCCGTTCGGCCGGTGTAACTCTCTGCTGAACGGGTGCGGGCAGCGCGTCCCCTCGACCAGAAAGACCCCAGAGGAGCAGTCATGCGACGTCTTCCGGGCCAAGCCCTCTTCGGTGCCGTCCTCCTGGCCACCGCGGTCACCGCCGCACCCGCCGGCGCGGAACCCGCCACCGGGTACATCGTCCTGCTCGACGAGAACGCCCCGGTCATGTCCGTGGCCGGCGAACTCGGCGTCCCGCCGCGGCACGTGTACGAGTCCTCCGTGCGCGGCTACTCGACCAAGATGACCGCGTCCGACGCCGCCCGGATCGCCGGCGACCCGCGGGTGAAGCTGGTGCAGCCGGACGGCGTGGTGACCACGATGGCGCAGACCGTGCCCACCGGCGTCGATCGCGTGGACGCCGACCTCAGCCCGACCGCGAAGATCGACGGCAAGGACGAACGGGTCGACGTGGACGTGGCCGTCATCGACACCGGCATCGACCTCGACCACCCGGACCTCAACGTGCACACCGCGGGCGCGAAGAACTGCTCCGACGGGCAGAGCGCCGACGACGGCAACGGCCACGGCACGCACGTCGCCGGCACCATCGGCGCGCTGGACAACGAAGTCGGCGTCGTCGGCGTCGCGCCCGGCGCGCGCGTGTGGCCGATCCGCGTGCTGAGCAACAGCGGCAGCGGCACGTGGGCCGACGTCATCTGCGGCATCGACTACGTGACCGCGCACGCCAAGGAGATCGAGGTCGTCAACATGAGCCTCGGCGGCGCGGGCAGCGACAGCAAGTGCGGCACCAACAAGGACGCCATGCACGAGGCGATCTGCAAGTCGGTCCAGGCGGGCGTGACCTACGTGGTGGCCGCGGGCAACAGCGCCTCCGCGACGACGTCGTTCGTGCCGGCCACCTACGACGAGGCCATCACCGTCAGCGCGCTGGCCGACTTCAACGGCAAGCCCGACGGCGGCGCGCCTTCGACGTGCCGCAGGGACGTGGACGACACGTTCGCCGACTTCTCCAACTACGGCGAGGACGTCGACATCATCGCGCCGGGCGTGTGCATCCTGTCGACCTGGCACAAGGGCGAGCGGTACAACACGATCTCGGGCACGTCGATGGCCAGCCCGCACGTGGCCGGCGCGGCGGCGCTGCACAAGGCCAAGAACGCGACCGCACCCCCCGCGACGGTGAAGTCCGCGCTGCTGGAGTCGGGCACCGACAAGTGGACCACCTCCACCGACCCGGACCAGATGCACGAACCGCTGCTCAACGTGGCGAAGTTTTGACCGGTTCGTCCGATCGGCGGGTTCCTCCACAGTGGACGCGGTGCGCGGCACGTGCCACGATCCGGGGCATGGCCGACCGACGGCGCATCGCGGAGTCCTACAGCGACACCAACGTCCTGTTCCACTTGTTGCGGCACGTGGGCTGGGGTGACCTGGTCAACGTCGGCTACTACACGGTGCCGACGCTGCACCACGCGTTCGGCGGGCTCGGGTGGTTCCAGCGGGAGTTGGTGCGGCGGTCGCTGGACCTGCTCGCTGGTGGTCCAGGTGATCGGGTGCTGGACGCGTGCTGCGGGCGCGGGTTGTCCACGGCGCTGCTCGGCCAGCGGGGTTGCGACGCGGTCGGGGTGGACGTGCAGCCGGAGCAGATCGCCGAGGCCCGGCGGCGGTTCGGCGACCGGCCGGGGACGCGGTTCGAGGTGGCCGACGTGACGGCTCTCCCCTACGAGCCGGGGGCTTTCGACCGGGTCCACTGCCTGGAGGCGGCCTTCCACTTCGGCCCGGAGGGGAGGCGGGCGTTCCTGGCGGAGGCGTTCCGCGTCCTGCGCCCCGGCGGCCGGCTGGTCCTGGTCGACTTCACGTGGCGCTCGGACGACCCGTCGACCATCGAGTCGGTCGACCCGAACGCCATCGTCCGCTCGGCGTGGTGCTTCGACGAGGTGGAACCCCGGAGCCGCTACCTCACCCGCGCGGCCGAGGCCGGTTTCACCGTGACCGCTCACGACTGGACCGGTCCGGTGCTGGAACTGCCGATGCGCCTGGTCCGCCTGGTCCAAGCCCTGGTCGGCACGCAATTGGGCCGGCAGGTGCTGCGCCTGCGGTGGCCCGGCCTGCGGGAACTCACCCCCACCGACTGGGACGCCGTGGAGGAGAGCCTCCACGCCCACCTCTCGTGGGCGCGCGCCTTGCACTACACCGCTCTCGTCCTGGACAAGCCGGGTGAGCCGATCACCGGGGCGTAGCGATCGGCGCTTCCGGGTAACCCGCGGCCGTACGCTCGACCACGAGGAGGAGCGATGACCGTTCCCCACCCCGAGCCACCCTCGCCGCGCCCCACGCCCGGCGAGCCCGACCCGGTACCGCCCACGCCCATCCCGGACCCGCTCCCGCCCGGCCCGGAACCGCTGCCCCGCGACCCCGGCCTGCCGCGCCCCGAGCCGCTCCGCCGCCCGGACCCGCTGCCACCCGACCCGGGCCCCGGTGAGCCACCCGGTCCGGTGCCCAACCCGAACCGGTTGAGCTGACCGTCAACCCGCGTGCCCCGATCGGGTAGGACTGCTCCCCTCACCGGGGGACCGCCCGTCCCGCAGCGCCGCCGCGGCCAATAACGTCGCCGGCGTCAGCGAAAGCTCCAGGACGGGAGTCCCGCCGTGGCTGTTTCCTTGGACTTGGACAAGCAACTGGACAAGGCGTACGAAGAACTGGGCCTGACCGCACTCCTCGACGCCCCCGTGGACGCCCTCGCCGGGGTCAGCACGGGCGACGCGGAGAAGCTCGCGGCCGCCTTCGGCATCAAGACCGTGCGCGACCTGGGCACGAGCAAGCAGTTCAAGCTGGCCGCGGCCCTGGTCGCGCTGGAGCAGGCCACCAAGTAAGCCCCGGCCGCCCCGCCTTTCACCGCGCAGCGGCTGCTTTTAGGCCGCGCAGCGGCTGCTTTTAGGCCGCGCAGCGGCTGCTTTTAGGCCGCGCAGCGGCTGCTTTTAGGCCGCGC
>NZ_JAPSLK010000065.1:29532-43319 GCF_031180885.1 Saccharothrix sp.
GGCAAGGCGCTGCCCGCACGGCAAGGCGCTGCCCGCACGGCAAGGCGCTGCCCGCACGGCAAGGCGCTGCCCGCACGGCAAGGCGCTGCCCGCACGGCAAGGCGCTGCCCGCACGGCAAGGCGCTGCCCGCACGGCAAGGCGCTGCGCGCACGGCAAGGCGCTGCGCGCACGGCATGGCGGAACTGCGGGTGGGCGCGGTCGGTGCCCGCTCGA
This sequence comes from Saccharothrix sp., assembly GCF_031180885.1. Classification (GTDB taxonomy): domain Bacteria; phylum Actinomycetota; class Actinomycetes; order Mycobacteriales; family Pseudonocardiaceae; genus Actinosynnema. Next base: position 29,747 of record NZ_JAPSLK010000065.1, read on the forward strand.
CGGGTCCGGGGCTTCTCCGGGTGGGCGTTCGCCTCGGCCACCGTGTCCGGGTCGCTCGGCCACCCCACCGTCGCCGGGGCGTAGCCCGCGTCCTCGAACACCGCCGCCCACCGGTCCCAAACTGCTCGGCAGCAGCCACAGGCCGTGGATGAACACCATGGGTGTGCGTCCGCTCTCGTTCGCCCGCTGGACCTGCGGCGCCTCGTGCGCGTCGACCGTCATCGCCATTCCCGCCGAAGGACCTGCTGACCGGGCCGAACCTACGGAGAGTGGCCGTCGCGCGAATCCGCGGAGCACCCCGGTGCGCCAACCGAGTAGTTCTACCGACGTCGGTCGACCGCACCCGCATATAGCGTGCACGCAGGAGGTGCCGGAGTGGGGACACGGTTGGCCGGTGTGGCGGTGCATCTGCCGGAACGGCAGGTGAGCACGGAGGAGGTGGAGCGGCGGGTGGGGCCGTTCCTGCCGCCGGCCGGGCTCATCCGCCGGTTGACGGGGATCGACTCGCGGCACGTGATGCGCGACGACGAGCAGGCGTCGGACCTGGCGGTGGCGGCGGCGCGGAAGTTGTTGGCGGACACGGGGACCGAGCCGGGGGACGTCGACCTCCTGCTGTTCGCCTCCGCCAGCCAGGACATGGTGGAGCCCGCGACCGCGCACATCGTGGCGGCGAAGCTGGAGCTGCGCTGCCCGGTGATGGACGTCAAGAACGCCTGCAACAGCGTGCTCAACGCGATCGAGGTCGCCGACGCCCTGATCTCGACGGGCCGTTACCGCACGGTTCTGATCGCGAGCGGTGAGTCACCGTCGCGGGCGGTGCGGTGGGACGTCGGCGGGCTGCGGGAGTTCCTGCGGGCCTTCCCCGGCTACACGCTGTCCGACGCGGGCGCGGCGCTGCTGCTCACCGAGGGCGAGGCCGGGGTGGTGGGCTGCGGGTTCACCGCCGACTCGACGCAGTGGGACGTCGGCACCCTGCCCGCCGGCGGGTCGCAGCACCCGCGCGACCCCGAGTTCACCTACTTCGACCTCGACGGCGCGCGGCTCAAGACCGCGTTCCTCGGGCTGGGCAGCGGCATCCTGGACGACACCCTGGACCGGCTCGGCCTGACCTGGGACGACTTCGCCGTGGTCGGCGTGCACCAGGTCTCCCTGCCCTACCTCGACGTCTTCGCCGACCGGGTGGGCGTGCCGAAGGACAAGCTGGTGGTCACGCTGCCCGAGCACGGCAACGTCGCCTCCGCGAGCCTGCCGCTGCAACTGGTCACCGCCCAGCGGATGGGCCGCTGCGGACCGGGTGACCTGGTCGCGCTGGTCGGCCTGGCGGGCGGCGTCAGCCTGGGCATGGTGGTGGTGCGGCTGTGAGCCTGTGGGTGGTCGTGCCCGCGTACAACGAGGAACGCGGGATCACGGCGACGCTGGAAGCGTTGGCCGCGCAACAAGACTCGGACTTCACGCTCGTGGTGGTGGACAACAACTCCACCGACTCCACAGTGGACGTCGTGCGCCGGTTCGCCAAGGAGAACCCCGACCTGCGCCTGGAGATCGTCCACGAGCCGGAGAAGGGCACCGGGGCCGCCGCCGACACCGGGATGCGGTACGCGATCGGGCAGGGCGCGCGGTGGCTGGCCCGCACCGACGCCGACTGCCTGCCGGCCCCTGACTGGACGGCCCGCGTCAAGGCCGCGTTCGACGACGGCCTGCGGCTGGTGTCCGGACAGTTGTTGCCGCGCGAGGACGAAGGGCTGCCGGCGGTCAAGCGGTGGGTGCTGGTCGCCGCCGTCGAGGTCGCCTCCCTGTTCGGCAAGATCCGCCCCGGCAACCGGGACCCGCGCTACCTCGGCCCGTACGTGATGACGGCGGGCTGCAACATGGCGATCACCGCCGAGCTGTACGCGCTGGCCGGCGGGTTCCCCCGGTCGCGGATCGAGGACCTGCACGAGGACCGGGCGCTGGTCAACGCCGTCCGCCGGCACACCCGCGCGTACGGGCTGCGCCGGGACGTCGTCGTGCACGGCTCGTCGCGGCGGGCGCAGGCGTGGGGCCTTCGCAAGACCCTGGCCTGGTACGCGGACCACCGGTACCGCCCGGAGATCGTGGACATCCGGTGAACTGGGAACTCAAGCTCCAACTCGCCGCGCACCCGCTGGCCTACCCGCTGGTGCGCGGCATCGGCCGGATCGCGCCGGTCGTCCGCGTGCCCCGGGTCGGCGTGGTGGTCAGCGACGCCGGGATCGCCAAGCGGGTCCTCAACGACCCGGCGCACTTCACCAAGACCGGTCCGGGCTCGCCCGCCGACCTGTGGACGCCCGTGGTCGGCCCGACCGTGCTGCTGAACATGGAAGGCCCGGCCCACGCCGAGCTGCGCCGCAAGCTGTCCGGCCTGTTCACGCCCCGCAGCGTCGCCGACCTGTGCGCCCGGGTGGCCGACGAGCCCATGAAACGCCTGCGGGACGACCTCGCCGCCGGGCCGGTGGACCTCGTCCAGGTGGTGCGGCGGCTGGTGGGCGCGGTGATCTGCGAACTCGTCGGGCTGGAGCCCGGCGAGGCCGTCGCGGCGCACGCGGCGGGCACGGCCATCACGTCGATGATCCGGCTGGGCCGGCCGTCGCTGACCCCGGCTCAGGTCCGGCACGGCCGGCAGGCGCTGGGCACACTGACCCGGCCCGCCGCGCAGGCCTACGCTCAAGGCGACCCGGCCACCGTGCCCGGCCGGATGCGCGAACTCGGGCTCACCGAAGAGGAAGCGCTGGGCGCGGTGGCGGCGTTCGTCCTCACCGGCACCGAGACCCTGGTCTCCTACATCCCGCGCCTGGTCGAGCTGCTGCACGACACCGGGTGGCTGGACCGGCTCGCGCAGGACCGCACCCGGACCGACGACGTGGTCGCGGAAGCGTTGCGGGTCACCGTGCCTTCGCCGGTCATGCTGCGCAGTGCCGCCGCCGACGCTGAGGTGGGCGGGGTGCGGGTGCGGGCCGGGGACCGGGTGGTGATCGCGACCATCTCGGCGGCGCGGGCGCTGGGGTCGTTCGACCCGGACCGACCGCACCCGCCGGACGTGCGGCAGCTGTGGTTCGGGGCGGGTCCGCACTTCTGCCTGGGGATGCCGTTGGCGTACGCGGAGATCCGCGCCGTTCTGGACGCGGTGCTGGACAGCGCGCCACTGTCCGTTGTGGACCGTCGGGCGGCGCGGCGGGTGTTGATCCCGTGCTACGAGAGGCTGGTGGTGCGGCGTGGCTGACCTGCTGGTGGAGGTGTTGCGGGCAGGCCGCGAGCACGGTCCCCGGCCCGCGTTGACCGACGCACGAGGCCGGACGCTGACCCACGCGGAGCTGTCGGCCAGGGTGCTGAGCACCGCACAACGGTTGCGGGCCAAGGGGTTCACCCCCGGTACCCGAATGCTGTTCTCCGTCCGCCCCGGCCCGGACGCCATCGTCCTGGCCCTGGGCACGGTCGCGGCCGGCGGCACGGTGGTGTTCGTCGACCCCGGCGTCGGGCCGACGCTGTTCGCCCGGCGCACCGAACTCGCCGCGGCGGGGTGGGCGGCGGCCGAGTCCGTGCTGTACGCGGCGAGCGTCCCCGGGCCGCTGCGGGCACTGGCCCGCCGGCGGGGCGTACTGCTGCCGAACTACGCCGCGCTCCCGGTGCGGCACATCAGGTCCGGGCCGTGGCTGCCCGGTGTGCCGCTCGGCGCGGTGTCCACGAAGTCCTTGGCGAAACCGGTCGCCGACGCGCCCGTCCCGGAGCCCGACCCGGACCAGGACGCGGTCATCGTGTTCACCTCCGGCACGACGTCCGCGCCGAAGGCGGTGGTGCACACCCGGGGTTCGCTCGCCGCCGCGCTGGACGCCCTGGCCACGCGGTGTGCACTCGGCCCGGACACCCGCGTGCACACCGACCAGATGATGCTGGGCCTGCCCGCGCTGGTCGCCGGCGCGCACTGGTCCATGCCGCCCCACGGCTTCGCGCCGGCCGCCGACCCGCGCGCCCTCGCCGCCGGCCTCGACGACGCCACCCACACCTTCCTGGTCCCCACCGACCTCGCCGCCGTCCTCGACAGCGGGGTGCCACTGCCCGGAACCCTGCGGCAGGTCCTGCTCGGGTCCGCGCCCGTCCTGCCGCCGCTGCTCAAGCGGGCACGCCGAGCGCTGCCGGACGTGGAGTTCCTGGCCGTGTACGGGATGACGGAGATCCTGCCCGTCGCGATCGCCACCGCCGAGGAGAAGATCGCGCACGGCGGCGACCTGCTGGGCCGCCCGCTGCCCGGCGTGCGGGCGCGGCTCGCCGACGACGGCGAACTGCTGGTGTCCGGGCCGAACATGTGCCGCGGCTACCTGGGCGAACCGCCGATGACCGAGCACGCCACCGGCGACCTGGCCCGCCTGGACGGCGACCGGATCGTGCTGACCGGCCGGAAGAAGGACATGATCCTGCGCGGCGGGACCAACGTGTACCCCGGGCTGCACGAGCCGGTGATCGCCGACCTGCCCGGGGTGGCGGCGGCGGTGCTGGTCGGGGTGCCGGACGAGATCGGCGACGAGCGGATCGTGCTGGCCCTGGTGCCCGCGCCGGACGCCGGTCCGGGCCTGGCCGACCGCGTTCGGGCCGCGTTGCCGGGGATCGTCGACGCCTCCGCCCTGCCCGACGAGATCACGGTGCTGCCCGAACTGCCGGTCGCCGGGCGGACGCGCAAGGTCGACCGGTCCGCGCTGCGCGCGAGGCTGGCCCGGTGATGCGGCTCGCGGTCACCGGGGCGACCGGGTTCGTGGGCGGAGCGGTCCGGCGGGCCGCCGAGGCCCGGGGCTGGCAGGTGCACGCCTACGGGTCGCGGGACTGGGACATCGTCGCAGGTCCACTCGTTGAGGCACCGCAGGTCGACGCCGTGGTCCACTCGGCGGCGGCGGTCACCGACTGGGGGTCGGCGGAGCGCATCCGGCGGGTCAACGTGGACGGGACCCGGCACGTGCTGGAGTCCTTCCCGGGCGTGCGGTTCGTGCACATGTCGTCGGCGAGCGTGTACGACCCGTTCACGCCCAACGTCAACGCCGTCGAGTCGGCCGCGCCCGTCTCGCGCTACCTGACTCCTTACGGCGCAACGAAAGCCGAGGCGGAGCGGTTGGTCATGGGGCGGCCGGACGCGGTGATCCTCCGGCCGCACGCCGTGTACGGCCCGGGTGATCCGACGCTGTTGCCGCGCGTGCTGAGCGCGATCCGGGGGCGGACGTTGTTCCTGGTGGGGGACGGGCGGGCGCGGCAGTCCCTGACGTCGATCGACAACCTGGTCCAGGCGACCCTCCTGGCGTGCACGGGCGAGCCGGGCGTCTACAACGTGGCCGACGCCGAACCCGTCGTGCTGGAAGACGCCTTGCGCGCATTGTTGGCCGAACGCGGTCTGGACGTCCGCATCCGGCACATCCCGCTGCGGGTGGCGTGGCCGTTGGCGGCGGTCGCGGAGACGGTTTGGCGGCTGGCCCGTGCCCCTGGTCCGCCGCGTCTGACCAGGTACGCGATCAGCCACCTGGCCCACGAGCGCACGCTCGACACGACCGCCGCCCGCACCCGGCTCGGGTACGAGCCCGCCGCGACCTCCTTCGAGGGCGCGGCGGGCTGGTGAGGCAAACTTCGAAGCCCTCCTGGCGCCGCGCACCCGAGCCCTGCGCACTCGAACCCTCCGGGAGTGACCGCAGCCGGGGCGGGATAGCGTTCGCGGGGTGTACGTGAAGTTGTGCGGCCTGCGGACCCCCTCCGACGTGGCCACCGCCGTGGACGCCGGCGCCGACGCGGTCGGTTTCGTGCTCACCGCGAGCCCCCGCCAGATCGACGCCGACACCGCCCGCGCCCTGGTCCGCGAGGTCCCGCCGGGCGTGCTGTCCGTCGGTGTCTTCCGGGGGGTCGACGCGGCCGAGGTGGTCAGGCTCGCGGGTTTGGCCGGCGTCGGAGCCGTCCAGCTGCACGGCGACTACCCGCGCTCGGCGTTCGAGGAAGTCTCGGCCCTCGACGTCCCGCTGATCCGGGCCGTCAGCCTCACCCCGACTACCGACGTCCGGGTCGGCGCGTACGGCGAGGACATGCTGCTGCTCGACTCCCCCGACGCCGGCTCGGGCCACCGCTGGGACCTCACCGCCCTCGACGGCGCGCGCCCGGACGGGCAGTGGCTGCTCGCGGGCGGTCTGGACCCGGACAACGTCGCCGAGGCGATCTCCCAGGCCCGGCCGTGGGGTGTGGACGTGTCGAGCGGGGTGGAGTCGAGCCGAGGGGTCAAGGATTACGGCCTGATGCGGGCGTTCGTGGCGGCCGCGCGCGGTCAGCTCGACGGAGGCCGGGGACTTGCGAACCCGGGTCAGTCGTCCGGGCCCAGGGTCAGCAGTTCCGACACCGTGACGAAGCGGTAGCCGCGTTCGCGCAAGCCGTCGACGATCGGCTCGACGGCCGCCCTGGTCCTGTCCCGGCCCGGGTACATGCCGTGCAGCAGCACGATCGAGCCGGGTCGGACCTCGGCGAGGGTGGCCCGGACGATCTCGTCCGTCCCCCGCTTCGCGGCCTCCGCGCTGGAGTCGGGTTCGACGTCCCACATGACGGTCTTGCGGTGGTGCTCGTGCAGGTACTGCGGCAGGGCGAACAGCTTCTTGCCGTTCGGCGGGCGGAAGGTGATCTCGCCCCGGTAGCCGGTGTCGCGGATGCGTTCGTCCGTGCGCTCCACCTCCTCCGCCACGAAACGCGGTGTCACGAACACCATCCGCTCGTGGTGGTAGGAGTGGTTGCCGATCTCGTGGCCGGCGGTGGCGATCGCGCGGCCCAGTTCCGGGTGTTCGGACAGTTCGCGGCCGGTGAGGTAGAAGGTGGCGCGGATGTCCTTGCGGGCCAGGGAGTCCAGTAGGTGCCGGGTCCCGGCGGGGTGCGGGCCGTCGTCGAAGGTCAGGGCCACGACCTTCTCGGAGGTCCGCACGCGATCGGTCAGGCCGCCGTAGAGCTGGTAACCGCGCGAACTCGCCAACGCCATCACACCGACGCCACTCAACGGCAGCAGGACCACCACCGCCGCCACGATGACGAGCACGCGGCGGCGGGAACGCAGGAACCCCATCGGCCCATCCTGGCGCACCCGCCCCGCGCGCCGATCACACCCCCACCGCTACCCGATCGCCGCCCGGCACCAGCGCTTCGGCCAACGCCCGCCACCGGGGCATCGCGGTCTCGCCCTTCGCGACCCCGATGACCTGCACGCCCACGTGGTCGGCGCCGGCCTCGACGTGCGCGCCCAGCTTGTCCACCACGGTCTCCAGGTCTCCCCAGAACACCAGGTCGTCCACCAGCCGGTCGCTCCCGCCGCCGGTGACGTCCTCCTCGCTGTAGCCCAACCGCCGGAACTTGGCCAGGTTGTACGGGGTCGCCAGGTACGGCACCAGGTGCTCCCGCGCGACCGCCCGCGCCCGCTCCGCGTCCGTCTCGAACAGCACCGCGTGCTCCACCCCGAGGAACGCGTCCGGCCCCAGGATCTCCCGCGCCTGCGCGGTGTGCGCCACGTTCACGTGGTAGGTGTGCGCGCCGTCCGTCCGGTCCCGGGACAGTTCCAGCATCTTCGGCCCGTACGCGGCCAGGACGCGCCTGATCCCGTCCGCCGGGTCGAGCGCGTCGAGGTACTCCGCCATCGCGGCCAGCGGTTTGACGTCCTTGCGGGGCTTGCCGCCGAAGCCAAGGCCCAGGACGTGCCGGTCCGGGTAGGCCTCGGCGAGCAGGGTGCTCGCGCCCCGGGTCGCCGTCGCGTCCCGGGACCAGATCTGCGCGATCCCGTTGACCACGGCCATCCGCCGGGTCGCCGCCAGCAGGTACCCGGCCAGCGAGAACGCCTCCCGCCCGCCGACCTCGGGCACCCACACCGCCCGCCAGCCCAGTTCCTCCAGCTCCTGGACCGAATCGCGCACGACCCCGGCGGGTTGGTCCTCGAAGTCGAAGGTCCACACCCCGTACGTGCCGAGGTCCAGTCCGTTGACGCTGCCCATCGGGCTCCCCCTCACTCACCGCAAACGCATCGAAGTATCGCGGATTTACGATTTGAGCGTCAAGTCAGCCCCGCGAAGGTCTGGTGTGGACGGTCAGAGCACCTTGCCCAGCAGCGCGACCAGTTCGGCGATCCGCTGTTCGTCGCGCTTGTAGTGGGTCCACTTGCCCACCCGCGTGGCCCGCACCAGGCCCGCGCGCTGGAGTTCGGCCATGTACGCCGACACCGTGGACTGCGCGAGCCCCACCTTGGCCTGGATGTGGCTCACGCACACCCCCACCTCGTGCGGGTCGGCGAGCGCGCCGGTCAGGTCGAAGTTGCGGTCGGGGTCGCGCAGCCAGCTCAGCAGCTGGAGCCGCAGCGGGTTGGACAGCGCCCGCAGCGCCTGCACCACGTCCGCCGGGACCTCCGCCACGTCCACCAGGCTACCGACTGGCCGCCAGCCGGGCGTCCAACGCGTCGAGGTCGGGCACGAACCACACGTGGTCCGCCTCGTTGGACTCCGCGACCAGCGCCCGCAGCGCCGAACTGGCGGCCAGGTGCTCGGAGATGTCGCCGACGACGGCGAGCAGCATCTGGTAGTTGACGAATTTTTGCATGATCTCGCCGGCGAACCGGTTGCCGAGCGTGAAGAACCGCTCCCCCAACCGGTGCGCCGGCACCGCCGCCACCCGCGCGCCGAGGAACACCGCGCCGATGATGCCCAGCGCGTCCTCGACGGTCGCGATCGGCGGCCCGTCCGGGTCGCACTCCAGCACCTGCACACCGGCCCGCTCGCGCACCACGTCAGCCACCGTCGACCTCCGCCGCGAACAGCCCGTTGTCGCCGTCGAGCACGGCGGCGAGCAGGTGCAACAGGTCGGCGGTGGCGGCGGGACCGCCGAACACCACGAACTTCATCCGGTTCCTCTCCTCGTCGAACAGGGTCTGCACGCGCAACGGGTCCGCGGGGTCGGGCGCCGAGCCGACGCCGGCCAGCACGAGCGTGCTCAACCGGTCCGCCCCCGCGCGGTCGACACCGTCCACCTCGACGACCGTCGACACCTCCACCGCCCGCCGCGGCGGATCGGGCCGGCCGAGCAGGGCGGCGAGGTCGGCGCGCGCGATCCGGTACTGCTTGCCGATCCGCACCGCCTTGAGCCGGCCGGTGCGGATGTAGCCGCGGACCGTCCGGACGTGCAGGCCGAGGCGTTCGGCGACCTGCTCGACGGAGTACACATCGTCACTCATTGTTCCCCATGCTAGCCCTGATTAGTAAGGATAGGGAGTGATTTAAGGGCCCATCCGTACCGAAAACCGTTTCCGGCACGGATGGGCCTTGATCTAAGGTCGGCCGCATGTGTTGCGCCTTCACGGCTCTGACCCGGCTCCGCCGCGCCTAGCGGCGGCTTGTCCGGCACCGACGACGAGTTCCGCCGCTCCAGCGTGTCCACGCCGGGCGGCTCCCAGCGCTGCCCGGCTCACCACGAAGCCGCGGAGCAGCAGTGCGCACGCAATTCCCGGGCCGGCACGAACTCGGCCAGAACTTCCTCACCGACCGGACCGTCGTCGCCGCCGTGGTCGACGCGGTCGCCGCGACACCGCACCTGCCGATCGTCGAGATCGGCGCGGGCGGCGGCGCCCTCACCCTGCCGTTGCAGGCGCTCGGCCGGCCCGTGACGGGGATCGAGGTGGACCGCCGGCTGGCCGCATCCCTGGCCGCCAAGGTCGGTCCGACGACCACGGTGGTCGCGGGCGACTTCCTCACCCACCGCCTCCCGGCCGTGCCGCACGTGCTGGTCGGCAACCTCCCGTTCCACCAGACCACCGCGATGCTGCGCCGCGTCCTGCGCGCCGGTCACTGGACGTCCGCCGTCCTGCTGGTGCAGTGGGAGGTCGCGCGGCGGCGGGCCGGGGTGGGTGGCGCGACCCTGATGACCGCGCAGTGGTGGCCGTGGTTCGACTTCGCGTTGCTGCGCCGGGTGCCCGCCGCCGCGTTCACGCCCCGGCCCGGCGTCGACGGCGGTCTGGTGACCATCACCCGCCGGACCACGCCCCTGGTGCCGGCGCGGCAGCGCGGCCCGTACCAGGACTTCGTGCGCCGCGCCTTCACCGGACGGGGGCGGGGCGCGCGGCAGGCGGTCGCGGCGGCCGTGCCTTCGAACCGCCGGGCGGCCGTGTCCCGCTGGACCCGCCGCCACCTCGCCGACACCGCGCTGCCCCGCGACCTGACCGCGCGGCAGTGGGCCGAGCTGTTCCACCTGACCGACCACGAGGAGACACCGTGATCTTCCGCCCCACCACCGAGGCCGACCTCGACCGCGTCCTGCCGCTGCTCGTCGCGGGCGAGGTGGGCGCCTGGAGCGACGCCGACGCCTTCCGCGACCGGCTGACCACCCGCGAGTACCGTCCAGAGTGGACCTGGATCGCCGAGGACGGCGACGACGTCCACGCCGTCGCGGTCTGGTGGGGATCACCCGACCAGGACAACCCCGCCGGGGTGAGCCGGTCGGCTTCGGCCTGCCCTCGCGCAACACCGGCTCTGCCACCGTGGGGTACCTGGGCGTGCTGCCCGAGCACCGCGGCCACGGCTACGTGGACGACATCCTGGCCGAGATCACCCGCTTCCTGGCCGAGGAAGCGGGTGCCGACGTGATCCGGGCGGACACGGACCTGGCGAACCAGCCGATGGCGAAGTCCTTCGAACGCTTGGGCTACACCAACTTCGCCCGTCGCCTGGTCCTGTCCGCGCCCCGGTGACTCAGTCGAGGCAGAACTCGTTGCCCTCGACGTCTTGCATGACGACGCACGACTCGTTCTCGCCGTCGGCGTACAGGGTTTCGAAGTGCGTCGCGCCGAGCGCCTCCAGTCGCGCCTGTTCGGCCTGGAGTGCGGCAAGGCGTTCTTCGCCGACGAGGCCGGTGCCGACCCTGACGTCGATGTGCACGCGGTTCTTGACGACCTTCCCCTCCGGGACGCGCTGGAAGAACAGCCGCGGACCGACACCCGTGGGGTCGCTGCACGCGAACCACCGATCGCGCTTCTCCTCCGGCAGCGAGAGGTTGTACTCGTCCCAGGTGGCGAACCCGTCCGGCACCGCCGGCGGGACGTAACCCAACACCTCGCACCAGAAACGAGCCACCCGCTCGGGTTGCGCGCAATCGAACGTGATCTGGACCTGCCTGACCGACCCCATGCACCCACCTTAAGGACGGATGTCAGGCATTCCGACCCCGGAGGTCGCGAGGGCTGCGACCGGTTTCGCGGCGCAGGACCCGGCGCAGGGTGGTGGGGTCGATGTAGCCGACGCGGCGGGCGATCTCGTCCACCGGCAGGCGGGTCGTGGCGAGCAGGTCGAGCGCGGTCTCCACGCGGAGGCGCTGGAGGAACCGGACCGGGGAGAGACCGGTGGCGCGCTCCACCCGGCGGGCGAAGGTCCGGGTCGACATGCCCGCCGCCGCCGCGACGTCCCCCACCGACACGTCCTCCGCCAGCCGCGCCCGCGCCCACCGCTCGGCCACCGACACCTCCGGTCCAACTCCACGGCCGGGTGCAGGCGGCGGAACAGGGGCGCCAGCCACCACGACGTCGTCGCGCGCCGCCCGTCCAGCAACCCGACCGCCGCCGGCAGGAACGCCCCGGAGCACGAGGTGGCCACGTCCGCCCCGCGCGCCACCGCCTCCACCAGCACCTCCCCGGCCCTGGGCGACCGCTTCACCGGCCGCGAACTCCCCGACGACGTGAACCCCGACGTGCCGCCGTTCTTCGCCACGCACGTGCCGTACCCGCACAGCGTTGTCACGGTTCACCTGGTCGATCGCGAAGGCCACCCGACCGTGCGGGCGCGCGACGAGGTCCTGGAGTTCTTCCGGAAGCGGCTGACGACCTAGATCCCGCCGTCACACCCCGGTTCGGACACCCCGCCCTTGATCCACGGGAGGTTGACCTTGCGGAACGCGATCGAGCGGTGGGAGGTGGAGTTGCTGGAGGTGTTCTCGTTGACCTCGATCAGCGCGCCCACGTGGTAGTCGGCGGTCTTGGCGATGCTGGAGTAGCCGCCTTCCTTGTAGGTGGCGCTCTCGCCGGGGAGCGGCGCGTCGGAGAACGGCCGGCTGTAGCTCCACGTGCGACCTTCGTCCTCGCTCATCCGGATGCGCATCTTGGTCCGGGTCTCGGTGCTGGCCGAGTTGACGAACGCGATGCGGGCGGGCGCGTCGGAGTTGTAGCGCATGGTCGAGGCTTCGCTCTTCGGGTCGAGCAGGCACCCGGCCGGGGTGAACGCGCTGAACCCGCCTTCGATCGTGCCCCGCGCGACGAACCTGCGTTTGTCGGCTTCCCAGGCGGCGGTGGTCGGCCGGTCGTTGCGGTACAGCGTGCCGTCGGCGAGTTCGAGCACGGTCGATTCGCCGGTCTGCTCCATCGCGGCACCGGAGGTCGTGCGCATGACTTGCACGCGCCAGGTCGCGCCGTGGTCGTCGCTGTAGATGTTGCGGTGCTGGGCGGGGATGACGAGGCGACCGGGGTTGCGGACTGTGGTCTGCACGCCGACTCCGGGGCCTACCGCGTCCCAGTTCCAACTCGCGCCGTTGGCGAGGGTGCGGGGCTTGAGGGTGGTCGACATGTTGGTGGGTGAGGCCCAGGTGAGGCCGTCGTCGGTGCTGGAGGTGAGCCAGACCTGCCGGTCGTCCCAGGAGTTGACCGGGTCTGATCCTTCGGGCTGGTGGTTGAGGAAGAGCCAGATCTTGTTGTTCGACCGGTCGACGACGGCGGTCGGGTTGCCCCAGACACCTTGGCCGGACCCGACCACTTCGCGGAGCCCGGACCAGGTGGCTCCGTTGTCGGTGGAGCGCTTGTAGAGGAGGTTGATGTTGCCGTAGTCGCCGTTGTGGGTGGCGCGGCCTTCGACGAAGGCGAGCAGGGTGTTGTTGGTGGTGCGGACGAGGGACGGGATGCGGAACGAGTGGTAGGTGATCCCGTTGAACGTCTCGTTGCCGCCGTTGAAGAGGATCCGTTCGGAGTGGGACTCGGCGGCCAAGGCGGCGGAGGCGGGTAAGGCGGCGGGTAGCGCGGCGGCGGGGACGGCGCCGGACAGGGCGATGGCGGAAGCCATGGCGATGATCTTGAGCGCTCGCATGAAGCCCTCCATTGGTTGACAACCACCCGACCGTAGCGCCCAACGGTGAACTTCTGACAAACCCGAACGCCGCAGGCACCGTCACCCCCGAAGGTGCCACTTTGCGCCGAAGGGGCTGCTTGTGCGCCGAAGGCGCTGCTTGTGTTCGGGCTTGCCAAGCCACAGGAAGGGCCTCGGTTCGTCCCCCGTACGGCCTGGGCGCAGCCCAACCGCGCTTCGCCCTTCCTGGCAACCAGCTTTACCGGTTGCCAAGAAGGGCGAAGGGTGGTTGCCTCCGGCAGGCCGTACGGGGGACGAACCGACGCCCTTCCACCCCCGGTGGCCTCCCAAGCCGGCTTTTGATCTTGAGAGCGCGTCAGCGCGTTTTCTTGAGAGCGCTACGCGCGTTTTTCAAAGCTCTTAAACCGCTTTCACAAGCGAACGCGCTGACGCGCTCTCAAGATGAAAAGCGGGCTTGGGAGGCC
>NZ_JAPSLK010000066.1:0-36143 GCF_031180885.1 Saccharothrix sp.
GGCATCCGGCCGTGAGCGCCGAAAATGTCGTACCCCTCGGGTACAACTACCTGGACGGAAGGGGTGATGTGATGCAGGGCAGCGACGTCGATCCGATACCCAGTCCCAACGGTTGCCGCTGGTGCGGCGTGGACCGGGAAGAGCATCTCCAACGCTGGGCGCCGACGGTGAAGTGGCACGCGTGGGTCGAGCCCACCGCCGCGCAGCGCAAGGCCCGGATGCTGGCGCGGAGGGCTCGACGCGACCGTTCGACGGAGGAGTTGTTAGCCGGCTAGCTTCCGAAGCTCGGCGAAGACGTCCCGGAGTTCGCTCGGCACGTCCTCCGGGCGGTCGAGCCGAACGGCGACTTCCCACAGCATCGCAGGCTTACCGGACGGGTAATGCTCGCTGTGCTGCCTCAGCATGTACTCGACACCCGCGCTGAACTTCTTCTGCCCGCGGTGGGCGGCGAAGTGTTCAGGTGTCCAGCCGCCGTCGCATGGCCATGCCTCGTTCGCGGTCCGTGCCCAGGTCCCGTCGTCGAACAGTTCCTCCAACTCGTCGACACCCGACCGCGTGCCCAGCGTCCAGGTCACCTTGTCCTTGTCCTGGCCGAAGTGCCGGGTCAGGTTGCTCTGCTTGAAGAGTTTGCTCTTGGCTTCGCTGTCCGCGTCGATCAGCAGCATCACGGTGCGCCCGTGCTTGTGGAGGTAGCTGGCGAGGGTGAGCGCGCCGTCGTTGCCGCCGCATGCCCACAACGCGATCCCCGCCGCCTGAAGTGACATACCTTCGGACAGGGCGAACAGGATCGGCAGCACCACCTGCTCGGTCTCGCCCTCCACCGCGAGGAAGCAACGCTCGTGCAGCAGCACGGAGTTGCGCAGTCCGACCGCGGCGGCGATCGCACCGAGGTGGCGGTCGAACTCGGCGTGTTCGGCGCTGCCCAGGCGCTGGAGGACCGTCCGGCGGCCCTCGTCCAGTTTGAGCAGCACGACATCGCGGATGTCCACGCCGTCGATGAGGTTCATCGAGTGCGTGGCGACGACGACGCTGACGTGGTCGGGCGTGGCCTGCCGTCGGATGATGCCCATCACCTCGCGCTGGAAGTGGTAGTCCAGGTGGGTGTCGGGCTCGTCGTAGACCACGATCACCTGCACCGGCGGCCCGGTTTCCGGGTCGACCTCGTCACCGGCGGGTTCGGTCAGCAGTTCGGTGGTGCCCTCCCACACCGCCATCGAGACGCGGCGAGCACTGCCGCGCCCGGAGTGGTCCAGCCGAACCTGCTCACCGGACGCCCTCTCCAGCCGAAGAGAAGCCGAGCGCAAGCTCGGTGTGAAGCTCACCTCGGGCTCGACGGTGACCGTGGCGATGTCGCCGCAGCGCGCCGCGATGTGGTCTGCCAGGGGCTTCGCCTGGATCCTCAGCCAGTCCCGCGCGTCGGTCTCCAGCTCGCGCACACGGCCTTGGACGGCTTCCTCGGCCACGTAGCTCTTGAACCGGACCGCAAGCGCCGATCGGATCGCCGCCTCGGGGTCCAGCGAGTGTCCCTCGAATTCCGCTATGCGCGGAAGCCTGTCGATCAACGCCGGGGGCATACCGGTCCAACCGTCACCGTTGGAGTGCTTCAGCCCGTATTCGGTCAAGGCCGCCAACAGCACGGGCTTCGTCGGCTTCGCCACCCCGATCCCGAAACGCGCGGCCAGGTCTTTGAGGTCCTGCACCAGCTTGCCGCTGAGGTCTCGCAACTCCTCGTCCGCGGGCACGGGTCCCCAGATCTCGTAGCGGGCTACGAGGTCCGCCTCGGCGCTGCGCCGAATCCGCACTTCGGCGGGCAGTCCGAACTTCTCCTGCTCCCAGGGGTCGAGGCGGAAGTCGCCGATGACCTCGGTGATCGCGCAACGAGCACCGGATTCACCGGCGAGGAGGGTCCTGTCGTCCTCGGTCAAGGCGTGTGCGTTGAGGAGGAACCCCAGCGCGCTCAGCGCTGCGGTCTTGCCGCCGTCGTTGGGGCCGGCGAGGATCGTCGGACTGCTGATCGGGATGTCCACCACGTCGGCCAGCGAACGGAACCCACGCGCGGAGTACTTCTGAAGGTGCACTAGTGGTCACGCCCGTTAGTTCGTCGGGGGTTATGCCGCGAGTGGCGGGGGTGCGTGGTGGTCGTGACGGCCGAGTCGGGTCAGTAACCGGTTGAGGTCGTCGCGTGTGAAGGTCCAGTCGAAGGGTTGAGCTGTGCGGTTGTAACGGTCCTGAAAGGACAAAAGTCGGCTGGTTACGTCGTCAAGGCCGAGGAAATCGTCGGGTGTGAGTGCTTTGCGTTGCACGACGGAGAAGTAGATCTCCACCTGGTTGAGCCAGGAGGCGTGCACGGGCAGGTGCACCATGTGCGCGTTGGGCCAGGCCTTGGACATGCGGTCCGCGGCGGCCCAGTTCTTGTGCGAGGCGCCCTGGTCCACCACCCAGAACACCCGCCGGGCCGAGGCGTAGGGCTCGGTGGTCATGACCTGCTCGACGAGCCGGGCGAACGGGACGATGCCGGTGGTGGGCTCGCAGCGCCCGAACACCCGTGCGTGGTGCACGTCGTAGGCGGCGAAGTAGGCCAGGGTTCCCCGCCGGACATATTCGTGCTCGACCCGCATCGCACGGCCGGGCCCGGCGGGCAGGCCGGGATGCACACGAGGACGCGCCTGGATACCCGGCTTCTCGTCCGCGCTGATCACGAAGTCGTTGTCGCCCAAGGGCTCGCCGTCCCACAGCCGGTCGTACAGGTCGAGTACTCTGGCGGCCTTGACCGCGAAGTACGGGTCACGCGGGAAGATCCACGACCGGTGCTGCCACGGCTTGATCGCGTCCGTGGCCAGCCAGCGGCGCACCGTGGACGCCGACACCCGTTCGCAGATGCCACGGCCGGCGGCCTCACGGGCCAGCTCCGGGCAGCTCCACCGGGCCAGGGTGGCACCGGCCTGAGCGGGTGGCTCACAGGCCAGGGCCTTGACCTCGGCCACCACCGTGGCGGGAAAGACCCGTGGCCGCCCGCTGCGCGGCCGGTCGGTCAGGCCCGGAAGGCCGTCGCGGCAGAACCGTCCACGCCACTTGCGGACAGTGTCGTCTGTGATGGCCAGCCGGCGCGCGATCACAGCGTTGCGCTCACCATCGGCGGCGGCCAGCACGATCCGCGCCCGCAGCACCTGACGATGCTCGGCACAACCCCGCCGCGCGAGGGCTTCCAGCGCCCGCCGGTCGGCCTCGCCGAGAACGACCACATACGGGCTGGACGGCCCCACGCGACACCCCACAAGGAAGATCAACTATGAGGGTGTGACGGTATCGGGCACCATGAACGACATGGCCGTCCCGCCCGACTCGACCAAGACCTCCCTGCGCCAGCGTCTGCTGGCACGCGCGCGGGAACGCTGGCCCCAGCTCGGTGATGTCACCGTCCGCCACCGCGGCGCGTTCGCCTACGTCACCGGCCACCGGCCCGACGGCACCACCATGCCGCTGTTCCGGCTGCGCTACAACGGATCCGCCACGACCTGGGGCTTCGCCATCTACCGCGCCAGCCACGACGACTACGAGAACTCCTACCTGCCCAGCGGCTACCCCTCAGGCACCCCGCAAGAAGCACTCGACTGCGCCTGCGGGCTCTACCTCAACGACTACACCGCATGGCTGCAACCCCCGACGAACTAACGGGCGTGACCACTAGCCAACCATCCAGGGCAGATCGTCGTGCAGGTCGTTCCCCGACCCATCGCCCAAGCCCCGAACACGGGCGGTGGTATCCGAAACCTTAGAAGCCGCGCCCGCGACCCGTGACCCGACACGCCGAGGGGCGTACGTCGGTCGGGTGCAACGTTGCGCTGAAGGGTCAGTAGTCCACTCCCACGCCGTCCCGATCACCTGATCGGGTGACACCTCAGTCGTTCTCGGTGGAGTGGTTGCTCGGGCACGGCACAGTCACCGCAGGCACACCCTGTGGAGGAACGTCACCTTGGCCGCGTTGACCGCCGACATCCCCTTCGGACCGTTCGAGGGCGCACCTATCCGGGCCTATACGGCCCGGTCCAAGCAGGGACGGCTGCACGCCACTCGCGAGTGCTCCTCGCTGAGCGGGGTCGACGCGATCGAACTCTCGGTGCCCTTGACCGCGTCTGCGGTGAAGCGGATGTGCAGTGGGTGCGTCCGGTCGCCACGATGGGGCAGGTCGACCACGTCGCTCGGGGTGTTCCTCGACGACTTGCTCATGGGCCGGGGGCTGCTTCACGAGTTGGCGGGCTACACGGCTGAAGACCTCGCCGACGACCTTGATGGGCACGACCTGGCGGGCGCAGCGAACTGCTGCGCTCAGGCGAGTGGCCGCAGGACGAGGAGGACGAGGCGGCATGGAATGCACACGAGCAGGCGCGCTTCGTCAGGGACACCCTGCTGTTGCCCTTCTGGATGGGTGCTGCGGAGAGTTTGTTCAGAGCGCACCGGTTCATCACTCGATACCCGTGGCTGTCGGACTGGGCGCAACCCCGTTTGAAGGCGAAGATCGCCTACGCTGAGGAGCTGGGAGCAGGGTTCGCCGCAACGATTGTTCCCGGGAACCTCGTCGATGCGGCAGCCGTGGCGCTTCTCCTGCAACCGGAGTTGCCCTTCGACCGCACCGAGTTCGCGGTGCTCGGAGACGCCCGACGAGCTTTGGCCACCTTGTGGAGACGGTGGCGGGAAGAGGCTTCTTCTCGGTGGACCCGGCTGGAGGAGCGCACCTCGGCCCAGTACAGCGCCATCCACGAAGCGATGGGCAACAGGCGCAAAGGACGCCCCGAAGCGGAACAGGCGCTGCATGACCTGATCCACGAGTGGATCACCTCCGCCCGCGCGTTGAGCAGCGAGTCCGCCACGCTCGCCGACCGCTGGTTGATCGTATCCATCCCGAGGCCGGAGAACCGCCACGCCAGGATGGCGGAGGTCCAGCTACTGCCGCACTGGCACCTGGGTGTCCTGGCGGCGCACACCGTCGCTATCGACTGGTCGCGGCGCATCGCGCTGCTCAAAGTGCCCGATCTCGTCGGGCGGGTACTGCTCGACTGAGGTTCACCCCGGACGGTGGACAGGGGCTACGAGATTCAGGCGGCTGCTCGGAGTGAACTCTCATAGTCGCTGGGACTGCGCATCCCGAGCTTGGAGTGCCGCCGCGTACTGTTGTAGAAACGGATCCAATTGTCAACAGCGGCAACAAGTTCCGACTTGGTGGCGTAGACGTGCCGGTAGTAGTGCTCGTGCTTGAACGTCGACCAGAACGACTCCGCTGGGCTGTTGCCCCAGCAGATCCCGGTCGCGCCCATCGACCGGCGCAGCCCGTGCCGGAAACAGGACTGCGCGGTCAGGTTTGCCGTGTACTCGCCGCCGCGGCCGGAATGCAGGACCGTGCCACGACATGCGCCGCGGGCGGCCACGGCCGCCTCGATGGCGGTGGCGACCATCCCGGCGCCGATGTGGTCGGCGACGCTGTAGCCGAGCACCCCGCGCGAGTGCCCGTCCCGGATCGCGCACAGGAACATCTCGCCCTCACCACAGGACAGGTAGGTGATGTCGGTCAGCCACACGGCGTCCAGACGGCCCCGGTCGAACTCGCGGTCGACCAGATCCGGCGGGAACGACGCCGCCGGATCGGTGATCGTCGTCCTCACCTTGAACGTGCGGGGGGCTGATGCCCTCGATCCCGATCCCGGCCATGACCCTGGCGACGGTCTTGGCGCTGACCACCTCGCCCCGGTCCCGCAGCTCCGCGGTGATCCGCGGCGACCCGTAGGTCCCGTCGGAGTCCTTGTGCGCCTGGACGATCTTCATCTCCAGGTCCGCGCGGCGCTGCCCACGCGGCGTCAACGCCGTTGCCGCACAACGCTTCACATAGGCGTAGTAGCCGGAGGCGGACACCTCCAGCAGTCGCGCCATGCGCCGGACCGCGAACCGGTCGCCCCCAGGCACGGCGGTGCCTGCCACGCCGGCGATCTCGTCGGGGCCGGCGTACTTCACCATCAGAGCGAACCGGGCCGGTTCTTCTGCATCGCGGCAAAGTACGCCGAAGCTTTTACCAGGAACGCGTTGTCCTTCTCCAGCTCGGCGACCTGCCGGCGCAACCGCGGCAACTCGGCCCGCTCCGCCGCCTCCAAGGGTTGCTCCCCGTGGACCTCGGCCGCGGCGATCCGGCGCCGCTCGTCTTTGACCCAGACGCTCAACATCCCCGCGTCGATCCCTAGCTCGCGGGCAACCTCGGTGATCGTCCGGCCCGAATCGATCACACGATGCGCAGCCTCGACCTTGTACTCGGCCGTGTACGAACGGCGCTTACGAGGAGGCATGAGGACATCCTTCCAACAGAACCCTCGGTCCTGCCAACTCGGTGTCCACTGCCCGGGGTGAACCTCAGCGTAGGGCATGCCGGTGCGGGCACACAGGGCGATGGCTTGTGACCCGCGGGCGTTGGTCGGGTCGGGTTTGGCGAAGGCCGTGACGGAAGGTTCAGTGCGGGTCGTGTCGGTGGCCGCTGGACGTCAAAGTGTTCCCGACCGGTGAGGCGCTCAGGCATCCCGGGTGCTCAGTAGCGAAGTCCGGAGTTCTCCTCGTCGTCGTAGCGGGCCGACTCCTTTGCGGTCTCGATCGCGTCGGCGTCGAGCTGCCACTCATGGGCCTCATCGTGGTGGTCGGCCGCGAGTTCCGCGGCGTCTTCGCGGTGGTGTTGGGTGCGTTCGATGACCTGGTCGCGCAAGGCGTTGATGCGCATTTCGGTAGCGGAAGTCTGGTTGCCGGGTGCGGTCATGATGGGCCTCCACTGGTCGGTGAGGTTCTTCCACGTTCGTGCACGGGCGTCGTCACCGGGAGGTTGTGCGCCCAGCGGAACGTCGGGGTTGCGGGTGGCGATGCCGTAGGTGTTGCGGTAGGCAGCGGCCGTGCCGGCGAGTTCGTCCCAGCGAGCTGCGGCCGCAGGGTCCTCGGGGTGTGGACCGAGTCCGGCGGTCCAGTCCGGTTCGGTCACGACGACGTCGTCGCGCAGCTGGCTCGCGCGCTGGGTGATCGCTTCGGCGAGGTGGTCGAGGTGTCGGGCCAGGTTGGGGTCGTCGGCCAGCGCTGCCGGGTCGGCGGCGGCCACCCACGGCAGCGGGCCTGGATGGTGCATCGGTTGGCCGGGTGGATCGGTGCGTCCGATGCGCAGTTCAACGCGCCGGTACAGCACGGCGGCGGGATCGCGTGCGCCGGCGATGCCGGCGAGGCTGTCGGCGTCGGGTACCGCCTGTTCGACGGTCCAGCCGTGGGCGTGGGCACGGTGGAGCAGCCTGCGCAGTGCCGGCTCGGCGTCGCCATCCAGCGCGGACGGGGCGCGGTCGGTGAGCACGCGGGTGATCTGTTGGTCGACGTGATGTTCGTCGGCGGCGCGGGTGCTGTGTTCGTAGCGGCGAACGAGGTCGGACAGCCGTTCTTCCCGGGGCGTGGCGACCATGTCGTCGGCAGCGAGCATGGCCAGCAACTCGTCCGGATCGATGGCATCACGAAGCTGGTCCACAGCGCTGGTCAGGTCGACGCCGGTCGACCTCTGCTCGGAATCGGCGGTCGGCGACCACTGGTCGATGAGGTCGCGCCACGCACGCGCCTGAGGGCCGTCGCCGCTGGGTTCCACGCCGAGCGGGAGGCGCGGATCGTCGGTGGTGACTCCGTAGGTCTCGCGGTAGGCCGCGCCGAGTCCGGCCAGCCGGTCCCAGTGAGCCGCCGCCGCAGGATCGTTAGGGCGGGGGCCCAACGCGCCGGTCCAGGCCGGTGCTTCGGCGATGACGATGGCGCGCAACTGGTCGACGCGCGCACTGATGGCCTCGTCGACGCGATGGAGGTAGTCAAGCAGCTCGGGCTGCTGGGCGAGTCTGTGGTGGTCGGGGTGCGCCAGCCACGGCAGCGCTGGCTGCCATCCGCTCCCGGTGTCACGTTGCTGGCGCAGCGCGTCGTCGAGGGCGAATCCGACGAATCGGTGGTCGGGCATCGGGTCGTTAGTGGGGCGTGACGCGAGCCGGCGTGCGGCGTCCTCCAGCGCGGCGTCAGCGTCCAAACCCTCGCTGGTGGCCGCCGATGCCCGCTGCCACACCGGTTCCCAGGTGGTGTCCTCGACGGCGGCGGCGGGCTCGTGGTGTTCGACGATGCTGCGCCACCAGTTGGTCTGGGCGAGCGTAGGTGCCGAGGTGTGTGCTGGCGGAGCCTCGCGCAGGACGCGCTGCTGGATGCGCCACTGCAGTAGCGCCGCCGGGTTGTCGATGTCGTCGCCCTCGACCGGGCCGCTGGCCATGGCCGCGGGAACGAGGTGTTCGGCCTGCCAACCCAGGGCCTCGGCGGTGCGCAAGGTCTGCCTCAGTGTCGATGTGGACGGGTGGTTCAGCAGCGTTGGAACGTGTTCGGTGAGTACGGCGTCGATCCGTTCGTCGACGCCCAGCAGCGCGACGTAGTCGTGGCGGTCGACCAGGGTGCGCAGTGATTCCTCGGTCGCCAAGGCCTCGCGTAGCTCTTCGTTGGCCGATGTCTCCGCAGACGAGCGGCGCAGGGCTGCTTCCAGGACGTCGCGTGCGGTCCGCTCGGGCGGGGTCTCCTGGTGGGAGTCGATGGTGTGCTGGTGGGTTTCGACGTAGATCCGGTTGTCGTCGACCGCTCGGGTGATCAGGGTGTACAGCTGCTCACGGGAGATGCCCTGCGTGGCGATCCCGTGCGCGGACCCGGCGCTGGTCATGCCCTGCACGCGGTGGATCGTGGCCGCGTAGGCGAGTTCCACGTGTTCCGCGACGTAGTCGGCGGGCACCACGACGGTGCCGCGGTTGACCTGGTGGCGCAGTTTCAGCGCGCCGTCCCGGCGCACGGCGGTCACGGTCCAGGTGTCGCCGTTCTTGACGAAGTCGCGTCCGCCGAACAGTGTTGTGAGCCGGTCGTTGTGGCGGGTGACGACCCAGTCGCCACGGCTCGCGTGCGTGCCGTCGTGCAGTTGAACGGAGCGGTCGTCGACCACGTCGCCTCGCGCGATGCGCACGGCGCGGGCTTCGAGGTTCAGCGCGGTGACGTCGACGTTGGTCGGCACGATCAGCAGCGACTGACGACCGGCGTCCAGGTCGGCACGCCAGGCGCTGTGGGCGGCGTCGCGGATGGTCTCGCGGCTGCCGGCACGGATCCAGCCGTGGCGGAAGTAGTAGTCCAGTCCTTCAGCGTTGCCTTGGTGCAGGTCGAGCGAGGCGGCGCGCTGGTCGGGATCGCGGAAGCGCATGACCTGCCTGAGTCGCACGGCGCCGTTGTTGTGCTCGAACCACCGAACCGCGCCGCCGGCTTCGACCGCGGACAGTTGCCGGTCGTCGCCGACCAGCCGCACGTCGGCGCCGCGGCGTAGCGCGTAGGCCACGACGTCGTGCAGCGTGTGGGTGCCGGCCATCGACACCTCGTCGATGATCAGCACGTCGCCGTAGCGGAACGGGAACACCTCCTCGACGCTGCCCATCCGCTGCGCGTGGGTTACCTGGTGCAGAGTGTGCGGACGGGCGCCGATCGCTTCGCCGAGCACGTGCGCGGCTCGCGCGCTCGGGGCGAAGGCGTACACACGGCCACCTCCAGTGCGCACGGCATCGGCATAGACCCGCATCGCGGTGGTCTTGCCCGTACCCGCCGGCGCGTAGAGCAGTTGAACCCGCTTGCCGGAGGTGGCGAAGGAGACTATGGCGGCGCGCTGGCCGGGGTTGAGTTTGCGGGCCTTGGCCAATGCCTGATCGAGGGTGGCACTGTGGAGTCGTCTGCCGTCGGTGAGCTTGCCCCACGCGGCGAGCGCGGACTCCTCACGCAGCGTCCGCCTGGTCGTGTACCGCTGGCTGTTGTGCTCGACGAACACACTCTCCCCGGACCGCCGCCGTAACGCGCCCGGTTCCTCGACATGGGACGGCGATTGGAGGGCCACGATGTCGTGCGAGTGCAGCACCGCGTGCACGACATCGTTGATCAGCTGATCCCGGCCGCCGTCGGCGACGCGCAGATGGGCGGTCTGTCGGTGTGCTTCCGCCTCGATGTTCCACCGGTTGAAGTGGCTGTGGTAGTCGGAGACGGTGGCCAGCGTCGCTCCGGCGAGCTCGGCGACATCGATCTCGGACACTGCTTCGGGTTCGCCGCCGAACACCCGTTGCCCGAGTTGGTCGAGGACCTCGGGGTCGACCATCTCCGCGGCCTGTCCGCGCCAACGACGTAAGTGTTCGACCAACGACCGCGGGGCCTGTTTGGCGTCGCGGGTGCCGTACTGCGCCCGCTTGGAGATCTCCAGGATCTCGTTGGGCGTCGGCTCGCGGCCGTGTTCGCGGCGGAACGCGACGATGCGGCGGGCACGGTCCTGCTCGACCTGGGCGGCGCGTTGGGAGAAGCCGACCAGCAGTTCGTCCGGCACACCGTCCAGTTCCCAGGTCGGCCTCTTGAGGTCGATGCCGCCGCCGGGCCGCTCGGTCCAGGACGCGCCGTGCTCCCGGAACAGGTCCCGTATCCGCGAGTTGTAGTACTCGCTCATGGTGACCGAGGCGGCGAGGATGGTGCGTCCGTCGAGCGCGGTCCAGCGCCCGTCAGGGCCTTGGACCTTCGCGCTGATCGGCACGTGGGTGTGCAGGTGCGGGTCTCCCGCACGGCTGTCCCAATGCTCGAAGATCGCCGCGGCGATGCCCGTGACGTCGTGCTGGGCGTAGCCGCCATCGCCGCGGCGGGTGAAAGCGACGTTGTTCTCCAGGTAGGTCAGCGTGTCCAGCACGGCCTGGCGGTGCAGGCTGACCACCAGCTCCCGGTGTCTGTCGCCCAGCGCGAAGACGATGCTGACGGACTTCGGCGGTGCGAACACCAACTCGTAGCCGCTCGTCGCAGACTTCATCGCCTTCTTCTGCGCTGCCAACCACGTGGCCAGTTCACTGTCCGAAGGCAACCGGCCCTCGTGCGCGTCGGCGTACGCCTGCACCTGGACCTCGCGGCGGATCCGCGCGCGGGTGGCGTCGTCGATCGGCGCGTGGGGCGGGCGGTCGTGGTCCAGGTTGTACTGCTTGTAGGCCTCGATGACCTTGCTGCGCAACTCGTCCGCACCGTCGTACTGGTAGAAACGGTGGCCGAGTTTCGTGGCGGCCAGAGCCTCGGCCTCGGTGTGGCCGGCGGCGATCATCTCGGCCTCGATGCGGTCGGCGTCGGGGTGCCGTCCTTCGCCGAACAGGGCGTTCATCTGCTCGGCCGTCACTTCGCCGTGCACGTTCAGCGCCGCCGCGCCGCGGCCGAACCACTGTCCAGGTGGGTAGCCGTGCGCCAGGTAGTACTCGCTCAGCGACTCGCCGGGTTCCAGTTCACGATCGGCGCAGGCCACCGACCCGGTCAGGTACTCGTACCCGCCGGGCGAGAGCTTGCGCACGCCGATCATCGAAGCATCCCCGTAACGTCCATATCAGTTGACGTCCACACTAGTTGACATCCCACCGATTCGTCACCAGGACTGGCACGATTCAGGTGCTGCTGGCTTGGCATATGCAAGAGGTGCTGTGCATCAGTGAAGTGATGGTCAGGGCAGGGAGCGGTAGGCGGGCCTGGCCGGATCTGCCGGGGGAACGTGGGGCCGTGGCGGCCAGGGCGGGCGCGGTTGGAGGGCGGGGGGAAGCCCCCGGGACGGCCGGGGGCTTCGTGTCGCCGGTTACTCGACCCACCCGCGCTGTTTGGCGGCGCGGCGGTCCCGTCGCCGGGCGGCGCGGGCGTCGCGTGCCCGCCGCTTGGCGCTCTTGCGGCTCGCCGGACCCTCTCCGGATGCGGTGGTGTCGGCGCGGCAGGTGCGGCACAGCCCATCGTCGGCGGCCAGCCCGCGCACGTCGCGGAGCGTGCGGTCACCTGCGCACGTGGCGCATGGCGTCGGCGTCGCGGGAGTCTCGGCGGGCTCCTCGGGCGGCAGGTTGGCGCTCGCGAAGTCCGCGATAGCGGCGCGGACCACGGGCGTGGTGATCAACCGCCACTCGGCGCGGAGGAACACGCGGGCGGCGACCGGACCGAATGCGGCCAGGATGAACGCGCACCGCGCGGTCACAGCGTCGGTGAGGCTGTGACCGACGTTAAGCTCCGGAATGCTGGGACAGCCGGACTCGCGGCAGTCGGCGCACAGTCCGTCGTCGCCGTGTCCGGCGTCGATGCGGGCGCGGTCCAGGTCGTAGCTGCCACGGTTGATCGTGCACGCGAGGCACCGGAAGGGGACGTCGGTGTCGTAGAGGGCGGCGCGGTCGTAGTCGAATCCGGAGGCGTAGGGCTGTTCGGCGCGGGCGCGCTCGTCCCGGTCCAGGATCTGGTCACCTTCGGCGACTCCGGCGCGCTCGGCCTGGTAGTTGGCCAGCACGGCGGCGTTGATCTGCTGCTGCCGCGTCCGACGCTGGCGGCGCACGTCGCCGCGCTGCCGGGTGTGCACGGTGCTCGGGGCCTGGTACTTGTTGTGGGAGTTCCACCGGGGCGGGCGGTCGGCCTCGGGTTGCGGGCGGTGGCGCTGCTCGCCGGGTGCGGGGGTACAGGCGGCGATGATCGCGCGGTCGGCGTCTGTGGGCGCGGTCTCCGACCAGCGCCGGAGGATGCTAGCGGCGGTTTGCGGCCGGTTCTCCAGGACGTCGGCGATTTGCCGGATCAACCACAGGTCCCGGGCGTCGGCGACGTTGAGCAGCTTCTTTCCCAGTTTGCGGGCGGCGGGGATGTCCCCGGCCTGAACGAGGGTAGTCAGCTCGGAAATTATTTCCGGTACGGGGGTAATTTCCCGCACGGACGCGATAGTAGGCATGAAACGAACCTCGCTACTGAGTTTTCCGTTTCACCGGGTTTGGCGTTCCCGGTGTTTCTTGCAAGGTCGAGTCTATCGGTGAAATGGGTTGTGCTGCAAGGATTTCAACGCTCCTGCGGGGTTTCTGTGCGGTAACTTTTGACGTTATGTTGATGCCGCTGACCTGTGTTTTTGTGCAAGAAAAACGTGACTTTGCAAGTTGGTATGGTTACGGCTTATTTCTTGTCGCCCTTACCTCCCCGCTCCCCCTGTCCCTGCCTGCCCTTGTGTCGTGGTAGGCGGGTCAAGGTGGGTCCCGAAAAAGATTTTGCCGGAGCTTGCGGAGGAAAAATGTTTTTCGGGTGCCTTGACGCGGCTGCCAGGGCATAAGACGATCAAATGCAGGGGGCCGTGGTGACCGCTCAACGCGATCAAGGTGGCGCGCCTCGCGCCAGTCGGGACGAGGCGCAGCCGCGTAGGCGTGCCGCAGCCGCCGTAACGTGGGGAGCGCCAGGCGGCTGCGGCACAGCCCACAGCACAACGTCTGGTTCCGGCAGGCCTGGCGACGTCAGGGTCGAGGGTGTTCGATCACTCGGCAAACCGGGGCATGCGGGCGCCGGCGGTCTTGGGTCGGGTGCTCGGCGCACCACACCAGCGAACCGCGGTCAGGCATGCGGGCGGTCAACTCGTGGACGTAGGGCACGAAGTCATGCGGTCCCAGCAGATCGCAGCTCATCGGCACGGTGCACCGGCGGCAGACCGCGGTCCACTTGACTTCGTGGTCGACGACGGGCATCGGGCCGTCGATCAGCACCGGTTCGTGCAGTGCGACCCGGCCTGCTTCGACGGGCGTCGCCATTCCGCTGCGGCCTTGCGCGCCCTCGACGTAGACGCGCTCATCGTGGGGCCGACTCTCGACGTCGGCAGGCCCGCGCATGTCGACGCGGTCGCCGATGCCGTGGCCGCTGCCGGTGCCCGCCACGGCGGCACGGCGGCTGCCGGGTCGGTGGAAGTCGTAGTGCAGATCGCCGCCGTAGGGGTTCCGCTCGAACCGGGCGAGGGTCAATAGTCGGGTGCCGCCGTACCAGCCGGACACCCACTGGCTGCCTTCGGCGGCCCTCAACGCCGCCACCAAGCCGGGGCGTTCGGATACGGCGCTTGTGACCGTGAACCCGGCATCGGCCAGCGTGTCCAGGGCGCGCTCTGGCGGCACGAACCGCCACCCGCCGTCGGTGGTCCGTCGCCGCAACGCTTCCTCCCACATCGCCGCCACCGACGGCAGTCCGTGGGACGCTGCGGCCTGAACCCGGCTGAGGGGCAGGAAGGGCTGGTAGTGGGGCGGCGTCGGGCCGATCACCGGGCTGCCGTCGACGTCGGCGACCAGGTAGGACAACGACAGTCGACCGGACCGGTCGACCTGCACCACGTGCAGCGGCGGGTCGAGCGTCGGCAGGGCGTCGCTGCACTGGGCAAGGTTGTGTTCGACCACCTGGACCACGTCATGGTGGGCACCTGTGGTCGTCCAGTCGACTGCGCTACCGTGGACGAGGTTGACACATCCGTGGCGGATCGGTGCGGAGTGCAGCACGCTGCCGGCGCGCCAGAAGACCGCCGCCAGGTCGGTCCGCACGATCAGCGGGTCGCCGAACACCGGGCTGGGCATCGACGGCGCGTTGGCGTGCCGTGGCGGCACGGGCCCGGAGCCGTCGGCGTAGTCGAGCAGTCCGAGCGAAGGGAACCACGGCACGGTTCGCGCTTCCGTCACGCCGGTGCTGTCGGCCGGGTGCCAGTAGGTGGTGCGGAAGTCGGGGTGAACCTCGATCAACGCTGGTTTCCCTGCGGAGACGGACGAGGACTGCATGGGCAGTGACCTCCTTGGGGGACGTGATAGCCGGCTGGCTGAGCCGGTGCCCCTGGCTCGGGGCTGGAGCGCGGTCGGCCGTAGCGGTGGTGGGGTGTCCAGCGCGGTTTGCTGGACACCCCACCACCGCTACGGCACACTGCGTCGCTCCCCGAGTGGGGGCCGCGAGGTCGTGCTTCCCGGTAGTGCGGCGGGCGTTCCGGCTAGACTGGGCGTTGCCGGTTGGGTCCTACTGAGCCCTCCGTGCCGGCGCCCGTGTCGTCGCAGTTTTGGCGAATCCGCTTCGGCGGTGAGCCCTCCGGGGCTTATGCGACTGGCACGCCTAAGGCGTGTCCCACCTTCGGGTGGGACACGCCTTTCGTCGTCGTTGGCACCTTCCACGCGCCTGCCGCAGGACAACCGATGTTGGTCAACGACGCCGCTGTTCAGCACCTCGACGCTCACGAGACGTCCATATGAGTTGACATGTCGGTATCGTGGCCGCAGGACCGAACCGAACGCGCCGGTCTGAGGAGGGAGGAACATGGCTGAGTCGACGAGGTCGGGCCGCAGCCGCGTACGCCGGTCGACCAGGGTCAGCCGCCAGCTCGCGGAGGCGCGGAGGCGCAATCTCGAACAGTTGGCGCGGCAGCGGGCGCAGGAGCAACGTGTCGAGGAGGCGCTGGCGGAATTCTTCCAGGCGGCCGACCGGCAGGCCGTGGCGGAGGAGGACTGCCGCCGGCGGATCGAGCCGCACGAACGTGCCATCGCGCGGGCGCGAAGGCAGCGTGACCGGTTGGTGGCGGAGCAGGAAGAGGCGCAGGCGCGGGCCGCGCTGGCCATTCACGAGGCGGACCGGACGGTGGAACAGGTCGCCGAACTACTGGAACTGAGCGTGAAGGATGCCCGGCGGCTCATCGCGGCGGGGCGGGAGGCTGCGGCCACCGGCACCGCCACACAGCGGGAGGACGGCATGCCGCCGGACTCGGCGGTGGATGACCGTCGGGCGGAGGACCGCGGCGACAACGCTCCCGACGCCGGGCGGCCGGCGGTGTCGAGCGGCGCGGCTCCTGGCGCGCCGGAAGCGCAGGACTGGCCTGCCGGACCGGCCGATGGCCGGACGATACCGACCGCGACATGATCGGCTCACCTGGGAGTGCGGCGGCAGCCTGCCTCGACCAGCGCCGCTACCGGGTACGCAGGACGTGCTCTCGGATCCTGGACGTTTGGTGCCTGCCACGGAACCACCGCACCCACAGCGCCGCCGTCACCACCGAACCGATCGGCATCACCAGCGCGACGGGAAGCAGATCGCCCAATTGACCGACGGCGACGGCCAGCGGAGTGACGACGGAGCCGGCGACAGCGCCCCACAGCATCCGGTGGCGCACGAGCCGGGGCACCAGCCAGAACCGGGTGAGCCGGGCGACACCGGCCATCACCAGCGCTCCCAACACAGCCAGCACCGGCAGACCGGTCACCCAGGGACTGCCATCGGCGAACACCCGGCCGGTCACCACGGCGACCAGTCCCGCCACGGCGGCACCGAGGAACGAGCCGACGCCGGCGGCACCGATGAATCGCCAGAAGACGACGAACGTCGTGGCCCTCATGGCGTCCCAGGGTAGGGCACTTGGGCGTCGTGGCCTGCGGGCCTCGTCGGCGGATGATCCGTTCGCCTCGCGAGGAGGGGTCAGCGGCCGATCTGCGTCCGGTGCCAGGCGGTCGCGCCTGCCAGGTCGAAGCTGTAGCCGACCTTGTGCCCTTCCTGTTTGCGGCACCAGCCGATCGGGCATCCGTCGGTGCAGTCGCCGAAGTCGCCGTGTTCGCATTCCCCGCACACGAAGGCGTACAAACCCCGAACGTCGCGCAGGAGCGCTGTCCGACAGCCGGCGTCGGCAAGGTCGTGCACGGCGATCAGGTCGTAGTGGTCCAGGGGATGCAGCGAATCTCCCGTGAGGGCATAGCCGATGCCGGCGATCTCGTCAACGGACAGCTGGTCCAGCAGTTCCTCCTGAGTGGCCTGATCCGGGGTGGGTGGTGGGGTGAGGGCAAGCCGGCCGCTGCCGCCGGCGTGTCCGGGGAGGAAGGCTTCGGCCAGGCCGCAGGTGTCGAATGGGCCGAACCACTGGCGGGGCGAGTCGACGGCGGCGATGAGCAGCGCGGCGGTGGCGCGGTCGGTGGTCGGGTCGATGTCGACGCCGCCGGGGCGTGGACCGGAGGGCGGGTCGAGGTCGAGGGTGGAAGGCGTGACGTACACGAGGGCGTCCTCGGTGGTGGCGAGGAACCCGATCAGTGTGTGGCCTGCGTTGAACGACACCGCTTCCCGCACGGTGCCGCCGACTCTTCCGAGGACGACGCGGTGGAGCGTGGCCAGACCGGTGAACACGGAGTGGCTTGTCAGCACTGTCGATGCCGGATAGTGGGGAAGGCGGTCGTCGCCGACCCTGGTGGACGTCGTGGCGGGTGGCATCACGTCCCGGTCGCTCGGCGGTGGCGTGGCGCTGTCGGTGTAGAAGCCTGCGGTCATGGTCGTCTTCCTGAGCATCGTCGTCTGGCCGAGACGTACCGGGTCCGGCCACCTGGCTGGACCCGGTACGTCGATGGTGTGGCGTTCAGCCGCCTGGACTTCCGATCAGAACGGCGGCTTGTCGGTGGAGCCGCTCTCGCCGGCCGGCGGCGCGGATGCCCAGGGGCCGTCGGCCGGCTCGGCATCGCCGCCTTGGCCTTGTGCGCGGGTGACCTTGCGGATCGTCGCCGTCGCGTAGCGCAGAGAGGGTCCGATCTCGTCGACGTCCATCTCGATGACGGTGCGCTTCTCGCCCTCGTCGGTCGACCACGACCGCTGCTTGAGGCGACCCTGGACGATGACCCGGGACCCACGGGTCAACGTCTCGGCGACGTTCTCGGCCGGCTGGCGCCAGATGGAGCAGCGGAGGAACAGCGTGTCGCTGTCCTCCCACTGGCCGGTCTGCCGGTTGAGGAATCGCGGAGTGGAGGCGATGGTGAAGTTCGCCACCGCCGCTCCTGCTTGGGTGAAGCGCAACTCCGGGTCGGTCGTCAGGTTGCCGATGACGGTGATGACGGTTTCTCCAGCCATGGGGAGAACTCCTTCGCGGATCGATGATCAGATCACCGCCAGCCGACCTCGACCTCCCACCCCGATGGCATCCATCGAGTGGGTTCGGGTCGAGGGGCTGTCGATCTGCGAAGCGGGGATCGGGTCGGGGCAGTGCCCGGAGGGGCGACGAGGGTTCCGGCCCGTTGTGTGGGCCGGGTTCATCGGCGCGAACCCTGCCGCGACCTGATTCGCTTCGAGCAGATCGGCAGGCCCTCGGGCCGAACCCACCTGCTCCACAGCTCCTCGCTCACCTGGGAGGTTGTCCGCCACCGGACACAGGCGGTCCTTACAGACGGTCTTCGCCGAGGAGCGTGGCTCGCTCCTCTGCAAACTCTGCGACTCGACGGAACCTGACGGGCGACATGCCCACGGTGATCGCGATCCGGGTGAGCGTGGCCAGCCGGTGGGTGGGGTGAGCGGTTTCGGCTTGGCGGAGGGCCAACCGCGCCAGGGTGACGTTGCCGCGGAGGTAGGCGAACATGGCCAGGAGTGCTGCCGGTTCGGCGCGTTCGGGTGCGGGCGCCTTCCTGGTGAGTTCGGTCCACAGCTGTTCGGCGTGGGCCGCGTGCTCGCCGAGAGCGAAGGCGAGAGCGAGGTCGCGGACCTCCAGGTTGGACAGGGCGATGGCCAGTTCGGCGACTTCCCTGTCGGTCAGTGGGTCGACCCGATGGGCAGCCTGCTCGATGTGCTTGCGCACCAAGGCGAGCAGGCGCCTGGTTTCGCCTTTGTCGCCAGCGGAGGTGTTGGCGGTGTTGGTGAGAATGCTGTCGATCAGGTTCGAGCGCCGGGTGACGTCGTCGGTGTTGTCGGGTTCGAGGGTGGCGGCGAGCGCCTCGTAGCTGGGGTGGACGACGGTGTCGTGGGCGGCGGCCGTGGCCGCCGGTGAGATGTCGGGGTCGGGCAGGGTTCCGTGGCGGTGGTCGGGAAGGGAGTAGTCGAACCAGCGGGCTCCGGCCGACACGTCGCGGACGCCGTACACGTGGATGTCCCGGTTCTGTGTGGCGAAAGTAGTGACGAGTTGCTTGTGCAGCAGGCGGCGGCCCTGGGTGTTCGCCTGGTCGGGGTCGTCGCCGACGATGCAGGCGACGAAGACCGCGTCATGGAGGTGGCGAGTGGTGGCGGCGACCTCGTCGGCCAGTCCGCGTGCACTGGTCGATGCGTCGCTGAGGTCGTACCAGGCGGTCACCACGATGTCGCCGTGGTGCAGGGCGATGAGGACCAGTGCGTCGGTCGGCTGGAATCCGATCAGGTGTGGGATGACTGCGATCAGCCGTCCCGGATCGGAGAGTTCCACTGACGCGTGGCGCGGAGCGTCGACATGTACCGTCTCGGCGCTGTCGTCGGTCATGGGGGAGTCCCTTCGTCGTTGCGGGGAAGCGGCAGTTGACACGCACCGGGGTTCGGCACGGGATAGGTGCACCGGGTGCCGTGCTGCCGGTTGCGGCGTCAGACGATGTCGTCCGTCGAAGACGTGATCAGGTCGTGGAGTTGTGCGGGACGGAGGCCCCTGTCCAGGGCGTCACGCAACAGGCATGCGAGGCGGTGTTCCGGGTGGACGGTCAGCGCGCGGGCGATCGCGATCGCCGCCAGCGTGCCGTCGCCTCGGAGGTAGGCGCTGAACGCCAGCAGGGTCGCGGCCTCGGCGCAGGCCGGTGGCGGGCACTGCCGGGTCAGGATCACCCACAGTTTCTCCGCTGCCGCAGCGTGGGGACCGAACAGCAGGGACAGGCATTCGTCCCGCACGTCGAGTCGGCTGAGGGCGTGGCCGACCTGGACGATGTCGGTGTCGGTGAAGGTCTCGTCGCCGCCGGCGATCCTGTCGAGGTAATGGTGGCGGATCCAGTCGACTTGGTCGCCGGGTGTCGGCTCGGTTTCCTGGGGTTGGTCGTGGTGGAGGGTGTGCAGCAGTGCGGCCCGCCGGGCCAGGACGTTCTCGAGGTCCGGGGCGAGCTGGGCCTCCAGGGCTTCGCGACTGGGCAGGGTGACCAGGCCTTTCGCCACCGCGCGAACGGCGAAGACCGAGGTGGTCGGATCCGGCAGGTGACCGTGGTGTTCGGCGTCGTCGTAGTCGAACCAGCGGGCGCCGTGGATGATCGCCGGAACACCGAAGAGTCTGAGGGGCACGCCGGCTTCGGTGAACTTCGTGCGCAGCTGGCGAGCCAGGACGTGGTCGTCGGTCGGCGTGGCGACGACCACGGCGACGGCACGGGCCCCTTCCCGCATGCCGATCTGGTCGGCGAGGGTGACCGCGGCGAGCGGGTACAGCCCGGGCTCGGCGGGGCAGTCCGTTCGCAGGCCGAAGTCGATTCTGTCGTCGTCGAGGGCGAGAACCACGATCGAGTCGATGGGGTAGTACCCGAACAGGTGCGGTATGAAGGTGATCAGCTGCCCGGGATCGGTCACCGCTGTCACGTCGTGGGCCATGGCAAGTCATTCCCTCCATCGGAGAACGGGTCGAGCCGCCGAGTGTCCTGAATGGACAGTCGGCGGCTCGGCTGCGGAGCATCACAAGGTGCGGTCGGTTCTATCGGGCGCGGTGGGCCAGGCGCTCCGGGTCGAGGATCACGACGCTGCGGCCCTCCTGGAGTAGCCAGCCCCGGTGGGCGAAGTGGGCGAGGGTCTTGTTGACCGTCTCGCGGCTCGTGCCCACGAACTGGGCGATCTCCTCCTGGGTCAGGTCGTGGGTGACGCGCAGGCCACCCGGTTCCTGGACACCGAACCGCTGTGCCAACTCGAGCAGGGTCTTGGCCAAGCGACCGGGGGCGTCGTTGTAGACGAGGTCCACGAGCATCGAGGTCGTCCATCGCAGGCGGCGCGCCATGGCGCGCAACAACTGCTCGGCGATGTGCGGCCGGTTCGTGAGCCACTGCCGCAGCACGGCCTGGTCGATGCCGAGGGCGCTGACCCGGGTCAGGCTGGTGGCGGTGGATGCGCGCGGTCCGGAGGTGAAGATCGACAGCTCGCCGAACATGTCGGACGGCCCCAGGACCTCCAGGAGGTTTTCCCTGCCTCCGGGTGCCGAGGCGGTGATCTTCACCTTGCCGGATTGGATGATGTAGAACCGGTGACCCGGCTCGCCTTCCGTGAAGATGACGTGGCGGCGCGGGAATTCCAGCTGTTCCCCCGTGACGTCCGCGAGGGTGTCCGAGAGGGAGTGGTTGTGGTGCGAGTTGGGCATGGTGTCTCCTGGTGTGCGGGAGTTGCGGGAATGTCGCTACGCGGACCGAGGGTTCGCGTGCGCATGTGGCTGTGGAGCCAGGGTGCAAGGGCACGGGGACATCGAATGTCCTGCTGTGGCAAGACTTTCGTCCCTGCCGCGTTCTCTCAGGCGATCAGCGGCGAGAACACCGGCAGCAGGTATGCCTGTGATGCCGGGACGAGATCGATGATGTCGCGGTCGTTCGTCCACTGTTCGACGAAGCCCAAGTGGACCGAAAGCCAACGGCGCACGGAGTCCTGCAGCAGGTCGGTGACGACGTGGTGGTTGTTGCCGCCGTGGAAGGTCATGAGGATCTCGGCCTCGTCTTGCCAGGCGAGTTCTGCGGCGATGCTGGTCGGGATCGGCCCGAGTTCGACGGGGTGCCATGGGCTGCCGTAGGCGTTCCAGAAGGCACCACCGTCGACCCACGGGTGCACGATCAGCCGTAGCGGTTCGTCATGGCCGATGACGGTGCCGTCCGGCGCGATCGGCAGGACCTGCCGGCAGTGCGTGCAGCGGCCGTAGGTCGTGACCGGGTCGCTTTCGGGTAATGGCGCGACGCTGCTTTCGACAGCGGCGTGGTGGCCGCCGGCGCAGGGGGCGGTGTCGACGACGAGGCCGTTCGAAGCCTTGATCTGCATGGTGTGGGTGCTCCTGCCAGAGCAGAACCCCGACGTGCCGGCAGGCACGGTCGGAGGTGACGGAAGGTGGTTGGGGCGTTCCGATCGCTGCGCCTGTGGCGTCACGTCGTGACACGGCTGCCGCGCAGCGCGGTTCGCTGATGTCCGGTCACCAGGGGTGCCGGGCCCTGTTCGGTGGGGCGCACTCTCCGGTGCGTCGGGGTCGGGTCAGGGCAGCCGTCTGCATGCTTGCGGGGGGTGAGGCCGGGCGCTCAGAGTCCGTGGTCGCTCAGCCGGCGCGGGTGCGCCGCACCGGCGAGCAGACCGTCGGAGATGGCGTCGTCGGCTTCGTGGGTGGGGATGCGCCGCTGTCGGGCGGCGTTGTGCAGCGCCGCCCGTGCCTCGTCCTCGCTGAACTGACCGCCGGCGACCAGGCGGCCGAGTGTGTAGGCGGCGCGGACCAGGGTGTCGTGTGCGGTCTTGGGCGCGGCGTGCTTGACGAGGCCGGCGACCGCGTCCAGATAGCGCCGGCGGCGTCGGTCTGGCAGCGGATGAACGCCGCCGGACACGGTCGTGTCGTGCTCCGGGCTGGACGGTGCGGTGAAGTGCGGGACCAGCCACGGCGGCAGCGATGCGATCGGGTCTCGGCGGGCGATCGTGTAGAGGCCGTCGCGGCGCATCGAGCCGGCCGCGACGATGAACCCGCCCCGGCCACGGCTGTCGATGCGCCACCCCGCCCGGCTGGCTGTGTTGCGCAGTGTGCTGTCCACTCCGACCTGGAAGTAGAGGTGTTCGGAGCGGCTGGGGCTGAGAACGGTGTAGGTGTCGCCGGGGTAGGGCTGTCCGGCGCGTGCGGCCAGCTGCGCCAGCACGTCGCGGCCGTGCCGGGCACCGGCCCACTCCGGCGGTGGCTCGTCGCCGTGCGCGGGGTCGAGGTCGAGCACGTACAGGGTGCTCGGGCCGCACGCGATGCCGACGTTGCACGCGGGGAGGGCGCGCCACCAATAGCGGATCAGATCCGGGTCCCGGGTGGCGCGGTACTCCCACCCCAGATGGCGCTCGGCGCAGACCCCGGTGCGGTCACAGCGGCGCTTGCCATGCAGCGCCGGGGTCTTGGACCTCGGCCACAGCGGGAACACGAACATTCCCCGGCGTGCCGCCGACAGCGCCACCCCCATCAGGTCCGGTGTGGTGCGGCGGGGCCACTTCGGGTTCCTCGTCGTGCGCCGGCGGGCGGTGCCGGCGGGTCGCGGTGTGGACATGCCGACCTCCCTGTGCGTGCAGAAGTGCTCTTCGGCTGGGAGACCTCGGGAACATCCCGGCACTGCCAATCGCGCGGCCCGATGTCGTAATAGGGTCGCTGTCGCTGATCTGCGCGGTCACGCCGCGGCGGGTTTCCGGGTCGTGTCGGAATCGGCGTCGGCCGTGGCCGTGGTGATCGGCTTCCGGGACGTCTTCGTGGCTGCTCCCGGCTCGGCTGGCGGCTCCTGTGGCTCGTCCGGGTCTTCGTCGTTGCTGTCGTCCCTGGGGGACTGGGCGCCGTAGCGGATCCGGTCGCACATCGCGTCGACCACCTTGGGCGACGCCGGGAGCACGATCACACCGAGCATGACCATCGCCAGGATCGTCAACGCACCCAAATTTCATTCCACACAGGACAGTCATCTCCTCGCGTTCGGGTTGCCGCTCCGGCGGCGGAACGCGGCCCGTCGGCACGACCGGGCCGGGTGGGGGCAAGCGCGGTTTGCTTGCCCCCACCCGGCTGGTCGTGCAGGGTCGTCGCGGTCCGCCGCTGGCGCGGCAACCCGCCGCGACACCTGCCCGGGCAGGAGGCTGGGCGCAGAAGGCGCCCAGCCCGGTTTCGCGGCCGGCGCGCGCTGGACAGGGTGTCGGCTGCACGCGAGCGGGAGGGTCAGCTCAGGGCATGGACGTCATCGGGTGGGATGGCGATCTCGGCACAGTAGATCTGATCACCCGGCTCGGCGGACTGCTCGGCCAGGCGACGGTTGCCGAATGGTGGCGTCCGGAGGGGACCGACGTTGCTCAGCGCGGCGGCCTCGCCGTGCAGGAGCAGATAGACGACCAACTCGCACACCCGTTTCGGGAGAAGTACGGCGAACTCGGCCGCGTGGTCCGGATCGACGTGCGGGCCGGTGAACCAGCGGATCAGGGTCGACGCGACTGCGCGGATACCGGAGGCGATGGCGGGCTGGTCGGTGTGGATGCCGGCGGTGATGTCGCGGCGTGCGAGTGCGAAGAGCGCGAGGTGCGCGGGAGCGCCGGTGTAGGTGACGCCGTAGGTGTCGGTGAACTGGTGGTCCGCTCCGGTTGCGGCCGTGATGCGGACGGTGGCGGCGATCGTGGCCGGGTTGATGTCGGGGCGTGGATGGGGCGAAGTGCGCATGACGAGTTCCTTGGGCAGGGTGCGGCGGCCCGCCGACATCTGGGCGGGCGGGCGCCTGGAGAACGGGGGAGCGGGGGCTGTGGTGCAGAATTGGTCGGGTCTGGGACGTTCCCGCAGACTCGGTGGCCCGACCGTGTGGCTCGAGGTGAGAAAGGTCGTCCTACCCTTGCTCTGCGAGGAGGACGCCGGCGTGGGATTTCCTCGCTGGTGTGGTGATGCGCAGTGGTTCCGGGTAGGTGTAGACCCACAGGCCTCGTGCGCCGTCCGCGATGGCGTTCGCGGCGCTGGGGCGCTGTCGGCCGCCGCCCTTGGGCCTTTCGACACGCGGATCTGCTCGAAGCCGTCGAACCGGTAGAGGCGGCCCGGTGTGCCGGGCAGGCTGGTACTAGACAGGGCCTCGATCTGCGGCTGCCCGCACAGTTCGGCGCTGCGGGCATCCCAGTTGGGATACGTGCCAAGCCACAGTGGAGCGAGGTAGTAGCGCGCCCAGGAGATGAGGAGTTCCTCGGCTTCCTCGACAGCCACTTGGTAGAACGCCACAACGGGCGACAGGCGTAGCGCGAGCTGACGGCTCACAGTGGGCGCCGCCCGGGTCGAGTTCGCGGGGTGTCGGGATCGACGTGTGGGCGTTTCGCCATGCACGCCCGTGGGCCGCCGCTCGGCGTGGAGAACCACCCTGGGGTGGGTGCCGGTACCCATGGGGCCGCATGCCCGTGTCGATCGAGAACGGTGACGGAGATTCCATCCGGTTCTGTGACAACCGCGGTGACGTCGATGACCGGGCTGAGGCCCCGGGGTGTTCGGTTGCGCATAGCTCGGGCCTCCTTTGTGGATGGCGTGCTGTTGGTGGGGTCGTTGTGGGGTCCGCAAGGAGCCGGCGGTCGGCGTCACCGCCGGCAGCCGGGTCCCGGCTGGGCGCGTACTACCCGACCGCAGGAGTGCCGGGGTCGTGCTGGGTGAGCTGACTTGGGCGCGGCAGCACGAGGCGGGTGTCGCGTTTGCGGACATCGATGCGGATGATCGGTCGACGGCCCAGCGCCGAGGCGACGGCCGCGTGGGTTCCGCCGCCCCGGTGCTCGGGATCGACCACGGCGACCAGCGCGTCGCAGTCGCGGATCATCCAGTCGTTGCGGTCGAACAGCGCCTTGGTGCTGAACCGGGTGTCCAGCACGGCGACGCGGGAGGCGAAGCCTTGGACGCGTCGGTGGTGAGCCTTCCAGTCCGCTTGCCACCGGTCGGCCTGCTGCGGAAATGGCTGGTACAGCCAGACCCGGGTGCCGGCGGCGTGGGCGGCGTCGGCCCACCACAGGTCGGATCCCATCGCGCCGCCGGAGATCGCGACGCTGGTGCCGTGCTCGGCGCGCAACTTGGCTGCGATGCGCGTCAGTTCGGCGATCACCCAGTCGTGGCTGTCTGCGGGCAGGATGTGGGGCCGGTGGCCGGTGCACGCCACCCGGGTCCACTGGCGGGCGGGCGCGTCGGTGAACTCGTCACGCAAGCGCATCAGCGTCCGGCCGAGTTCGTTGCGTCCCGGTGTGGCGCGGTGCCGGTGGCAGCGGCAGTCACCCCAGTGTTGATCGTGCCAGTCGTTGGCCTCGACCAGCAGCGCGCTCCCCGTGGCGATCAGTCGCCGACGCAGGCCGGGGTCGCTGAACTTCGCGGCAAGCACCTCCTGCATGACGCGGTAGCGGTACACCTCGTCCCATTGCTTGCGAAGCGGCACCTGACGGCCGAGCCGCTTGGCCGCGCCCGCACTGGGCGCCGCGGCGATGCGTGCCCGCAGAGCGCGGTCGAGGGTCTTGCCTGCGGCGAACGCGGCCTCCGCGGTCGCGTAGTCCAGGCCTTCCCAGGTGAGCGGCGAGTGGTGATGGTTCGACAGCCACTGGTAGTCGTCGCGGAACCCGTCGATCACGTCGATTGCGGGGTGGTCGGTGTTGGGCATCGAAGAACCTCCGCTGGATGCGTTGTCCCCTGTTCGAGGGCACCGGTGTGCTCGGACGGCACAAGCCGAAATGGCGAATCCGGTGCTGAAAGGGGGCTGGCTTCGCTCACCGCGCGGCGCCCTTCCTGACATGTGGGTGGCGTTCCTCGCGGTGGCGAGGTGCGTCCGCCGGACAGGGCTGTTGTGGGTGGGTCCAGCGGGGTGTGCTGGACCCACCCACAACAGCCCTGTACCGTGCGCGCACCGGGGCACCGCGAGGAACGCCACCGACCAGCTTCCCTCATGACTTGGGCATAGACCATTGTGGACGGTCGCGGCGTTTCGTCGGAGGCTCGTACGTCCGCGAAGTCCTCTTGGTGTGCGGAGGTGTCGGCTGGTGGCTTCCGTGTGTTCCCGAGAGGCTATGGCTTGTCGGCACCTTCGACCCGGCGGTACAGCCAGTGGGGATCCGGAACCTGGTACGTCGGCCGACGTACCGCCAGCCACGACGGGTCGAACTCGACCCCGGTTCGCTGTTCCATCAGGGCGAAGCAGACCTGGGTGGCGGTCTCGACCTCGACTTCCGGGCCGATCGCCCAGTCCGGGCGGACCTCGTGCGGTGCTGCCTGTGGCGCGTAGGGGTACAGGTGCTCGAAACGCGCTGTCACGGTGCCGTCGTCTGCCGCGGTGACCAGGCCGAAGCCGTTGACGTTCCAGTACACGCTGAAGAACTCACCGCCGTCGGCGGAGCAGCGACGCGCGATCTCCGGCAGGCTCCCGCTCCAGCCGTTGTTCTCCAACACCACGACCCGGTCGTCGAGGTCGATGAACTGGACGTGGAACCTCATGTCCGTCCCGTCGCCCTGGAGGTCCGCCAGCTGAGCGAACGGGTAGTCGCCGACCGAGGTGGGGTTG
Organism: Saccharothrix sp.; assembly: GCF_031180885.1. Classification (GTDB taxonomy): domain Bacteria; phylum Actinomycetota; class Actinomycetes; order Mycobacteriales; family Pseudonocardiaceae; genus Actinosynnema. Next base: position 26,793 of record NZ_JAPSLK010000066.1, read on the forward strand.
CCACCGTAGACGTCGAGCACCTGCGCCGACGTGCTTCCGCGGACTATGGCGACCGTCATCGCCTCGATCTCGTTCACCCACGCGTACCTGATGGTCACGTCGTCGGCCTCCGCCGGCTCCCTCAGCATGAGCCCTGCTCCTTGGCGATATCCGTTCCCGTGAACGGCTCGGACGCAATGTCGTCCGGATTGATGATGACCACCAGGAAGTCCTCTCCGTCCTTCGGGTACTGCCTGCCGTAGGAGCCGCCCTGGCACAGATTCTCCCGCGTCGGCACTTCTTCCGCACGCGCTCCGGCACCACCCTGGTCGGTGCTCGCCATCGGGTACTCGTCACACGACCCCCCGTGCGGCCGAGGGAAGCTCCTCGGGCACGCGGCAGCCCGGTTCGTGTTCTGCTTGCTCCGGTTCATCGTGAGTATTCCGGGATGCCCGTCGCTCCAGGCGAGGTTGGTGTTCCGGGCGATGAACGGCATTTTCGCGGCGTCGACGAGCAGCACGTGCCGTTCGTCGCACACCCGGTCCGAGACTATCTGCTCCTTGGTGCAACGCTCGACCGACGATGCCGCGTCGTCAGCGACGACGAAGCTCACGTCGTCGATGGTGATCCTTTCGACACCGTCGTCCAGTACTCCGTCGAGCAGCCCGTTCTGGTAGGCGACCACGCCGATGCCGCCGACCAGGACGAGGGGCAGCAATAGTCCGCCACCCTTGGTTCTGGATCCCACATGCGCTCCTCGAGAATCGCGACTGATCATTGATCGTGTGCAGGTCATGTGGTGTGCCGGCCGGGTCGTGGGTCGGCTTCCTGGGCGCGGACGGGCTGCATTTGGGCGGTCGACATGGTGAGCAGCGCGTTGTACCTGGCCAGGCGGGTCGACGGAATCGCCGGGGCACGAGCCGGTTGTCCCGCGCGGCGCACGGACGAGTCGGTGTTGTGAGAAGGCGGCGGTGTAGGGCGGAGATCGGCAACCTGGAGCCGCGCCCAACGTTCCGCCCTCGCGCGTCTGCGCTCACCCAGGTATCCGCTCACCAGCCACCACGCGAAGACGACGACGAGCAATGCGACGAGGATTACGCCCGCTACCGTCACAATCGTGTGCGCCGTCGAGCCCACCGGATACTCCTTTTCAATGTCATCACCCGCCGTCGCGATTCATGTAGATCACCTTGGATCCTGTGCGGCGAATCGCCTCGCACAGCGAATCCAACTTCTCCTCGTCCGCGGACAGGTGCTCGGGATGCGGCACGACCACCCCGTGTGTGTCGGGCAGTCGAAGCACGTCGAGCAGCCCGGAGAGACCGGGGCGGCGCACCTCGTCGCCCGTCGAACCCCGGTCGATGAACATGCTCCTCAGCCGAAAACCGTTCTCTCGGCAGAATTGGACGACCTCGACCCGCCAGGCCGCGATCTCGATCTCGTCCGGGTTCTGCGCGAAGAGGTAGCCGCACACGAGTCGGTGCTCCGGCCCGTCGAGAGGGGCCCGGTGGACTGTCGAGCGTTCCACAGTCAGAAACCTTCCCGGAGCCGGTACGCCAGCCGAACCTGTGGACAAGGCCAAAGGGCTGCGCATTGTGCGCAGATCGAGCCAAGTGGGACGTGCAGCAGGAAGGCCAGACAGATCAGGCCGTACAGCTGCTGAGGTTCGGGAAGCTCGGGCTCCTCGATCGGTGGTGCTGTCGGAGGTGTCGGTCGAACCAGCGGAGCTGTTGCCCGTGCTGCCACGCTTACCGCCTGCCTTCAGGTCCGTCTGCCTGGGTGGCATCCGGCGCCGGGATTCGGCGCGGCGCGGTGCGGGGGACTGCTACGGCTACAGCTCACCGCGCCTCGGGGAGGGCGTCGGTTGACCGGCGCCGGGTGCCTGCCGTGAGAGTGGTCCTCACGTGGGCTCTCGAGGTCGCGGTCACACGCATGTTGGTATGCGGAAAACTCATACGCAGCTACGCTGCGTGCACGTAACGTGACCAAGTTGGGTGCTGGTTCTGCGCAGAACGGGTGGAGATCGCGATCATGGGTACAGAGCCGGGCGTGCGCCGGTGCCGGTGCGGCACGCGGCTGGCCCGGGACAACCGCGGCCCGCTGTGCCATGCGTGTGTCCAAGCCGCCCGTGACCTCCATGCACGGCCTCCCGCGGTGCCGGCCGAGTTCTGGCGGCACCCGACGATGCAGGCTGCACTGGCGGCCCGGGACATGGGCGCGGTGATCCTCGCCTTCCGCAAGCACCCGTTCCACGGCCGGGACATCGCGCAGCGTGTCGTCGCCGCGTGGGGCGGCATCACGCAGACCAGACTGAGCCACATCGAGAACGGCGAGGAGATCGACAGCCTCAAGAAGCTCATGCGCTGGGCGCATGTCCTCCGCATCCCGCACGACCTACTGTGGTTCCGGATGCCCGGAGCTCCCGAGCCCAGTGACGCGCCTCGGGGGCCGCAGCACGCCGACCACCTCGGATCGTCGGTGCGACACGACCCGCCTTCTCGGCCGAAAACAGTCGTGGTGCCGGCACTGATCAACGGGAGGTCCGTGCTGCTCTCGCTCGATCCCGGGACGGTGTCCGACAGCGAGCTGGGCACCCTGCTCGGCGAGGCGGAGCTGGTTGCCGACCCGAGGGGAGTCACTGGTGTCACGGCCGACGAACGGGGCGACATGAGTCCACTGAAACGCCGGACTTTCCTCGGCAACAGCGTGGCGGCGTCCGTGCTGCCGCTGCTCGACGCGGCGACTGCTGAGCGCATCCAGGCAGCGCTGGTCGACCCTCGGCGCTATTTGGACGGCTCGGTGGTGAATCTCCTTGCCGGACGGCTCGCGGCCTTCAAGGAGGACGACCGGTGGCTCGGGAGCCTGGAGACATTGCCGAAAGTCCTGGCGTTGATCGACGCCGTTAAGACCCCTGCTCGAGAGGTCGAACGTCCGGTGCGGCTGGCACTCCTGCGGCTCGGTGCCGACGCGGCGGAGTTCGCGGGATGGTTGTACCGGGACCTCGGTGACCACGCCGCCGCGCTGTACTGGCACGACCGCGCTGTGGAGTGGGCTCAGGGCGCCGAAGACGTGTCGATGCAGGGCTACGTGCTGCTCAGGAAGGCCCAACTCGCCTACGACCAGCGTGACCCGGTCGGGATGCTCACCCTGAGCCAGGCCGCGCAGAGCGCCTCGTTCGACCTCCCGAAACGGGTCAAAGCCGAAGCGGTACAACAGGAAGCACGGGCCGACGCGATGCTCGGAGCGAGCATCGACGCGGTCGAGCGGAAGTTGGACCTGGCGCGCAGGATGTTGGACGAAGCGGAAGCGGGACCGGACGACCGTGGGTTGGGAGCCCATTACGGCCCGACGCTGCTCACGATGCAAGCGGCAGTGTGCAAGACGGAGGCCGGTCGACCCCGCCACGCTGTCGCGCTCTACGAACGCACGCTGAACGAGAAGGACTTCTCGCCTCGTGACTACGGGTTCTTCCTCTCGTGGAAGGCAGCGTCGCTCGCGTTCGCGGGTGAGCCCGACGAAGCCGCCGCAGTGGGCATCGCGTCTGCCAAGCGCGCTCGCGACGTGGAATCGCAGCGGACGAAGCGGGAACTCGAACGAGTGGTCAAGACGCTGGAGCCGTGGAAGAACCGGCCGGCGGTCCGTCAGTTGCGGGCGGCTGTCGGGGTCGAGTGAGTTAGCTCGCGCAGTCGCTGATCCAGTCGGTGATGGTGTCGATCACGAAGGCCTGCCACTTCTGGCTCTGCGGGTCGGCGTATGTCGGGTCGTCGTGCACGGCGAACCCGTGCTGCGCACCTTCGATCTCGACCAGCCTGTGCGTGCAGCGCAGTTGCCGATCAGCTTCCCTGGACGACTCCACGGGGATGAACGTGTCCCGGGTGCCGTGCACGATCAGCGTCGGCGCCACGATCTGGCCGAGGACGGCGCGCGGCTGGAGCCAGAAGACCTCGTTGAGGATCGGCCGACCGAGCCTGAACGTGGGGGAGTGGCCGACGTAGCCCTGTTCCAGCAGTTGGCGGCCGGCCTTCTCGTCGATGGTGCCGGTCGCCCATGCGCGCTTCTCGTCGACGAAGCGGCGCTTGTAGTCGATCAAGGGGTTGAGCAGGACCAGGCTCGCCAGCTCCTGTGGCTTCGTGGCGGCGTAGTAGGCGGAGATACCGCCGGAGAAACTCGCCGCCACCACGCTCGTCGACGTCATGCCGCTCACCGAGCGCAGGTGATCGAGGCCGGACTGGACGACGTTGAGCATCGCGGACAACGTGAGGTCTTCCTGCCGCCCTTCGCTCTCACCGTGGCCGGGAAGGTCGAAACGCAGCGACGCGATGCCGGCGCTGCTCAATCCTTGTGCGACGCGGGCGAAGAAGCCGCCTTCCTCGCGGGTGACCCCGGCACCATGCACGAGAAGCACGGCGTGCCGAGGTTCGCTGTCCGGACGGGTGTATGTGCCAGCCAGGTACAAGCCATCAAGAGTGCGCAACCTGGTGGCAACGGACTGCATCTCGCCCTCCCGCTCGTCGACTGCACTCCATGATCCCAGCCCGGCGAGCGACAGCAAGGTGACGGGCTGCTGTTCGGACCATTGGGTTAACTCGGCGACCGTTCGCCTACCGGAGTGACCGTCCTCCGCGACGGAGTCCACGCCTGCGGGCCGTCCTCGAGTCGAGGCGAGCGTGGCTACCCAGTTCCGGTGGGACCGGTGAGTCCAACTCCGGTAGACGACCGATCCGCTCACAACGTGGTCAGCCCAAATCCAGCGGCGTGCTGCCGTGGCGGCGCACCAGGGTCTGGGCCGGTTTCGGGATGCGGAGCCACCCCCGCGGCTGGCAGGCGTAGGCGCGTCCGTCCACGATGACGACGTCGCCGATCGACAAGGACCTGTTGCCGCGTCGGCGATAGTCTGTCGCGCGCGGGTCCGGCGCACCGTGCTCGGGATCGTCTCCGATGTTGCACAGCGCGAACGCGTGCTCGGCGAGGTCGATGTCGTTGGTGCGCGCTGCCGGAGGTTCCTGGAACCTGAGCACCGGGATCACGGGCTGGCGGCGGTAGCCGGTGATGAGCGCTTGGTCGTCGGCGTTGTGCAGGACCAGCACCGTGACCGGTCGGCGCAGCACGCGCAGGATCGTGTGTCGGCACCGGTCGAGCGCGGCGCTCAGGAAGGACGAATAGGACTTCATCGGTGTCCCGCTCTAGTGATGGGTCGGTGGCGTTCCTCGCGGTGGCGAGGCGCGTCCGCCGGGCAGGGCCGATGTGGGGTTGGTCCAGCGCGGTTTGCTGGACCAACCCCAGCGGTCCTGTACGGTGCGCGCACTCGTCACCGCGGGGAACACCGCCGATTCCCGCCTCTTCTACGTTTCAGACTTCTCGTTCAGAGCTCCTGGCGGTCGGTGACCGGGAGCGAGTCGAGTTCGACATCGGCGTGGGTGGTGGCCAGCCGGGCGTGTCCGTCGCGCAGCAGCTCGTGCACGCCTGCCGAGAGCGCCGAGGTGATGGGCCCGGGCACGCCGTACACCCGACGGCCCACTGAGGCGGCGGTCCGGGTGATGTTGAGCGCGCCGCTGCGCCGGCCGGCCTCGACGATCACCGTCGCCCCGCTCAGCGCCGCCAGCAGGCGGTTGCGCGCGGCGAACCGGAACCCGGCCGGAACGACGCCGACCGGGTACTCGCTGACCAGCAGCCCGCCCTGCTTCACCACGTTCTCCAACAGCGCCGCGTGCCCGGCCGGGTAGGCACGGTCCACGCTGCACGCCAGTACGACCACCGTGGGCTCGTCGGCGGTGAGCGCGCCGCGGTGAGCGGCACCTTCGATGCCGTACGACCCTCCGCCCACCACCGTCACGCCGGTCTCGGCGAACGCGAAGGCGAACTCCGCGGCGATGTGGTTCCCGTAGCCGGTGGCCGCGCGGGTGCCGGTGATGGTCACCGCCGCGCGCGTCAACGCCGCGAGAGACGCGTCGCCGCGGACGAACAGCCCCAACGGCACTGTCAGCCCGGCGGCCTCCAGCGCGGCGAAGCGTTCACGGGGCCACTCGGTGTCCTCCGGGGTGAGCAGCCGGATCTGGTCTTGGTCCACGGCGTTCAGATCGGGTCGGATGTCGGTGGCGGGGTGGTGGATTTCGGCGGCCACCGCGGCCGGGGCGGTGCCGGCCCGGATCGAGGCCGCGGCCTCGACTACACCCACCGTGGCGACGAAGTCATGCATCGCCGGTGCCGGTGGTTCGGCGGCGCGCATGAGGTACAGCAGAGCATGCAGACTGGTTGTGTCCAACGACATGATCCATTCCTTGTTGACGAACACGGACTGCGGCTGATCCCCGGCTCTGGCCGGTGGCGCCGTGGGCGGTGGTGGCCGCCGGTGACCATCCGGGGGCGACAGCAGAACGGCCCGGCTCCGGTTCGCAGCGGAACCAGAGCCGGGCCGTGGTGTGGGAGCGAGTGGTTCCGCTAGCGGGCCTGGTTCGCCAGCGCGTCCGGGTCGAGGATCAACACACTCCTCTGCCCGCGTTGCAGCCACCCGCGCCGTTCGAACTTGAGCAGCGTCTCGTTGACGGTCTTGCGGGCCGCGCCGATCAGCTGCGCGATCTCTCGCTGCGTCAAGCCGTGGGCGACCACGAGCACCCCGTCCTCCTGGCGCCCGAACTGCTCGGCGAGGTCCAGGAGCACCCTTGCGACCCGCCCGTACACCGTGTCGGTGATCAGCTCGGCCAGCGCCGAGTTGGTGCTGCGGACCCGGCGGGCGAGCAGTCGCAGGAGGTGGTCGGCGATCTCGGGCCGGTCGGTGAGCCACCGACTCAACCCTTGATGGTCCATGCTCACGGCGCGCGTCTGGGTCAACGCCGTTGCCGTGCACGTGCGGGGTCCGGAGTCGAAGATCGACAGCTCGCCGAACATGTCGCCCGGACCGGCGAGTCCCAGCAGGTGCGGCCGACCGGCGGCCGACGTGCGACCGACCTTCACCGTCCCCTCCTGCAGGACGTAAAGCCGGTCACCCGGATCGCCTTCCGTGAAGATCACGTAGCCGCGCGGGAAGTGGGAGATCGCACCGGCCATCTCGAGGACTGAACGGATCGGGTGCTCGATGGGGAGGTGGGCGAAGGGGCGGATAGTGGACAACATGCAACTCCAAGTGTTCGGGCGCGGGTGCCAGGACCTCACCGCCGACGGGTCGAGGGTGAGGTCCTCGCGGAGTTGGGCGTAGGGGAAGCGGGGACGCACCCGCCAGAGCGCGGTGTGCTTGCGCTCTCCGGGCCGCTGCGGTGGTTCAGCCGGCGCCGACAGGCGCGTGTGGAACGTCCATGGCTGCCCGGCTGGCCGTGCGTGGCCGCACCGGCGGCCGATGCGCCCCCCGCACTGCGGGAGGTGGCGGCGTGTCGGTGTGGGTCAGGTACTGGCCCAGCCGAAGAACAGCCAGCCGGTCACCTCGGGAGAGCCGATGGTGCAGACGGTGGCGGTGGTGGGTTCGTCGATGACGATGCGTCCGCTCGCTCGGGTTTGGTGGCCCCTGAGATAGACGGTGGTGACGGTCTCGCCGTCACCAAGACAGCCGTCGGCCGCGGCGAGCCCGGCCGACCGCTCGTCCGGGTACCCGCCCATTCGAGGAGGTACCGGCAGCTCGCGCAGTGTGCGGAAGCCGCCGCTCACGGCGATGGCACCCGCGGGTCCGCGCTTGTCCTGGATCCGGTCGTCGTTGTGGCTCAGCCGGTTCGCCAGCTCCCTGGCGTCGTCCTCGGACATCGGCTCGCCGATGACGACGAACGCGGTCTTCTCGGCGATCGTGCCGGTGTAGCCGCCGTGACCGTAATCGTGCTGGGCCTGCTCGACAGCCGCGCGGAAGGCGACGTCGGCGTCGGTGCCCTCGGCGTAGGTGATGAAGGGCTCTGCACCCATCGCGGGTACTCCTCGGTTTGCTGGACCGAGCGGCTGAACCGACCGCCTGTTCGAAGACGTCCCAGGCTGGTCGGACTGTGCCGCTGCCCCGCGGTCCGGCGGGGCGCGCTCGGGTCGCGCTTGGGGTGGTCGGGTGTCAAGTCCGCGGATGTTCTTGCGCGGACTTGACACCCGACCACCCCAAGCGCAGCCTGCGCGCCGCCCCCGCCGGGTCGCGGGAAGCGGAACTGCGGCGACACGAGAGCGTGCGCCTTGCGATCACATGTTCCAATTCCGGTGCACGGTCGGAGGAGAGTTCGTTCACGGGCTCACCGTTCGCGTCGATCCTCGGGATCGGTCATGACCGAGTGCTCCGTTGCCGGTGAGCAGATCGCGCCACTGTCGGGAGGTCAACGATATGAGCCAGTTCGTTTACCCCGTGTCCATCAATGGTGTGGTTGTGCCTGACGACCGGGTGTTGCTGGTGAAGAACGAGCGCGAGGAGTCGGAGCTGCCGGGGCCGGATCTCACCCGGCGAGACGCCCGAGGAGTGCGTGGCGCGGGGATCGCCGAGGAGACACAGTGGCAGGTGACCACCGGTCCGATCCTCGACACGTGGATGTACCACATCACTGTGGCGGACAAGAACGTGTTCATCGTGACCTACGGCTGCTACTCAGACGGCGTCGGCGAACCCGTACTTTCCCACGACAGCAAGGAGATCGGGCTGTCCACCGAGTCCGAGATGAACGGCTTGACCCTGCCCGGCGGGTACAAGCGCTCCATCGCGACGACCTGGTTCGCGCGCCTGCGCGAGACCGACAGGAGCCGATCCGGCAGCTGACCGTGCCGAGTGGACGATGCGAGGTGTGCAGTGTCGAGCCGGGCAGGCTCGCGATCGAGCCGATCTGCCCGACGGGCCACGCGACCGCGCATCACGAGCCGCCGGCCATGCCGGTTCGCCCGCCGACACCAGCGGTCTGGTTGTGTTCGGCCCCGAACCATGATCCGACCTGTCACCGGTGTTGCCCAACCTGCGCCTTCCCTGTCGGAAGCACCTATTGCATGTCCACACTCGCTGTGGCGCCATTGGTCGCGAGGTGCTCATGCCCGCCGATGCGCCATCCGCACAAGCCAGTCACGTCGATGAAGCCGAGAGGTGAGCATCGTCGAGTAGGTCGCCCAGACAGCGGCGTTGCCTCGGTGCGGTGACGGGAGCGTAGCCGCTTCGCGCGCAATTGCCCGGCAATACACACGGCGAGCTGCTGTGGGCAGGGCTCGATCGGGACAGCCATCCAGGCGGCAGGGAGTGCTGTGTCCACCGGTGTAGCGGCCGCTGCACGTGCGGTCGACGGCGTGAATGCTGTACGGCTGACGGGGTATCACCGACCTCCTGGTGTGCGCAAATCCAGGGCCGCGGGGGGGGGGGGGGGGGCCGCCCCGGGCGGCGGGGGGGGGGGGCCCGGCGCCCCCCCGGCCCCCCCCGCGGGGGGCGGGGGGGGGGGGGGGGGC
>NZ_JAPSLK010000066.1:36153-43257 GCF_031180885.1 Saccharothrix sp.
CGGCGCCTCGGGCGGCTCCTGGTGGGCGCAAATCCAGGGCCGCGGTGCTCGGCCGGGCCGAGCACCGCGGCGCGTATTGGCTACCACGGGCCCTACCAGTCGCTGCCCGGTAGGGTCCGTGTGCGGGGCGGCAGACGGCTTGGCCGTTGGGTGTTATTTGACCAGGCTCATCGCCCTCAGGGCGAGGTCGTCGAGTGCGTCGGCGCGGGCGGGGTCGGCCACGGTCTGGCTGAAGCTGGTGATCGCGTTGGCGATGCCGGCCGCGGTGGGCTGGCCGCCGGCGATGAAGTGCCTCAGGACGCCTTCGCGTTCGGTCTCGGTGAACCCGAGTTCGCGGTCCAGCACCCGCACAGTGGCGTCCGGCACGGTGACCGGCGCACCGGCCTGCTCCTCCAACAGTTCCACCTGCTTGTCGAGGAACTCCGGCGACAGCCAGCGTCGCACGTGGTCGCGGGCCTGGGCCGCGATGACGTCCAGCTGCTTCTTGACCGTGTCCTGAGACCAGCTCACCGTTCCGTCCTCCATCTTCTGCCCCAAGTGGACCTTGCGGAAGGCCAGCGCGGGCAAGGTGAGGCCGTTGCGGCAGATCCGCACGTACAGCTCGGGCTTGAGGGTCACCGAGCCGGAACCGATCTCGGAGTTGGAGAACCGGAACCCGGCGAAGACCACTGGCTCGGATCCGGCCTCGTAGCCCAAGCCTTCGGCGGCGGCCATGCGGCGTCCGACTTCGAGGTCGGTGGTGATGCGCTGTCGGTCAGCCTCCAGGGCCGGGTCGGCGAACGGGTTGCGGTAGCCGGCCAGGAAGCGCGGCGCCAGCCGCTCGACGGCAGGGGAGTAGACCTTGCAGTGCATGGAGGAGTCGGTCAGGTCGCAGGAGCGGATCTCGACCTGCACGTCGGCCTGGCGGATGCCGTCGAGCACGGCGGTGAGCAGGTCGAGGTTGTCGACCATGCCGAATCGGTCCGACAGCAACGCGCGCAACACCCCCGGTTCGCCGTCCTGACCGCGGAACAACCGCAGCAGGAACGACCGCGCGTCGGCCGGGTAGATCACGCTGGTCGAACCTGCGGCGGTGCGCTTGGACTTGCCGTGCAGGAGCCCGTTGACGTTGGCGTCGAACAAATCGGGCCGCTCGGTGCGCAACCGGCGCAGGTACTTCGAGCCGATGCCCAACTTGGCGGCGATGGTGGCGTCCGCGGCGGCGGTGGGCACGTACAAGCCGTCGACCAGGGTGACGCCGTGGTCGTCGACGACCGGCTCGACACCGGACAGTTCGATCGCGCCGTTGCGTGCCCTCAGCGCGGTGGCCGGGGCGACCACGTCGATCTTCGCGGCGTTCTGCGCGCGCAGCATGTGCACCATGTGGTCGAAGGTGGCGTTGCGGATGGTGGTGGCCAGGGACATGAGAGCTCCATTCCGAGGGGCATGGGCGCGCAGCGCACGTGCTTCCTGCGCTCGAGTGGCCGGCACGACGGCGTGGTCGGGCGCCGTCGTTTGCCGGCGATGGGGTGATGTCCGTCCCGCACGTCGGTGCGGCGCGGCTGGCAGGCTGCGCCGGCACTCGAGGTGTAGGGAGGCTGGCGCCGCAGGTCGCGGGTTCGGTGGGGCGCACTCGGCTGGCGTCTGCGGCGGGGGCAGGGGCGAGCAGCATGTTGTCGGCGGCGTACCCGCTGCCCGGCGCGGGCGCAGAGTACGCGGCCACACCGCACGGCGAGGCCAGGTTCGGAGCCCTTTGGGCAGGTGGGCCGTGGCGAGCAGTGTGGGCCTGCCGGCCTCGCCACCGCCGATCGGCCGCACTGCCGGCCGGGCTGTGGATGAGGGTCTGCTCACCTCGGCCGCGCACGCCCCCGGCCGTTCGCGATCGCTTCTGGTGTCTGGTGAATGGGCCATCGGGCCAGCGGCTAGCGCCTGTTGGAAGGGCGGGGACCGGTGTGGGACGGGGAAACAGTTCTGCTTGCAGGTCTTTGGACCGCATGCGACGTCACACAGGCTTGCGAGCGGGTGGTGCGGTGACGAAGCCTCGGCAGGACGCACAGCGGTTGCGCGGGGTCGCTGGCACGACGCCCACGGCGGCGTCGACGTTGAGGCCGCCGCACTCGGCGCACCGGTACACAACGTCCTCGAGGTGGACGCCTGCTTGTTCGCACGCGGCGTGCGTGCCGCCGAAGACGAGCCGCGACGCCCCAGATACGGGTGCAGCGTGCGGTGCAGGCGGCGGTAGAGGCTGCGCTTCACGCCCGATCCGCTTCCCGCCCGTAGGACAGGGTCTCGTGGGCGGCCTCGGTCAGGGTGTGGTGGGCCGGGTCGGGCCACCGGAACGGCCGGCGGTGGGCGGAGTCGCGGCGGCACACCCAGACGACCGGGGCCAGCCTCATCGGCAGCGCGCAGCAGTCGGGGCAGTCCACCGGCCCCGTGGCCGTGCAGGACGGCTGCCTGCACCACTGGCCGGTGTGGGCTTGGCCGTCGGGCAGCAGGTCCGCCCACTCCAGGTCGCGGGCCGCCAGGATCGTCCGCCGGCCACAGCCTGGGCACGCGCAGTCGCGACCGCAGCGGCACGACGACATGCGGGCGATGCCGCCTTGGCCGTCCGGCTCGGCGACGGCGGCGTAGCCGGTCGGCAAGGGGTAGGGGCTCGGGTCGCGGGGCGGTAGACGGTAGGTGTGGGCCCACACTGGCTGTTCGTCGGGTCGGTGAAGATCGAGGCTTCGACCAGGCGGAGGGTGGGCAGGGGACGTCCGTCAATCCGCAGGCGGCGGCCGTTGTCGTCGAGGACGATCACACGCCGGTCGGCGGTGACCTCAACGGTGCGCAACTGGCCGATCAACGGCCGCAGCACCGGCCGGTCGGAATGCTGGATCTCGACGGTGACCCGGTCGCCGGGCCTGATCGTGGTGCGGGTGCGCGCGGGCATGGGCGATCCCTCCTCGGCGATGTGGCGGGCGCGGAATGGCTGGGTCAGAACGGCGGGGAGGTCACGGCCCGATCGAGCAGCGGCACGAGGTCGCCGGCGGCTGCCTCGACGATCCGGGCGGCGAACTGGTCGACCATGGACCACGCCGCGCGCCACGTTTCGTCCATCGCCTCGCGGACGGCGAAGGGCATGGCACCGCCGGGGCCGTCCAGCCTGGTGACGGCGAGGTGGTGTTCCCCGTCGGCCGGGCGCAGGGCCCAGTCGCCGCCGTCGCGGGCGAGGACCAGTCGGGTGCCGTCGTGCAGGGTGATGGTGACTCGGGGACTTCGGTCGTCGTAGGCGAGGCCGGTGACGCGGCCGTAGGGGTTGAGCAGCGCCCTGTCGTCGAGGGTGATCTCGATCTCGCTGGGTGGGACGGTGATCCGTGTGTTCACGCGATTGCTCCTGGAATCCAGGGAAACGGGTGGACGCGAGTTGGAGACCGGGTCGAAAAGCGACGTCCGGTCGCCATGCCGGTGTGGGTGCGTTCGCCGCGGGTGCGGTCGATCCGCAGGACGTGGGGCGGCGGCCGTGTGGCGAACACCGCAGCTGTCGACGACAGGGTTAGGGTCGGTAGCCGGCCTCGGCATCACGCGGAGTCGGTCTGCTGCGATGTCGCGGCACCGCGGATCAACTGCTCGGTCGCGGCCTCGCCGAGCTGGTCGAGCAGGAAGGGGACCTGCTTGTCCAGACCGCCGTTGTTGATGGCGCCGGCCGACTTGCCGACCAAGTCGTGCACGGTGTCCTCCAGGTCGAGCGGATCGACCTGGAGCGCTTCGGCGAGAGCCAGCAGACGCTGGTCCGGGCGTGAATCCTCCGCGGCGTCGGTGACGTCGAGGTCGTCGCGGAGGGCGTAGTTGAGGCTCCCGTCGTCGCAGCCGAGTTGGTCTTCGTGGAGGTCGGACGGTGCTCCCACCCAGCTGGCGGGCGGACCGGGGGCGGTGGGCGCGTCCGGGTGGTCCTCGGGGGTGTTGAGCCATCGCCAGAGGTCACCGGCGCAGTGGTGCAGTCGGCCGTCGATCTCGATGTAGAAGTCAGAGTCGCCGCCGACTCCGACCGCGTCGCGGTAGGCCCAGACGCACACGACCGACAGTCCGGAGACCTCGCTGATGCGGCCGAGGACCCGGTTCACGCGCTCGGCGTCGTAGCCGTCGGCCATGCTGCCGCGTAGGTCGCCGATCTCCTCGGCGTCCCGGCTGTCCATGCCGTCGACGATGGCGCCGAAGGCTTCCGGGATGGAGGAGTTCGGGATCGCCTCGTCGATCCGGGCCAGGTCGTGGTCGGTCAATGGTCGGCCCGCCCAGGCCTCCAATTGTCCGCGCGTGATCAGCGACGTGACGTCCGCGTCCAGCCGGTGCCGCGCGAGTGCGGCTGCGATTTCCCAGACCCGCACGGCCTGCGGCGCCTGGAGCAATCCGGGACCTGCCTGGGCGAGGTGGTCCCAGGTGCCGGCGACCCATGCGGGATCGCAGTCGGTCAGGTCGCGGTAGGCCGTGACCTCCGCGGTGGGCACGATGCGGATCGAGGCCGGGTCGGCGGGGTCGGCGGGCCGCCGCGGATCGCCGGGGAAGTAGGCGAGCAGCCAGGTCATCGATGGGTGGAGAATCACTCCTCGCTCGGTCGGCGAGTGGGCGGTGTGCGGTTGGGTTCGTCGGATCTCGACAGCGGTTCCGGGCGGTGGGGCCACGTGCGACATGAGGTATTCCTTCGGGGTCTGGCCTGGGTCTGCGGGGTGCGGGGTGCGGTCGACCCTGGCTCGTCGCCGCAGTCACGGGCAGTGGGATCGGTGGTCTGCCGACTGGGGGCGGTCGCCGCGGTCGGGAAGCGGGAGTTGGAGGTCCGGCTTGGGGTAGCGGCCGGTGGCCAACGCCTGCGCGGTGCGGAGCTGTTCGAGCAGATACGCGCCCCGCTGCGGCGCGAGTTGGCCGTCGTGCTCGGTCTGTTGGTGCGCGGCGAGCAGCCATTGGCACGCCCAGGCCTCGGTGTCCAGGCAGCAGGCGCGCACCGCGTCGACGCTGGCGTGTGCGACCGGCTTGCCGTCGGCATGACGGCTGCGATTTCCGCAAACAGGCATGGGTTCTCCTCGTTCGGTGGTGGTGCGTGGACGGGCAGGTGCCAGCGGAAACGCCACCGCGCGGAAAGGGGGCGCAGCCTCGCGCAGCGACGCCGAAGGCGCCCTTGGAGTGCGGCGGCGTTTCCGCTGCCATGTCACCGTCCACGCACCACCACCGGACGAGGAGTCCCGCTTCTGGGCACCGCCGGCTTCGGGGCAGGACCATCCAGATGCTCACCACATGTCGTGCGACGGCTGGTGGGCGCACGTCACCGGTTAGTGGGGTCACCCGCCACTTGCTAGGACGGGTACGTGGTGGACGAGAAGCGGTGGCCGGGCGGCCACGTCCCCTCCTGGTCAGCGGCTGCAGATGCGGGCTAGCTGCCGAAGGCAGCGGATGCGGCCAGCCCAGTACCAGGCGATGGGCTGCTCGTCGGCGGCGCCGTAGAGTCGGATGCGCAGCGGCGAGAGCCGGCCGTATGGTTGCCCGGTCCAGGTTTGGACTCGGACGGCGCTGTCAGAGTCCGGAGACGGGACGCCGTGGCGGTCGCAGGGCCGGTCGTCGGTCAGTGTGAAGCCGTAGGTCCGCAGGGTGGAACTCGCCTGTGCCCAGTCGAGGTCGTCGGTGGCGGCGACGTCGTCGGGGCGGGGCCACCGGAACGGCACCGTGAGCGGTCCGGGGGTGTCGGCAGCGGTGATCGCGGCCTTGACCTCGAGGGCCTCGTGCAGGGGTCCTCGGCTGCTGAGTGTGGCGGTGGCCAGGGACAGCGGGCTGGTGAACCACAGGTGCAACACATGCCCGCCGCGGGAGAAGATCCGCAGCCAACCGCGCGGCGCGTCGGAGCCGTGGGTCGCGCCGTCGAGGTCGGCGATCGCGCCGGGCTGTTCAGACCAGCCGTGCCGGTCGAGGTCGTAGACGATGTCGGGGTAGGCAGGTGTTGGAGTTGCAGCCGTGGAACGGCCGTCCGCAGCACGAGGACAATCCCGGCGCGGCGGTGCGGTACTGGAGCTTCGGCCCGGATCGGGCCGGCCAGGTGTACGCCCCAGGGGATGACGGACTCCGGCCAACGCCCACGACATGGGCGTGTGGGGCCGTTCAGGGGTATCCCCTGCTCCGTGCGGGTGTTCGCCAGGGCGTCGGTGTCATGGTCGTGGTCGTGTGTAGTCCCAGGGGTGTCGTGTCCCTTGACCGAAGGTGTGTGGCACCCGTGACGACCGACGCTTCCAAAGATGATCAGGGCTTATTGGACGGTTGGTTGCAGAGCAGGCAGCGTGAGGGTGAGCGGAGGCGTTCGCAGGATCCACACGTGCACTTGGGATCAGTACTGCGCCTGTGATGCTACAAAACAAGTCCGCCCAAGCTCGAATATCCCGTTGCCTATACACAGAGTCATCTCTCCCACCGTGAGACTCGCGCACATGGCGTATTGGCAGCCTGCGCCGAAGGTGGGATGTTCGGAGGTGGGGAAGGGCCAAGCACGGGGGCTCAAACTTTCTCGCCCTCCTCCGGACACGGGACTCACGCACACGTCGCGCGGTGCTGCGAGTCCGCGACGGTATCCATGCGCGACGACCGGAGTTTTATGGGGAGATCGACTAGTGGCTTGTCACGCAGCCTTGGCCGGGTAATGGGTCCAGGTGCGGATGGGTGAGTCGGTGGCGAAGTTGGTCTTGGGCTGGGCGCGGGCGTTGCGCCAGCGGATGTAGGCGGCGATGGCGGCGTTCTGTTCGTCGTGGGTGTGGTGGTCGGTGCCGTTGAGGGCGAAGTAGCGCAGGGCTGCGAACTCGGCCTCGATCCAGTTCAGCCAGCTGGAGTAGGTCGGCAGGAACACCAGCTCGGCGTTGTTGTCGGCGGCCCAGTTCCGGACGTCGGGGTGTCGGTGCGGGGAGAAGTTGTCCATGACCAGGTAGAGCTTCTGACCGGGCCACCGGGCGCGGAGGGCTTTGAGCAGGTCGAGGAACTCGCGGTGCCGTTTGCGGCGCCGGATCCGGTAGAGGATCTTCCCGGTGGCCAGGTCCAGCGCGGCGAGCATGTGCATCACGCCGTGCCGACGGTTGTAGGTGGCCCGTGATCGGCGTGGCGACGTGACGGGCCGCCAGG
>NZ_JAPSLK010000067.1 GCF_031180885.1 Saccharothrix sp.
GGTGGATCGGGGCCGCGACGCGGTGACAGCGAGGCGGGCGCAGGTTGGCGGGCGCAGGTTGGCGGGCGCAGCGCGGCGGGCGCGGCACGGCGGGCGCGGCGCGGCGGGCGCAGCGCGGCGGGCGCGGCACGGCGGGCGCGGCACGGCGGGCGCGGCACGGCGGGCGCAGCACGGCGGGCGCGGCACGGCGGGCGCGGCGGGTGGCGCAGTGCCGGGGCGGCGGTGCAAGGCGGCGGGCGGGGAAGCGGCCGGTGGTGGCGGGGTGGGTTGGGGCGAGCCGGGCGGCGAGGCGGCAGGGGCGGCGAGGGTGGCGGTGCGGCGACGGGGCGCGGTGCCGGTGGGGGCGGCAGGGGCGAGGGGCCGGCGCGGCGAGGGGCATGGTGCCGGTGGGAGGCGAGGCGGAGTGGAGTGGCGCGGTGGTGGCGTGGTGAGGCGGCGGGTAGTGGCGAGGGAGGGGCGGGGGTGGGAGGGAGATCGGGGTCGGGGGGTGGTGGGTGGGCGTCCTGCCGGTGCCCGCCCGCTCCATATCACGGGACGTGTGAGGGATGGGGTGGTTCCGGATTGTGCATGTCGCTCGATCGGGTGGTCCCGGCGCGCATAGCAGATTGGATCTTTTGGACACACCACCTGGGAGCCATTCACAGGCCGCACCACAACATGTAGTGTCCAGCCCCGCTGGTGGTTCACCGTTCTAGCCGGTGACGTGAGAGGGAACCCGGTGCGAGTCCGGGACTGCCCCGCAGCGGTATGTGGGAACGACCGCCGTCAAACAAGCACTGGGCGCCCCCGCCTGGGAAGCGACGGCCAGTAGGTCTGTGCACGGCGCCCGCGAGTCCGAAGACCTGCCACCGGTGCGCGTGTCGGAACCCCGGCGCGCGGCCTGGTCCTGCTCACGAGGAGAGAGCCTTGACCGTTGTCGACGCGCGGCCCCTGGACGGCCTGCGTCTTGAGTTGGCGGCACTGACCACCGACCTGCCCGACGTCCGGCCGGAGCACGTGCTGCGGGTGGTGGAATCGGGAACCCACACCGATGCGGATGCGCGCGACCTGGCGATTCGGGCCTCGGCCGCGTTGACCGCCACCGACCCGCAGTACTCCAAGCTCGCCGCCCGGCTGCTCGCCCGCGCCATCCAAGACGAGGTGGGCGCGCGGAGGTTTTCCGAGTCGGTGGCGCTGGGTGCCGGAACCGGGTTGCTGTCCGAACGGCTCGCGAGCTTCGTCGCCCGCCACGCGAACGAACTGGACGACACGATCGACGAAGCAGCCACGGACCGGTTCGAGTACTTCGGCCTCAAGACCGTCTACGACCGCTACCTGTTGCGCCACCCCGAAAAGCGCACAGTCATCGAAACACCCCAGCACTTCTTCCTGCGCGTCGCCTGCGGCCTGTCCGAAACCGTCGACGAGGCCCGAGAGCTGTACACCCTCCTCTCCCGCCTCGACTACCTCCCCAGCTCCCCCACCCTCTTCAACGCCGGCACCCGCCACCCCCAACTGTCCTCCTGCTTCCTCGTCGACTCCCCGCGCGACGAACTGGAGTCGATCTACCACCGCTACGGCGAAGTCGCCCGGCTGTCGAAGTTCTCCGGCGGCATCGGCATCTCGTGGACCCGGGTCCGCTCGCGCGGCTCGCTCATCCGCGGCACCAACGGGCGGTCCAACGGCATCGTGCCGTGGCTCCGAACGCTGGACGCCTCGGTCGCCGCGGTCAACCAAGGTGGTCGGCGCAAGGGCGCGGCGTGCGTGTACCTCGAACCCTGGCACGCCGATGTCGAAGAATTCCTCGAACTCCGCGACAACACCGGCGACGAGGCCCAGCGCACGCACAACCTCAACCTGGCCCTCTGGGTGCCCGACGAGTTCATGCGCCGCGTCGAGGCCGACGCCCCCTGGTCGCTGTTCGACCCCAAGGACGTCCCGCACCTGACCGACCTGTGGGGCCCGGACTTCGACGCCGCCTACCAGAAGGCCGAACGGCAGGGCCTCGCCAAGCGCACCCTCCCCGCCCGCACCCTCTACGGCCGCATGATGCGCACCCTCGCCCAGACCGGCAACGGCTGGATGACCTTCAAGGACGCCGCCAACCGAACCTCCAACCAGACCGCGGTCCCGGGCAACGTCATCCACCTGTCCAACCTGTGCACCGAGATCCTGGAGGTCACCAGCGACGACGAGACCGCCGTGTGCAACCTCGGCTCCATCAACCTCGCCCGCCACGTCGCACAAGGCGGCATGGACTGGGACCGCCTCCGCACCACCGTCCGCACGGCCGTGAAGTTCCTCGACCGCACCATCGACCTCACCTACTACCCCACCCCCGCGGCCGGCGGCGGCAACCGGCGCTGGCGACCGGTCGGCCTGGGCGTGATGGGCCTGGCCGACGTGTTCTTCCAGCGCAAACTCCCGTTCGACTCGCCCGAGGCACTGGAGCTGTCGACCAGGATCGCCGAGGAGATCGCGCTCACCGCCTTCGAGACCTCCGCCGACCTGGCCGAGCGCCACGGCCCGCACCCCGAGTTCGGCGCGACCCGGGCCGCCCGCGGCCAACTCCACCTCGACCACTTCACGCACGCCCGACCGTTCCAGCCGGACCGCTGGCAGCGGCTCCGCGAGAAGATCGCCCGCCACGGCCTGCGCAACTCGCTGATCGTGGCCATCGCGCCCACCGCCACCATCGCCTCCATCGCGGGCTGCTCGGAGTGCATCGAGCCGGTGGTGTCGACGCTGTTCAAGCGCGAGACCCTGTCCGGCGAATTCCTCCAGGTCAGCCCGTACCTGGTCGACGACCTCAAGGCCCTGGGCCGCTGGGACCAGGCCACCCGGGACGCCATCAAGCAGGCCGACGGCTCGATCCAGGCCCTCGACCTCCCGGCCGACCTCAAGGTCCGCTACCGCACCGCGTGGGAACTGCCGCAGAAGGCGTTGATCGACCTCGCCGCCGCCCGCACCCCGTACGTGGACCAGAGCCAGTCGCTGAACCTGTTCTCGGCGGCACCGACCATCGGCAAGCTGTCCTCGATGTACGCCTACGCCTGGCGCACCGGTCTCAAGACCACCTACTACCTCCGCTCCCGCCCCGCGACCCGAATCGCCCAGACCACCGTGACAGCCCAGACCACCGTGACAGCCCAGACCACCGTGACAGCCCAAACCACCGTGACAGCCCAAACCGCAGTGCCGGCCCAAACCGCAGTGCCAAGCACACCGAACGCCTGTTTCCTGGAGAACCCGGAGATCTGCGAGGCCTGCCAGTGATGCTGCTCGACCCCGGCATGGACCTCACCCTGCGCCCCATGCGCTACCCGGACTTCTACGAGCAGTACCGGGCCGCCATCCGCAACACCTGGACGGTGGAGGAGGTCGACCTCGTCGCCGACGTCGCCGACCTCGACCGCCTCACCCCCGGCGAGCACCACCTGGTGAAGCGGCTGGTCGCGTTCTTCGCCACCGGCGACTCGATCGTGGCCAACAACCTCGTGCTCAACCTCTACCAGCACGTCAACGCGCCCGAGGCCCGCCTCTACCTGTCCCGCCAACTGTTCGAGGAGGCCGTCCACGTCCAGTTCTACCTGACCCTGCTGGACACCTACCTGCCCGACCACGACGAACGCGCGCAAGCGTTCGCGGCCATCGAGCACATCCCGTCGATCCGGGCCAAGGGCGAGTTCTGCTTCAAGTGGATCGACTCGATCAACGGCCTGACCGAGCTGCGCACCCGCGACGACCGGCGCGCGTTCCTGCTCAACCTGATCTGCTTCGCCGCGTGCATCGAGGGCCTGTTCTTCTACGGGGCCTTCGCCTACGTGTACTGGCTGCGCTCGCGCGGCCTGCTGCAAGGCCTCGCCACGGGCACGAACTGGGTGTTCCGCGACGAGTCGATGCACATGAACTTCGCGTTCAGCGTCGTGGACACGGTCCGCGCCGAGGAACCCGACCTGTTCGACGACGCGTTGCGCGCCGAGGTGACCGCCATGCTGCGCGAGGCGGTGGAGGCGGAGTTCCAGTTCGCCCAGGACGTCTGCGGCGACGGCCTGGCCGGCATGAACGCCCGTGACATGCGCGAATACCTGTCGTACGTGGCCGACCAACGGCTGGTGCGACTGGGCGTGGACCCGGTGTTCGGCGCGTCGAACCCGTTCCCGTTCATGGAGTTGCAGGACGTGCAGGAGCTGACCAACTTCTTCGAGCGGCGCGTGTCGGCCTACCAGGTCGCGGTGTCGGGCACGGTCTCGCTGGACGAGGAGTTCTGACGGCGGCGCTGCCGGTTGTGCGGCGGGCGCACAACCGGCAGCGTCCACTCAGGACAGACCGCAGATCGGCGAGGGGTTCCAGCCGGTCGGATCGCCGTTGATGATCAGCCCGGCGGTCGCCGAGCCGCCGGGCACGACCAGCGCGTTCCAGCCGGCGTGGCGGACGGTGACGTCGAGCCCGGACTGGCTGACCGTGCCGTTCCACGCCTGCGCCACGGACATGCCCTGGGCCAGCGTGAACCGGACCGACCAGGTGGACACGGCGGTGGTGCCCCGGTTGGTGAACGTGACCTCGACCTGGAACCCGCCCGGCCACTTGTTGACCACCTTGACCACCGCATCGCACGCCGAGCCCGGCGACGTCGTCGTGGTGGTCGTGGTGGTGGTGGACGTCGGGGTGGTGCCGTTGAGGGCGTTCACCACGGCGGGGAACCACCGGCCGGCGATCTTCCGGTCACCGGACGCGTTGGGGTGCACCCCGTCCCCGGTGTCGGCGGACGTGGAGAACCCGGTCCACTGGTCCACCACGGTGACCGGTGACCGGGCGGTGGACTTCGCCGCCGCCCACCCCGGGATCGCCGCGTTCAAGTTGACCACCCGCTGCCCGCAGTCAGCGCAGTTGGCCGGGTTCATCGGGATGATCTGCGCGACGAGCACCTTCATGTCCGGGTTGTCCGCGCGCATCTGGTCGACGAGCTTGCCGAACGCGGCCAGGATCGTCGCGGGTGACCGGTTGTTCCAGACGTCGTTGGTGCCGAAGTGCATCAGCACGACGTCCGGGTGGGTCTGCGCGAGCCACCCGACGAGCTGGTTCTGGTCGGCCACGTTGGTCGCCAGGAACCCGCCGTGCCCCTCGTTCTCGCCGTCGTACGGGAACCCGCAGCCCTGCGCCGGCAACGTCCCCACGAAGTCGATGTTCGTGTGGCCCGCCGCGCGCAGGTCCCGGTCCAGCAACGCGCGCCAGCAGCCGGGTGACCCGGTGATCGAGTCACCCAACGCCATGATCCGCACCGGCTCCGCCGAAGCACCGCCACCGGCCTGCGCCACCGGAGCACCACCGGCCGACGCCACCGGAGCGACGCCACCGGCCGGCGCGGCCACGACCAGGGCGACGACCGCGGCCAGCGCCCCCACTAACACGGCTAAAGCACCGCTTCTCCGCATGTCGTCACCCCACCGTGCAAGCAGAGCCGTTGAGGGTGAACGCGGTCGGCACCGAGTTCGCGCCGTTCCACGTGCCGATGAACCCGAAGCTCACCGACCCCGCCGGCGGGATGTTCGCCGTGTAGGAGGCGTTGGTCATGGTCACGTTGCTGGACGCCTGCGTATAAGTGGCGCCCCAGCTTTGCGTGATCGTCTGACCGTTCGAATAGGTCCACTTCAGGTTCCACCCGTTGACCGCGGCGGAACCGGTGTTGGTGATCTTGACGTCACCCTGGAAGCCGCCCTGCCACTGCCCGACGACCTTGTACGCCACCGCGCACGACCCGCCGCCGCCACCGGGCAACGTGGTCACCGCGACCGTGCCCGACCGGGTGGACCGGTTGCCGGCGGCGTCGCGCGCGTAGACCGCGAACGTGTAGGACGTGGCGGCCGACAAGCCGGTCACGGTCGCCGAAAGACCACTGGCCGACGCCGCCGGGGACTCGGTGGTGCCGCTGACGC
Source organism: Saccharothrix sp. (assembly GCF_031180885.1). Lineage (GTDB taxonomy): Bacteria > Actinomycetota > Actinomycetes > Mycobacteriales > Pseudonocardiaceae > Actinosynnema. The sequence continues at coordinate 5,916 of NZ_JAPSLK010000067.1, forward strand.
GGACCACGTCGTAGCCGGTCACGCCCACGTTGTCGGTCGACGCGGTCCAGCTCAGCGTGACCGAGTTCGAGGTGACGCCGGACGCGGTGGGGGTGCCGGGGGTCGTGGGCGGCTGGTTGTCGCCGCCGCCACCGCCGAAGACCGTCGCCTCGCGCGAAGTCGCCTTGATGCCGTTGGCGCCGTTGAACGCCCGCCGGCCCCACGGCGACAGGTTCGCCGGGTCCCAGTTGACGGCCAGGTCGAGGTACTCGACGCCGCCGCCGTTGCCCGACCACGACCAGGCCAGGTAGCCGATCCCGCGCTGCTGGGTGGTGGCGAAGATGGTGTCCTCGTCGGGGTTGCCGTCGGAGTGGTCGTGGCCGAACTCGCCGACGACGATCGGCAGGCCGGCGGTGACGAACCGGCCCAGGTAGTCGTTGATCTCGGCGGCGGTGTCGAACACGCCGTACATGTGGATGGAGAACACGATGTTCTTGGCCGGGTCCGCGGCGAACACCGAGGCGGCGTTGTCGCGCATGGTGAACGACCAGTCCTGGCCCCAGTTCGGGGCGTCCAGCATGATCGTGTGCTGGAATCCGGCCGCGCGCAACCGGGCGACGGCGTCCTTGTTGTCGGCCGCCCAGGTCGCGTAGCCCTGGTTGCCGTACGGCTCGTTGCCGATGTTGAGGATGACGTACTGCTCCTGGCCGACCAGCGCGCTCTTGATGCCGATCCAGTAGTCGACGGCCTTGGCCAGGCTCACCGCGCCGCTCTGCTCGCCGTAGCCGGTGGTGTCGTGCACCTCCAGCACGCAGATCAGCCGGTTGGCCTTGCACTGGCTGACGACGGTGGAGACGTCGGCCGAGTCGTTGCGCGTCCACCGGTCGCCGCTGGAGAGCACGACCCGGACGGTGTTCGCGCCCAACGCCTTGACGTCCTTGAGGGCCTGGGCGGTGCGGCTGGTGTACCAGGTGTGGGCGTGGTTGACGCCGCGCATGACGAACTCGTTGCCGTTGGCTTCGTACAGCTTGCCGCCGCTGACGTAGAACCCGGTGGCCGCCGACGCGGGCGGCGCCGCGGTCAGCAGGGAGAGGACCATGGCGGCGATGGCGGCGCCGACCACGGTGAATCTTTTGCGCATGGTGTACCTCGCGTAGTTGTCGACACTGACACGGGCGAGCGCAGGGCAGCGCTCCCACACCAAAGCAATTAACCGCTTAAGTGTCAACGGGCGGGCTACGCGGGCACTCCCGGGATCAGGCGACAGGCCCCGTGCTCGACCTCGGCACCAGCTCGGGATCGGAGGTCTTGACGTGCTCGACGTCCTCCCCCGCGATCACGTCGAGCAACAACCGGACCGCCGCCGCGCCGCGCTCCGCGATCGGCCGCCGCACCGCCGACAGGGCCGGCCGTACCAACCGGCACAGCGCCGAGTCGTCCCACGCCACCAGCGAAAGCTGCCCCGGCACCGACAGCCCGAGTTCGTGCGCCACGCCCAGGGCCGACACCGCCATCACGTCGTTGTCGAACACCAGCGCGGTCGGCGGGTTCTCCCCGGTCAGCACCCGCCGGGTCACCCGCGCCGCCGCCTCGTCGGAGTAGTCCGTGTGCACGATCCGCGCTTCGCCCAGCCCCAGCCGCGCCGCCGCCGTGGTGAACGCCCGGGACCTGGTCTGGGTGTGCACGAACCGGGTCGGCCCGGCGACCCGGACGATCCCTCGGTGCCCGAGCGCGACCAGGTACTCCAGCACCTCCGCGACCGCGGCCTCGTCGTCGGTCCACACGCACGGCACGTCGTCCACCACCGGCTCGCCCAGCACCACCGCCGGCAGCCGCAACTCCCGCACCAACTCGACCCGCGGGTCGTCTTCCACCAGGTCGACCAGCAGCACGCCGTCCACCCGCCGCTCGGCCCACCAGCGCCGGTAGGCTGCCAGCTCGGCCTGCGCGTTATCGGTGACCTGCAACAACAACGCGGTCGGCCCGCCCGCCAACGCACCCTGGATGCCCGCGATCAACTGCATGAAGTACGGCTCGACGCCGATCACCCGGGCCGGCCGGTCCACCACGAGCCCGATGGCGTTCGCCCGACCGTCGCTCAACGACCGCGCCGCGCTGCTGGGCACCCACCCGAGCCGGTCGGCGATGTCCATGATCCGCCGCCGCGTGGGCTCGGACACCCCGGGCCGGTTGTTGAGCGCGTACGACACCGCACCGGTCGACACACCCGCGGCCTTCGCGATGTCCGAGATGGTCGGACGCTTAGCTCCCACCGCGCCTCCTTGCCAGGGTGATCGCCGAGTCTAGACCGGCCGGGTGTCCGGATGCTCCACTACTGCGGTTAATCGCTTAACCGTAGTGGAAGGGATGCCGAGGTGCCCTGGTTCGACCTGCCGGAAGCCGAGCTGAAGACCTACCGCACGCCCACCGAGGAGCCCGAGGGCCTGGACGCGTGGTGGCAGACCCGCCTCGCCGAGTCCCGCGCGCAGGCCCAACCCCCGACCCTGACGCCCTACGGCACGGACACGTACGGTCCGCTCCCGGTCTGGGACGCGGAATTCTCCGGTGCGAACGGCGATCGCATCAAGGCCTGGTACCTGCGCCCGCCGACCTCTCGCGCCACCGACCGACTCCCGACCGTCGTGACCTACATCGGCTACGGCGGCGGCCGGGGCCTGCCCGTGGAGCACGTCCTCCTCGCCACCGCCGGCTACGCGGTCTTCGCCATGGACACCCGGGGTCAGGGCGGTCGCTGGTCCACCGGCCAAACCCCGGACCGCGCCGACGCCGGCCCGGAACACCCCGGCGTGATGACCCGGGGAATCGCCACTCCGGAGACCTACTACTACACCCGCTTGATGACCGACGCCGCCCTGGCCGTAGAAGCGGCGGCGTCTTTGGACGGCGTGGACCCGACCCGCATCGCGGTTTCGGGCGGCAGCCAAGGCGGCGGCTTGGCCCTCGCCGCGGCGGCGCTGAAGGGAGACGCCGTGCGCGTGTGCCACGCGGACGTGCCGTTCCTGTGCGACTTCCAACGGGCGATCACCATCACGGATGCCGACCCGTACGCGGAGATCTCCCAGTTCCTGGCCCACCAGACAACCTTGATCCCCGCCGCCCTCAACACCTTGCGGTACGTGGACGCGGCCCTGCTCGCCCGCCGGATCACCGCGACGACGTTGATGAGCGTGGGACTGATGGACGAAGTCTGCCCGCCGTCCACGGTTTACGCGGCCTACAACGAGATCCAGGCACCCAAGACCATGGCGGTGTTCCCGTTCAGCGGCCACCAGGCTCCGCGAACCCACGACGAAACCAAGCTCCGCCACCTGCACGCCCACCTCTGACGCAAGGCCCACGTGCGTGCGAAGCGCGCACACAGCCCAGCTTCGTGTCATCCCCGTATGGCCTGCCCGAAGGGCTACCGCGCTTCGGGTCGGGTGGAGTCAAAAAGTTCTGCGAGGCACGAGCAGAAGGTTTTGCGGAACCCGGCCCGAAGTGTGGTTGGCTCCGCCAGGCCATACGGGGATGACACGAAGCCCACCCACCCGACAGGCAGCCGACCTGGGATCATCCTTGGCGGCCTGCCCGCCGGTGAGGCTCTTTTCTCCTTTGGGCTCGCTCCGCTCCGCTGCTCACGCAACGCGCTCCGCGCTGCTTGAGGAACGCGCTTCGCGCTCTTGAACGCGCTTCGCGCTCTCAAGATGAAACGCGGGCTTGGGAGGCCACCGGAGGGGGGAAGGACTGCGGTCTCCCTCCGCACGGCCTGCCGGAGGGAGACCGAAGCCCTTCCCTGGGCTGCTCAGCCCTGTCAGAAGCAGCGCCTGCGGCGCGGCGAGCGGGTGCGTGGCGCGTTGAGCGTGGCGTGGCGTGGCGTGGCGTGAAAGCAAACGGGCCGTGAGGGGACCACCGCCATAGCCCCCTCACGGCCCTACCCCGGTCAGTGGACGCGTTTGCTCTCCGGTGGCCCCAGGTAGCTGGGCCTGAGGCCGCCCGTGTCCACGACCAGCTTCTGCACCACCACCGTCGGGTCCACCATCCAGAACTTCAGGGTGTGGACGCCGGCACCCAACTCGTGGCGGGTGGCGGTCCGGTTGACGTTGTCGGACGTGTTGCGCTCCCACTGCTTGTTCATCGTGGTGTCGTTGGCCCCGGTGGTCGCGGTGATGTCCACGACCCGCGGCGCCTGGTCGTCGAACGACAGCGCGTACCGCAGACCCGACCCCGCGAGCACCGGGTTGCGCGGCGACAGGTAGGCCCACACGGTCACCGGCCCACTGGTCTTCAACGTCACCTCGTACTCCAGTCGCGGCCCGTCCGGGTTGCGGCTCGGCGCGGTGACCGGGAACGGCTCGACGCCGTCGCCCGTGCGCCCGAGGTCGTGGATGACCTGCCAGCGGACACCGTCACCGCCGACCATCCGGGTCGCGTGCGCGGCCTCCATCGACACGTACCCGTTGGCCTCGACGAACCCGCGAGGCCGCAACGGCGTGTTGTCCACCACCGCGTCCACGCGCACGGTCCGGCCGGCGCCGGTGATGGTGATCGGAGTCGTCGTGCGACCAGCCGGCGCCTTCGACCAGTCGACGCGGACCTGCAAGCGGGTCTGCTCCGTGACAGTCCCCTTCGGACGGTCGATCTGCACCCACGGCTCGCTCGTCACCGAGTACGAGAACGGCACCGAACCCCGGTTGAACACGTCCACGAACTGACCGGGCTGGGACTGCCACCGGCTGAACTCCGGCAGCACCGCGGCCGACGACGACGCGGGCCACCACTGGTCCGACCCGTCCACCGCGACACCCATCTCGGCCACCGCGGGCAGCGAGATCCGCTTCACCGCCGGGAAGACCTCGTCCGGCAGCGCCTCGTGGTTCAGCTCCGGCTGCTGCCAGGGCGCGTTCGACCCGTACCGCGCGACGTCCCCGTACCCGATCTTCGGCTGGGTCTGGAAGCCCTGCCACTTCCCGCCCGCGAGCACGTTGTTGTAGTAGTCGGACATCGCCTGGTCCTCGGCGAACCGCGCCTCGGTCTCCGCCGCCAACGCGTTGGCCGAAGCGCGCCCCTGCGCCACGTAGAACAGGTTCTTGAACTCCGCCAACCGCAGCGCGTACAGGTTCGCCGACGCCTTCACCTGGTAGTACACCAACTGGTAGTAGGCGTCCTGCAGGTACGCCGGCAGCGACCGCTTGATGCGTTCGGCCCGCTCGGCCAGCTCCTGCCACTCCGCGGTGACCCGTTCGATCTCCTGGTAGTCGGTCAGGCTGAACGGCGTGGCCTGGTCGTCGTACACCACCGTCGTGCCCTCGCCGCTGATCTTGCGGTTGAGCAGCTCGGGCTTGCGGTCGGACTGGAGCTTCGAGTAGTCCCGCAACACCGACGCGATGCCGGCCGCCCGGGTCGCGCCGAAGTTCTGCGCCGCGTACCGCCGCTCCCACTCCCCCAGCTTCTCCAGCGGCCACCGGTTCGGGTTCCAGGCGTAGTCGAGGAAGAACTGCAACGGCATCTCGTTGTTCTTCAGGTCCCCGACGTTCACCACCCACAGCCGGTCGACGCCGTACTGGTAGGACTGGTTGAGCTGGTCCCACACGTTGGGCAGCAGGTTGGTGTCCACCCACTTGTAGTTCCGGCCGCCGCCCACGTAGTCGAAGTGGTAGTACAGCCCGTACCCGCCGGCCCGCGGCGGCAGGTCCTTACCGGGCAACTTCCGCATGTTGCCCCAGTTGTCGTCGCAGAACACGACGGTCACGTCGTCCGGCGGGCGCAGCCCCTGGTCCCAGTACCGCTGGACCTCCTTGTAGAGCGTCTGCACCTGCTGCACGTCCGACATGCCCTCCCGGGCCAGGATCTCCCGCTGCGAGGCCAAGATCTCCTGCATCAGCTCGATGCCGTCGCCGTCGGGCAGGCTGACGTCGCCGTTGCCGCGCATCCCGAGGGTCACCACACCCTCGAAACCCTGCTCCTTCATGCGCTTGACGCCATCTGTCCAGTACTGCTTGATGGCCGCCTGGTTGCGCCGGAAGCTCCAGTCGCCGTTGCCGCCGTACGGGTCCGAGACACCGGGCCGGGCGTGCCGGTTCCACTCCTCGATGCCGCGCATCATCGGCGCCTCGTGCGAGGTGCCCATGACGACGCCGTACTCCTTGGCGGTCTGGTGGTTCAGCGGGTCGTCCTCGGCGAACGCCCGGCCCCACACCGCCGGCCACAGGTAGTTGGCCTTGAGCCGCAACATGGTCTCGAAGACCTTGGCGTAGAAGTGCCGGTTGAACCCGTTCGGGTGCCCCGGCGCGGAGCCGCCGCCGAAGTACCGGGGTGCCCAACGACCCAGTTGCGGGTTCTCGTCGTTGATGAAGAACCCGCGGTACTTCACCGCCGGCGTGCCCTGGCTGTGCCGCCCCGGCAGCACGTGCAGCTCGGTCCGCTTGCGCGGCTGGACGTCGTCCCAGAAGTACCAGGGCGACACCCCGATCTCCCGCGACACGTCGTAAGCGCCGTAGATGGTGCCCCGCTGGTCACTGCCCGCGATCACCAGCGCCCGCCGCACCCCCGGCAGGGGGTTCTGCACGACCTGCTGGACCGAGGTCTCCCACATGCCCCGCAACCCCGACACGTCCAACTTGCCGCGCCGGACCAGGTCGTCCACCAGCGGGCTGCGCCCGACCGTGCCGACGATGACCGCGCCGTCCACGACGTCGTCGCGCACGACCGGTTTCACGCCGGTCACCCGCTCGACGTCGTCCCGCAGGTCGCCGACGACCCGCACCACGCCGGGGAAGTCCGCCGGGCTCACCACCAGGGGAGCCACCTTCCCCTTGGACGCCAACGGGAACCGGCTCGGCCCGCCGACGTCGACCACGTACCCCTCGACCCGCGACTGCGCGACCGGCTCGGCCGCCGCCGTGGGCACCGCCGGCACGAGCAACGCCAAGGGCAGCAACAGGGACAACACCTTCATCGGCCACCTCGGTGTGGCGTGGTGTCGACCGGGGTCACCAGCACGCGGTCGTGTCCCACGACCCTGGGTTCTCCGCTGAGCTGGACCGACTTCTCCCAGCGGATGTCCTCGCTCGACGTGCCGACCAGCAGCCGCAGCTCGCCCGGCTCGACGACCCGCCGCCCGTCCCGGCCGGTGAACGACGTCCGGTCGGCGTGCAGCCGGAAGGACACCCGCGCCGCCTCACCCGCGTCCAGCTCGACCCGGGCGAAGCCGACCAGCTGGCGCACCGGCCGGGTCACGCTCGCCACCGGGTCGTTCAGGTACAGCTGCACGACCTCGGCCCCGGCCCGCGACCCGGTGTTGCGCACCACCGCCGAGACGACCACTTCACCGTCGGACGGCAGGGAGTCCCCGGCCTCGAACTCCGACAGCTCGAACGACGTGTACGACAGCCCGTGCCCGAAGGGGAACAACGGCGACGGGTCCACCGAACTGATCCCGCCCGGCCCGCCCAGGATCGGCCGCAAATAAGTCGTGGGCTGCCCACCGGACCCGCGCGGCACGCTGACCGGCAACTTGCCCGAAGGGTTCACCCGCCCGCTCAACACCCCGGCGACCGCGCCCGCGCCCTCCTCACCCGGGAAGAACGCCTGCACCACCGCCGCCGGCGAGTACCCGCCCAGCGCGTAGGGCCGCCCCGACAGCAGCACCAGCACAACCGGCTTCCCACAGGCCAGCAGCGCGTCCAGCAGCTCGCCCTGCACGCCCGGCAGGGACAGGTCCTCGGCGTCGCACCCCTCGCCCGACGTCCCCCGTCCGAACAGCCCCGCCAGGTCGCCCAGCACCGCCACCACCACGTCCGCGTCGGACGCGACCTCGACCGCCGCCGCGATCCCGGACCGGTCGTCGCCGGAGACCTCGCAGCCCTTCGCGGTCACCACGTCCACCGCGGGGAACTCCGCCCGGAACGCCTCGACGAACGTGGCGATCTCGATCCCCAGCTCCACCTCGGGGTGCTGGACGCCCACGTGGTTCGGGAAGGCGTAGCAACCCATCAGCGACAGCACGTCGTCCGCGCACGGTCCGACCACCGCGACCTTCGAGGCGTTCAGCGGCAGGACCCCGCTGGAGTTCTCCAGCAGCACCACTGACCGCTCCGCCATGTCCCGCGCCAGCTCGCGCAGCGCCGGCGGGTCCAGGTCGACCGGCTCGCCGCGCACCACCGCGGGCGACTCCGGGCTCCAGTCGGGGTCCAGCAGCCCCAGCTCGCACTTCTGGGTCAGCACCCGGGTGACCGCGCGGTCCACCAGCGCTTCGGACACCGCCCCGGTCCGGACCATGTCCGCCAACGGCGGCCCGTAGCATCGCACCGAAGGCAGTTCGACGTCCACACCGGCCGCCAGCGCCAGCCCCGCGGCCTCCCCCGGCGACCCCGCCACGCCGTGCGCGGTCTCCAGGAACGACACCCCGAAGTAGTCCGCGACGACGACCCCGGTGAAGCCCCACTCCTCCCGCAGCAGGTCGGTCAGCAGGGACGAGTCCGAAGCCGGCGGCACCCCGTCCACCTCGGCGTAGGAGTGCATGACCGACCGCGCCCCGCCCTCCCGCAACGCCATCTCGAACGGCGGCAGCACGACGTCGGCGAACTCCCGCCGCCCCATCGAGACCGGCGCGTGGTTGCGCCCGCCGCGCGAGGCCGAGTACCCGGCGAAGTGCTTGAGGGTCGCCACGACCCCGGTCGACTCCAGCCCGCGGGTGTAGGCCGCGCCGAGCAGCCCCACCAGGTACGGGTCCTCGCCGATGGTCTCCTCGGTGCGCCCCCAGCGCGGGTCGCGCGTCACGTCCAGCACCGGCGCCAACCCCTGGTGCACGCCGACGTCGCGCATCGCGAGCCCCACCTCGCGGGCCATCCGCTCCACCAGGGACGCGTCGAACGACGCACCCCACGCCAGCGGCGTCGGGAACACCGTCGCCCGCCACGCGGTGAACCCCGACAGGCACTCCTCGTGCGCCATGGCCGGGATGCCGAACCTGTTGTTGGCGACCAGCTTGCGCTGCGTCTCGGCCAGCACCCGGGCGCCCACCAGCGGGTCCACCGGCCGGGTCCCGAACACCCGGGTCAGCTGCCCGAGGCCCGGCTTGGTCAGCTCGTCCCACGGCGGCAGCGGCTCGGCGAACTCGTGCTGGGCCGGCGCGACCTCCTCGTCGTCCTCCGTCACCCCCACCCACACCCCCACCAACTGGGCCAGCTTCTCCTCCAGGGTCATCTCGGCCAGCAGCGCGGCGACGCGCTCGCCGGTCGGTCGGCCCGGGTCGGCCCAGGTGTTCACGTGCACGGAGGCTCCTTCGTTGACGATCGGACGACGAGTTCGGTGGCCAGTTCCACCCGTTCGGTCTCCACCGGGCGACCCGCGATCAGGTCCGCCAGCATCCGCCCCGCGTGCCGGCCCATCTCGGTGAGCGGCTGGCGGACGGTGGTCAGGGCGGGCGACGACCAGACCGCGACGGGTAAGTCGTCGAACCCGACGACGCTGAGGTCGTTCGGCACGGACAGGCCCGCGACGCGGGCGGCCTCGATCACGCCCAGCGCCTGCTCGTCGTTGCCCGCGAACACGGCCGTGGGCCGGTCCGGCAGGCGCAGCAGCTCCGTGGCGCACCGGAAGCCGCCCTCGTGCTTGAAGTCGCCGTGGCGCACCAGGGCGGGGTCGAACGGCAGGCCGGCGCGGTCCAGCGCGGCGCGGTAGCCGTCCACCCGGGCCCTGCTGCACAGCATCCCGGCCGGTCCGCCGATGACCGCGACCCGCTGGTGGCCCAGCCGGATCAGGTGCTCGGTGGCGGCCAGGCCGCCCGCCCAGTTGGTCGCGCCGACGCTGGGCACGTCGGGGTTGGGCAGGTCCACCGGGTCGATCACGACGACCGGGATGCGCGACCCGGCCAGCACCCGCCGGTCGGCGGCGGTGAGCTGGGAGGTCACCAGCAGCGCGCCGGCACGCTTGGCGTCGACCAGGGAAGCGGCCCACGAGGAGTGGCCCCGCTGGCCGGCGGCGGAGGACACCACCACGTGCAGGCCGCTGTCCACCACCCCGCGGATGATCTCGACCGCCCACGGGCTGTCCAGCGCGGTGAACACCAGGTCCACCAGGAGCTGCCCGGACGCCCGCCGGGCGCCCACCGGGACGTAGTCGTATTCGGCCAGCAGGCGCCGCACTCGGGCCCTGGTCTCGGGTCCGACGTCGTCCTTGCCGTTGAGGACTTTGGACACCGTCGGGAGCGACACCCCGGCTGCCGCGGCGATCGTGGCCAATGTGGCTCGACGCATGCAGCGATAGTATCGAAACCAGATCGAAACTCAATAGCGTTGACCCGACCAGCGGAAACCCCTGGAAAACGTCTCAATACGACACGCCAAGGTGACCCTTGACACGCGCTGTTCACCTCCCTAGGGTTCCCGCAAGTCGTGGATGTTTCGAAATGTTTCGACGCCGCGAACAATCCGCAGCGTGGCAGAAGGGTGGCGGTCGCATGTCCCGCCGATCATGGATGCGTCCCCTCATCGCGATGGGGCTCGTCGCCATGGCAGCAGTGGTGTCCGCGTGTGGCACGGCCGGTCCGGCCGAGCCCGGCGCGGGTGGGGTGAAGGTGTGGGCGCTCCAGGACCCCGTCCTCAACCCGATCGAGCAGAAGTCGATCGACTTCTTCAAGTCCGGCGGCGGCAACGCGTCGCTGGAGACCTTCGGCAACGACCCGTACAAGCAGAAGCTGCGGGTCGCGATCGGCTCGCCGAACGCACCGGACGTCTTCTTCAACTGGGGCGGCGGCAACCTCAAGGAGTACGTCGACGCCGGCAAGATCGCCGACCTGACCCCGGTGCTGGACCAGAACAGCGCGCTCAAGAACGCGTTCCTGCCCAGCGTGCTCGACGGCGCCAAGATCGACGGCAAGTACTACGGCATCCCGATGCGGGGTATGCAGCCCGTCCTGCTGTTCTTCAACAAGGAGGTCTTCGCCGCCGCGGGCGCGCAGCCGCCGAAGACGTGGGACGACCTGCTGGCGCTGGTGGACACCTTCAAGGCCAAGGGCGTGCAGCCGATCGCGCTGGCCGGCTCGCAGGCGTGGACCGAGCTGATGTGGATCGAGTACATCCTGGACCGCATCGGCGGCCCGGAGGTGTTCCGCAACATCCGCGACGGCAAGGGCCAGGGGTGGAAGGACCCGGCCGTGCTGGAGTCCTTGAACAAGCTCAAGGAGCTGATCGACCGGGGCGGCTTCGGCACCAACTTCGCCTCCGTCGGCTACGACGTCGGCGGCGCGTCGACGATCCTGGCGCAGGGCAAGGCCGCCATGCACCTGATGGGTTCCTGGGAGTACGTCAACCAGCTCGGACAGAGCCCCGACTTCGTCAAGAAGGGGTCCCTCGGCTGGGTGGCCTTCCCGTCGATCCCCGGCGGCAAGGGCGATCCCGGCAACGTGGTCGGCAACGCCAGCAACTACTACTCGGTGACCTCGGGCTCCTCCCAGGTCGAGGCCGCCAAGAAGTTCGTCTCCACCGCGCTGCACGAGGACTCCTACGTGCAGGCGCTGATCGACGCCGGTGACGTGCCCGCGGTGGTCGGGGTCGAGGAGAAGCTGGCCAAGGCCGCCAACTCCGAGTACACGACGTGGATCTACGGCCAGGTCAAGGGAGCCAAGAGCTTCCAGCTGTCCTGGGACCAGGACCTGCCCGCTGAGAAGGCCACGGCGATGCTGACCCAGCTGCAGGAGTTCTTCCTGGGCAAGGTCTCGCCCCAGCAGTTCGTCGACGCGGTGGCCGCGCGCTGATGCGAACGCAGCGACCGTCCGGCTGGTACGCCGTCCCCGCTTACGGGTTCTTCGCGCTCTTCGCGGTGCTGCCCATGGTGCTGGTGGTGTACCTGAGCTTCACGTCGTGGCAGGGCCTGGGCACCCCGGTGCCCAACGGGACCGCCAACTGGTCCCGCCTGATCGCCGACGGGGAAGCCCATGCCGCCGTGGGGCGGACCGTGCTGCTGATGGTCGTGTCCTGGCTGTTCCAGACCCCGATCGCGTTGCTGATCGGGGTCTGGGCGGCCGGGCCGCAGCGGTCCCGCGCGGTGCTCAGCTCGATCTTCTTCCTGCCCCTGCTGCTGTCCACGGCGGCCATCGCGCTCCTGTGGCAGGCGCTGCTGGACCCGAACTTCGGCATCGCGGCGGGCGGCACGCAGTTCCTGGGTGATCCCGACATCGCGATCTACACCGTGGTGTTCGTGATCTCCTGGCAGTACATCCCGTTCCACACGCTGATGTACCAGGGCGCGGCGCGCGCGATCCCGGCGTCGCTGTACGAGGCGGCGACCATCGACGGCGCGTCCCGGCTGGGCAAGTTCCTGCACATCACGCTGCCCCAGCTGCGGTACACGCTGGTGACGTCGTCGGTGCTGATGCTCGTCGGTTCGCTGACGACCTTCGACACCGTCCTGATCCTCACCGGCGGCGGCCCGGGCACGGCCACCCGCATCCTGCCGCTGCACATGTACATCACCGGCTTCAGCGGCTTCGAGATGGGCTACGCGAGCACCATCGCCGTGGTCCTGGTGGTGCTGGGCACCGCGCTGTCGGTGGCGGTCATGCGCTGGAGCGGCTTCCGCGCGATGAGCAGCCAGCAGGAGGGCTCGTGAAGTCACGTCCGAACTGGCCCGCCGGGCTCTTCGCCCTGCTGTGGCTGGTGATCGTCGTCGGACCGCTGTACTACGTGGTGACGGCGAGCCTGCGCACCCGCCAGGACTACCTGGGTTCGCACCCGCTGGAGTTCCCCGCGTCGCCCACTTTGGGCAACTACGTGACCGTGGTGGAGGGCGGGTTCGGCCAGTACCTGGTGAACAACATCATCGTCACGGTCGCGACGGTGGCCATCGTGCTGCTGGTGGGCGTGCCCTGCGCCTACGCGGTCGTGCGCGGCACCGGCCGCTTCGTCCAGCGCGGCTTCACGCTGCTGCTGATGGGCCTGGCGATCCCCGCCCAGGCCACCATCATCCCGGTGTACCTGCTCATCACCCGCATGCACCTGTACGACAGCCTGACCGCGATCATCCTGCCCACGGCCGCGTTCGCCCTGCCGGTGGCGACCCTGGTGCTCACCAACAGCCTGCGGGACGTGCCGGCCGAGCTGTACGAGGCCCAGGCGATCGACGGGGCGGGCCCGTTCCGGGTGCTGGTGAGCCTGGTGCTGCCGCTGGCCAAGCCCGCGATCATGACCGTGGTGGTGTACACGGCGCTGAACGCGTGGAACGGCTTCCTGTTCCCGTTGGTGCTGACCCAGTCGGAGTCCAGCCGGGTGCTGACCCTGGGGTTGTGGAACTTCCAGGGGCAGTTCGGGACGAACGTGCCGGCGCTGATGGCGGCGGTGCTGCTGTCCGTGCTGCCGATCTTCGCGGTGTACCTGTTCGCGAGGCGCTTCCTGCTCAGCGGCCTGACCGCGGGCTTCGGCAAGTAGTCCGGACCCGGGGGCCTGCCTTCCCGGTAGGCCCCCTCTTTCGGCGCCGGCACTGAGAGCGGCGTCACCCGCGAGTTCAACGAAGTGAAACATCTTCCGATAGTTTCGGTGACGTAGACTGCGTCCATGCCGACCAAAGCCGACCAGTCTTCGCCGGATGGCACCACCTCCGGCAAGATCACCATTGCCGACATCGCGGCCGAGGCCGGCGTATCGGTACCGACAGTTTCGAAGGTGATGAACGGCCGCGCCGACGTCGCCCCGCACACCCGCGAGCGGGTCGAGGCGATCATCCGGCGGCACGGGTACCAGCGGCGGTCCGACGAGCGGTCGCGGCGCTCCAACCTGGTGGAACTGATGTTCCACGAGCTGGAGAGCGCCTGGGCGCTGGAGATCATCCGCGGCGCCGAGCAGGTCGCGGCGGAGCAGGGCCTGGCCTTGGTCCTGTCCGAGTCGCAGGGCCGGCTGACTCCCGGTCACGGTTGGCTGGAAGGCGTGATCGCGCGCCGGCCGCTGGGCGTGATCTCGGTCTTCTCCGACCTGACCGCCCAGCAACTGGCCAAGCTGCGGGCCCGCGACATCCCGGTGGTGGTGGTCGACCCGATCGGCGAGCCGCAGGACTCGACCCCGTCCATCGGCGCCACGAACTGGAACGGCGGCCTCACCGCGACCCGGCACCTGATCGAGCTGGGACACCGCCGGATCGCCATGATCGGCGGCCCGGAACGCGTCCTGTGCAGCCGGGCCCGGGTCGACGGCTACCGCGCCGCCCTGGAGACGGCAGGCTTGGCCTTCGACCCCGCCCTGGTCCGCTACGGCGACTTCCACGTCGAGTCGGGCCATAGGCAGTTCGCTCCTCTGCTGGAACTCCCCGACCCGCCCACGGCGGTGTTCGCGGGCAGCGACCTCCAGGCCCTGGGCGTGTACGAGGCGGCCCGGGCGGCGGGCCTGCGGGTGCCGGAGGACCTGTCGGTGGTCGGCTTCGACGACCTCCCGGTGGCCCAGTGGGTCGGCCCGCCGCTGACCACCGTGCGCCAGCCCTTGCAGGACATGGCGGCGGCCGGCACGCGGCTGGCGATCACGCTGTCGCGCGGAGACGAACCGGAGCACCGCCGCATCGAACTGGCGACCACCTTGATCATCCGCCAGAGCACCGCTCCCCCGCGCTAGATCGACAAGACCTTCGGGCGGACAAGGGTTGAAGAGGGTGGACCCGCCCCCGGGCCGCGGGCTCCGGCAACCGCTTGCGGAGGGCGGTCGGGGGCGGGTTCCCGTCTCGTCTGCCACCGTCACGAGGGCGAAGCCGGACACCGCCGAGTCGGTTCGCCGTGGAGGTCGGTGGGACGAGCCGTCAGTGGTGGTGATGGCCCTCGAACTGGACGTACTGGCAGCCCGGCGTCTCCGCGGGCAGGGTGTGGCCCCCGGTCTGCGGGGCCGGTTGGGTGCAGGTCAGCCGGTGCAGGCCCAGCAGTTCCAGGCCGATGGTGCCGCTGAGCGCGAAGCCGTTGCCGAAGCCGAAGTCCGGGTTGTCGCTGATCTGCCCCGCCTTCATGGCCTCCTGCCACGACTTCTGGAACTCGGCCAGCTTGTCTCGCCGGAACACCACCAACCCCAACCTCTCGTACGGACCCGCCTTGCACGTCGCCCACCGGTCCACGTACGGCGCGTACAGCGTCGCCCGCAACGGCCCGACGAACTCGGCGAACTCCTCGATGGTCCGGTCGGTGGGCTCGGCGCACTCGCCGGTCTTCTCCTGCACCCACGCCGCGACCTCCGCCGGGCTGCCCAGCGGTGGCCCCAGCGCGCCCGAGCCCAGGCCGGTGGAATCGGACGCGCCGCACGCGACCGACCCCACCAGCAGCGCGACCAGGACCGCGCAACGGGCGAACATCACCCGCACCGCGCGCCGTTGAGGGTGAACGACGTGGGCGCCGTGGCCGGACCCGTGCCGTTGAACCCGAACGACGTCGACGCGCCCGCCGCGAGGTTCTGGTTCCAGCTCGCGCCCTTGGCCGTGGCCTTGCCGTCCGCCACGGTCACCGTCGCCGACCACGCGTGGCCGACGCCCTGCCCCGCGGGCACGTCCCACGCCAACTGCCAGCCGTTGACCGCGGCCGTACCCGTGTTCTTCACCGTCACGTTCGCCGTGAACCCGCCGGACCACACGCTCGGCGTCGCCCACGTCACCGTGCACGCCCCGGGCTCACCACTCCCCGGACCCGTGGTCACGCTGACCGCGGCAGAGGGCGGTGACGTGTTGCCCACCGCATCCCTTGCCACCACGTAGAACTGGTACGCCGTCGCCGGCGTCAGGCCGGTGATGGTGGCCGTGGTGCCGCTGCCCGACGCGACCTGCACGTCCGTCGCGCCCGCCTCGCGGAACACCTGGTAGCTCGACACGCCGACGTTGTCCGACGACGCCGCCCACGACAGCGTCACCGAGTTCGAACCCGCCGTCGCGGTGGGCGTGCCGGGCGCGGTGGGCGCCTGGGTGTCGCCGCCGCTGCCGCCCTCGAAGATCACGTCCGAGCAGCTGTAGAACGCCTCGGGGCTGTCGTTGCGCTGCCAGATCGAGTAGATGACGTGCCGGCCCGACTTGTTCGGCAGGGTCGCCGTCCACGTGTACTCGCCGCCGACCGCGACCGGGTTGGTGATCGTGTCGAACGGCACCGGCTCCAGGTCCGACCACTTCAGCGGCTTGGTCACGTCGAACCCGTCGCGGGTCACGTACTGGTCCCAGCGGCCGGGGTGCGGCGCCCACGCGTTGTAGTGGATCGTGATCTGCGAACCCGCCCGCAGCGTGGTCGTCGGCCAGTCGTCGCGGGCCAGGTTGTAGGCGTCGTACTTGGTGGTCGGGCCGCACAGGTCGCCGTCGGCGATGATCTCGCGGTGCCGCCCTGCGGCGTTGGAGATCAGGTTGCCGTACCAGTCCCACAACGGCTGCTTGCCGCCGATCGCCACGGCCGCCTGGCACGCCGGGTTGGTCGGGCTGAGGTCGCCGCCGCCGCTGCCCCTCCGACCGTCCTCGTAGCAGGCGTAGGTGCGGCTGGCCGGGTAGGTCATCGAGCCGTGCGCCACCGCGACGCCGCTCTGCGCGAGCACGGTGGTCACGCCGGCGATCCCGAGGGCGGCGAGAGCCAACGCCCCGAAGCGCTTGAGTCGCAAAGGATGTCTCCTTCAGATCGACGGTGATCTGGCAGGGGTCCAACAACGCACTGGATCTGGGAGCGCTCCCAGAAACACCATGGCAGCCCGGTGACCCCGCGTCAACGACTCGTTTCAATTGGGGGTCCCGGGGTACCGCTCGACCATGCGCATCGCCGTGGTCGGGCAAATCGCCCGCGACCTCGTCCTCGTCGTGCCCGAGGTGCCCGACGCGGGCGCCACCTCCCCCGTCCTCGAACGCCGCGAAGTGCTCGGCGGCAAGGGCGCGAACATCGCAGTCGACGTCGTCCAGTTGGGCGCATCGGCTTCATTAATAGGTGTCGCCGGGGACGACGAGATCGGCGACCGATTGGTCGAACAGCTCCAGGCGGACGGCGTCGACACCTCGTCGGTCGCGCGGCGCGGCCGGTCGGCGTTGATCGTGGACGTCGTGTGCGACGGGAAGTGGCGCTACCTCCAGGACATCCCGGACACCTCCCTGGTCGCGCCGACCGATCTCGGGCCGTCCGTGGCCGAGGCCGACGCCGTGGTGGTGCAACTCCAGCAACCGCACGAGACCTCGCTGGCCGCCGCGCGCCGGGCCGCCGGGCTCGTCGTGCTCGACGGCGTCGCCACCCCGGACCTGCTCGCCGCCGCCGACGTCCTGCGGGCCGACCAGCACGAGGGCGAGGAACTGACCGGGCGCTCGATCACCTCGTCCGGCGACGCGCTCGCGGCCGGCCGCAACCTGCTGGACCGCGGGCCGTCGCTGGTCGCGCTGGAGGTCAAGGGCGAGGCGAACGTGCTGGTCTGGCCGTCCGGCGAGGCCGTCGTGCCGCTGACCGACGTCGACGTGGTGGACACGACCGGCGGCGGCGACGCGTTCGTGGCCGCGCTGACCGTGGCCCTGGCCCGGGGCGAGCGGCCCGAGGAGGCGGGCCGGCTGGCGGTGGCCGCCGCGGGTCGCGCCGTCGATCACGCCGGCGGGCGGACGGATCTGGGCGGGCTGCGCGGGCACCGGTGATCGGGGACCCCGTGATGGACGGGCGGGGCCGGGTTCCGTAACCTGTCCGAGACCTCGACCTGCCTCACTCGTTCGGGGGATCCGGTGTTCAAGGAGGACCGCGCGATCGTGGCGTCGTACCCCGTTCAGCGCACCGTCCGCGCGGCTCTGGCGGCCACCGCCGTCCTCGCGCTGGCCGGTGGAGTGTCCGTGCCGCACGCCGTCGCCGACCCGGTCCCCACCGACGGTTCCGAGGCGTTGAAGCGGTACTTCGAACTCGCCCACGAGGCCGAGCAGCTCAACGAGCAGCACCTGCGCGCCGAGGAAGAGCTGGCGAAGGCCAACGGCACCATCGAGCAGGCCAACAAGGACCTCGCCGCGGCCCAGCAGGCGCAGGGCCAGTTGCAGGGCCAGGTCGACCTGCTCACCGAGGCATCCTTCGAGGGCGCCCGGTTCACCCAGCTCTCCGCGCTGCTGGTCAGCGACTCCCAGCAGGACTTCCTCAACCGGATGACCGCGCTGGGCGTGCTGGCGGGCGAG
Organism: Saccharothrix sp.; assembly: GCF_031180885.1. Taxonomy (GTDB): domain Bacteria; phylum Actinomycetota; class Actinomycetes; order Mycobacteriales; family Pseudonocardiaceae; genus Actinosynnema. The sequence continues at coordinate 24,006 of NZ_JAPSLK010000067.1, forward strand.
AACGCCGAGGCGGTGGCGAGCCTGAGCGCCGCCGTCGACCAGGCCAACGAGGCGACCCGCCGCGCCAACGAGGCCGTGGCCGCCGCCAACAAGGCCATCGCCGACATCGACCAGCGCAAGGCCGCACTGGACGAGCAGATCAACGAGGTCCGCGCGGTCTACCGGGCGCTGCCCGAGCACGAGCGCGACCGCCTGGCGGGCGAGGGGTACACCGGCCCCGTGAACACGCCGCCGGGCAAGGCCGGCGACGCGGTGCAGTGGGCGTTGACCCAGCGCGGCAAGCCGTACGTGTTCGGCTCCAACGGCCCCGGCTCGTGGGACTGCTCCAGCCTCATGCAGGCCGCCTACCGGTCCGTGGGCATCGCGATCCCGCGCACCACCTACGGCCAGGCCCTGATCGGGCGACCGGTGTCGCTCAACGAGGTGAAGGCCGGCGACCTGATCATCTACTACTCCGGCCAGACCCACGTCTCGATGGCCATCGACGGCATCCGCGCCGTGCACGCCTCGACCGAGGGCGTTCCGGTCAAGATCCAGGACATCGAGTCGATCGGCCCGATCAGCACGATCCGGCGAGTGGTCGGTTGAAACGCGGGTACTCCCGGTTCGACCCGTGACCGTCGAGCCGAGGAGGCACCCGTGCCTGACGTCGTCGACCTCATCATGCAGGACCACCGCGAGGTGGAGCGCCTGTTCGACGAGCTGAAGAACAACCCGGAGAAACGACCACTGCTCACGCCCGTGCTGTCCGCGGTGCTCACCGCCCACAGCCGGGCCGAGGAGGACTCGGTGTACCCGGTCGCCCGGGACGAGGCGGGCGAGCAGGAGGAGATCCAGCACAGCCAGGAGGAGCACGTCGAGGCCGAGACGCTGCTGGCCAAGCTCATCGCCACCGACCCCACCTCGTCCGAGTACGAGCAGGTGTTGGACAAGCTGATCGACGGCGTGACCACCACGTCGAGGAAGAGGAGTCCACCGTTCTGCCCGGGATGCGCCGGGAGCTGGAGGACTCGCGCCGCGAGCAGCTCGGCGAGGCCTTCGCCGCCAGCCGCGCCCGGCACATGGGCGGGCTTCCCGGCCAGGCCACCAAGGAGGAACTGGTGGCGCAGGCGCTGAACAAGGGCGTCAACGGCGCTTCGTCGATGAGCAAGGACCAGCTCGAAAAGGCTCTTCACTCGTCCTGATGACGTGCATCACCCGGGTGCGCGGGCCTAGGCTGGTGGGTGCGGGCGGACCGAACCGTTCGGCACGGCCCGCGCACCCGAGGTGATCATGGAGGACAGCCCCGTCGAGCTGTCGGTGGTGGAGTCGTCGTCGGACACCGTGGTCCTCCGGATCGCGGGCGAACTGGACATGGCGACCGTGCCGGCCGCGACCGCGTTCGCCCACGGCCACCTGGTGCGGACGCGGCGGGAACTCGTGCTCGACCTGAGCGGGGTCACGTTCTTCGCCTCCGACGGGATCACGCTGCTGCTGACGATGCGCTCGGCGTGCCAGGCGGTCGGGAAGTCGTTGCGGGTGATCGCCACCACGCCCGCCGTGCTGCACCCGCTGGAGGTGGCCGGGCTGCGGGAGCACTTCGTAATCACCACCGACATCGAGGAAGTCGGCTAGCGGCTCAGGCCTGCTGCTCCATGACGAGGATGGCGCCGTTGGAGCGGACCGCGTTCGAGCGCAGCGAGCTGCACACCACGCGCACCACGACCTCGCGGCCCTTGCGGTTGACGGCCGCCACCTTCACCTCGGCCAGGAACGAGGCGTCGGCCAGGGCCTGCCGCACGACCGGGCGCAGGTCGGCCACCGGGAGGCCGATGTCGAGGTTGAGCAGGTGCTCGTTCTCGGCCTCGTCGCGGCGCAGGCCCCAGAGTTCCTCGGCGCCGCGGTTCCAGGCGATGACCCGCATCTCCAGGTCCAGGACGACCACGCCGGCGCGCAGCGAGGTGAGGATGGACTCCAGGAACTCGTTGACCTGGTCCAGTTCCCCCGTGCGCTCGCGGAGGGTGTCGTTGATGTTCTGGAGTTCGTCGTTGGTGGACTGCAACTCCTCGTTCATGGTCTCCAGTTCCTCGTTGGTGGACTGGAGTTCCTCGTTGGTCGTCTCCAGCTCCTCCACAGTGGACTGGAGTTCTTCGTTGGTGGTCTCCAACTCCTCGTTCGTGGACTGGAGTTCCTCGTAGGCGGACTCGAGTTGGCGGTTGGCGTACTCCAGGTCGTCCAGCAGCCTGCGGGCCGCGGTGACGTCGTGGAAGACGATCGAGACGCCGAGGACGGTGTTGTCGGCGGCGATCAGCGGGTTGAGGTGGATCTCCAACCACAGCGACTCGCCGGGCGGCCGGACCCACTCGATCTCCTTGATGCGCACGGCTCGGCGTTCGGCGCGGGACTGCTCCACGTGGCCGCGCAGCTCGACCGGGCGGTAGGACAGCTCCAGGTCGCGCAGGGGACGCCCGATGTCCTTGGCGGACAAGCCGAACATGGTCTCGGCCTGCCGGTTGGCCAGGGCCAGGACGTCGTCGCCGGTGACCACGACCTGGGCCACCGGGCCGGCGGAGAAGGCGTGCTCGCGGAGCTGGTCGAGGCCGCCGACGTCGAAGCGGCGGTCCTGGACCAGCGCCTGCGTGACGAGGTGCGCGGGACCCTCGGAGCCGCCCACGACCTTGCGGAAGATGCGCCGCTTCAGGTCGATCGGGTCGAAGATCCGGCTGTGCGACAGCAGCATCTCCGCCTTGCCCAGGAACAGCACGCCGCGCGGCAGCAGGGCGAAGTGGAACCGGCCGAGGATCTTGGCCTGGGTCTCCTGGTTGAAGTACATCAGGGTGTTGCGGCACACCAGCAGGTCGATGCGCGAGATCGGGGCGTCCTGGACCAGGTCGTTGCGGCCGAAGATGACCGAGCGGCGGAGGTCCTTGCGGAAGGCGTGGCGGCCGTCCTGCGGCTCGAAGTACCTGGTCACCAGGTCCGCGGGCACGCCCTGGAGTTCGCGGTCGTGGTAGACGGCCTGCCGGGCGTGGGCGAGGGCTTCGTCGTCCACGTCGGTGGCGTAGATCTTGACCCGCCGGCGGAACCGGTCCGGCCCCAGCGCCTCGGCGAGCACCATCGCGAGGCTGTAGGCCTCCTCGCCGGACGCGCAGCCCGCGCTCCACACCCGGACCGGGTCGTCGGGACCGCGCTCGGCGAGCAGGGTCGGCACGACCTCGTCGCGCAGGTGGTCCCAGGCCTCGGCGTCCCGGAAGAACCCGGTGACGTTGATCAGGATGGTGTTGAACAGCGCGTTGAACTCGTCGGCGTTGACCTGGAGGTGGTCGATGTAGTCGATGTCGTCGTCGATGCCGATCTGCGCCATCCGGTGCCGGACGCGGCGCATGAGGCTGCTCCGCTTGTACCCGGTGAAGTCGAACCCGCGGGACTCCTTGAGGTAGCGCAGCACCTCTTCGAAATCGGCGTCGGGCCCCCGGCGGTCGGTCACACCGCGGAACGCTACTCGCCGCGCGGCGCCGCATCCGATCAAGCCGGCCGGTCACCCGCCGGCGTCGAGCACCGCCCACACCACCTTGCCGCCGGCGGGCCACGGCGTGTGCCCCCAGACCCGGCTGACCTTCGCCACCAGCGCGACGCCCCGGCCGCCCGGCCGCGGCCCCGGCGCGCGCCGCACCGGCGGTGCCGCCGCGTCGTCCCGGACCGCGATGGCCAGCGCCCGGTCGCGCAGCTCCAGCCGCAGGTGGGGGGCGCTGCGCGCGTGGTCGACGGCGTTCTCCACCAGTTCGGTGACCACGAGCAGGGCGTCTTCGAGCACGTCGTGGAGGTGCCACCGGGCGCAGGTGTCGCGCACGAACCGGCGGGCCATGAGGGCGCTGACCGGCGAGGCGGGCAGCCAGGTCTCGTCCCGCCGCCGGTCGGGCCGTCGCCGCGCGTCCGCGATCGCCTCCCGCACCGACGGGAAGTGCCGGACGAACGTCCCCGCGCCGCCCTCGTCGAGCAGGCGCCGGTGCTCCCGACTCGCGCCGACCAACAGCAACGGGACGCCCGGCCACTCGGAGACCCGCATCCACACGGTGGTGAACACCGACATCACGGCGCGCGTGGCGACCTCGAAGCCGTCGTCGAGCACCACCACCACCGCGAGCGGTTCGGCCAGCGCGAACTTGAGCAGGCCGTCGCGGAACTGGGCGTAGGTGCTGAGGTCGAGCCGGCCGACCGGGTGGACGACCGCCGCGCCCGCCTCGGTGTCCACGTCGAAGGTCAAGGTCATGCGTCGGGCTCCGGGTGGGCGTGTCGGACGAACGCGCCGGAAAGCAGGTGCGACCGCAGCACCTCGGCCGCGGACGACGCCTCGACCTCGGTGGCCCGGTAGCGCTCGACCAGCGGCCGACTCCCCCGCGCCCGCGCCGCCCGACCCATCCGCCGGGCCAGGGTCGCCTTCTCCTCCAGCGTCCGCAGCGCGGTCCAGAGGGCTCTCTCCAGGGCGGTGTCCTGGGCTTCCAGGAGGGCTTCGGCGGTCCAGGCGTGGCCGACGTGGCAGCGGAACCGGGTGTGGTCGGCGTCCAGCGAGGTCAGCGTGCCGTGGCAGTCGGGGCAGCTGAAGGTCGACGGCGTCCCCATGCGACTCACCTCACCCCGTGGCGCACCCGCCTCGTCGGCGGACAGCGCGGTCTCCTTGCGCAGCAGGTCGGACGGCTCGCCGGCGTCCGCGACGGGGCGGCCCGCCACCTCCCGCAGCAGCACACCCATCTCGGCCGCGGGCAGCACGTGCTCGACGTGGAGGTTGCGCAGGACCGCGGCGGGCATGCCCGAGTAGAGAGCGTCTTCCGGGTCCTGGACGACGGCCAGCCCGCCGCGCGAGGTGATCGCGACCATGCCCGCCGCGCCGTCGTCCAGCGTGCCGGACAGCACGACGCCGATGACGGAAGGACCGCGGGCGACGGCGGCCGACCGGAACAGCGCGTCGACCGAGGGGCGGTGGCCGTTCTCGGTGGGTCTGCGGGACAGGCGGACGGCGCCGTCGGTGACGATCAGGTGGTGGTCGGGCGGGGCGACGTGGATGCGGCCGGTGCGCAACGGCATCCCGTGCTTGGCGCCGACGACGGGGAGCGGACCGCTGCGGCGCAGGATGGCGGGCAGGGCGCTGGTGCCGCCGGCGGGCATGTGCAGGACCACCGCGACGGCGGCAGCCAGGCCGTCGGGAAGTCCCCCGACGAACGCCCGCAACGCTTCGACCCCTCCGGCCGACGCGCCGACGACGATCAGGTCCCTCGAAGGCATGGGGTCACCTCTGGTCGTGGACACCCCGGTGGTGCGGAGGGTACTCGCGACGACTCAGTGCTCCGGGGTCCGACACGGGACGGCGGTGGGTCGGCCGGCGGCAGGAGTCGGCCGGCGGCGGAGGGGCGCGACCGGCGGCGGAGGGGCGCCGTCGGTGGCCGTCGATGGCGATCGGGGCGGCGATGCGGATGTCGGCGGCGGGCGGGTTTCAGCGGGCTTGGGCTGCGGCGCTCTTGGGCCGCCAGCGGGTGTAGCCGGCCTCTTCGGCTTCGGCGATCGAGCGGAAGGTCACGTCGCCCTTCATCCGCTTGAAGTACGGCGAGTCGGGCGTGTGGAAGATCATCGACTTGGCACTGCCCTTGACCTGGACCACCTCCTCGGCAGCCACCGCTTCTCCGGATTCTTCGGGCTCTTCCACCGGGTCGGCTTCGAGCGTGGGCGTCGGCGCGGAACCCGCCGCCGCCGTCGATGTCGGTTGGGTTGGGATGATCACCGTTCCCGCGGCCAGGGCGGGGCGGGTGGTGGGGCGGGAGAGTTCGGCGCGCAGGTTGCGGATCGTGGCGCGCAGGGGCAGCCAGGTCAGGACCGCGCCCGCCAGGAACGCGAACCCGCACAGGACGAACATCTGGGCGAACAACCAGAACACCGCTGCTCCTAGCTAATCAGGACGTCGACTTGGCGCGTGGCCGGGTCCGTGTTCTCCGGCGCGGAGTCGAGCACGACCGCCGTCCGGATCCGGTCCGGCCGCACCCCCTGCGCGACGAACAGCGCCCGTACCGCGTCCGCACGCTGCCGGGCCAGCGCGGGAGCGTCCGGGTGCTCGGTGGAGGCGTGGCCGTTCAGCGTGATGGCGGCGGTCGGCGCCACCAGCAACAGGCGGCCGACGTGGTCGACCAGGACCGGGCCGTGACCCTGCCACGCCGTGGACGACGGCTCGAAGCGAAACCCGCCGCCGCCCTCGATCATCGCCGTGACCGACCGCTGGAGCGCGGCGAGGTCGACCTGCGCACCGACGTCCACCCGGGGGTCCCGCGCGCCCAAGGCGGTGAGCGCCGTGCGCAGCGTCGTGGCGCGGGGCTCGTCGGGCACGGTGGCCCGGACGCTCAGCGCGTCGGCGGTCGCAACGGCGGTGAGGTCGTGCGCGGACGCGGCTACGGCGGCGGCCACCACGTCGGCCACAGTGGTCGCGCTCAACGGCGAACGGTTGCCGCCCTCCGCGAGGAGGTCCGTCACCCGTAGGTTCGTCACCTGGAGGTCCGTCACCCGGTGGGAGGTGATCTTGTCCCGAACCGCGTCGACCAGCGCACGGTGCTCGTCCTCGTCGGCGACGCCACCCGCGAGCAGCACCTCGTCCGCCCGCACGGCGACCGCGAGACGCCCGGCGGCCTCCCGCTGTGCGAACTCCCGCTGGGCGACCCGCGCGCGAGCGAAAACCCCTGATGCCGCAAGGAGAGCGGGCACCAGCAGGGCACCGACGAGCCACGCTCGCCACGCCGGGGATCTCAGCACCGGGCGTTCGTACCGGAAGTGCCCGTGCCGATGCCACCAGCCCGCGCCGTACCCGCAGGACACAGCCCGGCAATTCACCTGTCCAGGTGACAATCATTCGCGCGCAAGGGGAATCGCAAGGGGAATTCCGTCGGCCAAGACTTGAGGCACCCCCGGCGCGACGGTCTGAAACGCCAAGGGGTAGGGTTCCCCAGTCGCACCGATCAGGACGGCGGGACCGGCCGACGGCAGACGTGAAAAGCCTTGTGGGATACGGGGAATGGCCGGATTCCGGGCACGGCGGATCAACGGCCCGGCCGGGTCGGACCGCCGAGTCGTCTGAAGTCCGCACGCGCCAAGGCATGCGTCATCGCGCTCACGCCCCCGAAGCCCAGGCGCGAACCGTTCCCACCACGTCGAGCCGAAGCGCGAACCTCAGCCGCGATCGTCACCTTCAAGCGGCGTAAGGCAACACCCCCGTCCGACACCCGCACCGACTGCACACCGGGTGCGCGGGCGCCTGCACCACCACCTCCGCCAGCAACCGGCGCGAGTCCTCGAACGTCGGCGGTCGCTTGCCGGGCACCAGTAACGAGTCCAGCACCTCCTGCCACCGCCGCGCCCGGGCCCGCGCCCGCTCCACCGGGTCGCGCAGCCGGGCCCGCGACCGCACCTCCTCCCGGGCCCGCTCCCCCGACTCGCCCAACGGCCGCCGGGGTCGCGGCGCGGTGAGCCGGGCGTTGCGGCGGTTGACCCGCCACCACTGCCCCAGCGTCATGCCGGCGACCGGGGGGCGCGCACGCCGCGCGCCCCCCTGCCACCACGACCAGAGCCGCACGCGGAGGAAGTCGTGCGCGGCCTGGTCGCGGCTCCTGGGTCTGCCCTGCCTGGTCCCATCGGGCCTGGAGTCCACGGCCGCCAGCAGGGCGTCGACGCTCCACCCCTCGCGCAACCACGGCTCCACGACCTCGCGCAGCAGCGCGCGGTCCGCGTCACCCCAGCTCGCACGCAGGCACAGCGCCTCGACGGCCGTGTCGATCTCGTCGTCGGTCTCGGGGATGACACGGCCGGGCCACTGCCGGGGATCGAGCTGTACGCGCATCCCTAGCTCCCTTCCGAACGCGTACCGAACACCTGTTCGAGATAGTGCCAGAGAGGTACGACAATTTCGGGTGCCCGGGGCGCAACGAACTTCGGTCGAAAGCAAAACTGCTGGTCGAAGGCTTGTGGCGGTGGCGACCGCGACGAGTGCGCGCGCGGTCGCCACCCGGCGGGTCAGGGTTCGTCGACCTCGGCCTCGATGCTGCTCAAGGTCGACTCGACGTCGTCCAGACCGGGGTCGTGGACGGCGTCGTCGCGGCACGCCACCAGGGACGCGAGGAGTGCCGCGACGACCAGCGCGGCTCTCACTTCACGCCGCAGTGGTCGGCCTGGAACTTGTCCACCCGCTCCTGCACCTTGCCCAGCCGGGCGAGCTGGTCCCCGCGCCGCTCGGCGCGCTTGTCCAGGCGCTCGGCGCGGGCCGTGTCGCCCTCGTCGCGGGCCTTCTGGGCCTGCGCCTTGAGCCACGCGGTGGAGCCGACGACGTCGGCGCCGCCGTTGATGCGGGTGGTCAGCCGGTTCACCCGGTCCTCGACGCGGGGGAGCCGCTGCTCGCAGATCTTCTTGACCTGCTCGGGGCTGAGCGTGACGGGCGCGTAGGTCTTGTCCTGCGCGGACGCGACACCGGTCGTGGCCAGGCCGACCCCCGCGACGGCGGCGGCGACGGCGATGCGACGGATCCATGTGTTCATGCGTCCACGATCGCGGGACGCGGTGAGCACCCGGTGCGGCGAATGTTCGGGTTGTGCAAAGAACGGGGTTTGAGCCGCGCCCGGGACGGCAACCCTTCGCGCCATGACCGACACCCTGTGGGACGAGTTCCATCGCGTGGTGAACATGACCTCGCTCGAACTGGAGGACTGGCTGCGCACCCGCTCGGCGGACGAGAACACCGAGGCACTGCCCGACCAGGCGGGCACCCCGACCGGCCAGGAGGTGCTGAGGGTGCTGCGCAAGCGGCGCACCGACCTGACCACCGAAGACGTCCGCGTGATGCGCAAGGTCGTGGAGCGGGTCCACGAGCAGCGCCGAGAGGACCTGGAGCCGACCGCCGGCGAGGCCCACTGGCGGCACCGCCTGATGTCCATCGGCCACGACCCGCTCAAGCCCGCCTGAGACGTCGCCGGCGGTCCTGCCCGGGAGAGGTCCGGGCAGGACACCCCAGCCGGCCTGCTCGACCATTGCCGAAGCTCATGTGCGATGCCCTCGGGATGTGGCCTCCGGCCCCCGGTTCCATGATCGCACGAGGTACCGACAAAACCTGATCGCACGACGAGCCGACAAAACCTGATCGCACGACGAGCCGACAAAACCTGATCGCACGACGAACCGACAAAACCTGATCGCACGACGAACCGACAGAACCGGCGCTAGTGCAGGACGGGGCCGGCGTCCACGCGGTCGGCGTCGCCCAGGCGCACGCCCGAGGCCGGGACCAGGCCGAACTGGACGACCTGGCGGCGGGCCAGGAGTTCGGTGAGCCAGTCGGTGGCCACGCGGAGGCGGTTGCCCGGCATCGCCAGCAGGTGGTAGCCGCGGGCCACGACCTTCGCGGGCCAGCCGGTCAGGGGGACGTGCAAGGGGTTGGCGACCGCCTGGCCGCCGGACAGGTCGACCACGAAACCCAGGTCCCGGTGGCGGTAACGAGCCGGTGTGCCGTGGCCCAGGGACGCGGCGACGTTGCGGCCAGCGAGTTTGCCCTGGCGTTGGGCGTGTTGCGCGGTCATGGGGGTGGGCTTGCCGTTGTTGTGCACGTCCGGCACGGCGGCCACGTCACCGGCGGCGAACACGTGCGGGTGGTCGGGCACCGTCAGGTCCTCCAGCACCACCAAGCGGCCCTTCTCGGTCGGCAGGGCGACGGACTCGACAAGAGGGTCGGGGCGCACGCCCACGCACCACACCACGGTCTTCGACGGGATCTCGCTGCCATCGGTCAGCTTCGCGCACGACGGACTCACCTCGGCGACGCTGGTCTTCAACCGCACGTCGACCCCGCGCGACCGCAGAACCCTCAGCGCAGGCCCGGACAGGCGTGCGTCCAAGCCCGGCAGCACCCGGTCCGCCATGTCGACCAGCACCCACCGCACCGGGGGCGCGCCGGGACGGCCCTTCAACGCCGCGGCGGTGAGTTGTTGGCCCTGCGCCACCAACTCGGTCCCGGTGTACCCGGCGCCGACCACCACGATCGTGGCGCGGGCGGCGCGTTCGGCCGGGTCGGTGGCCTGTTCGGCCAGCTCGACCTGGCGCAGGACGTGGTCGCGCAGGAACACCGCCTCGGCCACCGACTTGAACCCGTACGCGTGCTCGGCCACGCCCGGGATGGACATCAGCCGGGTCACGCTGCCCGACGTCAGCACGATCCGGTCCCACTCCAGGACCTGTTCACGCCCCTCGACGTCCACCGCCGTGCACGTCCGCGCGCCCAGATCCACCTTGGTCGCGTGCGCCTGCACCAGCCGGGTCCGCGGCAGCTTGGGCCGCAGCGGCACGGCGACCCGGCGCGGGTCCAGCGTCCCGCCCGCGACCTCCGGCAGCAGCGGCACGTACAGCATGTAGTCGGTCGGGTTGACCGCCACCAGCTCGGCGGCGTCCGGCGGCAACGACCGCTCCAGCGCCCGCAGGCAGTGGTAGCCCGCGAACCCCGTTCCGACGACCAGCACCCGTGGCTTGGCCATGGTCCGACCACCTCCCTTTTCTGCCGGGTACCCCGCGCCCGGAAGGGGTAGACACGAGAGCATGAGCACCGGGCTGCCCGACGGGATCACCGCCTGCCTCTTCGACCTGGACGGCGTGCTGACCAGCACCGCTGTCCTGCACCGCCGCGCGTGGCGGCGCACGTTCGACGACTTCCTGCGCCCCCGCGGCGAGCCGCCGTTCGCCGAATCCGACTACGTCAAGTACGTGGACGGCCGCCCCCGCTACGACGGGGTCCGCACCTTCCTGGCCTCCCGCGGCATCACGCTGCCGGAGGGGTCGCCGGACGACCCGCCCGACCGCGACACCGTCCACGGCGTCGGCAACCGCAAGAACGAGCTGATCGACGCGATCATCCGGCAGGAGGGCGTGACCCCCTACCCGGGCACCGTCCGCTACCTGGACGCGGTCCACGGCAAGCTCCAGATCGGCGTCGTGACCTCGTCGGCGAACGCGAGCCGGGTGCTGGACGCCGCCGACCTGTCGAAGTACGTGCAGGCGCTGGTGGACGGCGTGGTGATCAGCCGGGACGGGCTGCGCGGCAAGCCCGCGCCGGACTCGTTCCTGGCCGGGGCGAAAGCACTCGGCGTCGAGCCGGAGCGGGCGGCGGTGTTCGAGGATGCGCTGGCCGGGGTCGCGGCGGGGCGTGCGGGCGGCTTCGGGTACGTGGTGGGCGTGGACCGCGCGGGTCAGCGCGCGGCGCTGCTGGAGAACGGGGCGGACGTGGTGGTCGAGGACTTGGCGGAGCTGCTGTGACCGGTTACGAGATCCAGCCCTGGGCACTGCGGTGGCACGGTCTGTCCGTGCCCGACCTGCGGCGGACCGAGTCGACGTTCGCCCTGTCCAACGGGCACATCGGCATGCGCGGCACGCTGGACGAGGGCGAACCGCGCGGCCTGCCCGGGACCTACCTGAACGGCTTCTACGAGGAGCACGCGCTGCCCTACGGCGAGGGCGGCTACGGCTACCCCGAGGCCGGGCAGACGATCGTCAACGTCACCGACGGCAAGGTCATCCGCCTGCTGGTCGAGGACGAGCCGCTGGACATGCGCTACGGCCGGGCGCTGGACCACGAGCGCATCCTGGACTTCCGCACCGGCACGCTGCGCCGCCGCACCGAGTGGGAGTCCCCGACCGGCCGCCGGATCACCGTGCGCAGCGAGCGGCTGGTGTCGTTCACGCAGCGCGCGGTCGCGGCGATCCACTACGTCGTCGAACCGCACGACGACCTGCAACTGGTGGTGCAGTCCGACCTGCTGGCCAACGAGCCCATCGAGCACCGGGGCGGCGACCCGCGCGTGGCCGCCGCGCTGGACGCGCCGCTGGTCGCGGCCTTCGCGTGGGCCGAGGGCACCCAGGCCGTGCTGGCGCACCACACGCGTTACTCCGGCCTGCGCATGGCCGCCGCGATGGACCACGAACTGGACGTCACCGACGGCGTCCGCACCAGCATCCACGCCGAAGGCGACCTGGCCCGCTTCACCGCCGCGCTGGACGTCCCGGCGGGCGGCGCGCTGCGGCTGACCAAGTACCTGGGCTACGGGTGGTCCGCGCAACGCTCGGTGCCCGCGCTGCGGGCGCAGGTCGACGCGGCGCTGGCGGGCGCGCGGCAGACCGGCTGGGAGGGGCTGCTGCGCGAGCAGCGGGTGTTCCTGGACGACTTCTGGGAGGTCGCGGACATCGAGGTGGACGGCGACGACGAGATCCAGCAGGCGCTGCGGTTCGCGCTGTTCCACATCCTCCAGGCCGGCGCCCGCGGTGAGACCAGGGCGATCGCCGGCAAGGGCCTGACCGGTCCGGGGTACGACGGGCACGCGTTCTGGGACACCGAGATGTTCGTGCTCCCCGTCCTGACCTACACGGTCCCCGACGCCGCCCGGGACGCGTTGCGCTGGCGTCACTCCACACTGCACAAGGCGCGCGAGCGGGCCGTGGTCCTGGGCCAGCACGGGGCGGCGTTCCCGTGGCGGTCCATCAACGGGGCCGAGTGCTCGGCGTACTGGCCCGCGGGCACGGCGGCGTTCCACGTCTCCGGCGACGTGGCCCACGCGGTCGCCCAGTACACGGCGGCCACGGGGGACGCGGAGTTCGACCGCGACTGCGGCACCGAGCTGCTGGTGGAAACCGCCCGCCTGTGGACGTCGCTCGGCCACCACGACCAGCACGACGGCTTCCGCATCGACGGCGTGACCGGGCCCGACGAGTACTCGGCCATCGTGGACAACAACGCCTACACCAACCTCATCGCGCAGAAGAACCTGCGCGAGGCGGCGGACGCTGCCGAACGCAACCCGCAACAGGCCGCTGACCTGGGCGTCAAGCCGGAGGAGGTGGCGGCGTGGCGGCTGGCGGCGGACAAGATGCTGGTGCCGTTCGACGAGTTGCTGGGCGTGCACGAACAGGCCCAGGGCTTCACCGCCCACGCCGAGTGGGACTTCGACCGCACGCCCGAGGACGACTACCCGTTGCTGCTGTCCAAGCCGTACTTCGACCTGTACCGCAAGCAGGTGGTGAAGCAGGCGGACCTGGTGCTGGCCATGCACGTGCGCGGGGACGCGTTCACCCCGGAGCAGAAGGCGGCGAACTTCGCCTACTACGAGGCGCGGACCGTGCGGGACTCGTCGCTGTCGGCGGGCACGCAGTCCGTGCTGGCGGCCGAGGTGGGGGCGCTGGACCTGGCGTGGGACTACCTGGCCGAGGCCGCGTTCACCGACCTGCACGACTTGCACCACAACGTCCACAACGGACTGCACATGGCGTCGTTGGCGGGGGCGTGGATCGCGTTGGTGGCGGGGTTCGGGGGGATGCGGGACCACTCGGGGCTGACGTTCGCGCCACGGCTGCCACCGACGCTGGGGCGGATGGCGTTCCGGATGTCCTACCTGGGGACGCGGTTGTGCGTGACGGTGACGCGAGACGAGGCCACTTACCGGATCGTGTCCGGCGGGGCGTTGCGGACGGCGCACCACGGCAAGCCGATCGTGGTGGAGCCGGAGGCGCCGTTGACCCTGCCGATCCCGGACCCGCCGGTGGCGCCGGCGGTGCGGCAGCCCTTCGGGCGGGAGCCGGTGCGGCGGGAGGCGCGAGAACCGCTGGAGCGGTGAGGTGCCCGGCCAGGGCTCCTCGGGGGGAGGGGAGCCCTGACCGGGACTTGCAGGCGGCCTAGGGGGGCGGTGGCCGCCTACGCCATCATCGTGCGCGCGGGCACCCCCGTTACGCGGTGATCAACCGTCTCCTGCACCACTTGCGCGGTGCCACACTGCCCGAGGATCGGGTGGCGGACCAGGTGTGCCGGCGGATTGCCTTCGGACCATTCGAAATGGCAATGGGGACGCACGTCCGCCGTATCGCGCTGGGCGCTCGCGACAGCCGGTAACCGTCCACTTCGATCTCGCACACCACAGGGGTGACCCTCCCGCACGGAGGGGATCGTTACCGCACTTGTGCGGGTTTCACCTGAAAATGGGTAACCCACACAGGTGAGATGCGCAGCGCGGAAGCGGTACGCCGGTCAGTATCCCCGGATGTGAGTTCAACACCGATCTACGACGAGCTGGCGGCGACCTACCTCGCCGACCTCGACCTCAGCGCCCTGGACCGGCCCGGGCCGGAGCCCGTCGTCGCTCCCGAACCCGCCCCGCCGACCGAACCGCAGCCCCGGGGCCGCACGCAGGCGTGATCTTGACAGCCCGCCGCACCCGGGGGTAGTACGACTGGTGGGGCCGCCGCCCGTGGGGAAGGTGGAGCGGCATGCGCGTGCGGGCGGTGCTCACGGCGGTTTTCCTGCTGGCGGCGTGCGCCACGGCGCCCCCGGAGCACGTCATCCTCACCTGGTGGGACCACCTCGACCACTCCCCCGCCGCCGACCAGGCCGTCGCGGCCCTCCTCGCCCGCCACCGCGCGGAGCACCCGAACGTCGAGATCAAGCGGACGACCATGCCGCGCGCGGACCTCGAAGAGCGCCTCGCCCGAGGTCCCCGGCCGGACGTCGCCACCGTGGACGTCGCCGCGCTCCCCCGCCTCGCCGCCGCCTCCGCCCTCACCGACCTGACCGGGCGGTTCGAGGCCTGGGACCTGCCGTTCGTCGAACCCGCCCGGGACGGCGTCCGCCACGACGGCCGCTACTACGGCGTGCCGCTGCGCACCGACACCCCCGTCCTGCTCTACAACCGGGACCTGTTCGCCGCCGGCGGGGTCGCCGGACCGCCCGCGACCTGGCAGGACCTGCGGGTCACCGCCCAGTCCCTGACCGGGCCGGGGCGGTGGGGCCTGTGCCTGGCCGTTGGCGCGGGCGACGACCTCACGGGCACGTTCCTGCCGTTCCTGTGGCAGGCGGGCGGGGACGTCCAGGACATCACCGGAGCCGTCGATGCACTGTCCTTTGTGGACTCCCTGATGGCGAGCGCGCATCCGGATTCCTTGCGGTGGAGCAACTCCGACGTCACATCGGCGTTCACAGAAGGCCGGTGCGCGATGATGGTGAACGGCCCGCGCGCCGTGCCCGCGCTCAACGCCGCCGGTCTCGACTGGGGCGCGGCGACGTTGCCCGCAGGCCCGGCCGGTACCGCGTCGCTGGTCGGCGGCGAGGCGTGGGTGGTGGGGGCGGGCACCCCGCACGCGGACCGGGCGTGGGACGTGCTGCGGTGGCTGGCCGAGCAGCCCGACAACGCCACCGAGTTCGGCGCGGCGCTCCAGGCGGTGCCCAACCGGACGGACACCGCCACGGACCCCGGGTGGCAGTGGGACCCCAACCTCGGCGCGTTCACCACCCAGCTCACCACCGCCCGCTCCCCCTACACGCCGCGCCACCCCGAGGTCTCCGCGGAGCTGTCCGCGATGCTCCGCGCGGTCCTGCACGAGGACCGCCCACCGGCGGACGCGGTGACCGACACCAAGCCGCGTCTGGACCCGCTGCTGCGCTGAACCGCCCTGCAAGTTGCAGATCGTTTGCAGCAAACCGGGCTGTGGAGCCGAAAACCGCCCGCCGCGAGCCGTTCGCACCAGCACGCCTGCCGCTCACCGACGACACCGCCCGAAAGTGGGGACATCCGTGCGTCGCGCGGGCAAGGTATCCGGTCTCGGGCGTCGCCCCGCGACGACCGGGTATCCGGAGGGCATGCGGAAAGAGGCACCGGTGAAGGACAAGGTCGAGAAGGGCGACACCGAGACGCGCCCGTGGCTGACCCGCGCCCAACTGCTCGCACTGGTCGTGGGATCCCTCCAACTGGTGTTCGCGCTGGTGCCGGTGCTGCCGATGAGCCCGGCCAACCAGGCCCTGCACGTGTGCACGGGGCTGGTCGGGCTCGCACTGGCGTGGAAGCACCAGTACGCGCGCCTGTACGGCATCGCGCTGCTCCTGGTCTACGGCAAGCTCTACCTCGACGGCGTCGACACCTCCACCACCTGGCTTCAACTGCCCACGCTGGAAACGGCCGCCAACGGGCGGTCCGCGCTGGCCGGTCTGGTGATCGCGCTGGTGCCGGCGGTGGCCCGGCGGTAGTCGCCCGCGGTCATCGTGCCGTCGGGGTGGAAGCGCAGCTTCGGGCTGCTGCTGCGGGCGATCGACTCGAACATCACCCGGTCCGCGGCGGTGGTCGGTCGCCAGTACATGTGGGCGCCGTGGGTCACGCCCATGTTGAGGTCGATCATGGTGGCGACGGCCCGGTCGTAGCGCCGGCCGGTCAGCGGCAGGCCGCCGGAGGCGTGGATGTCGAACACGTCGTGGTCGCCGGTCAGCGGGCGCAGCACCCCGCGGCGGTCGAAGCCGTGCACCACGCCGTCGCGCACGAGGTACTCACCGAGCCGTTCCAGCAGCGCCATCTTCGGACCGAGGTGGTCGAACTCCTCCCGGCGCTGGGTGAAGCGCTTCAGCAGCCGGTCGGTGACGCCGTAGCGGGGTAACCGGGGCCGGAAGAAGCCGACCAGGCCGCGGTAGCGGTGCCGGGCGCCCAGCCGGACGTCCAGGTCGTCGATGGTCTTGGCCTTCACGGCTTCGGGTTTGGGCAACGCGCCGTCGCGCAGCCAGGCCACGGCGTGCGGGTTCGTGGCCCGCACGTCGATGACGAGGTCCTGCTCCGCGGCCACCTGCTGGAACTTGCGGGCGTTCTCGGTGGGCATGCCGAAAACCGGCTCCACCGACGCCATGGGGAAGAGGTGATCAGTGCGCACGGGTATTAAGGTCCGCCCGAAAAGCGCATGCACCAGAGCGCCGGCTTCGGTTAGCTCTAAGCGTGACCCCTGATGCGCTGATCGGACTCCTCGCCGGTCCAGACCGGTTGCGCGTGGTGGCCGCACTGGTCCTTGGTGCCCGCAACGTTACGGAGATCACCGAAGCGACCCGTTTGGACAACCGCGTCGTGGACCGGGCGCTGCGCAAACTCCGCACCGCGGGATTGGTGGCAGCCTACGGTGAGGAGCTGGTCCTGCGGGAGGAGGTCTTCACGCACGCCGCCCGCGTGGAGCGGCCGAAGGAGGATCCGTTCCTGCGGGACGGACGGCTGCTCAAGCTGCCGGCACAGCGCGGGCGCCGGCGCGAGGTGCTGGAACGGGTGGTCGTGGTGTTCGAGCCGGGTCGCCGGTACGGCGAGCGGGAGGTGACCGAGGCGCTGCGCGAGCGGTGCGAGGGCGGCGAGGTCGACCACGTGACCGTGCGGCGCTACCTGGTCGACGAGGGCCTGCTGGACCGGGCCGACGGCGTGTACTGGCGCACCGGCGGCCCGGTCGAGGTGTAGGTCCGGGTTCTGCTCTCGGGGTCTAGTTGAAGTGGTCCGGGTGGGGGCCGATGCGCTCGCCGGTGTCCAGGGACGCGATGCGGTCCAGGTCGGACTCGTCCAACGCGAAGTCGAAGACCGCGAAGTTCTCCGCGATGCGGCTGGGCGTGACCGACTTGGGGATGACGACGTTGCCCAGCTGGAGGTGCCAGCGCAGCACGACCTGAGCCGGCGTGCGCCCGTGCTTGGCCGCGATCCCGGTGATCACGTCGTCGCGCAGCAGGTCACCGCCCTGGGCGAGCGGGCTCCAGGCCTCGGTGGCGATGCCGTGCCGGGCGTGGAAGGCGCGCAGGTCGGCCTGCTGGAGGAGGGGGTGCAGCTCGACCTGGTTGACCGCGGGCACGGCGCCGGTGGCGTCGATCACGCGTTCGAGGTGGGCGGGCTGGAAGTTGGAGACCCCGATGGCCCGGACGCGGCCGTCGGCGAGGAGCTTGCCCAGGGCGCGCCAGCTGTCGACGTAGCGGTCGCGCCGCGGGGCGGGCCAGTGGATGAGGTAGAGGTCGAGCCGGTCGAGGCCGAGCTTGGCGAGACTGGTGTCGAACGCGCGGAGGGCCTCGTCGTAGCCCTGGTCGGAGTTCCAGAGTTTCGTGGTGATGAACAGCTCGTCGCGGTTGTGGCGCGCGATGGCCCGGCCGACGGGTTCCTCGTTGCCGTACGCGGCGGCGGTGTCGATGCTGCGGTAGCCGACCTTGAGCGCTTCGGCGACGGCGGCTTCGGTGTCCTCAGTGGACACCTGGAAGACGCCGAAACCCAGCTGTGGCATGGTGACGCCGTTGTTGAGCGTGATGGTCGTCGTCATGGTGGCCATGATGCCCGCTGTCAACGACTCCCACTTCCTGGACGGCGTTGACCCCGTCCGAGGTGGTCTGGTCCGATCGGTCTCGTGACCGAGGTGACGACCGTGGAGGTGACGGTCTCCATCCGCCTGAGCGCACCGCCCGGCCAGGCGCTGGACGCCGCGACCCACCTGGCGGAGACGCTGCGCGAGGCCCTGGACGTTCCGACCACCGAGGTGGTGGTGGACCTGCCCGTGCCGCGAGCCGACCTGCGCATCCTCGCCGACTCGAGGCGCGTGCTGCACCGGGGCCGCGACGTGGAGCTGACCAGGCTCGAATTCGACCTGCTGCACCACTTGTGCACCCATCCGCGGCAGGTGCACCGGCGGACGGCGTTGATGAGCAGCGTGTGGGGGGCGACTTCGTTCATGGACACGCGGACGGTGGACGTGCACGTGCGCCGCATCCGCCGCAAGTTGGGCGAGGCTGCTTCGCTGATCACCACGGTCCGCGGCGTCGGCTACCGCGTGGACGACCTTTACCCGGTCTCGGTAGAACGCGACGCCCTAGCCGGCTAACCCTCCACCCCGCCGACAACCCACACTCCCTCGCCCCACCCCACACCCCCTCCAGCCCCCTCCGCCGCCCGCCACGCACCCCTACGCACCTCCACCACCGACCAACCGCCGCTACGCACCCTCCACCGCCCACCACTCGCCCTACGCACCCTCCGCCACCTGCCACGCGCCTTACGCAGCCTCAGCCGCCTGCCACGCTCCCTACGCAGCCTCAGCCGCCTGCCACGCGCCTCTCCCACGTCAGCCAGCCGCCACCAGGCAGCCTCCGCGCCGCAGCTCTCTCGCGACACGTGCCAAGCCACGCGCCCCTCAGCCAACTCACTCTCCGGCCACGCGGCCCCGAAACCCGGCCCCCACCGCGACGATGCAGGTCCCGGCCGAGGGTGCGGCGGCGACGCAGGCGCGAGCCGGGGGCGTGCGGGGCGGCGGGGTGGCGCAGGCCGCGAGCGGGGGTGCAGCGGCACCAGGCGGCGGGAGCACCAGGCGGCGGGCGGCAGCGGGCGGCGACGGGCGGCGGGCGGCAGCGGGCGGCGGCGGGCGGCGGCGGGCGGCGGGCGGCGGCGG
>NZ_JAPSLK010000113.1 GCF_031180885.1 Saccharothrix sp.
CGAAAGCCTTGCGCGCGGGCACGTTCGGTATGCGCTGCCAGCACACCGGTGTGGTGGCGGAAGTCGTTCGCGACCTCCGCCAGCATCTCGGCGACACCGGACCAGAGGGGCCCAGTCTGGCACCCGTCGTCGTTGCGCCATTCCTGGATGCACCCGTGCCAAGCCCCTGGTCGCAGGTCGACCACGAGGTGATCACCCCCGCCATCGGCCGCGATGGGCACGAACGTGTCGAGGAACGCGCCGGACCGGGAGCCGGCCTCGTCCGCAGCGGCGATCCGGTAGGCGTCGGGCGATACCAAACCGGCCATGAGTCGCCGGACTCCCAACGCTTCCCGTACCGGCATCGGTGCGAACCGCGGCGGTAGGAAGTACCCGGCACCGTCAGGCCGTCCAACACCGTCACCCAGCCGCCACCATGCGATCAGCTCGTCGGGCAACCCGCCGGGCACCTCCCGGCCCAGGTTCCGGATGTCGTCCTCCGAGGCAGGCGGCGACAGCACCGCGGCGGTCGTCGGCGCGTGGTCGGCAAGCCACGCGGTGATCAGGTGCCAGGAGGTTTCGACCGGAGGGGTCATGACCCCATTCTGGCGGCCCCGCGCAGATGCGAACGAGCGGGGTGTGTGAACGGTGTCGTTCACACACCCCGCTCCCGGGGGTTCATCGATGTGGATGATCAGGTTCGAGGCTTACTGGATGACGCGGACGTAGAAGGCATCACCGTCGAGGATGCGGTCGTAGGAGTACCACACCCCGAGCCACACGCCGGCTGCGCGGTTGTCGTCGGCCGGGATGGCCTTGACCGAGAAGTTCCGCTGCGGGTTGTAGGTCGAACTGGCGCCTTCATAGGTGGATGCGAACGGGTACTCGTCGCAGTCATAGTCGGGCTGCGGGTATTGACCTGGCGGCAGCTCGTTCTCGCAAGCGCGTACCGCTTCCGTACGGTTGTCACGCCGCCTGTCGTCGTCGAAGTACAGGCGGTGTAGTGGCTTGCCGCTGCCCAGCGCGCCTGGGATCGTCTTGCCCGCCACTACGGGGAACGTGCTTCCCGGCTGCGTCATGGCCTGCTCGTAGTGGGCGCCGGACTGCCTCATCGCGGCGAACTCCGGGGTGTTGACAGGGAAGTTCAGCACCGCGTCGACTTCTGGGAAGATCGCACCCTGCTTCCCGTTGACGGTCAAATATTGGGCCGAATCGAACCTGATCTTGTTCCTCGGCGAGACCACGTCCTCGGTGTGTCCCAGGGGCAAAGCGGCCGTGACCTTGACGGACGCCAGGCCGTAGCCGATCCGGTCGGGGTTCAGCAACGGGTCGGGCTCGGGTTCGCCGCCGACCACGTGCAACCTGACCTCACCCGCCGACATCCATTCGGAGACCGTGCGCACCACCGGGGGTGTGCGGGGATCCGGAGCGCAGTCGGTGGCAGCTACCAGCGGGGTGCACTGCATTTCCACCTTGAGCTGCACCGCGTCGGCGTATTCCAGCGCACCTTCGAAGCCGGTCAGGTAGACGTCGTAGCGTGCCTCGCGGTAGGCGTCCGAACCGTCGCCGATCATCGTGACGAAGAAGTCCAACCGCCTGCCGACGCACACGGGGACGCCGGTCAGCGGGAGGGTGAAGCAGAACGTCTTGAAGTGAATGGCGTTCACGCCGGACCAGCAATAGGAGTAGTGGTTCTTCACCGTACCCCTCTCTTGGAAGAACCACTCCCGCGTGCGGCACTGATCGAAGGTGTAGTGCTCGTACTGGAACGCCGGCGGCGTCCACCCCGCCGCGGTGGGCCGGCTCACCGGGGTCACTCCTTCAGCGAGGTGGCCCGGCCGTCCGTCCTCGGCCCGGACCTCGTTCAACGGGCGCAGCTTCGGCGGCTCCGGTGTCGCTCGACCGTCTGGCGCGTCCTCGTCGGCGGAGGTGATTTCGCTGAACTCGTCGGTGGTGTCGTTGTAGGTGGCGACCCACGACCCGTCGACCAAGCCCGCGCCGGAAAGGTCCTTGCGGCCTGCCAGGGGTGCGCCGCGAGCCGCGAGGTCTTCCCATCCTGGAACTGTCCCGGCCGCGCCGGTCGTCGGGTCGAACCCGAAGCGACCCACCGACACCTTGCCCTGACTGTCGGCGGACAGGATCGTCAGCACGCCGTCCGGGCCGAGGACGACCGCAGGCCGACCGAGCCCAGCGTGGCCACCGACGATCGTCCACGCGCCCCACGTGCCGCCAGGTGCGTTCTGGCGGCGGGTGGCGATCGCGGAGGCCGATGTTCGCACGACCACTTCAAGGCTGCGGTCGCTTCGCGTGATGACCTGTGGTGCGACGTAGTCGAACACGAACCGCGCGTCGCTGAACTGCTCCCAACCCGAGAAGCCCCCGACGCCTTGCCTGTTCTTGAAGACCGTGCCGCCGAGTGACACCGCGACCACTTCCAGCCTGTCGTTCGGGCCGCGCCCGACGCTTAGACCGCCGAAGAAGTCGCTGCCACCCAACGAGCTCCACGACCCCCACGGACCGTCTTTGCTCTGCTGGGAGATGGAGCGAACGGTCCGATCCGTAGCGGTGGCGAAGACCGACAGCGCCTCACCGGCTCCTCGGGTCACCGCAGGTGCGGCGTTGGCCAGGCCACTGCCGCCGAGCGAAACCCAACCGGACCAGCTTCCACCCTTGCTCATCTGTTTGCTGGTCCACACGGCGCCGTCGCTGCTGCGCACGGTGAACACGTGCATCGCTCCGTCGTGGGCCTCGATCGCCACGGTGTTGCTCATCGTCATCTCGGACAGGTAGGGCAATTGCCGGTAGTTGCTGTGTCCGGTGCTCAACCTTCGTGAGTAGTGCTTGATGACGTGACTGTTGAACGAGAAGTACTCGACGGTTTGGTCCGAAGTGGACAGAACGATCGGTGCCGCCGGGCGCGGGGATAGCGGTTGGACCGCAGTAGGGTCAGCTACTGCTTGCCCTCCTCCTACCGGCTGCAGTGCGGTAGCCACAAAGGTCGCGACCACCAGCACAGAACTCCAACGTCTTGCCACGCGCGCAGCAGTGTTCCTGCTGTGTAACAACACAACCCCCCTCGGGTGTGCCAGAACCCCCGCGAAACATCCTTGGGCTTCACACGCGCAGGCATGACCGCCGACCGGGTGATGTGACGCTCCGGACACACGAATCGACCTGTGCCTCACCGCTCGCCGCGAGACCCACGACCGCCTCGGTGAGGCCGCCGCCCATCCCGTTCGAGCACGGCAAGACCGCGCATCGCACCGGCCGCTCGTGACCGGCGCAGTACTTGTGCCTCTGCGAACGTCTCAACGGGCACGATCTCCGGGTGCGCCGGCCGCCGCGACCGCACGATGCGGCCAGTGCTCGACCGGCGGAACCGCGTCGCATTGCCCGCAGCCACGCCATCCGGGTCGAGCCACATCTCCTGCCGAACTGCGTCGGTAACAGGTTCCGAATCTACGGTGGACACCACGCGGCACCGCTATCGTGGGCGCGTGTCGCAGTACGCGCGCGCGGACCGGGGTTCGCTGATCGCCATGGCTGGCCGGGATGTCCACCTGCGCATCGACCAGCGGAACCCTCACCCGCTCGACCGAGGCCTGAGGTTCACCCCGAACGGTGGACAGGGGGGCTTACCAGAATCAGGCAGCTGCTCGGAGTGACTTCTCGTAGTCGTCGGGGCTGATCATCCCGAGCGCGGAGTGCCGCCGCACACTGTTGTAGAACGTGACCCACTTGTCAATCGCGGCAATGAGTTCCGTCTTCGTGGCGTAGACGTGCCGGTAGTAGTGCTCGTGCTTGAACGTCGACCAGAACGACTCGGCGGGGCTGTTGTCCCAGCAGATCCCGGTGGCGCCCATGGAGCGGCGCAGCCCGTGCCGGAAACAGGACTGCGCGGTCAGATTCGCCGTGTACTCGCCGCCGCGGTCGGAATGCAGCACGGTGCCACGACATGCGTCGCCCCGGGTGGCCACGGCGGCCTCGATCGCGGTGGCGACCATCCCGGCGCCGATGTGGTCGGCGACGCTGTAACCGAGCACCCTGCGCGAATGCCCGTCCCGGATCGCGCACAGGAACATCTCGCCCTCGCCGCAGGACAGGTACGTGATGTCGGTGAGCCAGACCGCGTCGGGGCGGCCCTGGTCGAACCGGCGGTCGACCAGATCCGGTGGAAACGACGCGGACGGGTCGACGACCGTCGTGCGCACCTTGAACGTGCGCGGGCTGATGCCCTCGATCCCGATCCCGGCCATGACCCTGGCGACGGTCTTGGCGCTGACCACCTCGCCCCGGTCCCGCAGCTCCGCGGTGATCCGCGGCGATCCGTAGGTCCCGTCGGAGTCCCTGTGCGCCTGGACGATCTTCACCACCAGGTCCGCGCGGCGCTGCTCACGTGGCGTCAACACCGTTGCCGCACAACGCTTCACATAGGCGTAGTAGCCGGAGGCGGACACCTTCAGCAGTCGCGCCATGCGCCGGACCGGGAACCGGTCGCCCTCGGGCACGGCGGCACCGGCCACGCCGGCGATGTCGTCGGGGCCGGCGTACTCGGCCATCAGAGCGAACCGTTGCGGTTCTTCTGCATCGCGGCAAAGTACGCCGAAGCTTTTACCAGGAACGCGTTGTCCTTCTCCAGCTCTGCGACCTGCCGGCGCAACCGCAGCAACTCGGCCCGCTCGGCCGCCTCCAAGGGCTGCTCCCCGTGAACCTCGGCCGCGGCGATCCGGCGCCGCTCGTCCTTGACCCAGACGCTCAACATCCCCGCGTCGATCCCCAACTCGCGGGCGACCTCGCTGATCGTCCGGCCGGAATCGATCACACGATGCGCAGCCTCGACCTTGTACTCAGCCGTGTACGAACGGCGCTTACGAGGAGGCATGAACCATCCTTCCAGCAAGACCTCGGTCCTGCTAACTCGGTGTCCACTGCCCGGGGTGAACCTCAGCCGTCGAAGACCTGGCCGGCGCTGTGCGACGGCAGTGGCTTCACGAAGCCGAAACGCGATCCCTGCTCGGTGCCGGTGCCGTGCGCACCCGGTGGACATCCGCCGGGGACCGGACCCTCGGCGATGCCTGGCGCGAGGTGCCGTCGAAGCAGTTGCTGGTGGTGGGCGACCCAGCGCAAGGCAAGACGTCCGGCGTGCTGTTGCTGACACTCGAACTGCTGGCCCAGCGAAGCGAATCTGATCCGGTGCCCGTGCTGTTGCCCATCTCGTCGTGGAACCCGGCGGAACACTTGCACGCGTGGGCGGCTCGCCGACTGGCCGACGACTACCCCGCACTCACCGACCGCCGGATCTACGGCCCTGACGCCCCGCTACGACTGGTCCTGGACCGCCGGGTGGTTCTCGTGCTCGACGGCCTCGACGAATTGCCCAGTGGACTCCGCCGCTCGGCGGTCGAGGCGCTGAACTACGCGGCGGCCGGTGACTACCCGCTGATCGTGACGTGCCGGCGCGCCGACTTCGAGCAGATCCGGTCCGAGCGCCTGCCACTGCTGCCCCGCGCGATGGTAGTCGCCGCCCTACCAGTCGCTGCCACGACGGCCATCGACGTCGCCGCGCGCACCCGCGAGCAGATCGAGCGGATCGTGGCCAAGAAGGGGTACGAGCGCCCGCGCAAGGCCCCGCAGAAACCGCGCCGCAGCCGCGCCGCCCTGCTCGACCTGGTGATCAACGAACTGGACAGCTCGTGGGCCACCGAGATCCTCACCGGCACCGAGGAGGTGGCCCGCGAGCACGGCATGCACCTGGTACTGACCGCCGTGCACACGGCGCCGACCCCCGGCAAGGGCTGGCTCGAGTCACTGACCGCCCGCGGCACCCGCGGCGTCATCCTGGTCCTGTCCGATCTCAGCGCCCGCCAGCGCACCGAGCTGAACCGGCTGTCCATCCCGTTCGTCATCGTCGACGCACTGGGCCGCCAGGACCCGACCGCGCACTCGGTGGGCGCGACCAACTGGCACGGCGGCTACTCCGCCGTCCAGCACCTGATCTCCCTCGGTCACCGGCGCATCGCGGTGATCGGCGGACCGGAGCAGATGATGTGCACCAAAGCCCGCGTCGCCGGCTACCGCGACGCCCTGGAAGTGGCCGGGATACCGCACGACCCACGTCTGGTCCGCTACGGCGACTTCCGCCACGAGCAGGGCTACCGCCAGACCAAAGCCCTCCTGGCGCTGCCGAACCCACCGACCGGCATCTTCGCCGGCAGCGACCTGCAAGCCCTCGGCGCCTACCAAGCCCTGCACGAACACCACCTGCGCGTGCCCGACGACGTCAGCGTGGTCGGCTTCGACGACCTGCCCTTCGCCCCCTGGACCGCCCCACCCCTGACCACCGTCCGCCAACCATTGCGCGACATGGGCGCCCTGGCCACCCGCATGCTGATCTCCCTGATCCGCGGCGAGAAGCTCACCGCACCCCGCGCCGAACTGGCCACCAACCTCGTCGTGCGCGGCAGCACCGCCCCGGTCCGCTCGCGCTGAGGACGAGCCGGGGTCGGTTCCCGACAGTGGTGGGTGGGGTCTATCTCGTGATCGGTGTGTTCGGCGTTGTTGATCAGTAGGTTTCGGCGTTCGGCCAGCGGTCACCGAACGTGATGGCGAAGGCGTTGAGCACGGGCTTCCAGCGCATCGTCCACCTGGCGCGGCCCGTTCCGGTCGGGTCGAGGCTGCGGGTGACAAGGTACAGACACTTCATCGCGGCCTGCTCGGTCGGGAAAT
>NZ_JAPSLK010000068.1 GCF_031180885.1 Saccharothrix sp.
CCGACCTCGTAGCCCATGGTCTTCTCGATCTGGGTGAGCAGCAGGTCCAGCGCGTGCACCTGCTCCGCGGTCTGCACCTTGGGCAGCATGATGCAGTCCAGGTTCGCGCCCGCGCCCTCGACGACCTCGGTGACGTCGCGGTAGGTCCACTCGGTGGTCCAGTCGTTCACGCGGACCACGCGGGCCTTGTCGCCCCAGCCGCCCTCGTTGAGCGAGGCGACGATCGTCTTGCGCGCGTCGGGCTTGGCCAGGGGCGCGCAGGCGTCCTCCAGGTCGAGGAAGACCTGGTCCGCGGGCAGCGTGCGGGCCTTGTCGATCATCTTCTGGCTCGAGCCGGGCACGGCCAGACACGAGCGACGGGGACGCTGCTGGTCGACCACTGGGGTACCTCCTCGTACCGGCCGGTAACTCCTTGTCGAGCGAAGGGTGGCACGCACGCCGGACCGCCGCTATTTCGTGAGTCCCGATTCACAGGGGTCTGGCAGGCTGAACCGGTGGAGATCACCCGGGTGCTGGACAACGCGCTGCGCAAGGCCGCCGCCGTGTGGGTCGCGCCGGACGGGCACCCCGCCCGGCTGGTGTGGGCGCTGTGGCGCGACGAGTCGGTGCTGGTGGCCGTCGGCGGGACGGAGCAGGAGGTGCCGGGCCTCGCGGACGGGGTCGCGTGCGTGCTCACCGTCCGCTCCCCCTCGACCCACTCGCACCTGGTGGACGTCCCGGTGACCGCCCGCCTGGTAGAGGTGGACGAGGAGACCGCCGCGGCGCTGCGGACGGCCCGCCTGAACACCACGCCGGCGTGGGAGTCGGTCTACCGCTTGGAGGTCGTGTGATCACCGTGCCGCCCGACTTCGCGTCGTGGCTCGGCGAGGAGGGCGCGGACTGGAAGGCGTCGCTGCCCGCGTTGGCCACGAAGTTCTGCGCCCGCTGGGACCTCACGCCCGACGGCGACCTCATGCACGGCTACGTCGCCGTGGTGCTGCCCGTGCGCCAAGCCGACGGCCACCCCGCCGTCCTCAAGCTGACCTGGCTGGACGAGGAAACCCGACAGGAGCCGCTGGCCCTCAAGACGTGGGACGGCAACGGCGTCGTCCGGCTGCTCGACCACGACGACGAGCACGGCGCACTCCTGCTGGAACGCCTCGACCACACCCGTTCCCTGCTCGACACGTCCGTGGAAGAGGCCCTGGAGGTCACCGGCGGCCTCCTGCGCCGGCTGCGCCAACCCGCCGGCCCCGGCTTCCGGACCACCGAGACCGACGACCTCACCGAGGAGAACGACGGCTACGTCCCGGAGCGCTTCGCCGAACTGGCGACCGAACTGGGCGACGAGTTGGCCAAGACCGCGGGGAACACCCTGGTCAACGAGGACCTGCACTACGAGAACGTCCTGCGCGGCACCCGCGAGCCGTGGCTGATGATCGACCCCAAGCCGCTGGCGTCGGACCGCGAGTACGGCGTCATCCCGCTGCTGTGGAACCGGTGGTCCGAGGTCGACGGCGAGCGCGGCCTGCGGGACCGGTTCGCCGCGCTGTGCGACATCGGCGAGCTGGACGTCGACCGGGCGCGGCGCTGGACGGTGTACCGGGCGGTCGACAACTGGCTGTGGTGCACCGAGGCGGGCGAGGCGGAGCTGGCGGCCAAGTGCGAGACGATCGCGCGGGCGTTCAGCCCGGGACTCTGATCTTCCCCTGCGCCACCGGCACCACCTTCCCGCCCACCCGGACGTGCGTGGCCACCCCGCCCACGGCCGTCACATGCAGCTCCACAATGGACGGTCGCCTGACCTCTTCCCCTTGCCGCACCACCACGAAGTGCTCACCCTCGGGCGGCAGCAGCCCCCGGTCGACCAGCCACACCCCCAACGCAAGCGCCGCCGCCCCGGTCGCCGCGTCCTCGCCGCCGGCGGCCCGGAACATCCGGACGTGCGCCTCCCCGCCGGCGAAGCACACCGGCACCAGCCCGCGCCCGACGACGTGACCGGCGAACCCGACCTGCGGCCTGGCCCGCACCACGGCGCCCTCCCGCACCGGCAGGAAGGTGAAGTCCATCCCCGCCCCGGCCACCCCGGCCTCCGCGTGCGGGTCCACATCGGACAGGAACAGCCCCAGCGCACCGGCCAGCGGCGCCGCGTCGAGGTAGTCGCCGACGACCGGCCGGTCCCCCGCCAGCGTCGCCCCGTCCTCCCGCACCACCACCTCGTGCAGGCCCTTCGCGGTCTCCTGCACGCGCCGCCCCAGCGCGAGCTTCCCGGCGGTCCCGAGCACCCAGGCGGTCCCGAGGCTGGGCAGCCCGGCGAAGGGCAGTTCGGACGACGGTGTGAAGATCCGCAGCCGGTAGTCGGCCCCCGACCGCGTCGGCGGCAGGGGGAACGCCGTCTCGGACAGCCCGAACTCGCTCGCGATCGCCTGCAGCTGCCCGTCGGACAGGTCTTCGGCCCCGTGGACGACCGCCAGCGGGTTCCCGGCGAACGCCCGGTCGGTGAACACGTCGACCACGTCGTAGCTCAGCACGCACCCGACCTTAACCGTGATCGGCAAGCACGCCCGGGCACGGTTAGCCTGGCGGCGTGGTTGCCGTGAACCGGGTCTTCGCCGCGCAGCTCGCCGGGCTCCCCGTCTTCGGGCCCGACGGCGAGTCGATCGGCAAGGTGCGCGACCTCGTCATCGGGCTGCGCGTGGACCGCCAGCCGCCGCGGGTGCTCGGGCTCGTCCTCGAACTGGCCACCCGCCGGCGCATCTTCGTGCCCATGCTGCGGGTCACCTCCATCGAGCCCAACGCCGTGACGCTGGCCACCGGGTCGGTCAACCTGCGGCAGTTCCACCAGCGCACCAACGAGGTGCTGGTGGTCGGCGAACTGCTCGACGCCCGCGTCCACCTCGACTCGGGCGCGACCGCCGTCCTGGTCGACGCCGCCATGGAACCCACCCGCACCCGCGACTGGCGGATGACCCGGGTCGCCGTCCGCGAGCGCACCGGCCGCCTGGCCCGCCGCGGGCCGGTGCAGGTGCTGCGCTGGGAGGACATCTCCGGCCTGTCCGTCACCGAACTCGCGGGCCAGCCCCAGGGCGCCCAGCACCTGGTGGCGGTGTTCGAGACGATGCGCGCCGCGGACGTGGCGCTCGCCCTGCACAGCCTGCCCAGCAAGCGCCGGTACGAGGTGGCCGAGGCGCTGGACGACGAACGGCTCGCGGACGTCATCGAGGAGTTGCCCGAGGAGGACCAGAAGGACCTCCTGGCCCACCTGGACGAGGAACGCGCGGCGGACGTGCTGGAGGCGATGAACCCCGACGACGCCGCCGACCTGCTGGGCGAACTGCCCGAACCGGAGAAGGACCGGCTGCTGGAACTCATGGAGCCCGAGGAGTCCGCGCCGGTCAAACGCCTGCTGGAGTACAGCTACGACACCGCGGGCGGCCTGATGACCCCCGAACCCGTGGTCCTGGCCCCCGACGCGACCGTCGCCGAAGCCCTGGCCCACGTGCGCAACCCCGACCTCACGCCCGCGCTGGCCAGCCTGGTGTTCGTGTGCCGCCCGCCGACCGCCACCCCGACCGGTCGCTACCTGGGCTGCGTGCACATCCAGCGGCTGCTCCGGGAACCGCCGTCCGACCTGGTCGCGGGCGTCCTGGACACCGACCTGACCACGCTCACGCCCAGGGCCACCCTCGGCGACGTCACCCGCTACTTCGCCGCCTACAACCTGGTCTGCGGGCCGGTCGTGGACGAGGACGACCACCTGCTCGGCGCGGTCACCGTGGACGACGTGCTGGACCACCTGCTGCCGGACAACTGGCGGGAAACGGGGCTGACCCATGCCTGAGCTGCTGCCGCGCCGCCGCCTCGACCAGCCCCGCCGCCCCGGCTTCCGGTTCGAACTCGACCCCGAGGCGTTCGGGCGGTTCTCCGAGCGGCTGGCCCGGTTCCTGGGCACCGGGAAGTTCCTGTTCTGGCAGACCCTGCTGGTCGCGGTGTGGATCACGCTGAACCTGGTCGCGGTCAACCTGCGCTGGGACCCGTACCCGTTCATCCTGCTCAACCTGGCGTTCTCCACCCAGGCCGCGTACGCCGCGCCGCTCATCCTGCTCGCCCAGAACCGGCAGGACGACCGCGACCGGGTGTCCCTGGAGGAGGACCGGGCCCGCGCCGCGCAGACCAAGGCGGACACCGAGTACCTGGCGCGCGAACTCGCCGCCCTGCGCATCGCGATCGGCGAGGTGGCGACCCGCGACTACCTGCGCAGCGAACTGGACCGGGTGTTCCGCGAGCGCAAGCGCCCCACCCTGAAGGACGACCCACGATGGGACGACGTGCCCTCTTAAGCCCGTCCTGCGTTAAAGCCCGTCCTGCGCTTTTAAGTCCCTCCCTGCGCTTTAAGGGCCGTCCGGCTCGTTCGCCAGCCGGTCGCAGGACTGGCCGAACGCGTCCAGCTCGGCCCGGTCGAACACCTCCGCGAAGTGGCGCACGACACCCGTGAGGTGGGTGCCCGACGCTGTTCGGAGGCGGTCCAGCCCCAGCGGTGTCAGCACCGCCACGACGCCGCGGCCGTCGCCGTCGGCACGTTCCCGCAGCACGAGGCCCGCGCGCTCCAGCCGGTCGACGAGCCGGGTCACCCCGGAGCGGGACAGGAGGACGGCGTCCGCCAGCTCCGTCATCCGCAGTCGGTACTGCGGCGACTCGGCCAGCTGCACGAGGACGTCGTAGGCCGCCAGCGACAGCCGCTGCTCGGCGATCAGTTCGGCTTCCAGGATCCGGGTGAGCCGCGCATGGGCCCGGAGGAAGGATCGCCACACCCCGAGTTCGCCGCGGGTGGGCAACCGGGCGCTTCCGGTTTCCGGCACGGATAGCAATGTTACGGAAAGCACGCAACCGGCTGCGCCCAGCCCCGTCGAGCCGGGGGTGACCAACCGGTAGCTTGGAAGGACGCGGCCCCGCCGTAGCATGGCGTTCTCCCCCGAAGTGAAGGCGATCCGGTGACGACGCAGACCCTCCCCACCGTTGACGACGTGCACAAGGCGCTGGCCGGTGTGCAGGACCCGGAGATCCGGCGCCCCATCACCGACCTGGGCATGGTGAAGTCGGTCACCGTCACCGACGGGGTCGTCGACGTCGCGGTGTACCTCACCGTCGCCGGCTGCCCGCTGCGCGACAAGATCACCGCGGACGTGACGGCCGCCGTGTCGGCGCTGGAGGGCGTCCGCCAGGTCCGGGTGGAGCTGGACGTGATGAGCGACGCCCAGCGCACCGAGCTGCGCAAGTCGCTGCGCGGCGGCGTCGAGGAGCCGGTGATCCCGTTCGCCCAGCCCGGTTCGCTGACCCGCGTGTACTGCGTGGCGTCGGGCAAGGGCGGCGTCGGCAAGTCCAGCGTCACGGTGAACCTCGCCGTCGCGATGGCCCAGCGGGGCCTGTCGGTGGGCGTGGTCGACGCCGACATCTACGGCCACTCGATCCCCCGGATGCTGGGCACCGAGGCGCGCCCCACCCAGGTCGAGAAGATGATCATGCCGCCGCAGTCGCACGGCGTGAAGCTCATCTCCATCGGCATGTTCACCCCCGGCAACACCCCGGTCGTCTGGCGCGGCCCGATGCTGCACCGGGCGCTCCAGCAGTTCCTGGCGGACGTGTTCTGGGGCGACCTGGACGTGCTGCTGATGGACCTGCCGCCGGGCACCGGTGACGTCGCCATCTCGGTGGCGCAGCTGGTCCCGAACGCGGAGATCCTGGTCGTGACCACGCCGCAGCAGGCCGCCGCCGAGGTGGCCGAGCGGGCGGGTTCGATCGCGCTGCAGACCCGCCAGCGGGTGGCCGGCGTGATCGAGAACATGTCGTGGCTGGAACTCCCGGACGGCACCCGCATGGACGTCTTCGGCGAGGGCGGCGGCAAGGCCGTGGCGGACTCCCTCACCCAGGCCGTCGGCGCCGAGGTCCCCCTGCTGGGCCAGGTCCCCCTCGACCCGCGCCTGCGCGAACAGGGCGACGCCGGCACCCCGATCGTGCTGGCCGAACCCACGTCGACGGCGGCCCAGGTCCTGACCGCGGTGGCCACCAAGCTGTCCGTCCGCTCCCGGGGCCTGGCCGGCCGCCTCCTGAACGTCTCCCCCGCCGGCCGCTGACCCACCGCAAACGCCAACCGCCGCGCTGCATCTCGCCGCGCGGCGGTTCGTTTTCGCTCTCAGACGGCGAGCGCCGAGGTGTCAGGTGGCGTCAGGGTCGTAGGGCGGGCGTTCGCCGTGCTGCAAAGGCCGTTCCTGAGCCACCGAAGGCCCCTGCCCGGCCGCCGGGTACCCGTTCGGCTTGGCCCCCTCGGATGAGGACGTCCCGTTGCTCGGCAGGTCGTCCCACAGGTGCTTGGTGATGGCCCGCTTCGGGTCGAAGTTGCGGAGTTCGCGCAAGTCCTCCAGCGGCTTGCGCAGGGACTCGAACTCGGGCCCCATCTCCTGCTTCAACTGGTCCCGCGCACCCGTCGCGTACTCGCGCACCTGGCGGATCGTCCGACCGACCCACGCCGCCGCCGACGGCAGGCGCTCCGGCCCCAGGATGAACAGGCCCGCGACGATGATGATGAGCAGCTCAACCCAGCCGATGCTGTCAAACACAGTGCCCGCCTTCGCTCCACATCACCCTCGCCGAGGCCCACGAGTGAGCCACCAGCCAGCGTAGCCGTCAGTCGGACCGCAACGTCACCTGCACGGTCAGCTCCCGGCCCTGCCTGGCCAGCACGACCGGAACCGTGTCCCCGATTTCGTGGTCCCGTACCGCAACGGTCAACTCGGCGGCGTTGCGCACCAGCCGGTCGCCGACGCGGGTGATCACGTCGCCCTCCTCGATGCCCGCCGCGTCCGCCGCGCCGCCGTCGGGCACGTTCTGGACCCGGGCGCCCTCCGCGGTCTCCGCGGCCACCGAGCTGACGTTGATGTTCATGTCCGCGTGCTTGACCTGGCCGTCGCGGATCAGCGCCTGGGCGATCTTGCGGGCGTAGTTGCCGGTGATCGCGAACCCGAGGCCCACCGAACCACCGGTCTCGGTGCGGATCGACGAGTTGATGCCCACCAGGGCGCCGGACGAGTCGACCAGCGCGCCGCCGGAGTTGCCGGGGTTGATCGCGGCGTCGGTCTGGATGGCGTCGTAGGTGACCTGCGGGCCGCCGTTCTCGCCCGCGGCGGTCACCGGGCGGTGCAGGGCGCTGACGATGCCCTCGGTCACGGTGTTCGACAGCTGCAACGGCGAACCGATGGCCAGGACGGTGTCGCCCACGGCCAGTTCGTTGGAGTCGCCGAACTGGAGCACGGTCGGGTTGTCCACCTGGACCTTGATCACCGCGAGGTCGGTCTTGGAGTCGCGCCCGACGATCTGGGCCACCGCGCGCTTGCCGTCCGTGAAGACCACGGTCAACTTGGCGGACGTGTCCTGCACGGCCGGGGCGACCACGTGGTCGTTGGTGAGCACGTAGCCGCCGCCGTCGATCACGACGCCCGACCCGACGCCCGCCACGTTCGCGCCCTTGAACTCGATCGACACCACGCTCGGCGTGACCCGCTTGGCGATCTCGGCCACCGACCCGGTCGGCCGCTCCTTGCCCGGCTTGACCTCGGCCAGCGTGACCCCGCTGTCGGTCAACGGGTTGCCCGCCCGGCCGAACAACCACCCGACGACCCCGCCGGCCGCGCCCACCAGCAGAGCCACCACCAGCAACAACGCCAACGCGGTCGGCTTCACTCGGCGGCCGAACAACAGCTCCGGGACGCTCAGCTGCGGCCCCGGCTCGGCCGCGGCCTTCTTCTCGACCTCGGGCTCCTCGGTCACCGCCGGCGGCCCGATGACCGCGCTCGCGCCGGGGTCGCGCCACGAGTCGCCCGCGGGCTTGCCCTCCCAGAACACCGGCTCGACCTCGGGCTCGCCGCTGACGTCCAGCGGAGGCCGTTGGAGCAGCTCGGAGGTCCCGCGCGGGCGGCCGAACGCCGTGCTCAACGCCTCGGGCGGGGGCGGAGCGAGCTGGACGCCACCGTTGAGCACGGGCCGGTCGGCGGAGAACGCGCCGTCCACACCCCGGGGACGGCCGAAGACGTGGGCCTGACCCGGGTCGACCGCGGGGCGTTCGAGTGGGCGCGGCGCGAGCCTGCGGTGCGCCCCGTCGTCCACGCCGGACCTGGGTGTCCCGTTGCCCTGCTGCGGCCCGCCCTGTTGTGGCTCGCTCATCGCTCCCCGCACGTCGGTGATGCCCGGTGTTGCGGGGCCCATCGTGCCCGGTGACCGGTGAAGTTGTCGTCAGCGAGCCGGCAGGTGGTCGGTCCCGGCCCCGGTGCCGCTCAGCAGCCCCACGCGCTCTTCCACGAGCGGCGCCACCGCGGGCGGCGGGGGCGGGTTGCCGGCCGCCGGTGACGGCGCGGGCTCCTCACTGCCCGGTGCCACGAGCGCCAGGGCGCCCAGCATGAGACCCGACACGACCACGCCGGCGCCTTGCCGTGCCCGCCGGCTGCCGAACCGGCTGCCCGTGCCAAAAGGGCGGCTCGACCCCAACACGGGTCCGCTGCCGAACGCCACCCGGTCCGGCCGCTGCACGGCCACCAGCTGGCCGTCCTCGGTCACCGCGAGGCCGTCGGGCGCGCTGGGCAGCTCGACCTCCTGCGGGATCGCGCCCAACCGGGCCAGCAGGCTCGCGGGCGCGGACGGGGTCGGCGCGGCACGCACGGCGGACCGCGCTTGCTGCTGCGAGTAGGCCTCCGCGGCGCAGAACGGGCAGCGCGCCAGGTGCGCCGCCGCACGGCTGTGGGCCGAAGCCGACAGCTCGCCGTCGACGAAGGCGACGACCGCGTCGGGCAGCAGGTGCTGCTCGGGCAGTCCCCAACCTCGCAGGTCGGTCATGCAGAGTCCTCCTGAACAAGACCCCGACGGCGTTCGAGTGCGGCCCGCAGGGCCTGGCGGCCCCGGTGGATCCTGCTCCTCA
The DNA here is from genome assembly GCF_031180885.1 of Saccharothrix sp. Taxonomy (GTDB): domain Bacteria; phylum Actinomycetota; class Actinomycetes; order Mycobacteriales; family Pseudonocardiaceae; genus Actinosynnema. Next base: position 8,942 of record NZ_JAPSLK010000068.1, read on the forward strand.
CGGTACCCAGTTTCACGCCGAGGGTGGCGCCGATCTCCTCGTAGGACAGCCCTTCGACGTCGCACAGCACCACGGCGGCCCGGAAGTCCGGCGGCAGCTCGTCGAGCGCGGCCTGGAGGTCGGGGTCGAGGTGGGTGTCGTGGTAGACCTGCTCGGGGCTCGGGTCGTCGCCCGCGAGCCGGTCGGTGTCCTCGGGCAGGCCCTCCATGCGGAACTTGGCGCGGCGGCGGGCCATGTCGAGGAACAGGTTCGTGGTGATGCGGTGCAGCCAGCCTTCGAACGTGCCCGGCTGGTAGGACGCGAGCGAGCGGAAGACGCGGATGAACGTCTCCTGCGTCAGGTCCTCGGCGTCGTGCTGGTTGCCGGTCAGGCGGTAGGCCAGCCGGTAGACCCGGTCGGCGTGGTCGCGGACGACCTGGTCCCACGTCGGCACGATCCACTCCGTGTCGTCGATGGGCGCGGTGGCGGTGTACGGCTGCGTTGGCATCGTGCGGTGAAGCACCTCCAGTGGGCCCGGCTGCCCTGCTGCACGGTTCAACGCTCCCTGCGGCCGGCGTGTTCCCGTGTGTCCTGCTCGTGGCGGGTGGGACGTGCGCCCCGTCCCGCGTGGCACCCAGCATGCTGGGCTCCCTTATAACCATGGTGAGAGTCGGCTGAGAGCACGCTGAGAATTCCGGTTCACGGGAGATTCACCCGCTCAGCCGCGTCCGGCGTTAACCTCCGTCCTGTGGATGCGCCGCTGCGCGAGTACGTGGAGCGCTACCTGCCCGAGGACGCCGTGACCACGGCCGCCCGGGCGCGTGGCGAACAGCTGGGTTGCGTGCCCATCGGGGCCGGTGGCGGCGCGGCGCTGCGGTTCCTGGCCACCGCGTTGCGGGCGAAGGCCGTGGTGGAGGTCGGCACGGGTGCCGGCGTCGGCGCGTTGTACCTGCTCAGCGGCATGCCCGCGGCGGGTGTCCTGACCTCCATCGACATCGAGCCCGAGCACCAGCGGGCGGCGCGGAAGGCGTTCACCGAGGCCGGCGTGGGCGCGTCCCGGACCCGGCTGATCATGGGCCAGGCGCTGGACGTCCTGCCGCGGCTCACCGACGGGGCCTACGACCTGGTGTTCGTGGACGCGGCGAAGACCGAGTACCCGAAGTACCTGGAAGAGGGCGTGCGGCTGCTGCGGCCGGGCGGGGTCATCGCGTTCGACAACATCCTGTGGCACGGGCGGGTGGCCGACCCGTCCAACCGCGACCCCGACACGGTGGCCCTGCGGGAGGTCGCCCGCGCGGTCCGCGAGGACGACCGACTGGTGCCGGTCATCCTCCCCCTGGGTGACGGTCTGCTCGTCGCGGCCAAGGCTTAAGCACCGAACCTCGCTCGGTACTCGGACGGGCTCAACCCGGTCCGCCGCCGCACCTGCGCCCTCAGGTTCGACGGCGACCCCAGCCCCGACCGCCGCGCCACCACGTCCAGCCGGGTCTCGCCCCGCTCCAGCAGCGTGCACGCCAGGTCCACGCGGGCGGCGGTCAGCCAGGCGAGCGGGGTCGTGCCCACCTCCTGCTGGAACCTCCGGTGCAGCGTGGCGGGGCTCAACGCGGCCCGTGCGGCCAGACCGCCCACGGTCAGCGGCTCGTCCAGCCGCTCGCGCGCCCAGTCCAGCAACGGGGTCAGGGACGTGTCCGGCACCGCCGGCACCGGCTGCTTCACGAACTGCCGCTGCCCGCCGTCGCGGTGGGCGGCGAACACCAGCCGCCGGGACACCGTGTTGGCCACCTCCGCGCCGTGGTCGAGCCGGATCAGGTGCACTCCCAGGTCCAGGGCCGCCGCGCTCCCGGCGGCGGTGAAAACAGGCCCGTCCGCCACGTACAGCACCTCGGGCACCAGCGTGACCTGCGGGAACAACGACCGGAACAGCTCGGTCCACCGCCAGTGCGTGGTCGCCGAACGCCCGTCCAGCACCCCCGCGTACCCGAGCGTGAACGCCCCGGTGCAGAAGCTGACCAGCCGCGCACCCCTCAGCCACGCCGCGCGCACCGCCTCCAGCACCCGATCGGGCGGTCTCACCTCGGGGTCCGGCCGGTTGGGCACGATCACCGTGTCGGCCGTGTCCACGACCTCCAGCCCCGGCACGCCGGCCAGCGTGAAGAACCCGTTGTGCATGGTCACCGGCCCGGGCGCGGCCAGCGTGAACGAGTACCAGGGCCGGTCGCCCAGTTCCGGCCGGTCCAGCCCGAACAGCTCCGTCGCCACGCCCATCTCGAACGGGTTGGAGCCGGAGTCGACGATCATCACCACGCGGTGCGAGGAACCAGGCGACATGTGCGATTCCTAGCACTCACGCCGCCGCACGCACCACAACCACCATGAACCGCATGAACATCGACAAGGCCCTGGCGAGCTTCGAAGACCTGTGGAGCCCCCGAGTCCTGGCCACCGTCAACGACCACGACGTCCGCGTGGCGAAGGTGGGGGGCGAATACGTCTGGCACGCGCACGCCGACACGGACGAGTTCTTCCTCGTGCTGTCCGGTGAACTCGACATCGCCCTGCGCGACCGGACCGTTCACCTGAAGAAGGGCGACACGTTCGTCGTCCCCAGGGACGTCGAGCACAAGCCGTCCTCAGTCGAGGGCGCGCACATCCTGATGATCGAACCGTCCGGCACGGTCAGCGTCGGGGACCGCCACGAGGAGGTCCCCGACCACGTCGACGTGACCACCGGTCACCCGCTCAGGACGCAGTGACGCCCTTGCCCAGCACGGTGACCCCGCCGGCCGACACCGTGTAACGCTGCCGGTCCATCGCGTGGTCCACACCGATCAACGCGCCGTCCGGCACGACGACGTTCTTGTCCAGGATCGCCCGCCGCACGACCGCGCCGCGCCCGATCCGCACGCCCGGCAGCAGCACGCTGCCCTGCACCACGGAACCGCTCTCCACCACCACGTCCGACGACACCACGGACCCGTGGATGGTGCCGGAGATGATCGACCCCGGACCGACCATCGAGTCCTCCGCGCTGCCGCCCGCGATGAACTTCGCCGGCGGCAGCGGCGGGGTCGCGGTCCGGATCGGCCAGGCCTGGTTGTAGAGGTTGAACACCGGCCGCACCGACACCAGGTCCATGTGCGCCTCGTAGTAGGCGTCGATGGTCCCCACGTCCCGCCAGTAGCCGCGGTCGCGCTCGGTCTCGCCGGGCACGAGGTTGTCGGAGAAGTCGTAGACGTGCGCCTGGCCCTGGTCGACCAGCATGGGGATGATGTCGCCGCCCATGTCGTGGTCGGAGTCCGGGTTGGCCGCGTCCGCGCGCAACGCCTCCAGCAGGGCCTCCGTGGTGAACACGTAGTTGCCCATCGAGGCGAACGTGACCTCCGGGTCGCCGGGCACGTGCGGCGGCTCGGCGGGCTTCTCCAGGAACCGGGTGATCTGGCCGAACTCGTCGGAGTCGATGCACCCGAACGCCTTGGCCTCCGCGCGCGGCACCCGGATGCCCGCCACCGTGACGCCCGCGCCGGACTGGACGTGCTGGTCCACCATCTGGCCCGGGTCCATCCGGTACACGTGGTCCGCGCCGAAGATCACCACGTGGTCGGGCTTCTCGTCGTTGACGAGGTTGAGGCTCTGGAAGATCGCGTCGGCCGAGCCCGTGTACCACCGGGGGCCCAGCCGCTGCTGCGCGGGCACCGGCGTCACGTACTGGCCGAGCACATTGGACAGCCGCCACGTGGTGGAGATGTGGCGGTCCAGTGAATGGGATTTGTACTGGGTCAGCACGCACAGCCGGACGAAACCGGCGTTCACGAGGTTGGACAGCACGAAGTCGACGAGCCGGTAGTTACCGCCGAAGGGCACCGCGGGCTTTGCCCGGTCGGCGGTCAACGGCCACAACCGTTTGCCTTCGCCACCGGCGAGGACAATTCCTAGTACATGCGGTTGCCCTTTCACGACAACGACCCTAACCGTGCGGGCAGCGGGCCACCACGGCGAAGTAACGCAAACTTTGGCTGTTCACCCGGACGTCCGGCACCCCGGGGTTACCGTGGGCGGCGTGCGAATTGGACTGCTGACACGGGAGTACCCGCCGGAGGTCTACGGCGGCGCCGGGGTGCACGTCGGTTTCCTCGTGCCGAGGCTGCGGGAGCTGGTGGACGTGGACGTGCACGCCTTCGGCGGGCCGCGGCCGGACGCCTTCGCCCACAACCCGGCGCCGTCGCTGGACGGCGCGAACGCGGCGCTGGGGGTGCTGTCGGCGGACCTGGAGATCGCCGCGGCGCTGAGCGGGGTGCAGGTGGCGCACTCACACACCTGGTACGCCAACATGGCCGGCCACCTGGCGAAGCTGCTGCACGGGATCCCGCACGTGATCACCGCGCACTCGCTGGAGCCGCGCCGGCCGTGGAAGGCCGAGCAGCTCGGGGGCGGGTACCGGATCTCGTCGTGGGTGGAGCGCACCGCGTACGAGGCGGCGGACGCGATCATCGCGGTGAGCGACGGGATGCGCGCGGACGTCCTGGACTGCTACCCGGCGCTGGACCCGGCGCGGGTGCACGTCGTGCGCAACGGCATCGACACCGCCGAGTACCACCCGGTCGACGAGACGGACGCGTTGGCGCGGCACGGGATCGACCCCACCAAGCCGATCGTCGCGTTCGTCGGGCGGATCACCCGGCAGAAGGGCGTCGGGCACCTGGTGGCGGCGGCGCACCGGATCTCGCGGGACGCCCAGGTCGTGCTGTGCGCGGGCGCTCCGGACACGCCGGAGATCGCCGAGGAGACCCGGCTCGCGGTGGCCGAGCTGGCGGCGGCGCGGCCGGGGGTGGTGTGGATCCAGCAGATGCTGCCGCAGGCGGACGTCCGGCAGATCCTGAGCCACTCCGCGGTGTTCGTGTGCCCGTCGGTGTACGAGCCGCTGGGGATCGTGAACCTGGAGGCGATGGCGTGCGGCACCGCCGTGGTGGCGTCCGACGTGGGCGGCATCCCCGAGGTGGTGGACCACGGGCGGACCGGGCTGCTGGTGCACTACTCGGCCGACGACGAGGCGGCGTTCCGGACCGGGCTGGCGGACGCGGTGAACGCGTTGCTGGCGGACCCGGCGAAGGCGCGGGCGTTCGGCGCGGCCGGGCGGGAGCGGGCGGTGCGGGAGTTCTCCTGGTCAAGCGTGGCCGAGGAGACCGTGGCGGTGTACGAGGCGACCCTCTCGAACAGCGTTGAATGATCTTCCGGGTAGTTGCGTGATGTGGGTCACAGCAACAAAACGCAACCTCTGAGCGTTCTCACGACCTTTAACCAGTAGGGGATCGACTACTGGGGGTCACAATGCGGTGGGTCGTGGTCGCCTGCCTGCTTTTGGCGGGCTGCGGCGTGGCGGACGTGCGGACGGCGGCGTCGCCCGTGGCGCTCACCATCGGCGGTCGGCCGGTGGTGGACGCGCAGGGGTTGCAGATGGAGGCCGAGGCGGAGCTGAGCTACACGCTCAGCTTCGGCTACGTGGCGCGCGCCGGCGACGCGGTGAGCTGCTGGTTCGCCCGCACCGGGGCGAAGGCCGAGGTCGACCGGCGGTTGTGGTGCGGCCCGGTCCAGGTGCCCGGCACGGCCGCGGCCACGGACTGGGTGCCGGTGCCGCTCAAGGAGGTCGAGCAGAGCGACGGCGGGGTGCGGCTGGCGGTCGAGCCGCCCCAGGTGCCGGGACCGGGCAGCCGCAGCACACCGCTGGGCAAGCTCGTCCGCACCGACGGGCGGGAGGCCGACGCGGACCAGGGCGTGGGGCTCGCCGGGCCGGACTTCCTGGCCGTGCAGCCCGACGACGGCCGGCCGCTGGACGCCGCCGCCGGCCTGCTCCGGGACGACCAGCTCTCGTTGCGGATCACCGGGTACGGCAGCCCGGACCGGTGGGCCACCGAGAAGGGCGAGCTGCGCGCCGAGCACGGGGTCCGGCTGCGGGCGCTGCGGCTGTCCGTGGAGCGGCTGCGGGAGACCGACTCGGCGTTCCGCCAGGTCCCGTGGAGCGGGTGGCTGCCGCAGCCGCCGGAGGCCGCGCTCCAGGTGCCGGGCAAGCGGCACCCGCTGCCCATGGACCGGTTGCCGGAGACCGGGTCGGTGTTCGTCGTCTACACCGTGCCGGAGGCGGGCGGGCCGGAGGCGCTGGTGCTGAACACCGTGGGCTCGAAGTCGTTGGAGCAGCGGGTGGAGGTGCCGTCGGGGGCCGCGCTGGGCGAGGCCTTCCCGGCGCTGCGCCGCCCGCCCGGCCCGGCCGAGCCGGTGCCGGTGGCGCACCGGCTGAAGGTCGGCGGCAAGGAGGGCGCGCTGGAGGTGCAGCGGGTGCGGCTGGGCCGGCAGCGGCCGGTGAACGTCGACGGGCAGCAGTACGGCCTGGCCACCGCGTCCGCGCCGGACAAGGCCCTGCTGGAGCTGCGCCTGCAGGGCAAGGACCTGCCGAAGACCGCGGGCGCACCGCTGACCAAGGACCTGGTCGCGGTGACCTTGCCGGACGGCACCCGTGCGCCGACCGTGGGGGCGCGCTACGGCGGCGACACCTTCCCGGTGGCGGTGGTGGTCGAGGTGCCGGCGGACGTCCGGTCGGTGTCCGTGGCGGTCACGGCCGGAACAGTCGACCTGCCCATCCTGGGCGCGACACCCGTTGAGCCCGGCGACCCCGTGGTGGTGCCCTTGGACTTCTGACCCGCACCCCGATTGCCGGCAGCCGGGCGGCCGGCGGCCTGGTCGCCAACGGCCCGATCGCCGGCAGCCGGGAGGGCGGTGGATCTCCGGGCCGCGAGCGCCACCGCGACCGCAGCGAGGGCGAGCCAGCCGACGACGAGCAACACCAGGCCGGTCCACCCCCACTGCTGGTAGGCGGTGCTGCCCGCGGTGCCGCCGGCGCTGCTGCCCAGGTAGAACGCGAACAGGTAGGCGCCCGACGCCGGCCCCTTCGCGGTCGCCCGCGCGCCCACCCAGCCACTGGCCACGGCGTGCACCGCGAAGAACCCGCCGGTGAACACGGCCAGCCCCACGCCGACCGCGACCAGGTGGTCCGGCACGGTCGTGAGCGCGCCCAGCGCGGTGACCGCCAACGCGGCCAGGGCGATCACCGCCCGGCCGTACCGGTCGGCCAACCGGCCCGCGACCGCCGAACACGCACCACCCGCCGCGTACGCCAGGAACACCAGGGAGGTCAGGCCCGGCGGCAACGCCAGCCGGAACGCGATCACGTTGAACAGCGAGACGAACGCCGCCACGCACAGCACCGCCACCGCGTAGAGGCACCACAACACCGGATCGGTCAGCGCGGACCGCAGGCCGGCTTCGCGGCGGGACGTCGGCCTGCCCACAGGCAGGTACAAGGCGGTCACCAGCGCGCAGGCCAGGGCGAAACCGGCCACCACCGCCAGCGCGCCGCGCCAGCCGAGCCAGTCCGTCCCGATCCCCGCGACCAGCCGCCCGATCATGCCGCCCGCGCTGTTCCCCGCGATCAACGCGCCGATCGCCGCACCGATCGCGGCAGCCTCGTCGGCGAGGTACGCCATGGCCACCGCCGGGATGCCCGCCGTCGCCACGCCCTGCAGCACGCGCAACGCCAGGAACACCGGGTAGCTGGGCGCCAGCGGCAGCAGCAGGCCGATCACCGCCGCGATCAGCACCGACCACACGATCACCCGCCGCCGCCCGACCCGCTCCGCCAACACCGCGCACGGGACGACCGCCAGCGCCAAGGCACCCGTCGCGGCGCTCACCGCCAGCGACGCGGCACCCGGCCCGAGCCCGAACTCGGCGGCGACCTGCGGCAAGACCGGTTGCGGCGCGTACAGCAGCGCGAAGGTCGCCAAGCCGGTCGAAACGGTGGCCGTGGTGAGGCGACTGGGCATGTTTCCGACGCTAAACTATGCGTCCAATACGATTTTCGGCGACAATTGATGCCGTGATGGATGAATTGGCCCCGAAGCTCGCCGTACTGCGGGCGTTGGCGGAGGACGAGCACGTGACGCACGCGGCGGCGGCCGTCGGGGTGCCGCAGCCCACGGTCAGCCGGTGGCTGGCCGCGATGGGGGAGTCGCTCGGCTCCCCGCTGGTCGTGCGCAGCGGCCGGCGCGTGCGGCTGACCCGGGCCGGGCGGCTGCTGGCGTCGGCGGCGGACCGGGCGCTGGCCGTGTTCGAGGCAGGGCACCGGGCAGCGGTGGAGGAGGTCGACCCGTCGCGCGGGCTGGTGGCGTTGGGCTTCCTGCACCTGCTCGGGCGGGCGCTGGTGCCGGAGTTCGTGCGCGGGTTCCGGGAGGAGCACCCGCACGTGCGGTTCCGGCTGGTCCAGGACTCGCGGCAGATCCTGTTGTCGCACCTGGAGGACGGGGTGGTCGACCTGGCCCTGGTCGCGCCGCCGCCCGAGGGTGCCGCTTACGAACACGCCGTCGTGCGGACGCAGGAACTGGTCCTCGTGCTGCCGCCCGGGCACCGGCTGGCCGGCCGGGACGCCGTCGAGGTCGCCGAACTGGCCGACGAGGAGTTCGTGGGGCTGGAGCGCGGCTACGGCCTGCGGCAGATCACCGACGACCTGTGCGCGGCGGCCGGGTTCGTGCCGCGGTTGGCCTTCGAGGGGCAGGAGACGGAGACCGTGCGGGGCCTGGTCGCCGCCGGGCTGGGGGTCGCGCTGCTCCCGCACGCCGAGGGGCCGACCGGGCTGGTCGAGCTGCCGCTGTCCCCCGGCGCCCGCCGCGAGATCGCCCTGGTGTGGCTCGCGGACGTCCCCCTGCCACCGGCCGTCCGGGCGTTCCGCGACCACGTCCGGAACGCGTGAACCGGGCTTTCGAACGCACGGCGTGAATGGGTGAAGAAAGAAATTCTCCCGATCGGGGGATAACGGACACGATCGCGTGCAGCCGAATGCGGGGTTCCTCGCGCCGGGCCACGATGGGCGGGCATGCCCGAATCCACGAGGAGGAATCCGTGCGCAACCTCGTCCGCCTGGTCGCGGCCACCGCGTTGTCCCTGCCCATCGTCGTCGGAGCCGCCGGCTTCGCCTCCGCGGAATCAGCGGGCTACTTCAACGACCACGTCGGCGTCGGCCCCCTGGGGCTCCACGTCGACTACACGGACGCCCACTCCGGCGACGGCGAAGCCTTCTACCACAACGAACACCTGTACGCGGGCGACCTCGGGTTCCACTACGGCCACATCGCGTCGTTCGCGGACGACGGCAGCGACCACCACGACGACGGCGCCTCGGCGGGCCACTTCCACGAATCGGTGGACGTGCACCCGCTCGGTTTCCTCTACGATTCCGGCGCGAGTTACGCCGAAACCGACTGACCGGACGCCCGGGGTGGAATCGGCGCGGTAAAGCGCCGATTCCACTCAGCGGCCGTAGTGCTCAGCGGCCGTGTGCTCAGCGGCCGTAGTGCTCCGCGAACTCCACGAGAGTGCGCGCCGCGAAACCGGTGGCGCCCGCCACCACCTCGTCGTAGTTCTTGTCCGACCGCGCTGGTCCCGCGATGTCCAGGTGCGCCCACGGCAGGCCGCCGGTGAACTCGCGCAGGAACAGCGCCGCCGTGATGCCACCCGGACCGGGCGGGCACTGGCGCAGGTCGGCGATGTCGCTCTTCACGTCCTCCGCGAGGTCGTCCAGCAGCGGCATCCGCCAGTACGCCTCGCCGACCCGCGCACCGGCGTCCGCGATCGCCGCCGCCACGTCGTCGTCGGAGGCGAACAGGCCGGCGGTCCGCACGCCCAGGCTGACCTTCATCGCCCCGGTCAGGGTCGCGACGTCCACCAGCACGTCCGCGCCCAGCTCGTCCACCGCGTAGGCGAGGGCGTCGGCCATCACCATGCGGCCCTCGGCGTCGGTGTTGGTCACCTCGGTGGTCAGCCCGCCGAAGTGCTTCACGACGTCACCGGGCCGGTAGGAGTCGCCGGACAGGTGGTTCTCCGCGGACGGCACCAGGCCGGTCACCCGGACCGGGAGGCTGCGCCGGGCGATGGCGATCATGGCCGCGATGACGGCCGCGCCGCCGGCCATGTCCGTGCGCATCAGGTGCATGCCCTCGGCCGGCTTCACAGAGATGCCGCCGGTGTCGAACGTGATGCCCTTGCCGACCAGCACGATGTGCGGGCCGGTCTTCGCGCCCTCCCAGGTCAGGTGCACCAGGCGGGGCGGCCGGGTCGAACCCCGGCCGACCGCCAGCACGCCGCCGAACCCGGTCTTGGCCAGCCACTTCTCGTCGCGCACCTGGACGTCCAGCCCGGGCACCGCGCCGGCCAGCTTGGCGGCGGTCGTGGCCAGCCACGCCGGGTCCTTGACGTTGGACGGCGCGTTCGCCAGGTCGCGGGTCAGCGCGGTGGCGGCGGCCAGGTCCGCGGCGGCCCGCACCTCTTCGGCGTCCGCGCCGACCAGGCGCAGCGACTTGATCCGCTTCGGCGCGTCCTGCCCGGTCACCTTGAACCGGTAGCCGCCCAGCACCAGGCCGAGCACGAACGACCGCACGTCGGCGTCGGGCGTGAGCAGCACGTCGAACGTGGTCGCCCCACCGGCCTCGACGTCGCCGTTCAGCGCCCGGACCAGGCCAGCGCCCGCCGTGCGCCAGTCGGACGCGGTCCCCGAGCCGATGCCCAGCACCCAGCGCCCGGCCGGCCTGGCGGTCGTGCCCGCCTTGCCGGTGAACTCGGAGGTCACCTCCACGTCGTCGCCTCCCGGACCCAGCACGACCGGCTCACCGGGCGCCGCCAGCACGACCGCGCCCACGCCGCGGCGGACCGTTTCGGCCGCCTCGACGGCGACCAGGGGGGTGGGCAGGGGCAGGCGCACGGCAGGGTCCTCCAGGAACTTCGGGTGGGGTCACGACGTAGCGATGCCCCGGTTCCACTGTGGAACCGGGGCGTCGACGATTCTCGCTCCGGCTAGGGTCAGCCAGCGGCCGCCTTGAGGGCGTCGCCCAGGGCGTTGGCCTCGTCCGCCGACATCTCGACGACGAGGCGCCCCCCACCCTCCAGGGGAACGCGCATCACGATGCCACGCCCCTCCTTGGTGACCTCAAGGGGACCGTCGCCGGTCCGGGGCTTCATGGCCGCCATCGCGTGCTCCCTCCGTCAACTTCTTCCCCGTCCGACCAGGGCCGGATACCGACCCATTCTCCCCTATGCGGACTCGGCGGCGAAACCGAACCGATCTTCTCGGGGGCGGGAAGAGTGGTTGACGATCTTGGTCAACGCCCAGTTCAGGGCCAGGATCGCCGTGCCCCAACGATTTCCGCCGCGCTTTTTCCGCCGTCACCTGGTTGTGACCAATTCGCACGCTGTGGCGTGTCGCGGGGTCGCCCTGACAGACTCGGAACCCGTGCGGGCACGATCGGCGCTCTTCGACGTCTACGGCGGCCACCTGCGGGAGCGGGGCGGCGCCGCGACCATCGCCGCCCTCGTCCGGCTGCTCGAGCCGCTGGACTTCGCGGCGCCCGCCGTCCGCACCGCCGTGTCCCGCACCGTGCGGCAGGGCTGGCTGGAGCCGGTCCGCCTGGCGTCGGGCCCCGGCTACGCCATGACCCCCCGCGCGGAACGCCGCCTCGACGAGGCCGCCGCCCGCATCTACCGCACCCGGCCGTCCACGTGGGACGGACGCTGGCACGTGGTGGTCCTGGAGGAGCTGCCCGCCCGGGAGGCGCGGGACCGGCTGGCGTCCTCGCTGCAACTGCTCGGCTACGGCGCGTTGGGCCCGGTGACGTGGATCGCACCGCGGCCGTCCCCCGAGCTGGCCGACGTCCTGGCGGGCGAGGGTGTGGTGGCGAGCACGTTCCACGGCGAGCACGAGGGCTCCCCGGCGGCGTTGGCGGCGCGGGCGTGGGACCTGGAGACGCTGGGCCGCGACTACGCCCGGTTCGTCGCCGAGTGGGCCCCGATCGTGTCCGCTGTGGACGGTTCGTCGCCCGCCGAGGCGTTCGCCGCGTCCCAGCGCTTCCTGCACGCGTGGCGGAAGTTCCTGTTCCGCGACCCCGGACTGCCCCGCGAACTGCTGCCGGAGGACTGGCCGGGCACCGCGGCGGCCGAGTTCTTCGACCGGCACACCGCACGGCTCGCGCCCGCGGTGCGCAAGTTCGTGGACGACTGCCTCGACTAGCCCGCATGGAGGTCCCACCCGTGTCCGAACTCCTCGTCGACGACGCCGACGGCGTTCGCACCTTCACCCTGAACCGGCCCGAGTCGTACAACTCGTTCACGGTGGCGCTGAAGGAGCAACTGCTGGCGGCTGTGCTCGACACCGCCGAGGACCCGTCCGTGCGGGCGGTGGTGATCACCGGAGCCGGCAAGGCGTTCTGCGCGGGCCAGGACCTGAAGGAGCACATCGCGCTGCTGGAGGCCGGCGACCCGGCCCCGCTGCACACCGTCGAGCAGCACTACAACCCGCTGGTCAAGGCCATCGTGGCGATGCCGAAGCCGGTGATCGCGGCGGTCAACGGCATGGCGGCGGGCGCGGGGGCGTCCCTGGCGTACGCGTCGGACCTGAGGGTCGCGGCGGCGTCGGCGAAGTTCCTGATGGCGTTCGCGAACGTGGGGCTGACGGCGGACTCGGGCGCGTCGTGGACGCTGCCGAGGCTGATCGGGCACGGGCGGGCGATGGAGATGATGCTGCTGGCCCAGCCGGTGGGTGCGGAGGAGGCGCTGCGGATCGGCATGGTGAACCAGGTCGTGCCCGATGGAGAGGCGCTGTCGACCGCGCAGGCGCTGGCCCGGAAGCTGGCGGCGGGGCCTACGGTGGCGTACGCCAAGATCAAGGAGGCCATGGCTTTCTCGGGTGCGTTGGCGGAGGCGCTGGAGGTGGAGGCGCGGACCCAGGCGGAGGCGGGGGCGACGGCCGACCACCGGGAGGCGGTGGCGGCTTTCGTGGAGAAACGAGCCGCCGAGTTCAAGGGCCGCTGACGGCCGGGGGGCGGGTGGCTGACCCAGCTCAGCCCTGACAGCCCTGAGCCCGCCAACCCGCCTCGCCTGCCCGCCGGCCCACCCGAGCCGAAGCAGGTGCGCCGCAGCCCCGGCCAGCCCGCTTCGGCTCGGCTCAGCCCGCCCCACCTCAGCCCGCCCCACCTCAGCCCGCCCCAGCCAAGCCCGCCCCTGCCCGGTCCTGCCCGCCCCGGTCCTGCCCGCCCCTGCCCGGCTCGGCCCGGCTCGGCCCGGCTCGGTCGCGGCACTCGGGCGGCCGAGGTGAGAGCGGCTTGGCTCGGTTCAGTCGTGGGGCGGCGGCTAGGTGCAGAAGTGCAAAGGTCGCGTTGGGTTTCCGCCCACCCACCCCCTCCCAGGCCCCCTGGCACAAGCCAGGCGCGCGGCGCGCGCCAAGCGCGCTCCGCGCGCAGACCCGAGCGCTACGCGCTCGGATCGCACAGCCCGGCAGAGCCGGGCCGCGCCGGCCGCCGCAGGCGGCCCCGCCGAAGGCGGGTGCAGTTGGGGCTTGTGCGAGGGGGCCTGGGAGGGGGTGGGTGGGCGGAACCCCAACGCGACCTGGCATTTCCGCAGGGCTGCCGCGGCACCCCGCGGCCTCCGGCCCCCGTCTCCATTATCCCACCGGGCACCGACAATTCCGGCCAACCGGCAGCCGACCACCCATGGCGCCCGCCCAAGCCGAGCCACCATGGCAGCCACCCCACCTAGGCCGAGCAGCCGCCATGGCAACCCCCCACCCAAGCCGAGCAGGCGCCATGGCAACCCCCCACCCAAGCCGAGCAGGCGCCATGGCAACCACCCCACCCAAGCCGAGCAGCCGCCATGGCAACCACCCCACCCAAGCCGACCAACCAGCGAGTCAGGCAGTCGGGGCCGGGGTCGTGGCTCGGAAGCAGGTGGCGATGTGGTCGTCGACCATGCCGGTGGCCTGCATCAGTGCGTAGCACGTCGTCGGGCCCAAGAACACGAAACCCCGGCGCTTCAGCTCCTTCGCCATCGCCTTCGACTCCGGCGTCACCGCGGGCACATCGGCCATCGTCGCCGGGCGCACGTGGTGCTCGGGAGCGAACGACCACAACAGCTCGTCCAACCCGCCGTCCAACTCCGCGACCAGCCTCGCGTTGTGTATCGCCGCGTTGATCTTCGCCCGGTTCCGGACGATGCCCGCGTCCGCCATCAAGCGGTCGAAGTCGGTCTGGTCGTACTCCGCCACCACCGACGGCTCGAAACCAGCGAACGCCCGCCGAAAGTTCTCGCGTTTGCGCAGGATGGTGATCCACGCCAGCCCGGACTGGAAGGACTCCAGGCACATCCGCTCGAACAGCGCCACGTCCCCGTGCAGCTCCACCCCCCACTCCGTGTCGTGGTACTCGATGTAGTCGGGTGTGCTGACGCCCCACGGGCATCGGTTCATCAGTGGTACTCCCGGGCGAACGAAGCGAACCTGTGCAGTGACCAGCGCACGCCCGGCGCGAACGCGAGCGCCAGCGGCCACGGCACGTCCTCGACCCACACGAATTCGCTACCCGCCCCGCGCTCGACGACCCGGAACTCGGCGGTTCCGGTGACCAGCCGGCCGGTGTGCTCGATCGCGCACCGGTGCGGGGGCTCCCACGCTGTGATGCGCATGGTGTCGGTGAACCCCACCGGACCCAGGCCGGTGAACGCCGACAGCGAAGAGCCGGCGCTGCGGCCGTCGCCGGACACCACGTGGACCCGGGTGAGCAGCATCCACTCGCCCTGCCGCGCCCAGTCGGTCACCGCCGCCCAGGTCACCGGGGCCGGCGCATCGACGCGAACGCCCAGCTCAAGCCGGGTCACGCTCGGCCTCCCGGGCGGCCTCCAGCTCCGCCACCCTGGCCCGCAGCCGGTCGACCTCGGTGGCCAGGCGGTCGAGCGCCCAGTCGACCTCGGTCATCTTGTAACCCCGGAACACCTGCTGGAACTGGAGACCCCGGATGTCGTCGGCCGTGACGTCCTCGGCGGGCAGCCGGGTGGGCGACGCGCCGGGCGGCAGCGGCTCCAGTTCCTCGCCGCGGCCGAAGACTAGCGAGGCGAGCAGGAACACCACCGCCGCCACGAGGACCATGACGAGGAGGTAGATGAGCGCGCTGGTCACACGACGATCGTGACACACACCTCCGACAGTTCGCGGTGAACGTCCCAGAACACCGACCTCAGGCGGCCGACAGGACCAAGCAGCGGCGGGCCATGGTGCCCAACCGCACGCACATGGCCAGAGACACCAGGGAGCCCACGACCACCGGCGGCGAGAACAGCAGGACGCCCGGGCTCAGCACCGCGGTCCCCACCAGGATCGCCAGGTACCCGGCCACCACGGCCGCCACCCCACCCGCCGCGCACCACCCGGCCAACCGCGCCAGCCGCCCCGACCCCACCCCGCGCACCACCATCCGCCGCCCCACCAGCAGCGCGCATAGCGCCACCCCGGCCACCACCCACGCGGTCGAGTCGTTGGCGGTGGCCAGCAGCACGTACCAGCCGGGGACCGGGGTGTCCGAGCCGAAGTACAAGCCGAACCAGAGCGACCGGTTCAGCTCCCACATCAGGTGCGCCAACGGCGGCAGCAGCAGGAGCGTGCGCAGGGTGCGCGCGCCATGGGCCAGGGCCAGCAGGCTCTGGTAGCCGCGGGCGATCTCCGCCACCGGGCCGAAGTCCGCGACGGCTCGGGAGCGGGCCTCAGCCGGCGAAAGGCCGGCACGGGCGTAAGCCTCGGCGGCGTCCTCCAAGCCGTCGCGGGCCTCGGCCAGCAGGTCGGCGCGACCCGGCCCGCGCAGGCGTGAGCCCAGGTCGGTCACGTACTCGTCGATCACGTCCACGTCAGGCCGCCGAGAAGACCAGGCACCGCCGGGCCAGCACGGCCAAGCGCACCATCACCGCGTACATCGCCACGGTCGCCAAGGTCACCGGCGGCGACAGCTCCAGCAGCCGCGACACGTCGACGCTCGCGGTAGCCGTGATGATCGACAGGCTGCCCAGCAGGGGCGCGGCCACCGCCGCCACGGCGACCCCGCCGGCCAACCGGGCCAGGGTCGTCGTGCCCACCCCGCGCCGGGCCAGCACCCGGCCCCCGACCAGGGCCACCAGCACCAAGCCCGCCACCACCCACGCCACCCAGTCGTTGAGCCGCGCCACCACCAGGTACCAGCCGGGCAGCGGGACGTCCCCGTCCGGCCACGCGCCCATCCAGAACCGCCGGTTCAGCTCCCACAGCACGTGCACCAGCGGCACCACCACGAGCACCGTCCGCAGGGTCCGCGCGCTGTGCGCGAGGGCGAGCAGGCTCTGGTAGTCCCGGGCGATCACCGGCAGGGGTCCGAAGTCGGCCACCGCCCGCCGCTGCGCCGACGCCGGGTCCAGACCGGCGTCGGCCAGTGCCGAGGCCGCGTCGTCCAGGCTGTCGCGGGCCTCCGCGAGCAGGTCCCGCTTGAGCGGACCGGGGCCGCGCAGCCGCCGGTCCAACGCCGTCACGTACTCGTCGATCACGCCTGCGCCGGCCACGGCCCGCCCCCCAGCACTCCCTCGATCGCGGCGGTGAACTCGCGCCACGCCGTCCGCTCGGCCGCCAGCGCCCGGGACCCGGCCTTGGTGAGCCGGTACGTGCGCCGCTGCCGTCCCCCGACCGTGCTCCACTCGCTGCTCACCAGGCCGGCCGTCTCCAGCCGCCGCAGCGCCGGGTACACCGTGCCGGTGGGCAGGTCGAGCGCTCCGCCGCTGCGCACCTGCAGCGCCTCGATGATCGCGTAACCGTGCAACTGCCTGCCGTCGAGCGTGGCCAGCAGCAGCGCGTCGAGGTGGCCGCGCAGCGCGTCGGGCTTCATAGGTAGGCACTCTACGGGTCGCGAACCCGGGACACATCAGGGGAAACCCCGATCCACCTGTCGGCTGCCTACATATACCGTCCCTACCCATGGACACCCTCGGGCTGGCCCGGCTGCAGTTCGCCGTGACCACCTCTTTCCACTTCTTGTTCGTGCTCCTCACGCTCGGACTCGTCACTTTGGTCGCCGTCATGCAGACGCGGGCGACCCTCTCCGCCAACCCGGTGCACGCGCGCATGACCCGGTTCTGGGGCCGGCTCTACGTCGTCAACTACGCGCTGGGCATCGCGACCGGCATCGTCATGGAGTTCCAGTTCGGCCTGAACTGGTCCGGCCTGTCGCACTACGCGGGCGACGTGTTCGGCGCGCCGCTGGCCGTCGAGACGCTGGTGGCGTTCTTCCTGGAATCCACGTTCCTCGGCCTGTGGATCTTCGGCTGGGACCGGCTGAACAGGTGGGCGCACCTGGCCTTGATCTGGCTGGTCACGCTCACCGCCTACGCGTCCGCGCTGTGGATCATGACCGCGAACGCCTTCCTCCAGCACCCGGTGGGCCACGAGGAACGCGACGGCGTCCTGCGCCTGGTCGACTTCTCCGCGCTGTTGAGCAACCCCCTGTTCGGCATGGCCGTCGTGCACGTCGTGTTCGCCGCGCTGACCGTCGGCGGGGTGTTCGTGACCGGGGTGAGCGCGTTCCACTTCATCCGGCGGACGACCGAGGTCGAGTTCTTCCGGCGGTCGCTGCGGCTGGGCGTGGTGGTCACGGCCCTGGCGACGCCGTTGGTGGTCGGGGTCGGGTTCGCGCAGTTCCCGATCATCGGGGAATTCCAGCCGGACAAGAGCGAGGCGGCGGGCGCGGCGGGTGGCGCGGGGCTCGGGTTCATGATCCTGATCGGGTTCCTGCTGCTGCTCGCGAGTTGGATCACCGTGCCGCTGCTGTTCCGCGACTGGATCGTGAAGCTGCGCTTCCCGCTGTACCTGATGGTCATCGGCATCCCGCTGCCGTTCATCGCGGCCATCGGCGGCTGGCTGTTCCGCGAACTGGGCCGGCAGCCGTGGCTGGTGTACGGGCTGCTGCGCACGGAAGACGCGATGTCGCACGCCACCCGGGACGGGATGTTGTTCTCGTTCATCGCGTTCACCGCCGTGTTCGCCGTGCTCGCGGTCGCGGACTGGGTGCTCATCGCGCGGCTGGCGAAGCGCGGCCCGGTCGAGGCGAGCGTCCCGGTGTCCCCGCTGGTTCCGGCTCTGTGAAGGGGTTTTGATCGTGGAGGGTGTGTGGGTGGCCCTGCTCGGGCTGCTGACGGCGGGGTACTTCGCGCTGGCGGGGTTCGACTACGGGGTCGGGCTGCTGTACCGGTTCCTCGGGCGCGACGAGGCGGAGCGGGCGCGGGTGCTGCGCGCGATGACGCCGTTCTTCCTGGGCAACGAGGTGTGGCTGGTCGCGGCGGTCGGTGTGCTGTTCGGCGCGTTCCCCCGGCTGGAGGGGGAACTGCTGTCCGAGCACCGGATCGCGTTCGTGATCGTGCTGGTGGGGCTGGTGCTGTTCACGGCGGCCGTGCAGTTGCGGATCGGGCCGTTCTGGGACGTGTTCGTGGTGGGCGGCGCGCTGGTGGTCGCGGTGGGCTGGGGCGTGCTGCTGGCTGACGTCCTGGGCGGGCCGCCGGTGCTGTGGGCGTTCGGGCTTGTGTCGCTGTTCCTGTTGCACGGCGCGGTTTTCCTGGCCTGGCGGCTGGACGACCGGGCGCGGGTGCTCGTGGTGGCGCGGGTGTTGTTCGCGCCGGTGGGGCTGTTCGTGGTGGCGGCGGTGTTCCTGCGCGGGCCGGTGGCGTTGCCGGCGGTCGGTCTGGCTGGTGCGGTGGTGGCACTCGCGGGCTTGGCGGGGGCCTGGTTCGCGTTGCGGGCACGGGCTTTCCGGGTGGCGTTCCTGTGCACGGCGGTGGTGTGCGCGGTGCCGGCGCTCGCGGTGTTCGGGGCGCGGGGCGTGGTGACGCCCGGGGTGATGTCGCACACGCCGACGTTGCAGGCGCTGGGCTGGGTGGCGGCGGTCGTGCTGCCGCTGGTGCTCGTGTTCCAGTGGGCGACGTGGAGACTGTCCCGTGCGGCACGCTGACCGGCGGTACGTCGTCGCGCTGACCCTGCTGGGCGTCGTGACGGCGGGCCTGGTGCTCGCGCAGGCCGAGGCGTTGGCCACCGTGCTCAGCGGTGGCGGCGGCCTGGGGCTGCTCATCGGGGTGGTGGCCGCGCGGGCTGTGTTCGTCTGGCTCGGACGCGTTGTGGCGCAACGGGAAGCGGCTTCGGTGAAGGCCGCGCTGCGCAAGCGGGTGCTGCGCGACGGCTCGGGGTCGACCGGGGCCGTCACCACCCTGGTGGTCAAGGGCCTGGACGCGATCGAGCCGTACCTGGCCGGGTACCTGCCGCAGGTCGTGGTGTCGGTGACCGTGCCGGTGGCGGTGCTGGTCCGGCTGTCGTTCGCGGACTGGACGGCCGCCCTGACGATCGCCTTGACGCTGCCGTTGGTGCCGGTGTTCGCGGCGCTGGTCGGCATGCACACGCGGGAGCGCACGCGGCGGCAGTGGGAGGGCCTGGCCGAGGTCGGCGGGCACTTCCTGGACGTCGTGCGCGGCCTGGGCACGCTGCGGATGTTCGGCCGGGCCGCCGCGCAGGCCCAGACGGTGCGGGCGATGGCCGGCGCGCACGCCTCCGCCACCATGCGGACGCTCCGCGTGGCGTTCCTGTCCGCGCTGGTCCTGGAACTGGTCGCGACGCTGTCCGTGGCGCTGGTGGCGGTGCCGGTGGGCCTGCGGCTGCTGCACGGCGGGGTGACCCTCCACGTGGCGCTGCTCGTGCTGCTGCTCGCGCCCGAGGCCTACCTGCCGCTGCGGGCGGCCGGGGCCCAGTTCCACGCCAGTGCGGAGGGCCTGGCGGTGCTGGAGCAAGCGTTTGCGGTACGGCCGCCGGCGGTGGTCGCGGGGCGGCGTCCGCCGGACCTGCGCGTGGCGACCATCGAGGTGGACGGGGTGTCGGTGCGCTACCCGGGACGGGACGGGCTCGTGCTGGACCGCGTGTCGTTGCGGCTGTCACCCGGTGAGCGGGTGGCCCTGGTCGGACCGAGCGGGGTGGGCAAGAGCAGCTTGCTGGCGGTCCTGCTGGGCGAGGTCGAGCCGTGCGCCGGGCGGGTCCTGGTGGACGGCGTCGACCTGCGCGAACTCGACCGCGCGGAGTGGCTGCGGCAACTGGCCTGGGTGCCCCAGCGGCCGACGCTGTTCCCGGGGACGGTCGGGGAGAACATCGCTTTGGGATCAGACGGGGTGGATGTCGTGTCGGCTGCTCGGGCGGTCGGGCTGGGGGATCTGGTGGACGCGCGGCACACGCTGTCGGCCGGGGAACGGCAGCGGGTGGCGCTCGCGCGGGCGCTGGTGCGCGACTCGGCGCAGGTGTTGCTGCTGGACGAGCCCACCTCACGGTTGGACGGCCGGACCGAGGACACCGTGCTGCGGGTCGCCCGGGAGTGGTTCACCCGGGAGTCGTCACGCAGCCGGACGGCGCTGATCGTCGCGCACCGCCCGGCCCTGCTCGGCGAGGTCGACCGGGTGGTGGAACTGCGATGAGGCTCGTGGTGGCGCTGGTCGTCGGCGTGGCGGCGGAACTGGCCGGGATCGGGCTGATGACGACGGCCGTGTGGCTGGTCATGCGGGCCGCCGAGCAGCCGCCGATGTCCGCGCTGGCGGTGGCGATCGTGGCGGTGCGGACGTTGGCCGTGGCGCGCGGCGGGCTGCGCTACGCCGAGCGGTTGGCCGGGCACGAGGCCGTGCTCAAGGCCATGGTCGAGGTCCGGGGACGGGTGTACGAGTCGCTGCTGCGGCGGCCGTTGCGCGGCGGGGACGCGTTGACCCGGCTGGTGTCCGACGTGGACGCGCTCCAGGACGCGGTGCTGCGGTGCCTGCTGCCGGCGTGCGTGGCCGCGCTGGTCGGCGTGGCGGCGGTCGTGGTGGTGCCCCAGTTGGCGATCGGTGTGGTGATCGTCGGAGTCGTCCTCCCCCTCGTGGCTTTCGCCTTGGCAGACCGGCACTTGCGGGCGCTCGCTCCCCTGCGGGCCGAGTTGGCGGACCGGGTCGTGACGTTGCGGGAGGGCGCGGCCGAACTGCGGGCGTTCGGCGCCCTGGACCGCGAGCTGGCGCGGACGGACCAGGTGGTGGACGACCTGGCCGTGCGCGAGCGCCGCGGGACGCGGCCGGCGGCGGTGCTGGCCGGGGTGGCGGTCGCGGCGCAGTTCGGGTTCGCGGTGTTGTTGCTGGTCCAGGGCGCGCCCGCGTACGTCGTCCTCGGGTCGGTCGCGGTGCTGGAGGTGATGGTGCCGCTGACCGGGGCGGCGCAGAAGTGGGCCGAGGTGCGCGGCTCGGTGTCCCGCGTCCGCGAAGTGCTCGCCGCACCAGCCGACGAAACCCGCACGGAACCGCTGGTGGACGTCACGCGCTACCGGCGGATCGGCGTCGTGGGTCCAAGCGGCGCCGGCAAGAGCACCTTGCTGCGAGCCGTCGCGCACAAGCACGGTGCCAAAGGCGTGCTCGACGACGCCCACGTCTTCGAGCGCACGGTCCGCGAGAACGTCCTGTTCGCCAAACCCGACGCCACCCAGGCCGAACTCGACCGCGTGGCGGCCCTCGTGGACCTCGACGTCGACTGGGACGCCGAAGCCAAGCTGTCCGGCGGCCAACGACAACGCCTGCTCCTCGCCCGCGCCCTGCTCGCCGACCCGGACGTCCTGCTGCTGGACGAACCCGTCGAAGGCCTGACGATCCAGCACGGCGACGAGGTCCTGGGCCGCGTGCTCGACGCCGCTCGCGGCACCGTCGTCCTGGTGACCCACCGACTCGCACCGCTCCAGGACTTCGACCACATCGTCGTCATCGAGGACGGCCGGGTAACCCAGCGCGGCACGCACGCCGAACTGGCAGCGACCGATGGCTACTACCGGGACCGCTGGAGCACCGAGCGCATCGGCGGCCGGTCGGCCATCAGCACGTCCACCGGCTTGGGCAGCCACTCGTCCGCCACCGGCACGAACCTGGTCAGCGTGTCCGACGCGACCGGCACGCCCAGCCGCCGCAGCACGGTCCCGACCACCTGACTGGACATCGGCCCCAGCTCGTCCAGCGGCCGGTTGCGGTGCCGGCGGACACCCAGGTTGACCTGGGCGATCCCGGCCGGCCCGAACCGGTCCGCGGCGTCGAGCAGCAGCCCGACCTCCACCCCGTACCCGGCCGCGAACGGCACCGACTCCAGGAACTCCCGCGTGCCCGCGTACTCGCCGCCCAGCGGCTGCACCACCCAGGACAGCTCCGGCCGCAACGCGTTGAGCAACGGCCGCGCCGCCAACTCGGTGACCCGCCCGCCCCCGGTGGCGCCCTGCCCCAGCGGACGCCGGTAGAAGCCCTTCACCAGGTGCACGTCCCGGGTCAGCAGCGGCCCGAGCAGGGCCGGCACGTAACCCGGGTCGGGGTCGACCAGGTCGGAGTCGAGGAACACCACGACGTCCCCGGTGGTCGCCGCCAGCGACCGCCACAGCACCTCACCCTTGCCCGGCCACGGCGGCAAGTCCGGCAGCACATCGGTCCGCCGCACGACCCTGGCCCCGGCCGATGCCGCGACCTCCACCGTCCGGTCCACCGACCCGGAGTCCACCACGACCAGCTCGTCCACCAGCCCACCGACGAGCGGACGCACGGCCGCCACCACCCCGCCGACGGTGGCCTCCTCGTCCAGCGCGGGCAGCACAACACTCACGGTCCGAGACCCTTTGCACCGCAAGAGTTCCGCCAAAGTCCACTGTGGACGCTGCCAGGTGTTGCCGATCACGCCAACGCCCGCAACACCTTCGCCGGCGGACGCGTGCCCGCGATACCGGCCACCATCTCCACCACGTGCCGGGTCTGCTTCACCTGGTGCGCCCGGAACACCTTCGCCCCCAGCCACGCCGCGACCGACGTGGCGGCCAGCGTCCCGTCGACCCGGTCGACGAGGTCCGCGCCCAGCGTCTCCCCGACGAAGTCCTTGTTCGACAACGCCATCAGCACCGGCCACCCGGTGCCGACCAACTCGTCGAGCCGGCGCAGCAGTTCCAGGCCGTGCCAGGTGTTCTTGCCGAAGTCGTGGGTGGGGTCGATCAACACCCCTTCACGCGGCACCCCGAACGCCACCATCCGCTCGGCCCGCGCGACCAGTTCCTCGCTGACCGCCGCCACCACGTCCTCGTACCGGACCCGGTGCGGGTCGGTGCGCGGCGGCAGCCCGCCGGTGTGCGAACACACGATCCCCACCGCGAACTCCGCCGCCACCTCCGCCAGCAACGGATCGGCCCCGGCCCACGTGTCGTTGAGCAGGTCCGCCCCCGCCCGGCACACCTCGCGCCCCACCTCGTGGCGCCAGGTGTCGACGCTGATCACCAACCCGGGGTGCCGCTCTCGCACCGCCGCCACGAACGGCACGACCCGTCGGATCTCCTCGTCGGTGTCGACGTGCTCCCCCTTGGACCCGGCCTTGACGCCCCCGATGTCCACGATGTCGGCGCCTTCGGACACGGCCCGGTCGACGGCGGCCATGGCGGCGTCGTCGGCGAAGGTCGCCCCCTGGTCGTAGAAGGAGTCGCGCGTCCGGTTGACGATCGCCATCACCAGCGCACGATCCTGGGGCACTTCACGCGTACCGAACCGAAGCATGGTCGCCATCGTGCCATCGCTCCCACCAGCGCACTTCGGCGCTGCGGACCTCCGGCGCCGACCGGGTGAACCAGGTCACAGGCCATTGCTACTGGCGAGTACCACTCTGTTTACTCGCTGGTAACACCCTGCGTGATCCAGGTCACGGTCAAGGAGGACCACGTGCGCCGGACACTCATCCTGCTGCTCGTTGCCATAACAGGTCTGGTCCTGGCGCCACCGGCTCAGGCGGCGCCGGGCTTCGCCGTGCGGTACGAGACGATCCCCGGCCAGGGCGGCACGCCGCTCAAGGCGTTCGTGGTGGAGCCGACGGGCCGGGGCAGCGGGCCGTTCCCGCTGCTCGTGTTCCCGTCCAGCTGGGGTGTCAACAACATCGAGTACGTGGGTGCGGCGGCCAGGTTGGCCTACGAGTCCGGCTACACCGTGATCAGCTACACCAGTCGAGGCTTCTGGGACTCCGCCGGCGAGATCGACGTGGCGGGCCCGGACACGATCGCGGACGTCAGCCGGGTGATCGACTGGGGCATCGCGAACGCGGGCGGTGACGCGGCGAAGGTCGGCGTCGGCGGCATCTCCTACGGTGCCGGGCAGTCGCTGCTGGCCGCCGCCGTCGACCCGCGCATCAAGGCCGTCGCCGCGCTGAGCACGTGGACCGACCTGGCCCGCTCGCTGTACCCGAACGAGACGGTCAGCAAGCAGGCCGTCGAACTGCTGCTCGCGGCGGGCAACCTCACCGGGCGGCCGGGGCCGGTGCTGCGGGAGGCGGAGGCGGCCTACCGGGAGAACCGGTTCGAGGACGTCCTGCCGATCTCGCCGCCGCGCTCCCCCGCGTCCAAGGTGTCCTCGATCAAGGCCGCCGTGCTGATCGGCAACGCCTGGAACGACGGGCTCTTCCCGCCGGGGCAGATCACCGACTTCTTCGGCCGTCTCACGGGGCCGAAGCGGCTCATGCTCTCGCCCGGCGACCACGCCACCGCCGAGCTGTTCGGCGCGGCCGGGCTGCCCAACGAGATCTGGGCGTCGGTCGGCCGCTGGTTCGACCACCACCTGGCGGGCGTCGACAACGGCATCAACCGCGAGGGCGCGGTGCAGGTCAAGCCGAACAACGGCGGCGGGTGGCGGTCCTACCCGTCCTGGGCGGCGGCGACCACGAAGTCCTCGACCATCCCGCTGTCCGCCGACTGGAACACCACCGGCTGGCCCACCATCGCCGAGAGCGGCACGGTCATGGTCAGCGGCGCGTTGCAGGGCTTCCTGAACATCCCGACCGGTGTCTCCATCCCGCTGGTCGACCGGCTCGCGTCCGGGGTCTGGCACGGACCGGTCCACTGGAGCGGCACGACGGTCAGCGGCACGCCCCGCGCCCACCTCACCGTCACCACCAGCGCCGACACGACCTCCCTGTTCGCCTACCTGTACGAGGTCAACGCCCTCGGCCTGGGCGCGCTGGTCACGCACAAGCCGGTCACGCTGCGCGGCGCGGGCACCCGGACGCTGGACCTCGACCTGGAGCCGGTGGTCTGGGAGGTGGCGCCGGGCAACCGGTTGGTGCTGGTCGTGGACTCGGTCGACGCCCGGTACGGCGGCGAGAGCAGCCTCGGCGGGTCGGTCCGCTTCGGGGCGGACTCGTGGCTGAAGGTGCCCCAAGCCTGACAGCAGGTGGCAGGAATTGCTGTCAGCATGGCCTGCATGGAAGCGAAGTTCACCATCACCCGCTGGGACGAGACCACCGTCGACGACACCGAGCCGAAGATCGGCCGGGTCGCCGTGGACAAGCGGTACAGCGGACCGATGGAGGGCACGAGCACGGCCGAGTTGACCACGTGCCAACCCGGTGAGACGCAGGCCGGGTACGTGGGGACGGAGAGGTTCACCGGCGTGCTGGACGGGCGGACGGGGTCGTTCGTCTTCCAGCACGGCGGGATCGTCGGGTCGGCCGGTGCCGACCGCTTCGGGCACGTGGTGCCCGGGTCCGGCACCGGCGAACTGGCGGGCATCGGCGGCACCGTGCGGATGTCGCACGAGCTGATCGAACTGGACTACCGCCTTGACTGACCGCGGCCAGGTCCTCGCCCACCGGGTCGCGGCCCACCAGTTCGACCGCGGTGTGGCGGACCCGGCCGCGCTGCGGGTGTTCGACCTGGGCGTGCAGGACTCGGAGCGGTCGGCGCTGCCCGCGCTCGCGGCCCGGCTGCCCGAGGTGCCGGATTTGGCGGAGTTCACCCTGACGTGGTCGGTGCGGGGCGCGCCGCACTGGCACCGGCCGAAGGCGCTGCCCGCGCTGGCCGCCGCGCTGTGGCCGTTGAGCGACGCCGACGCGCTGGCCCGGATGAACCGGCCCAAGGTGGACGCGCCGCTGGACGTGTTCCGGGCGGTGGTCGAGGCGTTGAAGTCCGTGGTGGACGAGCCGATGACCAAGGGCGAGGCGTCGACCCGCCTGACGCCGTTGGTGCCGCCGGAGGTGACCGGGTGGTGCCGGGGCTGCCAGGCGACCCACGTGCACGACCCGATCTTCCGCATCGCCGTGCTGCCCGCCGGGCTCCGGTTCGACCCGGCCGCGAAGACGGTGACGTTCTTGCCGATCAAAGGCCGTCGGATTCCCCAGCGCACCAAGGGCTTCGAGGGCTTGGTGCACGACTGCCTGGCCCTGCACG
The DNA here is from genome assembly GCF_031180885.1 of Saccharothrix sp. Taxonomy (GTDB): domain Bacteria; phylum Actinomycetota; class Actinomycetes; order Mycobacteriales; family Pseudonocardiaceae; genus Actinosynnema. Next base: position 35,050 of record NZ_JAPSLK010000068.1, read on the forward strand.
GCCCCGCCGGCCCGTCCGAGGTCGCGGCCTACTTCGGCGCGCCGGTCAAGGACGTCAAGGCGGTGTGGCCGGACGACCTGGTCGAGGTGGGGCGCGGGGCGTTCCTGCCGGCGGACCGGGTGGCGGCCTTCGAGAACCCGCCCGAGCCGGACGTGGCCCGCCTCCTGCCGCCGCTCGACCCTTACCTGAGCGCCCGCGACCGGGACCTGTTGGTGCCGGACAAGGCGCACCAGAAGGAGGTGTGGCGCATCCTGGGGCGGCCGGGGGCGATCATGGTGGACGGCGAGATCCTGGGCACCTGGCGCGCGAAGACGTCGGGCAAGCGCTTGGACGTCACCCTGTCACCGTTCGCACCTCTGGACGTCGAACGTTTCGAGGAGGAAGCCCAGCGCCTGGCTGTCGCCAGGGGCTTGGAGAGCGCGAGGCTCAAGTAGCGCAAGCGTCCAAGGCTGCCGTGACGTCGTCGGTCACCACCAGCGAGTCCAGGGCGAAGCGGGACACGAAACCGCGGGAGTGCAGGCTGAGGGACCGTCCGCAACGATTAAACGGTGACGGCGGTCAATGCGCCTCGCCCCACGCCTTGTGCGCCTCCTGGACCACGCGGACGGCGTCGTCGATGTCGTCGGTGACGTGCAGCAGCGCGAGGTCCTTCTCGCCGATCTTCCCGCCGCCCAGCACCGAGCGCTCCACCCAGTCGTACAGGCCCTGCCAGTAGTCGCTGCCGAACAGCACCACCGGGAACTTGGTGACCTTCTTGGTCTGCACCAGGGTCAGCGCCTCGAACAGCTCGTCCAGCGTGCCGAACCCGCCGGGCAGGCAGATGAACGCCTGGGAGTACTTGATGAACATGGTCTTGCGGACGAAGAAGTAGCGGAAGTTCACGCCCAGGTCGACCCACGGGTTCAGGCCCTGCTCGAACGGCAGCTCGATGCCCAGCCCGATGGAGAACCCGCCCGCCTCCGAGCAGCCCCGGTTGACCGCCTCCATCGAGCCCGGACCACCGCCGGTGATCACGGCGAACCCGGCTTCGGCGAGCGCGCCGCCGAGCTTGCGGCCGATCTCGTACTCCGGGTGGTCGCGGCCGGTGCGGGCGGAGCCGAACACGGTGACCGCGCTGGGCACCTCGGCCAGCGCGCCGAAGCCCTCCACGAACTCGGCCTGGATGCGCAGCACCCGCCACGGGTCGGTGTGGACCCAGTCGCTGGGGCCGCGCGAGTCCAGCAGCCGCTGGTCGGTGGTGGTCAGCTCCTCACGGCGCCCGCGGCGCAGGACGACCGGTCCGCGCTGCTTCTCCTTGGGGTGCTCGTCGACGCCGTTGTGCTCACTCATTGGCGCGAGTCTAGTGCGGGTCTCACCCCCGGCTGAGGAACCGCCACAACACTTCGCGGCACCGTCGGACGTCATTCACCGGCACGTGTTCCTGCTGGGTGTGCGCCAGCAGCGGGTCGCCGGGACCGAAGTTCACCGCCGGGATGCCCAGGGCCGCGAACCGCGCCACGTCCGTCCAGCCGAGCTTGGCCACCGGGGTCCCGCCGGCCGCCTGCACCAGCTCCTGCGCGGCCTCGGTGTGCAGGCCCGGCAACGCGCCCGCGGACATGTCGGTGACCGTGACCTCGAAGCCCTCGAACACCTCGCGCAGGTGCTGCTCGGCCTGCTCGGGGCTGCGGTCGGGCGCGAACCGGTGGTTGACGGTGAGCACGGCGGCGTCCGGCACGACGTTGCCCGCGACCCCGCCCTCGATCTTCACCGCCTGGAGGCCTTCGCGGTACAGGCAGCCGTCGATGTCGACCTGGCGCGGCTGGTAGCTCTCCAGCCGGCGCAGGGCCTCGCCGATCGCGTGGATCGCGTTGACGCCCATCCAGCCGCGCGCGGTGTGCGCCCGGACGCCCTTGGTGCGGACCTCGATGCGCATGGTGCCCTGGCAGCCGGCCTCGATGACCGCGTTCGACGGCTCGCACACGATGGCGAGGTCGGCCTTGAGCCACTCCGGCAGGTCGCGCTCGACGAAGTTCAGGCCGTTGCGGACCGCCTCGACCTCTTCGCAGTCGTAGAACACGAAGGTCAGGTCGTGGACCGGGTCGGTGACGGTGGCGGCCAGGTTCAGCATGACCGCGTCGCCGCCCTTCATGTCGCAGGTGCCCAGGCCGTAGAGCAGGTCGCCGTCCAGGCGGGAGGGCAGGTTGTCGTTCACCGGGACGGTGTCCAGGTGGCCGGCGAGCACGACCCGCTTCGCGCGGCCCAGGTCGGTGCGGGCCAGCACGCAGTTGCCCAGGCGGACGACCTCGAGCGCGGTCTGCGCGCGCAACGACCGCTCGACCAGGTCGGCCAGCTCGGCCTCGTTCCCGGACACGCTCGGCACGTCCACGAGGGCGGCGGTCAGCTCGACGGGATCGGCAGCGAGGTTCAAGGTGTCGGCCACGCCTCCGCACGTTACCGCGTGCCGGTTGCCCTCTTCGGGTGGCGTCGCCGGGGTCCGGGGTCCGGGGTTCGAGATCCGGGGTCCGGGGTCCGGGGTCCGAGGTCCGGGGTCCCGGGTCCGGGGTCCGGGGTCCGGAATTCGGGTTCGGCGGTTCAGGCCGCCCGGTGGCGGGTTCCGCACACGGCCTTCGCCGCGCAGCGGCTGCTTTTGCTTTTCGCCGCGCTCCGCGCGGCGGGCTGCTCCCAGCCACAGGCGGGGCTTCGGTTCCCCCACCGTATGGCCTGCCCGAAGGGCTACCACAGATTTCCCGGGTGCAGCCGAAAAGTTTTGCGAGGAACGAGCAAAAAATTTCAGCGGCACCCGGGAAATCTGTGGTTGGCTTTGCCAGGCCATGCGGTGGGGAACCGACGCCCTTCCTCCCCCATCGGTGGTCCTCCAGGCCCGCTTTTGATCTTGAGAGCGCGCCGGCGCGTTCAGCTTGTGAGCGCGTCAGCGCCGTTCAAGAGCGCGAAGCGCGTTCCTCCTCCAGCCGCGCGGAGCGCGTTGCGTTCACACGCGCACAGCGTGGACTTGAGCGCGAAAGCGCAGGTCTAAAGATCAAAAGAGCCTCGCCGGCGGGCAGGCCGCCAAGGATGACACAACTGCAACTGCGGGGGCTTCTTGCTTGTGCCATCCCCGCATGGCCTGGCAAAGCCAACCACAGATTTCCCGGGTACCGCTGAAAACTTTTGCTCGTACCTCGCAAAACTTTTCGGCTGCACCCGGGAAATCTGTGGTAGCCCTTCGGGCAGGCCATACGGGGATGACACAAGCAAGAAGCCCAAGTTGAGTTGCGTCCTCCCCGGCGGACTGCCCGCTCGCCGGCTCCGCCGCCCGACTGGGCGCGTAGGGCGGCTGGGGGCGTGGGGTGGTTGAGGGCCGTGGAGGTGGCTGGGGCCGTGGGGTGGCTGGGGCCGTGGAGTGGTGGGGGGCGTGGGGAGGCTGGGCGGCTGGGTGTCCGGAGGTTGGGCGCGAGGGGGTGGCTGAGGGTCGGTCCGTTACCGTTGACCCCCGTGAGCACCGAGAACCCGACCGGCGCGTTCGGCGTCGGACTCGCCACCGTCACCTCCACCGGGGCCGTGCTGGACACCTGGTTCCCGTCGCCGTCGCTGGGCGCGCCCGAGTCCACCGGCACGACCCGCCTGTCGGCCGCCGAGGTCGCCGAAGCGCTCGGTGAGGCCGCCGCGAAGCAGCTCGGCTTCGACGCCGAGCGCGACGTCGAGGTCGTGGGCGTGCGGGTGGGCATCGGCTCGCTGTCCGACGCGCCCGCCGACACCCACGACGTCTACCTGCGCCTGCACCTGCTGTCGGCGCGCCTGGTGCAGCCGCACGGCGCGAACCTGGACGGCGTGTTCGGCCTGCTCAACAACGTCGTGTGGACCAACCACGGCCCGTGCGCGGTGGACGGGTTCGAGGAGACCCGGCTGCGGCTGCGCACCCGCGGCCCGGTCACCGTCTACGGCGTCGACAAGTTCCCGCGCATGGTCGACTACGTGGTGCCGACCGGCGTGCGGATCGCCGACGCCGACCGCGTCCGCCTCGGCGCGCACCTCGCGGCGGGCACCACCGTCATGCACGAGGGCTTCGTGAACTTCAACGCGGGCACGCTGGGCGCGTCGATGGTCGAGGGCCGGATCTCCGCGGGTGTGGTCGTGGGCGACGGCTCGGACATCGGCGGCGGCGCGTCGGTCATGGGCACGCTGTCCGGTGGTGGCAAGGAGGTCATCGCCATCGGCGAGCGGTGCCTGATCGGCGCGAACGGCGGCGTCGGCATCTCGCTGGGCGACGACTGCGTGGTCGAGGCCGGGCTGTACGTCACGGCGGGCACCAAGATCACCGGGCCGGACGGGACGGTGGTCAAGGGCGCGGCGCTGTCCGGCACGTCCAACCTGCTGTTCATCCGCGACTCGACGACCGGTGTGGTCAAGGTCCTGCCGCGCAAGGGCACGGGCGTGGAGCTGAACGCGGCCCTGCACTCGAACGACTGACCCACCACGGGGCCGCAACCTGGTTCGCTGCGGCCCCACCGGTCAGCCCTGTTCGCACGCCGGCCGGTCAGGCCTGTTCGCATGCCGGCCGGTCAGGCTTGTTCGATCGTCGCCTCTTCGATCCCGGCCGCGTGCCGCTGCGCCAGCGCCTGGTAGATGGCCGCGTTGTGGTCCACCCACATCTTCGGCGCGCCCTCCAGCGGAACCTGCCGCTTCGCCGGCACCCCCATCGCCACAACCTCCGGCGGCACCACGCTCCCCGGCCCCACCATCGCCCCGGCCGCGATCAACGCCCGCTCCCCGATGACCGCGCCGTCCTGCACGGTGGCCCCGTTGCCGATCAACGCCCCCGCGCCGACCGTGCAGTCGTGCACCACGCACAGGTGCCCGATCGTCGCCCCGGCCCCGATGTCGACGCCCTGCTGGACGTGGATGACCGTGTTGTCCTGCACGTTCGCGCCCTCCCGGATGACCACGGGCCCGAAGTCGGCGCGGATGACGACCCCGTACCAGACGGACGCATTCGCCTCTACGGTGACGTCCCCGATGAGGGTGGCGGTCGGCGCGATCCACGCGCTCGGGTGCACGACGGGCGTCTTGCCTTCAAACGAGTAGATCGGCATACCCAACAGTAATCTCCGCTGGGTAAGCCGACCTCAGCCCCGTCAGCCGCTCAGCCGCCGAGACGCTCGGCCGCCCGCGCGACCCGCTCGTCGGTCGCCGTCAGGGCGATCCGCACGTGCCGGTCGCCGGTCGGCCCGTAGAACGTGCCCGGAGCGGCCAGGATGCCGCGCTCGGCCAGCCACGCCACGGTGTCCCACGCCTTCTCGTCGCGGGTCGACCACAGGTACAGGCCCGCCTCCGAGTGGTCGACGGTGAAGCCCGCCGACTTCAGCGCGGGCAGCAGCACCTCGCGCCGGGCGCGGTAGCGCTCCCGCTGCACGGCCACGTGGTCGTCGTCGTTCAACGCCGCCGTCATCGCCGCCTGCACCGGTCGGGGCACGATCATCCCCGCGTGCTTGCGGACCTCCAGCAGCGCCGCGACCAGGGCCGGGTCGCCGGTGACGAACCCCGCCCGGTAGCCCGCCAGACTGGAGGACTTGGACAGCGAGTGCACCGCCAGCAGCCCGTCCAGCGCACCGCCGTTGACCTCGGGGCGCAGCACGGACACCGGTTCGGCGTCCCACGGCAGCGCCAGGTAGCACTCGTCCGACGCCACCACCGCGCCCACGTCCCGGGCGTCCCGCACGGCCTGGGCCAGCGCGGCGGCGCCCTGCACGCGGCCGGTCGGGTTGGACGGCGAGTTCAGCCACACCAGGCGGGTGCCCTCGGGCGGCGGTTCGCCGTCGGCCAGGCGGACCGGGGTCGCGCCCGCGAGCTTCGCGCCCACCTCGTAGGTCGGGTAGGCCAGGGCCGGGATCGCCACCACGTCACCCGGGCCGAGCCCGAGCAGCGTCGGCAGCCAGGCCACCAGCTCCTTCGACCCGATGGTGGGCAGGACGTCCTTCGGGTCCAGCCCGGTGACGCCGTGCCGGCGCGCGAGGGCGCCGACGACCGACTCGCGCAGCTCCGGCGTTCCGTGCGTGGTCGGGTAGCCGGGCTGCTCGGCGACGCTCGCCAGAGCCCGTTGAACCAGGTCCGGAACCTCGTCCACGGGGGTCCCGATGGACAGGTCGACCACACCGCCGGGGTGCGCACGCGCCTTGGCGGCGTGGTCGGCCAGGGAGTCCCAGGGGAAGTCCGGGAGCCGCTTGGTCACTCGTGCGACGCCTGCGGCGGGAGAGCCTTGATGAACGCGGGGTCGGCGCTGACCTTGCCCACCTTCGAGGCACCGCCCGGGGACCCCAGCTCGTCGAAGAAGTCCACGTTCGCCTTGGTGTACTCCTTCCACTCGTCCGGGACGTCGTCCTCGTAGTAGATGGCCTCAACCGGGCACACCGGCTCGCAAGCACCACAGTCGACGCACTCATCCGGGTGGATGTAGAGCATCCGGTCGCCTTCGTAGATGCAGTCGACGGGGCACTCTTCGATGCACGCCTTGTCGAGCACGTCCACGCACGGCTGGGCGATCACATAGGTCACTGCGCTCTCCTGCTCTTGTTCTGGTCCACACCGCGCAAGCCGGAGAGTACGCGGCGGA